>NZ_CP018911.1:0-1200000 GCF_004000605.1 Glycocaulis alkaliphilus | reverse complement strand
ATAATAGGTTTTCTCGCTGCTCTCGGCAGCTGCGCCGCGGCCAAAGGCAAAGCGGACAGCCATCTGCATGTCGATGGGCGAGACCCGCGTATCGGTGTAGGTGCAGGCACCCCTCACATTCAGGATTTCGCCGGTAAAGCCGACATTGCGCAGAACACGTTCCTCGCCCCTGAACTCCACCAGACGGTGCGCGTCATACAGGGACAACGCATTGGGGCACGGACCCGGATTGGGCTGCGGTCCGTCGAAGCGGTCGCGCACACTCTGGCACCCGGACAGGACAAGGGCGGCGGCAAATACAGCGGCGATTGAGCGCATGGGGTCTCCCGAAGAACCAGTTCGTCACTATGTTGCAGACACGGGGCAGTACGGGTTACGGGCGCGCCGGACTCTGCTACACCCAATGTGTCTAAGCCCTGCACCGCGCGAGAGCAACGCTGTCGCGCCCCTGCCACTGAGGAAAACCGTGAGCGCGTTGCCCCCTCTCCACATTCTGCTTGCCGCGCCACGCGGCTTCTGCGCCGGCGTGGACCGTGCCATCCAGATCGTGGAGAAGGCGCTGGAGCGCTATGGAGCGCCGGTCTATGTGCGCCACGAGATCGTCCACAACAAGCACGTGGTGAACCGGCTGAAAGCCATGGGCGCGGTGTTCGTCAAGGAGCTGGACGAATGCCCGGATGACCGCCCCGTGGTGTTCTCCGCCCATGGCGTGCCCAAGCGGGTTCCCGAAGCGGCTGCGCGGCGCAACATGCTCTATGTGGACGCCACCTGCCCTCTCGTCTCGAAAGTGCATGTCGAGGCAAGCCGCCATCACAGGAATGGCCTTGAAATCGTGCTGATCGGCCATGCGGGGCATCCCGAAGTGATCGGCACGATGGGCCAGCTTCCCGAAGACGCGATCCATCTGATCGAGACGGTAGAGGACGCGCAGAGCTTCACGCCGCGCGACCCGCAAAAGCTCGCCTATGTGACGCAGACCACGCTGTCGGTTGATGACACGGCGGCCATTGTGGGCGTGCTGCAGACGCGCTTTCCCGCCATGGCCGCACCGCACAAGGAAGATATTTGCTACGCCACCACCAACCGGCAGGAAGCGGTAAAGGCCCTCGCCCCGCGCTGCGATCTGGTGCTGGTGGTAGGCGCGCCGAACTCGTCCAATTCGGTGCGGCTGGTAGAGGTCGCCAAGCGGGCGGGCGCGCCCGATGCACGCCTGGTACAGAGCGCTGCAGACCTTGACCGCAGCTGGTTTGGCTCCGTGCAGACGCTGGGCGTGAGCGCCGGTGCGTCCGCCCCTGAAGAACTGGTAGAGGACGTGCTCACCCAGATCGCGGGTTTCCGCAAGCTGAGCATCGAAGAGGTACGTGTCGCCAGCGAAGATGTGGTGTTCAAATTGCCGCGCGAGGTAGCGTGATGAGTGAAAACCAGACCAAGGCCGGGAATACCCCTGTGGAGGCGTTCCTTGCTGCCATCGAACCGGAAGCAAAGCGCGAGGAAGCCCGCCAGCTGGACGCGCTGTTCCGCAAGGTGACCGGCTTTGAGCCGGTAATGTGGGGCTCCTCCATGGTGGGCTATGGACGCTATCACTACCGCTATGAAAGCGGACGTGAGGGCAGCTCCCTTGCGACGGGCTTTTCACCGCGAAAGGCGCAGCATTCAATCTACATCATGCCCGGCTATGCCGAATTCGGCGATATCCTGGACCGCCTCGGCAAGCACAAGAAGGGGCAGGCCTGCCTGAATGTGAAGCGCCTCGCCGACATCGATATGGACGTGCTGGGCGAGCTGATCGCAGCTGGCCTCAAAGACCTTGATGCGCAGTGGACGGTGCATCCGGCGTGAGCACGCTTATCACCATTCACACCGACGGGGCGTGTTCGGGCAATCCCGGCCCCGGCGGCTGGGGCGCGCTTCTGGAATGGAAGGGCCATGAAAAAGAGCTCTTTGGCGGCGAGCCCGACACCACCAATAACCGCATGGAGCTGCGCGCGGCCATCGAGGCGCTGAATGCGCTCAAACGCCCTTCAAAAGTCCGCCTCGTTACGGACAGTGTCTATGTGCGCGACGGCGTGACCAAATGGATTCACGGCTGGAAGCGCAATGGCTGGAAAACAGCCGGCAAGAA
The DNA here is from genome assembly GCF_004000605.1 of Glycocaulis alkaliphilus. Lineage (NCBI taxonomy): Bacteria > Pseudomonadati > Pseudomonadota > Alphaproteobacteria > Maricaulales > Maricaulaceae > Glycocaulis > Glycocaulis alkaliphilus. The sequence goes on along the minus strand of NZ_CP018911.1, from coordinate 1,197,878 downwards.
GCCGGTGAAGAATGCCGAGCTGTGGCAGGCTCTCGACGAGGCCACCAAGCGCCACACGATCGAATGGGTGTGGGTGAAGGGCCATAATGGCGATCCCGGCAATGAGCGCGCCGACGCGCTGGCGCGGGCGGGAATCGCAGCCCTGAAAGGCGAGGCGGACACCCCCGCCTCTTGACCTTCACGCCCTCAGGGGCGAGAGAGCGCGCTACTCCCCCATACGGATGAAGAGGCGCGCCCATGATCCCCCGCTATACCCGGCCTGAAATGGAAGCGATCTGGAGCCCGCAGACCCGCTACCGCATCTGGTTCGAGATCGAGGCGCACGCCACCGACAAGCTGGCAGAGCTGGGCGTCGTCCCCGCCTCTGCCGCCAAGGCGGTGTGGAAAGCAAAGGACATGGAGTTTGACGTCGCGCGGATCGACGAGATCGAGCGTGAGGTGAAGCACGATGTCATCGCTTTCCTGACGCATCTCTCCGAACTTGTCGGCGAAGAAGCCCGCTTCGTCCATCAGGGGCTGACCAGCTCTGACGTGCTGGATACCTGCCTTGCCGTGCAGCTGACCCGCGCCAGTGATCTCCTGCTGGAGGGCATGGACCGGGTGCTGGCCGCGCTGAAAAAGCGCGCGCTGGAGCACAAGATGACGGTGTGCATCGGGCGCAGCCACGGCATCCATGCAGAGCCGACCACGATGGGGCTGAAATTTGCGCGCTTTTATGCCGAGTTCGCCCGTAACCGGGAGCGGCTGGTGCGGGCGCGCGAGGAAGTGGCCACCTGCGCCATCTCAGGCGCTATCGGCACGTTTGCCAATGTCGACCCGGCGGTGGAAGCCCATGTCGCCGAAAAGCTCAGGCTTACCGTCGAACCCATCTCCACGCAGGTGATCCCGCGCGACCGGCACGCCAATTTCTTTGCCGTGCTGGGCCTGATCGCGTCGGCTATCGAGAACATCGCGGTTGAGGTGCGCCATCTGCAGCGCTCCGAAGTGCGCGAGGCGCAGGAATATTTCTCGCCGGGGCAGAAAGGCTCCTCGGCCATGCCGCACAAGCGCAATCCGATCCTGACTGAAAACCTGACCGGCCTTGCGCGCCTTGTCCGCTCCGCCGTGACCCCTGCGATGGAGAACGTCGCCCTGTGGCATGAGCGCGATATTTCACACTCCTCAGTCGAGCGTGGCATCGGGCCTGATGCCACAGTGCATCTGGATTTCGCCCTGCACCGCACCGCCTCAATGATTGAGGGCCTGATCGTGCATGCCGACCGCTGCCGGGAGAATCTGGAAGCCCATGGCGGCATCCATAATTCCCAGCGCGTGCTGCTGGCGCTGACCCAGGCCGGGGCGAGCCGCGAGGACTCCTACCGCCTCGTCCAGCGCAATGGCATGAAAACCTGGGATGAGGGCGGCAGGCTCGCCGATCATCTCAAAGCCGACGCGGAAGTCACCGCCCTGCTCTCACCGGCCCAGATCGATGGCTGCTTTGACGAGGCCTATCACCTCAAGCATGTCGACACGATCTTCGCGCGGGTTTTCGGGTAGGTTTATCCCGCCTGCACCTGCGCGCGGGCAATATCGAGGAGACGCGTCATCTCGTGGCGCAGTTCGATGTCGGAGACCGCCACGCCCTTGGCATCGAAATCCTTGCGCACCTTGCGGAACACATCTTCGTCGCCCACTTCCTCAAAGTCGGCCGCGATCACCTCTTTGGCATAGGCATCGGCCTCATCACCGGACAGGCCGAGCTTCTCTGCCGCCCACAGGCCCAGCAGCTTGTTGCGGCGCGCACCGGCCTTGAACTCCAGCTCCTGCTCGCGCGCATAACGGTTTTCGTGAGCCTTTTCGCGATCATCAAAGCCGGACATGAGGTGTTTCCTGTAATAGATGGAACGGGGAGTGTTTGATCCATGGGTATCGCGCCAGAGCCGCTTTATCAATCGTCTGAAGCGCATTGCAGGCCGGTATTGCGGGCGCCCGGCCAAGCGCGTATCCTGATGATCAAAGGCGGCCCGTATTGACGGGCCGCTTCGCGTTTGACACGACACCGATTGACCCGCACCCAAGACTCGCGCGCATGAAGGGCCTCATGGCGCAGCGATACGATTTTCCAACGCCCAGCGGAGAGCGATGACCCCCATGTCACGCCGCAAGAAACTCTACGAAGGTAAAGCCAAGATCCTCTATGAGGGCCCGGAGCCGGGTACGATCATCCAGCACTTCAAGGATGATGCGACCGCCTTCAACGCCCAGAAGCGCGCGACGCTGGAGGGCAAGGGCGTGCTCAATAACCGGATCAGCGAGTTCATCATGGAACACCTGAACCGGATTGGCGTGCCGACGCACTTCATCCGCCGCCTGAACATGCGCGAGCAGCTGGTACGCGAGGTGGAGATCATTCCGCTGGAAGTCGTGGTGCGCAATGTCGCCGCCGGCTCCATCTCCACGCGCTTCAATATCCCTGAGGGCGAGCCACTGCCGCGCGCCATCGTGGAGTTTTACTTCAAGGACGATGCGCTGGGCGATCCGCTCGTCTCCGAAGAGCATGTGACGGCGTTCAACTGGGCCAGCCCGCAGGAGCTGGACGAAATCATCGCTCTGGCACTGCGCGTGAACGATTTCGTCTCCGGCCTGTTTGCCGGTGCGGGTATCCGTCTGGTCGACTTCAAGCTGGAATTTGGACGCCTGTACGACCAGAACGACATGCCGCGCGTGGTGCTGGCTGACGAGATCAGCCCCGATTGCTGCCGCCTGTGGGACATGACGACCAACGAGAAGATGGACAAGGACCGCTTCCGCCGCGATCTGGGCAATGTCACCGAGGCCTATGCCGAAGTGGCACGCCGCCTCGGCATCATGCGCGAGATGGACAGCGCCAATGGCGCGGCCCCTGAGTCTGAAGAGAGCGAATAGGATCAAAGAGACGATGAAAGCGAAAATCCACGTCTATCTGAAACCCGGCGTGCTGGACCCGCAAGGGACCGCCGTCGCCAATTCGCTTCGTACGCTCGGCTTTGAGGAAGTGACCGGCGCGCGCCAGGGCAAGCTGATCGAGCTCGATCTCTCCAGCGTTGACGCCGAAGAGGCCAGCGAACGCGTGAAGGCCATGTGCGACAAGCTGCTGACCAATCCGGTGATCGAAAACTACGACATTGAGCTGAGTGCGTAAGCCTCGTTGCACTGTCATCACCCGCGCATGCGGGTGATCCATGCCTCTGACAATAAAAGCTCTTTCGTCTCGTCATGCCCGCGGAGGCTGATGCCTGTCCTCCCCCGTTTACGGGGGAGACACCATCAACCGGCCCTGATCGTGGATTGCCCCTGCGGACTGGGCCTAAAGCTCCACCGACTCCCACAGTTCGATCTTCACCCCGTCCGGGTCCATGATCCAGGCGAAGCGCCCATAATCGTAAGACTCCGGCTCGCCGATCAGTGCCACGCCGTGCGCCTTGATGCGCTCCAGCAGGCCATCGAGATCATCCACCAGCAGGTTGATCATGAAGGGCTGGGCAGAGGGCTGGAAATATTCTGTATCGGCCTTGAAGCGCGCGAAGATCGTACGTGCGCCATCGCCATAGCGCGCTGCTGCATCACCATGGCGGAAGGTGAAGCCGCCATGCTCGTCCAACTCCATGCCCAGCACGTCGCGATACCAGGCCTTGCTGGCCTCGGGGTCCTTCGACTTCACGAATACCCCGCCTACGGCCCAGAACGCTCATGCCTGCCTCCCCGGCTGAACCGTAAAGCAGGCTATCAGCGGCGCAGCCGAAGGGCGAGACTTTTGCTTTTTTGCGCAAAATTTGGCAATAATTGGCAACTCTGCTGGTCTCACGAAGGAGCACCCCGCCATGGCCACGATGAATATCTCCCTGCCCGACGCCCTGAAATCGGTGGTCGATTCTCAGGTAGGGTCCGGCCAGTACGCCAGCGCCAGCGACTATGTACGCGACCTGATCCGGCGTGATGAAGAGAACCGCCGCAAGCGCGCCGAGTTCGAGCGGCTCATCCAGGAAGGCATCGATAGCGGCGTCAGCGAAAAATCATTCGACGAGGTGATGGCGGATGCCCGCGCCGAAGCCAAACGGCGCGGCTATGCGGATTGAACTCAGCACGAGAGCTGCCGCCGATCTGCGCAATCTATACCTGCAAGGCGCAGAAGATTTCGGCATCCTCCAAGCGGAAAACTATCTGGCAACGCTGGAAGATTCACTTAGGCTGATCGGAGAGTTTCCCTATGCTGGAACCGCAGGCAATTCCACTGATCCAACTCTTCGGGCTTACAGCGTGAAATCACACCGCATCCTATACCGGATCCGCGACGGCAGTGTGCCGCTCATAATCCGCATCCTCCACGCCCGCCAGCTTCCGCCCGAGCTGGCGTAACGCTCAGCAAAATGCGGCAAAGATGCAACGCGATTGCCGCAGCCGCACCGGCCTCTCGCCTTGGCGTGAATCCCCTGCTAAACGCTGCGCCATGAAGACCGCTGTCATTGTATTCCCCGGCTCCAATTGCGACCGCGATGCGGCCGAGGCTTTGCGCCTTGTCACGGGGGCTGCCCCCGCGATGATCTGGCATCAGGAAACCAGCCTGCCGGACGGGCTTGATCTCGTCATGGTGCCTGGCGGGTTCTCCTATGGCGACTATCTGCGCTCCGGCGCGATTGCCGCCCGCTCGCCGATCACGCAGGACCTGGTAAAGCGCGCTGAGGACGGCCTGCCGGTACTGGGCGTGTGCAATGGCTTCCAGATCCTCATCGAGACGGGGCTTCTGCCCGGTGCGCTGATGCGCAATGCCGGCCTGCTGTTTGTCTGCGAGCGCACCCCGCTGCAGATCGAGAACACCAATTCGCGCTTCACCCGCGCCTATGGCGAGACGCGCGAGGTGACCATCCCCGTCGCGCACCATGACGGCAATTATTTCGCTGACACCGAGACGCTGGACCGGCTGGAGGGCGAAGGCCAGGTGGCCTTCCGCTATCTCAACAATCCCAATGGCTCGATCCGCGACATCGCCGGTATCACCAATGCGGCGGGCAATGTGCTCGGCATGATGCCCCACCCCGAACGCGCGGTTGATCCGGTGCATGGCGGTACGGACGGACTTGGCGTGTTTGAAAGCCTTCTGGGGCGGGGGTGATGCTCACCAGCCGGGAGGTCATAGCCAGGCTGGAAAAAGCCGGCTGGCGCAAGATCCGTCAACGCGGCAGCCATGTGCAGATGAAGAAAGACGGGGTGGCAGCAATCGTAACGGTGCCCCATCCTAAAAAGGACCTGAAGCGTGGTACACTGCGCTCCATCGAGCGCGCGAGCGGCGTGCAACTGATCAAGGACTGAGTGCGATGACACTGCATGTCTATCCCGCCATTCTCGAAGGCGATGCTGAATCCGGGTTCAGCGTCTACTTCCCCGATCTCAACGGCTGCGTGTCAGCTGGCGACAGCGCCAGCGAAGCTGCGCTCAACGCGCAGGAAGCCCTCGCCTTGCATCTCGAAGGGCTGATGGGCGAAGGCCTGCCCGTTCCTGCCCCGTCTGACCTTTCCGCGATCCGGCCTGAACCCGGCGCGCCGGAGGCCGCCCGGCTTCTGGTCACTGCCTATCTGCCTGATCCCTCCCCGCTCCACCAGCCGCAACGGACGCATGCCGAATGAGTGTTGAACCCAAATACGCCCCCGGCATTACCGAACAGATCGCGCTTGAGCACGTCACGGCAGACGAGTACGAGACAATCCTGCGCGTGCTGGGCCGTGCGCCGAACATGGTCGAGCTCGGCATTTTCTCGGTCATGTGGTCCGAGCACTGCTCCTACAAGTCGAGCCGGGTGCATCTGAAGAAATTCCCGGTGACCGGCGAGCGTGTCGTTTACGGCCCCGGCGAGAATGCGGGCGTGGTCGATATTGGCGATGGCGATGTCGCCGTCTTCAAGATGGAGAGCCACAACCACCCCTCCTATATCGAGCCCTATCAGGGCGCGGCCACGGGCGTGGGTGGCATTTTGCGGGACGTCTTCACCATGGGCGCGCGGCCCGTGGCGTTGATGAATGCGCTGCGCTTTGGTGCGCCCGACCACCCCAAGACCCGCCAGCTTGTCTCCGGCGTTGTCGCGGGCATTGGCGGCTATGGTAATTGCGTCGGCGTGCCGACCGTTGGCGGCGAGACCAATTTCGACAAGGGCTATAACGGCAATATCCTCGTCAACGCGATGGCGGTTGGCCTTGCCAAGCGCGAGGGCATCTTCACCGCTGCTGCCAAGGAAGCCGGCTTCCCGGTTCTTTACGTAGGCGCAAAGACCGGCCGGGACGGCATTCACGGCGCGACCATGGCCTCAGCCGAGTTTGGCGAGGGCTCGGAAGAGAAGCGCCCGACCGTGCAGGTCGGCGATCCCTTCACCGAGAAAAAGCTGATCGAAGCGTGCCTTGAGCTGATGGCAGAGGACGCGATCAGCTCCATCCAGGACATGGGCGCAGCCGGCCTCACCTCCTCTTCCGTGGAGATGGCCTCGCGCGGCGGGCTTGGCATCGAGCTGGAGCTCGATAACGTGCCCCAGCGCGAAACCGGCATGACGGCCTATGAGATGATGCTGTCAGAATCCCAGGAACGTATGCTGATGATCCTGAAGCCCGGCGCAGAGCCCATCGCCGAGCGCATTTTCAGGAAATGGGACCTCGACGTCGCCACCATCGGCAAGACAACCGATACCGGCCGCATGGTCCTCAAACACAAGGGCGAAGTGGTCTGCGACCTGCCGCTTGATCCCATCGGCGAGGAGGCTCCGGCCTATACCCGCCCCTGGTTCGAGCCCGAAGCGCGCGCCAGCATTGATCCGCGCTCCATGAAGGGTCCGGAGCACTTGAGCGAAGCGCTGCTGACCATCATGGCCAGCCCCGACATGGCCTCCAAGCGCTGGATCTGGGGACAGTATGACCGCCACGTCATGGCCGACACCATGGCAAGCTCCGAGGACCCGGCGGACGCCGCCATCGTGCGCGTACACGGCACGAACAAGGCACTCGCCATCACGACCGACTGCACGCCGCGCTATTGCTATGCCGACCCGTTCGAGGGCGGCAAGCAGGCCGTGGCCGAGACCTGGCGCAATCTGACTGCCGTGGGCGCAGACCCCATCGCCATCACTGATTGCCTCAATTTCGGCAACCCCGAGCGCCCGGAAATCATGGGCCAGTTCGTCGGCTGCGTGGAAGGCATGGCCGAAGCCTGCCGCCAGCTTTCCTTCCCCGTCGTGTCGGGCAATGTCTCGCTCTATAACGAGACCGATGGCAAGGCGATCCCCCCCACGCCCGCGGTCGGCGGTGTCGGCCTTCTGCCCGATCTTTCCAAGCGCGCCGGGTTTGGCGGCATGAAAGAGGGCGATGTCGTACTCCTCATCGGCGAGACACGCGGAGAGCTGGGTGCCTCGCTCTATATGCGCCATGTCGAGGAGAAAGAAGACGGCGCGCCGCCCCATGTTGATCTGGCTGCCGAGAAGCGCAATGGCGACTTTGTCCGCGCCGAAATCCGCGCCGGGCGCGCCCGCGTGGTTCATGACATTTCCGATGGCGGGCTAGCGAGCGCGGTTGCCGACATGGCGATGGCCTCAGGCATAGGCGTGAAGCTCGCCTATAACGGCCCCCTGCCCGCCTATGCCTGGATGTTCGGCGAGGATCAGGCCCGTTATCTGATCGCCGCTGACGCAGCGACGGCAGAAACCATCCGCCAGAACGCCATCGCCGCCGATGTTCCGGTCAGCGTGGCCGGAATCGCGGGTGGACGGGCCATCTCGATCAATGGCGGCCATGCGCTGGACCTGATTCGCCTGAAACAGGCTCATGAGACCTGGTTGCCGTCCCTCATGACCGCAGAGACCGTACGCGCAGCCGAATAGGCAAAAAAAAGAGCCGGACTCCATCTGAAGGGGTGTCCGGCTCAACATCGCTGACCGGGCGGGGGATTTGCCCGGCCAGCGGAATTCCTTATCGCTCTAGCGGCAGGCTGCAGCGTTGGCAGCAGCTTCCGGGCCAGCGCCTTCAATGGCGGCAGCAGCGGCAAAGTCCGCCGAGGCGGCAGCCGTATTGCCCGCCAGCGCATAGGCTGCACCGCGATTGTTAAGTGCTTCCCAGCCGCCTTCATTGGCCTCTACGGCCGCATCACAGGCTTCGGCTGCACCGGCATCACCGAGATTGGCGAGCGCGCCGCACAGATTGGTGCGGGCGGCGGCCATGGTCGGGGCCGCATTGCGGCGCGACAGGGCCTCATTGGCGAAGTGGGCCGCTTCGCGCCACTGGCCACGCTCGAAGCGCTGGACCGAGGCACGCACCGAGCGGTGCGCGGTGCTCTGAGCGACGAAAGCCGGCTCGCACACCTGCGCTTCGGCGGAGGATACGCTGGCGACAGACAGGCCTGCAGCCATCATGGCAGCAGCAGCGGTCATCAGGATCGGGGAGGAGAATTTGAAGGGCATGTCAGTCTCCGAAAGATGGGCGCCCTGTTGACCGGGCGTTGCGTTGAACTCGCACCGGAAAGATAGGGCTATGACGAGCGTTTGAAAAGTGAACATTGTTCATTTTTTTGAGAAAAAGATGTTGCAATGCAACAGCGCGCCTGTCCAGCTCGCGACTGCATATCAATCCATGTGATTGCTTTTAATCAGATACGTCGCGTGCTGCGAGTGCGTGAGCGTCGTCAGACCAATCGTGCCAGCTCATTACGTAACGGCATTTCGTTTCCGTGGAAGCTTTCGATCATGGCGAGAAGAATCGCGTCCGGATTAAGCCGGGCGAGGTCCATCTCCCATCCCGCACGGTAGGCCAGCAGCGCCGCAAATGTCAGTTGTGAGCGCCCATTGCCTTCCCGGAACGGATGGATGGCGTTCAGTTCTGATAGGAATCGAGTAAGGCCCTGTATGAACAAATCGCGCTCAAGTCCGGCCAGAAAGTGCTCCCCACGCAAGAACCCGAACAGGCGCGCCATCTGGTCCGGGATATGTTCCGGGTAGCAAAACATGCTGCCAGCCTTGGCAAGACGCACCGTGCGAAACTCGCCCGCCCATGAATAGACGTCCTGAAACAGGTGATGATGGACACGGCAATAGTGGCGCGCGCCAAGACGGCCAGCTGGCAAAGGCTCGTCAGCTCTCTGGGTAGTTGCCACCAGTTCAAAGGCCGCTAGCCGCTCAGCCGAGCGTAACCCAGGCAGATTGATCAGAACTTCACTGTCTGGATAGCAATACGGGTCGGGTTCAACGGCATACATGCCCGTTGATACTATCCTGCATACCGCTTGCGCAGTTGCTGGCGGCGCGTCGCGGGCTTCGCCTGCGCTTTGTCCAGCTCGGCGAAATCCGCCTGCATGCCGGCCGTCAGGGCAAGCCCCTCCACCGCGCTGATACGGGCAAATGCCTGCCGCCCGAGGACAAAGCCTGCCGGTTTGGGCGTGGATTTCACACGATTGCTCATGCTTCCAGTATAGCACAGCTCGCGCGGCTGTGCAGGCATTTTCGCCTGAACAGCTTCCGCCCCTAGCTATCCAGGAAGCTGCGCAGTTTGCGGCTGCGGCTGGGGTGTTTCAGCTTGCGCAGGGCCTTCGCCTCGATCTGGCGGATACGCTCACGCGTCACCGAGAATTGCTGGCCGACTTCCTCCAGCGTGTGATCGGTGTTCATGCCGATCCCGAAGCGCATGCGCAGCACGCGCTCCTCACGCGGGGTGAGGCTGGCGAGCACCAGCGTCGTGGTCTCGCGCAGGTTGGAATGGATCGCCGCATCGATGGGCAGGACCGCATTCTTGTCCTCGATGAAATCGCCGAGATGTGAATCTTCCTCATCGCCAATCGGCGTTTCAAGGGAGATCGGCTCCTTGGCGATCTTCATCACCTTGCGCACTTTTTCCAGCGGCATGGAGAGCTTTTCAGCGAGCTCCTCAGGCGTCGGCTCACGGCCGATCTCGTGGAGCATCTGGCGGCTGGTGCGCACGATCTTGTTGATCGTCTCGATCATGTGAACCGGGATGCGGATCGTGCGGGCCTGGTCCGCGATGGAGCGGGTAATGGCCTGACGGATCCACCAGGTCGCGTAGGTGGAGAATTTGTAGCCGCGGCGGTATTCGAACTTATCGACCGCCTTCATCAGGCCGATATTGCCTTCCTGGATCAGATCCAGGAATTGCAGGCCGCGATTGGTGTATTTCTTGGCGATGGAGATGACGAGGCGCAGATTGGCTTCGACCATTTCCTTCTTGGCAATGCGAGCTTCCCGCGCGCCCTTCTGGACGGTCGCGACGATGCGGCGGAAATCGTCGATCGGCACGCCGGATTCCTGCGCCAGCTCGGCGATGTGCTCGCGAATCTGGGCGGCTTCCTTTTCCTCGCGCTCGGCGAACTTCTTCCACGCAGCCGATTTGGCCTTCCAGTCGTCCAGCCAGTTCGGGTCCAGCTCATGGCCCTGATAGGCCTGCATGAACTCATGACGCGGCACGCCGTGTGCCTCGGCAGAGCGCAAGAGCTTGCCCTCCAGCACCACAAGACGCTTGTTGATGGCGTCCAGCTGTTCGACCAGCGCCTCGATACGCGCATTGTTGAGGTTCAGCGAGTTGAGATTGGCGACGATGGATTCGCGCACGCCCTCATAGGTCTCGCGATCCTTTTTGGAGAGGTCCTTGCCCTCCATGCGCAGGCCGACCAGCTTGTCCTGAAGCTTGCGGAAGGTGTTGAAATCACCCGCTACCGCGTCCAGCGTCTCCATGACGCCTTCGCGCAGCTCGGCTTCCATGGCCGCGAGGGACAGGTTTGCACCATCCTCGTCATCTTCCTCGTCATCGGTCGAGGCTGCGTTTTCGCCTTCCTCGCCCTCTTCGCCGGTCTTTTCCTCGCTCTCCTCGGCGCGCGAACGCACCTGGGCGCGGATATTGGCGGCAGGGCCGCGTCCGGCGTCGGGCGCGCCGGTTTCGGAGTGATCCTCACGTACGCCGCCATAAGTGGCGTCCAGATCGATAATATCGCGCAGCAGCACCTGGCCGGACTGCAGCTCTTCGCGCCAGACCATGATGGCTTCAAACGTCAGCGGGCTTTCGCAAAGCCCGCGGATCATGGCGTTGCGTCCGGCCTCGATCCGCTTGGCGATGGCGATTTCGCCTTCGCGCGAAAGCAGCTCCACAGAGCCCATCTCGCGCAGATACATGCGCACGGGGTCGTCGGTACGGTCCTGCGCGGAGGTGGTGTTCTGCCCGGCGACAGCGGTTTTCGACTTGGCGGCTACCGCGCGGGAGCGGCCATCATCTTCTTCCTCATCATCGCCTGCAGCCGCGTCGTTCTCTTCCACCTCGTCCTCGGAATCAACGACGGTAATACCCATCTCCGACAGCTGGGAGAGCACGTCTTCAATCTGCTCGGATGAAAATTCTTCTGACGGGAGAACCTTGTTGAGCTCGTCATGGGTGACATAACCGCGCTTCTTGGCGGTTTTCACCATCGCCTTGACCGACAGGTCATTGAGATCGAGAAGCGGGCCGTCCTGATTTTCCGGGGCTGCTTCAGCCGTCTCGGTCGCTGCTTTGGTCATGCCTGACTTGAACTCCCTTGGCCGCCGGAATACCAGCTGCCACAAACAAAATCGACCGCCCGCGCGCTATCTGCGACGGCGGCTGGCCTTATACCCTGCGATAAGCTGGTGCACTTCAGCGGCATCGCCGCGCGCCAGCGCCTCGCTTTCAAGAAGACGCGCTTCACCCCGGATGCGTTCCTCTTCAACCCTTTCCATATAGGAAGCCGCCGCTTTTCGCCAAGCGTTCAACCTGCTGGAAGGGTCCGCGTCCTCTCCCCCCATGGATGCCCGCATCGGTGCCCGTTCAGCTTCCAGCTTGCGAAGGACCGGATGATGCCCCTGCCGGACCAGAGAGTTTCTGAGCATCTCATGATCCGCAATCTGACCAGTGGAGCATGCGTCTAGAATAGCGTCACGCAGGCTGTCAAGCGGACCGCAGTCCAGCTCGGCAAGCGTTTCGGCTTCGCTGACGGCCAGTTCGGGCCACTCAATGGCAGCCAGCAGAAGATGGCGGACTGCAGGCGGCGCCCGGCGTGCTTGCGCGAGCTTGCGCGTTTCGGCCACCGGCGGACCATCGGATATGCCACTCGCATCCTGACGCCCGCGCCAGGGCGCGCGCGCCGGCTTGCGGCCAAACGCCGAGGCAAGGCGCCTGTCAAACTCGGCCTTGTATTCCTCGCGCACATCCGGATCGGCGATCTTTGAAGTCAGCGCGCGCAGGCGCCGGCGGAAACCTGCCCGGCGGTCCGGGTCGGCCAGCGGCTCTGCGGCAAACTCCCTGTCCCAGACCAGATCGGCCAGCGAGCGCGTATCGTTGACCAGCGCGCGCAGCGTCTCGGCGCCCTTGGCCTTCAATACATCGTCAGGGTCCTGCCCGTCCGGGAGAAAGACAAAGCGCAAGGTCTTGCCCGGCTCCAGCATGGGAAGGGCGCGCTCAGCGGCCAGCCCTGCCGCGCGCTGACCGGCACTGTCACCGTCAAGGCAGATCACCGGCTCCGGCCCCGCACGCCACAATAAACGTATCTGGTCCTCGGTCAGCGCGGTGCCCAGAGGCGCCACGGCATGAACGAGCCCTGCCCGGTTCAGCGCGATCACGTCCATATAGCCTTCGGCGACTATCAGTCCGCGAATGCCGGATTTCGGATCGGAGGCCGCTGTGCGCGCTTGCGGGTAGCGATAGAGGACATGGCTTTTATGGAAGAGCGGCGTCTCGGGTGAGTTGAGATATTTGGCGCGCGCGTCCTTGGACAGAGCCCGCCCGCCAAACGCGACAAGCCGCCCGCGCGGATCGTGGATCGGAAACATCACCCGGCCACGGAAACGGTCGAACGCCGCGCCGCCATCTTCGGGCGCGATCAGCAGCCCGGCCGTCACCAGCTCATCGGGCTTTGCGCCCTTGTTGATGAGGAAATCCTTCAGCCCGGTACGCATCTCAGGCGCATAGCCAAGGCCGAAATTCTCCCAGTCACGCGGAGACAGGCCACGACGCTCCAGATAGGCGCGCGCCTCGCTCCCGCGCGGGCCGTTCAGCTCACGCGCAAAATACTGCTGCGCCAGCTCGTTCCACTCGGCCAGCTCCTTGCGGCGCTCATCCTTGCGGGCCGCTTCCGGGTCCGGCGCAGGCATGGCCAGCCCTGCCTCGGCGGCGAGCGTCTCGACCGCCTCCATGAAGCTGAGACCTTGCGTTTCCTGCAGCCAGTTGACGGCATCGCCATTCTTCTGGCTGGAGAAGCAATGGTAGAACCCCTTCTCGTCATTGACGAAAAAGGATGGCGTGCGCTCTTTCTTGAACGGAGACAGCCCGGCAAACTCCCGGCCCTGACGGCGCAGGGCTACCGTGCGCCCCACTAGATCGGAGAGGCGGATGCGCGCTTTGATTTCGTCAAGGAATCCGTCGGGAAGGGCCATGGCTCACCATAGCACACGCGGCAGACTTGCCACGGCCTAGTTGTGCGCTTTACGCCCGGCTCTGCAGCAGGGTCTTCACCGTTTCGCCCGCCTTGGAAAAGTCCATGCGGCCGGTATAGCGCTGTTTGAGCGCGCCCATGCACTTGCCCATGTCCTTCAGGCCCGTGGCGCCGAGCTCGTCGACGACCGTCTCTGCGGCCTGCTCGATTTCCTGCTCGCACATCGGCTTGGGCAGGTAGGCGCGCACGATGTCGGCTTCCGCCCGCTCACGCTCGGCCAGATCCAGCCGGCCAGCGTTCTCATAGGTTTCGGCGCTCTCCTCGCGCTGCTTCACCAGCTTCTGCAGCAGGGCCATGATCTCGCCCTCACCGCACCCCTGGCAGCGGTCTTCAGCCCGCGCAGCGATGTCACGGTCCTTGATGGCAGCCTGAACGAGGCGCAGCGTGCTGAGCTTCAGCCCATCCTTGGCCCGCATCGCGTTTTTGAGGTCTTCGGCAATCTGGTCGCGCAGCGACATTTTTCATCCATTCGCACGAGTTACAGCGACGCCGCCTAACCCGTTGTTTTTGAGTTTCTTTTTCGGCTTCTAGCTTGCTTGACGTCCGGGCAAGGCTCACATACCGTCCGCGCGTTTGTTCAAAGGGCCGCCCTTATTGTGCGGCGCACGCGAAATCAGGCGGTGAGATATGACGGAACGGGCCGGGAATCAAGTACTGACCGCAAACCCCTGGCGCGACAGCGATCTTGACGGGGCGACTGGAGCCATCGTGCTGGCTGACGGCACGATCATCCCCGGCGAAGGCGCCGGGGCATCGGGAATCGCCACTGGCGAGCTCTGCTTCAACACGGCGATGACCGGGCATCAGGAGATTCTCGCCGATCCGTCCTATGCCGGACAGATCGTCTGCTTCACCTTCCCTCATATCGGCAATGTCGGTGCCAATGCGCACGATGAAGAGGCCGCCAGTGACAGGGCGCGCAAGGCAGCCGTAGGCATGGTCAGCCGGGCCCCGATCACGCCGCCATCCAGCTGGCGCGCCGAACACAGCTTTACCGAATGGCTGACCGCGCGGGGCATTGTGGCCGTCACCGGCGTCGACACCCGTGCGCTCACGGCCCGGATCCGCGAGCTGGGCATGCCTATCGCCGCGATTGCACACTCCCCGGACGGGAAGCTGGACGCGGATACCTTGCGCAAGGCTGCGCTCGATGCGCCCAGCATGGAAGGCGCAGAGCTGGCGCAGCATGTTCTGAGCGAAGCAGACAGCGACTGGACGCAATCAGACTGGGTGTGGCCCGACGGGCCGGGCATCGGCCCGTCCGATGGTCCGCTCGTTGTGGTGCTGGATTATGGCGTGAAGGCCAACATACTGCGCCGTCTGGCAGGGGCTGGAGCGCGCGTAAAAGTGGTGCGCGGCACGGCGAGTGCCGAAGACGTACTCTCGCTGTCGCCGGCGGGCGTCGTCGTGTCGAACGGGCCCGGTGATCCGGCTGCCACGGGTGAGTATGCGCTGGCCACCATTCGCGGCGTCATCGAGGCAGGTGTGCCAACCCTTGGCATCTGCCTTGGCCACCAGATGCTCGCACTGGCCATTGGCGCCCGGACACAGAAAATGACCCACGGCCATCATGGCGCGAACCATCCGGTGAAAAACATACTGTCAGGCCAAGTGGAGATCGTCTCCATGAATCACGGCTTCGCGGTGGATCGTGACAGCCTGCCCGAAAATGCCGAAGAGACCCATATCTCGCTGTTCGACGGTACAAATTGCGGCTTCCGCCTTAAGGACAAGCCGGTCATGTCGGTGCAGCACCATCCGGAAGCCAGCCCCGGCCCGCAGGATTCCTTTGGCGTGTTTGACGAATTTGTCGGCCGCCTGTCGGGCGGTTGACCCCTGATAAACCCCACCTCTCGGAAAACCTTTTCCATTTTGCCTGATCGGCTCTAGCTTATCTGTCGAAGGACAGGGGACGCGGAGATCAGGAATGGCCATGAAACTGCGCAGCGCGCTTCTGGTAACGGTATTTGCGGCAGCCTGCATCGGCATGGCTGGCTGTGGTGGCGGCGGTGGCGGTGGCAGCCCTACCGTAACGCCTGCACCTCCACCTCCCCCCCGCCGCCTCCACCCCCTCCTCCTCCGCCGCCACCCCCGCCCGGGAATCCGGCAGATTTTGAAACGGCTGAGTATAATCGCCAGTACGGGCTGGGCCTGATCAATGCGTCGAGCGCCTACGCGGCCGGCGCGACCGGACAGGGCATCACCGTCGCGGTCGTGGACAGTGGCATCAATCAGTCTCATCCCGAATTTCACCGCCGCATCTCCTCCGCAAGCACCGATATCGTTTCTTCACGCGGCGAGTTGGAAGACATAGACGGACACGGCACGGGCGTGGCCGGTGTTATTGTTGCAAACAAGAACAATCAGGGTGGCCACGGCGTCGCCTTTGAAAGTATCGTTCTGGCTATCCGCGCAGACACACCGGGAACGTGCGAAGATGACGATCCCGATGATGGCGGCTGCCGCTTCTCGGACGCCAATATCGCAGCTTCCATCGACTATGCGATCAGCCACAACGCGCGCGTGATCAATCTTTCGCTGGGGCGCGATATCGGCAGCAATGACTCCCTGACTCAGACATTCGCTGCGATGCGGCGCGCAGTAAATGCCGGTATTTTCATCGTCGTTTCGGCGGGAAATAGCGGCGAGGAAACGGACGGCACGGGTGACCAGCCCAATTTCCCGGCCAACTTTGCCAACATGCCGGACGCGCAAGGGTTTGTTGTGGCAGTTGGCGCCGTTCAATGCCCGGATGGCGGTGAGAACTGTGCGCCCGGCGAGACGGTTATCACAAGTTTCTCCAACCGGGCCGGCAACGCCGGCGAAACTTTCCTGATGGCACCGGGACGGCGTATCCTGACGCCCTTTCTCGATGATGACGACGGCGACCCACGCCTTGTCCTTTACTCGGGCACCAGCTTTGCCGCGCCGCACGTAGCCGGCGCTCTCGCCCTGCTACTGGATGCTTTCCCGAACCTGCAGGGCAATGATGCCCTGCAAATCCTGTTTGATACTGCGCTCGATCTCGGCGCCCCGGGCACCGACAGCATTTACGGTCGCGGGCTGATCGACCTGGCGGCCGCTTTCCAGCCCGTCGGCGCGACCAGCATGCGGCTTGGCACAGGCGAAGCCATCCCGCTCGACCTGCTCCTGTCTGCGCCGGACGGTCCGGCAGGGGACTGGCTCTGGGAAAGCGGACTGGTTGATGATGCCGTGCTGCGCGACAGCTATCGCCGCCCCTTCCATTTCAGCGCCGACCGCCCATCCTTTGCACCGGACAGCGCTCTGAACGCCATGGAAAGCGCAGCAGCGGCGGGCCTGGCACGCGCGTCACGCACCCAGGTCGGCCCGGCCAGCATCAATCTGCGCATGAACTGGCAGCCGCCGCACCTGCTGCGCAACCTGCCGCAGGACTGGTACCAGTCGGCTCCGGACATGTCCTTCGCCTTCCGTCAGGGGGGCTTGAGCGTGGAAGCCGGGCGCGGCTTCTCCTCGCCCGCACCCGTTGGCGGGGCAGGGGTATCGGTGCTGTCGGAAACCCTGTTCTCAGGTGCGGTGGCCCGCTTTGCTGGCTCGCGCGAATGGGTGGCAGCCAGCTATGAGTTCGGCCCCGCTGCCTTCCATATGCGCTCCTCCTCTGGAGACAACAGCGCATTCAACGCCGTGGGCTTCACCTACACCCTGCGGTCCGGCCGGCTTACCGGGCAGACCGTCGGGCTGGAGACCGGCACCGGCCAGGAAACCGGTTCGGTGATGGGTGGCAGGCTGGCCGCCCGGTTCGGGGCAGAAGACGCCGCCGACACCCAGTTCACCGCAGCGCTCTGGTCTGGCCAGCTGCCGCTCGGCTGGCGCGGGTCGGCGCGGGCGGAATACGTCACCGGCCAGTTCAACACGCCCGCCTCGCTGACCGTCGAGCAGGAGCTCGGTGCCAGCGCGTGGAGCGCCGGTATCGACAGGCCGCTGGCCGGGGGCAGGTTTGGTTTCACCCTGTCTCAGCCACTGCGCATGGAGCACGGACGGATCTCTGCCCGGGTTCCGGTCAATGTCGACCGGGAAGACAGGGTCAGCTATGAGCGGCGCCATGCTTCGCTGACGCCTTCGGGCCGCGAGATTTCGCTGGAAGCCGCCTGGCGCAAGCAGCTGACCACACAGGTCGACGCCGCCTTTGCCGCGCGTGTGACCCGTGAGCCCGGCCATATTGCGGACGCCGAGCCTCAGGCCTTGGGCTGGGCCTCGATCCGCGCGCGCTGGTAGGCATTGCCAGAGTCCGCCGCTGCCCGCAAAACTGCGGTCATGAGCAAGCGAATCCTTTTGCCCGTCTCACGGCGGACACTTCTGGGCGGTGCAGCCAGCGCCGGGGTGCTGGCGTTTGCCGCCTGTGCGCCGCGCGGCGGTGCGGACAGCAGCCTGCTGCGCGCCGCCATCGACACTGAACCCGACAGCCTTGATCCGCTCAAAGGCCAGTTTGCGGCCTCCGCCCTGCTCTACAAGCAGCTGCATGCGCCCTTGACCGAATACAGCCCGTCAGGCGGGCTGGCACCGGGTCTGGCGCAAAGCTGGCGTTCGGAGGATGGGCGCATCTGGCGCTTCAGGCTCGCCGAAGGCCTGCAATGGTCCGACGGCATGCCGCTGACGGCTGATGACGTCGTATGGACCGCCCAGCGCGCCGTGGACCCGCGCACCGGCTTTGCCAATCTGGGCGATTTTTTTGCTGTTCGCGGCGCCCGCGCTGCGCTCGCAGGCAGAGCCCCTGCCAGCGAGATAGGCGTCACAGCCCCCGATGCCCGCACGATCATTTTCGAGCTGGATACGCCCGTTGGTGCCTTCCCGGTATTGATGCGCGAGTTTTACCCCCTGCCCCGCCATGTGATCGAGGCGCGCGGGGATCGCTGGGTGCGCCCCGAAAACTGGGTCAGCGCCGGGCCGTACATTCTGCGCCAGGCCAGCGCGCTGACCTATCTTCTCGCCAGAAATCCGCGCTTCCACGCCGCAGGTAGTGTCTCCATAGAGACTGTGCGCGTCGATGTGGTTGAGGACGAGGCGACGCGGGCGCGCCTCTTCCGCTCCGGCGATCTGGATCTTGCCGACCGTCCGCCGCCTGAGCAGATCGGCTTTCTGCGCCGGGAGATCGGCGACCGGCTGCACGGATTTGACGCACCCATACTGACCTATCTCAAACTCAATCACAGGCGGCCCGGCCTGAACGATGTACGCGTGCGCCGTGCCATTTCGCTCGCCGTGGACCGGCAGTTTCTGGCGGAGAACTTCTTCAGCGGCGAAGCCACGCCCACGATTCATGTCATCACCGCACAGGCGCTGGAAGAGAACGGGCAAACCGCGCCGGGACCGGACAGGGAGGCCGCCCGCGCGCTGCTGGCCGAGGCTGGTTACGGGCCGGACAGCCCGCTGCGGCTGGTCTTGCGGGTGTCATCGGGCAGCCGGGAGCGCATTGCGATTGCCATCGCGGATGATCTGCGCAGTGCGGGGCTGGATATAGACATCCTCTCCTCCTACCCGCACGACATCAATCAGGCCGTGGCGGGCGGCGAGTTCGACATGACGCTGGGCTATTTCAACCGGGGCCTGAAATCAGAGCCGGACTTCATGCTGGAACCATTCGCACCGGGCGGATTTGCCGATGATACAGGCTGGTCCGGGCCGGGCCGGACGCGCTTTGCCCAGTTGATGGAAGATGCACGCGGACGCGTCTCGCGCTCTGAACGCATCGCCGTTCACCGCGAGGCCGAGGCGGTTTTCCTGGAAGAGCAATGCAATGTGCCGCTGCTGCATGAGCGCGCCTTCTGGATGATTTCAGACCGCGTGCGGCGGCGCGACGCCAACCTCCAGCCCCAGCTCTGGCGGGATTTAAGTCTGGGGTGAGGCTTGTCCGCCGATCAAAACTCTGAGTAGACTGGATTATTAGGGACACGAAAACCTATTTTAGGGTTCCGGATGCTAAAAATCACACTGGATCAATCACGTATCCTAAACACCCGAAAGCATTACCGAATGCAGGGACTCGTACACAGTGCGAAAACTGCCAGTCGAATTATGGCGATGCAAAACGCCTTTCAAGAACGTTCGAACCGGTTTTCAAGAGCCCATAGTAGCACCTCACCCAATTATCTGCCGACAGATGGCCGCTTCGCCACGCTTGAACGGGACGTGCTGTCCAGTACCGGGGCCTTGAGCTGGCCGCGCCGGTCAGCCGCGCTTCTACATGGCCTGTGCAGCCCTGCAACACCCCTTTTTCCGGATGAATCCGCATTTCAGCTCGGATCGCGTGCTTTACGGGATGCTGACCCCGAAAGCTATTTTGCCAAATTATATGCTGGCCCTCCGGAAGCCCGGCACTTTTCCGACATGGCGGCATTGCTGGTCTATTTCGACCTGCTCAACGAACTTCGGATTATGTGGATCGGACCCGACATTCGATGGGCCGACGCAGTGCAAGATCTCAAGATAGAGACCAACAATTTTGTAAACTGGTCCAGAGTACACCAACCATATGCGAATGCACTGAATGAGGCGCTTTGACCGTTTCAAACGGCAGCGCGTTGACAAATTCATCAATTTTGATAAACTCATCAATTGAAAAGGAGGCTCATATGCCACACACATCAGAAGTATCCGGGTCAATATCGCCTACGCAGACAAACACTGCCGGTTCGTCGGATATTGACGCTCGCCTACTGGAAGCGGCTGGCGATGATGGGCGCGGCGCACTGTTGGAGGCTGCCAGTTTCGTGGCGCAAGCTGAAGTGTCCGATGCGTTGGTGACGGCTCTAAAGGCTTATGGACAGACCCTGGAAGATCTGCGCAAAGCTGGTGGTCCAGATCCGGCGACTGTCTCACGTCTTGCAAACGGACGTATGGGAAAAAAAGGGGCAACTGTCGCTACGTTGGCACACATCGCGCTCGCGATGGGCAAAAGTTTGCGTATCTCCATTGAGTAACCCGCATGCACGAGCCTCTTACAGTTATCGGTTGGCTAGGTGACACAGCGCTCGTGGCCGGCGGCATGATAACAATTATTCGTGCACTTTGGGGCTTACACTTGGAAGGGAAGTCACAGCGGTGCGGCGATCCCGACGATAGCGACAAGCTGGAAGAAGACGCCAAGACTCTTTACGCGCTTAATACACTTCAACAACCGTGGATGCTCTTGCTGCTCGCCACCGGTTTCATCTGCAAGGCCATTTTGCTCTCATGGCAGGCGATAGCCTACCTATTCGGTCAATAGGATCGGCATAAGCACCTACCCCCTCGCCATGGGAGCAAATTGGCGCTAACACCCGCTTCTAGCATGTAATCAGAGTCGAACCGCGCCCGGACTTGCCCCACAAGACCGGCAGCGCGGATACGCGCGCGAACACAAACGGAGCACCGCCCATGCCCAGACGCACCGATATTAGCTCCATCCTCATCATCGGTGCCGGCCCTATCGTCATCGGTCAGGCCTGCGAGTTCGACTATTCGGGCGTGCAGGCAGTCAAGGCGCTGAAAGAAGAGGGCTACCGGGTCATTCTGGTGAACTCCAACCCGGCCACGATCATGACCGATCCGGTCCTCGCAGACGCCACCTATATCGAGCCGATCACCCCTGAAATGGTCGCCAAGATCATCGAGAAGGAGCGCCCCGACGCGCTGCTCCCCACGATGGGCGGGCAGACCGCGCTCAACTGTGCGCTGGAGCTGGAAAAGCGCGGCGTGCTGGAGCTGTTCGGTGTGGAGATGATCGGCGCCAAGGCCGACGTCATCGACAAGGCGGAAAACCGCCAGCGCTTCCGCGACGCGATGGACAGAATAGGTCTGGAAAGCCCGAAATCGCGCGCCGTGCATTCGCTGGCCGAGGCCGAAGCCGTGCTGGACGAACTTGGCCTGCCTGCCGTCATCCGTCCGTCCTTCACGATGGGCGGCACCGGCGGCGGCATCGCCTATAATGTCGAGGAGTACCGCGAGATCGTCGGCACCGGCCTTGCCGCCTCCCCCGTCACCGAGGTGCTGGTGGAAGAAAGCGTGCTCGGCTGGAAAGAGTTCGAGATGGAGGTGGTGCGCGACCGCGCGGACAACTGCATCATTATCTGCTCGATCGAAAATATTGACCCGATGGGCGTACATACCGGCGATTCCATCACCGTCGCCCCCGCATTGACGCTGACCGACAAGGAATATCAGCGCATGCGCTCCGCCTCGATTGCAGTCTTGCGCGAGATCGGAGTGGAAACCGGCGGCTCAAACGTGCAGTTCGCCGTCGATCCGAAGACCGGCCGCATGGTGGTCATCGAGATGAACCCGCGCGTGTCGCGCTCATCTGCGCTGGCTTCAAAAGCCACGGGCTTCCCGATTGCCAAGGTCGCTGCCAAGCTCGCGGTAGGCTACACGCTCGACGAGATCGATAACGACATCACGGGCGGCGCAACGCCCGCGAGCTTCGAGCCGTCGATTGACTATGTCGTCACGAAAATCCCGCGCTTTGCTTTCGAGAAATATCCGGGCGCCCAGAACCTGCTTTCCACCTCCATGAAGTCGGTGGGCGAGGCCATGGCCATGGGCCGCACCTTCCAGGAAAGCATGCAGAAAGCGCTGCGCAGCCTGGAGACCGGACTTTGTGGCTTTGACGAGATCGAGATTGAGGGCTTTGAGTCCGCCGATGGGCCGGAAGGACGCCGCCATGCCGTGTTCGCAGCGCTGGCCCGCCCGACGCCGGACCGGCTGCGCGTGATCGCGCAAGCCTTCCGCGAAGGCCTCAGCGTGGACGAGATCAACGCCGCCTGCGCCTATGAGCCCTGGTTCCTGCGCCAGATCGAAGAGATCGTCCACGCCGAGGAAGACCTGGCCACGCTGGGCCTGCCCGGCGATGCCAAGGCCTTCCGCCGGCTCAAAGCCATGGGCTTTTCCGATCTGCGCCTCGCGCAGCTGACGAAATCCACCGAAGCCAAGGTGCGTGAAGCGCGCAAGGCCCTGAACGTGCGTCCGGTCTACAAGCGCGTGGACACTTGCGCGGCCGAGTTCGCAACGCCCACCGCCTATATGTATTCCACCTACGAAACCGGCGGGTGCGAGAGCCAGCCTTCAAGCGCGAAGAAAGCCATCATCCTGGGCGGCGGGCCGAACCGGATCGGTCAGGGCATCGAGTTCGATTATTGCTGCTGCCACGCGGCCTTTGCGTTCGCCGAGATGGGCATCGAGTCCATCATGGTGAACTGCAATCCTGAAACCGTCTCCACCGACTATGACACGGCCGACCGGCTTTATTTCGAGCCGCTGACCGATGAGGACGTGCTCGAACTGATCGAGACAGAACAGGCCAATGGCACATTGTTGGGTGTCGTCGTGCAATATGGCGGGCAGACCCCGCTGAAGCTCGCCAGCGCGCTCGAAAAAGCCGGCATCCCGATTCTCGGCACCAGCCCCGACGCGATCGATCTGTCCGAGGACCGTGAACGCTTCAAGGCGCTGCTGGACACGCTGGGCCTGCGCCAGCCGCCGAACGCGATCGTGCGCTCTGAAGAGGAAGCGCTGGAGACGGCCAAGGAACTCGGCTTTCCGCTGGTCTTGCGCCCCTCTTTCGTCCTCGGCGGGCGCGGCATGGAGATCGTGCGCGATCAGGAAAGTCTGGAGCGCTATATCCGTGCCGCCGTTCACGTCTCCGGCGACAGCCCGCTTCTGCTCGACCGCTACCTCACCGACGCCTCAGAAGTGGATGTCGATGCGGTGTGCGATGGCGAGGAAGTGCGCATCGCGGGCGTCATGGAACACATCGAGGAAGCCGGTGTTCACTCCGGCGACAGCGCCTGTTCCATCCCGCCTCATTCCCTGCCGGCCGAAACCATCGCGGAGTTGAGAGCGGAAACTGTCGCGCTGGCAAAAGCCATAGGCGTGAAAGGCCTGATGAACGTGCAGTACGCGGTTAAGGATGGCGAGATTTTCGTGCTGGAGGTCAATCCGCGCGCCAGCCGTACCGTGCCCTTCGTGGCCAAGGCCATTGGCGCGCCGGTTGCCGGCATCGCGGCCAAGGTGATGGCAGGCGAGAAGCTGTCTGGTTTCAAGGCATGGAATGACACGCCCGAGCATATTGCTGTGAAAGAAGCGGTGATGCCGTTCGCCCGCTTCCCCGGCGTTGACCCGGTGCTGGGCCCGGAAATGCGCTCCACCGGCGAGGTAATGGGCATCGACATGCGTTTTGAAGCCGCCTTCGCCAAGGCCCAGCTGGGTGCCGGGGTGCGCCTGCCGCGTTCAGGGGCTGTATTCGTCTCGCTCAAAGAGTCCGACAAGGCACAGATGATCGAACCCTGCCGCCAGCTGACGCAGCTTGGCTTCTCACTGCTGGCGACCGGTGGCACGGCAAAGACGCTGGAAGAGGCCGGTGTGACAGTTACGCGCATCAACAAGGTGTTCGAAGGCCGCCCGCACATTGTCGACGCGATCAAGAACGGTGAGGTCCAGCTGATCTTCAACACAACAGAAGGCCGCCAGAGCCAGATCGACAGCTACTCCATCCGCCGCACCGCACTGGAGCTGAAAGTGCCTTGCTATACTACGGCATCGGCCAGCCGGGCTGCCGTCAAGGCGATTGCGACGATTGATGCAGGAGAGCTTGAACCGCGCGCTTTGCAATCCTATCGTTACTAGGGCGTTCGAGGAGAACGCAAAGAGCGCTTGATAGCGGGATCATTTGGGTCTTACGCTCGCAGGCGTAAAAAGAAACGAGTCCTTCCCTATGCAAAAAATCCCTATGACCGCCGAGGGTCACCGGGCCCTCGACGAAGAATTGAAGCATCTCAAATCGGTTGAGCGCCCGGCGGTGATCCAGGCGATCTCCGAAGCGCGCGACCATGGCGATCTGTCAGAGAACGCGGAATATCACGCGGCCAAGGAACGTCAGAGCTGGATTGAAGGCCGTGTCGTCGAGCTTGAGGACAAGCTCGCACGTGCGCAAATCATTGACGTTTCGCGCATGTCCGGCGAGCAGGTGAAGTTCGGCGCAACGGTCACCCTCATCGACGAGGATACCGAGGCGGAAGCCACCTACAAGATTGTCGGCGATGATGAGGCCGATGTGAAATCGGGCAAGATCTCGATTTCCTCGCCCATCGCGCGCGCGCTCATCAACAAGGAAGAGGGCGATGTCGTCGAGGTCAATGCGCCCGGCGGGCTGAAGACGTACGAGATCATCAAGGTCGAGTGGAAATAGGCTTACTGCCTGCCACTCTTTAGAAATGACCGAAGCCGGCGGAGCGATCCGCCGGCTTCTTGCTGCGAGGGAGGGGCCAGCATGCCGCGCCTATACCTCCAGCGTCTCTCGCGGCAGGGGGTCCATGGCTTGCGGGCACCCGAGCCATGCCGTCAGCGTGGCCCAGCTTGTGAAGCTGCGACTATTCAGCCCATGCTGGCGCAACAGCCTGACCATCAGTTCGGCCTTGTCGGCGTGGCACGGCCCCGTGATCCAGCCGACCGGGAAATAGGTTGGAGAGAACAGGCGGGCGCGCTTGGCCAGTTCTGCGTATTCAAGATCGTTGAACAGATGGGACACCGTCCGGAAATCTATCACCATGCCGCTCAGGCGCTCGTGGTTTAACAGATCAGACAGGACAACCATGCCGCGCGCGGCGTCTTCCCACGCCGTGTGGTGCCCGGCGCACAAGTACGCGATGTTGGGACGCTCGTGTAGAAGCCGATGATCGGCAGAAAGCTCTCTCATTTCGCACCCGTTACACCGGACACGATTACCGATCCGTAGCGCATGCGGCGGAGAGGGCAGCAGGCATGCGATCGCGCCGCGTGGATGTGCAGTGCAGTTCCACGGCCTCTTGGCTGGACGCGTCCTTGCAGGCTAACTGACGGTATGGCGGACAAATCCAATCGTGCAGAACGTGCCTGCTTTGTCGTTACCGACGGCAGGCGAGGCATGGAGAATCAGGCGCTGGGCCTCGCCGAGGCCGTGGCCCGGCTGACGCCCATGCGCATCCTGCCCGTGCAGGTGCCGCGTACCGGCGACCTGCCCGATCCCGGCCCCATTGCGCCCGATTTGTGGATCGGATGCGGCATGGCGGCCGTTCGGGCGGCGGGCGAACACCGCAAGGCTTTTCCAGACGCGGTCTTTGTCTATGTGCAGGACCCGAAAATGGCCCATCACCGCTTCGATCTCATCATACCACCTGAGCATGACCGCATGCGCGGCCGCCAAGTGTTTGAAATCACCGGCTCGCCCAACCGTATCACGCCAGAGCGGCTGGCCGAGGCAGAGCGCGCCTTTGCCGGGCAGATCGCCGCCCTGCCCGCCCCGCGCGCAGCTGTGCTGATTGGCGGGGATTCCCGGCATCACCAGTTCACGCCGGAGATCGCCGGTGTGCTGTTGGAGCGCCTCGTCTGGCTGCGTGCGCAAGACATCGGCCTGATGATCACCACTTCGCGGCGCACGCCAGAGAGCTTCGTGAGCGCACTGGAAGCGCAATTCGGCGCAGACGACGGCGTGTGGCTGCATACGGGTGGCGAGCCGAACCCGTATTTTGGCTTTCTGGCCGGTGCCGACTGGATATTCGCCACTGAGGATTCCACCAACATGCTCACCGAGGCCGCCGCTACCGGCACGCCCGTCTACCGGCTGATGCTGGAGGGAAAGCCCGGCAAGTTTGCCCGGCTCTACAGCGCGCTGGAGGCTCACGGCGCGGTGCGGCCCTTCCTTGGGCGTCTGGACCGCTGGAGCTATATGCCTCTTCACGAAACCGAGAGGGCAGCGCACCGTGTCCTTGAAATCATGACTCGCAAAGGCGACATCTGAACGCCGGATAATGTCCACGCGTCCGAAAGAGGCTTGAAATGCTCCGCCCCGTTCTTGCCGTGACCGCCCTGCTCGCCATGCCTGCGGCGCCCGCACTCGGGCAACAGACCCCGATGCCCGAAATTCGCGGCGATGTGCGGTTTGAAGCACGGCCCGATGCCGGCGATGCACGCAGCTGGGCGCGCGAAGGCCGTACCACCGTCATCAACCTGCTGACCGAGCCGGAGATCGAGGCACTGGGCTTCGATTATGCAGAAAACGTCATGCAAAACGGGATGGTCTACGCGAACGTCCCGGTCGGGGGCATGACAGGGACGGAAGCTGCCGATGCGGTAGCACGCATCATGGCCGATACTGATGGCCCGGTGGTGATCAACTGCGCCAGCGCTATCCGCGCCAGCCATGTCTACGCAGCCGCCCAGATCCGGGCAGGCCATGTCAGCCGAGACCAGCTTTACACCATCGATCCGGGGCGCGAATGGAATCAGGCTCTCCTGTCACGCCTGCTGGGAGAGACGCCAGGCCCCGAATCCACGCAATAAGCTTTCATCACCCGCCCGAAACACGACTGCCAGAGGACCACGCCCGCCATGACCGAGACCCGCCATTCCAAAGTTGTCATCATCGGTTCGGGTTCGGCCGGCTACACCGCCGCGATCTATGCCGCGCGGGCCATGCTGGAGCCCATCGTCATCGCCGGGCTGCAGCCAGGCGGCCAGCTGACCATCACACACGAGGTGGAGAACTATCCGGGCTTTGCCAGCGTCATCGAAGGCCCGTGGCTGATGGAGCAGATGAAAGCGCAAGCCGAGAATGTCGGCGCGGAAATCATCGCCGACATCATCGTGGAGGCCGACTTCTCCAAGCGCCCCTTCACCATGAAGGGTGATGGCGGCACGATCTACACCGCTGACAGCGTGATTATCGCGACCGGCGCCAGCGCCAAATGGCTGGGCCTTGAAAGCGAGCAGAGCCTGCAGGGGTTTGGCGTGTCGGCGTGTGCGACGTGCGACGGCTTTTTCTATCGCGGCAAGGAAGTCGTGGTGGTCGGCGGCGGCAATACCGCCGTTGAGGAAGCCCTGTTCCTCACGCGCTTTGCCAGCAAGGTCACCCTCATCCATCGCCGCGACTCCTTGCGCGCTGAAAAGATCGCGCAGGCCCGCCTGTTTGATAACGAGAAGATCGAGGTGATCTGGGACAGCGCGGTAGAGGAAATCCTCGCCGAAGGCGATGTGCCCGGCGTCACCGGCGTGCGGGTGAAGAATCTGAAAACCGGCGAGGAAACGAAGCTCGCCACTGACGGCGTATTCATCGCCATCGGCCACGCCCCTGCAACCTCGCTCTTTGAAGGCCAGCTTGAGATGAAGGATGGCGGCTATCTGGTGACGAAGCCCGGCTCCACCCTCACCTCGATCCCCGGCGTTTTTGCCGCCGGAGACGTGACCGACGACATCTACCGGCAGGCGATCACGGCAGCCGGCATGGGCTGTATGGCCGCGCTGGAAGCCGAGCGCTGGCTGGCGGAGATGGAGCATCACGCCGCCAGCGAAGGCAAAGCCGCCAAGTCTGACGCGGCGTGAGCGCGGCGCCTGCCATATCGTTAACGGGCGTGCGCTTCTCCTATGCGCGCAAAGCCCCTGTCGTGCTCGACATGGAGCGTTTCGAGGTTGCAGCCGGAGAGAAAGTATTCCTCAAGGGCGCGAGCGGATCGGGCAAATCCACCCTGCTGGGCCTGATCGCGGGCATCATGGCGCCCACGGCGGGCCGTATCGAGGTGCTGGGCGAGCCGATGTCAAAGCTCTCCGGCGGCAAGCGTGATGCGCTGCGCGCCGAACGGCTGGGCGTCATCTTCCAGATGTTCAACCTGCTGCCTTATCTGCCCGCCGGAGCGAACGTGATGCTGCCTGCGCGCTTTTCGGCGCGGCGGGGCAAGGCGTGTGAAGCGGCAGGCGGAGCCGAGGCCGAGGCCCGACGCCTGATGACCCGCCTGCAGCTTGATCCCAAGCAATACTGGTCGAGCCCGCCAATCGAGCTGTCCGTGGGCCAGCAGCAGCGCGTGGCCGCCGCGCGCGCACTCATTGGCCGTCCAGGGCTGGTACTGGCCGACGAACCGACCTCGGCGCTTGATGCCGATGCGCGCGATGCCTTCCTGTCTCTGCTGATCGAGGAATGCGCGGCCAGCGGTGCGGCGCTTCTCTTTGTCAGCCATGATGGCTCTCTCGCCTCGAAGTTTGACCGCGCGGTCGATCTGTCAGAGCTCAACACTGCGGGGAGAAGCGCATGACCCGCTTTCCCATTATCTCCCTCGCCTGGCGCTCCATTGCCAACCGGCGCGGTACGGCGCTTTTGACCATCCTGACCGTTGCCATCGCAATGACGCTGTTTCTGGGTGTCGAGAAGGTGCGCCACGGCGCGCGGGCAAGCTTTGAAAACACGATTTCGGGTACAGACCTGATCGTCGGCGCACGCTCCAGCCCGGTCAATTTGCTGCTCTACGCGATCTTCCATATCGGCGATGCCACCAACAACATTACCTGGGAGACCTACCAGCAGGTCGCCAATGCACCCGGCGTCGCCTGGACGGTGCCGATCTCGCTGGGCGATTCCCATGCCGGTTTCCGCGTGGTGGGGACGGATAACCGCTATTTCGAGCATTACCGCTATGCCGGCCGGCGGCATCTGCAGTTCGCTGCTGGCGGACCGCTCGACGACTTGTTCGACACGGTTGTGGGCGCCAGCGTCGCGCGCGAGCTGGGCTATTCACTGGACGAGGAAATCATCGTCGCCCACGGCACGGGCCGGGTCAGCTTTGTCGAGCACGACAACAATCCGTTCACCATTGTCGGCATTCTCGAACCGACCGGAACGCCGGTGGACCGCTCGGTCTTTGTCAGCCTCGAAGCTATTGAGGCGATCCATCTGGAAGGGCCAACGGGCGCAGGCACGAGCCTCTCCATGGACGAGCTGCGGGCCATGGACCTCACCCCTGACCAGATCACCGCGTTTCTCGTGGGCCTCGAAACGCCGGTCGCGGCGCTGCGCCTGCAACGCCAGATCAACACCTACCGGGTGGAGCCGCTGCAGGCGATTATTCCGGGCGTTGCGCTGTCCCAGCTCTGGAGCGTGGTGGGTGTTGCCGAGCGCACGCTGGCGGCGGTGGCCGCCTTCGTGGTCCTGATGGGACTGATCTGCATTCTGACCGCCGTACTGACCAGCCTCAATGAGCGCCGCCGGGAAATGGCGATCCTGCGAGCGCTGGGCGCCCGCCCCCGCCATGTCTTCGTACTGCTGGTAAGCGAAAGCGCGCTTCTCGCGCTGGCTGGCGCCATTATCGGCACCGGCCTCACCTATGGCGCGCTGTCTCTGGGCGCACCTGTGCTGGAGCAGCGCTACGGCGTACACTTGAGCGGCACCCTGCCCGGCCTTTACGACCTCGCACTCATCGGCGTCGTCACTGGCGCATCGGCAATACTGGGCTTCATTCCTGCCTGGACGGCGTTCCGCAATTCATTGGCAGACGGCATGACAATTCGCACCTGACGGGGGCGGCGAAGCGCTCTAACGTTCCCTGATGGATTGGGACAAGCTGAAAACCTTTCACGCCGCCGCCGATGCGGGTTCGCTCACCGGCGCTGCCGAAACGCTCGGCCTGTCACAGTCGGCGGTCAGCCGTCAAATCTCTGCGCTCGAAGCCGAGCTGGAGATAAAGCTTTTTCACCGCCATGCGCGCGGGCTTCTGCTCACAGAGCCGGGGCGGCTCCTGTTTGAAGCCGCAGGAGAGATTGCCAACCGCGTCGCGGTGGCCGAGGCACGGGTACAGGACAGCCGCGACAAGCCCACCGGCGCGCTGCGCATTACCGCACCAACCGCGCTCGGCTCAATCTGGCTGATCCCGCGCCTGAAACAGTTTCAGGCGCTGTACCCGAAAATACAGCTCAAACTGCTGCTGGCCGATCATGAGCTGGATCTCGCCGGGCTGGAGGCCGATATAGCCATCCGTCCATGGCCCTCCACCCAGAACGATCTGGTACAGCGCCGCCTGATGCAGGTGGAGCAGCATCTTTACGCCGCGCCGGAATATCTCGCCAAACATGGCACGCCGGAAACGCTGGCTGATCTGGACAAAGGTCACCGCTTCATCGCTTACGGGCCCAAAAAGCTCGCCCCGATCCCCAACCTCAACTGGCAGCTGACCATTGGCCACGAGCCCGGCACTCAGCCGCGCGCGGCTACAATCGAGGCCAACACGATCAAGGCAATGATGCGCGCGACCGAAGCCGGGTTCGGCATTTGCGGGCTGCCCGATTATGTGGCTGTTGAAAACCCCGGCCTGGTGCGCGTCCTGCCTGACACCGACGGGCCGACCTTCGATGTCTATGTGGTGTTTCCCGAAGAACTCAAAGGATCGCGGCGAGTTGCCGCATTCCGGGATTTTCTCGTGGACGCCGCCAAAGCGTGGAAAGCCGAGGCCGCTGAATAATTTCAGCTTTCCGCCTCCAGCATTGCGTCACATATTCTTCGCAAAGCCGTAACGCAGCATTTTTGCATAGCTGGTATTCGTTGGAACGCCTTGAAGCGGGCAGGCGTTAGCGTCATATCAGCCGCGAACGGTTTCCCCGTTTCTTGTTCGCATACCGTCTCCTCCCCGAACGGATATGCAAGACTGAGCCGGAAAGAGCGCCTTGCGCCTTCCGGCTCTTTTTTTGTCTATGGACAGGCGCGCCCGGTGCTGCGCAATAGCACTTTCCGCCGCTCTCGCCACGGTTCCTCCATGCCAACCATCTCCTGGCCGCACATCCTTCCTGTCATCCTGCTGATCGGCTCCAATATCTTCATGACGCTCGCCTGGTACGGGCATTTACGCTTCAAGAGCGCGCCCATCCTGATGGTCATTTTCTTCAGCTGGCTGATCGCTTTCGTGGAATACACGATGGCCGTGCCTGCCAACCGGATCGGACACAATGTCTATTCGGCTGCCGAGCTGAAAACCATGCAGGAGGTGATCACGCTGACGGTTTTCGTCGCGTTCGCAGCGATCTACCTGAAAGAACCTGTCACAATCCGCCATCTGGTCGGGTTTGCCTTGATCGCGGCGGGCGCAGCGGTGATCTTCTTCAAGCGATGAGCCAGATCAAACGCTCCCTCTCCCTTGCCGGACACCGCACCAGCCTCGCGCTGGAAGCAGAGTTCTGGGCGGTGCTGGACGAAGCCAGCGCGGCGCAGGGCCGCTCACTGGCAAGCCTGGTCGGCGAGATTGACGAGGAACGGGTTGCGAGCGGCGATGAGGGCGGTCTGGCAAGCGCGTGCCGGGTATGGGCCTTGCGTCACGTGCAGGGCCGCGCTTGAGTAAATGGTCAGCGGGGAATTGGGGGGGAAATCATGAGATACGAATCCGGCTGGAGCATGCGCGCATGAGACAGTCCGCTTATCCGGGCGGCATGCTCGCCGCTCTCGCCGTGCTGGGCCTGATCGGGCATCTCTACATCACCGACCCGGCAGCCGCTGATGTGCCCTTGGCCGACTACGCGTCACTGGCTGGTCTTCACCAGCCTTGAGCGCGCAGGGCGATAGACCAATGCGCAAGCCGGTTCCGCTGCAGCTCGTACTCGCCATGGCACTGTCACCGCTGATCGCGGGGTTTCTCGGAGGCACGCTTGTATCGTTCGGGCTCAGCTTCCAGCTGCTTCCAGATTTTACCGTTCTGGAGACCCTGCGCACCGGCCTCGTGATGTCCTTCTTTGCGGTCATCATCGCGGTGTTCGTCTGCTACACTTTCGGCGTACCGGTCATGCTGGCGGGCTGGGCCGCAGCTCACTTTGCCAGATTGCGCAAACCCCATCAGATGGGGCTCGTGATGGCTGTGGCCGGGCTGATCTTCGCAATCGGCTTTTTCTTCAATGGCCGGATATTTCTCGAGGATTTCCAGACTGGCTCGGACACTGCCCTGCTCGTGACACTGCCTGCCGGGCTCGCGGCGGGCTACGTGGCGGGATGGTTTGTCGGCCAGCTTGGCTATGCGCCGACTGCCCCAGAAGAAACCGCGTCGTCCGGGGAAGCGTAAATCCCAAAAAGCCGCTATGCTCTCAAATGAGGGACTAAACGCAAAAAAGGACGCCCATGATCCGACGCCCCTTCCCAGTTACCGCGCTTGTTGCGACAAGCTCTGGCGCTGGCGCGTGATGTTCAACGCCGGACCAGACAGGAAAACCGCGCAGGCAAAACGTCTCTTGGGGGCGATGATTGGGCTGATCGTCAACTCCAGCTCCAAGGGCGCGCGCTAGCCTATGTACAAGATCCGGACAGGCCATCTCATCGCCGCCCTGCTGATTGCCCCCGCGGCAACCGGATTGATCGGCGGCATGCTGGTCTGGCTGGCGATCACTCTGCCCCTCCTGCCCGAACAGGGCCTCGACGAGACCATGCTGGTGCTAATGATCGGGGCCGTCCCGGCTGTGATGGTCGGCGTGGCAGCTGCATATCTTCTTGCCGGCATACCGATGCTTGCGGTCTGGGCTATCGCCCATTTTCTGAAATGGCGCTCTCCTGCCCAGATGGGG
The DNA here is from genome assembly GCF_004000605.1 of Glycocaulis alkaliphilus. Lineage (NCBI taxonomy): Bacteria > Pseudomonadati > Pseudomonadota > Alphaproteobacteria > Maricaulales > Maricaulaceae > Glycocaulis > Glycocaulis alkaliphilus. The sequence goes on along the minus strand of NZ_CP018911.1, from coordinate 1,165,049 downwards.
CTCACGTTCGGCGTGGGGGGCACGTGCTTTTCATTTCTCTTCTTTATCGTGGGACGCCTTGTCGGCGGTGAAGGCATGGATCTGGACGCGATCGTGCTGCTGGCCACCCTGCCGTGTGGCTTTGTCGCCGGGTATATCGGCGGCTGGATTATCGCTTCGTTGGGCTATGATAAAGTAACAGCCGGCGAAACCGTTCGGGGCGCAAACGCGTAAACCCTGATATAGTGGCCACCCGACCGGCCAAGCCATCAGGAGTGCTGTGCATGACCATCAAACTCGTCTTTCTGGCCGCCATTGGCTCTGCTGCGCTCTTTGCCTGCGCACCGACACAGACGACATACGGCCCTGCCACCGGCGCAGCCGGACAGGCAATCGGGTTCGACTCGCTCAGGATCACCGATAATCGCTGGCGCGTCAGCTTTACCGCCGGAGCGGACGTTTCCACCGCTGGCGCAGAGCGCCTCGCCCTGCGCCGGGCTGCCGAGCTGACACTGGAAAATGGCTATGACTGGTTCGAGATCGTCGACCGGCGCGTCGAGTCCACAACCGGACGCAATCCGGTGCGCGTTGGTGGCTCGGCTGGCACCAGTGTGGGGTCGCGCGGCTACCGGGCCTCCGGGGTTGGGCTTGGCGTCAGCTTCAGTCCCGGCCAGGAAGGGCGCACTCTGGTCAGTCTTGAAATCATCGCCCGGCACGGCGCAACACCGGACGCCCCTAATGCCTATGACGCACGCTCGCTCATGGCGGCCACAGGCTAATCACGGCTGATAGTCCTTTCGCGTGATCCGGCTTGGTCGCTAGTCTGCGCCATGTCATTGTGGTGACTTGGTGATTCAGACTTCGTGGCGAAGGGGACGTGCGCATGCTGGCCGATCTGGTTTCTGTATCGGTCTTTTATGAGATCGCGGTCCTGCTGGTAATCGCCGCAGGCGTGGGCCTCGTAGGCCATATGCTGCGCCAGCCGCTTATCGTCAGCTTCATTCTGGTTGGCATTCTGGTGGGCCCGGCCGGGCTGGATCTGGTGCGCTCCAGCGACCATGTCGAGCTGCTTTCCCAGCTTGGAATCGCGCTTTTGCTGTTTCTGGTCGGCATCAAGCTGGACGTGAAGCTGATCCAGTCGCTGGGCATGGTGTCGCTCGCAACGGGGCTGGGGCAGGTCGCCTTCACCTCGATCATCGGCTTCGCGATAGCGCTGGGGCTCGGGTTTGACCCGCTCACCAGCATCTATATCGCGGTGGCGCTGACCTTCTCGTCCACAATCATCATCGTGAAGCTGCTCTCCGACAAGCGCGAGATCGACTCCCTGCATGGCCGCATCGCGCTCGGATTCCTGATCGTCCAGGATCTTGTCGTCGTGCTGGCCATGATCGTCCTGTCGGCCATCGGTATAGGCGGGGCGGAAAACGGCGGTGCGGGCGCGCTGCTGGGCGTTCTCATCGCTGGCATACTCATGGTCGCGGCGGTGGTGGTGTTCATCCGCTTCGTCGCCAATCCGCTGACGGCCATACTCGCCCGCTCGCCGGAATTGCTGCTGTCGTTTGCCATTGCTCTGGCAGCGATGTTTGCTGCCCTTGGCGATATGTTTGGCCTGGGCAAGGAGCTGGGCGGGCTGCTGGCGGGCGTAGCGCTTGCGTCGACCCCCTACCGCGAAGCGGTGTCGGCCCGGCTGGCGCCTTTGCGCGACTTCCTGCTCCTGTTCTTCTTTATCGGCCTCGGCTCACGCCTCGACCTCACCTTGCTGGGCGAGAACATCCCCGCAGCGGCTATCTTCTCCGCCTTCGTGCTGATCGGTAATCCGCTGATCGTTGTCATCATCATGGGCGTTATGGGCTATCGCCGCCGCACCGGCTTTCTGGCCGGCCTCACCGTCGCGCAGATCAGCGAGTTTTCCCTCATCTTCATGGCAATGGGGCTGACCCTCGGCCACGTCAATGATGAGGCGCTCGGGCTGGTCACGCTGGTCGGCCTGATCACGATTGCGGCCTCGACCTACATGATCACCTATTCGCACCGGCTCTATCCGCTGGTCGAACCCCTGCTCTCGCCCTTCGAGCGCCGCAATATCAATCATGCCGAGACGGACGATGGCGAAACCGCGCAGAAGCACCATGACATCGTCCTGTTCGGGCTGGGCCGTTATGGCGGAGCGATTGCGCAGCGCCTTCTCAATCGCGGCGTCTCAACGCTGGGGGTCGACTTCAATCCGTCAGCGGTGAAGCTATGGCGCGAGCGGGGACTGGACGCGGTCTATGGCGACCTGACCGATCAGGAGTTTCTCACCCATTTGCCGCTTAGCCGGGTGCGCTGGATCATCTCGACCACCTCGGACCTGGAAACCGGCGTCACCCATGAGGATACCCGCATCGCGATGATCTCCACGCTGCGCAAATTCGGTTTTGCCGGCAAGATTGCCGTGACCAGCCAGCGCGGCGCCGCGCTGGAGCGGCTGCAGGAGGCCGGAGCAGACCTGATCCTCTTCCCCTTCCAGGATGCCGCCGATCAGGCCGTGGAGCTTCTGACGGGCGAAGCGCCGGAGCCGGAACGCATCGAGACGCCGGAAGACAGTGACGACCAGAAGCTGATCGAAGAAACGAAGGGGGTTTAGGCTGTATCCGCCTAAAGCTCGCCCTTGCCTAGCACGTCGGCGCGCTTCTCCAGCCTGTCCAGCAAACGCGATAGCTGATCTGCCTCTTCAGGGCTGAAGCCCTCCAGCAGGGAACGCTCCCATTCCAGCGCCAGCGGTGCGATCTCGTCGAAGATGGACTGACCTTCCGGTGTCAGGGACACCAGAGCGGCACGTTTGTCCGTGGGGCTTGTACGGCGGCGCACCAGCGCCCGTTCGGTCAGGGTGCGCAGGGCGCGGCTCACCGTCACCTTGTCCATGGCGGTCGCTTCGCAGATGGCCTGCGCGGTTATCGCCTCGCCGCCCCCCAGCACCGCTATTACCCGCCATTCCCAGATCGTAAGCCCGAAGCGGGCCTGATAGGCGCGCGCGATCAGCCCGGACGCCTTGTTGGAGACGACCGAGAGCCGGTAGGGCAGATACTCGGAAAGGATGAGGGCGGGCGGCCCGTCCGCCCGGTTCGCCCGCCCCGTCATGACAGCTTACTCGGCAGCGTCGGGCTTGAGCACGCCGCGGCGGATCTGATCGAGCTCGATCGATTCAAACAGCGCCTTGAAATTACCTTCGCCAAAGCCCTCATTGCCCTTGCGCTGGATGATCTCGAAGAAGATCGGTCCGATATTGGTCGTGGTGAAGATCTGCAGAAGCAGGCCCTGCCCGTTCTCCGGGTCCCCATCAACCAGTATGGAGTTCTTTTTCAGACGCTCAAGGTCTTCCCCGTGGCCCGGCACGCGCTCGTCAACGAGCTCGTAATAGGTCGGCGGGGTGGACTGGAACTCCACGCCATTGGCGCGCAGCTTCTCGATCGTGGAGTAGATATCGCTCGTCGTCAGGGCGATGTGCTGGATGCCCTCGCCATTATACTCGCGCAGATATTCCGCGATCTGGGACTTGTCGTCAGAGCTTTCATTGAGCGGAATGCGCAGCTTGCCGCAGGGGCCGGTCATGGCGCGCGAGAGCAGGCCCGTATGGGCGCCCTTGATGTCGAAATAGCGGATTTCGCGGAAGTTGAAGACCTTCTCATAGAAACCGGCCCAATGGTTCATGCGGCCCATGAAGACGTTGTGGGTCAGATGGTCGAGCACTTCCAGGCCCGCACCGCCCTTGTCTTCGGCGCCGGGGATCGGCTCGAAGTTCCCGTCATAGATATTGCTGTCGCCATACTGATCGACCAGATAGAGCACCGAACCGCCAATACCCTTGATGGCCGGCAGATTCTGGTCATCGCCCCAGAGCGGCGTGCCATAGGGTTCCGCCCCGCGCGCGAGCGCGTCCTTATAGGCCTGTTTCGCATCGCGCACCCGGAACGCCATGGCGTTGGCCGACGGGCCGTGCTCGGCGCGGAAATCAGCCGCCTGGCCGGTCTTCTCGCGGTTTACCAGAAACGTGATATCGCCCTGCTTGTAGCGGACAATGTCACGCGTCTTGTGTTTGGCCACAGCCGTGAAGCCGAGCAGGGTAAACAGCTTGTCGAGCTTCTCGGGCTCCGGGCTCGTATATTCGACGAACTCGAAACCATCGGTTCCCAGCGGGTTTTCAAACAGGTCAGCCATGGCAAGGGCTCCTTCACACAAAAGGGGATAAGCCGGAACCGGGAGAGGTGCGTGACCGCCCAGACCCGTCCAGCAAACTCCCGGTCTTTGTGCCGGAAATTAGTATCATTTGCAACTAATTTGGTGTGCCCGCATCATCAGCCCTGCGTTTTTACGACGCAGGCCGGGGCCCAGCCCTTTGTCTCCGCAACGCGGCCGCGCTGCGGTATTCCGCGAATACCCGCCTGCGCAGGCACAGGCAGTCGCGGGCGGGCATTCGCGCTTTTCAGGCCGCTTTGCGGCCTGCAAGGCCGACCGGCCGACCGAGGCACTTCACCCTGAGGAGCCGCCGCAAGCGGCGTCTCGAAGGGGCGAGGCGCGAAGCCCGGATGGGCTGAGCATCACTAAAACTGGACACCGGCTTTCGCCGGTGAAACGAAGAGATAAAGGCCGAAACGTGATATACTCTCCGTCAGGGAGATAAACGCCTATGAAAGCCCGTGAATTTGACACCCGGTTTGATGAAGGCGGCGATGTCTCCGGCATCGTGGACTGGTCCAAAGCGCGCCGCCCCAATCTCGAAACCCGCCGGGTGAATGTCGGTTTTCCCGCTTGGGTGGTGGAAGAACTTGATCAGGAAGCCCAGCGGTTGGGGGTCACCCGGCAGGCGCTGATCAAGTTCTGGATATCCCAACGTCTGGAAACGGTCGCGGACTGATCAGTTCTCCATCTCGGCGAGGATGGCTTCCATCTCGTCCATGGTGCGCTCCATCCGCTCTACCAGCACCCGGTAAGGCTCCGGGGTGGCAAGGTCCACGCCCGCATCGAGCAGGATCTGGTAGGGATCGTCCGATCCGCCGGCACGCAGCGCGCCCAGATACCGCTCCAGCGCCGCTTCATCGCCGTCCAGAATGAGATCGGTGAAATAGGCCGCCGCCGCCAGCGAGGTGGCGTACTGGTACACGTAGAAATTCATGTAGAAGTGCGGCACGAACATCCATTCGTGGGTGTAGAGATCATCTACTTGCATGACCCCTTCTGCATGGCCGTGATAGCGGCGCACCACATCGGCGTAGAGCGCGGTGATCGCCGCGCCGGTAAGGGGTTCACCGCGTTCCACCGTTTCATGGATGGCCAGCTCGAACTCGCTGAACATGGTCTGGCGGAAGAAGGTGGCGCGCAGCAGCTCCAGCGCGTTGCCTAGATAGAATAGCCGCTCCTGCGGCGTCTGTGCCGTCTCCAGCATGTGCTCCTGAAGCAGGAATTCATGCACCGTTGAGGCCACTTCAGCGGTGAAGATCGAGTAGCGCGCCGTCTCGAAAGGCTGGGCCTCATTGGCCAGCACGGTATGCAGGGCATGGCCCCATTCATGGGTGAAAGTGGTCGCCGAGTTGTAGTTATCGAGATGGTTCAGCAGCACATAAGGATGCACGTCGTAGGCGGCTCCGCTGACATAGGCGCCGGAGGTCTTGCCCGGCTGCGGATAGACATGCATCCAGCGCTGGGAGACCGCGTCGGAATACATCGCCACATAGTCCTCACCCAGCGGGGCAAGGGAGGCGCGGGTCAGCTCGATGGAGTCCTCGATCCCGAACTCACGGTCAATGCTGACCATATCCGGATAGATGTCGTAATAGGCCGGATCCTCGACCCCCAGCAGCCGCGCACGCAGGGCGAAATAGCGGTGGAGGACGGGCAGCGCCGCATTGGTTTCAGCCACCAGCGTACGGTAGACGGCCTCCGGCACATTATCGCCCGACAGGGCAGCCGACAGAGCGTTGTCGTAACCGCGAAGGCGGGCCCGCGCGACCGAGTTCTGAACGTGACCATTCAACGCCGCACCGACAGAGCCGGTAAACGGCTGCCAGGAGCCCCAATAGGCATCAAACACCGCGATACGGTCCTCACGGTTATCCGAAGAGCGGCCGCGCGCGTAGCCGGCTGAGTTCACCGTAAGCTCGGTGCCGTCCGACAGGGTAATGGTGGGCCGGGGGATTTCGGAGTTCGCAAGCTGGCCGTAAATCGTATAGCTGGCGCTCGTGGCTGGGCCGAGGGCGGCGAGTGCGCGCTCGGTCTGGTCAGACAGGGTATGATCGCCATTGCGCAGGGTGGTGCGGATCATCTGGCGGAAAGGCTCCAGAGCCGGCTCTGCCTCGAAGTATGACCAGACCGTCTCCTCTCCCAGCGCGACGATGGCAGGGTCGATCCACGCACCGGCCTGTCCGATATGGGCATACATCGCCATGGCCTGCTGGCGCAGGGCCTGACCATCAGGATCGGCGAGATTCTCATCCGCGATCAGACCGGCATAGGTGCCGGCGCGGACCCCTGTACGCCAGGCATCCGAATAGGTGCGCAGGACACGCAGGAAAGCGCCCGCGCCGTCGCCCAGCGTGCCTTCCAGCCCGGCAAGTTCGTCTGCCGTGCTCATGGCAGCTCGCCTGTCAGAATCCCAGGCGGCGCGGTCCGGATAGAGAGCTGTTGTATCCCAGGTCCAGCGTGCGTCGGGCGCCGCCGTGCCTTGTGCGTAGCCAGCAGGTGCCAGCGCGATGGCGGCCGTGCAGGCCAGAAGAATGATTGTATTGCGGCGCATCGCCAGCTCCCCCTGTTAGATTGATCCGGCGATGTTCGGCACACGGACCGGCGCGTCCACTTAAACTGTTGTAACCTCTCACAAGCCCGTGATCAGGATTTGACTTTCCGGCACGGCGCGTCGGACAAAGGCGAATACAAACTAACGGGGAGCGGGCCGATGAAACGCTTTATTTCAAGCCTTTGCGTTGCAGCGCTGGGAGCACTGGCTTCTGCCGGACTGGTTTTCGCGCAGCCCGCCGAGGAGCACTTGCAGGTAATTCATGCCGGCCATCTGATCGCCGTGCCAGGCGAGCGGGTGCGCAATGGCGCCTCCATCATCATCCGCAACGGACGCATCGAGTCCATCGAGGACGGCTATGTCACCCGCGACGGGGCCGAGATCGTCGACCTCACCTCGCACTGGGTGCTGCCGGGTCTGATTGACGCGCACGTCCACCTGCTCAGCGAGCGTGGAGCCAATAGCCGGCTGGACCCTTTCACCCTCTCCAGCGCCGACCGTGCCTTTGTTGGCGCGCGCCATGCCCGGCGCACGCTTGAGGCAGGCTTTACCACCGTGCAGGATGTCGGCGGTGATCTGGAAGCCATCCTGGCCCTGCGCAACGCCATCCGTAATGGCGATGCGGTAGGCCCGCGCATGCGCGTTGCCGGTCCCTCCATCACGCCCACTGGCGGGCATGGTGATGTGAACGGCTATAATCAGCGCGTTATCGAGAACTTCTCCAGCCCCGGTGCCTGTAACGGCCCCTCTGACTGCGCCCGCGCCGTGCGCTCGCTCATTCAGGCAGGCGTGGACACGATCAAGATCACGGCCACGGGCGGGGTCTTGTCCAATACGGCGGCGGGCATCGAGGTCCAGTTCATGGATGATGAGCTGCGCGCCATCGTGCAGGCCGCCGAGATGATGGGACGCCGCGTCACGGCGCACGCCCATGGTGTGACTGGCGTGAACGCTTTCCTCGCCGCAGGCGGGCATTCGATCGAGCACGGCACGTTTCTGGACAATGAATCCATCCGGCTGTTCCGCAGCTCAGGGGCCTTCCTGGTGCCGACCGTGATGGCGGGTGAGTTCGTGACGCTGGAGGCGCAAGCCAACGCGCCCTGGATGACGCCGTTCCAGCGCGCCAAGGCGCTGCAGGTCGGCCCGCAAATGGTCGACATGCTGCGCCGCGCCCACCGGGGCGGGGTACAGATTGCCTTCGGCACGGACTCAGGGGTCAGCCGTCATGGTGATAATGCACGCGAATTCGAGCTGATGGTTGAAGCCGGGATGACGCCTGAGCAGGCCATCATCGCCGCCACCATCAACGGCGCCCGCCATCTGCAGATGGAAGGCGAAATAGGCCGCATCGCGCCGGGCTTTCATGCCGACATCATCGCAGTCAGCGGCAATCCGCTGGAAAATATCTCTGAACTGCGTGATGTGGACTTTGTCATGGCAGCGGGAATGGTACACAAAGCACCATGAGCAACTCACAATCCGAACTCGACGCCCAGTTTTCCGGCACCAAGTCCGTCGCGGACGCCCTGCGCTTTGACGAAAAGGCGCTGGAAAACTGGATGAAAACCCATGTGGACGGCTATGCCGGGCCACTTGAAGTGAGCCAGTTCCGGGGCGGGCAATCCAACCCGACCTACAAGCTTACCAGCCCTGCCCGCCAGTACGTTCTGCGCCGCAAGCCGCCGGGCGTTCTGCTGCCCTCTGCTCACGCCGTGGAGCGCGAGTTCACGGTGATGAAGGCGCTCGGCGAGGCCGGCTTTCCGGCACCGCGCATGTTCGGCCTGTGCGAAGATCCGGAAATTATCGGCACCGCCTTCTATGTAATGGAATTCGTGGAGGGGCGCATCTTCTGGGACGCCTATCTGCCGGGCATGGACCCGTCAGAACGCCGCGCGCTCTATGATGCGTCGAACGCCTCGCTCGCGCATCTCCACTCCATCGATGTCGAAAAGGCGGGCCTGTCGGAGTACGGCAAGCCGGGCAATTATTTCGAGCGCCAGATCGGACGCTGGACCAAGCAGTACAAGGCCGCTGAAACACGGCCCATCCCGGCGATGGACCGGCTGATCGAGTGGCTGCCCGCCAATGCGCCTGAGCAGGAGCGCACCAGCGTCGTCCATGGCGATTACCGTCTCGACAACATGATCTTCCACCCCACCGAACCGCGCGTCATCGCAGTGCTGGACTGGGAGCTCTCAACGCTCGGTGATCCGCTGGCGGACTTCACCTACCAGCTCATGCAATGGCGCACGCCGAAGGAAATCCGCTCCGGCTTCCTCGGCGTGGATTTGAAATCGCTCGGCATCCCGACCGAAGAAGAGTATGTCGCGGCCTATTGCGAGCGCACCGGGCGCAGCGGCATTCCCAATCTCGATTTCTATATCGCCTACAATATCTTCCGCCTGGCCGGCATCGCGCAGGGCGTCTATGCGCGGGCGCTGCAGGGCAATGCCTCCAACGAACGCGCGAAGGAACTTGGCGCCCTCGTCGAACCCATGGCCGAATACGCCTGGACGATAGCGGAGAAGGCTTGAGGGTTTTGGGTTCCGGCTGACGGTTTCTCCCCCCGTTTATGGGGGGAGTGGCCCGAAGGGCCGAGGGGGGGGATTGTTCAAAAAAGCTCCCCCCTCCGTCAGCTTCGCTGACACCTCCCCCGTAAACGGGGGAGGAAACCGGTGCCCTGCGCCGCTAACGCAACGGACGGATGACAAGGGGACCCAAACCTACCCCAAGGTCGCCCGGAGCATCCAGGCCATCTTCTCATGCGCCGTCACGCGCGGGGCAACGACATCAGCCGTGGCCTCATCGCCATGGGTGTTGGCCAGTTCCAGCGCGGCGCGCGCGGTGCGCACCACCGTCTCATGGCCTTGCAGCAGGTTGGCGACCATGTCGTCGGCCTTCGGAGTCTTGTCATCCGGGCGGATTGAGGCCGATTTCGTGATCTCGTCATAGGAGATCGGGGCCATCACGCCGAGCGCGCGGATGCGTTCGGCGATGTCGTCGGTCGCCGTCCACATCTCGGTGTATTGCGTCTCGAACATCGCGTGGAGGTCGTGAAAGCGCGGCCCCGTGACGTTCCAGTGATAGGCGTGCGTCTTGAAATAGAGCGCGTAGGTGTCAGACAGCAGGCGGGTGACGGCCTCGGCCATCTCTTCACGCTGCGCCTGGCTCAGTCCCATATTGATTTGCATGACGTTCTCCAGTTTGCGGAACGGGCGGAGAGGGAACCGCCCGGACAGTGTCCATTGCCTTACGTATATGGGAACGCCCTGTTCCAATCCAACTGGAACACAAACTGTCAGCGATAGAGAACGCCTATATCAACGCGCGGCGGCACAGAATTCCGCAATGCGGGTGCCCGCCTTCTCCAGTGCTTCGTCAGACGTGGCATAGGAGATGCGGAAAGCCGGCCCGGAGCCAAAGGCGGTGCCGGGAACGACGGCCACATGCGCCTCTTCGAGCAGCGCATCACACACATCGCCATCGGTTTTCAGCGCCTTGCCCTTGCCAGAGGTTTTTCCGATGAGTCCGGCGCAGGACGGAAACACGTAGAACGCGCCTTCCGGCTTTGGCGCATCCAGGCCTTCGCTGGCTGCAATGTGCCGCAGGACGAGATCGCGGCGGCGCACGAAGGCGTCATTGCGCGGCTTCAGGAAGTCATGCTCGCCATTCAACGCGGCTACAGACGCCCACTGGCTGATCGAGCACGGGTTGGATGTCGTCTGCGTCATCACCTTGGCCATCGCCTTGATGAGCGGTTCCGGCCCGGCAGCATAGCCGATGCGCCAGCCCGTCATGGCGTAGGATTTGGACACGCCATTCATGGTCAGCGTGCGCTCATAAAGCGAGGGCGCGACCTCGGCGATGGTGGCGAACTCAAACCCGTCATAGACGAGGTGCTCATACATGTCGTCGGTCAGGATCCAGACATGCGGATGGCGCTCCAGCACCTCTGCCAGCGCCTTGAGATCATCGGCGGAATAGGCTGCGCCGGTGGGGTTTGACGGCGAGTTGAGCACCAGCCATTTCGTGCGCGGCGTGATGGCCGCTTCAAGGGCTTCAGGGCGCAGCTTGTAGCCATCCTTTGCGGTGGCTTCAGCAAACACCGGCTTGCCGCCGCACAACAGCGCCATGTCGGGATAGCTCACCCAGTACGGCGCAGGCACGATCACCTCGTCACCGGGGTTCAGCGTGGCCGCGAAAGCGTTGTAGATCACCGGCTTGCCGCCCGGTGAGACATTCACCTGCGAGGGCTTGTATGCGAGGCCGTTATCGCGCTTGAACTTGGCGCAGATCGCCTCTTTCAGCTCGGTTATGCCGTCCACGGCAGTGTATTTCGTTTCGCCGCGCCGTATGGCGTCTATGGCCGCGTCCTTGATGTGGCCGGGCGTGTCGAAGTCCGGCTCACCAGCGCCGAGCGAGATCACATCAATGCCCTTGGCTTTCAGCTCACGTGCCTTCTGGGTCGCCGCAATGGTGGCAGACGGCTGGACGCGGGAAAGGGCTTTGGAAACCTCGAACGGGGCGGACATGGGTTCTCCTGATGCGGGCGGTGAAAGGCGCGCAGAAACTACCGTCCGTTTACCGTAAACCGCAATACGCGTTGCGCTGTAGCACTGTCATGATGCCTTCTTCTGACCGTAATTGATCTTGAGTTCGCCTGATTTTGGACCTCTGCGGGCCGCGAAGCGCAGGAAATCTGTTCATCTGGCGTTCACCGGACCAGTACAGGGTCAGCCGCAGACGGGTGGCTCATTGAGGGAGGGGATCATGGCTGACTTTTCTGCCGGTAATGGCCGTCCGGGCCGGGACATCAATCTGGGTGCCCTTCTCATCGCCATCGTCATGTTCGGTGCTTGCGCCGTGATCGCGCACGCTTCGGGCGTACTCGGCGACACCTCCTCAGGCCTGTTCATCACCCAGAGCGGCGAAGGCTAGCACGCCGATACCTGTGCCATTGCTGCCGATTTAATTTGAACCAGCTGCCACCAGCGGCCATCTCTCATCATTGTGAGCGTTCGTGGACCGGCCCTGACCCGTGCATCGGCACCCGCGTTCAGCCGCTTGCGGCTGGGTGCCTATATCTGCGCGGGCATTCTCCATGCCGGGGCTATCGGCGCGATTGCCGCGCTGCCGCCGGAAACCCTGGAACAGTTTATCGATACCGGCACCGGCATCGAGATACGCTTTTTCACCATCAGCGCCAGCGACGCAGAGAGCAATCTGCCGCTCAATGCGCCCCTGCTGGCAGATCGTGGCGAAACGGGCAGCGACAGTGCCGGCGCGGAAGGAAGTCCAGGCGATGACGCGTCCGGCATGGAGGAGGCAGAGCCAGAACCGGCCGCGGAACCGGATCCAGAACCCGCTGACGAGACCAGTCCGGACGAAACGGTTGAGCCTGTTCCCCCTGTATCGGAGACTGGCACCCTTCCCCCTGAACCGGACACGCCAGCAGCGTCAGCCCCTCAAGCCCCCGCGCAAGACAGGGCGCCTGCGCCCTCCTTTTCCGTGACGTCTCCTGAATCCCCGGTCGATACCATCCAGCCAGCCGAGGAGGACGCGGCAATCATAGTGCGGCGCGTGCCCACTTTCGCCGGAATCGCGGCCCGCGCGGAGACCGGCCTGCGGGTAGAAGATTTTCAGGTCAGCCGCATCGAGGGCAGCGTTGGCGCCGTGATAGCCGAGGTGTTCTGCCTGTCATCGGGCGATGCCAACCGGGAGATTGGCGATTGCGGCGATGGCCCCAACGCAGCCCAGGCCGAGCTGGCGATCTATCATGTCCGGGCCATGAGCGCGGGGCCGCTGGAGTTCGCCGAAAATATGTCGCGGCTGGAGTTTGAACTCGCCCAGCTGGGCGTGAGCCCCTCGACGATGGAATTACTGCGCGTGCATTTCCTCAATGCGCAGCGCGAGCAGATCAGCCGTTCACCGCTGCTTCGCGCGATGGACCGCGACCGCTCAACGCGCACCGATCATCTGGGTATCGGCCCGTCCATCACGCCGCAGCGCGCACGCGATCCGTCAGGAGAGCGGTGAGAGCCGGTTTACATGGCCCATCTTGCGGCCCTCGCGCGCCTCGCCCTTGCCATAGAGGTGCAGGCACACGCCCGGCTCAGAGGCCAGCGCCTGCCAGCGTGCCACATCATCACCGATCAGATTATCCATGCGGGCCGCCGAGTGCGGTGACGGCTCTCCGAGCGGCCAGCCCGCAATCGCGCGGATATGCTGTTCAAACTGGCTCACCGCGCAGGCATCCATCGTCCAGTGGCCGGTATTGTGGACGCGCGGGGCAATCTCGTTCACCCACAGACGGCCATCGTCCAGCACGAACAATTCCACCGCCAGCACACCCACATAGTCGAGCCCTTCGAGGATCGCAGAGGCGATGCGCAGGGCCTCCCCGGCCAGCACATCCGCGCCGGGTGCAGGGGCAATGGAGGTGCGCAGGATTCCGCCCTCATGGTGGTTTTCTGCCAGCGGGTAGGCCTCAATCTGGCCGTCAAGGCTGCGCGCGGCGACGACCGACACTTCGCGCGTGAACGGCGCAAAGGCTTCCAGAATGCAGGCCACACCGCCCAGCGCCTCGAAGGCAGCAACGGCATCACTGGGCTTGCGGATGACCTGCTGGCCCTTGCCGTCATAGCCCATACGCCGCGTTTTCAGGATGGCAGGTGTGCCAAGCGCTTCGATCGCCGCCTCAGCTTCGTCCGCGCTGGAAACCGCCCGCCAGGGCGTGGTCTCGATACCCGCCTCATTGACGAAGCGCTTTTCCGTCACCCGGTCCTGGCACACTTCCAGCGCCTTCACGCCGGGGCGCAGCGCGGCGTGTTCACCCGCCTTGCGCGCGGTCTCCACGGGGACGTTCTCAAATTCGTAGGTCACGACATCAACGCCAGCGGCAAAGCGCGCCACGGCGTCCAGATCGTCATAGGGCGCGACCGTGCAGGCCGCCGCCACGCGCGCGGCGGGGCTGTTGTCCTCGGGCGTGAAGATATGAACGTCGAACCCCAGACGCGCCGCGTCCATCGCCAGCATGCGCCCCAGCTGGCCGCCGCCGAGAATGCCGATACGCGCGCCGGATTTCAGCATGAGCGCGAGCCTAGTCCTCTACACTGTCGGGAATGCTATCGCTGAGGCTGGCACGATAGGCGGTCAACCTGTCAGCAAGCGCTGTGTCTGTGAGCGCCAGTATGGAGGCTGCCAGCAGCCCGGCATTCGTCGCGCCCGCCTCGCCGATGGCCAGCGTGCCAACGGGTATGCCGCCGGGCATCTGGACGATGGAGAGCAGGCTGTCGAGGCCGTTGAGGGCCTTGGACTTCACCGGCACGCCGAGCACCGGCAGTTCGGTAAGCGAGGCGACCATGCCCGGCAGATGGGCCGCGCCCCCTGCCCCGGCAATGATGATTTTCACGCCGCGCGCCTTTGCCGACTTGGTAAAATCCACCATACGGTCCGGCGTGCGGTGAGCGGAGATCACCCGCGCATCAAACGCCACACCCAGCGTATCCAGCGCGCCGGTCGCGTGCTGCATGGTCGGCCAGTCCGAGCGTGAGCCCATGATGACCGCTACGGGCGGTGAAGGGTCGGGAAAACGGGTCGCCATGCGCAGCCTCCGGGCAGCGGAAAGCGCGGGAGCCTAGCCATAAGCCGCATGGCGTCAAGCGGCAGGTGAACCATCCTGGCAAGCCCGCTTGAGCGTTTGTTAACCACGATCAACAAGACTGCGTCCTTGAGTCGATTGGGAAGGATCGGGGACATGCGGGTGCGATCCAGCGGAGCGGCAGGCGGAGTGGCGTCTGCAGGGCCTGTCAGCGGGCCCGTGCGCAGCGAAGCTGCCAGCCCGGCATCGGCCCCCTCTCCGGTGCGGCGCGCCGACGACACCGCCTCCATCATGGGCGTGCCGGAAGCGGAACTGACCCCGAATGTCCAGCGTGCGCTCCTGACCCTGATGGGCGAGGTAGACCAGCTGCGCAAGGAAACCGACGCGCTGCGCGCCAAGGTGCGCGATCTGGAAAGCCTCGCTGACCGCGACGTGCTGCTGCCTGTTCTCAACCGGCGCGCCTTCCTGCGCGAGGTGTCTAAAGCCCTGTCACTGGCCGAGCGCCACGATGCGCCTTCAGCGCTGGTCTATTTCGACCTTAACGGCTTCAAGGCCATCAACGATACCTATGGCCATGCCGCAGGCGATGAAGCGCTAAAAGTCGTGGCCGATACCCTCTCCTCCCAGCTACGCGACACTGATGCTGTCGGACGCCTTGGCGGCGACGAGTTTGGCGTGGTCCTGGTACTCACCCCGGTCGAGGCCGCCGAGCGCAAGGCCGAAGAACTGGCCGGTGCCATTGCAGCCGCGCCGATCCATTTCGGCGGACTGACCTTGAACCTCAAGGCCGCCTGGGGCGTGCAGGCGCTGGAACGCGGCATCACCCCGGAAACGGCCATGGCCGAGGCGGACGCGGCCATGTATGCGCGCAAACAGTCGGCAGCCTGACGCCGCTTCAAGGCGTTGATCGCGCGCCTTTTCTCGTGTCAGGTGCGCCCCCATGAGCTTCCTGTCAGATACTACTGCCCCCGCCCACCCTGCCCTTCTGGAGGCGCTTGTACGCGCCAATGAAGGGGCCGCTGCCAGCTATGGCAATGACGCGATTTCCGCGCGGGTAAAGGCGCAGCTCAAAGAGATATTCTCCACCGATCTGGAGCTGGTATTCACCGTCTCCGGCACGGCGTCCAATTCGCTGGCGCTGTCTGTGCTGGCTCCGGGCGATACGGCCATCCTCTGCCATGACGAGGCGCATATTCACCGCGATGAGCGCGGCGCGCCGGAGTTTTTCACCGGCGGGGCCAAGCTGATCACCCTGCATGGCGACCATGCACGCCTGACGCCTGAAACGCTGGAAGCGGCGCTCAGCCAATGGCCGTCAGACTTCGTACACACCACCCCGCCCTCGGTCTTGAGCCTCTCCAACCTCACCGAGTCCGGCACCACCTATGATGTCGCGACGGTGAAAGCGCTGACGGGCCTCGCCAAGGCGCGCGGGATGCACGTCCATATGGACGGCGCGCGCTTTGCCAATGCGTTGGCGCATCTCAAATGCGATCCGGCGAACCTGACATGGCGCGCTGGCGTCGATGTCTTGAGCCTTGGCGCGACCAAGGGCGGGGCGCTGGCGGCAGAGGCCGTGATCCTCTTCCCGTCCGTCATGGACCGCTTTTCCGCCCTGCAGGTGCGCCAGAAACGCGCCGGACACATGGTGGCGAAAATGCGCTATGTCGCCGCCCAGTTCGAAGCGTGGCTGGAGCGTGGCCGCTGGCTGGAGCTGGCCGCTCACGCCAACGCGATGGCCAGCGAATTGGCAAAGGGCCTGTCCGTTGTTCCCGGCGCGAAACTGCTCCACCCGGTTGAAGGCAATGAGGTCTTCATCGACCTGCCGCAAGAGGCCGTCGATGCGCTGAACGCCCTCAATGCCGGCTTCTACCCCTGGCCCCATGGCGGCTACCGCTTCGTCACCAGCTGGCAGACAAAAGCGGAAGACGTGGCGCGGGTGGTGAAGACCGCGCGGGGGTAACCTTCTTTCACCCACCATCTTCGTTTTCCCGACGAAATACGCATTAGTTCGAGTCCTTTCCGAACATCTCGTCAGCAAGCGAAGTTTTTTTCACTCTGTAACGTCTGGCACCACCAGCAAAATTTGGTTGTCAAGCATTAATACGCTACAAAATTCCACTTTAACCTATTGACCTATCAAACAATATTACAGAAATCTGTGATCGCTCTCTACGCAGAGCAATCGTCTCGAATCGCTTCATTAAAGGAGTATTTTGCTAGCGATTGGAAGACTATCGATACGATGCTACCAGAATAGCCTAGGTCGTCGTTAGCTTTGGCTTAACTGTATTATATAAATTCTCGACTTCCCATCAGAAAGACCCCCGGATGCGCTAACATCCGAGGCCTTAGACAACGGAGCAATTAAATGCCGCTTTCCCCGTTTTTGTCTCTCAGAGGAGACTGGTAAAATGAGCCACGATACGCCCCGGGACGTCAATGAAAAAGTACGCCAGAGCGACATATTTTCTCGATTTCGCAATGTAGTCGATACAATGCGGGGCTTTGAGTGGCTCTTCATGAAATTGGTTAGGACCATCCAGTTCATATTTGGCCGCTTGTCATTGACCAGTCCAGACAGCTGGTTGATAGGTCCAGTCGTCTTTGATTAGATATTTCGACTGACGAATAATTTTCCGTATTAAACTGCAACGAATGGATCTAAGATGGAATATCTCCGAAAGCTACTAGTTCACGGTGTTAATGAGGCACTTGCGGCTCAGAGATTTTCTCTGGCGCCACCGACTGAAAGCGGCTGTGACGAAGAAGGTCATATTCAGGTCAAAATAGCCGGGCGCAATTGCGTAGTGCTTTGGAGTGGCATTAGCTATGGCGAACTTAGAGTTTCGGTTTGGTGGAACTATGAACACTCAAATCACCCTCAGGCCAACCTAAAGGGTAATGCTCGTGAGAGCTTCAATTTATCGCAACCTTTGGCGAAAAAGAGTGCTTATCCAAATTTCGTCGGCGCTACAGTAAGTGGCTGGTTAGAAAGAAAAACTGGCCCGCATCTTCAAGGAAAAGGCCGCACAGGTCTCTTCGATACCTACGTTAGAAGGGGCGAGGCAGAATATCTCCGCGCCCTTTCTGAACCCTCCCCTGCTGGTTTTGCGGCAGAAGGAAAATTTTTCCTCTAAATAGCTAAAATACAGACTTTTCTAGCAGAAGTCGGGACCCAGAAAGATGTTGGACCCCGGCTCATCCCGGTGAAACGCGTGAGGTGCACGTTATAGGTCCCGACTTCCACTTCATAGGTCCTGGCTTCCACTTCGTCGTTCCCGCGCAGGCGGGAACCCAGAGCCATTTGCACCGACAGAGCCCTATGATCTCTGGATCCCCACCTGCGCGGGGATGACGAGGAGAGAGGATCCCCGAATCACCCCTCTTGACTCTTGGGCCTAAGAACAAAATAAGAACATATGGCCCGTGCGATCCTCCATGACCTGCCTCTTAAGCGTCTCTCCACGCGCGTGGAGAGGGAGGCTGCGCGTCTGGAAGAGAGGTTCGGCGCACCCTTGCAGGGCGTACACGAGATTGCCCCAGCCGCCTTTGCCGACATGGCCGCCGCGCTGGGGCTGGCGGTGGGATTTGCACAGACGCGGCCCCATGGCGGCTGGCTGTGGGTGCGCACGCGCCGCCAGCGCCTTGATCTGGGGCGGATCAGCGCGCGGGGGCTCGCAGCGCTGGGAGCCGATCCGGCCCGCGTGATGCTGGTGGAAACCCGCGACCACAATGCAGCCCTGCGCGCGATTGACGAGGCCGCACGCTCACGCGCCATCGGGGCCGTCATCGCGGAGGTGGAGGCGGCTGATTTCACCTTCACCCGCCGCCTGACGCTGGCCCATGAGGCAAGCGCCACGCCGGTCATCCTCGTGCGCTCATGGCGCACCGAAGGGGCGACCGCCGCGCATAATCGCTGGCGGGTGGCGGCGGCGCCTTCAGCGCCCAATGCGTTTGATCCACGCGCCCCCGGACGCGCGCGCTGGCAGGTGACGCTGGAGCGCTCGCGCGAATTTGCGCAACGGGCCGGAGAGACATTCCTGATGGAGATGGATGATGCGCCGCTTCGTGTGCGTCTGGTTCCCGCACTGGCCGATGGAGCGCCTGAAACGCGCCCGCACCACGCCATGGCCGGTTGAGGACGGCGCGCCCTTCGTACTGACCGAGACTTGCGCGCAGGGCCGCACGCTGGCGGCGGTGAACGAGGCTGCACGCGCGCTGGGGTTGGAACCGGGGCTTCGTTTCACCGATGCACGCGCCCGCGTGCCGGACCTTGCAGCAGAAGAGATAGACCGCGAGGCGGACGCGCTGGCCCTGAAGCGCCTCACCCTCTGGATGACGCGCTTCTCCCCCCTCACCGCCATGGACGGGATTGACGGCATACGCCTCGACGTGACGGGCTGCGCGCACCTGTTCGGAGGGGAGGAGGCCTTTCTGGCCGCCATCAAGCGGGCTCTGGAAGCCTTGGGCCTCACGTCCCACCTTGGCCTCGCCGACAGTGCAGGCGCGGCATGGGCGCTCGCCCGCTTCGGTGCCAATGCGGTGCAGATCAGTGGGCCGGAAAAGGCGCGCGAAGCACTCACCGCCCTGCCCATCGCTGCCCTGCGGCTGGAGGCTGGCACGGTACAGACTTTACGCCGTTTCGGCCTGACCCGGATCGGCCAGCTCTTCACGATTCAGCGCACCGCCCTCGCCCGCCGCTTTCGCAATCGCGAGGCTGCGCAGGACGTGCTGTTACGCCTCGATCAGGCGCTTGGGCTGCGCCCGGAGCCGCTGATCCCGTTGAAAACGCCCGCGCGCTTCACCGCGCGGATTTCCGGCCCGGAACCGCTATTGAGCCTTGGCGGGATCGAAGACGCGCTCATCAAGCTGCTCGCCGAGCTGACGCGCCAGCTGGAGGAGGCGGGCAAGGGCGCGCGGCGCTTCATCCTCACCGGCTATCGCTCTGATGGCACACGCACCAGCGCCAGCCTTGCCCTCTCCCGTCCGGGACGGGATGCGGGCGCTATCGCGAAGCTCTTCGCGCCGCGCCTTGAGGCCATGGATCCGGGCTTTGGCATCGATCTGATGACCCTCTCCGCCCATGGCACCGGCCCGCTGGAAGCCATTGCCTCTGCCCTGCCCGATGGCGCAGCCCTGCCGGGCGCTGATCCGGCCGAGACAGCCGCGCTGGTGGACCGGCTGAATGCAAGGCTGGGCGATGATCTGGTCGCCATCTTCACCGCCCATGAAAGCCATGTGCCGGGCCGCAGCGAGGCGCTGACACCCTTTCCCGGCGCGCTGAAACCCTGGCCCGCCTCGGCTCATCGCACCGGCCCGCGTCCGCTCGTCGTGCTCGACCAGCCAGAGCCGGTGGAAACCATTGCCATCCTGCCCGACGGTCCGCCTGCCCGCTTCACCTGGCGGCGTGTGACGCGCAGCGTGGCGCGCGCGGACGGGCCGGAGCGGATCGGCCCGGAATGGTGGCGGGGCAGCGCGGATGGCGTGCGCGCGCGCGACTATTACCGCGTGGAGGATGAGGACGGGCACCGCTACTGGCTGATGCGTGAGGGGCTTTATGATGACCAGCGCGGCGGCACTCCGCGCTGGTATGTGTGCGGGCTGTTCCCATGAGCGCGCTTGTCTACGCCGAACTTCAGGTGACCACGAACTTCTCCTTCCTGCGCGGGGCAAGCCATGCCGCCGAGCTGGTGGAGAAGGCAAAGGCGCTGGGGTTTTCTGCCATTGGCGTGGCGGACCGCAACACGCTCGCCGGTGTGGTGCGCGCTCATATCGCGGCCAAGGAACACGGGCTGAAATTGCTGGTCGGCGCGCGGCTGGACCTTGCCTGCGGCTTAAGCCTTCTCTGCTATCCCGAAACCCGCGCCGCCTATGGCCGCCTCTCCGCCCTCATCTCGCTGGGAAAGATGAAAGCCCCCAAGGGCGAGTGCCATCTAACCCTTGAAGATGTGATGGAGGCCGCTGACGGCCAGTGCTTCATCATCGTGCCGCCAGAAGAACCCGATGCCGCCTTCGAGGCGCTGCTGGCCCGTTTGGGCGCGAGCTGGCCGGGGCGGGTATGGCTGGCCGCCGCGTGGCGATACAGGGGGCGGGACAGGGAGCGGATCGCATGTCTGGACGCGCTTGGCAGGCGCGCGGGCGTGCCGATCGTCGCCGTCAATGACGTGCTCTATCACGCGCCGGAACGCCGCCCCTTGCAGGACGTGATGAGCTGCATACGCGAGCACTGCACCATCGAGGAGGCAGGCTTCCGCCTCGAACCCCATGCCGAGCGGCATCTGAAAAGCCCGGCCGAAATGGCCCGGCTTTTTGCCGGATTTGAAGCCGCTATAGCGCGCACGCAAACCATCGCCGCGCGCTGCACTTTCAGCCTCGATGAGCTGCGCTATGAATACCCGGACGAGCCGGTGCCGCCCGGCTCTACGCCTCAGGGTCATCTCGAATATCTCACCTGGAAGGGGGCGGAGTGGCGCTATCCGGACGGCGTGCCGGACAAGGTGAAGGCGCTGCTTGCGAAGGAACTCGCCCTCATCGCGGAGCTGAAATACGCGGCCTATTTCCTCACCGTGCATGACATTGTGGCGTGGGCGCGCGCGCAAGACATCCTGTGTCAGGGGCGCGGCTCGGCGGCCAATTCGGCTGTCTGCTACTGCCTTGGCGTCACGAGCGTCGATCCCGCCACCAGCAGCCTCCTGTTTGAGCGCTTCCTGTCGAAGGAGCGGCGCGAACCGCCTGACATTGACGTGGATTTCGAGCACGAGCGGCGCGAGGAGGTGATGCAATATGTCTATGCCCGCTATGGCCGCCACCGGGCGGGGCTGACCGCCACCGTCATCTCCTACCGCCCGCGCTCTGCCGTGCGTGAAGTGTGCAAGGCGCTGGGCCTGACCGAGGATGTGTCGGCGGCGCTCGCCGGCACGGTCTGGGGCTCTTGGGGGCGCACGATTGAAGACAAACACATCAGGGAAGCCGGTCTCGACCCGCAAAACCCGATGATCCGCCGCGCCATCATCCTCACCCGCCAGCTGATCGGCTTTCCGCGCCACCTCTCCCAGCATGTGGGCGGGTTCGTGCTGACCAAGGGCCTGCTGACCGAGACCGTACCCATCGGCAATGCCGCGATGGAGGACCGCACCTTCATCGAGTGGGACAAGGACGATATTGATGCGCTGGGCATCATGAAGGTGGATGTGCTGGCGCTGGGCATGCTGACCTGCATCCGCAAGGCGTTTGACATGCTTCGCACGCACAAGGGTATCCGCCACACCCTCGCCAGCATCCCGCCCGATGACGCCGCCACCTACGCCATGCTGTGCCGGGCCGACAGCCTGGGCGTCTTCCAGGTGGAAAGCCGCGCGCAGATGAACATGCTGCCTCGCCTGCGGCCCCAAACCTTCTACGATCTCGTCATTCAGGTCGCCATTGTGCGCCCCGGCCCCATTCAGGGCGATATGGTCCATCCATATTTGCGCCGCCGCAAAGGCATCGAAGCCGTCACCTTCCCCTCGCCCGCCCCGGAGCATGGCCCGGCGGACGAGCTGGAAAGCATATTGAAGCGTACGCTCGGCGTGCCGCTCTTTCAGGAGCAGGCCATGCAGATCGCCATTGATGCGGCCAAGTTCACACCCGAGGAGGCCAACGGATTGCGCCGCGCCATGGCGACCTTCCGGCGCGTGGGTACGATCCGCAATTACGAGGAGAAGATGGTGCAGGGCATGGTGCAGCGCGGCTATGCGCCGGAGTTCGCCGCGCGCTGCTTTGACCAGATCAAGGGATTTGGCGAGTACGGCTTTCCCGAAAGCCATGCCGCCTCGTTTGCGCTCCTCGTTTATGTCTCCTCATGGATCAAATGCCACCACCCGGAGGTGTTTGCCGCCGCCCTCCTGAACGCTCAGCCCCTGGGCTTCTACGCGCCTGCCCAGATCGTGCGCGATGCCAGGGAGCACGGGGTGGAGGTGCGCCCCGCCGACGTGAACCATTCGGCCTGGGACAACATGCTGGAACCGGCTGAGGGCGGCCCATGGCCCGTCGCGCTGCGCCTCGGTCTTCGCCAGATTGATGGCCTCAAAGAAGAGGAGATGGCCCGGCTGACGGCTTTGCGCGGCACTGGCTATACCAGCCCGGCGGATTTGCGTGCCCGCACCCGCCTGCCGCGCGCCACGCTGGAAAAGCTCGCCAGCGCCGATGCCTTCACCTCGCTGAACCTCTCCCGTCGCGAGGCGCTGTGGGCGATACGCGGCGAGACGGTTGAGCCCCCTGCCCCGCTGCTGGCACTGGCGGGCGATGGGGCGAAGAAGACGCCCACGGAGCTGCCGCAAATGCCGCTGTCTGAGCATGTGGTGCAGGACTACCAGACGCTCCGCCTATCGCTGAAAAGCCATCCCATGGCGCTTTTAAGGGGGCTGTGGCGCGAGGAACGCCTCGCGACCACGCAGGAGGCCTGCGCCACGCCAACGGGCCGCAGGGTACGTACAGGCGGGCTGGTGCTGGTGCGCCAGAAACCGGGCACCGCCAAGGGCGTGCTCTTCATCACCATCGAGGACGAGACCGGCATCGCCAATCTCATCGTCTGGAAGAAAGTGGCAGAGCTTTTCCGCCCGGTCGTGATGGGCGCGCGTATCCTCGCCGTGACGGGCCGTGTGCAGACGGCTGACAATGTCACCCACATCATCGCGGAAAGGCTGGAGGATCGCTCCGGCGATCTCTTTTACCTCAGCGAGGACGCCCAGCGCGAAATGCTCGACGGCGCGATGGCCCCGGTAGACGAGGTGCGCCGCCCCGTCATGGCGCGGCGCGGGCCGCCGCCAAAGGACAGCTCACACGCCCGCCATCCGCGCGATGTGCGCGTCATCCCCAAAAGCCGGGATTTTCACTAAAGGAACAGGCTTCACCGCCCGGTCAGGTATACCCGATCCAGACCGCCAGCATCAGCGCCAGCGCACCGGCGATGGTCAGCTTGATCATCAGGGGAAATACAAAGCGCAGCCAGCGGTCATAGGGAATGCCAGCAAGGCCCAGAATGCCCATCAGCACGGCGTTGGTCGGCACGATCATGTTGGAAAAGCCGTCGCCGAACTGGAAGGCCAGCACGGTCACCTGACGGCTCACCCCGACCAGATCGCCAATCGGGGCCATGATCGGCATGGTGGCAAAGGCCTGGCCGCTGCCCGACGGTACGAACAGGTTCAGAAGGCTCTGCAGCAGGAACATGCCGACGGCGGAAAACTCCGCGCGGACCTGTTCCAGCGGCGTTGCCAGCGCATTGACGATGGTGTGCAGCACCAGCCCGTCTTCGAGAATGAGCGAGATCGAGCGGGCAAAGCCGACCAGCAGCGCTGTGGCGGTCAGCTGCGCCGCCCCGGTGATGAAACTTTCCGCGGCATCATCAAGGCGCAGACGCCCAAAAATGATGGCCGCAACAGCCAGCGCCAGGAAGATCGCTGCCAGCTCTGTCAGCCACCAGCCCTGCAGCATCACGCCCAGCACCAGGCCGACAATCGTCGCGCCCAGCGAAAGCAGGACCAGACGGCGCTGCCAGTTCATCTTCGGATAGTCTTCCGCCGGCGGCGCGACGGTGGCCGGCAACCCGGCCATCAGGCTTTTGGACGGATCGGCCTGTACCTTTCTGGCGTAGCTGTAGACGTGATGGAAACCGATGGCGAAGATCGGCAGGGCGATAGCCAGACGGTACCACCAGCCCGAAAGCGGCTGAAGCTCGGCAATGTCCTGCGCGACCATCACGGTGAACGGGTTCATGAACGAGATCCCGTAGCCGACGCCGTAGCCGACGACCATCATCCCGACAGCCGTCATGGAATCCAGCCGCAAGGCCGCGCACAGCGCCACCAGTATGCCGACAAAGGCGATGTATTCTGCGGCCATGCCAAAGGTGGCAGAGAACGTGCCGAAGACGAACATGGCAGCAAAGATCAGCAGCGCCAGCCGGTCACGGAAATGCTGCAGCATGCCGCCGATCGCCGCATCGATTGCACCGGTCAGCCGTACCACGCCCAGCACGCCGCCAATCAGGAAGACAAAGAAGATGACGTCGGAGGCCGAAGCCATGGCGCGCGGCACCACGCTGAGCAAATGCCAGGGCGCCAGTGTCTGCGCGTCCTCGACCACCTCATAGGTGCCCGGAACCACCATCATCCGGCCGGCCTCGTTGGGCTGCATCTCGAAACTGCCGGCGGGCAGTATCCAGGTCAGTACCAGAGCAATGGCCATCATGATGACCATCAGCACCAGCGTGTGCGGTATGCGCAGCCACGAGCGCTTAGCCGCGCCTTCCTGTCCGGTCATCGATAATCCCCTCCTATTGCCTTCGTCCGGGTGCCATTGGTGATGGGCCCGCCGCGAAGGTCAAGCGCGCAGCTGGATTCGGCGCCGGGGACGGCGAGCCCGGCCCGGTGGCAGATCAGGCACCACCAGGCCGGGCCGCTATCAGTCGTTATGCACGGCGAGCAAGGGAATGCGCGCGGCACGGATGGCCGGGATGAACCCGCCCAGGAAGCCGACAATCAGGGCAAGGATTACCCCTTGCACAGCGGCATCTGGCGTCACTGCGAAAGCGAAGACGATCTGGGTGAAGCCCGAGCCCAGCGTGGAGGCGCTGACCCCGTCAAAAAGCAGATACGTCGCCAAAGCGCCGATCAGCCCGCCTGCAAAGGCGAGCACCAGCGCCTCTGCCATCGCTGCGGTAAAGGCAGGAAGGCCGCCAAAGCCGATGGCCCTGAGCGTTGCCAGTTCACGCGTGCGCGCATCGACCGAGGCATACATCGCGTTCCACGCACCGGCGAGCGCGCCGATGGCCATGGCAATGGCCAGCGGCCAGCCAAGGAACATGATGAGATTGGTCGTGCCACCCGCTGACCGCGCGAAATAGGCCCGCTCGGAAAGCACTTCGAGATTGAGCCGGGGCTCGTTCTCGACATATTCGCGCAAAGCCTCGATGGCGTCCGGCGAGGTCAGCCGGGCACGGACGGTCTGCACGCTGGAGCCCCGGTCGTAGAGATTCTGGATCACGCCCAGATCGGCCCAGATTTCGGAATCGAACACCGAACCGCCCGTGGAGAACACGCCGACAACAATCCATTCATTCGTTCCCAGCCGGATGCTCTGGCCCAGCTCGAACCCATCAAATTCACGCAGCACGCTTTCACCCACAACCAGTTCCCCGGTGCCGGGGCTGAACATGCGCCCCTCGACAAGCGAGAATTGCGGACGCAGCTCCGGGCCATGCTGCCCGACACCGCGAAGCGCCAGATTGGCCCGCGTCTGCGTGGTGCGCTTGATGCCGTCGGCGACGACATAGAGCTCGGCAGAGATGAGCGCCTCGCCATTCTCACCGGCAGCGATACCGGGCGCGATTTCGACAAGGCGTACATCATCGCGGCTAACGGTGGAGTTCATCTCCGCCATCGCGCCGCCGCGCAACATGATGGCTACGTCATCGGAGCCGGCACCATCCACCGTGGCCCGGAAACCGCTGGCCATGGCCATGAAGCCGAGCAGCACGCCAACCACCAGGGCGATGGAGAGGACTGTCGCCAGCGACATGCCCCAGCGCTGCGGGATGGAACGCAGATTGAGAAGCGTTACGGCTGTTGTCTGTTTGAGCATGGTGATCTCTCCTAGATCTTGCCGAGCGCTTCGGAGATGCGCACCTGCATGGCGTTGTATGCGGGCAGCAACCCGGTCACGATCCCCAGCGCCGCCATCAGGATCAGCGCGGTCACGATATTGGTCAGCGACAGGCCAAAGGCGGGAAGGAAACCGGCAAGCGCGCCGCTGGCGGCAGCCGCAGCCAGCGATGCCAGCCCCAGCCCTATCAATCCGCCGATAAAGCTCAAGAGGAGCGACTCCCACAGCACCATGCGGAAGATGCGCGGCGCGGTGAAGCCCAGCGTCTTCAGCACGGCAATCTCGCGGGTGCGTTCATTGACCGCCATCACCATGGTCGTGCCGACAATCATCAGGATCGTCGCGAAGGCCGCCCCGATAACCCAGGTCAGGATCAGACCGATATTGCCGAACTGCTCCATGAAAGCCTCATTGAACGCGGCCTCGGTGGTGGTGGAGGTTTCCGCCGAAGAGTTGGCAAACAGGGCGTCAATCTCCTGGCTGACCTGATCATTCAGGGCCGGGTTTGTCGTGTTGATGGTGATCCAGTGGAAGCTATCACGGCCGAAGGCGAGGCTCTCGTTGAAATACTCGTAGTGGAGCATGAGGTAGTTGGTCGGATAGGTGCCTTCGGTGTCGTCAAACACCCCGCAGATATCCAGCTCCCAGGCCTGCGATCCATCGGTGTTCTGCCAGATATTGGACATGAGCGGGATGCGGTCACCCGTGGACCAGCCATACTGGTTGGCCAGCGCCCGGCCAACGAGCGCGCAGGTGCGCCCCTCCAGGAATGCCGCGCGCTCCTCTGGCGGCAGGACGATCTCGGTGGGATAGGCGGCCAGATAGGTTTCAGGATCTACCGCGAAGCTCTGCACGAAGTTCTGGGGTTCCTGATAGTAGCCGCCAAACCAGCTGGCCGGGGCGGCATTGCGCACGCCTTCCACCTGCTGGATACGGCCCCAGTAGGCATAGGGGAGCGCGACGGTGAAATTGATACGGTTGACGGTGACGAGACGCTCCTGCGCCGCCGTGCCGCTGCCCATGGAAAACGCGTTCTGCAGGGCGCCGAGCACCCCGAAGATCAGGAAGGCGATGAGGATGGAGACCATCAGGAGAATGGCCCGCAAACGCTTGCGGAACAGGTTCTTCCTTATAAGGGTTGCGTCATTCATCAGGCTTTCCCCTTCTCCTCGAACCGGCCCTTGTTCAGGTGCAGTTCGCGCGCGGCGTAGCTCGCCGCTTCCGGGTCGTGCGTGACCATGATGATGGTCTTGCCCAGCTCCTTGTTGAGCAGCTGGAGCGTCTGCAGGATTTCATCGGCCGTCGTGCGGTCCAGATCACCCGTCGGCTCGTCCGCAAGCAGCACTTTCGGGTCGGCGACGATGGCGCGGGCGATGGCCACACGCTGTTGCTGACCACCTGAAAGCTGGCCCGGACGATGGCCCGCCCGCTCCACCATGCCGACAATATCGAGCGCGGTTTTCACCCGTTCTTTACGCGCCTTGCCCGACAGGTTCGTCAGCAGCAGGGGCAGCTCCACATTCTGCGCGGCGGTGAGCGTCGGCATCAGATTATAGAACTGGAAGATGAAGCCGGCATTCTTGGCGCGCCATTTGGCGAGGCGGCCCTGGCTGAGATTGTCGATGCGCTGGCCTTCAAACAAAACCTCGCCGGAGCTGGGCTTGTCGATCCCGCCCAGCAGGTTCAGCAGCGTCGTCTTGCCCGAGCCCGACGGCCCCATGATGGCGATGAAATCGCCCTGGGAGATCGTCATGTCGAGCCCGTCAAAGATCGCGACAGTCTCCTTGCCGCGCGTATAGCGCTTGGAAAGCCCTTTGAGTTCGTAAAGTCCTGATGCGTCTGCCATGTTGTCCTGTCCCTTGAAAATTCATCCCCGGCCAAGGGCCGGCATCACTCGATAAAGGTCACGCGGGCAGCCATGTCCGGGAGGACACGCGCATCGCGCTCATTGAGGGCCACGCGCACTTTGATGGTCGCGCGGCTGCGGTCTGCAGTGGGAATGATCGCCTCCACGCGGGCGGGAATCCGCCAGTCCGGATAGGCGTCAAGCACTGCTTCAACGCGCTGGCCCGGCGTCACCCGCTGGATCTGGCCTTCATTGACATCGACTTCGATTTCCAGCGAGGCCATGTCGACCAGCGTTGCGACGCCGGTACGGGTGAACCCGCCACCGGCGGAACCCGGAAACAGAATTTCACCAACCTGCGCATTCTTCGCGATCACGACGCCCGCAAACGGCGCCCGCACGATATGCCGGGCAATAAGGTCAACCTGGCTGGTGCGGCGCACACGGGCGCTGTCCAACTCGGCACGGGCCGCACGCAGCTGAGCCTCAAGGCTCGATTGCTGGGCCTGCGCCGCGGTCAGGGCCGCTTCAGAGGCAATCGCGCGATCAAACAGGCTGGACGCGCGGCGGGTAACCGTGCCGGCCTCACGCGCCTGAAACTCCAGTGAACGGACACGCGCCTCGGCGGCGGCAATCTGGGAGTCGATCAATTCAAGATCGAGCTGCGCACGCGTATCGTCCAGCCGGGCCAGTATCTCGCCGGCCTCGACCTCGGTACCCTCTTCAACCAGCACTTCGGCGATGCGCCCGGTGATTTCGGCCGAAACGGTAGCCTGACGGCGCGCGGTGACATAGCCGGACGCAACAAGGCCCGACGCACGCGGCGCGCGTGGCGTCGCCGCAGCAGGCGGCGGGGCCGCCTGCGTGTCGGTGGCTTGGCCGGTACTGGCGGGCGGCGCGCTGGCGACTGTCTGTTGTTGCGGCGCCGCGTTGCCGGCATCGCCTTGTGTCAGAAACCAGACCGCGCCTGCGGCGATGACTGCCGACACGATCATCCCGCCGAACAGCATGACCGGCGACACCCCGCCGCCACGCCGCTCTTCTTCATCCCGGTTGATGCTCAGCGACCGCAATTTGTCCCGGCGATCATCATTCATCTGACTTGTCCCCTGCCCGTCCCTGCGCCTGATGCGCGTTTGTCGCACAAGCGGTAGGCCGTGCGCCATCGCATGTAAAGCACCCTTTACGATACATTTTCGTAATGTTCAGGGTGAAGCGTCGATGTCAAATTACTTTGATTTACAAAGTTTGTGGAGTCAAGCATGCGTAGGAAGCGACGGTGTGGCTTGATGGCTTGGGGAGGTGTGGACTTCGGGGCCAGGCAGCCATGCAGGACCACGCGATCTGACTACACGCTGCTTACCGTGCCCCTCTTGTCATCATCGGACACCGGATCGCTGGCCCTCCCCCGGAAAGGCTGGAGCAGCATGCGGTCCAGCCAGAGATCTCGGGGCGTACGGAACTGGCCAATGCCGATGGTCATGGCGTCATGTCCGGCCTCGGGCTGCGCGCGATAGGTGCCAAACAGCCGGTCCCACCAGGGCAGGTTGAAGCCGTAATTGCTGTCGGTCTCATGACGCAGGGCCGAATGATGTACCCGGTGCATGTCCGGCGTCACCACGAAGAGCCGCAACATCCGGTCGAGGCCGAACGGCAGGCGGATATTGGAATGGTTGAACATGGAGGTGGCGTTCAGCAACACCTCGAACACCAGCACGGCCAAAGCAGGAGCACCGAGCAGCGCGACGACCGCCAGCTTGATGATCATGGAAAGGACGATCTCGCCGGGGTGAAAGCGCAGCCCTGTCGTGACATCAAACTCCAGATCGGCGTGATGCATGCGATGAAAACGCCACAGGACGGGCACCTTATGGAACACGACGTGCTGGCCATAGATCGCCAGATCGAGCAGCAGGACTGAAAGCGGCAGAGCCAGCCATAGCGGCGCGCCCAACACATTGAACAGGCCCCAGCCTGCCCCTTCAGCCCACAGGGCAAATGCCACCGCCAGCAAGGGAAAAGCGAGGCGCAAAATCGCCGTGTCCAGCACGACCACCGCGAGATTATTGCTCCAGCGCACAAGGCGTGGAATCTCCCGCCGCCTGCGCGGAGCGGCCAGTTCCCACACCATCATCACGGCCAGCACGCCGGCAAATGCGGCAAGGCGCAGTAAAGGCTCGGCAGCAAGGATGGTGTCAGACATGGTTTCCTCAACGGCGCGCCGCCGGAGCGCGTGCGCCCTTGAAGATCAATATAAGCCGTCCACCCGGAATTAGAACGCGCCAGACCGGCAGGACGACAAGGCCCTGCCGGTCGCGAGCACTATGGAACCTGCCCGCGGTCAGTCCTGGGCGCGGTAGACGTACTCGTGCTGGCTGTCGCGGATGGTCAGGGTCGCCACGCCATCCTCATCGCCGATCACGGCTTCCAGCCCGATAGCGCCCGCTCCCACGGTGGCCAGAGACACGGTGCCATCGGCATTGCGCCGGGTGGCAACCGGCCCCTCGATCGCACCGGCCCGCAGCCAGGTCTCCCCGTCCACGTCGCGGATGGTGATATAGCCGGTTTCCGGGTTGTGATACTGCGCCGCGAGGGCCTCCAGTATGGCCGGGTCACCCGGGACGGTCAGCGTGGCGCGCCGCGCGCCTGACTGGCGGGCCATACGCTCCACCGCCGTGTTTATGTCGTTCATCGCTTCGGGTTGGCCGTCATACACCACTTCCATGAGGCGGCGCAGGAAGGGCCGGAGCATGACCGAGCCTTCATCGGAATTGGTCAGCACAACCGCGCCGATACCGGCTTCGGGGAGAAGGTAGAAATTGCTGCGATACCCCAGAAGCGTGCCGCCATGGCTGACGACCGGAACGCCCCAGGCGATCTCGTCAAACAGCCCCATGCCGTACCAGCTGTCCTCACCCGTGGGCACGTTGTGCACCCGGCGCTCCATCAGATTGGCCTCGGACACCACCCGCTCGCCTTCCGGCGTCAGTCCGCCCGACAGCTCCAGCTGAACAAAGCGTGCCATGTCGGCCGCCGTCGACCAGGCGCCGCCAGCGGGCCTGTGGGTCTCGATCGACTGGTTGAACGTGTTGCTGATCTCGACGACATCGCCATCGAGATTGCGCCCGTGCGGACGCGCCCAGTCACCCTGCATCGCTTCGGCAAAGTCGAAGCCGGAATTGTGCATGCCTGCAGGCGCAAACACGCGCGTCTCCATGGCCAGGTCGAACGCCGCGCCCAGCTCCATGCCCGGATAGGCCAGCGCGCCGCCAACATAGCCGGCCGCCGAAACCAGCAAGTTGTTGTACTGGAAAAGCTCGCCAAAGGCGCTGGTCGGCTGGGTGTCCGCAAGCTGGCGGAAAGTGTCGGTTGCCGGTGCGCCGGGTTCCACCAGAAGGAAGCCCATATCCTTGCGTGGCAGGCCGGTGCAGGCACAGACCAGATGGCGCATCAGCGTGGAGCGAGTGGTCTCGTCGCTGCCCAGCCGGAATTCCGGAAAGACCTGCGTGACGGGCTGATCCCATTCCAGCGCTCCTTCATCAGCGAGCGTAGCCAGCAGAAGCGTCACCATACCCTTGGTGTTGGACGCGATCATGAAGCGTGTGTCAGCCGTGACCGGCTCATCGGCGCCAAGCTGACGCACACCAAGACCGCCCTGCCAGACGACCTCGCCCTGATCGATCAGCGCCAGGCCAACGCCGGGGACATCCAGCGCGTCCATGGCCTCAGCCACAAACTCGCGCAGCAGATCGATACGCTCCGGCGTGAGGGGGTTGGGTGTGCGCCCCGCAAAACTCTCACGTTCATAACCAGCCGGGCGAAGGCTCTGCTGAATCAGGGATGTCGCAGCCGAGCGCCGCTCCTGCGCGGCCTGTGAACCGCGCACGATCATCACTGTCCAGCTGGCTTCGCGCCTTAGCGCCAGAGCTTGCACGGCTAGGCGCTCATTGGGGGGAATGTCGTAGGAGACGCTGGCACGCTCTTCCCAGCCTTCGCGCGGGCTGGCCGCAGTGACAAGCCGTACGGGATAATCCGCATCCGGGTCGAAGAGTGCCCAGGCAGCCAGCACCGCATCAGACGCACTATCGGCGCTACCCACATCCACGAGTGCCACCAGCAGCTCATCTGCGGGCGCAGCCAGCACAGTAAGGCCTTCGCCGGGGCGCACATCCCAGCCGTCAGGAGCGGTGTAGCCGACGCCGCCCCCCGTGGTGCCGGGCGTATTGGCGAACGCGTTCAGCGGCGTGGCCGCCAGAAATGCCACTGCCGCGCAAAGACAGATCAGTGTTTCAAGCGGCGCACGGCGCAGCCATGGTTTCAAGATCGGCATCGTTCTCCCCTCCCGCTTCGCGGTCATCCGGTTTGAGAACGATCATAGGCACACGATCCCAATCAGGACAAGTTATCCTGATTGGGACGCTTTTGGGATTGCGCGAGCCAAGGCCTGTATGGCCAAGCTGCCGGCGTTCAGACAGCGCTAGTTGTCTTTTCCGGGTTCGATGCGCGGGCCGTAATTGATGCGCTGCACCTCCCGAATTCGCGTTCCGGACGCGTCGCCCTCTACCAGCTCATAGCCCAGCAGGGCGAACACCCTGCCGTGCAGGAAGATGGGCCGCGCATCGCCATACCAGTCGATGCACGAGGCCTGGCAGCCATCATCCAGATGGCCGGGCGCAGCGGACTCAAGACGCCCGTGCGCGGATAGCCGGCGCGCTTCCCGGCGCAGGAACAGCATGTCCGCATCACCAGAACCGCGTCCGCGATTGATCACCGGCAGGCCCAGCAGGCCGTCGGCTCCGTCAGCGCTGCCCGTATCTGGCCGGTAGAAGAAGGCGTGGCTGCGCGATTCCGCCTCGCGGGCACCACGCTCGGTATAGCGGTCGATAATGGCAGGCTCCGGCCCGGTAATATCGAGGGTGACAAACACGGTCGCCTGCGAGCCGCCAATCACGACGGCATCGCGGCCCAGCTGTTCGATCCGCTCGACCCATTCAGGCACGGCAAGTTCGACCGGATCGCCCCCTTCGACCGGAACAACCACAATCGAATAGCGGTGCTGGCTGTCCGAGTAACGATGAAGGCTGTAGAGCGCCCGGTCCCCGATGAAGCGGTTACGATTGAGGTGGGCGTATTCGTCGCCCGGCAGGAACTGGTAGTCGGACGCGGGGGCCGCGCCACTGCCATCGCCAAAACGCGCAAACGGCAGGCGCAAAAGGGCCGGACGCCCGCGCGTCAGCTCCGTATCCCACATCGGATCGTCATAGCCCTCGTCGGCGACCAGGACATCAATCCGGTCGCCGGCCGCGTTGGTGCCAAGCGAGAACTGGTCGAGCGGGCTGCCCGCCACCCGCACGGCGCCTGGCAGCCGGTCATCGAGCGCTATGCGGATCAGGAAGTTGGGGCTGTCTGCCTCCACATTCCGGTTCGCTTCCAGCCAGACATAGACATGGTCATTCGACACAAAGAAGGTGCGGCCCTCTGGCCCGAGCACGACGGTGGCATCGCAGGTCAGCTCCGGCGCAGCGAGATCGCACTGCGTCACGGTGTGCATCGCCTCCACGGCTTGCGCGCCGCTCGCCCGCAAGGGGGCGGGAATGAAGATATTGCTGGCACTGGCGATGCGTTTGAACTCCGGCCCTTCGCGATCAGGCGACCAGCGGCTAAGGCCCGGCAGGTCGTCGAGCACATCGCGCGAGTTCCAGCGGAAGGAGAGCGGCGCATAGAGAACCAGCCGGCTGCCGATCAGGCGGGAGGCATAATTGCGATCCGAATAATAATCGTCAGACCTCAGATGATGGGAGTCGACGAAGGCGAGCGTTCCATCCGGTGCCATGCGGAAGCGGTTGATCTCGGTTCCGCCGCGCCGGTAGCTGTAGCCAATCACCACGACCAGATCGTCAGAGACCAGCATCTCGTCATACCAGTCATGGCGGGCGCTGGCGCCCGGCGGATAAGCGTCGATCGAGTCGATGGCCCGCAGCCCGCCATCTGCCGTGGAAACGGTGAACAGGCGGCCACGCCTGAGAATAACCAGATAGTCGCCAATCACCTTGACGATGCCGCCCTCATCAACGCCGGCAACCTGCACGTTAGTGATGGATTCGCTGTCTGCTGCGCTTACGTCAGACGCCATGACGACCCGTTCCTGCGCTGCGGAAGACTCAGCCGGTGGCGACGCTGCGACGCCCCCCGGCGGTGGCGGCGGTGCAGGTGGTGCCGGGAACCCCGCCATCATGCTGACTTGCACGTCGCCGTCAGGCGCGAGAAACGCGCGAAGCGCTTCGTCGGATTCAAAGCGCGGCATGGCTGACGCGTCATCTGGCTGAACTGTGGCGCATGCCGCCAGGCAGAGCGTCGCGAGGACGGCCACAAAAGCCGAAAAAGCCCGGCCATATGGCCGCTTCAAGGTCCCGGCATCCGGCATTGACATCTCCCCCCTGAAACGGGGCAAGTTGAGCAGTGGCCAGAGATTGCGGCAAGCCGGATTCGCGCCTCTGACGCCGATTGTCAGGGGGGCGTGCCCAGAGAGTTTGCAGGATGCGTTGCGCCTTCGCCGGGACGGTCCGGCCTGTTCCTGACCGCCCGGCGATTTCCGGCGCCAGCTCATGACTTCATTGCCAAAACAAGACTTTAGCCCGGCTGAGGAATCCGCTGGTTGCGCTTCCCGAGCGTCGCTTGTATAACCGGACTTACAAGGAAATAGCCTCCGGCAAAGAGAGGCTTAAGGGAGGAAAAAGCTTTGGCTCGCCATATCGATACTCTTCTTGACGTTATCGAAGCCTGGCACAGGCTCGACGTGGACGCTGTCATGGAGCACATCCACGACGATTTCATATGGAATAATTCCGGCGGCATGCTGCCGGTCTTTGAGGGCAAGGACGCCATGCGCGCCGCTCTCACCAAGATGGCTGGCAAGACGCAATCCAATGACTGGCGCCTTTTCGATTACGCGGAGAATGGCGACACGCTCTGGATGGAAGGCGTGGATGAGTTTACCGGCACTGACGGCTCGCATCTGGCCGTGCCCTATGCAGGCGTTCTGGAGTTCAAGGACGGGCGGATTCACCGCTGGCGCGAGTATTTCAACGCCTATGTGCAAACCAACCAGCGCGAGAAAAAGGAGATTTCTCCTGAAGTACGCGCCATGCTCGACAGGCCGGTTGTCACGAGGGCGAGCTGATGGCTCTTCCCGAAGCGAAGGCCGCGTTCGCGCCGCTGCGTGATGCATCGCTGCTGCCGGTCGATCTGGACATTCAGCGCCGCCCCGGCGGGACGGTCGTCGTGCGCTCGCGCATCACACTGCAGCCCTATGAGACCAATCTTCCCGCCCGGTTCGCGCGCATGGCACAGGCCCAGGGCGAGAAGCCTGCCATGGCCAAGCGCGCCAGTGCCGACGGCGAGTGGGTGTTTACCTCCTACGCCGATCTGAAGCGCCAGATTGACGGGGCGACGCAATGGTTGCTCGACCACGCGCCGCGTGACCGCGCCCTGCTCATTGTTGCCGAGAACGGCCCTGCCTTTGCCGTGATGACATTTGCAGGCTGGGCGGCAGGCTTGCCTGTCTGCCCTGTCAGCACGACCTATGCGGCTCTGGGCGGCGATTATGGACGCCTCAGGCACGTTATCGCCAAGGCAAAGCCCGGCGCGATCTTTGCCCAGAGCGCTGGCGCGTTCAAAGCGATAGCCAGTCTTGATACCGGCGATGCCCGTCTTGTCACCTGCGCTGCGGACGCGCCCGGCGCTCATGCCTTCGATACCGTCACCGCGACGCCGGTAACGCAGGCCGTGAGCGAGGCCATCGCTGCGCGCCGCGCCGATGACGTGGCCGCCTACATGCTTACCTCAGGCTCCACCGGCCTGCCCAAGCTGGTCGAGATCAGCTTCGACAATCTCGCCGCCAACAGCGCCCAGTGCCAGCAGACCATCGGCAAAAGCGCTGGCTGGCACGATGTCATGCTGGACTGGCTACCCTGGCACCACGCCGCCGGTGCCTTCGCGATGCGCACCACCCTGCTTGAGGGCGGCACGATGTATGTCGATGACGGCAAGCCCGCCCCTGGCCTGTTTGACCAGTCGATCCGCAATCTGCGCGAGGTCAGTGTCGGCTATTACAACAATGTGCCGCTGGGCTATTCCATGCTGGTGGACGCGCTGGAAGCGGATGCAGCGCTGCGCAAGACCTTCTTTGCCCGGCTGAACCTGATGCTCTATGGCGGGGCGGGCCTGTCGCAGTCCGTCTATGACCGGCTGCAGGCTCTGGCTGTGGCCGAGACCGGCCATCGCATCATGCTGACCAGCGGCTATGGCTCCACCGAAACCGTGTCGGCCTTCATGGTCATCCACTTTGAGAGCGACAAGGTGGGCATCGGCCTGCCAACGCC
Organism: Glycocaulis alkaliphilus; assembly: GCF_004000605.1. Classification (NCBI taxonomy): domain Bacteria; kingdom Pseudomonadati; phylum Pseudomonadota; class Alphaproteobacteria; order Maricaulales; family Maricaulaceae; genus Glycocaulis; species Glycocaulis alkaliphilus. Next base: position 1,128,828 of record NZ_CP018911.1, on the reverse strand, counting down.
GGGGGCCGAGGTGAAGCTTGTCCCCTCAGGTGACCGCTACGAGCTGCGCGCACGCGGCCCGAATGTGACGGCTGGCTATCTGGATGAGCCGGAGAAGACGGCTGCCTCATTCGACGAGGAAGGCTTCTACCGCACCGGAGACCTTGCCGTATTCCATGACCCTGACCGCCCTGAGCAGGGCCTTGCCTTTGCCGGGCGGGCGGCGGAGGAGTTCAAGCTGTCCAGCGGCGCCTGGGTCTATGGCGGCGCGCTTCGCGACACGCTGATGCGCCAGCTTGGCACCCTGATGACCGATCTGGTCCTGTGTGATGATGACCGGCCCTACCTCACCTTGATGGGCTGGGCCAAGCCGGGCGCGTCGCCGGACGCCATCGCGAAAGCCATCCGGGCGGTAAATGAAGGCCAGCATGGCGGCTCGAAGATCCGGCGCGCCCTTTTGCTGGATACACCGCCAGACCCGAACGCTCACGAGCTGTCCGACAAGGGCACGGTGAACCGCCGCGCTGTCATCGACCGCCGCCGCGGCGATGTTGAACGGCTTTACGCCGCGACGCCCGATTCCGGCATTCTCATTATTGAAGGTGATGCATGAGCACGAACCATTCCCCCGAGGTCCAGGCCCTGCTCGACAAGCAGGCCATTACCGATGTCATCAATCTCTATCTGCGCGCCGCTGACCGGGCCGATATCGAGCTTCTGACCAGCTGCTATCACGATGATGCGTGGGAGGATCATGGCGGGGTGTTTGACGGACCGGCCTCCGAATACATCGCGCTGATGGCGAAAATCCTGCCGCGCGGCGGGCTGATGAACCATCTCTCCACGAATATCCATGTCGAACTGGATGGCGAGAAGGCTCTGGCCGAGCACTACATCCTCGCCTTCGCCCGGATGAAGAAGGACGGTGAAACGTTCGATACGCTCACCCTGGCGCGCGCCATTGACCGCTTCGAGAAGCGGGACGGTGCATGGAAAATCGCCCGCCGCCAGCTCGTCTGGGAGTGGAACCACGAGATGGACCACGCCGAGACATGGGGCCGCGGCACGATGGTGCCGGACATCTCCAAACTCGTGCGCAGCGCCAAGAAGCCGCACGATCCCATCTACGCAAAAGGCTAAAACCCATGGAACTCGAAGGAGCCGTAGCCCTCGTCACGGGCGGCAATCGCGGCATTGGCGAAGCCTTTGTGCGCGCATTCCTGCAGGCCGGGGCATCCCGCGTCTATGTCGGGGCGAGATCGGCCAGCAGCGCCGCGCATCTGGTGGAGGAGTCCGGCGGCCGTGCCGTCGCGCTGGAGCTGGATGTCACGCGTCCCGAACAGGTCGAGGCCGCCGCGCGCGAATGCAAGGATGTCTCGATCCTCGTCAATAATGCCGGAGCTTTTCTGAACCAGCGCCTGATGGCGGCGCCGGACATGAATGCCGCGCGCGAGGAGATGGAAGTCAACTTTTTCGGCCTTCTGGCGATGAGCCGGGCGTTTGCACCCATCCTCAAGGCCAATGGCGGCGGCGCGATCGTGAACGTGCTGTCGGGCGGCGCGCTCGTCGCCATGCCCGTCATGGGCGGTTACAGCCCGTCCAAGTTTGCCGCCCGCGCGGCTTCAGCCTGCATACGGGCCGAGCTTGCCGAGCAGAAAACGCAAGTCAGCGCCCTGATTGTGGGCTCGGTTGATACCCGGATGGCCGCCCATGTCGGCGGGAACAAGGAACGCCCCGAAGACATCGCGAAAGTGGGCCTGAAGGCCATTCGCCGGGGCATTGACGAGATCGATACAGACCGCATGGCGGTGGAGCTGCGGGCCGATCTGGCGCGCGATCCCAAGGGCGTGGAACGCGCCGTCGCCCGCATGCTCGGTGCGAGCAGCATTGCCACCGGGCGCTAGATAAAAAAAAGGGGAAGACAGTGGACGTAGTTACAGTTCTGGCTACCAATCTGGCCGTGCTTGCCGCCGGGTTCTTCATTCTCTGGCTGATATGCATTGCCCTGAAGGATTGCACCATCGTGGATGCCTACTGGGCGCTTGGCGCGGTGGTGCTGGCCATATCCACCTTCCTGCAGTCCGGTCAGGGCGACCGGGCCGTGCTGCTTCTGGTCATCACCGGCTTATGGGGCGCACGCCTGACGGCTTACATGTACTGGCGCTGGCGCGATCACGGGCCGGACCGCCGCTACAAGCGCATGTTTGAACGCCTGAAAGAGGAAAAGGGCTGGGGCTTTGCCCGTGCCAGCCTGATTGCCGTCATTCTCACGCAGGCGCCCTTGCAGTTCCTCGTGACCCTGCCGGTCCAGCTCGGCCCGATCGATGCAGTGCCTGCCGCTCTTGGCATTCTGGCGTGGACGGGCGCAGCCATCGCCCTTTTCGGCCTAGTCTTCGAGAGCATTGCCGACTGGCAGCTGACCCGCTTCCGCAAAGACCCGGCCAATGCCGGCAAGGTCATGCAAAGCGGCCTTTGGAAATACTCACGCCACCCGAACTATTTCGGTGAGGCGCTGGTGTGGTGGGGCCTGTTCCTGATCGCCGCCGAGACGAGCACGGGCCTGTGGTCGTTCGCCGGCCCGGCATTCCTCACCTGGACACTGATCAAATGGTCGGGCGCGCCAACGATGGAATACCGCATGCGCAAGACCAAGCCTGATTACGTCGCCTATATCGAGCGTACGTCCGGCTTCATTCCGTGGCCGCCGCGCAAGGCCTGATTTTTCCGCGTACCTCCAAACTGGATGAGCGCATCACCTCTGGTGATGCGCTCTTTTCTTTCCAGCTTCAAGCAATACGGCTCAGGCCAGCCTTGTCCGGTAGGCTCCGGGTGCCGGGTAGCTGAAAAAGCCGGGCGGGGCGGCACACACATCGGGAATACCGCGCAGCGCGGCAGCCATGGTCGCGTCCGTCAGGGCACGCGAGGAGGGTATGTTCGGGTCGCCTTCATGGATATCCAGCGTAAGGCGGATATTGGGGCGCCCGGTGATGTCCACGACCCAGTGCCCGCCCGTCTCGCCATCGTGAAGTGCCGGGTCAGCGGTCCACAGGATCGACAGGGTGAAGCTGGAGCCGTTCTCGTAATGGGCCGTCCAGCGCCAGCGCGTCGCCGCCACGGTGCCCGCGGGCACCGGCCCCGCCCCGGTGGGGATGTCGCGCGGCGCAATCGTCAGCTCGTGGTCCGGCTCGATGGCCCGGATCCGGGTGTGCATGGCGTAACCGGCGTGCGCCAGAACCTCGCTGAACAGCTTGGTATAGAGCGTGGCCAGCGGGCCTTTGCGGATGTCATCCTTTTGCGGATCGCGCCCGAAGCCCATCATGCCGAAGACAAACTCCGGTGAGGTCATCTGCGAGGCATCCACCATCTCGCGCACATCGAGATGGTCAAGGCGTGAGGAGAAGCCGGTCGCGGCCATCACCACGCGTTCCACAAAGCCGCCAGGGTTGACGCCGAGCCCCGCCAGCGTGCTGCCCCCGGCCTCACATGCGGCGCGCAGAGGGCCGGCATAATCCTCGTCATGCGCGTCGGGGAAGTGAAACCCGGCAGACGAAATCACATTCTTGCCGGAAGCGAGCAGCCGTTCGACATCACCGCTCAGCGCCTCGTAAGGCAGCGTGATACGCGGCGTGTGGATGACAATGTCGGCGTCAAGCGCGAGAATGTCTTCTATGCGCGATGTCGCAATGATTCCCGTCGGTTCGCGCCGGACCAGCTCACCCGCATCGCGCCCTGCCTTGTCCGGGCTATAGACGTAAACACCTGCCAGTTCGAGATCGGGATGGTCGATGATGCGGCGCAGGGCCGTCCGGCCCATGGACCCTGTCGCCCACTGGATTACCCGATACATGAATGCGTCTTCCTCTCATGGCTTGCCCTGATGAATGGGCACAGTTAGTCTTATTATGCAAGTAAATTGACATATAAAATTCAGGGAGCAAATCCGCATGGCCGCAACGCCCGCATCACGCCTCGAGGAGTACACCGCCAAAGGATGGTGGGGCTCGCTCACACTCGACCACCTCGTCCAGCGCAACCGGGTCGAAGCGGCCGGAAAACGCGCGCTCCGGGATCCGCTGAACCGTGCCGATCTCGATGGCAAGCAGCCACGCAGGCTGAGCTGGGCGGAGCTGGGTGAGGAGGTTGATGCGATGGCGGCGGCTCTTCTGGAGCAGGGCCTGCGCAAGGGCGATGTGCTGACCTACCAGACGCCGAACTTCGCCGAGACCGTGATCCTGGCACTGGCGGCCGCGCGTATCGGGCTGGTCATCAGCCCGGTCGTGACCGCCTATCGCGAGCATGAGCTGGCCTATGTACTCGACACGGTGAAACCCAAGGCGGTCGTGACGCTCGCCCGCTTTGCCGGGTTTGATCACGCGGCGCTGGCGCTGAAGCTCCAGCCATCGCGTGGCTATAAGGTGCTCATCCTTGGCGGAGACGCGCCCGAGGGCACGGTTGACCTTGATGCCGCCATGGCAAACACCAGCGGCGAGCGCGCAAGCGCCTATGCCAAGGCCAACCCGTCACGGCCGGACGAGACCTTCACCATCTTCTGGACGTCGGGCACCGAGGCCCGGCCCAAGGGCGTGCCGCGCGACCATAATCTGTGGATCGTCAATGCGCGCATGGTAACCGAAGCGGCCGACCTGCAGCCCGGCGAGACGGTGCTGAACCCGTTCCCGCTGGTGAATATCGGCTCGTTCGGCCTTGTGACCTCATGGCTCTGGCGGGCGGGTGTGCTGGTCCTGCACCATCCGTTCGACCTGAAGGTCTTCCTGCAGCAGATAGAGGCCGAGCGGGTGAACTACACCATCGCCGCTCCCGCTATCCTGAACGCGATCCTGAAAATGCCGGAACTGGTTGCCGGGACCAGTCTGGACTCCCTGCGCGCGATTGGCGCCGGTTCTGCGCCGCTCGCGCCCTGGATGATCGAGGGCTTCTCGCGCGAGTACGGCATTGAGGTCTGCAATATATACGGCTCCAACGAAGGAGCCTCGCTGTTCAGCTCCCACCTGCACGTGCCTGACCATGCCGACAGGGCGCGCTATTTCCCCCGCATGGGGGTAGAAGGGATTGAATGGTCGGGCGATATTGCGTCCATGATCCAGACCCGGCTGGTGGACCTTGAAACTGGCGAAGACATTACCGAAGCGGGCATACCCGGCGAGCTGCGCTTTCAGGGCGCTGCCACCTTCTCCGGCTATTTCGGCAACCCGGAACTGACGGCAGCGGTGTTTGACGAGCAGGGCTATTACCGCACAGGCGATCTGTTCGAGCTGGCTGGTGATGGCGCAATACCGCAATTCTATCGCTTTGTCGGGCGGTGCAAGGACATCATCGTGCGGGGCGGCGTGAACATCTCGCCGGCCGAGCTGGACGATCTGCTCAGCGGTCATCCTGACCTTGCCGAGGCGGCTGTGGTCGGCATTCCTGACGAGGTGCTGGGTGAACGCGTCTGCGCTGCCATCGTTCCACGCGGCGAAGCGGTGCCGACGCTGGAACAGCTTACCGGCTGGCTGCGTGAAAAGGGTCTCGCCGTATTCAAGCTGCCGGAGCAAGCCGTTCGGGTAGACGCGCTTCCACGCAATGCCATGAACAAGGTTGTCCGCTCGCAACTGCGCGAGCAGGTGCTTGAAAAGCTGGGGGGCTGACGCCCCCCTACCCTGCCTTGCCGTTACGGATGAAGCCGCGGTCGGCCCAGCATGAATGGGTGCCGCTGGAAATCTTGTGCGGCAGGGCAATGCGTACGACCGGCCCGTCGGAGAAGCGCTTGCAGTCAATCAGGATGCATTCCGACTTTCCGGCATTTTCATCGACCACGAACGAGACCAGATAGCCGTCATCCTCGTCCTTCGCATTAATGCGGGGGACGAACGGCGCTTCACTCGCATAGCGGCCCTCTTCAAGACGCACTTCTTCTGACGTCCCGGTATCGAGATCGTGCTTGATGAAGCCGTTGAACAGGAACCAGCCCGGCTTGGTGGTGGTGGAGTAGATATAGCGATGGCGCTGGCCCGCCACGCGCTGATTGATCATGCCAAACTCGACGATCCGGTCGTCGAGACGCTCCTCTACCGTCTTGCCGGTCGCCAAGTTGAACCGCCAGCGGTGCAGCTTGGGTTTGAAGCTGTGCTCATCGATATAGGCCATCAGGTGCTCATAGCCCTTGGGCCCGTCAGTGAGCGGTTTCGGAATCGGATCTTCCTGGAAATAGCCGTCCATGATGATCTCGTCGCCCTGCTCGTAGGCGTTCAGGAAGTGCAGCACATAGGTCGGGTCGGCCTCGAACCAGCGGATATCCTTTTCGGTGCCGTAGCGGGGCAGGATGGCAAAGCGCGAAGGCAGGTCGTGCATGCGCACAGCATGAATGCCGCGCTCCAGCAGGCTGGCATTCCAGAAGACCGGCAGATCATTCAGGATCGAGTAGTTTTCCGAGAATGCCATGTCGTGCGGCAGGCGCGGTCCGGGCAGCGGAATGGGCGTGTAGTGCTTCAACCGGCCAGACGGGTCCACCACGCCGTAATGCATGTAGGGCGCGTGCTTGGAGTAGTTGAAGAAGAGCAGATCGCCCGTGCGCTCATCGACCTTGCAGTGGGCCGACACACCATCAAGCGGCGCCCAGGGGGCAACGCCCATCTGCTCGAGGGTTTCCGGGTCGAGCATGTAGGCTTCGCCGCACTGATAGAAGGTGGCCAGCGCCTTGCCGCCATGAACAACGACGTCCGTGCTGGCATTATCCTTCAGGCTGCCATGGGCGCCGAAACCGGGCCGGCGGGATGTGCCAGCTGGGTCTGCAAGTCCGCCCCAGAGCGATTCCCCGGCGATCTGCTCGGCCTGAAAGCAGCGCGTGCGCACGAACCTGTTGCGATAGGACGCCTTGCCGTTTGAAAAGTCGATCTGGTGGATCATTGAATCGGCATCAAACGGGTGATGCCGCCCAAGCGGCTGATGTACCTGGTTCTCGGTATTGCGCAGGTAAACACCATCAATGTCGGACGGGACCGTCCCCTCAATCACTTCCAGATCCCACGCATTCACCTCTTCGTGCAACGGCGTCCACGCACCGTTGAGATAAGGGTGATTGCTGGAGCGCAGGGAGGTTTTGACCGGCGGGAGACGTTCGAGCTTCATCAGGCTTGTCCTTGGTTCGAAAGAACTTTGCCTGCAGGCTACCGGCGTTAGTCTCCTTAAGCAAGCGTCTGGGCCTGCGTCAGATTGCCGTGGAGTGCCGGGTCACCTCGCCCTCGCACTGATCGCACGTGATAACGCCTTCCAGCACATGGCCGCAGGGGCGGTGATAGATGATGCGCGGAACCCCTTCCTTGGTGGACAGCCAGCGATCACCCCAGCGCACCAGCTCCAGCACCAGCGGGAACAGGTCCAGCCCCTCCTGCGTCAGCTTGTATTCCCAGCGTTCCGGCTTGTCCTGATAGAGCCGTTGCTTGAACACGCCGAGCTCCACGAGCCGGGAGAGCCGGTCGGCCAGAATGTTCGACGCCACGCCAAGCGCCTGTTCAAATTCGCCAAAACGCGAATGGCCCAGGAAAGCGGCCGCGATGATGTGCGATGTCCAGCGATCCCCCAGCACGTCTGTCGCACGCTGCATCATGGAGTCTTCGGGCAGCGCCCTGTCGACGATTGACCGGCGTTGCGCGCGCGATTTGGGTGCAGGGTCAAAGCCCGCGCCGGGACCGGGTTCAGAATAGGTATCGCGTGCGTAGATGACGCCGCCACACGCCTTGCAGCGGTATTCCGGCGTGAAGACTTTCCCGCAATCATGCCTGATCGTGTGTGCCGGGATGTTGCGGTCATAGAACCAGCGCTTCTCCCAGCGGATAATCATCAGGGATGCGCCATACAGGTCCCGGCCCATCTCGGTGAAGCGGTATTCAAAGCGCGGCGGACGCTCGCAATACTGTTCGCGCCGGAATACTCCCACCTCCACCAGACGGCGCAGCCGGTCGGTCAGCAGGCTGCGCGCAATCCCGATCCGGTTCTGGAAGTCTTCAAAGCGCCTTACGTCCACAAAGGCGTAGGAAATGATCATGAGCGTCCAGCGATCGCCCAGAATGTTCAACGCGCGCGCGGCTGAATCTGCCTCGACCAGCTGGCCGGGGGCAGCACGTGGCGCCTCCCGGTCTGCCGGGAGCGATCTGCTCTGTTTTTTCGATGAATTCATGAGGCCGTTGAGGACAGTGGGGTGTTGCCTGACCCTCCGGTCAGGCAACACCCTTGTCAAGGGTTGCCGGGGGCACGGCGGTCCCCCGGCTTGCCTGTGGCCTAGAACCGGCCCGTCAGGCGCACACCATAGGTGCGTGGCGCACCAAATACCGACACCTCATCCCCGACGAACGGGATGATGCTGACACGGTAAAGCTCGTCCGTGAGGTTGCGGCCCCACAGCGAGAGCGTCCACCGGCCGTCTTCGGCGCCGATCCCCACACGGGCATTGAGAAGGCCGTAGCCCGGCTCGAAGTTGAGCTCGTTAGGGCCCCAGTACATCTGATCCTGATAGGCGTAATTGATATTGCCGATCAGCTCGAGATTGTTGCCTACCGGCTGGCGGATGTCCGCGCCCACCGCGTACTGGTACTCCGGCGTACGCTGCATCTGGTTGCCGCTATAGTCGATGCCACGAAGCGGATCGATATAGTCCTTGTACTCGGCGTTGATGATCGAGCCTGAAGCAAACAGGTTCAGCCAGTCGGTCGGGCTTGCCTGCACCTCGAACTCGAACCCGCTGATCACGGCGTCGGCGGCATTGGCGACGACGAGGGTAAGGTTCACATCGTCAAGCAATTCCACCTGCAGGTCAGAGAAGTCCGTGTAGAAGGCCGCCAGATTGGTACGCAGGCGGTTGCTGAACCAGTCAGCTTTCAGGCCGATCTCGTAAGTGGTGGCGTATTCGGGATTATAGGCGGTGGCCGCAGCGACGGCATTGGCCGTTGCTCCCTGCCAGCCTGCACCTTTGAACCCTTCCGAATACGATGCGTAGACAAGCAGGTTGTCCGACACATCCCACTCAAGCGATACGCGCGGCGTGAAGCGCGACCAGGCGCCGCCCACCGTTACCGAATACTCCTCCTGAAGCGGGGCTGGCGAGAGCAGGTCTCCCGGCTGCCCGAAATCGAGAATGATCGCGTCAGACTGGAGGTCCTTCTCATCGCGGGTGTAGCGTCCGCCTACGACCAGCGTCACTGCCGGGGTGATGTCGAACTCGACCTCGGTGAAGACCGCATAGCTGCGCGTCTCGCTGAACCCGATGAAGATGTTGTCGCCGTCCAGCGAGTCCCGCGTGCTGCCCGGACCGCCCGGAAGGAAGGACGTTGCCGTGTTGCGCGAGCTGCGCTCGATGTCCTCATAGAGATAGTAGAGGCCACCGATCCAGCGCAGCCGGTTTCCGGCATCGGATGCCAGCCGCAGCTCCTGGGTATAGCCACGATACTGCTCATACTGGGTCAGCGTGCTGTCCGTGATCGAAGGCGGCGAGCCGGCCCCGGCCTGCGTCCAGCGGCCTGACGCCTCGCCATAACGGTAGCCGGCGAGGTAAGTTAGCGTGGAGTTGCCAAGGTCCCAATCCATCCGGCCGGTCAGACCGCCCGTGGTACGGTCGGCATATTGCTCATAGGGCGAATGGTTCAGGCGCGGATTGGCCGGAATGTTTGGCGTAATGAAGCCAAATCCGGGCTGGGTGGGATCGTCCACGGCGTTGCGCGAAGGTCCGCCGCCCTGATCATCGCTGTAGTCTGCGACCAGCGAGATGCGCACATTATCGCTGGCGTTCCAGAGCAGTGACAGACGCCCGGCGTAGGAATCGCGGTCCTCCAGCTCTTCGTCGCGAATCACATTGCGCGCGAAGCCGTCATGACGTTCGCGGTAAAGCGACAGACGCGCTGACAGGTTTTCGCTCAGCGCGCCGGTGACAAATCCTTCGGCCAGAAGGCTGGAATAATTGCCGATCGACACCGATCCGCCGGCGCCGAATTCGTCTTGCGGTGCCGCCGTGATCAGGTTGATAGCGCCGCCGACGACGTTCTTGCCATAAAGCGTGCCTTGCGGGCCGCGCAGAACCTCGACGCGTTCAAGATCGAAGAGCGGCGGCGTCGCCGAACCACGCCGGCCGATATAGATCTCGTTGAGGAACGTGCCGACCGACGGGTCAGCCGTCGCACCGTTCAGCCGGGTGGTGCCCACACCGCGGATGAACATCTCGGATTCCATCGAGTTCTGGGACTGGTAGGTAAAGCTCGGAACATAAGCCGCTATTTCCGACAGATCGGTGATCTGTTCGTTACGCAGCTGCTCTGATCCCAGAGCCGTGACGGCTATTGGCACGCGTTGCAGGCTTTCCGCCCGCCTGCGCGCGGTAATGACCAGCACCTCAACACCCTGATTGGTGGATGCTACGGGCTGTTCCTGTAACTCATTGGCCAGTGACGTGGCGGGCATCAGAACGCCCAGCGCCAGGCTGGCAGTGGTCAGCAGAAGCCGACCTCTCCGAAAACGGACAGACATGCTCAACTCCTCCCTCGGGCCGCCCTCCCGCCTTTATGACGGGCGTCGCGGACCATTCGTCTTTTTAAGCAAGTGACACCATGACTCGCCTGACAGTCTTGTCAAGCCAGTGTTGATTGACAGGCTCCGAAGATGCCCCAATATCGCTTGCATAACGAGATTGACAGGGAGGAAAATAATGTCGTCAACCGAAGAAAAGAAGATTGCGGCCGTCCGCGAGATGGCGAGCGCCTGGGAGAAGAAGGACTGGCGCAAGGTCGGCGATCTGTTCGCGCCCAAGGGCGTGCTTCACTCCATGATGGTGGACCCTGTGGTCGGGCGGGAAGCCATTTACGAGCGCATTTCCGGGCTGGGCGCCGGCATTGACGAGATCGTGCTCGATATCGACCATATCGGCGTTATTGATGGCCGGGTTTATGTCGAGCGCTGGGACCGCTTCACCTTCAAGGGGAAGAAGGGCGAAGTGCCCGTCGTCGGCGTGATCTCATTCGGCGATGACAATCTCATCACCGAGTGGCGCGAGTATTATGACCGGGCTCACCTCCTGCGCGAGATGGGGGTTGAAGAGTTCGACCACCACGGCCGCAACTAGCCCGTATTGCTGTCGTTCAAAGCCGCCCTCGCGATCCGGGGGCGGCTTCATCATCAGGGGCTTCCGGAGCGGTCCGCCAGCAGGCGTTGATCACTCTCCGGCGCAATGTGAGACCGTTCCATGCAATCGACCCAGAGTGAGCAGCGCGTTGGCGTTTACCCCTATTTTGTCGTGCTCGTTCTGGGCCTTATCTACGCATTCAACTATCTTGACCGGCAGATCGTGGCGATCCTCGCCGAGCCCATCAAGGCGGACCTGAACCTCTCGGATACCCAGATCGGGCTGGTGTCGGGTTTTGCGTTCGCCGTGTTCTACACCAGTTTTGGCATCCCCGTAGCGTGGATGGCGGACCGGGTGAACCGCGTACGCGTTGTGGCTGTGGCCTGCGCTGTATGGAGCCTGTTCACCGGCCTGTGCGGCCTGTCGAACAATTTCCTCCATCTGCTGTTTGCCCGTATCGGCGTGGGCATCGGTGAGGCGGGCGGCGCGGCACCGTCCATGTCCATCATCTCCGACTACTTCCCTCCTCACCGGCGCGGCGGGGCTATCGCCTTGTGGTCACTGGGCGTGCCGCTCGGCGCGACGGTAGGCGTGGCTCTGGGTGGCTGGGCCGCCGCACAGTTTGGCTGGCGCACCGCATTCTTCGTGGTCGCCGCACCGGGTGTTCTGTTGTCCCTGCTGCTCTGGCTGTGCGTGCGAGAGCCCAAGAGGGGCCGGTTTGATGCGCCGGTTGAGGCGGCGCCCGACGGGACCAAAGGCCCCTCGATCATGCAGTGCGTGCGTGATTTTCTCGGCGACCCGACCCTGCGTATGCTGTTGCTCGCTGCAGCGGCCTACAGCTTCGTGTTCAACGCCTTTGCCGCCTGGGCACCTGCATTGCTGATGCGCGCGAAGGGCGCTGAAATGGCCGACATCGCGACCTGGTACAGCCTGGTCATCGGCTTCTCGATGGCGCTCGGCATGTTTCTCAGCGGCCATCTTGCCGACCGCTTTGCGCGCACCACGCCCAGTGCCTACGCCATGATCCCGGCCTGGGCGCTGGGCATCGGCATCCCGTTCTTCGTTGTCGGCGTGATGGCGGACAGCTGGTATGTCGCGCTGATCTTCCTGACCATCCCGATGGCGATGAACATGATGTTTGTCGCCCCCGGCATGGCGATCGTGCAGAATCTGGCCCCTCCGGGCCAGCGCAGCACCTCGGCGGCCATCCTGCTGTTTGTCATCAATCTGGTCGGGATGGGCCTGGGCCCGCTCTATATCGGTGCTGCCAGTGACTGGCTGGCCGGTCAGTACGGTCCGGCACAAGGGCTCGAATACGCGATGTTGTCGCTCGTGCCCTTCTACCCGGTTGCGGTCGTCACGCTGGTTCTCGTTGCGCGCTCCCTGCACCGGCGGTCGCAGCCCGGCGCTGCTCCCGCCGCCGCCTGATAGAGGACAGGCCCTAGTCCTCGCGGGAGGGGCTAACGTCGAATTCAACGACCAGCGAGACCGTATTGGTCTCGTCGGCTTCGCTGAACATTGATCCGCGATAGGCCAGCTCGCCTTCATAGCGCCCGACCAGCCGGGTATCGCCGCCATCGAGCTCGACACGCTCCAGCACAAGCCTTTCATGGGCGTTCTCGTCGGTGAAGTGCGGCGTCATCCGCGCTTCGGGGAAATACATCGCCTCCCCGTCAGAAATCTCGCCATCCATGAGCGAGAAGGTGATGGAGATACTTCCCTCAACCTCATACCGGGTGCTGCGGTGTGCCTGGATCGTGACAGTCTGAAAGCCGGGCGAGAACTCGCTGAAATTGACAGTCTTGCCATCGTCGCCCTGCAGGACATGCCACTGCCTGGCCTCTCCATCCACAGACCCGCTGACATCATCAGCCATGGCAGTGCATGCGGTCGCAAGCGCCATTGCGGGCAGCGCGGCCATGAGGAGGGGTCTGGCGAAGGGCATGGGTATCTGCATGGACATTGATCTTTCCTTGGATATGGGCCGGGATTGCGGGGCATCAGACCATCAGCGCCTTTGGCGGTGGCAGCTAGACCCGTCCGGGTCTGGCGCGGGGTGGGCAGGTTAGGCTTGGCTGGCCGGCAGCCTGCCCGTTCTCTCGAGGAGAAACCTGCCAATGCCCCGGTTAAACCTGATCGCTTCGTCTGCCCTCGCACTGGTCACCATGGCCGTCATCCCTGCAGTTGCGGCTGCGCAGTCAGGGCCGTGGCAGCACGCCAGAGAGCCGCGCGACCGCAGTCTGAGCTGCGAAGCGCTGGAAACGGAAATCGGCGAGATCGATGTCTGGCGGGCGAGCAATCGCGATGGCGCGCACGGCAGCGGGGTCACTGCCAGCCAGGGCGTGGCAGCTGCAGAAGTGGCGGCACGCCGCACCGGAAACCGGCAGACAAGCGGCATGATGCGCGACGCTCAGCGCCTGTTTGGCGGCAGCCAGCAGCCCGCGCGCCCGGCCCGCCAGGGGCCTGATCCTGACCGTGTGGCCTCTGAGCGGCGTGGCCATTTGATGAGCCTCTATGAGCGCAATAGCTGCGCCGCCGCGCTTGGCGAGATTGATCAGGCTGGCAACGGCCCGTGGCTCGCCGCGAACCTGCCGCGTGATCCTGCGCTGAGCTGTGATGCGCTGGAAGCCGAGATTGGCAATATCGACGCATTCATCGCGGCGGAAACTGGCATGGGCCATCACGGCGCAAGCGTGGACGCCGATCAGGTTCTTGATGCCGGTCAGTCAGCCGCCCGGCATACCCGCAATTACGAAACCAGCGGCATTCTGGGCGATGCCCGCCGGGTGCTGGGTAGTGGTGCCCCTGCCCGCCAGCCTCAGGCGGATGAAGGCTGGCGCACAGGCGTCGCCTACGACCGGCGCAGCCATCTCATGAATTTGTTCGAGCGCCGCGACTGCTGGTAGCGTGCGCCCTTCCCCCGCCGTCTGACAATCAAGCCTGGAGAGTTCTGTGATGTCCCTTACCGCCCTGGCCCTTCTGATGGCCACATCCGCCGCCACACCGGGAACCGGCACGCTCTGGCTGGACGGCGAAGCGCACGAGATGGAAGTCACGATGTGTGACCGCGACACGAATACGGCTGGCGCGCGCGGAGCCCTTGCCGGCGGCGACGCCATATCCGTGATGATACAGCGCTGGCCCGGCCTGCACGCCCTGTCCGTGGTGCATGACAATGCCCAGTGGGTGCATCGTGGACCTGAGGACAGCGCGGAGGCACCAGACCTCAGGGACTGGACCGGCGACGGCCAGCTTGCAGCCTCTGGAACCGTCGCCGTGTTCCCGCCCATCCGCGACGCCACAATGGAGGTGCGGTTTGAAGGGCAGTGCCCCGTCTAGCACCTGTGCCCTTCAGCCACTTCAGCCCCTACGGCCCGGACGGGGCTTCGGCCGGCGTCAGGTCGACATAAGGCGCATGCGCCTCAAAACCATCTCTCGTTGCCCGAAACGGCGCCGAGCCCGCCCCGTCTTCGCCGGACACGCCCTGGCCAAATATGATCTCGTAAATCTGGCCGGTAGGCTGGGGCAGTGTGAACGGAGGCTGCTGAGCAAAATGAACGCGGGCGCCGCGCTCTCCAACCGGCCCCTCAAAGCCTGCCCGGACGCCGATATAGGCCCGTGAATAAACTTCCGGATCCCAGTCAATGACATAGCGCTCGGTGGTTTCAGCCGTGAAGCCTATCGGCTCGCGCACTTCGCGGAACGGCTCTGTATCGCCGTCACCTTCAAACCGGATGGCATAAACGGTCAAATTCTCCGGCGGGACGTCGCTGAGATGCAGATAGCTCAGCCGGGAGGCCGACATCAGCCGCGATGAACCGGCCCGCACCTCATAGCGGGAGGCGTTCACATTCTCCCAGCTAATTTCGATGAAGGCTTGTGGCGTAAGGCTTACGCCGGGCGAGTGGGCCTGCGCCGTTCCCGCGACAAGGCAGGCTGCGATCACGCTTGTTTGCAGGCTCGTCTGTATGCGTAGGCGGTTCATCAAGGTCTCCTGTCCAGGAAGGCTTCAGCAAAGAGCCCGGCCCTGAAAGGGCCGGGCTAGGGGTGTGCAGTTCGGCTGGCGGTTACATATGCTCTTCGGTCGCGAGGGCCGAAAAATCGAGATTGATCTCGGGGCAGAAGGTTTCGCCCATCACCCGCGCCTGGGCGTTCACGCGGTCGCCGCGCTCATCGATGTCGTAGACATAGAGGCACGCCTCGCCGGACACGCTGCCTGAAATCTCGATGCCGTCCTCGCTCCAGTTGAACGTGTCGACGGACACCGCAGGCTGGGAGAACATGGTCTGGTATTGCAGCGCCGGAGACGGCACGCGGGACGCCCAAGCTTCGATAAAGGTCACGGACGACGACACGATATTGTCTGCGGATATGGCATCCCGGCCGTCCTGGGTGAACTCGAATACAAGGTCGAGCTGGACAGCATTGTTGCCATAATAGCCCGTCGGGCTGTTGCGGATCGTCTCGTTCTGACCAATCGCGAGAATCTTGACCCGCAAGGAGAGGTTCGAGCCTTCCATCGCGACCGTGTAATGCGCGCCATCGAACAGGTCCGCATTGGGGGGATTGGGCATCGGGATGCTGCCCTCATAGGCCGTATCCCCGATCGTGCCGGTGACCGAGCCGGCTCTGGTCACGCCTTGGGACTGGGCGCTGGCCGTGCCGGCAAACATGCAAAGGGCCAGCGCTGCTGCGCCGATGGCCGGGATTTGAGGGACGTTTTTCGCCATTATTGCGGTCTCCTGGTTGGTTTTTTTCTGGCTATCTGGCAACCGGGCTCAGAGCGTTATGACGGTCTCTGAATCCGGTTCGATGACGATCTCGCGGTCTTCGCTCCCATCGATCTGCAGGGTGTAGCGGCCGGCCTCCAGCTCAACCGGGGCTTCGTCGACACGCCCCCGGGCGGCCACGGCGCCCGATACATCGCGTACCGTAAATTCGGCAGCCACCGACCGGGCAAGCGCCTCGGAGAGGCCTTCGCCATCGCGGGTGTCGAAATAGACGCCGCCGCCCATTTCAGCGAGGCGCTCGAACTCGTCGCGCAAACCCGCCTGATCGATATGGAAACCGACAATGTTGAGCCGTATCTCGACGCCGGAATCCATCAGGCCCTCAAGCTCGGCCTCCACATCGCCATCACACGTTTCCTCGCCATCGGTGAGCATCACCACGAGCTGGCGTCCATCATCAAATCTCGCCAGATCACCAGGCACCGCTGCCAGAGAAGCTGCCAGCGGGGTACGCGCCAGATTGATCGCCTCGATACCTTCAACCGCGGCCAGCACGTCATCGTGATTGCCTGCAGAGGGCGCTACCAGAAGCTCGGTCTCGCAGCTGCCCGGCTCGGTGTGTCCGAAGGCCCTGAGCGCCACCGGCACGTTGGAGGGGATGCGTTCAGCGATGACCTCGCGGGCGACGGAGCGGGCCACATCAATGCGGCGCCCGCCCTCCATCCGGCGCAGCATCGAACCGGACGCATCAAAGATCATATGGACCACAGATCCGGCGACAGCAGGCTCATCGCCGCTGACGACCGACAGCGAGCCCGGCTCGGGCGGATCGCTCCAGCCGGTCTCAGCCGAGATCAGGAACTCTGTCGGCTGGCGGATCTCGTGCATGGCCGCTTCAAGATTGCGCAACAGCGCCGGAGTGCTGGTGCTGTAGCTGTAGCGCCCGCCCGCCGCCATGGCCCAGTTCATGGTCAGATTGCGCTCATGCAGGAGCTTGGCGGTGTCCGATCCGTGATTGCCGGGGTTCATGGCCAGCGCGAAGATGCGGGGCCGCACGCGATCCAGCATGGGCCAGAGTTCAGAACGATGGGGGGTGACCAGCTCGGCGTCAGCGATCAGGATGATGGCACGCTCGCCTTCCCGGCCGTCCAGCCGCCGGGCAGCGATGAGAAGTCCGGTCTCGGCGTCTGATGTAGCGGGGTCCACCCGGAAACGGCGCGATTCGGTTTCCACCGAGGCAAGCGCCTGGCTGAGCTGTACGCCATACTCTGCCCAGCCATCAATCAGGGGCGGAAAGCCCAGCGGAATGACGTTGGCCACCTCCTGTTCGGGGACAAGCCCGTCAGCAAATTCGGACAGGGCCCGGAAGATGGCCGGCTGATGATCGCTGATACTGCCAGACCCGTCCCAGACGATCGCGATGGAACGCACCGGCTCTTCCAGCTCGATGCGATACTCGCCCGGTGACAGGCCAATCGCCGTGCCGTGGCGGTGATCAGCCCTGCGCTCCCACACAATTTCCGCCTCGCCGTCCGGGCCATGAAGGCTGACAGCGGCGCGCTCGCTGACGCTCTCGTGCAGCGTGATGTCCAGCGTGTTCGCGCCGTCAGGCACGTTGACGGTGTAGGCGCGCACATCACCCACAGCTTCCAGCCGGCCCCGGCGGCCATCATCCAGCCGCAGGGGCGATGACGCGGATGAGGCGGTGTCCACATCACCGTCAAACGCTTGCTGTTCAACTTCTTCAGGACCTTCGTGTGTATACCAGCCCCAATGACCCAGAATTGACCGCCGCGACTGAAGGCTATCGGCCTCATAGGCCGCAATGTGCTCGGGCACGGTAAAGCCCCGGTCTGCAGCCTCAAGCTCAAAGCGTACATAGCGCGCCAGTAGCGGCTCATCGAAGGCCAGACGGCCTTCGCCGTCAGAGATTTCAATGGCGCCTGCGCGTGTCCAGGGGCCCAGCGGACCAGTTTCAGACACGCTGACCGCCACGCTTTGCGGGCCTTGGGCGGATTGTGCCCTGCCCGTGCGCCACTCAAGCGCCTCGATCCGTGCCAGACGCTGCTGATGGAAACCGGCGACCAGATCACGGTCCACGGCCTGGCGCCGTTCCTCCCTCTGATGGAAGGCGCGCGTTCCCCGCCCCCGTTGCAAACCGCCGTGCAGGAAGGAACGTCCGATATGCTGGGCGCCATCAGCCCACACGATGTGCCCGCCCAAGGCCGGGTCGAGCAGGTTGGGCTGAATGGCCTCGCCCGGCTCGCCCAGAGCCATGAGGAGGCCGGTGCCCGATACAGTGTTCGTGCGCTCGCCGGCCCGGCTGCGGCTGCCCCAGTCGCTCAAGGGTGTGACACGCAGATGCGTGGCGGCCACGGGTGCAGCCAGACGGAAAACCTGCTGGCCATCACCGACGTCCAGCTCTGCTGTGAGCAAGTGCTCGAAGTCTGCACCGCCGGCAGAGTGCTCCACCCTGACCCGGCGCCAGCGCTGCTGTATCGGGAGTGACGAGGTCTGGTCGAGCACCAGAGCGTGAATGTCACCGCCGCCCCCGGCCAGCTCGATGACCGGCAGCGGCTCACCGAGTACTTCATGCCAGCGCAGGCCCGTATCTCCGCCCACCGTGTTGTTGATCAGGTGAAAGGCCCGGTCCCTTGGTTCGGGGTCCGTCGTGAACCGCGCGCCCAGCGCGTCCCAGGCCAGATTGACCAGCCCGGCCAGGTCCTCGTCGGCGCGGTCCGCGTGGGGATTGGCGGGCGCAGCACCTGTCTCCACGTCCAGACGCAGCTCGGCG
Source organism: Glycocaulis alkaliphilus (assembly GCF_004000605.1). NCBI lineage: Bacteria > Pseudomonadati > Pseudomonadota > Alphaproteobacteria > Maricaulales > Maricaulaceae > Glycocaulis > Glycocaulis alkaliphilus. Next base: position 1,110,221 of record NZ_CP018911.1, on the reverse strand, counting down.
GTGACACCTCCCGCACGGGCCCAGAGAATGGCGGGAGCATCCGGCGGCAGCCAGGCTGGCATGTCCACCGAAACGGCGATCACTGCGCGCGCTCCGGGCTCCAGCGGCCCGGCCGGCGCGTCGTAGCTGATGCGCGCATCAGACCGGCTAGCCGCAATCTCGACATCGGGGCGTGCCGGTTGATCGCCAGTATTGACGATTTCCAGCTCTGCTTCCACGCGCTGGCGCTCGGGCCGCCATGCGGCGAGACTCTGCCCGCCCGAAATTTCCACCGACCAACTATCGTCGGGCTCGGCCAGCGCCGGGTCGTCGACCATCAGAACAGGCGCGCCCGTGAAACCTTGCGCATGGATCAGCCAGGCTTCGCCTGCCGGCACGGTCGCTTCGAGGGTTTCTCCGGCCTGCCCACCGCCTTCGGCAGCCGGTTCTAGATCCGAGTTCAGGATGGCAAGCGTCCGGGCACCGCCGCTCTCGATTTCGACAGTGACGTCACGTTCGGCGTCAGCGACGGGCAAGGCGATCCAGTGGGAAACCATCCGGGCCACCAGCGTCTCACGGTCGATCGGCACCCGGCCATCAGCCGGCAGTTGCTCAGCCAGTGGCGGGCGGTCAGCGATCAGAGGCCCGTCGAATATCTCCCACGGCGCAGCGATGTCCACGGTCAGGGCGTATTCCAGCTCGCTGGGCGACTGGCCCCGCAATTCGACGAAATAGTCCCCGGCAGGCAGGCGCCCGGCCATTTCGATCCGGCCATCCTCGATCATCGCGCTCTGGGCGATCTCATGGCTGCCATGGAGCAGGCGGAGACGCGCGCCCGTGTCGCCCGGCGGTGTCGCGCTCACCCTCACCTGGCTCCAGCCATGGGTCGTGAAGGCGAACATGTCAGTGTCGCCATGGTGGAAATTGCCCTGCATGGTCTCGCCCAGGGTCAGCGCGTTGGCGGTCAGCGCGCTGTCATTGGGTTCGACCTCCCATCCCGGCTCCGGCTGGCCCATCGGGATGGCGCGCAGCATGATGTCGGCCTCAGCCTCCACACCGACCAGGTAACGGCCCGGCAGGAGGGTCAGGCGGTCCAGACGCATCACGCCGCTTGAGGGGCGCCCGTAGCTGTTTGACGCGATCGTCCGCCCGAATTCGGCTTCCCGGACCTGAAGCTGGCGCACTGCATCGCCATTGACCTGAAAGCGCCAGAGCTGCGGCAACCCGCTTACCGGAAGCTCGAACCAGAACCAGCGCCGTATGTCTGTCCCGGCCCTTACAGGACGGCCTGCCTCCATCGGTGCGGCCCAGTCAGCATGATCATTGGGCTGACGGGCGATGGTGGCCGCTGGAGCGGGGCCGGTTTCCAGAGAAACAGCGTAATCGATCGTTTCCGAGCGGCCCCTGGGCGCACGCAAATGCATGGCATAATCGCCGGGCTCCAGCTGCAATGGCCCGAATGCAAACCGCTCGGCATTACTGCGGCGGCAGATCGGCTCGCGGCCGGTAAAGTCCTCAAGGCATGCCAGAATTTCCTGACCCGACCCGTGTTCGATGATCAGCGTCTGGCTGCCGTCTGTCTGCGTGTCATCCAGCGCGAATGCGAAATAGTCGGTATCGCGCACGCCATCGAGCGTGCCGGCAAAGCCGTATTCGGCGAGATCGGTCCAGTTGGCCCGCTCAAGCATGTCGTTCGGTTCACGTTCCTCTCCCGGTGCGGCAATGCCCAGAGGCGTCAGGGAGACCGCGGCAATGCCCACTTGCACGTCGCGCACTGCCGCTTCGATCTGCAGGCTTGCGCCCGGCTCCAGCGCGACATTGCGCCAGTGCTGGCGCAGCGGGCTGGCTGTCACCGGCGCGGCGAGCTGGCCGCCATCAGCATCGCTGAGAGACGCAGACAGGCGCGCGCCGAGCCCGCCGATGACCGATACCTGCCAGAGCTGGCCGTCTTCCTGATCGTCAGGGACATCGAGCGCAAAGGTGCCCGATCCCCCCTCGGTCATGACGACACGTTCTTCGCCAGCGGGCACGATAACGCCGCCGTCATCGTTGCGCGCCACCTCGCCGACGGGTGTGAGCGCCGCGCGCCGGCCGCGCCTGACATGCACTTCGTAGTCGCCGCCCGCTTCGGCCCCCGACATGCCGATGAGGTATTCGCCAGGCGGAAGCAGGAGCTCGTCCTGACGTACCACAGGCCGGCCGCGGCTGGTTTGCAGGCTGATATGGGTCTGGGAACCGGAAATCAGTCCGGCGCTGTCCTGCGACGTTGCCGGAAGGGCGCCGACCAGGCCGGACTCCACCGCCCGGTCTATGGCCCCGGCCTCGTGGTAGGACAGCTCGATAATGTCGAGCCTCACCAGCCCCGTCGTTTCCGCCACAAGTTCGACCGACCATAAATGGTCAGCGTCTTCGTCCTCCACCGTCCACATCCAGGCATCCTGATCGCGCCCGGAAACATTGCCGATAAGCACGCCATGCCCGGCAAAACGGCGGGCCTGATCGGGCGTGTTGTTCGGTTCCTGCTCGAACAGGCGCGGCGGCGCATAATCGGAAGCGTCGTATTCCTCCTCAGCCGCCGCCCCTGAGGCCCACAAGCTCAAAGCCATGGCCGGGAGGAGAGCCGCTGAAATTGAAAACGGATGACGTGCGAGCATTTTGGTCAGCCTCGAGAGTGCCGGATTCCGGGAGAGGGCCCAGTATCGCGTCAGGCAAAACCGGGGTTAGCCCCGAACGGGTCTGCAGGCGCCCGGGATGGAGTGGCATGAGTGTAATGGCTGGCTGCGCCCCTTACCGGCGGAGGTAATGACGCCTGCCGCTACACGAGCAGCCACGCCTTACGCCCAAACCCAAACCTTCAAAGGAGCTGGAACCATGCTTGCTATCCAACATGATTGTCTCCGTCTGCCGCGCCGGGCTGCCTTCGCCGTGATGGGCGTGATGGCTCTGGCGCTTTCGGCCCTGATGGCCGCGCCCCAGGCGGCGGCGCAAAGAACCGTGGATCTGACGCTTGAACTATCCGAGCGGGACTATCAGCAATTTGCCCGCACTCATGCCGAGCGAGGCGCCACGGCCGCACAGACCGGCGAGTGGTTCGCCCGGCACGCCCGCTTCGGGGGCACGCAGGCCGGAACCGTACTGGCCTATATCGTCGATGGCTCCGGACAGATCATAGGGCGCACCGCTCAGGATATCCGCATTGGCCGTGATGGAGGCCATGCCCAGGGTTTTCCCGGCGACCATTTCTTCCCAGGCGACCACTTCTTCCCGGGCGACCATTTCTTTCCCGGCGATCACTTCTTTCCCGGTGATCACTTCATGGGACGGGGCGATACGATTTCGAGCGTGTCTGAAGCCCAGCGCGCGGCCAGCGCGGCGGGCCGCCATGCCGGCCGTGACGGTCATGCGCTAGTCGTCTTCCTTGTTCCCCAAGGGGAGCGCTTTGAAGGGCCTGTCAATCCGGGCGCGGTCGTCATTCCCGGCCGCTTCCGCTAGCGTGGCTCCGCGCCAGCGCGGGCTTGCCCCCGCTGGCGCTTGCCCGTTTTGCTAGCGGCGAAAACCACCCATGGCGCCCATGGACATGCGCCGATAGCCTTCTGGCACAACAAACCAGCTATCCTCCTGCGCGGCGCGCTCAAACTCGCGCGCTTCAAACACGACGCCTTCATCCTGCGAGGACACGCGCAAGACGACGTAATCGTGCGTCAGGCAGCCTTCGGCCTGGTCGCCGGGCGCATCCTCGATCTCGAAGCGGTAAATTGTGCATGGCTCTCCAGCTACGGTGTCGGAGCCAATGGGGTCACCCAACCGGTCATCAGCATCAGGAACGGCAAAGCCGCTATCAGCTGACGGTACTTCCATGGCCATCCGCATGCCGTTCATATCCATCAGGATCGTCACGCTATCGGCCGCAGGATCGATCAGGACGGCCGCCGCCTGCCCCTGAAACTCGGTCTCCATCCGGAAGCGGCCCTCGGAGTGGCGCAGCTCCGCATCAATGGTCATGCCACTGCTCTGGTCGTGCATCTGCGTGACCATGCGAAAGTCGGGCTGCGGCGCGGCGGGGCCGGTGGCCCAGGCAGATGACATCGCACCTGCAGCGATTACGGACGAGACAAGGACAGTATTTATCATGGCGGTCTCCACTTGGCTGACATCATGGCGCCTGACTGAAGCCGCCCCCGGCGCTGCCAGAATAGACCTGAACGGGCCTGAAGCATGGTGACCCAGGGGTGAAAACATTCACACGGGCTTGGCGCAGCACACGCTATGGCCTTAGCATTGACCGCTCACGCTGGATCGCCGCCACGAGAGTCCCTCATGGATCGACACATAGACTGGTCTACGGTCGAGTCCCTGCTGGACGCCGCACTGGAACTGCCCGAGGCTGAGCGCGAAGCTTTCGTCCGCTCGCAAGCGGCCGATGCGGCCATTGCAGACGAAGTACTCTCCCTTCTCGGCTCGGCTGCCCGTGCAGGCGCATTCCTGGAAGACCCTGAGGAAGCCGATGTGCCGCTTCTGACTCCGGACGAGGAGCTTGGGAGCTGGCGCATCTCAAGGCTTATAGGCCGTGGGGGAATGGGCGATGTCTACAAGGCAGAGCGGGCAGACGGGCTGTATGATCAGGCCGCCGCACTGAAGATCATGAGGCCCGGCTCGGCTGAAGACATCGCGCTTTTTGACAGCGAGCGGCGCTATCTTGCCCGGCTGGAGCACCCCAATATCGCCCGGCTGCTTGATGGCGGTGTGACCGGGGAAGGCCGTCCGTGGATGGTGATGGAACTGGCTGACGGCGCGTCGGCTGATGTCTGGGTGGCGATGAGCGCGCCCCGGCCACACCAGATCGTCGATATAATCCTTCAGGCCGGTGAAGCGCTGGCCTACGCCCATGAAAAGCTGATTGTCCATCGCGACATAAAGCCGTCAAACATTCTGGTGGACGGCGCAGAGCGGGCACGGGTCATCGATTTCGGCGTGGCGCGCCTGTCAGGCGCTGACAAGCGAAAGACGGCACCTCTGTCGCTGGACTATGCCGCGCCCGAACTGCTCGACGGTGATGCCGCCACTACGGCCAGCGATGTCTACGGGCTGGCGGCGACGCTCTTTGCGCTTCTTGCCGGACATCCGCCGCTGCGCCTCTCCGGCGATCCGTTGCCGGTCGCCTTGCGCCGGGCTCTTGAAGAACCGCCCGCACGCCTTCCGGTGACGGCCTGCCAGCGCCGGGACCGGCGCCTGATGCTGGACCTAGACCACATACTTGCGCGCGCACTCGCCAAGCGCCCCGGTGATCGGTACCCCACGGTCAGCAGTTTTTGCGATGATCTGCGCTGCGCGCTCAAGGGCCGCCCGGTGGCGGCCCGTGCAGGCGAGCGGGGGTATGTATTCCGCCGCCATCTCTGGCGTTACCGCTGGCAGGCTGGTGCTGCAGCCGCCCTTGTGCTGTCGCTGGCGGGCGGGTTGAGCGCCTCGCTCTGGCAGGCACGCGAGGTCCGGATCGAACGCGACTGGGCTCAGAGCGAGCAGGCGCGTCTGGAGGCCGTCCAGCACTATCTGTTCTTCATGTTGCGCGACGGAGCGGATGTTTCCGGCGGCACCAATGCCAGCGCGCGCGAAATCCTGGAGGCCGCCGCAGCGCAGGTCGGTGAGATGTTCGAGGCTGCCCCGGAGCGCGGCGGTCAGGTGATGCACGCCCTGGCCGAGCTGTATTTCTATCTCAATGACTATGAGGCGGCGTTGCCGCTGCTGCGCGTACTGGTGGACGACGAGCAGCTGGACCCGGCCTTGCTGGCGTCCGCGCGATATGACCTGGCCCAGATCATCTTGCGGACCTCCGGCCCGGACGAGGCGGAGTCGCTGCTGGCCCAGGCACAGGCTTTCTGGGCTGACGATCCGCGCCAATGGCGCCGGCGGCTCGTCGACAGCCGGCTGGTAGAGGCGCGCATTCTGCGGGACCGGGGCCGCCTGCCGGAGGCCATAGCCTTGCTGGAACGCACCTTGCCTGACCGGATTGCGCTGAGTGGCGAGACTCACCGGATGACGGGCGTGTTCCACAATGATCTGGGTGTCATGCTGTTCTCTGCAGGCCGGCTGGAGGATGCAACGGCTTCGCTGCGCGAAGCGCTGGCCGTCTGGCGCGCGACGGGGCTGGATGACGGGCCGGACGCCCTGAACACGCTGAACAATCTGGCCGCAGTGCAGGTGGTCTCCGGTGACCATGCCGCCGCCGAGCCCCTTTTCAGGGAGATACTGGACAATCGGCGCGCCTCCTACGGGCCATCCGCGACGACGGCAGCGGTGCTCAATAATTACGGCAAGACACTGATCAATCTGGGCAGGCCGGGGGAGGCTCTGCCGCACCTGCGTGAGGCAGCGGCCATGGCGCGCGAGCATGCCGGCCCGGCGAGCCTGACCTATGCCTCCGCCGTTGCAGGTCATAGCGAGGCCAAGGCAGGGATTGGCGACACGGATAACGCGCTGCGGATCGCCAGAGATGCCTATGATGAAATCACGGAAGCAAGCGATGGTCCTGGCCCGGCCAGCGCGCTTGTCGCCATCGCCATGGCGCGGGTGCTGGCCAGCGAAGGTGATACCCGTCAGGCCGGAGCGTTACTGGATGAGGCCGAAGCGGCGCTGAGTGCGCTCGGACCGGCGGCAGGCCTGCAGCTGCGTGCCATCGAAGGCATTCGGGAAAGTCACGGGATGTAGGGCACTTAGTCTTCCGCCTCGTCCTGAACAGACATCTCGCGGAAGAGCCATGCCTTGGCCTTGACCCAGTCGCGCCGGACGGTTCTTTCGGTAATCTCGAGAAGCGGCGCGATCTGTGCCTCGGTATAACCGCCGAAGAAGCGTAGCTCGACCACTTCGGCCAGGCGGGGGTTCAATGCGCCAAGACGCGTAAGCGCCTCATCCAGCTCGATGAGGCGTTCATCGCTTTCCCAATAGGGCTCAATATCGTCGGTCAGCGCTTCGATACGGCCTTGTCCGCGCTTGGCTGTCAGCCGCTGGCGCGCATGGTCGATCAGCACGCAGCGCATGGCTATCGCCGATGCCCGCAGGAAATGGCTGTCATCGACGAACGCTTCACGCCGCCGCAGCTTGAGCCAGGCCTCGCCGACAAGCGCCGTGGTCTGGAGCGTATAACCGGCACGGACCCGGCGGCGCTCACGTTTGGCTACCGAGCGCAGATCATCCCAGAGCGCCGGGACGAGCCTGTCTGCTGCAGCCGCTATTTCTGGCGGCCTCTCAAAGCCGAAATCGAGCATATTTCAGGACCTTGTTTCTGGTGCGTCCCCAAGCCCCACCCGGTCCAGACTACTAGGCCGGATACGGGAAACTCAAGAAAAATACCCCCCTGATGTCCGCTTCGGGGCCTCCTTGCCGTTTCTTTAGGTACAGGCGGAGTGCAAGTGCAGCAAAGCCGCCGCGTCAAAAGGGGAACGCACGCAATGAACATGATCGCACCGGGTCTGCCGTCCATGCCCTTGCCAGACAAGGTCGCCTGCTCGGGCATGGACATGCTGGGACTGGGTTTCGCGGTGCTCGGCCGCAGGCGCCAGGTATTGCTGTCCAACAAGACCTGGGCGGCGATCCTGTCAAATGGCAGCCGGGGCCTGGTCTGGAGATGCGGGACGCTCGGCGCGCGCCGTTGCGGTGACATGCAGGCGCTCACCCAGAGCCTTGAGGCTGCGCTCTCGGGTGAACGCGCCCTTCTCAGGATTGAAGACCTGGCAGGGGGCGGCGCGCTGGAAATGATGGCCCAGCGCATGGAACCGCAAGACGCCGGGGCGCCGCGCATTGCGGTCATCGTCCGTGAGCCCGAAGCCGTCTGCCCGGACGCTGAAAGTCTGGCAGCTCTATATAATCTCACGCCGGCCGAAGCCGGGCTGGCCGAAAGTCTTGTTCGCGGCGTGGGGCTGACCGCCGCTTGCCGCGAACGGGGCATCTCCCAGAATACCGGCAAAGGCTATCTGAAACGGATATTCGAGAAGACCGGCGCGAGCAGGCAAAGCGAGCTGGTCGCTCTGGTCATGCAGGGCATGTCGCCCTTTGCCGCCCGTCAGGACGAGTCACCAATCCGGCAGACAGCCTGACGTCAGGCATCCAATCCACAAACAATGAACCTGAAAGCATTCGGCACCGCGCCGATCCAGACACCTTCAAATTTACAGCAACCTGGGACAACACCAATGACGAAATCTCTTGTGACTATGCCAGCCGCAGCTCTCCTGGGGCTCGCTCTCGCCGCATGTGGCGGCGAAGAAAACACCGGCGGCTCGCAATCCGAAGGCTCGGCAACCGCGAACTGGGCTGGTGAAGACCTGTCATTTGAGAACACGCGTTGCCGGGCCATTCCCGGTGGCGAGCAGTGGACCATAACGGCCTCGTCGGACCAGAACTCCATTCAGGTTCGTTACTGGGTCGATAATGATGGCTCTTATGACACCAGCAATGCCAGCGTGACGCTGGAACTGCTCGGCGAGAACTGGCGTGTTCTGGAACGCTATTCAGCCCAGCAACTTGTGCTCGACACATCCACCGAAAGCCGTGCGAGCGGCGAAGTGGAACTGACGCCTAACCACAATCCGGGCGTGGGCGATATACAGTATCCCGATGGCAACACGCTGCGCTTTGACATGGCCTGCTAGCCAACGGCGCTACGATCACGATGCATCGCTGAACTGACGACGCACGGGCCTGATCTTGATCGAAACCCGCGCCGCCGTGCTGTCACCCCCGGACAGGCTGATACATATCGGCCTGGTCCGGGACGCGGGACAGCGCCTTGACCGGCGTCTCATCAGGAGGACACCCCATGCTGACGGCTACGCTTGTGCTCGCTCTTCTGGCCAATCACGCCACCAGTCCGGACGACGCGACTATCGATGGCTACGTCCAGAGCGGAGGCTTCGACCCTGTTGATGCCGACGAGCTGGCCGATGCAATCAATGCGGCGCTTGAAGGCAATGACGCAGCGCGATCGGCGCTGCTGCCTGCCGCCAGCGTCGATCCGCTCACCATGGCTGTGCTGGCTCTGCAGCTTGGCGAGGCGCCTCTGGAAAGAACGCGTTACCGCATAACGCACGCCAGTGTCTGGTTCGATGCATCTCCGGGCGGTGCCCGCAGCGCGTACAGCTTTGTCGAGGTCACGCGCTTCAATCTCGGCCCGGCAGTCCGGCGGTCGCTGGAAGAGGCCTATGGCGAAGATAATGTCGCCCCACCCGAAGCGTTCGGAGAGGGACCGCACACGGCATGGCGGCTGGTGACGCGTCCGTTGAGAGGCAACCGGGCGCTGATCGTGGCCGCAGGACGCAGAACGTTGAATGAAGACGACGCCGGGCGCGAACAATGCCTCGGACAGCCATGCCTGTCTGCAGATCCGGGCATAGACGATCTCGCACGCTGGAGCGCCATGGCGCAGGCCGACACCCCGCAAAACTGGCTACAGCCGGTGCCGGCAGACGGCCCCGTCCCGCCCGCTTCCGTGGCGCACCTGATTTTTGACGCCATTGCGGAACCCGAAACCGACGGCGCCGTGCCTTCGGTCAGTTTTGTGCCTGACCCTGATATAGAAGCGGTTATTGAAAGCGGGCTCGGACAGGATGCCGGGGTGGATGCCAGCTACCGCCAGCACGGATTGCTGGACGATTCCGTGTCGGCGATCTGGGAGCGGGCAGCCGTACTCGCTGGCGGTGTTGTGTTCACCGCGACCGCTTACGAGTGCGCACGCGGACCGCAATTTGCCGAGCCGGGCGCGTTCTGCCCTTAAACGTCCCTGCCCCCTGAAGCGCAGCGGCACCGCACCGGCTTTTTTCCGGCACGGCGCTGCGCCTCATGCCCGGTTAAGGGGCCGCCCCCTGCTCCTGCGGTGGTGAGGATGGCGGCTGGCCGCCATCAGCCTGCGGCTCCTGGCTGCCTGAGAAGGCTTTGTCCGTCAGCTTGCGGAACTGGCCCGACATGCTGGCGAGACGCCGCTCCCACTCAGGATCGGGAACCTGACCTTCGATAGTCTTGAAGTAGACCTGCATCATGCAGGTTACCGCCAGCGGTTCGAGCAGGGCTGCCTTGACGGCCCAGGCCAGAATGAGCGCAAAGACCAGCCCGACAATGGCCGCGTTGCCCGGCATCAGCCACACGAACAGGCTGGCAGGCAGGAGCATGATGAGGAAGATCACGAAGGACAGAAGATAAATGAACAGCGCCAGCCAGGCGGCGTTCTTCATCATCGGCTTCCAGTTCTGCCCGTAGAGGATCAAAGCGGTGCGCGCAGAGCCCCACGCATTGGTCGAACCGGTGCGGATGGCATAGGCCAGAATAACCTCATCGAGAAAACCGACCGCCACTTTCAGGAAAGCGTTCAGCGCGCCCGCCAGCGGCTTGGCGCCCGGTATCGGCAGCACGCGCAGCATGCCGCGCGCCAGCCCGGTAACGGCCCGGATCACGCCTTTGATCAGCAGGTCGAGGCCGAACAGGACCGAAGACTGCGCAAAGCGGGCCTGAACAACTTCCCGGCCATAGGTGATCTGCCCCTTGCCGCCGGGAATGTCCTTGCCGTCAATCAGTTCGACCAGCACGGCAATATGGGCCCCTTTCACCAGATAAAGCAGATAGGCGCGCGCGAACCACGCAAAGCCGCCCACAATGGAGAAGCCTATCAGCCCCCCAAGAAAGGTAGAGCCGGCGCGGAAACCCTCATCACCGAGGCTGCCAATGGCCCAGCCCATACCTGCCCCAATGGTCGTCAGGATGAGGAAGGCCAGCGCCACCCCGGCATAGACGGCCAGCCGCAGCAGCAGGAATGGCAGCGTGCGCGCCATCAACCCCATCGCTCCGCCTAGTGAAAAATCCCACATTCAATGCCCCTTCCTGGTGCTTAAATCATTCTGGCGGGCTTTAGCGGCCCGCGCCTTTATTTAGGGAGAACGCAAACCGGCCCTTTAGCCGGACATGCCTTGTGTGAATGTGCGGCTTTCCCGCGCTTGGCCCCTTCCAACGAGACGATCAGCGGCTGGGCTCTCCGCACATGCCGTTACGTGTCAGGTCGGGCGCGAGCGCCCGGCCGGCCTCGGCCGCCGAGTAAAGGCCAAGCTCGACGCTCAGCGCGGTAATAAGTTCAAGCGCGCCCAGATTCGTTACCGCGCCTGCGACATCGCGCGTGGCCACGCCTGCTGTCCTGGCGCCTGCCGCTCTCACCCCGGCACTCGCGCCTGCGCCAATGGCCGCTGATCCGCCATTGTACACAACAGCATACATCAGGCAGCACCCCAGCCCGCTTCCGGCATCATAGCCGTCCACGCAGGCCTTGGTGTCACTGGCATAGCTGTATAGCGCCCAGGCCCCGCTGGCGTATGTGACGATATATTCCGTCGTCGACTGGCCACCCAGCGCATTGCGGCCCAGCACTTCGCTGCCGTCGCCGCGCACGCGCCACCATTGCGGGCGCCCGGCACCATTTGTCCCGGGGAGCATCGCCAGCGCGAACCCCTCTTCAATGTCCGCCTCAGCCGCCATACGCGCGTCCCTGGGCAGGTCCGCGAGGTCGGAAGCCTGTGTGACGACCACAAGTTCACCGGCATTAGCCAGCGCACTGAAATAGTCCCCTGTCTCATCATCCGAGCCGAAAGCGAGCTCGACGCGGGTATCCAGTATGCCGCGAGCCAGCGCTCCCTCAGGCCAGTGGCGAAGAGCGCCATCTTCACGGACCACACCTGCCCAGGGGTTCATGAGAATATCGATATAGGCGATGCCCTGGTCAGTGCCGGCATCGCGGTAGCGGTGAACGGACAGCACAAGCGGGCCATCGCGGAACACATGATGATCGGGCACGCTTGCGACATCCTGATCCATCACGCTCTGCAAGCTCAGCAGGAAAGGCAGGTGCGTCTGGTTCAGCGGCTGGGCCTCACTCATCCGCAGCTCGCCAGTATCCGGGTCCGTGGCAGCAAGCACATGCGCACCGTGGCGCAGGCGCAGCGCCTCGGCATCTAGAGCGGCAGCGAGCCTGTGCGCCTCGTGCCCGCCGCCCGCGCTGATGATGACATCGCGCCGGAAATTCATCCGGTGGGCGAGTTCGCGTAGCGTGAAATCAAGATCGAGCCGGGGCTCTTCGCCGTCTGCGTGACGGTTCGCCAGCCGGTCGATCAACCAGCGTTCTTCCCGGCGTGTTTCACCGGACGGCTTTACCCAGCGCACTTCAAGAACGATGCCGGTCAGGGCCCGCGACGGACGGTCCTCATCACGCCCGCCCACCAGATCACCGGCATCCTGCAGGGTGTCGCCCAGCGCGCTGAAAACGCCCGACATTCCCTGCGAGTCCAGCCCCATGATGCCGGAGTCCAGCGTCGCGCCGCGCAAGGTGACGGCCATCGCGCCGGGCGGCGTATCGTCATTGAGCGAGGGCATGAACAGCGTTCCGGCCTGGCTTTCGCTGTCCTGATCGATCTCGCCAAAAAGCCCCACGCTGACCGGCGTGTCGAACAGCGCCGCCACCGGCTGACGCCAGGGTGACATCAACGGCTCGCGGCGCAGCCGGCCATTTTTGAGGATTTCCGCCTCCATGGCGATCTCCACGAAATGCAGCATGTCGTCCGGTGCTGAGCCGGTCAGAACTTCATCCGGCTCCAGCCCCTGCGGGCTGGCTCCTGCCAGGGCGGGATGGGTCTCCGTCCAGGACATGCCAGCACCGAGACGGTAGCGCACCCAGTAATAGTCCTGGCTGTCGATGCCGGTGCCCTCCCGGCTCACCAGCCCGCCCAGACGGCCTGCGGCCCCGGTTACGGTTTCGTCCAGACGGGACGGCGCCGTGCCGCTGAGGGCGCGGGCAATCTCGCTGACCGGGACATCCCCGGCGCGGGACCCGAGCGCATTGGCGAGCGTGGCCTCCAGGCGCGATACGTCCGCGATGGCGGGCGCAGCCTGACGCGGGCGCATGGCTGCATCCGCCAGCAGGTCTGCAAGATCACCGCTTGCACCTCCGGCGCGCAGGAGCTGCGCGTCATAGCCTGCCATTTCCAGAAGCGACATCAGCAGCAGGCTCTGATCAATGGCGTTCCCGGCGCGGGCTGACAATGTCGCCTGTGCCCCACGCAGAAGGCCGGCATAAGGCTCGTAGCGAACACCTTCGGCAACGAAGCGGGCGAGCTCGTCACCATCGAAATCAAAACCTTCGACTACCGAGGAGATGTCAAAACCGCCCTCATCGACCAGAGGCCGGAGCGCCGAGATCCGCTCAGCGGCGGCGTCCGTCTGCTCGATGACGGAGCGGAATATGTCCGCCCTCTCCTGCTCGTCTGCACGCGCCTGCCCTGCCCCAGCCAGAACCGCCGAGCTGATGATCGCGAGTATGACGGTTGAACGCGCCTGCATGCTGTCCTCCGGTGCCGATTGTCCGACACTCAGGGTCGCGCCAAGGGCCAGCTTGCGGCAGACCCTTACGGGTGGACGCGATGCGCGGCGCGCGGCCCCACCGGCACTCCCGGCAGTTCCACGCTGCATGGACGCTGCACTGCGGAACGATAACGGCCGTTACAGTGGCGAGAAACAGCGCACCAGTCAGCCCCGCGCACATCTCGTCTCGTCTCGGCCAGGCGCGCCACACACCACTCGTCACAAGCGTCTTGGGAACCCCGTCCACGCAACGGCTGAAGCCAGCGGACCTTGTTACATGGATCAACCTGGCTTGCGGGCGATGAACTGTGTCACAGCGCTTTGCCCCTGATGATAGGCGCCCTCCTCCACGTGTCGCACGGTCTCGGATGAGACCAGGATTTCAAATCCGGCAAACGCATCTTCCAACTCGGCGGATCGCAGCAGATGTGCCGCGTCACGCGGTCCGCCGGTCCCCAAGCCAATCTGGTCAGGATGATACGCCTCCAGAAGGAAAACCCCGCCGGGCTTGAGCGCACGCGCAACCGAGGCGTAAAGACCCGGACGATCATTCTGCGAAAGATGGCAGAAAATCGAGATAATGCCGTCCCACCGCTCCTTGCCCATGCCGTAGGCCGTCAGATCGCCGATATCGTAGGTAACGGCGACCCCGCGCACCTTCGCCAGTTGCAATGTCTTCTTCTGTCCTTCCGGTGAAAAATCCACGCAATGTGTCTTGTAGCCCTGCTCAGCGAGAAAGACCGCATTGCGCCCTTCCCCTTCCGCCAGGCTCAGTATTCGGGCTCCCTTGGGGAACACCGATGAATGTAACCGCAGAAAATCGTTCGGCGCGCGGCCATAGGCGTAATCCTCGCCCTGGTATCTCGCATCCCAGAATCCTGCCGTGGTGAAGCCTTCTGTCATCTGCTTGCTCCTGATGGTTCATAATTGGCCGGCGCGCAGGAAAAGGGTGACGATCCTTGCCGAGACATAGAGCCCGAGCCCGAACGACGCATGCCCCATGAGACTGCGAAGGCGTGCCGCGTCAGGCTGAGGGAGGTTGGACGCCGCGATGCCGTACCCCAGGCAAGGCTGCATCACAAAAAATGGGAAAAGGATCGTGACCAACCCAATGCAAAGGGCGGGAAACAGCGTTGGCCGCGAAACCCAGCCCGGACCCCACAAGGTCAGAAGCCCCGCTGCGAAAACGATGCCCGTGAGATAATGAACGATCCAGCCGATAATGTTCTCGTGCGCGATAGCGGGGCTGGCCGCGATGTTGATGTGAACGAGCTGGCCATGGGCCATGCGGCCGATCCACCTGCCGACCATGTCATAACTGCGAACAGGCAGCTGGAACCCGATCTTCAGGAACAGCGCCCAGAGGTCCATGAAGGCAGTCGCACCGATACCGATCAGGGCTGCAGCCAGAAGCGGGTTCACTCCCTCATTGGTGTTTTCGACCATCGCCGTTCCTCGCATTGAGACCAACGCGCCCGTGTTGATCCGCTCATATTGCCCATGCTACAAATTCAAGTGAACTTGAGGTCAAGACAGAAAATGCGGATGCGGTCATGATGGACATCGTCGAAGTCGCCCGCCGCTCGGGCCTGCCCGCATCGACCCTGCGCTTCTACGAAGAAAAGGGATTGATCATATCCGCCGGACGGAGTGGCCTCAGACGAACCTTCGATTCCGGTATCCTCGAACGCTTGTCTCTCATCGCGCTTGGCCAACGCGCCGGATTCTCCCTGGACGAGATTGCCCGGATGTTCGCGCCCAATGGCGCCCCCCAGATCGACAGAGAGATACTGGCAACCAAAGCTGAGGAGCTTGACCACACAATCCGCAAGCTGATTGCGATGCGCGACGGCCTTCGACACGCCGCCCGGTGCCCGGCACCCAGCCATATGGAGTGCCCCACATTC
The DNA here is from genome assembly GCF_004000605.1 of Glycocaulis alkaliphilus. Taxonomy (NCBI): domain Bacteria; kingdom Pseudomonadati; phylum Pseudomonadota; class Alphaproteobacteria; order Maricaulales; family Maricaulaceae; genus Glycocaulis; species Glycocaulis alkaliphilus. The sequence continues at coordinate 1,094,955 of NZ_CP018911.1, read as the reverse complement.
CGTCGGCTGCTTGGGGTAGCTGGCAAGTCGTTGTCGCACCGATCCGCGCAAAAAAGCCGGACGCCGCGCCGCCGCTAATCGGGCAGGATAGGTTCGCCTGGCATATCGCGAGCATGCCGAAGAGCCACCTCGCCATGTACAAGCTGGTGGTCGACCAAGCCATGCTGACCTTGGGGCTTGAACAGCGCCAGACCCTGGCCACCGTTTCCGGCGGCATGACGCCCGCCAGATCGCGGACCTGCAGGCGAGCGGCAACCCGTCGGCCGCTGCGAAGCTCGCGCAGCCCTTGCTGATTGATACGGGTGGAGGGCAGGCGTCCGCTCCCTGTTAAGGTGCCGTTTCCGGTGCCCTCCACCCGTGTTTGCGAAGAGATCAGAACCTCGCAGTCAATCCGATGATCGCGGTGCGGCCTCTTCCGGTCAGCCGCTCATGGCCTTCCATACCCGCCCCTGCAATGCTGTAGGCCTCATTCATGACATTCTCGATGTTGAAAAAGGCCCGCACATCGTCCGTGATGTCAAAGCCAGCATCGAGATCATAAAGGGTATAAGCGTCGGTGGGCCTGTAATCGCCAAAGAAAGCGGCCTTGCCCCGGCCGACATGACGCATCTGGGCGCCGAGATTCAGACGGTGACCCAGGAGCCGCACACCCGCACCTACCGTATAGTAGGTGTCGGGCAGTATACCTGCGTCACCATTGCCGATCCCCGCGCCGTCACCAATCGGCTGATCGGTGTCGGCGTTGGTGTAGCTGATCCGCAAGTATGCCGGGCCTGCATCGTAAACGCCTTCTATCTCCCAGCCTTTCATGGTGGTGGTGCCGGGCCGGTTCACCCACATCGCCGTTAAGCCACGCCCGGGAACCTGAACGAAATCATTCACGATGAAGTTTTCGATACGGTTGTGGAAGTAGCCCGCTTTGACCGCCAGGAAGTCATTCTGCCAGAGCACGGAACGGCCGAGATAGTTCACGCCGGCATCAAGATTCTCGCTGGTCTCCGGATCCAGATCGAGATTGTTCGCCACACCTGTTCCCACGCCGGGCCCGATCGGGACGAGCGAGAACAGCATTTCCTGCACGGTGGGCGGGCGGAAGGTGTGAGCATAGCCGGCATAAAGCTGAAGCCCTTCGAGCGCTTCAATCGCGACCGACACCCTTGGGAGCAGGCGTCCGCCCGAACGGTCAACCGTCTGGTCGCCGCATGCGGGGCCTCCGGCCGGACAGTCGCCAAACCCCGGGCTGATCGGTGCTTGGTATCCGGACATCTCCCAGTAATCATAGCGCAGCCCGGCCGACACGGTGACTATGCCCCGTTGCAATGAGGCGTCGGTGAATACGCTGGTCTTGAGCAGTTCGCCGGGCGGGTTGCCGCCCCGCATCTCATTGACGGTGTAGTCGTCCACCCCGAATGAGGCCCCGGCGGTGATGACGACAGGCAGGTCCCCGGCCGGACGGACGCGCATGGTGTTCGTCAGGCTCGCGCCGTAACTGCGGTTCTCGGTTTCACGGCCTGCATAAGTTCCCGCATCGTCGTAGACCATGTCCGTCTGATTATAATACGTGGCCAGCTGCAGATTGATCAGGTCGCCGCCAGGCTGAAAGCCATAATTGGCGGTTACTGTCTGATTGGTGAGATTCTGGGTGTAGCTGGCGAACTCGAACCGGTTGTCGTACCACCGGTAGCCCATATCGAAGCTGTGCCCGGACCCGGGGGAGAACTCGGCCCTCAGCAGCGCGCCGGTGGGGCTGTTATTGCTGTCCATACTTCTCGGAAGGTCGATCCCCTCACCTGTCTCGTAGGTGGAGATAACAGACCTGGCCACGGCGGCCATGACGGCGAATGTGCCAGCTTGCCCCTCGCCCGGTGAAGAACGGTAGCCGCCCGCGACAACACCAGACATGTCACGGCCATTGGTGCCCGCCGATATGCGCGTCAAAAGCCCCTGATCGCGCCCCTCGATAATCACATCGTCGATGCCCAGAGTGCGGAAATTGGCTGCGCCGGCGAGAACACCAGCCCCGTGGGGGCCGGACACCGCGCCGCGCACCACGTCGACACCGCCCAGAAGCTCAGGATGCACGTACAGCAGCGAACCGCCCGATGAGCCATGACCAGCGACATTGCGGTATGTCTGCGGAACGCCGTCGATCATGGCGTTGACCCGGCCAAATCCATAAAGACCGCGAATATTGACCTCAATACCAGGCTGACTGCTCACCTGACGGGTGAAAACACCAGGCGTTGATCGCAAGGCTTCTTGCGGATTGCCGAAGAAGCGCTCCTGAATCGCGTCCCCACTCGTGGAGCTCACCGCGCCGGGGGTGACATAGATGTCATCACCCTGGACGCCGAATTCAGTTCGGCGGTCGATGACCTGCACCGGATCAAGCACAATCGCCTCATCATCCTGATCCGTATCGGAAGCCGCCGATTGTGCAAATCCCGCCGGTGTAGCCGCTACGATTGCGCAACTGGCCAGAAGCAGCAGCCTTGGCCTGGGCCGCAGTGTGTATGTCAACTCGTGAATGGTCATCGGATCCCTCATTCATTCTGTCTGCCATTGGAACATATTTGAGAACGACTCTCATTCGCAAATATGTTGGAGGTAGTCAATGATGCGGTCGACCCAGGCAGCAACCATGTTTGGAGTTCACCGGCTCGCCGGAGCGCTAGCGCAGGTAAAATTCGATAGGTACGATGATCTCGATGACATCACCGGGCATGTGATCAGGAGGCGCAGGCAGAGGCTGGGCCCGCGCCAACAGGGCCAAGGCTTCGGCGTCCAGCAGGTCTGACCCTGAACTCGTCATGATCTCGCCGCTGACCACACGCCCCTCACGATCAAGCGTGAACCGCAGTTGGGCGGTCCCCTCACGGCGCTGACGCCGTGCTTGGGCGGGATAGCGCTTATGGCGTTCCAGCTGGCCCAAAAGGGCCGACTGCCAGGATATTGCGGCCGCTTGCAGGGACAGGGACGGCGCGCCTTCGGCGGGTGAGGCAGCGGTCTCACCTGGTGGTGCGAGGGCGCTGGGGGGCGTAGAAAGCTGCTCCCGGGCCGCAGGAGGCTGTGCAGACCGGCTCGGAGGCGGCGGGAGCCGTTCGGACGGCAAAATTGCTTCGACCGTTTCCATTTCCGGAAGCTCTGGCGCCTCATCCGGAAGGGGCTCCGGATCGGGACGCGGCGCGGGATCGGGTTCAGGTTCAGGTTCAGGTTCAGGTTCAGGGTCTGGATCTGGCTCGGGATCCGGTTCCGGCTGGGGAAGCGACTCGGCCTGGTCGGGGCCAGGCGGAATCTCGCTTGCTGGCTCGACAGGCGCGGACGGGATCGGCGCCAGGTCCACCATGATGGCCGCTGCAGGCATGGCGGGGGTGGCCACCGGCGCACGCAAGAGTATCGCAGCCGCGCCGGCGCCAGCATGCAGGCCCGCGACCAGCGCGAAGCTGATGGCCCACACCGCGCGCGCGGGATCGTCATCGACCTGGGCCGGTGCGGTCAGGCTCATCGCTCCGCTCTGGCCTGTGCGGTATCCTCAAGCCCGACCAGCGCCAGCTTGAGATAGCCCGCATCGCGCACGGCGTTCATCACGGCCATCAGATCGCCATAGGCGACCGACTGATCTGCGCGCAAGAAGATACGCGCCTGCCTGTCAGCGTCCGTGGCCCGGTCCAGAGCGGCCTCCAGCGCCTCGTCCGAGACCGGTTCTTCGCCCAGGACCAAGGAGAGGTCCGCGCGCACGGTCAGATAAATCGGGGCCTCTGGCGGCTCGTCGCGCGCTGCGGTCGAGGCGGGCAGATCGACATCAATATCCACCGTGGCCAGTGGCGCGGCCACCATGAAAATGATCAGCAGAACGAGCATGACATCGATGAAGGGGGTGACATTGATCTCGGAGGTTTCGGTGAGATCATCGTCGTCAGTATCCAGCCGGGCCGCCATGGCTTACTCCGCTGCCTGCGGGCGGGCCAACGCTGACGCGCCGCGATCCAGATCCCGCGACACCAGGCGCAGGATGGCGCTCGTCAGGTCGCCCGCTTGCGCCCTGACGCCCGCGACCTGCCGGGTGAAGTGATTGTACATGAGCACTGCGGGGATGGCCGCAGCGAGACCAAGGGCTGTGGCCAGCAAGGCCTCCGCGATGCCCGGCGCAACCACCGCCAGGTTGGTGGTGTTCGCCCGCGAGATGCCGATAAAACTGTTCATAATGCCCCAGACGGTCCCGAACAGGCCCACGAAGGGCGCCGTGGCCCCCACCGAGGCGAGCATCCCCATGCCGGTCATCCGCTGGCGCGCGAAACCCGCCTCAAGACGCGACAGCCCCGCCGCCACGCGCTCTTTCACGCCGTCCTTGCTGAGCGCATCGCCGGAAAGTTCCAGCTCCGCACGCGCTTCCCTGATTAGCGCCTTGCCCAGCACGTGGGCCGGTCCGGCAGCGCCCAGCGAGGGCGCGCGGCGCACGGCGTCCAGATCCTGACGCAGGCGCCGTTTCAGCCCCGCGATCTCGACGCTCTTGACCAGGAACACCGTCCAGGTGAGCACCGAGGCCAGAGCCAGACCGATCATCACCGCCTTGACCACCCAGTCCGCCGCGAGAAACATTCCCCAAGGTGACAGGTCGTGGGGCAAGGCGGACGGCGCCGGCGAGGCAATGGGAGGATCGTCCGCCCCAGGCCCCGCCTCAGGCCCCGTCTCGGAAGGCAGGGCCGGCTCAGGGGCGTCGATCAACCCGGCTGCCTCGGCCGCGGGTTCAGCGCTGAGCGGGGGCGGCGCGGGCGCAGGTGCCGCCCCCGCCGCGAAGACGACGGATATTGCAGCGGCCATGAGCACGAAACTGCGGCGTATCGCGGCGGGCGGTCGCTCGACTTTGCGATAGCATGACTCATAGCGATGAGGATGGTGTTGGGGAATTGCCATACCCTATAACCTTATCTCCGGAATCAGAAGCGGTATGCCAGACCGATGCGGACGTTGTGGATCTCTGCATCGTTGCGCGCCTGGCGGCCAACCACCATGTCCGACGTCCCGTGATAGACCCTTTCCTCGCTGATCGGATTGGGAAACTCGATCGGTCCAAGGCCCGGGATTTCGATGACGGTCGGGGGGCCGTAGCCGACCACCTCCTGATAGGTGAAGGTACGACCGACCCCGGCGCGCGCATCGGCGAAATTGAAATCCGCTCTTTCGAAGTGCGCGTAAAGATATTCCGCCTTCAGCGACCAGCGCGCGCCGAGCGCGATCTCCCCGCCGCCGCCCACGGTCCATCCGCTGCGCGTCAGTTGGGCGGTCTCCATGAATGCAGTCTCTGAATAAGGGCCAAACGGAGAGTCCGGGCTTCGATTGGTGCTCCTGTCCCGGTACTGCGTTCGTTCCTGGCGCTCACGCAGCCATGCCGGGCCGGCTGTGGCATAGACCAGTGTATTACCTGACGCGTAGCCAAGCCGGCCGCGCAGCGTAGCCAGTCCCTCGAAATAGTATTGGTAACCCGCCTGATAACGCGTCTCATCGGGACCATAATTGGAGTGCAGCAACTCAAGAGATACCGCATACTGGCTGGCAGTGGCGTTCAGCCGGGCCACGTCGCCTTCGATGCCGATCACCCATCGGCTCCCGATTTGCCAGTTGCGCCCTGCGTAAACGCCCAACGCCGAGCCCCGAGCGGCGACATCGGTCGATTCAGACGCCACGGTAACGCTGGCTGTGCCGTCCGCGTCGGTCGTCATACCCCGGCTGGAGATCCAGTCATGCCCCCCCTGAACCCCCAGATAGAACCCTGACCAATCTCCCGCAAACTGGTCCCCAAGCCCGCCAGCATCAAGAAGACTGTCGATCGAGGCGCGCCGGACCAGCCGGGACTCCGCATCGGCCGCCGCCCCGTATGCGGCGGTCACGCCCAGCCGCAGCGTACGCCCGGGCGATGGCATAAGTCCGAGCGAAAGCGCGTCAGTGTAGTAGCGGTCAGTCAGGTTATCGACCGCAACGTCCAACGAAATACTGTCATTGACCCGGTATGTGGCAAAGAGGTCCACGACGTCGTAAGCGCCCCATTCAATCACGCTCACTGAGCCGCCCCAGGTGACGAAGTCGGTGTTGCGCTCGCCCATATGCGTATAGCGCAGGCCGGTATCGAGCCTTTCATCGAACAACCGCAGCCCAAAGGTCGCAGAGGCGCTGAACTCCGGAGGAATATGCGCCGGAATGTAACTGTTAATGGTGTTACCTTCGCGGCAAACACCGTCCTGATCGCAAAATTGCTTGTCGGTGTAGATTGTTGCCCCGAACTCGGCGTAAACGCGGCCCATATCATACCGCCCCGACGCCTCTACACCCTGGAACTCGGCTCTGTCGATATTTTCCATGGGCACCGGAAAGCCGTCCGCGTCGGTGCCGCGCGTGATGTAATCGTCCACCACATTATGGAAGAATGCCAGCTTGAGCTGAAGCAGGTCTTCGTCCGCAAACAGAGACCCTCTCTGATAATTGAGCCCAAACTCAGTGTTCCGCGTCCGTTCAGGGCGAACCGGATTGCGCGGGTCAGGATAGAAAGAGAAACCAGTCGTGGATTCAAAGAGGCTGGGCGCGCGTGTCGCTTCGGCATAGCGACCATAGACCTGAAGGCCCGATACCGGCTCGACGAGGATGGAGAGCATCGGCGCCAGCGCACTATTTTTCTCGTGATTGTAGCCGGTGACACGGCCTTGTCCGGAACCGAGGGAAATATCGACCTCGTTATAGTCTTGGGATTCCGTTTCCGTATAACGCAGCGCGCCACTGAGGGTCAGCCAGTCCTGCGGCCGAAGTTCGCCTGCAATGAAAGCGCTGTATTCATTGCGCCATCCGTCACGTGGCTCGACAAAATTCGTATAGTCCGAGTTATCCTTGTAATCCTCCCAGCCGTCCGGCGGTGAGAGCCTTTCCCGGGTGTAAGAACCGCCATAGTTCAGCTGGAGAGCCCCAATCACTGTCGTCAAGCGGGACGTGTTGGCGAGGTTCACACCCCATCTGTCAGACTGGCTTTGATAGGCTACATCGCTATTAAGGACGTTGCCGTTGGCCAGTTCATACCTGTACAATGTCTCGATGCTGGTGAAGTTTTGTGTCGCCCAGAAGCCGGCTTCCAGATCGACAAACCGGCGATCATGGGGCTGCCAGCGATAGCGGGCCGAGTAGGTGTCAACTTCGGTGCGGCTAAGCGGTGCTTGCATCGCGCCGCCAAAGCGGACAATCTGCGACGGCATCATTTCGCCGAAATCGCTCTCATAGCGCATATACGACACGTCCAGAGCCATATCGTCACTAGGCCGGACGATGCCGCGCAGCAGATAGGATGTGTTGTCCTGAGACGTGCTCAGCACTTCCTCTCCGAGATTGTAGCGCCGCAACGCTCCACCCGTTACGCTTGTGCCGCCACCAGGCGGCACCTCCCCTCGCTCACCGGCGAAATAATTGCCAACATCGCGCCGGGCGAACGCCGCCACAATATCGAAGCGATCAAACCGACGGCCAACGGCCAGGCTGACGCTGCCACTATTGAATTCAAGCAATTCGGGACGGTCGAACCGCTCCGGCGTCCCGTTGCCGGTGCCCAGCGCACCAATAGCCGGCGGACTCACGGTGTTTCCAACAAGACCTGCGCGGAAGCGGTAGCCGAACTCACCGTCCCGGGCCACCAGATCGTCGATCCCTATTGTGTCGACCCGGACCACGCCGCCAGTCGCACCGACGCCGTCGACCTGGGCGCTGGGCCCCTTCTCGATCCTGACCGAGCCTATCAGATCAGGATCGAGATATGTCCGCCCCGCAACGCCCGAATAGCCGCGGTAGACCGTCGATTGCTGCAGGGATCCGTCAATGACGACCGGAACACGGTCCATGCCCTGCATGCCGCGGATATTGACATCCAGCGCACCGGAATTGCGATTGTCGCCATTGACCACCCCGGTGACGCCGCTGAGAAAATCACCCGCCGAAGTACCCCGGAAACGCTGAACCCGTTCTTGCGAGATATAGGCGGAAGATCCCGATGTCCGGTAGGGCTCGCCCGAAGGGTCCGCCATCACAGTGTCGGCTGTTCCTTCCACGCGCACCGCACCGAGCTGGATGGCTCCATCCTGAACCTGGGCGGACGCCACCGGCTCTATCGCCACCGTGCGTGCCGATACCTGGCGTGCCGTGAATCCGCTGCCGGCCAGCAAGCGGTCGAGCGCTTCGCGTGCGGTCATGCGGCCTGACGCGCCGCGGGAGGAAACGCCTTCGAGATCGCGTGTGGCGTAGACGAAGGACAGGCCCGTCTGCTCGGACAGCGCATTCAGGGCTGACGCCATCGGCTGCGGGGATATGGAGACCTCCACCGGCGCTTCGGCCGTTTGCGCTGCAGGGGCGGTTTCATCGGCCCGAGCGTGCGCATGCCCCATCAGGATCAACGCGGCTGTCGCGGCCAGTGCAGTGCCCGTGAGCAGCCTCACACCGATGCGCCCGCGCCTTTCGCCCATCTCATGGCATGCGTTGGCTGCTGCCTTCTTCGTCATTGTAAGCCCCTTTCCAAACGATCATCATGGATTTGCGACTGCGTCTCAATCGCTACTTTCATATATGACGATCACGGCGCGCCTCATCGGTGCCGTTTGCGGAAAGTTTTTGCAGCTGCGAAGAACCGGAGGTCAGCGGATGAGCACGAGGCGGTTCGAAATCCGCGTGACATGAAGGCCTTCGGCGGCTGCAAGCGCATCCAGACCGCTTTCGATCTCGTCAATCGCGATCCGGGCTGTGACTGACTGAGCGCGTGATATGTCGGCCAGGAGCAGAATTCGGCCGGCTCTGTAGCGATCCATCTCGGCAAAGGCTTCGGCAAGGGTCATGTCGTCAATCGCGATGACGCCGCGGCGCCAGAGATCGGGTGACGGCACTGCGGCCATGACCGGCCCGGGCGCGCGCCCTGTGCGGTAACGGGCGGCCTGCCCTGCCGTCAGGATGACGGCCCCCTCCCCGCCTGAAGTAGATGAAGCGGCGCGCCCCGGCGAGCTCAGCGCTACCCGCCCCTCGCTCACGGACACGAGTGTCTCGGCGCCCTCGCGCCGGACGGTGAATACGGTGCCGAGGGCCGTGGCGCGTCCACCCGCCGCCCACACCGAGAAAGGCCGGGACGGATCGCCGGCAACCTCGAACCGGGCTTCGCCCCTGAGCAGCCGCACCTCGCGCTGGTTCGCCCTGTAACGGACATTGATGGCGGCGTCGGTGTTCAGCCACACAGTGGAACCGTCGGCAAGTTCCACAAGGGTGGGTATGCCGATCGCCGCCACATGATCAGCAGAGATGTCCTGGACGGCTCTCGGGCCCAGGACGGCACCGAGGATGAAGCAGGCCACCACAAGACCTGCCAAGGCCGGCTTCGGAATCCACGATGATGGCCGAGGAATGCGCCAGAATCGCCGCGCCCCGGCGCGGGTACACGGCTCACCGCGCTGCTCGCAGCCAAACGGTTTGGCCGACGCGAAAGCGGGCTTGAGCGCGGCAAGCTGCGACCACAAGCCTTGCAGTTCGTCAAACGCAGCGGCGTGACGCACATCCGCGTCCCGCCATCGCTGGAACCCGGCCCAGTCCGGCTCGGCCGATGCCAGCTGCAGCATCCAGTCCTGCGCAGCGGAATCTATGTCATCTTGAAGGTCGGGCTCTGGCGAAGGGTTCATATCGGCTCGCAGCGGGTTACAAAAGGAAAGACGAGTCAGGCCCTGCCAACCTGCGCGGCCAAGGGATCAGCCGACGCTATCGGGATCCTGGCCATGGAACCGCCGCCTCGCGGCAAGCAGGGTCGACATGGCCAGTTTCAGGTCCTTGTGGACGGTCGTGAGTCCGACGCCCAACGCCTCGGCGATGCGAACATGCGACCAGCCTTCATACCGGCTCAGATAGAAGATGCGCCGGCAGCGCGCCGGGAGCCGGCTCGCCTCGGCTTCAAGGAAGGCTAACTCCGCGCGCGCCAGCGCCGCACGCTCCGGTGTGACCACCATCTCAGAGGTCCGCAGCGTATGGCCCATTTCTGCGCGAATCTCGCTTCGGCGCTTTTCCACGCGCATATGGTCGGTCGCGAGATTAGCCGCCATGCGGAACAGATAGCTGCGGCCGTCCCGGGGTGGCTCGGTCTCCGGCATACGGTAGAGTTTCAGATAGAGATCATGGGCGATGTCCTCGGCCGCGGCCGCCGAGCCCAGCCGCCGCCTCAGGAAACGCAGAAGGTCTTTTTCGTGCTTCCTATAGGCCACCAGCAGCAACTGACATTCCTTAAGTCTGGGACCGCGACCGGCAAAGGGTTCGCCAAACCGGAGGTCTGGCCTCGCATCACCGGCGCAGCCCTATCGCACCTGCGAATAATTCGCAACAATGTTGATGCCTTGCTGCTGATTGCAGGTATCGCCATGGCGAAGCGGACCGGCGCAGGCGAAAGGCACTATCTCGCGCCGCTGAATCTCATCGCGGTCAATACCGTAACAAGGATCTGGAACGCTTCGAGCTCTAGCTCGCGGCGCCGAGCGCCTTTAAGGGCCACGTTCCTGCCGGGGGACATGGTTTTGCGGGCCACGCCACATCAGCAAGTGCGCAGTCAAGGCCCCCCGCCGTCAGGAACATAGATGATCGTGCCATCTTCAAGCTCGTAAGCACTGCCTACGCGGCGGCCCTGCTCGCCACCCTGCTCAGAAAGATCAGTAACCGAATAGGTGGAGATTTCCGCGCCGCGCTTGATGATAATCTCCATCTGCTCTGTTCCGGGATTCTTCACGATGGTGACGTCGCGCTCGGTGAGCAGTTCGCTGATCTCCAGCCGCTGGACCAGCGCTACTAGCAGCGCAACTGCGAACACCATGGCCAGGTCGAACAGATTGGTCAGGCCTGAGAGAGGATCATCGTCATCGCCCGATCCGAGAAATTTCCGATGCCGCGCCATCAGTCCTTTTCCTCCGCCGCAACCGAGGCAATGAACTCGGCGCGCGCCATATCCTGGGCCGCCCAACGCTGACGGCTCTGCTGGACCGAGAAGCCTATGGCCCCAATCAGAAGCCCGATGACCGTCGTGGCGAACGCCACCAGCATGTTCTCTGCCAGGCTGGCCAGATCGCCCTCCGCCAGTCCCATCAGAGCCGGGCCCAGCGGGATTAGTGTGCCCATCAATCCCAGCATGGGCCCGGTGCGGGACAGGATCCGGGCCGTGGACACGCTGCGGTCATGATGGATTTCAAGCTCTGACAGTATCCGGCGGGCATGCACTGGCACACCGCCGAGCGCGGCCAGTTCCGCAATAGTCCCTGCAAGAGGCGCCGATTTCGGCAGGGACAGCGCGGCGAAATCCGCCTCCGCCGGAGCCTTGCGCTTCAGAACCGCATCGATTTGCTCACCATAGCGCCGGCGTTCCAGCGCGGTGGCGACGCTTGACCCGACCAGCGCCAGCGCCCTGAGCAGGAAGACCAAAAGCAGGGCAACCACCGGAATCAGCAGGCCGGTCGTGATCCAGTACAGCAATTGGCCAATCATGCTCATTTGCGGCCTCCTTGGGCTTTGTGTCTGATGAAACCCGCCACGGCAATCACGCAGGCCAGAGCGGACAGGATGATGAATGCTGCCGGCTCGAATTCCAGGTGAGGCGCAGGCGCGTGACGGTCCATGGCAACCAGCGCCGCCACTGTGATCGCCGGGGCCAGGCGGGCCAGCAGCAGGAACTCGACAAATCCGTCAGCATCGAGCCGTCGCATCAAATGCCCGGCGCCGAGCAGAACCAGATATGCCGCTCCGCAGACGGCAAACGCGAGGGCGGCGGCCAGCCCCAGCTCCATCCTCGGCCCCTGCGCCATCATCCACTGAGCCGCCAGCAGAGGCGCGAGCGCCGCCGACGGCCATGGCACGAGCAACGCAGCTCGCTCTTTCCACCCTCCCCCGCCGGAGACACGCCAGATGAGCCAGATACCCAGAGCGGCCTCTGCGCTCAGGACCAAGGCCAGAAGGTCTATGGCCAGCGGCTGAGAAGCCAGACGGGCAACAAGATCGGCAGGTTGTCCGGCAAGCCATTGCCCCGCAGGCGCTAGCGTCAGTACGGTGGTCAGTACAACGATTACCGCCACTGCCGGTACGGCCCGGCTTCGCGCGGCCGCAGCCACCGCCCAAAGCCCGGCTGAGGACAGCAAAGCAGCGGCGAAGAGAGCGGTCTGCATCACCCCGTCCGGCGCCGGCGCAGGGCCAGAAGCCCCAGAGCGATTGCCAAGGCGAGTGCGCCGCCTGCGGCAGCCATCGCCGCGAGCGGAAGCGTAGCGTCATTGCCTTGGTCATCACCGCCCTGGCGGCGCTGCGGCGGCGCACCGCCAGTTTCAGGCGCCCGGCGCTCCCGCTCGGACAGGACCAACGCGCTCGCAGCGCCGGGATCGCGTGTCGCGGTGTCCAACGCCTCACGATAGCGGGGGGCTGCCGCTTCAGACAGGTGACTTTCGATATAGTCGCGCAGCTGTGGGTTGCCGCACACAAACCCCGAACAGCCCGCACCGTGTGTCTCTATGAGTTCAGCGTGAAGAACGGCCAGCGCCTCAATACGCTCGGGCGCGGCGTCCCACATCCCCTTGCGCGCCGTTTCTAGCATAACCGCAGTCATTTCCTGCAGCGATTGCGGATGGGCGCGTTCGAAGAACTCGCGCACGCCCATCTCGAGACTGTCATCGACATACACGTCATAAAACCTGTCCCACGTGCCTTCCTGGATCGCCGCCGGCCGCATCGCCTCCCAGCCATAAGCATTGCGGAAAGTTTCGGCGAACACCGCAGCGGACGAAGCGCCGCCCTCTTGCATGGCGGCGATGTAGCGCGGATTGAGCAGCGTACCGAACAACTCCTCGGCAATGGCAGATTCCAGCGTCTCTACCCGTGCCGCACCCGGCGTGCGGAAATCGTTGAAATAAGCATCTGCCTCCCGCCCGGTTGCGGTCTCGACAGCCCGGCTCAGCCCACCCATGAACTCGTAGAAATGGTCGAGCGAAAGCGGGCCGTTCACATTGCTTTCGCGCGGCTGGATGATCACGTCGGTGCCCTGTAGGGCGGCAGCAAACAGGCCGGGCGTGTCCGCGCCCCAGCCTTCTGCGTCGCCATAGCGTGCATTCATGTTGCGCAGATACTGGCGACCGATTTCGCCGGCCTCTTCCCACTGGGAGCCGCTTTCGACCAATCCCATGATAGCCGTGCCGTAATTGCCATTGACCCCGCCGAATATCCGGCTGGTCGCAAGCCTGCGGGCCTCGAGCGGAGACAGCCCCTCCGCCAGAAGGGCGCGCTCGACGGCCTCCGTACTGCGCGACACCGGGTTGGCACCGTCGGCCGCAGCCATTGCCACGGCCTTCTGGATCAGCTCAAGCCGGCTCGCGGCAAGATCGCGTATCTGACCGGCGGTCTGGACCACCACATCCACTCGCGGCCGTCCGAGTTCCGACTGCGGCACCAGACGGATGTCATTGACACGTCCGAACGGGTCGCGCACCGGCTCGACACCCAGAAGGTGCAGGATTTGCGCAATAGTTGCGCCTTCGGTCTGGATGAAGTCACCCGGCCAGAGCGTGAAAGCGACCTTCTCCGGGTATGCGCCGTGCAAGTCCAGATGGCGTTCTATCAGACGGTCGGCGAGCTGGCCGCCGACACGCCACGCCGCCTCGCTGGGAGTGCGCTCGGCGTCGATAGACACCATGTTGCGCCCCGTGGGCAGAGCCGCAGGCGATATGATCGGGTCTCCGCCGACAGAGGGTTCGATATAGCCACCGTCCAGGGCGCGCAGAATCTGTCTGATCTCCAGATCGCCGCTCCGCGCCAGGGCGTCCAGCGTATCCGGGATGGCGGTGATGAGCCTCTCAATACGGCCCACCGCGTCGATAAAGGCGCGGTCACGTCCCTCGCGCGTCCGGCGTTCGGACGCGATCTCTCTCAGTGCGGACGACGCGGCCTCGCGTCCGGAGAGCACGGCACGGCGGGTCTGCGTATCCGCGCCCGCAGCGCGAAGCCCGGCCTCCAGATCGCCCGTGCGCACGTAGAAGGCCAAGGCTGTCTCCACTTCGGAAAGAACCGCATCGTCCAGTCCGGTCAGCGTGTTTGCAAAATCGTCCGCCTGCGCTCTTTCCAGCCACGTCCTGCGTTCAGGATCAAGTGCGGCCGCCCCTACATCCGCCAGCCGTTCCTGACGGGCAGAGACAATTTCGGCCTCCAGAGCGGGATGATCCAGAAGGCGGCGGAACTCTGCCTGCGTATCGGGTGTCCGCAGCGCCTCAAGCAGGGCGCGCATGTCCGGCTCAGCCGTCAGCCGCAAGGCGCGGGCCATGGCCGGGATCGCACGGGCCACCGTTTCGGCGCGGGCCCGGCGCTCGGGATCCAGCCCGTCCAGCGCCCGCGAAAGCTGTTGCTCGGAGCGCCAGCTTTCAACCAGCTCGCGTTTGTCAGGATCCGCCATCACCGGAGCGAGCAAGGCCAGCAGCGTGGCGCGTTCTACCCCCCGTGTCTCTTCCTGCGGCGCACCCCGCCCGCGCGGGCCGCCCAGCCCGATAAAGCCACGCACCAGCGCCCCTTCACCTGGTCCTGCCATCGCGGCGGCCAGTTCGACGGCGCGCGCCCGTTCATCAGAACTAACAATTCGTGCGATTTCCCCGGCGGGATCGGCGCCGCCAATGACTGCATCTACAGCAGCATCGGCGCGGGTGCGGTAACGGGCACGGAACAGCGTCTCGTCCGCCTCGGCCCCGGATACATCCAGCCCCCGGCTGCGGTCCAGCTCCAGCAGAGCAGCGGCCAAGGCAGGGGCGGCGATCTGCCGGGCGGTTTCCGCCAGCCGGTCGCCGGGATAGCCCGCTCCCAACGTATAAAGGCCCAGCGTGATCCGGGCCGTCTCCTGGCCCTCCACGAAATTGGCGAGGGTAAGGAGGTCCCGGTCGCTCCAGGGGCCGTCCACGGGCAGGGCCAGCGCTCCGGTGAGCTCGAGCCGGCCGGCCAGTTCACGCACCTCTGATTCCCGTTCGGCGCGGGTCGCGCCCTCTGCCCTGCGCAGCCCATCGAGCGCGCGCTGCAGGGCGCCCAGCTCGTCGGTGAGGCCGCTTTCGGAGAAGGGCGGGGTCAGGTGCGACAGGATGGCCGCGTAGACCCGGCGCTTGGCGATGATGGCCTCGCCTACATTGTTCATTGTGTAGACATAGGCGTGCGGCAGATCGCCTATCAACGCATCCGGCCAGTCGCGTCCCGACAGCGCCACCTGCTTGCCGGGCGTGAACTCCAGGCTGCCGTGCGTGCCGAAATGGATGAGGGCGTCGGCCCCAAAGCCCTCGCGTGCCCACAGATACGCGTTCACATAGGGGTGGGGAGGAGCGGTTTCCGCGCCGTGGATCAGACGGTACTCGTCCTCCCCGATACCGGGCAGCGGCTGGGGAAGGATCACGACATTGCCGAACCTCACAGCGGCGACCGCCAGGGCAGAGCGGTCACGCGAGACCATGTAGCGCCCCGGCGCCGGGCCATGCTCGGCGTCGACGCGGGCGCACATCACCGCGCCCAGCAACTCTTCGCACCACCGCGCATAGTCGGCGGCCTCTACCCATTCAGAAGCATCTTCTGCCAGCCACCGGGCCATGTCGCCAGCCGCATAGGAGCCCAGCACGGGCGCCTGGGACATCACCATGGCCTCGAACACCGCCGGGTCGCCCGGCAGATCGCCGAGATCGTATCCCGCCTCGCGCATGGCAAGCAGCAAATTATGAAGCGAGGGCGCGACCTCCATATTGGCTGCGCTCATCGCACCTTCTCCTGGACCCTTCAGGAAGAATATGGCGACGCGCTTGTCGGCATTGTCCTGATCCTTCAGCGTCAGGTAGCGTTCCACCCGCTCGGCGAAGCGCGCGAGGCGGTCAGGGACGGCCTCGAAGATCGCCAGCCCGTCCTCGCCCGGAAACTGGGCCACAGTGGCGAACGGAGCCACGCCGCCGTCAAGTTCGGACAGGACGACATTCATGCTCAACAACGATCCGGACAGGCCGCGCGGATCATCGATCCAGTCATCGTGAAGTTCGAACACACTGACCGGGGTCAGAAGAGGTATGTCGTTCTCGGCAAGCCAGGCGATCGCCTCGTCGCGTTGATCAATGGTGAGCGCGCCATGGGGCATGTAGATCACTGCGGCGGGGTCGATCTCGCGCAGGAAATCAAGCCGCCGGGTTGCGCTAGCCAGGGGGTAGACCTCATGGCCCCGCTCCTCAAACACGCTGATGATCGCATCTATATGATCACGGTTGGCGTTGAAAGGGCCTGGCACGCTGGTGACGAGGGCCAGTCGCCGCCCCGCAGGCTCGCGGGCCGGGCGGGCACCTTCACGGGCCCTGAACGCCTCCACACTTTCAAACACCTCATCACTGTCACGCACGAACAGCACGTCACGTGGGATGGGCTGAGGCGGCCCGGCCTCGGCAGCCGCGATTGATTTGCCATCGAGTTCGCGGCGCGCATAAGCGAGCAGATTGCGGTAGTTAGGCCCGCCGCCGAATGCCAGATACGCGCCGATACGGTCCAGCCGCTCGCCGGTGACGCTGGTAACGTCAGTATTGGGATCGGTGGGTGCCTCCACATAAACCGCGCTACCCGAGCGCGCCATGGATCGCAGCGCGCGCTGCTGGCCGGCATCAAGGGACACACCCCGGCCGAACACCACAACGAGTGCCGCTCCGCGCCCGCTTTCCACTGACTCCAGCGGGACGGATTCCACGCGCACCCATTGTCCTTCGGCCTCCGAGGCGATGCGCGCGGCGGTAAATCCCGGGTAGTTGACCAGCACCACCCGGGTCGGGAGCACATAGGCCTGCAGGGCGAACCAGGCCCCGGCCAGCAGGCCAGCCAGCACAATGGCACCGCCACCTGCCCACACGATCCGCCGGATCATCGCCCCTCTCCTTCTCCCGCTAGAAGCGGGTGCGCAGACTGACCGCCACGGTGCGCCCGGGCGCCGTATACCGCCCCAGGCTGGCATCGGTCGCAGGCAGGTTGACCAGATCGGGCCATTCCCAATAGCGCTGATCGAACACGTTGGAGACCATCAGATTGACCCGTGCGTTCGTTCCGATACCGATCCAGGCCGACAGATCGAGTGTGGCGTAGCCGTCTTGGGTGACATGGGGGACTACCTGTCCCTGGCTTTCTATGGGCGCCACATCGTCCTTCTCAGCCACGAACGTTGCATGCCCTTCCGCGCCCCACCGCGCCGAGGGCGCATCATAGCTCAGGCCGACCACCGCCTGGGGCGCAGGGACGCTGTTGAGCGGACGGTCAGCGGTGCGGTTACGGCCTTCCGACCATGAGCCAGCGGCGCGCAGCACCAGCCCGTCGGCGCCCGTGAGAACAGCGCCGACATCCAACGCCGCACTGGCCTCCACGCCGCGTATCCGCACGCTGTCAACGTTCACCGACTGGAAGCGGCGTATCGCCAGCGGGTTGCCGATCGTGCCAGCAGGAATGAACTCGATCAGGGCGGTATCGATGAAATCAGAGTACCGGTTCTCGTACAACGCCAGTTCAGCAGACAGGGCACGCCACGCGCCCCGTGCGCCAAACTCCCAGCCCCGGCTCCGCTCCGGTCCCAGATCCGGATTGGGCAGGAAATCGTGCACGAAAGTGGCGACAGGCACCCGCCCGATCCGGTTGAGCTGCTCGGGACCGGGCGCCCTGAATCCTTCGGCGTAGTTGGCGAACAGGCTTATCTGCCCTGTCGCGCGCCAGATGGCACCCAGACGCGGTGTGATGGCGGTTTCGCGCAAGCCTACCGGCTGGAACCCCAGCACATTGGCATTGTCGAACAGCGCGTCGGGTGAAATATCCAGTTCATACCTGTCAAACCGTACGCTCGGGGTAACCACGAGACGGCCGTCGAACAGCTCCATCCGCGCCTGACCGAACAGGCCATACATGCTGGTCGTCGTGTCCGGATAGAGTTTTCGCGGATAAGTGTCGCCTTCCACGACCTGGCTCTCCACGCCTGTCACCGTGTTGCGCTGAAGCTTGTCATCGAACTGCCCGGTTTCCTTGCGGACCCATTCATAGCCGGCAACCAAGCTCAACCACGGGACGTGGGGCGGCTCGATGAGGACATCACCGGTGCTGCTCCACTGCTCCTGAGTGAAATCCAGCCGGTCCTCACGTGCGAGGGTTTGCGGCGGACCCATTCCCACCGTGGTTACGGTGAAGGTCGAGTACTCCTCGGTCCGGCTTTCCTGATAGTCGATCTGGGCCTGAGCGCGGCTGACCCAGCCACCGCCCTCCGGAGTCCAATGCCAGGAACCGCCCAGCCGCCACCGTTCAGAACGGTCATCGCCAGTATTCGCGTCAAACACCCGGATTGGGGGCGGGCCGACAGCCACGTTGGCCGAGAGCCTGTCTGTCTCCACCTCGCTGACGAACCACTCGGCTGTGGCGGCAAAGAGATGCCCGCGTCCTGCGTCGAACTCCCCGCGGGCAAGCAGGTTGAATGCTTCGATGGACTGCGGATCCGGCCTGAAATCAGGGTGGTTGTTCGACAGCTCCGACGCCTGACGATAGGTTAAACCAATCAACCCGGCGGCAGGCCCCGTCCGGCCTGCGAGATCGCCTGTGACAAACCAGCTCTCATGCGCGCTGTCATAGCCGGCGCCTGCCGCACCACCGAACGTCTGGCCTTCATCAAGAATATCACCGGGCCGCTTCGTTCTGAAGGCGACGATACCCCCCAAAGCGTCGCTGCCATAGAGGGCCGAGGATGGTCCGCGGACCACCTCCGTGCGCTGGATCGCCTCGACATCAAGCTTGCCGCGCGCCTGATCGGATATGCCAGCGGCGCCGAAACCGTCGGGAAGCCGCACGCCGTCGACCAGCATCAGCACCCGCCGGCCGCCAATGCCCCGGATCTGAATGTTGGCGTCCCCGGCCCTGCCCCTTCGGTCGCGGACGACGTCCACGCCAGGCATGTAGCGGTAAAGCTGGCGCAAAGTGCTGGTCTCGGTACGCTCGATCTGGTTGCGGTCGATGGCCGAAACGGAGACGGGAACATCGAAAATCCGCTCTTCCATCCGGGTGGCTGTCACCACGATCGTTTCGAGATACCGGCTAATATCCTCGTTTTCCGCGGCCCCATCCGTACCTGCGAACGCGGGAGAACTCGCCAGGGCGAGCATTGCGCATCCACCTAAAAGGTTGAACTTTCTAATCATATCGTCCCTCATCCCCCGTGCATCGCACGCCTGCAATGTGATAACATTTCGCAATGTAATAACATTGCACCGGAGAGAGTCGAGGTCAGGAGGGCAGACCGATGCAGCCCGGATGCTGCATCTATGACCGCAAGGCGAGGTCCAGCAGAAAACCTTGCCGGCAAACTGCCTGTTTGAAAGCGGCCAAGTGCGGCTGATTGCTGGCACGCGAGCACGCCCGCCCGTCGTAAAACGGGGCGGCGTCACGGCTTTTCGGCCACTCCGGAAACGATGGGAGCGGGCAACAGGCGGTTGCTGGGCTCCCGGACCTCAGCGCTTACAGGCAAGGATGCGGTAGCGGGGCGTGGTGCCGATCGTAGCCCCTTCTATACCCCACCTGATTTTTGAGAGCGGACCGAACTCGGTGCAGCGTTAATCATGACTGCCCGACGCGCCACCGGGCTGCCTGCGCCCGGTAACTCCAGAGCGTATTGTAGCGTCCGTTCAGGGCCAGCAATGACTCATGATCGCCGCGTTCGATGATCTCTCCCCGGTCGAGCACGAGAATCTGGTCGGCCGACTGGATGGTAGACAGCTTGTGCGCCACAACGATGAGAGTCTTGTCAGCCACCATGCGGGCCAGAGCCTCCTGGATCGCGCGCTCATTGGTCGGGTCGATCGCCGCGGTGGATTCATCAAGCAGCACAATTGGCGCATCCTTGAGGATGGCGCGGGCGATCGAGATGCGCTGACGCTCCCCGCCTGACAGGGTTGTTCCGCCTTCTCCGACGCGGGAGTGGTAGCCGTCCGGCATCGCGGTGATGAAATCGTGCGCGCGGGCGGCGCGGGCGGCGGCCTCGACCTCGTCCTGGCTCGCCCCTGCCCGGCCAAAGGCGATATTGTCAAAGATCGTCCCCGCGAAGAGATAGACGTCCTGGAAAACCACTGTGATGAGTGCGTTGAGCTGCGCTTCGCTGATCTGGCGGATATCACCGCCGCCGATGGTGATGCGGCCGGCGCTCACGTCCCAGAAGCGGGGCAGCAGGTTGAGGATGGTGCTCTTGCCAGAACCTGACGGGCCGACGATCGCCGTCATGGTGCGTTCCGGCACGGTGAAGCTGATCTTCTCCAGCACCGGCGCGCCGGGCGTATAGCTGAAGCTCACGTCGTCGAAAGTGACGGCGAAACCCTGCGGCGCTTTCGGCTGCGCCGGTTCGGGCAGGGTTTCGGCGGTCATGATGCGGTCGATACGCGTCAGCGATGCGTCCGCCATCCGCGTCAGTTCCATGACCGCGATCAGGCCCAGCAAGGGCGTGTAGACCGAGAAAACAAGCACCAGCGCGGCCGTCAGCGTCCCGGCGTCGAGATCACCTGCAAAATAGCGCGCGCTGGCGACGACGAAGACCAGAGGCGCGCCGAGCATGAGCAGGGCGCCGAACAGGACGAGCGGCATCGAGAGCTGGGCGGTCATGCGCACGGAAATGTCGCGGAAATCCCTGAGCGCATCAAGGAAACTCTCCTGGCCTTTGGCGATGCGGTTGAAGGCGCGGATGACGGCCATGCCCTGGACATATTCGATCATGCGCGCCCCGGCCTCGGCCTGCATGTCCTGGCGGCGGATGCCGAGCTTGGCCAGACGGCGGCTGGACCAGAGGAAGACCGGCGCAGCTACCGCTATCGACGCAAGCGCTGCAAGCGCCACTGTCCAGTCACGCCAGAAAAGGTATCCCAGCACGATCACCGGCAGGCCGAAGGCTTGTGCGATCCGCGGCAGGGCGTCGGAGATGAAACTCTCCAGCATCTCCATGTCGGTGGTCAGCACCGCCACCGTGTCGCCCTTGTGCCTGGACAGATGGAAGCCCATTGGCAGCCGCTGGAGCCGGTCGAGGATGGACAGGCGCAGACCGCCCGCCAGCTGATAGCTGGAAAGCCAGCTATGCGTGACGGAGAGATAGCCGAACAGTATCTGTCCGCCGAGGGACAGCGCGACAATACCGGTGACCTGCGCGATCCAGACCCAGCTCAGCGGGCGGCCATCTGCCAGCCCGGTCACAACCCAGATGAGGGCGCCGAACGCGAGGCCAAGCGATAATGACTGGGCAAAGCGGAACGCGATGCCGCGCAGCACCTTGCCGCGCTGAGGTCCCGCCAGCGCCCAGATGCGCTTCAGGCTGTCCAGATCGGAGCGAACTTCGCTGGCGGCCGCAGCTGTTTGTGAGGCATTTGCAGACGGGTTCATTGCTCCGCTCCCTTCGAGCCGCCCGGGTGAGACGGGCGAAGCGCAATGGCCTGCGCGTTGACATAATCCTCCCATAGCCAGGCATAAAGACCGCCGCGGGCGGTGAGCGCCTCATGGCGTCCGCTTTCGGAGATCCGGCCGCCATCAATCACCAGGATACTGTCTGCATCGGCGATGGTGTGGAGGCGATGGGCGACCACGATCAGCGTGCGCCCGGCGGTCAGCGCGCCAATGGCTTCCTGGATAGCCGCCTCATTATCCGGGTCAGCGAACGCCGTTGCTTCATCGAGCACGATCACCGGAGCGTTCTTCAGGATTGTCCGTGCGATGGCGATGCGCTGGCGCTCGCCGCCCGACAAGGATCCGCCCCGCTCACCCAGCGGCGTGTCATAGCCCTGTGGCAGCGCCATGATGAAGTCATGCGCCCGGGCGGCTTTGGCCGCCGCCTCGACCTCTTCATCGGTGGCGCCGGGATTTCCAAAGCGGATATTGGCCGCGATGGTGTCCGAAAACAGAAAGGTGTCCTGGAAGACGAAGGCGACCGTGTCCATCAACTGATCAAGGCTGATGTCGCGCACATCAATCCCGCCAATCGTCACACGGCCAGTCCGCACGTCCCAGAAGCGGGGAATCAGGCTCGCGATCGTGGTCTTGCCCGAGCCTGACGGGCCGACGAGCGCTGTCACCTCCCCTGCCTTCGCGGTGAAACTCACATCGCGAAGCACGTCGCGCTCACCATAACCGAAGCTCACCGCGTCGAAGGTGACGTCATGATCTGGCAGCGTCAGCTGGCGCGCCGTATCGGCTTGCGGCGCTTCATCCAGCAAGCGGCCCACAAGCGTCGAGCCCATGCTGATATGGGCAATCGTGTGATACTGGTTGAACAGCTTGATCAGAGGCTGGCTGTAATTGGCGCCCAGAATGACAAACAGCAGCAATGTCGGCAGATCAATCTCGCCCAAATGCAGCAGAACAAGGCCAACGGGCAGAATGATGACGATATTGGCCAACACCAGCGTATAAAAGGCGCCGCCAAGCGGGAGATATTCCCGCGCCCAAGCCGTAACGACGTCCACGTAAGCGCGCACGGCTGCGCTGGTTTCGGCGAAGCTGTCTCCCGTCCGGTTGAATATCTTCACCACCGGCATGCCCGCCAGATACTCAACCACAGAGGCATTCATGCGCGCGCCGGCGGACTGGAAGGCTGCGGCGCGTTTGCTCGCGCCGCCGACGGCGATGCTCAGCAGCACGAACGAGATGGGCGTCGTCAGAATCGCTGCGATGGCCATCCGCCAGTCGACCACGAACAGCCAGACGGAGACAGCCAGCCATGTCGCAAGCGCGCTTATGCTTTCCGGCAGGCCATGGGCGAAAATCAGCTCCATTTTCTCGGGCTCGTCGATGACCATCTTCTTGGCGTCACCGCTCGGCAGGTCCGCGAAATAGCCAAGCGGCAACCGGGCCATGTGCCGCGCGATCCCCAGGCGCAGACGATAAATCACGTCGAACGCGGCGATATGGGAGAGCCCCAGTGCCAGCCCCATGGCGGCGAACCCGATCAAGATGGCGCCAACTGCCAGAGCCGTATGCAGCAAGACAAACGACCAGCTCAATGCGCCGGTGAAAGCGGCGGTAACGATCTGGTAGACGGACCACACAGGGACCAGCTCGGCCGTAATTGCGAACGTCGCCAGCAGGATCGCGCCAATAAAGGTCTTCCGCGCCCCACCCGCATAGCGAAGCAGGAGGCGGAAACTCGCCAGATAGTCGAGCTTCTGGCTCCCGTCCTCCAGTTCATCATCTGATATTCGGGTCATCGCGCTCGGCTCCTGGCGGCGTCCTGAGGCTGCCGCGTATGCGGCGCCACTAAATGATCAAGCCACAATATGCGAATGAGTTTCAATATCAATATCTATTTTGAGCAATTCCTCTCTTGCGGTCTGGGCGCTGACCCCGCGGAAATTGAAGCCTCGGCGCAAGGGCCTTGAGTAGCCACAATCAACGCCGGTCGTAGAATCCGGCCGAATGGCGGGCGCACCCTATCGAGCGCTGATGAGTCTAGAGGCTCGCCAGATAGTCCGTGAAGCGTTGGCCGGCGGCGGGCTGGAAACGGGTTTCAGAGGCGCCTGCGGGTTTCCAGCGTGTATTGCCGCCGCAGCGGCTACGATTTTCGGTTGCGCCACCCTCCCCCCCCGCTACCATTCAATTGATCGCAAGTCTTGCAAGGGTGTGTGCCGCGCGGGCTTATTGAGGTGGATGTCCACCGCCAGTATCGGAGAAACATCCATGCCTTACGGGAAGACTGATGCTTGCGGCGCAAGCCGCAATAGCGATTTTTTTGCGTCTGAAGTCCAGACCAGAGAACGCATCCGTCCGCTCGCCACTGGCAATCGCCTGCGCGCAGCCCTGATGGGTGCCACCATGCTGGCCGGTGCAGCTTCGGTGGCAGCGCTCATGCCGCAGCAGGCATTCGCTCAACACATCATCGAGGACGAAGATGTCGTTGTTCCCGGCGACCGGCCCGATCCGTGGAATATCGGCAACTCTTTGACCGTGGGCAATTTCGGTGACAGCACGCTGACCATCTCCGACGGGGCGGTAGTCAACAGCACGTCCGGCTTTGTGGCATTCAGGGCGGGCAGCACAGGCGCGGTGACCGTGACCGGTGCAGGCAGCAGATGGAACAATCCCGGAGAGATACGGATCGGCGGTCTTGGCGCCGGGGCACTGACCATTCTGGATGGCGGTTCGGTGCACTCGGGTATCGGCTATATCGCCTACGAAGCCGGTTCAAGCGCCGTCGTAACGGTGAACGGTTCGGGCAGCGAGTGGATCAGCACCAGCACTCTGATGGTTGGCGGTTCAGGTTCTGCCAATATGACCATTTCCGATGGCGGCCTGGTTCAAAACGTGCGCGGCGAGATTGGTGTGGATACACCGGCGGTCAGCAGCAGCGTGCTCGTCACAGGCGCCGGCAGCCAATGGATCAATACCGACGCGCTCCGCATTGGCCTGTTTGGCACTGGTGCCCTGACCATTGCCGATGGCGGTGAGGTCAGCGCCACAGGTGTAAATATCGGCATGTTTGCCGCTGGCACTGGTACACTCAATTTCGGCGCAGCGGCGGGTGATGCTGCGGTGGCGGCGGGCACGCTGGACACCCCCACCATCGCATTCGGCCCAGGCACCGGCACTATCGTCTTCAACCATACCAGCAATGATCTGGAGCTGGATGCTGACATTTCCGGCAATGGCACGGTGCGTATCCTGTCGGGGCGCACGATCCTGGCGGGCAACAACACCTATACCGGCGACACCTTCTTTGACGGTGGCACGATTGCGCTGGGATCAGACAGTGCGCTTGGCACGAGCACGCTGACCGTTACAGGCGCAACTCAACTGGGCCGGCCGACGCTGAGGGCTGAAGGCGCGGCGCGAACTGTCAACAATGATATCGTGTTCGACCGGCCCGGAGCGCTGCCATTTGCTGCCTATCTGACCCTCGATGCCACCACTCACGCGCTGACGCTGAACGGCGATATGAGCGGCTCGGGAATTGTGGACATCCAAGGCGGGGCGGACGTCACCACAACGGGCGCGATCAGCCATAGCCTAATGCTGCAACTCGGCAGCAACAGCCGTCTGAGGGCCGAGGGTGGGGTGTTCGCAGACATTTTTGCCGAGATGGACAGCGTACTGGAACTCGGCGATGGCGTTTCTGCGGTGTCGTCAATTTTTGCTTTTGGGAACTTCACCCTGCAGACCGCCGCCGGTGAAAGCGCCTCGCTAGCTGGCTTCATCAACTTGATGGCCCCCCGCGTGTTAACACTCACGGGCGGTGAGTTGATTGTTAACGCTGAAATTTTCAGCTCTAACGCTGCCAGCATCAATATCACCGGCGGCAACATCACGCTGGGCGGCAACAACACGTTCAGCGGCGGGCTGAGTGTGTCAGGCGGCAGCCTCACCCTGGCCCATGCCAATGCCCTGCCCTCCGGCAATGCCCTCACCCTGACCAATGACGGCGCTGTGACGGCCAATCACGCCCTCACCCTTGGCGGGTTGAACATGAGTGAGAATTCAACTCTGGTCCTGAACCAGAACACCACGATCGACTCGGCCGGCACGCACATCATGGCCGGCGTCTTGTCCGGAGCTGGCGGACTGACCTTTAATGGTGGCGGTCATTTCACCCTTTCAGGCAACAACACCTATACAGGCAGCACGCTGCTGGAAGGCGGCACACTCACGCTCGGCCATAATAATGCGCTTGGCGGTTCCACCCTGCGCACCACCGGCTCGGTGGTGGACTATGCGAACGGCGTGAATATCGCCAATCCCATCATCATCGATTCCAACACCACCCAGTTTCAGGTGCTCACCGGATCGGCCACGCAGTCGGGCGTGATCTCGGAAAACAATGGCCCGCGCCCGTTTGAGAAGATCGGCGACGGTGAGCTGGTCCTGACGGCGGCCAATACCTGGACCGGCGACACGACCATCACCGGTGGCACACTGACCTTTGATGGGGGGTCGGTAAGTCTGGCGGCTGACCAGGATTTCCATGTAGGCCGCCTGAATGGGGATAACGGCGCACTGAACATCATCAATGGTGGATCGGTGGCAAACCGGATCGGCCGGATTGGCGATTCCAGTGGCGCCACCGGGACCGTCACCGTCGCCGGTGCAGGCAGCAGCTGGACGAACACTGGCGCCCTGACTGTTGGGGCCAGCGGCACCGGCACACTGTCCATCGAAGCTGGCGGTATGGTCAGCAATACCTCCGCCGCTATCGCCGGTGCCGCAACCAGCAATGGCTCAGCCATTGTCACCGGCGCAGGCAGCATATGGACCAATTCATCCGAGCTGCGCATCGGCAGCAGCGGCACCGGCACGCTCACCATTGCGAACGGCGGTGTGGTCAACAGCAATGGCGGCCTTGTGGGCGCGGAGGCCGGGTCCAGCGGGACGGTGACGATCTCCGGAACGGGCTCCAGCTGGAACAATACCGGGGCACTTCGCATTGGCCGGTTTGGCGCAGGCACGCTGACAATCGCCGATGGCGGCGAGGTGCGCAACACGACCGGCTATATCGGCGAACAGGCAGGTTCCACGGGAACTGCGGCCGTCACCGGTTCAGGGTCCGGCTGGATCAATAGCAATCTGTATGTCGGGAACTCCGGGGAAGGCACGCTGACCCTTTCCGAGGGCGGTGAAGTAAGCGCCGATGAGGTGATAATCGCGAACAACGCAAGTTCGACCGGCATGTTGTATATAGGCTCCGATGGCGTTGCGCCGTCTGGCGCGGGCATTCTCAACACCCCGTCGGTGACCTTCGGTGCCGGCACCGGGGCGCTGGTGTTCAATCACACCAATTGCTGCGGGCTGTTTTTTGACGCTGATATCTCAAGCGACCCGCTGGGGCAGGCATTTATCCTCCACGCGGAGGGGCTGACGCACCTGACCGGGAACAGCGCCGGATTCGCCGGCGGCGTCCTGGTAGGCGGCGGCGCGCTGTCTGTCGACGGCACGCTGGGTTCGGGCGGGGTGGAGCTGGGCGTGGATGGGTCGGGCTTCCTCACAGGCAGCGGCACGGTCGGCGGGGATGTTCTGGTCGCTGGCGGCGGCACGCTTGTTGGTGTGTCGGGTTCCACCCTCACCATTACGGGCGATCTGGGATTGACCGCAGGCGCACAGGTGATCGCGGCCCTTGGTGCGCCGGGCGATGGAGAGCTGTTCGCCGTCGGCGGCGATCTGACGCTGGATGGCACGCTGGACGTGATCGATATGGGAGGGTTCGGCCCCGGCCTTTATGCGCTCCTCACCTATGGCGGATCGCTGACCGATAACGGCTTTGCGATTGGTGCGGCACCGGGCGTCTTGCCGGGCGAGTTGCAGCTCCAGACGAGCGTGGCGGGCGAGGTGAACCTCGTCTCCAATATCGGCGTCGATCTCCTGTTCTGGGACGGGGATGATCCTGCCAATGCGCTTAATGGCGTGATTGATGGCGGGGACGGTGTGTGGAGCGCGACTTCCTTCACCTTCACCGATGCCGATGGTCTGGTCTCCGGCCCCTCCCGGCCGACGCCCGGCTTCATCGTGTTCTCCGGCGCGGCCGGCCATGTCACGGCCGATGACAGCGAGGGCGCAATCGAGATCGCCGGGGCGCAGTTCGCGGTCGATGGCTATGTGATTGATGGTGACGCGATCACGCTTGCCGGCAATGGCGATGGCGATGCCATTTTCCGGGTCGGTAACGGCACGGGCGCAGGCGCAGGCTTCACCGCCACCATTGGCTCGGACCTTGGCGGCGATGCGGCTCTGGTGCTGACTGATCTCGGCACGCTCATCCTGACCGGTACCAACAGCTATACCGGCGGGACCGAGGTGCGCAGCGGCACGCTCATCGGCTCCACCCGCTCGATCATGGGCGATATCGCCAATAATGGCGTGGTGGTGTTCGATCAGGCAGGCGATGCGGTGCTGAACCAGTCGCTTTCCGGCGATGGCCTGTTCCGCTTTACCGGCGGAGCGCAGTTCACGCTTGGCGCTGGCAATAGCTATACGGGCGGCACGCAGGCAGACGGCTCCGGCCTTGTACTGACGGCCAGTGATAGCGCTGGCACGGGCGCGATCGCCCTGAGCGATGCGGACCTGACCTATGCTGACGGTATCTCGGTGGCCAATGGGCTGAGCCTGTCTGGCGCCAACAGTCTCATCGTCAGTGCCGGCACCGCCACCCATGCCGGGTCGCTGGCCGGGTCAGGTGATTTCACGCTTGGCGGGGCGGGCACGCTCATCTTCACCGGCAATGGTTCGGCCTTTAGCGGCAACACCGTCATTACCGGCAATGTGCTGGTGAACGGCACGCTGGGCGGCACGGTCGACGTGGCCGATGGCGGTGTGT
The DNA here is from genome assembly GCF_004000605.1 of Glycocaulis alkaliphilus. NCBI lineage: Bacteria > Pseudomonadati > Pseudomonadota > Alphaproteobacteria > Maricaulales > Maricaulaceae > Glycocaulis > Glycocaulis alkaliphilus. Next base: position 1,066,610 of record NZ_CP018911.1, on the reverse strand, counting down.
TGCGCGGCTTTGGCACGCTGGGCTCCACCCGGCTGCTGGCGGGCTCCACCATCGCGCCGGGCAATTCTGCCGGCACGCTCACCATCCATGGTGATCTCGTATTCGAGAGCGGTTCGCTCTATGAAGCCACCGCCCTGCCCGATGGCCAGTCTGACCTTATCGACGTGTCCGGTTCGGTCACGATCAATGGCGGCTCGGTTCTGGTGGTCGGTACAGATAGCGGGTTTGCCGCCAATACCAGCTACACCATCCTTTCGGCGGCCGGCGGCATTACCGGCGAATTCGACAGCGTATCGAGCAATTTTGCCTTCCTGAACCCGAGCCTGTCGCTGACGGGGGGAAGCCTGACCTTGCAGCTGGAGCGCAACAATGTGGACTTTGTCCAGTTCGCGCAAACCCGTAACCAGCGCTCGGTTGCCAACGCCGCGGATACGCTCGGGTCCGGCAATCCGCTCTGGGAAGCCCTGGTATTGCTGGAGGAAGCCGCCGCGCCGCCCGCCTTTGAAGCGCTCAATGGCGAAATCCACGCCACCCATCGCCAGCTGGTAATGGATGATACAATCCACACCCGCCGGGCCGTCACCTCGCGCCTCGCCGCAGCGCGCAGCGAAGAGGCCGGTTCTGCCTGGATCAGCGGGCATTTCGGCGGCGCGCAATCTGGCAGCCACACCGGCGTGTCGCGCGCCTCGGCAGACACGTCCGGCGTAATCTTCGGCATCGACACGCCCGTGTACGATACCGCCCGCATCGGCGTCATGGCCGGGTTTGGCGAGAACAGCTTCAGTCTGAGCGGACGCAGCGCGTCAGGCAGTACTGAAAGCCGTTCGCTGGGCGTCTATGGCGGCGGTCAGTTCGCCGGCTTTGGCCTCAGCGCCGGCGCGATCTATGGCTGGCATGATCTGACCACCCGCCGGGCCATCATTTTCCCGGGCTTTGACGAGCATTTGCGCTCCAGCCACAGCGCCGACAGCGTGCAGGTGTTCGGCGAGGCCAGACTTGCCGGACCGGCGGGGTTCGAGCCCTTCCTCTCGCTGGCCCATGTCCGCCTTGATACGGGAGGCTTCAGCGAAGCGGGCGGCGTAGCGGCACTCGCCATTGACAGCGAGACCCGCCAGATGACGCAAGGCACGCTCGGCACCCGGTTCAGCCATGACTGGCAGACAGGCGGCACAAATGTGCGGTTTGACGGCTCGCTCGGCTGGCGGCGCGTGTTCAGCGGTGAACGCCAGTTCGTCTCCGGCGATCTGTCAGGCGCTCCGGTCTATTTCGAGGGCAATGGTGTGGACCGTGACGCCGCCGCCATCGAGGCAGGCATCACGATCGAACCGATGAGCCGGATGAGCCTCGAGCTCGGCTATGCTGGCGAGATCGGCTCCAACGCCCGCAATCATGGCGCAGAATTCCGCGCAAGATGGGCGTTCTAGGGGCAAGGCGGGGCGCGTAATGCTGCCAAGGGACATCACCGCCCAATGCGGGCTGCGCCCCTTGGTAGCCTCGCCGCCCATCAAAGCGAAATATTCGGCAACAAATAGCGCTGCCGCCGTAAACCGGACTGTAAACCGGCGCAACTGATTGCAAGACAGGCTAATGGCGCGCCCGAAGAGATTCGAACTCCTGACCCCCAGATTCGTAGTCTGGTGCTCTATCCAGCTGAGCTACGGGCGCGCTGTCCTGACCGGCGGGTAAAAACCCTCTCGTCAAGGCGCGCGAAACTAGCCGCGAGGTGCGGGCTTGGCAAGCGCCTGCCAGTGAAAATGGCAGAGGCTTTTCGCACGTGCCGCAGCGGCGCCAAGTCAGGCCTGTGCCCGGCGCGGCGCGGGCTGCGCATCTTCCTCGAAAAACAGGGCTTGCGAGATCGCTGCCTTTACCGCATTGGGCAGGAAAGGCTTGGTGATCAGGAAGGCCGGTTCGGGCCGCTCCCCGGTCAGCAGACGTTCGGGATAGGCCGTGATGAAGATGATGGGCACAGCCAGATCGGCAAGAATGTCGTTGGCCGCATCAATGCCGGACGAATTGTCAGCCAGCTGAATATCGGCCAGCACGAGCCCTGGCTGATGGCGCGATGCCTCGGCAATGGCTTCGGAGCGCGTGGTGGCGATCGCACACACTTCATGGCCCAGATCACCGACAATGGCCTCTATATCGGCGGCAATGACCGGCTCGTCCTCGATGATGAGCACGCGGGTCTTCAGGGCCAGTTCGATATCGCCGTGCGCGCGGGCAACCAGATCATCAACCTGCGATTCCGGCAGGGCGAGCACCTGACCGGCCTCTTGCGCGCTAAAGCCTTCCATTGCCGTCAAGAGCAAGGCCTGGCGCGACTTCGCCTCCAGCCGCTGAAGGCGGGAGTCCGGTCCACGCTGCGGCTCTGCCGCGATCATGCCCGCTTCCGCCGTGGCGTCATGAAAGGCGCGAAACAGTGCGATGCGCGGCGCCAGCTGCCCGTCAAAGGCGATCTCGCCTGACACGGCCTTTTGCAGCGCGCCCTGCACCAGGGCATCACCGCGCTGCTGGTCGCCGGCGAGCGCACGCGCATACCGGCGCAGATACGGCAGATGGGCGGAGATTTCGTCGATCTTCATGTGTCCCGTCCTTTTCGCACACGCAGACGGCCCCGCTCGCGCAAGGCCTGTTTGGAACAGGAAACGCCCATGCGCCCGCGAGAGTTCCGCAGCGTTGCAGCGGCGCCATGTGCCGATGCAGGGGAACCGCATGATTTCATGATGCGTTGGACATCTGAGCTAACGCCGGATTGGCGGATTTTCAGTGAAAACGGACGGTGTCGATTCGATGTCCCAGAATGCGAAGGACGACATGCCAGATCCCGCCTTTGGCGCGGGCAGCCGGGCCGAGGCGGGCCAGAGCGCACGGCGCCGTGTGCTGGGTGACCAGCTGCGCGCCTATTACGACGCGGTGACCAGCGAGCCGGTGCCTGATGCCCTGACCGATCTGATGGCCGAACTGGCACGCAAATCATCCGGTGCAAACACCCCTGCCGAGGGCGGCGATAGCGGGCGGGACAGTGATGACGGCGCATGATGACGCGGCCGCCATGGCCGTTTTCCAGCAAGACCTTACCGACGCCATTCCGCATTTGCGTGCCTTCGCGCGCTCGCTATGCGGAAATCCGTCCGAAGCCGATGATCTGGTGCAGGAGACGCTGATCAAGGCATGGACCCATCGCGAGCGCTTCGAGGATGGCTCTTCGATGCGCGCCTGGACGTTCCGCATATTGCGCAACCATTTCTATTCCGAACGCCGCCGGGCGTGGCGCAAGCAGGAACAGGGCGGTGAAATCCCCGAAAACGCCGCCGTCGCGGGTGAGCAGCAAAGCTGGGCGCTGCAGCTGGATGATGTGCGCCGGGCCCTGCTGGACATCCCTGACGAGCAGCGCGAGGCACTTGTACTCGTCGGCGCGGGCGGTTTGAGCTATGAGGAAGCCGCCGAGGTTTGCGGCTGTGCCGTCGGCACGGTCAAGAGCCGGGTGAGCCGCGGACGCGCCGCGCTGGAAAAACGTATGAGCACGGGCGTGTGCCTGCAGGCGTCTCCGGGCGGGGCAGCCAAGGCGGCGGAGGATATTGTTGACCACATCCGCAACGCGAGCGCCGAACGCCTCACCGGCTGACACAGACACGGCCCCCGCGGCATCCGGCGGACGGTGGCGCGCCGGTCTGCGCGTGCGGATGCTGGCCGTCATCATTCTGGCCCTCATTCCCATTCTTACCTTGAGCGGGCTGTACGCGCAGTCTCGCTTCGAGACGGCACGGGACAATCAGCGAGAATTGCTGGCTGCGCGCGCGCAGCTGACCGCGCAGAGCCAGCGCCAGCTGATCATGGGGGCAGGCAGCATGATGAGCGCGCTCGCCCAGCAGGCGCCCGTCCGGCTTGGCGGTGCCCTGTGCGCGCGGTCGCTGGCGCAGGCGCTGGCTGATCAGCCAGCCTACGCCACGCTGGTGCGGGTCAATGCGCGCGGCGTCGTTGCCTGTTCGGCAGAGCCTTTAAGCGACACCGTCCGCTTTGACGAAGCAGCCTGGTTTGCCGAAGCGCGCGATAGTGGCCGCTTTATCGTGGGCGCCCTCGAAATCGACCCCATTACCAATCAGGCCGTCATTCGCGCTGTCAGCCCGGTGTTTGAACCTGACGGCAGCTTCACCGGTGCGCTGGCCACCGGCATCCGCCTGAGTGCTCTGGAGGATCTGGGCCGCGAGAGAGCCGGCGAAGCGCGCTCCGCCCTTGTTGACCGCGAAGGGCGGGTACTGACGCAAAGCCGCGATATGGGGCTGGCGCGCATTGACGCTGAACTGATGGCCGAGGCCGCAGACACCGGCAGCGCCCGGTTTGCCGGCACCGGGCCGGACGGTGCGCCGCGCCAGTTTGTACTGGTGCCGCTGGTATCGGCAGAGCTCTACGCCCTGCTGGCAGAGACCGCACCGGAGTTTCTCGAGTTTACCCTCGTTGACATCACCGGCACCCTATTGCTGCCCGTTCTGATGCTGGTGCTGGCGGGCAGTGTCATCTGGATCGCGACCGATGTGATGATACTGCGCTGGCTGCGTTATCTGCGGCGCGTCGCGATGGCCTACGGCAAGGGGCGCTACTCTGTGCGGCCACACCGGGCGCTGCGCGCGCCGGGCGAGCTGCGCGAACTGGCGGCCGGATTTGACACCATGGCCCGCTCGGTTGCCGAGCGCGACGAAGCTCTCACCCGCAGCCTTGCCTATCAGGAAATGCTGCTCAAAGAGGTACACCACCGGGTAAAGAACAACCTGCAAATCATTACCAGCCTTATCAATTTGCAGATGAGAAGTGTCGATGATCCAAGAGCGGCCAAAGTGCTCGGCGATGCGCAATCGCGCATCAACGCGCTGGCGCTCGTCCATCGCAGCCTCTACGAGGCCGGTGATTTTGCGAAGATCAATCTCAAACCCTTCTTTGAGGAGCTATGCAGCCTCACCCATGCCGCTGTCGGCGGCGAGGAGCGCACGCTGGATCTGGTGACACAGATCGAGCCGGTGCATCTGGGCGCCGAGCGGTGCATTCCTCTGGCGCTGTTTGTCACCGAAGCCATGACCAACGCCTACAAGCACGCCTTTGAGGGGCGCGATAGCGGGACGCTGACCGTGTCAGTCAGCATTGATGATATGCGCCGCCTGACCGCCCGGATTGCCGACAACGGCGTGGGCGCCGCGAGCGCGCCGGAACCCGGCCGAAAAGGCGTAGGCGGCGCGCTGTTTTCAGCCTTCGCCCGCCAGCTCGGCGGAATATCTGAAACCGGCGTGCAGCCGGACGGCGGGCACAGCGTCGCCATCACCTTCCCCCTGCTGGAGGATGAAGGCGTGCCGGAGAGCTGAGGCCCGTCTGGCGCCGCTCAGCGATTGGCATTATGTCAGCGCCATGACCCAGCGTGATACCAACCTCACTGATCCCTTGCCGCTCGCACAGGCGCTGATCCGCGCACCTTCCGTGACGCCGCGCGATGAAGGTGCGCTGGACACGCTGCAGTCCGCTCTGAGCGGGCTGGGCTTTACCTGCCAGCGCATGCCGTTTGGCGAGGTCGACAATCTCTATGCCCGCCTTGGCACGGCTGAGCCGGTCTTCTGCTTTGCCGGCCATACCGATGTGGTGCCGGCGGGACAGGAAGCGGCCTGGAGTGCTGGCCCCTTCGCCGGAGAAGTGCATGGCGAGGCGCTGATCGGACGCGGCGCGGTGGACATGAAGGGTGCGATTGCCGCCTTCGTGGCCGCCACCGCGCGCTATCTGGACGTCCAGGGCAAGCCCGCAGGCTCTATCGCCTTCCTGATTACGGGCGATGAGGAAGGCCCGGCGATAAACGGCACGAAGAAAATGCTGCAAGCGCTTGATGCGCAAGGCGAACGCTTCAGTCACTGCCTTGTCGGCGAGCCGACCAACCGGACAGTTCTGGGTGATATGGTGAAGATTGGCCGGCGCGGTTCTCTCAACGGCGTTATCACCGTGACGGGCCGCCAAGGCCATGTCGCCTACCCGGACCGGGCCATCAACCCCATCCCGGCCCTGATGGCCGTGCTTGCGGCCTTGACCGCCCGCAGGCTGGATGAGGGCAATGCGCATTTCCAGCCCTCCAATCTGGAGGTTACCAGCGTGGATGTGGGCAATCCCGCCCACAATGTCATTCCCGGCGAGGCGCGGGCCAAGTTCAACATCCGCTTTAACACCGAGCAGGATGGCGAGGCACTCAAAAGCTGGATCAATGATGAAATTGCCAAGGTGCAGCAAGGCTTTGCGGGCGCAATTTCAGCTGATCTCACCGTCACCGGCGATGCCTTCCAGACCGCGGAAGGCCCGTTCACCGCGCTGCTGGCAGACGCGATCCATGCGCGCACCGGCATCGCGCCTGAGCTGAGCACCAGCGGCGGCACCTCGGACGCCCGTTTCATCAAGGATTACGCGCCCGTGGCCGAGTTCGGCCTGGTCGGCGCCAGCATGCACCAGATTGACGAGCAGACGCCAGTTGCCGATATAAAAGTGTTAACAGAAGTTTACCATGATATTCTGATGCGGTACTTCGAGGTGTTCGCCTGATGGGTGGTATGGTTGCGGACATCCAGTCCGGCACGCGCGGCATCTGGGCCATGCTGGCCTTCAAGGAAGGCTGGCGTCAGCATTTCGACGTGTCGATGGACGGGTTTGTCCGCTCCTTCATGGCCGTCCTCTACGCCCTGCCCGCCTTTATCCTGCTGATAATATCGGCCAATCACGTCCTGCCGGAATTCTCCGGCAATCCCGGCGCTCAGGTCAGCCTTACCGGCGCGATCGGCCAATATGCGCGCATCTGGCTACTCTTCCCCGTCATCGCCTTTGTGGTGGTCAATGTGCTGGGCCTGAAGGGCGGATTTTCGGCCTGGGTGGTGGTGCATAACTGGGCGGTCTTCGTGCTCTTGCACGTACAGGCCCTGTTCTGGCTGCTGGCCGCAGCTGGCATCGCCAATGCCCAGGCGCTGGGCCTGATGCTGGCGCTCTACCAGATCCTCCGCCTTATGGTCCACTGGCGGGTCGCTGCGGGCACTCTGGGCCTGCACTGGGGGCTGGCGGCGGGCGCGGCCTGCATCCCGCTCGTCATCGATGCGCTGATCGTCTACGGGTTTGCCAGCGCCTCTGGCGGGTAGTCCACAAAGGCCAGATAGAGCCCGTCAGGCGGCGCGACCGGCCCGCAGCGCGTGCGGTCTGCCGCTTCCAGCGCGTCACGGAAGTCCTCCACGCTCCAGCGGCCACGTCCCACCTCCACCAGAGAGCCGGTGATGGAGCGTATCTGCCGGTGCAGGAAGCTGATCGCTTCCACTTTCAGCTCGATCGCTTCGCCGCGCCGCTCCACTTGAATTGCGTCGATGGACTTTACCGGGCTTTCCGCCTGGCACTGCGCATCGCGGAAGGTGGTGAAATCATGAGTCCCGACAAGGCTTTGCGCGGCAATGTTCATGGCGTCAGCATCAAGACGGACACGCACCTGCCACGCCTTGCCAGCATCCAGCGCCAGCGGCGCGCGCCGGTCGATAATGCGGTAGACATAGCCGCGCTTGACGGCCGAAAAACGCGCATGGGTGTCATCCTTCACCGCCCGCGCCGACAGGACCGAGACCGGGTGGGGACGCAAATGATGGTTCAGCGCATCGCGCACCACATCCGCCGGCCAGTTCTTGGCAAAATCGACATGGGCGGTCATGGCGAGGGCATGCACGCCTGAATCCGTGCGCCCTGCCCCGTAGACCTCGTGGCGGCCCTCTTCCAGCGCATCGGCGGCGCGCTCCATCACGGTCTGCACCGACAGGCCGTTATCCTGCTTCTGCCAGCCGACAAACGGTCCGCCATCATATTCGATTGTCAGGAGGTAGCGGGGCATGGCTAGAGCCGCGTCCCCGCAGGCACGGCCGTGCCGCGCAGGAACTCGTCTGCGCCCATCACGCCCTTCCCTTCGCGTTGCAGGCGTTTCAGACGCACCGCGCCGCGCCCGCAGGCGATGAGCAGGTTATCGTCCAGCGCCTCGCCCGGCTCGCCCTCGCCCTTTTCAGGCTCGGCAAAATGCACCTTCACCCGCACCGCGCCCTTCTGTGTGTCCAGGCTGAACCAGGCACCGGGAAAGGGCGACAGGCCGCGAATATGGTCACACACCTCGCCAGCCGGGCGGGACCAGTCGATGCGCGCCTCTGCCGATGAGATTTTCTTTGCGTAGGTAACGCCTTCGTCGACCTGCGCCACCGCCTGCAGCGAACCACGCTCGAGGGCCGCGAGGGTACGCGGCCACAGCTCGGCACCCGTCTCCATCAGCTTGTCGTGCAGGCTGCCGGCGGTGTCATCGGGCGCTATGGGCACGATCTCGCTCATCAGGACAGGGCCGGTATCGAGCCCCTCCTCCATCTGCATGATCTGCACGCCCGTCACCTCATCGCCTGCCTGAATGGCACGCTGGATGGGGGCCGCGCCGCGCCAGCGCGGCAAGAGGGACGCATGCAGGTTGAGACAGCCAAGGCGCGGTGCCTCCAGCGCTTCCAGCGGCAATATCTGGCCATAGGCGACCACGCAGGCGACATCGAGATCGAGGCTGGCAAAGTCTTCCAGAACGTCCGCCTCGCGGAAACGTTCAGGCGTTTTCACCTCGATGCCGAAGGCTTCGGCCAGCGCATGCACCGGGCTTTTGCGCATTTCCTGTCCGCGCCCGGCGGGCCGTGGCGGCTGGGTATAAACGCGCACGATCTCGTGGCCCGCCCCGGCGATTGTGGCCAGCGAGCGCGCGGCAAATTCCGGCGTTCCCATGAAGGCTATGCGTAAACTCATATTTCTAAACTGTTCCTTTGAACCAGCCCGCCAGGAAATCCACAAACAAGCGCACCCGGTGGGCCAGATAGCGGTTGGACGGGAACACGGCCCACAATTCGCGCGCTTCGGGCGTCCAGTCATCCATCAGGGACACTACCCGCCCGTCGGCAATGGCCGCGCGCGCAGCCCAGCTGGGCACGCAACCCACGCCCGCTCCGGCGCAGGCGGCGGCAACCGCCGCACTGGCTCCGTTGAGCGATAGCCGCCCGTCCACCTTCACATCGGTCTTCACCCCGTCCTTTTCAAACCGCCACAGATTGGGCGCGGGCCGGTTGCGATCAATTATGCATGAGTGGCGGGCGAGGTCTGACGGGTGGACGGGAGTGCCTTCCGCCTCCAGCCAGGCAGGGCTGGCAATCGTGGTCATCGGCGCATCGGCGAGCCGCTTGGCGATCAGGCTGGAATCCGGCAAATGCCCCAGCCGCACGGCAAGGTCATACCCCTCATCCACCAGATCGACCATGCGGTCTGAAAGGTCGAGGCGCACCTCCACCGAGGGCCATTGCTCCATGAAGGCCGTCACCGGCTCGATCAGGCGCGCAGAACCGAAATCCACCGGCGCGGCCACGCGCAGGAAACCCGCCGCCGCCGCATTGTCAGCCGCCAGGCCATGCTCGATCGCCTCATATTCAGTCAGCCAGGGCCGCACCCGCTCCAGCAGCGCCCGGCCCGCATCGGTGAGCCTCACAGAGCGCGTGGTGCGCTCCAGCAGGCGCGCCTGCATGCGCTCCTCCAGCGCGGATATCTGTTTGGACGCCGCACCGGGGGTCAGCGAGTGGCGCTCGGCAGCGCGCGTAAAGCTCTCCAGCTCGGCAACGGCCTGAAACAGGCGCAGGGCATCAATACGGTCCATGGAAATTTCCGCTATGGAATAAGTGAAAGCATTTCACGTCCATTAGCGAAATGCACGGGGCAAGTCATCCGTTCCGTGTGAAAAAGTGTGGTTGGCTCAGTCGCTGTACGGGCCCATCTCTTTCATCCAAGACTCGTCGAAAGGCGACGGATCATCGATAGGCTTGCCGTCGCCACGGTGGGGGAGCTCGATGCTACTAGGAAGTATTGGGGGGCGATCTCTCAACCAGCGTGCAGGTTCATACTGTTCGACGTTGAGTTCTTCGGCTGAATCGCACCCACCTTCGGATGCAAATTCCGCAGAGGACACGTCGGCGCCGACAAAATTCACACCGCTGAGATTAGCATTTCTAAAGTCCACTTCTCGCAAATTAGCGAACGGAAGCATTGCCCATTGCAGGCCCGCCCCTTAAAGGAAGCAAATTGCAGGTTTGCACTAATTAGTACACTCTGTTGTAGATTTGCATGGGCAAAATTTCCGCCAATGAGCACCGCCTGTGAGAACAAGGCTTTGCTAGCGTCCGCACTGCAAAGATTGGCACCGTCGAGTTGTGCGCCTTCAAAATTTGCACGTACTAGCTTAGATTTCTGGAGATTTGCTTCAAATAACCGTGCATTGTCCAAATCAGCGCCAGTAAAATTAAACAGTCTTAGATCTGCGCCGTCGGGCAATCTAAGCAATCGCAACCGTGTATCGGAAAGATCAATACCGTCAAGCGGTCGGCATTCAAAAACCCAAGATCGGGCCAACGCAAGAACAGCCGCCTCGCGGTCTATGAAAAGTCGTGGCTGCATTACTTCATCATGATATACTATAACTTTTGGTTCTTTCTTAACATCGCTTTTAGTTGAAATTCGCCCTTCGTTTTTACCCTGCCCTGCCTCCCGCCTAGCTTCTTCCGCAGACTGCTCGCGAACAAACGCGGCGAGTGTTTCACCAATCTGGCGGCCAAAGGCTTTGTCGCCGCCTGCCGTGAATGCGCTGCGCATCAAACCCTCCAGCGCATAGATGGCACCAAGGCGGATAGCAGTCTGCTCGCTGCCCAGCTGATTGACGGCGCGGGAGAAGGTTTCCGCGTCCTGCCCGCGTTGGGCGAGCGCATGCTCAGCCTGCATCAGCCGCGTTCGGCGTAAGGCATTGATCAGGGCCGCTCCGGCACCCGCGCCGCCGAACACGAGGCTGGCGGCCCAAAGGAGATTGCGGAAATCCTCGGCCAGATAGCCGGGCCTGATCCACTCCACGCCGGGGCAGACCAGATTGGTCCCCCGGCAGGGGTCGGCTAGATACATGATCAGCTTGACGGCCCCAAGCGACGCCACAATCCACAGGACCAGAAAGACCGTTATCGCGTGGTTGTAGATGAACCGCCCGGCGCGCTTGAAAAGGCCGCGAACAGCATTCCACGCTGCGTTCGCGCCATTGCGCACACGCTGTGTGAAGCCAACTGGCTCCTGCCTCGCTTTGTCGTCCCACCCATCCATAACCCGACTGCGCCCCGGTTTCGGGCGCACGTCAAGCGTGTTGCGGCTAGTGGCCGGGGATTACACGGGCGAGGCGGAGCGCGTTGCGCAAAAAAGCGGCCCCGGAAAACTTCCGGGGCCGGTCAGGTGGGGTGTTTCTTGACGTGGCTTCCCCCTCGCCCTTCGAGACGCTCGCTTCGCTCGCCCTCAGGATGAGGGGGAAGGACGGCTGGTCGGGCGACCGGTCCCGGATGGCCCTCACGGGCCTTCGGGAGTTCAGTACTTCATACTTCCCTGAAACCCCGGGCGAGCGCGTCGCGAGACCCGGGGCCTCTATCAGAATTATCCTGAGGCAGGTCCCGGCTCTCCCTGCGGTCGGCCGGGATTTCACAAAAAAGGCCGGGAGTTCAGATCAGTGATACCCGCCCACGCCGCCATCAAGCATCAGGTTGAGGCTGGTGGCGGTGCGGCGCGCGCTGCGGCGCTCGCGCATGGCGGTGTAGTGTTCCTCATAGCGCACATAGACGAGGCGCACGCCCGGCCCGTAAAGGCGTAGCAGCGAGCGTTCGTTGCAGTCGCGCATGGCCTCTGCGGGTGCGCAGAACACTTCCCCGCCGCGCCCATAGCGCAGTGCGTCGCCGCGCTGGCACTGGATGACCTGACCATCCTCAAAACTGTCCGCGCCGCTTTCCAGGCGATTGCCCAGCGTTGCCTGCAGCGTGGTGCCGGCCATGCAGCGGAAAATCTCGCCCTCAAAGCCTTCGCGCACGCGTTCATCGCGTTCGGGGCGCGAGGCCGGGTGCGGCGTGCCCCGGTCATCGATGCAGACCGCGCGCACCACGCGCCAGCCCTCTATCCAGCGTGAATGGCGCTCCTCTTCCATCTCGTACTCGTCTGCGAGCGCCAGGCCCGCAATGGCGGTGGCCGCCGGGGCGGTGCCGCGCGAGATATAGCCCCCGCCTGCGTAGACGATCGTGTTGCTGCCCGCCTGCGCGCCTGCTACCGCCATCGCGCTGGCGCTGGCAGAGGCGTTCACGTTCACATTGATCTGATTGTTCAGATAGACGCCGCCAATATTGATGCGCGGCCCGCCAATATGAACCGATGGCCCGCCAACGCGGATCGAGGGCGTGCGCACTTGCGGCCCGCTTCCATGCTGGCAGCAATGATGGCTGGGCGGCGGCGGTGATACCGGCGTCGGCCCGGAATGTGCCGCAGCGGCGGCCGCGGCGCTGGCAAAGGTCGCCGCGATCACTACGCCAAGCGCTTTTGCGTATCGAGTTGAAACGCCCATTGGGTCACTCCCGTCTGTTTGCGCCCGTCCCCGCAAGAAGGATGCCGGTTTCAGGAGAAGGCGCAAAAAAAGCACTTGGCAAGCCGCTTGCAGTCCCCCGCCCCGACCGGAGCGCGCCTGTCCGAAAGCAGGACTGGCAACGCGCTCCCCTTAAAGGGACTAAAGAGGACGGGCTGCCTATGCGCCACGAGAACACAAAGACGCTGTTTGCGTACTGGGATGCGAGAAGGCTTGGCCGCTCCGCCCCCACACGCGGCGATATCGCTCCGCGCGATCTGGCCGGGCTGCTCAGCCATCTGTTCATCCTGCGCCGGATGGACCGTGACCATCACATTTTCCGCCTGGCGGGCACCTCGCTGTGCCAGATGCATGCACGCGAGTTCAAGGACCAGAACTTTCTGGGGCTGTGGCGCGGCCATGACCGCCAGCACATGACGGCCCTGCTGGAAGGCGCGATGAGCGTGCCGGCCCCTGCCTGTGCGCTGGCCGATGCGGCCTCGCTCGATGGCCGTTCAGTGGAGGTGGAGATAGCGCTTCTTCCCCTTCGCGGGCCTGAAGGGTGGGTGGACCGGTGTCTCGGCCTCTACCAGCCCTTGCAGGGACGTAGCCTGGATGGCCGCCCGGCCGTGCGTCATATCCTGAAAGAGCTGCGCCCGGCGGTCGAGCCGGAAAGCTCGGTGCAGGTGTTCAAAGGGCTTCGCGAGGGGCGTGTGCCTGCCCGCGCGGCCAATGACGGCTAGTTTCTCCAAATTTTAACCAGCATCAGCCTAGATTGCCGCCCCGGACAATGAGGCTGGCATGGGATCTGTCACCGATCTGAGCACGCGCCTGGACAAGCGCAAGATACGCATAGCGGCCGCCGGCGCGCAGGAGCAGCGCCGCCACCGCCGTGTGCCCTTGCGCCTGCCCGGACGCTATCTCGATCCCGTACGCGGGGAATTTGCCTGCACCCTCGTCGATGTGTCGCCGGGCGGCGCGAAAATCGCCGCCGAGGCCCCGCCCGCGCTGGGCGAGCGCATTGTCATGCTGTTTGACGGGCTCGGCCGGGTCGAGGGCGATGTGGTGCGCGCGGGCGCACGCGGCTTTGCCGTGCGGTTCAACACGACACAGCGCAAGCGCGACCGGCTGGGCGATGCGATCACCTGGCGTTTCAATATGGAGCGCCTGGGCCTCGAAGAAGACCGCACAGCCCCCAGAAAGCCCGGAACGGGGCGGGTGAAAATCCGCCTGAAAGACGGCGTGCTGATCCAGGCAGACCTTGTGGACGTGTCGATTTCGGGTGCCGCCTTTGCCTGTCTGGAGCGTCCCCGCGTGGGCGAGGCGGTCAGTGTGGGCGACCTGAAAGGCCGGGTGACTCGCTGGCTGGACAATGGCTTCGCGGTGTCGTTCGATCCTCCCCGGGGATAAGGTGAGATTTCCGGCGGGGCTGCCTTTTGTCTGCGCACGCGGCATAAAAAGTCATGTTTGTGACCCATACTTGCGCCAACCGGCCTGAATCTTGCCGTAAGCCCTGCATAGTCTCTTTTTTGGGCTTGGATGGAGTGTGACCCCAATGCCGCGGGATGATGGAATTGCGATGTCCTGGTTTGTGAAAGTCGATGGCCGTGTGTACGGACCCTATACGGGGGCGCAGATGCGCGCCTTCGTCAGTGAGGGACGTATCGCCAGCCATTCAGTGGTTTCGCAAAGCCGCGAGGATGGCTGGGAAAACGCCACCGACGTGCCGCAGTTCAAGGCGTGGCTGGATGAAGCCCGCCGCAGCCCCGGCACCAAACGCCCCGCCCCGACCGATGCGCGCACCGCCAACTTTGTCGTTGTCGCCAATCTGGGCGATGACAGCCGCGCCGGATTTGAAGCCGCGCTAAAAGATTTCGGCGATGCGGAAAGCATAGCGCCGGGCGTATGGCTGCTGCGCGCACCGTCCACAGCGGCCACGCTGCGCAATGAGCTGAGCCATCTACTGGCCCGCGAAGACAAGCTGATCGTGGTGGATGCCTCGCGCGACCGCACCGCCTGGTTCAATTTCGGCCGCGAAACCGACCAGCGCATCCGCGAGCTCTGGGGCCGTCCGCAGTAACGGGCTCTCGCCCCTCGTCCTTCGAGACGCTCGCTATCGCTCACCCTCATGCTGAGGAGCGCTTCTTCAAGCGCGTCTCGAAGCACGAGGGAGAAATCCCCCTCAAATCTCCCTGAGACCCTCCGCAAAGCGTTTCGCATTGGCGACATAGTGATCCGCGCTGGCCTTGAAGATGTCGCCCATCCCCTCTTCGAGCGTTTTCACCACCTTGCCCGGTGAGCCCAGCACCATGGAATTGTCGGGAATTTCCTTGCCTTCGGTGATGAGGGCATGCGCGCCGATGAGGCAGTTCTTCCCGATTTTCGCGCCATTGAGGATGGTCGCGCCGATACCCACCAGCGAGTAATCGCCAATCTGGCACCCATGCAGCATGGCCTGATGGCCCACCGTGATGCCCTTGCCAAGGACTGTCGGCTTGCCGGGATCGGCATGGATGACCGTGCCGTCCTGGATGTTGGTGTCATCGCCGATCACGATGTCTTCCACATCGCCGCGCAGCACCGCGCCAAACCAGACCGACACATTGCGCCCCAGCGTGACGCGGCCCAGCACGGTGGCGCCCGGCGCGATCCACACACCCTCGCCAATCTTCGGACGCACCCCGTCCAGCTCGTAAACGCCCATAATGTGTTCCTTCCTGCTCGTTGCATCAGCATTGCGTGGCGAAACTGCATCGCCTGGATGTGAAGTTTCAGCGACGGGCTGACTCATACTTCGTTCACTGTCTTAGCATGAGACTGTAGATGCGATTCGAGAGGGGAACAGCCGCCCAGGCGGCTTCTTCGCATCGATCGTGAGGGATAGACGCTTCTAGCAAGGAGGCCCGCGGCGCAATGCCGTATGCACCCCCAACGCCAGACCCGTTCGGATCGGCCGCACGTTCCGCATCTGCCCTGTCCAGCCTGAATCGCTTTTGCCCGCCCCTTGTGCACCCGCATGAGGGGTTTTTTCTTGTCCGGAGGACGCCATCATGAGCAAGCGCACCGCAAAACGCCGTCAGGGCGGATTCAATGCCGAGCATTATGAGGAGGAGAAGGTCCGCGCCCTCTTCCCCGGCACGAACTGGTCACCTGACGACAATGAACCCATGCGGGACCAGCGCTATATCAAGAACGTCAAACCGCGCTCTGAGGGGCAGGCGCGGCTCATGGATGCGATAGACGGCCATAATCTTGTCATGGCCATGGGGCCGGCCGGTACCGGCAAGACCTATCTGGCCGTTTCCAAGGCGGTCGAGGCACTGGAGAGCGGTCAGGTGGGACGCATCGTCCTGTCACGCCCGGCGGTCGAGGCAGGCGAGCATATCGGCTTCCTGCCCGGCGCTCTGGAAGAGAAGCTCGCGCCTTACTTGCGCCCGCTCTACGACGCGCTGGCAGACCGGCTGAGCCCGAAGCGCCTGAAAGCGCTGATGGCCGAAGGCCTGATCGAGATTGCGCCGATTGCCTATATGCGCGGGCGCACGCTCAACAACGCCTATATCGTCGTCGACGAGGCCCAGAACTGCACCTACGGCCAGCTCAAAATGCTGCTGACGCGTCTGGGCTGGAACTCCACCATGGTCGTTACCGGCGATCCGGCGCAGACAGACCTTCTGCCGGAAATGTCCGGCCTGAAGGATATTTGTGAACGCCTTGAGACGGTTGACGACATCGCGGTGGTCCGGCTGGAAGCCAAGGACATTGTGCGCCACCCGCTGGTGGCTTCGATGCTCGACGTTTTGTAACCGCCCGGGCCGCAGCACACACCATAAAGGCCCCGGCCAGAGGACAGCCGGGGCCTTTTTGCTGACGGTAGTTCCGCGCGCTAGAAGCGGAAGTTTGCACCGGCGCGGATCACATCGAACTGGGTGTCGATGGTGGCGCGGCCAATCGTGCCGTCAGAATAGCTGGTGTCGAAGCTGTCACTGCCCAGATCCACACGGGAGTATTCAGCCCGCAGGGTCCAGAAATCGGTCATGCCCCACTCGACACCGGCACCATAGGTCCAGCCGAACTGGTCTGATGTGGTGCTATCGGTGATTTCGGCAGTGCCCACGCGGTAGTTGCGGTCAAAATCGACGCGGCCATAGGCACCGCCACCCGTCGCGTAGATCAGGATGCGGTCAAGCGCGACGCCAGCACGCAGACGGGCCGTGGCGAAGTAATCCACCTCGAAATTCAGGTCTGTGAACCCGTCCGGATTGTTCGCCGCCCCGCCCGGAGCGTTCGGGATGGCGATGCTGGAGCTAATATCGGACAGCTGAACGTCTACTTCACCGCCCAGAACGAACATGCCGCTGTGCCAGTTGGTGCCGGCCTGGATACCGCCGACCCAGCCATCACCATCAAATCTGCGCATGGTGGGGAAGGTGCCGCCAGCCAGGGCACCCGGGAAGAAGGTGGAGCCGGACGCAACATCCAGCTCGGCATCAAGGTCAAAGTCGGCATTATTGCCCTGGCCCAGATTCACACCGATATAGGAACCGTTCCAGTTATAGTCGCCAGCCGGCTGCGCGAAGGCGGAAGGGGCGGCGAGAGGGAGTGCGGCCACAGCCGCCAGTAAAGCCAGTTTTTGCATCAGTTTGCCCTTTTTGGTCGCTTGCGCCGCGCGTTGACGCGGCATGACTGATGCCCAATCCGTTCTTTCCAACGCGAAGCGTGGGAAGCGCGATGCACGCAGATGTGAGTGCAGCTTTGTGCGTGTCGCAAAATTGCAACAGCGCGTCAGGGGAAGCGAGGATCCAGCCTTGCGCGCAGGCGCTCCACCGCCTCGCCCACCGCGCGGCGCTCCAGATCAACCACGCCATTGGCCTCCCGCATCGCTTCGGCATCAATGGCGTTGAGCAGGGGAGCAAGGGCCTGTGCTATAGCCGGGCGCCTGGCGGCGGCGGGCGAGATCAGAACCAGCGCGTCATAGGGCGGCAATATCCCCGCCGGGTCGTCCAGAATAACGAGATCAAATGCGGTGATGCGCCCGTCTGTCGTGTAGGCGGTAATGGCATCCACCTCGCCGTCACGCACGGCTGTGTACATGAAGGTGGAATCCATCGCGCGTGTGCGGGCGCGGGCCAGACCGTAGGTGTCACGAAGCCCGGACCATTCAGCGCGTGCAAAAAATTCTGAATCTGCACCGATGGAGACCCCATCGATTGCAGAAAGGTCTGTAATCGAGGAGAGTGCCCGGCGTGCGGCCAGCTCACGGCTGACCGCGATACCGTAAGCGTTCTCAAAACCCAGCGCGCCGAGCACCAGCACACCGTGCTGCGTCCACATCCAGCTGGTGATCTCTGCCAGCATGACATGGCGGCCGGGCATGTCCTCGCGCTGCATCAGCGTCGCCCATAGCGTGCCGGAATAGTCGACATAAACATCCACCTCGCCGGAAATGAGCGCGTCAAAGGCGACGGTGGAGCCGAGATTGTCCCGGCGGCGCACAGCCGCGCCCGCATCGCGCAGCACACTCTCCATGAGGCCAGCCAGTATGTATTGTTCGGTGAAGGCCTTGGCGCCAATGGTGACGGGCTGCCCGCCAAATCCGTCTGCCTGCGCGTGAAGGGCACTTCGCGCGCTGCGCGCATCACCGCCGCTGGCAAACAGGCCTGCAGGCATGAGAGCCATCGCGGCGATTACCGCCAGCGCCGCCCCTGACACAAGCGCCCGCCCTGCCCGGCGGCGCGCAGCCGCGCTTTCCATCAGCTTGAGCAAGCCATCAATGATGAGCGCTGACAGCGCCGCGGCCACGCAGCCGAATATCACCAGCGTCCAGTTGCGCGTCTGCAGGCCGGAGAAGATGTAGTTGCCCAGAGACGCTGCGCCGACCGGGGTCGCCAGCGTGGCTGCGCCAATAACCCAGACCGAGGCGGTGCGGATACCGGCCATGATGGAAGGCAGGGCGAGCGGCAGTTCTACGCGGAATAGGCTCTGCGCTCGGGTCATGCCGACACCGCGTGCCGCCTCGCGCACCACAGGGTCAACGCCCCTGAGACCCACTATCGTATTCCGGAGCACCGGCAGGATCGCGTAAAGCGTCAGCGCTGCGAAGGCAGGCATGAAACCGATGCGTCCGCCGAGCAGAGGCACCATCAGGGCCAGCAGGGCAAGAGCCGGTATGGTCTGGAATATGCCTGCAATGGCCAGAGCCGGCCCTGCAATCGTCCGGTTGCGGGCCGCCGCCACGCCCAGTGGCAGCGCAATCAGCAGGCCGCACGCCATGGCGCCCAGAGACAGGCGCAAATGGCCCCCGAGATAATCGGGCAGGAGGGCCAGAGGCTGGGCGAGCGCCTCCATCATCCTTGAGCCGACAAGGCGGCCACGCGCTCTGCCTCCCGGCGCGGTGTGGCCAGCAGCGTCTCGACATACGGGTCCGCCGGGTTGGAGAGAAGCTCCGACGGTGTCCCCAGCTGGACGATGCGGCCGGCACGCATGACGGCAATCTCATCTGCCAGCAGCAGTGCCTCGGCCATGTCATGAGTGACCATGACAGCGGCAAAGCCCAGCCGGGCACGCAAGGCCTGAACGTCTTCGCGCAAGCTGTCGCGTGTGATCGGGTCCAGCGCGCCGAAGGGTTCGTCCATCAGCAGAAGCGGCGGCTCAGCGGCGAGCGCGCGGGCAAGGCCGACGCGCTGGCGCTGGCCACCGGACAGCTCCGCCGGGTAGCGGTCCTCAAACTCTGACGGGTCAAGCTGCACCAGTTCCAGCAGCACAGCGATGCGTGCCCGCGTGCGCTCGGCATCCCAGCCGGCCAGGCGGGGGGTGACAGCGATGTTCTCGGCTACGGTGAAGTGAGGAAACAGCCCGTCGCCCTGCATGACCCAGCCCATGCGGCGGCGCAACTGCACCGGGTTCAGCGCGGCGATGTCCTCGCCCTTGAACCGGACCGTGCCGGAGCTTGGCTCCAGCAGGCGATTGATCATTTTCAGCGTGGTCGTCTTGCCGCAACCAGATTCGCCCACCAGCGCCAGCAGTGCCCCCTCCCCGACCGTGAAGCTGGCCGCATCAACGGCCACAGCACCGCCGGGGAAAGTCTTGGTCAGCGCCTGGACATCAAGTACCAAGCCGCGCGTGCCTTACAGATCGTCGAGGTCAATATCGAGAATGGTGATCTCGAAGGAATAGGAGGTCTCGCCCTCATCGACATTCTTCGAGACAACGCCAAGGCATTCTGCTCCCAGATAGATTTCCGCGCACTCGTCGGGGCGCTGGCGCATCTGGACTTTCAGCTCCGGATTGAGGCGCTGGCGCAGGAAAGCCTCAACCTTGCTGGCTTCGGTGTGATTGAAAACGCTCTGGGCCATTGCTGCCGCCAGCCTCCTTGAAAATGGTTTTTACGGATTCGCACTTCAGTGCCGGTTGGCCGACACCCTAACTCGCGCCGCGCGCCGATCAATCAGGAAGGCTGTGATCCATGGTGCGCGCAGGCTCTGCGCAGCAGCCGCCCACAGGCTTGGCCGGTACACCGGCCACCGTGCAGCGGGCGGGCACATCGCTCAGGACCACCGAACCGGCCGCGATGCGGGCGTGATCGCCGACACTGATATTGCCGAGCACCTTCGCGCCTGCGCCGATCAGCACGCCCTGGCCGATTTTCGGATGGCGGTCGCTTTCCTCTGCCCCGGTGCCGCCCAGCGTCACCTCGTGCAGGATGGAGACATCATCGCCGACCACCGCCGTCTCGCCAATCACGACAGAGCTGGCATGGTCGATCATGATGCCCTTGCCGATCCGGGCGCCGGGATGGATGTCCACGCCGAACAGCTCGCTGACGCGCCCCTGCAGGTGGAAGGCAAGGGTTTCGCGGCCTTGCGTCCACAGCCAGTGGGCAATGCGGTAGGCCTGCAGCGCCTGATAGCCCTTGAAGTAGAAAAACGGCTGCAGGAGGGACCTGCAGGCCGGGTCGCGCTCATCGACCGCCAGCATGTCGGCGGCGGCGCTTCCGACGATCGTCTCGTCAGCGCTCATGGCCTCGCTGACCACGTCATGGATCAGCATGGCATCAAGCTGGCCGTCAGCGAGTTTCAGCGCAATGCGGTGGGCCAGTGCCTCGGCAAAGCTGGCATGGCGCAGAATGCCCGCATTGGCGAGACCGGCCAGCATGGGCTCCTCGGCGGCCACCGAGGCCGCCTCAAGACGCAGCCGGTTCCACAGCGCGCGAATATCAGTGTCCTGCCGGAGCGGGGTTACAGCGTCAGCGTGGGCCATGGGGGTCATCCTTTCCGGCCGGGTTCAGTATCGCTCTGGAAACCGCATCGGGCAGCTCCCCATGACGAGCCATGTAATCAGCCTTCAGCAGCATTGCCAGTGTGAAGGCATCACGAATGCGCCCGTCCATCGCCTCGCGCAAGGCCACCGCGAACGGCACGCGGCGCGTTTCGATGTCTTCGGTGCCTTCCGGTTCGGCCTCGCCTGCCTCCAGATCCCAGGCGACAAACGCGACGGCGCGCTCACTGGTGATGGAGTTGGACATATCCAGCTGCATGAATTCCAGCCAGCCACGAGCCGTCAGCCCGGTTTCCTCGGCGAGCTCACGTTTCGCGCTATCCAGCGGCGCCTCGTTCAGCGGGCCGCCGCCTTCAGGCAGTTCCCAGCTCCAGCAATCCAGCGCAAAGCGGTACTGGCCGACCAGCATCACCGTGCCATCAGCGAAGACCGGCAAAATGCCGATGGCGAGGTTTTCCGGCTCCATGACGCCGTAAAGGCCCGGCTTGCCGTCCGGCCGTGTGACGTCGTACTCACGTACCTTCATCCACGGGTTCTGGTAGACCAGCTTCTCGCCGTGAACGGTCCACGGGCCGCGTTCAATGCCGGGCCTGCGCTTGCGTGAGGTCATCGCGAACTGTCCTTCGTGAGGGCGGTAAGTCTCACATCGATTACGACGCGGGTGCGGGGCCCGGCAAGGCCTGTGCGCCTGCCCCCCTGAAACGTACCAGCATGACGAAGGCAGCGGGCGCGAAAATCAGTGCCAGCATGGCCGAACCTGCCACGCCGCCAGCCACCGCCGCCGCGAATGGCAGCCAGAACGGGTCGCCATCCAGCAGGAGGGGCGCAAAACCGCCCATTGTCGTCAGCGTCGTGGCGATGATGTGCCGGGTGGCATCCATCACCGTCTCGCGTATGGCCAGCGCATCGCCCAGCAGCGCTTCGGGCGAATTACGCAAGGCCGAGAGCACCACGATCGTGCCGTTGATCGACAGGCCGACCAGCCCCATCGACCCGACAATGGCGTTAAAGCCCAGAGGCGTGCCGAAGAGCCAGACGCCAAAAAGGGCAAGGCCCACCGAGAGGAAGCCGACCGTGAACACGATGCCCGCATAGCGGAAGGAGTTGAAGGCCAGCACCACCGAACCGATCATCAGAATCAGAAGCGGAATGGCCGTGGACATGAGGTCGGCTGTGGCTTCGCCCTGACTTTCCGCCTCGCCGCCTATCACCAGGCGGTAGCCGGGCGGCATTTCAATGCCCGATGCATCAAGCCGGGCAAAGAAGCTCTCCAGCGCCGGTGCCGGCAGCACGAAAGGCGACAGATAGCCATAGACCGGGTTCGCGCGCTCCCCGTCCAGCCGGATGATGGAGGCGGTCTGCGGCACCAGCGTCATGGCGCCCAGCGCGCCCACCGTGCTCATCGCGCCCCGCCCCTGTCCGGGCAGCGGGGTGGCGGCGATATTGCCTGCGGCCTCGCGGCGGTCTGCCGGTCCGATCACCCGCACGGGCAGCACCTCGACGCCCTCCACCACCGTGCCGCCCAGAACGCCGTCCATGTCGGCGCGTACCCGGCCTGCCACATCGGCCAGACGCAGGCCGGCCAGCGCGGCTGATGCCTCATCGGCGGACAGGCGCGCTACTGGTTCGCCGAGCAACAGCTGGGCCTGCGTGTAGGTGACGCCCGGCGTCGCAGCGAGCACGCGGCGTATGTCCTGTCCCAGCGTATCCAGCACGGCAAGTTCAGGGCCGACGATTTTCAGCTCGATCGGCGCAGGCGTGGGCGGCCCCTGCTCGAAGGGTGTTGCGAGCACCATCGTGCCGGGGAAGGCTTCGCGCGCACGGGCCTGAAAATCCTGCGTGATGAGGCGGGTGGCGGCGGGCGAGATTGTGCGCACCCAGCCAGCCGCGTAATTCGGGCGGCCCGCCTGCCCCCGGCGCATATTGTAGTAGACGCGCGGGGCCGATCCGCCGAGCACCCAGCCGACATCCTCCACACCCTCATATTCGCGCAGCATGGCCGTCACAGCCTCGGTGCGGCGGCGCGTTTCCTCCATGGACACGCCTGACGGCAGCGTCACCGATATTTCGAACATGTCGCGCTCGGTCGGCGGGAAGAATTGCGATGGCAGGGTGGAGGCCGCAAGGAAACCTGTGACCGGCAGGATGACTGCCAGCAGCATGCCGATGGCTGGCTGTGCGATCACGGCATCAAGCAGCTTGCGATAGGCCCAGGCCAGAGGGCGTGACCGCAAGCCATCGCGCCAGAACGGGCGCGGCCCATCGCCCGTATCAGCTTTGTCATCAAACCATGCCGCCAGCGACAGGATGATCGTGAAGGCCAGCAGGAAGGAGGCGGTCACGGCGAAGATCACCGACACGCCGATCATGGAGATGAACTCCCCGGCAGAACCGGGCATCAAGGCGATAGGCGCGAAGGCAAAGACAGTCGTCGCGGTGGAAGCAAGGAGCGGGGCGAAAAGCGTGCGCACCGCCTTGTCGACGGCAGCCAGCCGCTCAAGGCCGCGCCGCCGGAGCAGGCGGTAGTCATCCACCACCACAATCGCGTTGTCGATCAGGAGGCCCAGCGCCACGACAAGGCCTGTCACCGACATCTGGTGCAAAGGCTGGCCGTACATATTGATCAGAAACAGGACCAGCAGAACGGTCAGCGGCAGGGCCGAGCCGACAATGAGTGCGGAGCGCCAGCCCATCATCAGAAACAGCACGCCAAACACGATCAGTGCCGAATAGCCCAGATTGATGGCGAGGCCGTAGAGGCGCTTTTCCACATAGTCGCTCTGGGAAAATACAATATCGACATCGAGTCCGGGCGTCGCCTGGCGGAATTGCTCCACAAGGCGCTCGGCCTGACGGCCCCAATTATCAACCCGCCGGTCCGGCTGGACATAGGCGCCCACCAGAACCGACCGCGTACCGTTGAACCAGGCTTGCGTGGCGTCCGGCTCGCGGCGCGCGCGCTCGACAGTGGCGATGTCTCCAAGGCGCACAAAGCCCCGCCCCTCGCGCCCGCTCAGCGTTACCGCACGCACGCGCTCAAGCGTGTCAAAAGCGCCCTCCACCTCGACGATGAAGTCATAGTCATCGCCAGCCAGGCGCCCCGCCGGTGCGCGGGAGTCCGAGCGCGCCAGCAGCGCTGCCACGTCGCTTGCCGTGATGCCGAGCGCGGCTGCAGCTTCTGGGTCAAGGACGACGCGGATTTCTTCCTCTGGCGCGCCGAAAAGCTCGGTCCTGTAGGTGGCGTCCAGCCCGCGCAGACGGTCTTCCAGCTCACGCGAGAGCCGGCCCAGAGCGCCAATGCTGGCATCTGATCCTTCCGGCCAGGACAGGGCCACGATGATGCTGGAGGCGCCCATATACTCGCGCACCACGCGCGGCAGACCGGCTTCTCCCGGCAGGGATGCCTGGATGGACGCCACCTGCTCGCGGATTTTCGTCCAGGCCTGCTCAACCTCTGTGGCGTTCAGATCCTCGCGAATACCAAAGCTGACCGACGAGATGTTGGCGCGCGAGACAGACGTGGTCTGATCGACTTCCGCCAGTTCCAGCAGCACGCGCTCCAAGCGCTCGGACACCAGCGCCTCGACCCGCTCTGCATCGGCTCCGGGATAGAGTGTGACGACCCGCCCGAAGCGTTCTGTGAGATAGGGGTCTTCCTGACGCCCCATCGTGGCCAGCGCCGCAATCCCGGCCACCACCATCAGGAACAGGGCCAGCCCCGCCAGACGCGGGAAACGGTAGAAGAGCGTGCTCATGGCTGGCCGGGCCGCACCGGCACAACGCGCTGGCCGGGCGTCACCCGCTGCAGGCCGGCAGAGAGGATCATGGCGCCCTCATCCACCGCGCCGCGCAAATAGACCTGTCCGCCCTCGGTATGCAGCAATTCCACGCTGCGCGGTTCAAGCGAATAGCCCTCGCCGCCATTGGTAAGCTGGTAGACCGTCCACAGGCCCCTGCGGCCTTCGGCCAGCGCCGTCAGCGGCGCCCAGAATCCGCGCTCCTGCAGGCTGCCGGGCAGGACCAGCCGGGCCACTTCGCCGGGCACGACGCCCTGCCCGCCTTCCAGCTCGAACACGGCCTCCACCGATCGGCTTGTGGTATCAACAACGCCCGTGAGCGCGCGCAGGCGGGCCGTCACGCGGCGGGTGCCGGCTTCCAGTTCATAGTCATTGCCGGGGACAAGCCGGGCCGCATCGGAAACCGGCACGCCCAGGCGGAACTCCAGCACCCCGTCCTCGACCAGATGGAAGAGCGGCGCGCCAGCGCCCATCACCGCGCCCTCGTCGGCGTTACGGCGGGTAATCACCCCGTCGAACGGGGCTTCCAGACGGGCGAGCTCCAGCTGCACTTCCAGCGCGCGGGCGGCGGCGTTGGCGGCGCTGGCCTGCGCCTCTGCGGCGCGGGCCGTGGCGCCCGCCTCATCCAGACGCTGCGCGGAGACATGGCCCTGCTCTACCAGCCGCTCCTGGCGTGTCAGCGTCGTGCGCGCCAGCGCTGACTGGGCGGCAGCGGCGCGGGCATCAGCGCGGGCGGCGGCCAGCTGGGCTTCCAGTGTGCGTGTATCGAGCTCCGCCAGTACATCGCCCCGGCGCACCCGGTCGCCGACATTCACATGGATGGCTTCCAGCCGTCCGCCTGTGTTGAAGGCAAGCGCGCTCTCGCGCCGGGCAGCGACCAGCCCCGGAAAACGGGCCTCGATCTCGGCCGATGGCAAATAGGTCACAGCCAGCGTTTCAACGGTGGCCGGCGCGGCCTCGGCAAACGCCAGATCAGCTTGCGCAGGGCCGCCGCGCAGGGCGCTGACCAGCACGGCGACACCGGCAATAACAATGGCGAGAGTGGCTACGCTGGTGGCAAAGGCGTGCCGCCGGATTATCTGAGAGCCGGGCATGGTGCGATCCCTCGCGCTAGAGGCAGCACCACATATACGTCAATCAACAGCGTTTGAAAAGTGAACAGCGTTCACTTTCTTGCTTTTTGCGCGTCCAGCCAGGCATTGAGCTTGGGCGTTGCCAAGCCCCTTCCCGTCATCTCGGCATGAAATGCAATCACATCGTCCAGCGAGAGATGCGAGCACTTCGACTTACCGCCGCGCGGAAAGTCGGGGATCGTGACCGCAAGCATGGTCAGCCCGTGTGCGCCGGCCCAGACCGATGTGGCGGCCAGATAGGTGTCGCAGGAGCGGAACCAGCCATCGGCAATCGCCTTCTGGATCATCAGCTCCAGACGCTCTGACGCCGCATAACCATAAGTGCCTTCCCGGTCATCCAGCGTCGATTCAAACCAGCCGGAGAAGGCCAGCCGGTAATGCGCCGGTTGCTCCAGCCCGGTCTCGACATAGGCGCGCAGGCATTCTTCATTCACCCGCGGGCCTTCGGCGACCGTTTGCTCCACCGCCAGCATGCGCCGGTAGAGCCGCTCGAAGAACTGCTCGCGTATCTCGTCGAAAAGGGCTTCCTTGGAATCGAAATACTTGTAGAGGGCTGCCGGGGAATAATCGATCCGCTCGGCGATGCGGCGCATGGAAATGCCGGCCTCGCCCTCCTCGGTGAAGATGGCCTCGGCCGCTTCGACGATTGCGTCGCGCACCTTGCGCCTGCGGCGCTCGGCCGGGCTCAGATCATCGTCCAGCTCAGCATCGACAGCCATTCGCACTTCCCTGCATGTGATCGGACAGCTCAAAGCGTGCTTGAATCTGTCACACTACATACATGATATAAGTCCGGCTTTACCTATCCGTCAAAGCCGCCTGCACTCCCAGCAACCGGATGCTCCCCTCCATGACCCATTTTTCGCCGCCCGCCTTCCCCGATGACAACGATGTCCTGAACGTGCCCAAAGCCTCACAAGACATGCTGAACCGGATGGCGAAGCGGCGCTCTACCCGTGCCATAGACATGAGCCGGCCGGGACCGTCAAAAGAGCAGCTCGACACCCTGTTGAAGATCGCCGCGCGCGTGCCTGACCACGGCAAGCTGTTCCCGTGGCGCTTCATCGTGTTCGAGGGGGAGGCACGGTCACATTTCGGGGAAATGCTGGAAGGGCTGGCGCGTGCTGACATGCCAGATGCGGGGGAGGAGCGCTACGCGCTGGAGCGGCGGCGCTTCGAGCGCGCGCCGGTCGTGATCGGCGCCATCTCCCGCGTGACCATCCCGCACAAGATTCCCGAATGGGAGCAGATCATGTCGGTCGGCGCGGTGTGCCAGAACATGCTGCTGGCCGCTGACGCCATGGGGTTTGGCGCGCAATGGCTCACCGAATGGTATGCGTTTGACACGCGCGTGCGGCATGCCATCGGCCTTGCGGAAAATGAACGCGTGGCAGGCTTCATCTATGTCGGCACGCAGGCCGTGCCCGCAGTGGAACGCACCCGCAAGGCACCGGACGTCACGCACTGGACCGGCAAGGCGTAAAGTGCCCGCCGGTCCAGAGGACTGCCGCACTCACGGGCCGCTGCGTTCAATGGCGCAGATCTGGCGGCCCCTTGGGTCCAGTAACCGCAAGCGCACGTCGTACACGCCTGCATCGCCATTGCCCGAAGAGATCACGGTCGTGCCGGGCTCTGCGCTGCGCATGGAGGCCATCATCTCGCCGAGCGAGGCGCCACGCCGCGCGGCCTGCCCGCCGAGCGTGATCTGATGGATCAGCTCGGGCATGGCGCCGGCGGCGCTGAACGCACCAGACTGGCTGATGCTGGCATCGCCGCTCGCTGATACCTGGCGGATATCCAGCTCATAGCTGCCCGCCAGTCCCGGCGCGGCATAGGCTTCCAGACGTGTCTGTCCGGAAGGGCCCTCGCTGAATTCAACCCAGCATGAGGCAAGCTGCGCGCCGTTCCCACTCTGGTCATACCCGAACTGGGCATCTGGCGGCTGTGCGCAAGCGCTGGCTGCCAGTACGGCCTTGAGGCCAATCAACCCGGTCAAACGTTTCATTTGCCTGCTCCTTTCAAATTAAGCCATCGGGTCACTTGATGACCCAGCTTCCCTGAATGACGAGCGCGTTGCGGTTATCGCCCGTCTGGTGAACGGCCGTGTGGGCTCCATTGCCAAACTGGATGACGCCCAGCGTGTTGTGGTTGCCTGTCTGGGTGGTGACGGCCGAATGGTTGTTGCCGAACTGGTAGACGCCGACCGTATTGCCGGTTCCTGTCTGCACCGCGCTGGCGGCGTTGTTGTAGCCCTGCTGGCGGATGACCACCTCGCCGAGGCGTCCGAGCTGATCCACGAAAGCGCCATTGGCGGTGCCGGTCTGGCGAACCTCGACGCCGTTGCGCAGGCCATCCTGGATAGTCTGGACGAACTGATGACGGCCCTGCTGATTGATCGAGAGCTGGTTCTGATAGCCTTGCTGGCGAGCAGAAAGCTCGTGGGACTGTCCGGCCTGGCGGATGTCAACGCGATTGCGTTGCTGGGCCTCGGCGGCGCCCGCCGTTCCGGCAAGAACCAGGGCCCCAAGGCCAAGGGCGAGTGTGCTGCGAAGGGTCATGGCGGTCTCCATTTTGCGTCTTCAGATGCTGGCGAGGCCCCGAAGGCACTGGCCATGGCATCTGTTCTAAGGGGAGCTGGCTGAACGGTTGCGGAGCGGCGCGTTCAAGCTCTGCTCATCTGCCAAAACTGAATATGAACAGAGGGTTGGCAGGGCTTGTGCCCAACGCCGAAGCGGCGGGGCGCTTTCGCGCCCCGCCGCACGGGGACCCTGGTTCGAGGATCGCTGAACCGGCACTAATGGCTGCCCTGGATCACCAGCGAGACATTCCCGCTGCCCGACTGGCGCACATTGGCGCTCTGGCCACTGCCGACCTGGATCACACCGAGCGCATTGTTGGAGCCGGACTGGTTGGTGTTGGCGCTATGGCCCGACCCGATCTGGGCGACACCCACGGTGTTGTTGCGGCCGGTCTGGATGGCCGTCGCGCCATTATAAGCACCTTCCTGACCGACAACGGCGGTGTTGTTGCGGCCAAGCTGGTCGACGAGGGCGCCATTGGCATACCCGCCCTGGCCCACCGTCACGCCGTTGCGTGAACCGGCCTGGATGGTCTGGACATAGTGGTAGCCGCCGCGCTGCTCGATGGCGAGCGCATTGCGGTTGCCGTTCTGCTGCGCGGCCAGCTCGTTGCCATAGCCGCTCTGGCTGATATTGACCCGGTTGCGTTGTTGAGCCTCTGCCGCGCTCGCGGTTCCCGCGAGGACAACGATGCTGAGGCCAAGGGCGAGGGCGCTGCGAAGTTTCATCTGCTTTCTCCAAATCTCGTCGCTGGGCGCTTCAGTGCGCCGTCAGTGATGAGAGGTTTAGAGAAGCCAGGCTGAACGGCGTCAGACGGGCGCGTTCAAACTCCGCTCATTGTCATAAACGCCAGATAAATGACTGGTTTATCGAGATGAACAGCTAGCCCCGTCCGCGATAGGGCTGGACGCCCTGATCGGGGACCCAGACGCCCTTGGGGCACTCGCCCCACTGGCCGAACACATCAATCGGAATACCGCCGCGCGGATACCAGTAGCCGCCAATGCGCAGCCATTTGGGCGCAATCTCGTCCACCAGCCTCTGCCCGATCATCATCGTGCAGGCTTCGTGGAAGGCACCATGATTGCGGAAGCTGGTCAGGAAAAGCTTGAGCGATTTTGATTCGACGATCCATTCGCCGGGCACATAGTCGATCACCAGATGGGCAAAATCCGGCTGGCCGGTCACCGGGCAGATGGAGGTGAACTCCGGGCAGGTGAAACGGATCAGATAGTCATTGCCCGGCGCAGGGTTGGACACGCGTTCAAGGCGGGCCGCTTCGGGGCTCTCCGGCGCGCCGGTCTGGGCGCCGAGCTGCTCAAGGCTGGTATAGCGTTCTTCGGTCATGGCGGGGATGTAGCGTGTGCGAAGGCCATTGGCGAGAGCACGCTCACCCTATTCGGCAGACGTGTGCAGAGTGTCCCGGTCCGCCCCGCCGCCAGTGCCTCTGCGGCGTTGCTTGCGGCCACCAGAAAAATACGGCCACGCTATGCGCACCAGTGCCGCCAGAAGAAGCGCACCGGCAAAGATATTTATGACCAGCAACAGAAGTTCCATGTCCCTATCCTACCATATCTTTAGTGCGCCAGCGAACGGTAGTGCAGGAACGCCCCGGCGGCGCAGAGGGTGAGGCCAAACACTGCATTGAGTCCCAGCATGACACTCACAATCTGGGTTCCATCTGTGAAGGTCACGGAGCCAATGATGCCACCTGACACCAGCCCACCGCCAATGCTGAGCGCGGCGGCTGCAAAAGCACTATCTGTACGGTCGATCATTCGGCAAACTCCCCTGTCCCGGCACCGGACAATACACCCTGAACGTGCAAAGGCGAGAAAATGAGCGAAGCGGAAGCCATCCTGCCGGCGGTCTGGCTGCTGGGCGTCGGCATCGCCGCCATCATGCTGGCGCGGCTTCTGAAGACATCGCCCATCGTCACCTTCATCGCGGCAGGCCTGCTGATCGGACCGTTCGGTCTTGGCCTGATCGAGGAGAATGGCACGACGCGCCTGCTGGCGCAGCTCGGCGTCGTCTTCCTGCTGTTTGATATAGGCCTTGGCTTCTCGCTGAAGACGGTGCGCGAAAGCAAGGGCGATCTGATCAGCCTTGCGCCCCTGCAGATGATATTATGTACGGCCGGTTTCGGCCTTGTCGGCTGGCTGGCCGGCATGGACTGGCTGCTGGCTTTGCTGATCGGTGCGGCGGCAGGCATTTCGGCGACGGCGGTCGTGACGCAGACACTGGCTGAGCGTGGCATTGCCACCTGCCCGCTGGGCCGTTCTGCAACGGCTGTGCTGGTGTTTCAGGACATTGCCGGCATCTTCCTTCTGGTCATCGCCGTTGCGCTGTCCGAAGGCGCGGGCGGAGATCTGGGCACCATTCTGGGCATGTCCGCGCTGAAAGCGTTGCTGGCGGTTGGCGTAGCGCTGCTGGCCGGCCGGTTCGTGATCGGGCCGCTCTTCCGCCTGCTGTCGAAAACCCGCAATGACGAGATATTCACGGCGGCGGCCCTCTTCCTCGTGCTGGCCACGGCGGCGGCCACGGGCGCGCTGGAGCTGTCGCTGACGCTGGGTGCGTTCCTGGCAGGCATGATCATCGCGGACACACCGTTCAAGACGGTGATCCGTACCGAAGCCAGGCCGTTTGGCGCGCTGCTTCTCGGCTTCTTCTTCATCACGGTCGGCATGGCGCTGGACTGGCGGATGATGGTGGCGCAGGCCCACTGGATCGTCGCGGCGCTGGCGGTCCTGTTCGTTCTGAAGACGGCCCTCACCTGGGCTGCGGCCATCATCAACAGATGGAGCCTGGCGGGCGGCGCGCAGCTCAGCTTTTCGCTGGCACAAGGGTCCGAGTTCGGGCTGGTAATACTGGCCCTGCCCGGCATAGCCGCAGCTTTGGGCGCCGAGCTGACGGGCATTCTGGTGGCGGCCAGCGCCCTGTCGCTCGCCCTGACGCCCGCCTGGGCATCGCTGGGGCTCAAGATCGCCCGGCGCATCGCCGATGCCACCGCCAGCCGCAAACCCGTCAGCGCGCCGGAGGAATTGAACTGCCCTGTCCTCATCTTCGCCATGACCCCGTCCGGGCGCATGGCCTACAATGCGCTTACCCGCTTCGACATTCCGGTGATCGCCATTGAAAGCGATCCGGACCGCTTTCTGTCCGCCATCGCCGACGGGTATGCGGTGACATTCGGTGATCCGTCCGATACGCGGCTTTTGCGGGCGATTGATGTAACCGAGGCGCGGGCGCTGGTCCTGTCGGCGCCCCGCTATGAAATCTCAGCCGAGATAACGCCCTATATCCGCGAGAATTTCCCCGAGCTGCAGCGCTTCGTGGCCGTCAAGGACGAGCCTGACCGCCGGCGCCATGAGGCGCTCGGGATGCATGCCATCATCAATCGCAGCCAGCCGGAAGGACTCGACTTCGCGCTGGCCCTGCTGCGCTATGCCGACATACCTGAAAGCGACATTCACGAATGGATGCAGGAGGTGGTCGAGGCCTACGACCCCGATCCAGCCTTCCGCGTTGCCGAGCCCGCCTGACCGGCAGATAGCGGCATGGCCGTGCGGGTAAACACCTTGCGCATCGCAATATTGGATACAAGGCGCGCGACGCCGGGCAGGCCGGACAGGCGCTCGCGGTGGACGCGCTCATAGTCGCGCGCATCGCGCACCATCAGGCGCAAGAGATAATCCTCCGCGCCGGTGGTGAGGTAGCAGTCCATCACCTCCTCCACCTTCTCCACCGCCGTCTCGAAAGCCTGCATTGTCTCGCGGCGCTGGTTCTCCAGCGTGACCAGCACGAGCACGGTAAGCCCACGCCCTACCGCGTCTGCGTCCACCAGCGCGGCATAGCCGGTCACGATCCCGCGTGCCTCCAGCGCCCGGACGCGGCGGTGGCAGGCCGAGGGTGACAACCCCACCCGCTCGGCCAGCTCTGCATTGGTCAGACGTCCGTCCACCTGCAAAAGCGTCAGCAAGGCGCGGTCCGTTTCATCCAGCGTCATGGTGGTTTCTCGAAGAGTTTACGAAATCGGCGGCTGCAGCGGGTCACGTACGGAATAATAGTCATGCAACATGCTTATATACGCAAGATTTTTGCGCATTTACGGGCCTGATTGCAGGTGCCTGCCGATTCCGGTAGTTTCTCCGCAATTTCAGGGTCATCCCTGATAGCCAGAAAACACCGGGAGAGACCCCATGCGCGTTGGCGTACCCAGAGAGATCAAGGTTCACGAATACCGCGTCGGCCTGACGCCTGCAGGCGCTGCCGAGCTTGTGCAGGCGGGCCATGAAGTCTTCGTCGAGACCAAAGCCGGTGACGGTGTTGGCTTTGCCGACAGCGCCTATGAGGCGGTGGGCGCGAAAATCCTGCCCGACGCGGCCGCCGTGTTCAAAACGGCTGAGCTGATCGTGAAGGTGAAAGAGCCGCAGCCCATCGAGTATGCGCGCCTGACGCCGGATCACACCCTCTTCACCTATCTCCACCTCGCGCCCGATCCTGAGCAGACCAAGGGCCTGATGGACTCCGGCTGCATCGCCATCGCCTACGAGACGGTGACCGACAATGAAGGCCGTCTGCCGCTGCTGAAACCCATGTCGGAAGTGGCGGGGCGCATGTCGATCCAGGTCGGCGCAACGGCGCTGGAAAAATCCCATGGCGGGCGCGGCATGCTGCTGGGCGGTGTGCCGGGCGTGCAGCCTGCGAAAGTCGTCATTCTCGGCGGCGGCGTATCGGGCACCCACGCAGCCGAAATGGCCGTCGGCATGCGTGCGGACGTGACAATCTTCGACCGCTCCATAAAACGCCTGGCTGAGCTCGACACCCAGTTCCAGGGCCGCGCAAAGACGGCCTTCTCCACGGCGGCTGCCGTTGAGGAAGCCATTATCGGCGCAGACCTGGTGATCGGCGCGGTGCTGATCCCCGGCGCGGCGGCGCCCAAGCTCGTCACCCGCGAAATGCTGAAGAAAATGAAGGATGGCGCGGTGCTGGTCGATATTGCGATTGATCAGGGCGGCTGCTTTGAGACCTCCAAGCCCACCACCCACCAGAGCCCGACCTTCATCGTCGATGGCGTGGTCCATTACTGCGTCGCGAACATGCCGGGCGCGGTAGCGCGCACCTCAACGATCGCGCTCACCAACGCCACCCTGCCCTTCACGCTGGCCATCGCCAACAAGGGCGCGAAGAAGGCGATGAATGACGATCCGCATCTGGCGCGCGGGCTGAACGTGGCCGAAGGCCATGTCACCTATGAGCCGGTCGCCCGCGATCTTGGCCACAAATACGTGAAGCCCGACTGGCTGACGAGTATATAGAGGGACACGCCCTCGTCCTTCGAGCGCCACCGCGTCCGCAAGGATGAGGGCACAGGCTGTACTTTTCCCTCATCCTGAGGAGCGCTTCTTCAAGCGCGTCTCGAAGGACGAGGGGAAAGTCAGAACCCAACTTATCCCCCTCCCCCTAGCCTGCCCGTATGATGCGCGTTGCCGGTCTGGTGGAAGGGCATGTTCGCGGCACGCTCACATGACAGACCGGCGCGGGGACCGCTCGTCCCCCGCTCCGGGTGTCTGGTGGCCGTGTTCGAAAACGGCGCGCCTTTCACTGCCCCTGATGGGGCTTAATGGGGATACGGGAAGACAAGCGCCTCGCCAGTGCGGACGGCCCGTCAAGGCCACGCATGAACTGCCCGACTACCCCATCCGGCCCGAAGGGCCGTCCGCACCCCTTCCATACTCTCGCGGTTAAGACCGGCGGAGCTTTTGGCGCGTGGGCTGGTTCAGCACACCCGCTTTTTCGCGGCCTCGTACTCGGCTTTCAGCTTCTCGACATAATCGGCAACCGGGCGCACGGCATCGACCGAGCCGATGCCCTGACCTGAACCCCAGATGTCTTTCCAGGCCTTGGCGTCTGAATTGCCGCCCGAGCCGAAATTCATCTTGGACGGATCGCTTTCAGGCAGATTATCCGGGTCCAGCCCCGCGTCGGTGATGGATTTCTTCAGGTAATTGCCGTGTACGCCGGTGAAGAGGTTGGTGTAGACGATGTCGTCTGCCTTGCCCTCCACAATACCCTGCTTGTAGCTCTCGGTGGCGCGCGCCTCTGCCGTCGCGATAAAGGCCGAGCCTATATAGGCATAGTCCGCGCCCATGGCCTGCGCAGCCAGCACGCCGGCGCCGGTGGAGATGGCGCCCGAGACCAGCAACGGACCGTCGAAGAATTCGCGGATTTCGGCAATCAGCGCGAAGGGAGATAGCGTGCCGGCATGGCCGCCCGCGCCCGAACACACGGCGATGAGGCCGTCTGCGCCCTTTTCCAGCGCCTTGTGGGCAAAGCGCACATTGATGATGTCGTGCAAAGTCTTGCCGCCCCAGGAGTGGACGGCGTTGTTGAGGTCTTCACGCGCACCCAGCGAGGTGATGACCAGCGGCACCTTGTATTTGGCGCACGTCTCCAGATCGGCTTCAAGGCGCTCATTGGAGCGGTGGACAATCTGGTTTACCGCAAACGGCGCAGCAGGCTTATCGGGGTTGGCGCGGTTATAACTGTCCAGCTCTGAGGTGATCTGGTCCAGCCATTCATCAAGCTGGCTCTGCGGACGGGCATTGAGCGCCGGAAAGGAGCCGACAACGCCTGCCTTGCACTGCGCGATCACCAGATCCGGGTGCGAGATGATGAAAAGCGGTGCGCCGACGACCGGAACGCTCAGGCGCCCGTTCAGAATTTCCAGACCGGCCATGAATCCCTCCCTGAAGATGATTTGTTGCACCGCAAGCTAGCGCGGTTTGGGCGAGTGTCGAGATGGGGAGTGAACACCGTTCAGCTTTTCACAATCGGCAATCCGTCCCGGCCGGCCCATTCGGTCCACGAACCGTCATACAGCCAGACATCCTTGAAACCCGCTGCCGTGAAGCCCGCATGCAGTATGGCCGCTGTCACACCCGATCCGCAGGTGCAGATGATGCGCTGGTGGCGGTCCTGCGCCGGCAGGACGGCCTCCAGCGCTTCGCCTTGCAGGAAGCGTCCCTCCCCGTCCAGCAGCCTGCCTGAGGGCAGGTTCACAGCCCCCGGCATGTGACCAGACTGCAGCCCCGCACGCGGCTCCGGATCCGTGCCGGCAAACCGGCCCGGCGGGCGGGCATCGACGATCAGCGCATCACCCGCCTCGATGTGATGCAGCACATCGTTCCAGCGCATGGCATCGTCATTGATAAGGTGCAGATCCGGCCCGTTGGCAGCCAAGCCGAGCTTCGGCGCACCGGCCTCCACCGCGCCGCCTGCCGTCTCCCAAGCCGCCATACCGCCGTCAAGGATGAGCGGGATGAGGCCGAACCGGCGCAGCGTCCACCAGACGCGCGGCGCGGCGAAGCCCGAGTTCTGATCGTAGATGATGAGCGGCTGGCCCGGCGCAATGCCATGAGCGGTGAACCAGCGCGAGAGTGTGGCGCTGCCCGGCGCCATATGAGGCAGCGCGCTGGTCAGGTCGGCGACCTCATCAATGTCGAAGAAGACCGCTCCGGCGATATGGGCCTTCCCGAAGGCTTCACGCCCCGGCTTGCCGCTGGCGGGCATGAACCAGGTCGCATCGATGAACGCGGCATCTTTGCAGGCTACCGCATGTTCAGGCGCGATCAGCATGGGGTTCATTCATGCGGCAAATGCTTGTCTATAAGAGCGCGTAAATCCTCCGGCGTCATCAGGTCCAGCTTGGCAAACGGTCCGGCCACATTGGGATAGCGCGAGAGCTCCACCCGCTCGAAGGTGTGGGCGGTGATAAGCAGGATGGATGCCTTGGGCGCGGCGGGCACCACAAGAGGCAGCGTTTCGTCAAAGCTTGAATAGGGCGGCAGGCGGCGGTCGAGGAAGACGAGCTCGAAATCGGCATGACGGCTGCGATCAACAAACTCGCTGATCGTGCCAAAGCTCGCGATCTCCACGCCATCAAAGACCTCGTCCATCAGAATGGACAGGATTTCGGTCTCCACCGGATCGTCATCGATAATGGCGACATTGAGCGCGCCATTTGATGCCTGTCCCATTCACTGCCCTCTCAAACGTCTTCAGCCTTTTTGTGCATCAGCTTGGACAATGCGCTTGCCAACGCCTCAAGATCAACTGGTTTGGCGAGATAATCGTTTGCACCCGCTTGCAGGCATTGCTCGCGGTCTTGTGGGGCGGCATGGGCGGTCAGCGCCAGAATGGGCACGCCCCGGCGCGGCGTATTGCTGCTGCGGATTTCGCGAATAGCGTCCAGACCCGACATGACGGGCATGGAGACATCCATGACAACAAGCGCAAAATCCTCGGCCAGTGCCCGGTCAGCCGCCTCGCGCCCGTTCGTGACGCAGACCGGCGGCTCCACACCAAGCTCGCTGAGAAACATTTCCAGCGTCTGGCGATTGGTCGCATTGT
Source organism: Glycocaulis alkaliphilus (assembly GCF_004000605.1). NCBI lineage: Bacteria > Pseudomonadati > Pseudomonadota > Alphaproteobacteria > Maricaulales > Maricaulaceae > Glycocaulis > Glycocaulis alkaliphilus. Next base: position 1,029,961 of record NZ_CP018911.1, on the reverse strand, counting down.
CCTCGGCAATCAGAATGCGTCCCATACCGGGGGGCAGGCTTGCCGTTCCTGCCTCGTCACGCGTCTGGGAGTCTTCGCAGCCAGCCACAACAAGCGGCAGGCAAACGGCGAAGCGTGAGCCTTCACCCGGCCGCGAGTGGAGGGTGATGTGCCCTCCCATCAGGCCCGTAAATTCCTTGCAGAGCGCCAGCCCCAGCCCAGCACCTTCGTGCTGGCGTGCGTAAGATGCGTCGACCTGGCGGAAACGGTCAAAGATATGCCGGGCCTGCTCCGGGCTCATGCCCGGGCCCGTATCAGCCACCTCGAAACGGATTGTCTTCGCATCCGGGCAATCCACGTTCAGCCAGACCGAGCCCGCTTCGGTGAACTTCACCGCATTACCCAGCAGGTTTATCAGTACCTGCGCAAGGCGGCGGCGATCCGCGACGATGTGGCCCGGCACGGTCTCGTCAATGGCAAGGTCAAGCGCGAGCGCCTTGTTCTGCGCGGTGCCGCAGACTGCAGACAGGGCCTGGCTGCACAGCGAATCGACCTCAACCGTTTCAGGTTCGAGCGTCATCAGCCCGGCCTCGATCTTTGAAAGATCGAGAATGTCATTGATGATGGCCAGCAGCGCCTTGCCGGAAGACTGCACCGTCTCGACCATTCGGGTCTGGCGGGCATCAAGGCCGGTGCGCGCCAGCAATTGGGACATGCCCAGCACGCCATTGAGCGGCGTGCGTATCTCATGACTCATATTGGCCAGGAATTCCGACTTCAGCCGATTGGCGCGTTCTGCCTCGTCGCGCGCCGCCAGAAGCTCGTCCTCGTTATGCTTGCGCTCGGTAATATCACGCTGGACTGCCAGCCAGTGAGTGAGCCTGCCTTGTGCATCCACGATTGGCACAACGTCCACGTCCATCCAGCGGCCCTCGCCGGAACGCGTGTAGTGTACGATTTCCGTGCGTACCGGCTGCCCCGCCTTTATGGCCGCCAGAACCTCGCGCACCGTTTCAGGGGCGGTGCCGGGCCCATGCAGCATGCGCGTGGACCCTCCCAGCGCCTCCTCTGCGGTATAGCCGAAAACCTGCTCGAACGCGTTGTTGACATATACGATGCGTGGCCCTTCCGGGCCAATCTCGCCTTCGGCGATAATCACCACGTCATTGGCGTGGCGTACGGCGGCCTGCAGCAGCTGAAGCTGCTCCTGGGCCTGCCGCTCGCTTGTGACATCCTGGAAGTAGATGGCCAGCCCGCCCGCACCGGGATGTATCCTGACCTGAAACCAGGCATTGAAGGGCGCGTAGTGAAAGCCGGTTGTGACCGTCTGGCCGGTATCGCGCGCCTGCAGGTAGAACGGCTCCAACACGTCGCGGACGTCTTCCGGGAACACATCCCATACATACTTGCCAAGCATATGACGGCGCGGCGTCCTCAAGGCCCGCTCCGCCTCTTCATTCACGAATGAGAAGCAGAGGTTTTCGTCGAGCAGGTAGAAGCCGTCGCTCATCGTGTTGAGCGTGCTCTGCAGGCGTTCGGCCAGCTGTGCGCTTTCAAGACGGGCCGACACCAGCTCGGACATGTCCTGGAACGCGCCGCGCACAGCGATCACCTCGCCAGCGGCATTGCGCTCGGCCTCGCCAATAGACCGGCACCAGACGCGGCGCCCCGTGGCTGTTATGATCTCCAGCATTTCATCGTAGGGCTCGCCCGTTTCGATGCAGCGCGCGAAAATCTCCGCAACGCGCTCCTGGCTGCCGGGCGCGTAGAAATTGATGCCTTCCTGCACCGGCACCTCGCGTGTGCCGGGCATGTCATGGATGGCCGCCACCTCTTCTGACCACTCCACTACCTGACGCTTCAGATCAGCCCGCCAGGCACCGAAACGCGCCGACTTGCCCGCAAGCCGCAGCAAGTGGTCGGCTTCCGTAAGCCGCGCATCAGTTTCCAGCTGGCCGGTAATGTCCTGGACAAAGCCGGTGGTGGCCTCGCCCTCTGGCGTCACCGTACGCTCGGCCACACCGCGGATAGTTATTACCCGCCCGTCCGGGCGCACGATACGGTGCCAGAACTCGCTGCTGCGATCACCGGACCCCATAAAATCCGCAAACCAGCTCTCCATACGCGCCCGGTCATCGGGATGAACAAGGCTTACGTAAAGCTCGTAATCAGGCTGATGCCGGTCAGGATCAAGGCCGTAAATGCGGAACGTGCTGTCGGACCATTCCAGCTTTTGAGTCTGCAGGTCGAACCGCCACTGGCCCAGCGCCAGAAGACGTTCCACGGTGCGGATGCTGGCCTCGCGCTCGTTTAGCCGCAGCGTCGCTTCGCGCAATTCGCGCGAATGCACCATCAGGTCCAGTTCCAGAGGGCGCTCCGTCAGCTCGTCAGCCAGTTCTGCCGCATCACGTGCCTGACCGGCAATCAGGACGGTCACGTCTTCGGAACGGCAGATTATGTACTGCGCCCTGCCATCGGGGCCCTTCACGGCAGAGAACACTGATAACCACCAGCGTTCCTCGAAGCCGCCGCCCTCCTCCTTGGGCCTCTCGACCGGGAAGCGGGTCAACGGCAAGGCTTCAGACACACCGCTTTCCTTGACACGTTCCATTACGGCGGTAACGGCCGCGATACCACTGGCATCGGGATCATCGGGATCATCGGGAAAGACATCAAAAAGCGGCTTGCCCATGATGTCGGAGCGGCGGCGCATCACCGCCTCCAAATACGCATCACTGATCGCCACGATGGTGTAGTCTTCCGGCTCGACAACCAGCAGCTTTCCGGGCGCTGACTCAAACAGCGACTGGAAATGGAAAGCGGCCGCTTCGGCACGGCTGCGCAGTGCTGCCTCACGCTTGAGCGCCTGATCGCGTTCCTTCTCGAAACGCACCAGCTCCGTCATGTCACGGGCAACGACCAGCTCGCACGCCTTGCCGTCATATTCCATCGTGTGGGAGGTGATCTCCACATGGATGAACTCGCCTGACTTGAGCCGGTGCTGCCAGATACCCGCCCGGTCCAGCCCAGTGGTGACCGCTGCAATATTCGATTCCAGCCGGTCGAGTTCATCTTCCGGGTGGAGATCGTCGAGGCGCAAGGTTTTCAGATCGTCTGGCGTGTAGCCATACCGGACCTGGAAGGTCTGATTGACCACCAGGATACGGCGCGTCGCCAGCTCGTATATGAGCATGGGATCAGGGTGATTCTGAAAGAAGATGTCTCGCGTAATATCGCCGCTCATGACAGAACAACCCGTTGAAAAACAGGCAAGGCCCGGCGTTTGCAGCCCAGCCTGTCAATGCGGATTGCGCCCATATCCCCGGTCATGACGCATAGCGTTATGCGCATGGACGGCCAACGCAAGGGTTTCCGGGCGAATACATGGTTTTCAGGTAAACTTTTGCGCTGCGTGATGTGATGTCCCTGGGCGGTTTAGAGCGGCCTGAAGAGCGCGGCCCGCGCGGAATTTTTAGTGATGCTACTCGCATTAGCTCGGACGCCCATTCGGGCTTGCGGACGGCGTTCGGCCGTCCGAAGAGCGCAACCGCGCGCCCGCGACTTTTCGCGGAACATCGCAGCCCGGATGGGCTGCGGAAACCAAGAGTGGTGCGGGCGGCCGGAATCGAACCGGCACGGAGGTTACCCTCCAACGGATTTTAAGTCCGGTGCGTCTACCAGTTCCGCCACGCCCGCTAATGTGCGCCGGACACGCCTAGCGCTTGATCTCGTCCTGACGCGTCACGATCTTGTGGCACAGGCCATATTCGATGGCGTCTTTCGCCGTCAGCCAGAAATCCCGGTCGGTATCCTTCTCGATACGCTCCAGCGACTGGCCCGTGGCTTCCGCGAAGATACGGTTCAGACGGTCACGCATCATGCGCATCTCGCGCACCTGGATCTCGATATCGCTGGCCGCGCCGCCCGCCCCGCCAGACGGTTGGTGGATGAGGAAGCGCGTATTGGGCAGGCAGTAGCGATCCTGCTTCTCGGCACCGACAAAGATCAGCGCGCCGGCAGACGCAACCCAGCCCGAACCAAGGGCGATCACGCGCGGTTTGATGAACTTCATCGTGTCGTGGATCATGTCACCGGACTCGACGTGGCCGCCCGGCGAGGAGATTACCATCAGGATGGGATCATCGCTCTTGGCCGCGAGCGCAAAAAGCTGCGCACAGACCGAGCGGGCCACCTTGTCGTTGATACCGCCGGTAATGAGGATGGTGCGGCTTTCAAACAATGCCTTGCCGACAAAGTCCTCACCCGCCGGCGCGGCGCCTTTCTCAGGAGCATCATCATCGTCGTCATTGCGGATCGGGTGCGCGCGGAAGCCGTCAGCCATCATGGAAAATATCCTGTCTCGCGGAAATGCGTCGTTGTGTTGCGCGTCAAGTTAGGCATGCCCGCCACCGCCCGCAAGCGGTGAGCGCGCACGCCTACTGTCTTACAGCCAGCGCCGGCGGCAGCCGGGACGCCTTCCATGCCGGAAACGCGCCTGCGACCAGTCCGGCGAGCACCCCGATGGCCCCGGTCAGGACGGCCACGCGAAGATCATAGACGGCGGGGATGGAAAAGCCGTGCTGCAACACTTGCCCTGCCCCCCACGACACCCCGGCCCCCAGGAGCGCCCCGGCCAGTCCCAGAAGGGCGCTTTCCAGCATGATCTGGAACAGGATATCGAGCCTGCCGGCGCCTGATGACATCTGCAGCGCGATGTCGCGCCGGCGCATTTCGACCGCGCTCAGGGTAGAGGATCCATAGCCGACCAGGGCGGCAATCAGCGAGATCGCGGCCACCACGATGAGCAGGCCGCCCGCACTGTCGCGCTGGCGCTGGATGGCTTGTGCAGGCGCAGACGGGTCGGCGAAGCGAAAAGGGGGCGGCTGGGTCAGCGGGGCGCCGCGCGCGCGACGCAGCGCGCGGTCAGCGTCGCTGATGGCCGGGCGCACCATGCGCCGGTCACGCAGCACCAATGTCACCTGATCGGCTTCATTGGGTGCGAGCCGGGCCGAGCCTGACTCGTAGTAGCGCATCGAGGCGCGGAAGGGCACGATTACCGCCTCGTCATAGCGGTCTGCAGTGCGGGCACGCGGCTCGCCGAATATGCCGATCACCTCGCAGGCAATGCCATTGACGCGCACCTGCTGGCCGACGCGCCGGCGCTCCAGCCGGTAAAGCTCGCGCGCAGCGGCCGCCCCTAGCAGGCAGACCCGCTCAGCGCCCTCCAGCTCCTCGGCAGTGAACAGACGGCCTTCCGACAGCGGCGTATCGAGCTCGAAACGGTAATCGCCCGACACCCCGAACAGGAACATCTCGCGTGCCTGCGCGCCGAACCGTACGTCCGCGCGCGAGATCCGCCACGCCGCCACCCCCTCGATCCGCTCGCCGAGTGTGTCACGCAGGCGCGCGATATCGCCGGTCGTGGGCGGGCCGGAGCGTTGCGGGGAGGCCCAGTTCTCCGTCACCACCAGCGCGCGCGCATAGGCGCCGAAGGCCGCGCGCTCGATCTGTTCCGAATAACCTATCAGCACTGCAGCGGCCAGCGATACGGCCCCCGTTCCGGCGCCCAGCGTGAGGGCCATCAGAAAGGCGCGCAGCGGCCGCGCCCGTAAGGCCAGCAGAGCCAGGGCGAACAAGGTCTGTCCCATGGCTCAGCTCCCCCCGGCGACGAAGCGGCCGCGCTCCATGTGCAGCACACGGCCCGCAATGGGCAGAAGGAGGGGGTCGTGTGTGGCCAGCACCACCGCCGCGCCCGCCTGTGCCTGCTCGCGCAGGAGCTCGGCAACCAGCCCTGTCGTGACCTTGTCCAGCGAGGCGCTGGGTTCATCACACACCAGAAAGCGCGGCTGCATGGCAAGGGCACGTGCCAGCCCGACGCGCTGGCGTTCGCCGCCCGAGAGGGTGCCGACCAGGCGATTTACCTTATCGCCCAGCCCGACCCGCTCCAGCGCGTTGCGGGCATTCTGGCTGCGCCGCGCACCCGGCACGCGGGCATAACGCATGGGCAGCATGACGTTTTCGATGACGGGCATGCGTTCGATCAGGCCGGCATCCTGGAACAGGAAACCGATCCGGCCCCGGCGCAGCTTGGCCAGCCGCCCCCAGCCCCAGCGCGAGACATCGCGGCCGAACATCTCCAGCGTCCCGCCATCGGGCCTGTCGAGCAATCCCATGATCGACAGCAAGGTCGTCTTGCCGGAGCCCGAATGGCCGACCAGCGCCAGCAGCTCGCCCGCGCGCAGGGCGATATCGACGCTATCCAGCGCCAGCACATCCCCGTCGGCGGCGCGATAGCGGCGCATCAGGCCGCGCCCGTTCAGAATGGCCGCTCCGGCGTCAGCGTGCGCCCTCATTGCGGGGGACCTGCCGGTCCGTGATCGAAGATGAAGACGCGGTCGCCCTCTTGAAGGTCGCCGTGGATCACCTCAACGATTTCAAGATAGTGGTCGTCTTCAGCCCCCACTTCCACCAGAACATACCCGAAGCGATCACCAATGACGGGATGGATCGTCCGGATACGCCGGCCCTCACCAAATCCCCGACCAAGCGCACGCCCTCCCATGGCACCCCATACTCTGCCCCAGTTGCCTGCAAGATCGCCACCATAGCGCTCCACCAGATCGGGGGGCAGCAAGGCCGGGTCGAGCGCGGCCACGAAGTCCTGCGTCGGGATCGGGTAGAGGGCTCCTCGCGGCATTCTCAACACATTGAACGTCTCTGCGGCGACGAACTCGACCGAGGCTGTCATGCCGGGCAGCAGACGTTCTTCCTCATCGCGGGCGCGGATTTCGACCAGATAGCTGACGAAGCGGCCCTCCACCTGAGGGGCCCGGCGCACCGGCCCGGCCTCTCCGGAGAAGCTGTGGCGAGGAATGGAATCGACGTTGAAGCGCACCTCCATGCCTGCGCTGATCCGCCCTATATCGGCCTCTGCCACCCGCGCCTCAATGACCACTTCAGAGAGGTTCGCCGCAATCACGAAGAGAACCGGGGTGGAAAACGACGCGTTGACCGCCTGCCCCTCCTCGACACGCCGCTCCAGCACGAAGCCGGATATCGGCGCAGCGATCACCGTGCGCTCCAGATTGATCTGTGCCTCGCGCAGCTGGGCCTCGGCCAGTGACACACCGGCCTCATTGCGCAGTACGGCAGCCTCGAACTGTTCTGCCGCGAACTCCAGATCCTCCAGGCGTGCCTGCGGGGCCGTGCCGGAAGCGGCCAGAGACTGCGTGCGCTCCAGCTCACGCCGGGCGCCGCGATGGCGTGAGCGCGCTTCAAGAAGGCTCGCCCGTGCGGTCTGCAGCGAGGCCTGCGCCCGCACCAGAGCCGCCTCGAAGGGCTGGGGATCGATCCGGGCCAGCACCTCGCCCTCTTCCACCCGGTCATCGAAATCGGCCAGCACCTCGACAACCCGGCCATTGATCTCGGCACCGACCTCGACCGCACGCGCCGGACGTACCCGGCCAATAGCCGGCACGATGTCACGGATCATGCCCCGGTCGACCACCGCCGTCTCAAACCGCGCTGGCGGGCCGTCAGACGCCGGCGCAAACCACTCACCCTCCCCGCACGCGGACAGGGTGAGGGCGATAGCAGCCGCCATCGACAATGACCCGCTGCGTATGCAGCGAGACGAAAAGCACATCGTCAGAAATTCTCCGAGGTTCGCACCAGTTCCGAATTCTGCCCTCGCGAGCGCACCCACCACCCGGTTTCGTGGGAAATATAGGCCGTTCTCGTCTCACGCGGCGTGGAGACGGCATAGACACTGACGTCCTCACCAGCAAAATGCTCGCAGCCTTCAAACCGGATAGTTACCTCCCCGGCACCACCACGGAGATTCTGAGTGAAACGAGCCTCTTCACCTGGCTCCAGATTGGCAACGCGTTCGATGTCACGAGCATTGACCTGCTGGCGCAAAGTGGAGCCGCCATTGATCGGTGTGTCTTCGAGAATCAGCAACCCGCCTACCGCCGACAGTATGCGGCGCCCCGGTATCGGGTCTTCACCCGGCGGAATGATGTACTGAACCGACTCCACGCCGCGCGGACCGACGCGCTCGATCCGTTCGCCCACCCCGAGAGCGGTGTCAGGACTTCTGGCATTTGAATAGATAGCGCTCAGTCCCTCGCGCGGCTGGGGGAGCTCCGCATAGGCCGGACACTGCAGTAACAGGCCCGACAATACAGTAAAAAACATGTTAGTCTCCTTAGAAATATCCGGAGCCAAAGCCCCGGATATTTCTCTTATTTGCCTATTATCAGTCCTTTATATCCACGATGGAGCAACCCGAAAAGCAGTCGTCCATACAATCCTGAAGGCACCCGGACCACTCATCCACACTCGCGCCTTGGCAATCCGGTTGGCAGTTTGCGTAACTGCACTGGCTACACGGAACCGCAAACGCACTCGCTGCGGACACCATGACGGCGCCTACTACCAACATCATTACACGCTTCATTTTCAGCCTCCACTTTTTCAGCCCGAGCAGATTGCTCAAGAACAGTGTGTGCAGCAGGGGGGGCGTGCAACCCGAATTTGAGCCCAGAAGATTAAACTATCGTAATGATATAACATTTATGAAATAAAGATCAGAGTCCTGATCAGCTAGCCAGAGACTGAAGCCGCACCTTTACGGCGCCAAGCAAGCTTTCGTCCGCGCCGCGGGCAACCAGTTCCACCCCGCGCTTGAAACCACCGTCCGGCAATTCCTCAAACCACGGATAGGAGCCGATGGAGCAGGCGGGAAAGTCTTGCGCTATCTGGCCCAGCGCTTCGGCCAGATCGCCCTCGCGCGCACCCTCGATACGCACCGCAATCGCGAAAGTGACCGCTCCGCCTTCGAGCCGGTGGACGATATCTTCCAGCATGCCGCGGGCGATTTTCGGCACGCCTGCCAGCACGAAGACATTGCCGATCTGGAAGCCGGGCGCCCCGGTGACCGGGTTGGTGATCAGGCTGGCGCCCTCAGGGATGCGCGCCATGCGCAGGCGGGCAGGCGTCAGTTCAGTGCCCGATTTCGCATACCATTCGCGCAGGATGGCCAGAGCGTCCTCACGCACATCAATAGGCCGCCCGAAAGCGGCAGCAACCGCATCGGCGGTGATGTCGTCATGGGTGGGGCCGATACCGCCCGTTGTGAACACATAGTCCCAGCGGGCCCGCAGCGCGTTCAGCGCCTCCACGATGTCGGCCTGCACATCGCTGACCACGCGCGCCTCGCCCAGCGTGATGCCAAGGGGGCTCAAGAATTCGGCGATCTGGCGGATATTCACGTCCTGCGTCCGGCCGGACAGCACTTCGTCACCGATCACCAGCACGGCTGCCTTGACGGCTCGTTCATCCATTTGCGTTCATCCTTTTGGCCGTGCCGTGCGTTGACGTGATCATGGTCCATGACATAACCCGCCGCGCAACGGCGGACAGCCGGTTTCAACACGCGATGAGGACAGCGTCATGCCGATAGCGCCCACAGACAAAGGATGGGATCTGCCCCTGCCCTTCCTGCGCAACCGGCGCGTTGACGAGACCGAGATCGATGATTTCGGCCACGCCAATAATGCCGCCTATCTGCGCTGGGCCGACGAAACGGCGTGGGCGCACTGGGAGGCGGACGGGCTTACCCGGCAGGGATGCCGCGATGCCGACCGGGGTATGGCCGTTATCCGCACGCTGGCGGAGTATTCCGGGCATTGCCGGGCCGGCGATGTGCTCAGTTGCGCGGTATGGATAGCGCTGAGCGATGGCCGGCTGCGCGCCGAGCGCTGGTACCAGTTCCGCAAGCGCGATACCGGCGAGACCGTATTCCGGGCGCGCACCTGGCTGGTCTCCTTCCAGCTCTCGACCGGCAAGCCTGCGCGCATGACACGCGATTTCGCGCGCCACTACCATGTTCCGGACGCTGAATTGTCCGATGCGGTACGCGCCGCGCATCTGCGGTCCGCGCTATGGGTGTTGGACGAATGACGCGGCCATCCATCCAAAGATGAAAGTTTGGCCATGTTCTGGGCTGCGTGATTGAGCCTGCCCGTTCCAGACGATAGGGCTTCGGCCAGAGGGCGCATGGCGCCATAATCGGGGACTTTGTAACATGATCCGGCACTATCTCGCCGCGGCCGCCAGCGCCGCACTGCTCCTGTCTGCCTGTGCCACAACCGGCGCGGCCCCTGCCTCGCAGCGCGAAGCGGCGGCGGGGGACATCATCACACCCGCAGCCATCGAGGCCCATATCCGCTTCCTGGCCGATGACCTTCTTGAAGGGCGCGATACGGGGACACGCGGCTATGACATTGCCGCACGTTATGTCGAAAGCCATTTCCGCCTTCTCGGCCTTGAGCCCGGCGCATCGGACGGCAGCTATCACGAGCCGGTACCCTTGCAGAACATGGTGGCGGACGCCAGCGCCGCCCGCCTGACCATTGATGGCGAGGCGCTGGAACACGGCACGGACTTCATCATCAGCGCCCACGCTACCCGCGATCAAAGCGCCGTGACCGCCGAGGCGGTGTTTGCCGGATACGGTATTGTCGCGCCGGGGCTGGGCTTCGACAGCTATGACGGCATTGATGTGGAGGGACGGATCGTTGTCGTGCTGGCCGGCGCGCCGGGCGGCCTGCCCAGCGACGTGTCGGCGCATCTTTCCAACAACCGGACCAAGGCGGAGTTCGCCGCGGCGCGCGGCGCCAGCGGCGTCATCGTCATCATGGCCGACGGACTGACGCGTTTTCCCTTCTCGCGCCTTGCGGCCATGGCGGCCAATCCGCGCCCGTCCATGACCGTCGCGGCAGCCGCCTCCCCGGCCTCGATTGAGGTCAGCGCCGTCGTCGGCACCGCAGGGGCCGAGCGCCTGTTTGCCGTATCAGGCCGCGACTTCAGCCAGATTGTGGAAGCTGCCCAGGCCGGTGAGCCGCTGGAGAGTTTCGCCCTCAACGCCACGGCCGGTATGGCCCAGGCCACCACCCGCGAGCCGGTTGCCAGTGCCAACGTGATCGGCGTGCTGCCCGGCTCCGACCCGGCGCTGTCGGCAGAGACTGTCGTGGTCACGGCCCACCTCGATCATATCGGTATCTGCCAGCCCATGGCAGACAACTCCATCTGCAATGGCGCGCTGGATAATGCGTCCGGCACCGCCGCGATGCTGGAATCGGCGCGCGCGCTGGTTCAGGGACCGCGCCCGGCACGTACCGTGGTGTTCATCGCGCTGACCGCCGAGGAAAAGGGATTGCTCGGCTCGGCCCATGTGGCCGCCAACCCGACCCCGGCCATGGGCCGGATGGTCGCCAATATCAATCTGGACATGCCGGTCATGCTCTATGAATTCAACGACGTGATCGCGTTTGGCGCCGAGCACTCCTCGCTCGGGCCGGTAGCGTCCGAAGCGGTGGCGCGCGCAGGGGTGACGCTGTCGCCGGATCCGATTCCCGACCAGTCCCTGTTCGTGCGTTCCGACCACTATAATTTCGTACGTGAAGGCGTGCCGTCTGTGTTCCTGATGACCGGCTTTTCCTCGCCCGACCCTGAAGACGATGAAGGTCAGGCCTTCCTGCGCTTCCTGGGGGGCAATTACCACGCGCCGGGCGATGACCTGTCGCAGCCCTTGCGCTTTGATCAGGGCGCGAAATTCGCGCTGATCAATTACGAAATCATCCGGGCCGTCGCCAATGCCAGCGAAACCCCGCGCTGGAACGACGACAGCTTCTTCGCGCACTAATATCCCTCAACAATCTGTAATACATTGCCCGGCTGACAATTCATGTCAGCCGGGCAGTTTTTCTTGTGAAACCGTTCATCTCCGGTCCAGATTGCGTCTGATTTTATGGCGTTATTCGGGTGTCAGAGGGAGTCTGAGGACAGGCCGCTTCTGACCAGACCAGGTGGGGAGACACCATGATGAAAGCAGCAACATTATTTTCAGCACTGGCACTGGCACTGCCGGGCGCCGCTGTCCTGGCGCAGGATTACACCCTGCAGCCCAATTACGGCGACACATCCTTGCGGGCGGGCTTCAGCCCTGACCCGTATGTCATTCCGCTCCAGTCTGGCGGGTCAATCGATGCAGGCCGGACCCTGGGCGGCAGCTGCCGGGGCTATGTGTCCAATGCGCCCGACTTTTCAGTGAACTACTCGGCCGGTTCAGTCCTGCCCTTCCGCATCGGTGTGTCCGCGGACCGCGACACGACGCTGGTCGTGAACGGGCCGGACGGCAACTGGTACTGCGATGATGATGGCGGCGAGGGCCTGAACCCGCTTTTGCATTTCGGTTCGCCAATGAGCGGGCGCTATGACATCTGGGTAGGCACCTATGGCAGCGCATCGAGCCACCCGGCCCTGCTTTTCCTGTCCGAGCTCAGCTCGGTCACGGCCAGCACGGTCAGCAGTGGCGGTGGCAGCTATGGCGGCAATCCGTCCGGGCCGGACTGGTCATTGCGTCCCACCTACGAAACCATCTCGCTGCGCGGTGGCTTTACGCCGGACCCGTACCGGATACGCCTGCAATCGGGCGGGCCGATCCGCGCCAATGACAGCATTGGCGGCAATTGCGTCGGCTATATCGCCGAGGCGCCGGATGTCCGCCTGAACTTCCAGCCGGGCAGCCTGCCGCTCATTATTTCGGTAGCATCAAGCGCGGACACGACGCTCGTCATCAACGGCCCTGATGGCGGCTGGTACTGCAATGATGATGGCGGGGTCGGCACCAACCCGTCCATCCGCTGGGACAGCCCGATGGCCGGCCAGTATGACATCTGGGTCGGCACCTGGGGCAGCCAGTCCTTGCGCGAGGCGGTGCTGGTCATCTCCGAACTCTACAGCGAATAGGCTCCAAGGGCGCTTCGCCTGACCTTTGACCGCCCGGAGCGTTTCCTGACGCTCCGGGCGGTTTTCGTCATCACGACAACCAATGTCCGGCAATTTCCGCGCGCACGGGAAGGCATTAAATTTCGAATTTTTTCCTCCGGACGCTTTTCGCGCGCCGCTAAGGTTGTATACCTGCCTCCTCGCTGATTCAGTTATCAGTGAAGGCGCCCCACAGAGGGGCGTCACCGATATGTTTCCAAAGGAGGGACGACCATGAGAACGGGGATTATCATCGCCGCCGCCGCCATCGCACTGCCCGGAGCCACGGCCCTGGCGCAGGACTTCACACTTCAGCCAACATATGGGGAAACGTCCTTGAGGGCCGGATTCAGCCCCGATCCGCATGTGGTTGACCTTCAGGCGGGTGGTTCCGTCCGGGCCAACTCGCTACGCGATAGCGGATCCGGCAACGCCGTTCGCGACGGGCGTTGCGCCGGTAGCATCGCTGATGCCCCCGACTACTCTTTGAATTTCACGGCCGGAGGCGGCACGCTCCCCTTGCGTATCGGCGCATCTTCAAGCTCCGACACAACGCTGGTGATCAACGGCCCCGATGGCAGCTGGTATTGCGACGATGATGGCGGTGAAGGCCTGAACCCGCTTATCGAGTTCAACAATCCCTCCTCGGGCCGCTATGACATCTGGGTTGGTACGTTTGGCAGCTCCTCGCTGGCCGATGCCCGCCTGTTCATCTCCGAATTCACAAATATGAGCGCCAGCTCGGTTGGCTATGCCAGCAGCGGCAGCACTGGCGGTGGCAGCGCGAACGGACCCAATGTCGGCCTCACTCCCAGCTATGGCACGATCAGCCTGAGCGGCGGATTCACACCGGACCCCTACCGGGTCCCGCTGGAATCCGGCGGACCTATCCGCGCCAACAACGCCGTCAGCGACAATGGTTCGAACGCAGCGTCGAGAGATAGCCGCTGCCGCGGAAACATCGCTGAGGCACCCGATGTCCGTCTGAATTTCACGCCGGGCAGCCTGCCCCTGATCATCTCGGTGGCATCCAGCACGGATACCACGCTGGTTATCAATGGTCCTGACGGACGCTGGTATTGCGATGATGACAGCGGTCGTGGCACCAACCCGTCAATCCGCTGGAACAGCCCTGCCGCCGGTCAGTACGACATCTGGGTAGGTACGTACGGCAGCACCGCCCTGCGCCCGGCAGAACTGTTCGTCTCCGAGCTAAGCAGCGAATAGGCCTTAAAGGGCCCCTTCGCCTGACCTTTGACCGCCCGGGGCGTTTCCTAACGCTCCGGGCGGCGTTATATGAGGGCATGAACAGGCTAGCAGGCAGGTATTCGTGAACGACACCGACATGATTGACGATGTGGAACTGGTCCGCGACGGGCATATCCGCCAGCACGGCCCCGAAGCGTTCGCAGGCATGCGAAAGGCCGGGCAGCTGGCAGCGGCAACGCTCGATCTTCTGGTGGATGTCGTGAAGCCCGGCGTCACCACGCAGGCCATCGACGACATCGTGCGGCGCAACTTCATCGAGCACGGCGCGGTGCCGGCGACCCTGTTCTACAAAGGCTACTCAAAGTCCTCGTGTACCTCGATCAATCATGTGGTCTGTCACGGCATTCCCAATGACAAGCCTCTTAAAGAGGGCGATATTCTCAATATCGACGTGACCTGCATTGTCGATGGCTGGCACGGCGATACCAGCCGCATGTTCACCGTGGGCGAAGTGCGCCGCAAGGCCGAGCGCCTGATCGAGGTGACGTATGAAGCGCTCATGCGCGGTATTGCCGAGGTCAAGCCCGGCAACACGTTTGGTGATATAGGCGCGGCCATCCAGGAATATGCCGAGAACCAGCGCTGCAGCGTGGTGCGCGATTTTTGCGGGCACGGCATTGGCCAGCTTTTCCATGATGCACCCAACGTGCTGCATTTCGGCGACCGGGGTACTGGGGCGGTGCTCAAACCCGGCATGATCTTTACCATCGAGCCAATGCTCAATGATGGCAAACCACACGTGAAAGTGCTGGCGGACGGTTGGACCGCGGTGACCCGCGACAAGTCCCTGTCAGCCCAGTTCGAGCATTCTGTGGGCGTAACCGAAACCGGCGTCGAGATTTTCACCAGCTCACCCGGTGGCTATCACTGCCCGCCCTGGAAGTAGCGCCGGATGGAGGCGGACAAGCCCCATTATCATGGTCATCGCGACCGCCTGCGCACGCGCTTTGCCGAGGCCGGCGGCAAGGGGCTGGCCGACTACGAAATCCTTGAACTGATCCTGTTCCGCGCCATTCCGCAACGCGATGTAAAACCTCTGGCCAAAGACCTGCTCACCCGGTTTGGCGACATAGGGCGGGTGTGTGCGGCGCGCCCTGACCAACTGACGGAGATCAAGGGTGTTTCGGAAAAGGTCGCGCTTGAACTGAACCTGTTTCAGGAAGTCGCGACACGCATTGCCCGCGAGCAGGTAAGCGGACGCGCGGTTATCTCATCATGGTCAGCGCTGCTGGACTATGTGCGTACCGCCTTGCAGAACGCCTCGACAGAAGAGTTCCGGGTGCTGTTTCTCGACAAGAAGAACCGGCTGCTGGCTGACGAGTTTCGGGCCCGCGGCACGGTGGATCATGCGCCGGTCTATCCGCGCGAAGTCATCAAGAGGGCCATTGCCCTTGATGCCAGCGCGATCATTCTCGTCCACAACCATCCCAGCGGGGATCCGACGCCGTCACAGGCCGACATCGACATGACCCGGCGGGTCGTCGAGATCGGGCGCCCGCTTTCCATTGTGGTGCATGACCACCTTGTCGTCGGACGCGATCATGTGGCCAGCTTCAAACAGCTGGGCCTGATGTAGGGGGAAGCCCTCGTCCTTCGAGACGGCCCGATGTCCTCCCCCGTTCACGGGGGAGGTGGTCCGAAGGACCGGAGGGGGGAGCTTTTTTTTGAACATTCCCCCTCGCCCCTTTCAGGGGCACTCCCCCCGTAAACGGGGGGAGACACCGCACATCTCACAACGGCCGTTGGATAATCAGAGCTGCTCGAGAACGTAGTCTGCGCTGGAGACCTTGAAGTCGCCCGGCTCTTCCACGAACAGGCCTGACACCACGCCGTCCTTGATGATCATGGCGTAGCGCTGCGAACGCGTGCCCATGCCGAACTTGGAGCCATCCATGGTGAGGCCGACGGCCTTGGCAAAATCGCCATTGCCATCCGCCAGCATCAGCACGCCCTCGCCTGCATTCTGGTCCTGCCCCCACGCATTCATCACGAACACATCATTGACCGAGGTGCAGGCGATCGTATCGACGCCCTTGGCTTTCAGCTCGCTCGCCTTCTCGACGAAGCCCGGCAGGTGTTTGGCCGAGCAGGTCGGCGTATAGGCGCCCGGTACGGCAAACAGCGCCACCGTCTTGCCCTGGCAGAGATCCTGCGTGGTAACCGGCATGGGGCCATCAGCGCCCATCGTCATGAAAATTGCGTCGGGAAGGCGGTCGCCGGGCTTGATGGTCATTAGGGCTCTCCTCAGGGCTTTTTTTGAACGTTGGAACGTGCCTGCTAGCTAGTGCGCTGCGCCACAGCCCGCAAGGCCGGGTGCGGGGGCGCTCGCCGGAATATCTGGACAAGCCCACCATTTTGGCCCGATGCTGGACGCATGGACCTTGACCGTAAAACGTTTGATGGGCCCTACCTGAAGGGCAAGATACTGATCGCCAGCCCGCTGATCGGCGATCCGCGCTTTGACCGTTCGATTGTGTTCATGTGCGCGCATGGCGATGACCACGCGATGGGCATTATCGTCAACAAGCCCATGCGCCTGCGCCTGCCGACCCTGTTTGAGCAGCTGGGCGTGAAAAGCGAGATTGAGGTGGCGGACCGGGCTGTGCTGGATGGCGGGCCGGTGGACCGTGATCGTGGATTCGTCCTGCATTCAGACGATTTCGAGCATCAGCCAGCCACGCTGAAAATCAGCGCAGGCCTCGCCCTGACGGCTACCAATGATGTGCTTGAGGCCATGGCTTCGCCCTCCCCGCCCCGCCGCTCGACGATGGCGCTGGGCTATGCGGGTTGGGAGGCCGGCCAGCTCGAAGAAGAGATTGCGGCCAATGCCTGGCTGATCGCAGAGGCCGACGAAGACCTTGTTTTTGGTGAAAGCCACGAGGCCAAATGGGCCGCAGCGCTGCGCAAGATCGGCGTCAATCCGGAGCACCTGACCGGCGCGTCAGGCCACGCCTGAACGCCTGACAGGCCGGGGCGGGGCGAAACGGCCAGAGAGTCCCTGCCGCACTGCCAGGCCGGCAGCCTGCGGGTCCAGAGCGCCCGCATAGTGGAAGCCTTGCGCGAAATCGCACCCCATCTCGGCAACCAGATCGGCCATTTCGGCAGTTTCCACGCCCTCGGCTATGATGGTCATGCCCAGATTGCGCGCGAGCTTCACTACGGAAGCAGTGATGGCACGCGCCGACGCATCCGCGAGCATCGAGCGGACGAAATACTGGTCAATCTTGATCACATCGAAGGGGAAACGGTCGAGCCGGGAGAGCGAGGAATAGCCCGTGCCGAAATCGTCGAGCACCAGCTTCACGCCTGAGGCCTTTACGGCATGGAGAAGCTCCGCTGCGCGGTCCGGATCGCGCATGATTTCTGTTTCGGTGATCTCCAGCCGGTAGCGCCCGCGCGGCACCCTTGCGCTTTCCAGCGTTGCTGCAAGGGTTTCAACAAAGCCGGCAGAGAAGAGTTCGCCCACGCTGGCATTGGCCGAGACATAGATGTCCGGCGCCGCCGGGGCGTCACTGAACCAGCGTGCAAGATTGTGCGCCGCACTGCCACGCACCTGATCGCCGACCTGTCCCATCAGGCCCATCCGGTCAGCGAGGAAGAGAAAATCATCCGGGCCCATGACACCGAGACCCGGCCTGTGCCAGCGCGCCAATGCCTCGAACCCGGCCAGATACTCGCCATCCAGCGCGATAATGGGCTGGTAATGGGCGATGATCTCATGGGCCTCCAGTCCAGCGGTGAGCGCCGCTTCGGCATCGAGTGTGGAAAGCGTGGTGCCGGGGCCAGTGCCGGCCGGCAGCAGGAGTGCGGTTACACCGTCCCGCTTGCGTTGGCCCAGGAGGCGCACATAGCGCACCTCCCCGCCCGGCGGAGCCAGACGCAGGCGCAGATCGACAGGCCCCTCCTTCTGTTCCGCCAGTGCCTTGCGGTCAGAGGGCGCCACACAGTCGAGAAAGTCGCCCACACCATTGCAGGTCAGGCCAAAGGCCTTCGGGGCGCCGGAAATGCGGGCCTTGCCGCTTTCCAGATCCAGCTCGATTGCAAGCGCGCCAGCCGCCTCGGCGGCTTTGGCCAGCATGTCTTCGCCGCCTTCACTCAACGCAGCAGGTCTCCGCGCACGATGGCGAACTTGAGATGGTCACGCCATTCACCATTGATCTTCAGGTATTTGCGGGCATAGCCCTCCGGGCTGAAGCCGACACTCATCAGCAGCGAGCGCGAGGCCTCGTTTTCGGGACGTGTCGCCGCCTCGATCCGGTTCAGGTTGAGCTGGGCGAAGGCAAAGGTGACTACACGGCGTACTGCCGCACGCGCGTGGCCCCGGCGCACATAGGGCGAGCCCACCCAGTAGCCAATATCGGCAGCCTGCAGCACACCCCGGCGTACATTGTTGAGATTGCAGGCGCCGACCAGAACATTGTCCGAAGCCCGGAAAATGAAGAAGGGATAGCCCTGGCCTGTCTCGACATCCTGCTGGTAGCGGCGCAGGCGGCGCTTGTAGGCCGTGCGCGTGAGTTCGTCCTCGCTCCAGGCAGGTTCCCAAGGCTCGGTAAGGGCGCGGCTGGCGCTTCTCAGCTTCGCCCACGCCTCATAGTCGTCCGGACCGGGATGGCGCAGGCGGATGCCTTCGCCTGCCAGCGTTGTCTCAGGGATTTCATCACGCCACAACGCCAAGGAAGAGCCTCCACATCACAGGGCCGTACACACTGGCACACTCACTCTTTCCGCCCGGTGAATGACAGCCGCCCGCGCGCAGCATGAAACACCAGATAAACGCCCAGAAGCGCGATCGCCATGCCAAACCACGTCACAGCATAGGCGAAATGCCGCTCCGGCGGCGTCGCCGTGAGATAGGCGGGAGGCTCGCCCGTATCCTCGGCCAGCCACCAGTCCGGCGCAATCGCCCCGTCCTCAAGCCCCAGCGCCTGCGCCATGCCGGGCCCGTCAAAGGCGTAGAATGTGCGCTCGGCCGGGTCAGCCGGGGGCGTGAAGGCGCCCGCCTGCAGCGGTGTCTCGATACGCCAGCGTGACATCATCCTCACCGGCGCAGCCGCCTCTACCAGGGGCTGGAAGGCGGCTTCCGCGAGCACGTAGGGCACATCCAGACAGGCAGGCGCATCGACCGGTACAAATATCCGCCAGCCAGCCCGGTTATCGTCAAGCGAACGGCCATAGACGCGTACATTGCCGGTGCGTTCCTCGGGCAGGAAGCCGACGCTGCGCCCCTCAAAGGGAACGTCCACGCACAGCGCCTCGTGAAGGTCACGCGCCGGGTTGGCGCTCGCCTCCTGCCAGCGCTCCAGCTCGGCCTCTTTCCACGCCATGCGCTGGCTCTGCCACGTGCCCAGCACAAGCAGGAAGGCGAGCGCGGCGAGCGTCAGCACAGTCAGGATGGGCATGGGGCGGAAGTGCATGGGAAGCGGTCCTTCCGGGGCAGCGTCAGCTATTGTCCTCGTCCAGACGCGCTTCGCGCGCCGAATGGTGCCATTGCAAGCTGAACATCACACCGCGGAAGGGGCGCAGCAATGCGACACACAGCGCCACCGAAAGCGGCAGCCACATTACGGCATGCAGCCATAGCGGCGGCTCCAGGGCGAGCTCCAGAGCCAGGGCGAGCGGCACCACGATAAAGCCGACAATCAGGATGATGAAAACTGCCGGGCCATCACCGGCATCTTCGCCAGATATATCCAGCCCGCAGGATTCGCATCTATCGGCGAATTTCAGGAAGCCGGAGAACAATCTCCCCTCCCCGCATCGTGGGCAGCGGCCGCTGATCCCTGCGATGACGGGGTGGGGAGCGTTCATGATGCGTCTACTGGAAGACGACGTAGACGAAGGCGAACAGGAACAGCCAGACCACGTCGACGAAGTGCCAGTACCAGGCAGCCGCCTCGAGGCCGAAATGCTTCTGCGGGGTGAAGTGCCCGGCCAGCAGCCTGAGCAGGCACACCGCCAGGAAGATCGTCCCGATGATGACGTGCGCGCCGTGGAAACCCGTCGCCATGAAGAAGGTGGCACCATAGAGATTGCCGCCAAATTCGAAATGGGCGTGGGTGTACTCATAGGCCTGCACGACGGTGAACAGCGCGCCCAGCGCCACGGTGCAGATCAGGCCCCATTTGGCGCCTTTGCGGTCGCCATGCTGCATCGCGTGGTGCGCCCAGGTGACCGTGGTGCCCGACAGGAGCAGGATCAGCGTGTTGATCAGCGGCAGGTGGAAGGGATCGAATGTCTCCACACCCGGCGGCGGCCAGGTTTCCCAGCCCGAATAGTCCGCGCCTATGGGGGCGCCATCCCAGCTCAGGCCTGCGCGCACATCGTGGAAGATGGCAGCCTCGAAGAATATCCAGAACCAGCCGGCAAAGAACATCACCTCAGAGACGATGAACAGGATCATGCCGTAGCGCAGGCCAAGGTCCACAACCGGCGTGTGGTCGCCACGAAGCGATTCCTTGATCACATCACCCCACCAGCCGATCATCGTGTAGATGATGCCAAGGCTGCCAAGCACGAGCACCCAGGGGGAGCCTTCGCGCAGGAGGAAGTAGGCCCAGCTTTCCTCATTGGTGGAAAGCCCGGCCATGAAGATGACAAGGCCTATGGCCAGGATGAACGCGGCCAGCGAGCCGACGAACGGCCACGGGCTCGGATCAACGAGGTGGTAGTCATGTTTGACAGCGCCGCCAGCCATCGGCCTCTCCTGCTCTTCATTCGGGCAATTTGAACCGCAGCTATAGCGGCCCCCATCCCCCTGATCAATAAGGTGGCGCGCTGGTTTTCAGCCCGCCACGGCAAACTATTCCGATCTAGCGCCCGGTATTGCCCGGTGCGCGTCCGGCAAGGTTACGGGCCCGCGAATCGCTGGCCTCGAAGAATGTGTATGACAGGGTTACCGTCTGCACGTCATCCATGCGCCGTTCTTCATCCATCAGCGGATCGATAAAGAACACCACCGGCATCTCCATGCTCTCGCCCGGCCCCAGCGTCTGCTCGGTAAAGCAGAAGCATTCCAGCTTGGCAAAATACGGCCCCATCTTGAAGGGTGTCACATTGTAGGTGGCAATCCCCGTCACAGGCCGGTCCGTGGGGTTGGTCACCCGGTAGAAGGCCAGAGCCGTTTCGCCCACCTGCACGGTCATGTCGCGCTGCAGCGGCTCGAACTCCCAGGGGAAGCCGCGCGCACGGCTGGCGTCAAAGCGCACACGCACCGTGCGGTCGAGGATCTGGTCCGGATCATACTGCGCGGTCTGCGTGGTGCCGCCATAACCCGTTACCCGGCAGAACAGGTCGTAAAGCGGCACGGCCGCATAGCCCATGCCTACCATGCCCAGCGCGAGGCCGAGGCAGATGGCGAGGACTTTCACGTTTCCTGACAGCACAGGCAGTTTCATGTCGGATCTAACCTCCGGCGGCGATATTGCTGGTCAGACGCTGCAGCGTCACAAGGAAGATCAATACTATAAACCCGATCAGGCTCCAGAAAATCGCGACATTGCGACGCTTGCGCGCTTTTTCTTCTTCCGGCGTCAGCCTGCGGGGCGTTTCAGGGGTCTCGTCACTCATCTCACTCTAGCTCCAGAAGCGCGCGAAGGCGAAATGAAGTCCCGCGCCGTGCTCGGCGATCAGGGCCGCAAACAACAGCGCCAGATGGGCAATCGAAAAGGCAAACAGATCGCGCGCAGCCCGGTCTCCGGCACGCACCTCGTAAAGCCCGTCCTCGTCGGTACCCGCCTCCCCCGCACGCGAGTTCAGCACGCGCCAGGACAGGAAAAGGAAGAGCGCACCGCCCAGCAGCGCTGCACCCGCATAGATGACGCCGCCAAGCCCCGTGGCAAGCGGCGCGGCGCTGACAGCCACATAGGCAAGGGCATAGAGCATCATCTGGCGGCGCGTGGAGGCGGCGCCTCTGGCCACCGGCATCATCGGAATGTTCGCCGCCGCGTAATCGCCCGACTTGTAAAGCGCAAGCGCCCAGGAATGGGGCGGCGTCCACAAAAAGATGATGGCAAAGAGAATGACCGAATCAAGGCTGACACTGCCCGTTGCCGCGGCCCAGCCAATCATGGGCGGAAACGCGCCAGCGGCCCCGCCAATGACGATATTCTGCGGTGTCGAGCGCTTTAGCCATACGGTGTAGACCAGCGCGTAGAAGAAGATCGAAAAGGCCAGCAGCCCGGCGGCAACATAGTTCGCCGTCAGCGCCATGAGCGTGACGGAAGCCAGCGTGAACACGCCGCCAAACGTATAGGCCTCCGCCTTTGGCACGATGCCGCGTGCGACAGGGCGCAGGCGCGTGCGGCGCATCACAGCGTCAATATCGCCGTCATAGGCCATGTTGAAGGCACCAGCAGCCCCTGCCCCCAGCGCGAGGGCCAGCATGGCAATGGCGGCCGCGAACACGTCCATGGACGCGGGCGCGGCAACAAGCCCGGCAAAGCCGGTGAAGACGACAAGCGTCATCACGCGCGGCTTCATCAGCGCGATATAGTCAGCGGGCGAGGCTGCGCTTGCAGCCCCGCCCGTGATGGTATCAGCCGATTTTTCAGTCACGTTACGTGCCTGACCTTAGCTGGTTCAGCGATCCGCCTACTTGATGCGGGGCAGCTCGTTGAACTGGTGGAAGGGCGGCGGAGAAGACAGCGTCCACTCCAGCGTGGTCGCGCCTTCGCCCCACGGATTGGCTTCACCCTTGCGCTGGCGAACGATGGATTCGATCAGCAGCACAAAGAAGACCAGCATGCCCAGAGCCATGATGAGATAGCCGACCGAGGACACGTAGTTCCAGAAGGCGAACGCATCGGGATAGTCCGGGTAACGGCGCGGCATGCCCTGCAGACCCAGGAAGTGCTGCGGGAAGAAGATCACGTTCGCGCCGATGAAGAACAGCCAGAACTGGGTCCGGGCGAGGACGGAGTTGTACTTCACCCCGAACATCTTCTCGTACCAGTAGTAGAAGCCGGCGAAGATCGCGAACACGGCGCCGAGCGACAGCACGTAGTGGAAGTGGGCCACCACGTAATAGGTGTCGTGCAGCGAGGTGGTCACGCCCGCATTGGCCAGCACCACACCCGTCACACCGCCAACGGTGAACAGGAAGATGAAGCCGATGGCCCAGAGCATGGGCGTGCGGAAGGAAATCGAACCGCCCCACATCGTTGCCAGCCAGGAGAAGATCTTGATGCCGGTGGGCACCGCGATGATCATCGTGGCGGCCACGAAATAGGCCTTCAGGTTCACGTCCATGCCGACGGTGTACATGTGGTGCGCCCACACGATGAAGCCGATAAAGCCGATCGCGACCATGGCGTAGGCCATGCCGAGATAGCCGAACACAGGCTTTTTCGAGAAGGTCGACACGATGTGGGAGATCATGCCGAAGCCCGGCAGGATCAGGATGTACACTTCCGGGTGACCGAAGAACCAGAACAGGTGCTGGAACATGACCGGGTCGCCGCCGCCTGCGGGATCGAAGAAGGTCGTCCCGAAATTACGGTCGGTGATGAGCATGGTCAGCGCAGCCGCCAGTACCGGAACGGCCAGCAGCAGCAGGAATACGGTCACCAGGATCGACCAGACAAACAGCGGCATCTTGTGCAGGGTCATGCCCGGCGCGCGCATGTTGAAAATGGTCGTGATGAAGTTCGTGGCACCCAGAATCGAGCTGATACCGGCAATGTGCAGTGACAGGATCACCAGGTCGAAGGCTGGCCCGCCATGGCCGGTGGTAGACAAGGGTGGATACATCACCCAGCCCCCGCCGAAGCCGTCATCACCGCCAGCGCCCGGCACGAACATCGACAGGAGGATGAGCGCGAAGGAGAAGGGCAGCAGCCAGAACGAGATATTGTTCAGGCGCGGGAAGGCCATGTCCGGGGCGCCGATCATGATCGGCACGAACCAGTTGCCAAAGCCACCGATCATGGCCGGCATGACCATGAAGAAGATCATGATGAGGCCGTGCAGGGTGATGATCACATTGTAGTTGTGCTCATTGCCCCAGAAGCCGTTGTTGAAGACCTGAAGACCCGGCTCGGCAAGTTCCCAGCGGATCAGGCCCGACATGGCACCACCGACAACCCCCGCGAAGATCGCGAAGATCAGGTACATCGTGCCGATGTCCTTGTGATTGGTGGAATAGACCCACCGCTTCCAGTCCCAGATGCTGGGGGTGTGATCGTCGTGATGTTCAGCAGCTTGAGCCGACATGATGATCCTCTCCGGGGATTACTGGGCCGCCGCGACGCGGGTGGCGCGCTGGCTGGCGTAATAGGACACAAGAACGCTGGACGCAGCATACGGATCGGCGTTGGCCGCTTCGGTCCAGGCGGTGAAGACCTCTTCAGGCACCACATGCACCTCGATGGGCATGAAGGCGTGGCGGATACCGCAGATTTCCGAGCACTGACCGAAATAGATGCCCTCGCGGCCTTCCGGCACAAGGAACCAGGTTTCGTTCAGACGGCCGGGAATGCCGTCCATTTTCACGCCGAAGGCCGGAACGGCCCAGGAGTGAATGACGTCAGAGGCCGTAACCTGCACGCGCACGGTGGCGCCTGACGGCACGACAATCGGCACATCCGTG
This sequence comes from Glycocaulis alkaliphilus, assembly GCF_004000605.1. NCBI lineage: Bacteria > Pseudomonadati > Pseudomonadota > Alphaproteobacteria > Maricaulales > Maricaulaceae > Glycocaulis > Glycocaulis alkaliphilus. The sequence goes on along the minus strand of NZ_CP018911.1, from coordinate 1,005,294 downwards.
CTCAGAAGGCGCAGCTGATCCCAGTTTTCGCTGGTGATCTCGCCGTCCTCAAGCATGTTGGAGACGAACTCGAATCCGCCATGGTCGGGGTATTCATAGGTCCAGTTCCACTGGTTGCCGGTCACCTTGATGGTGAAGTCGGCCTCCGGGATCACGTCCTGGAAGTAGAGCAGGCGGAAGGAGGGCACCGCGATCACGATCAGGATGAGAACCGGCACAGCCGTCCAGATGATCTCGATCAGCGTGTTGTGGCTGAACTTCTTCGGCTCCGGATTCGCCTTGGCGCGGTAACGCAGGGCGATCCAGATGATCAGGCCGAGCACCAGAATACAGATCGCCGTGATGATCCACAGCAAAAGGTTATGGAAGGAGACGATGTTCTCCATCACCGGCGTCGCGGCCTCTTGCAGGCCAAGCCCGCGATCTACCGGCGCGCCGACAATCGTTGCTGATGCCGCGCCGGTCATCGCGGCGGCAAGAACAGCTCCGGCTATGAGCTTCAAACGCATGGAACCCCCAAGAGTCGTATCTGGCAGCCTGCAGGCCGGTTTGCCTGCTTCGTGCGGCGGAATATAGAACCAGCCAGCGCCGGTGTCAGTGCGATATGAGCGCCTTTTTGTCGCAAGGCATTCACAATGTTCAGTGCCGCCCGGACAATCGGTTTGATGCGGGCTTGCGCTGTCTGCTAGCCTTACACGAACAAAATCTCAAGCGCCGGAGGCGTCATGGACACCCGAATTCCACATACGCTGGCCCGTTTTGCCGCAATTACAGGCCTTGCCGCCTGCATCGCCCAGGCGCCTGCAGCCTTGGCACAGGAGCGCTCCCCGGCGGTCCGGTCGGCCATTTCCGAGTGCGAACATGCCGCACGCGGCGGCGGTGAGAATTCCAGGGCTCTGGGTGCGTGTGACTTTGCCTTGCGCGATTCGTCGCTGGGCGAAGAGGAACGCGCGCGGCTCCAGATCAATCGCGCGGCGCTCTCAGCAGCCCGTGGAGACGGGCGCGCGGCGATGAGTGATCTGATGGCTGCACAGGGCCTGCTGAACGAGCTGCCTGAGTTGCACCTGACACTGTCGGCGGCGCAGATCCGCACGGGCGATTTCAACGGCGCGCAAGCGTCGGCCCGCCGCGCGCTGGAGCTGGGGCTGGAGCCGTCTCATCTGGCCCATTTCAACCGCGCCATCGCGCTGGAGCGGCTTGGCCAGTATGACGCGGCCTACGAAGCCTATCGCGAAGCGGCCCGCCTCGCCCCGGAAAACGCGCTGCTGGCCGCCCAGCCGCGCCGCTTTGCAAGGCATCAGCCTTAAGGAAGTTAGTTCCGCAACGCATCCCCCGATCGTAGCCGGGGATCGCGCTTTTCAGGCCGCCATGCGGCCTGTCTGACATCCCGCTTGCCTCTCCACCGGGTCCCCGGCCCCAGAGCCGGGGTCCATTTTTCCAGCCACCGGGCTTGTCCATGGGTCCCCCGTTCCCCGTTTTCACGGGGACAGGCGCGGCGGGGGACCCCGGTTGGACCAGCGGGGCAGTAAATGGCGCGAAGCCCGGCCTGCCCCCGCAGAGGCGGGGGATGGGCTGAGCATCAGGAAAAGACCTGCGAGAGCGGGGTCGATAAGCCTTCCGCGCATGCCTATGTTGGGTGTGAATGACCCAGCAGGAGAGCCTCATGGCCAGCACGCCTTCCACCGACCCGTTCGACGGCTTTGCCTTCGATGCCGATGATGCGATCAGCGTGCTGCGCGACAGCCTTTCCGGCGCGGACGATGGCGAGCTCTTTCTGGAAACCGAAGCCAACGAGACGCTGGCTTTTGACGATGGACGGTTGAAAGCGGCGAGCTTTGATGCCGGGCGCGGCTTTGGCCTGCGCGGCGTGTTTGGCGAGACGACCGGCTTTGCGCACTCCAACGATGTAAGCCTTGCCTCACTCAAACGCGCTGGCGAAACGGCGGCCGCCGCGCGGCAGGGCCGTAATGCGGTGATGGCGCCGCCCCCGCACGGCACCAATGTGAAGCTCTATGATGATGTCGATGTGATAGGCGAGCCGGGCTTTGAGGCGAAAGCCGCCCTCCTGGGCGAGATCGACGCCTGGCTGCGCGCGCGCGATCCTGAAGTGGTGCAGGTGGGCTGTTCCATCTCGGCCTCGCGCCGGGTGATCGGCATTGTGCGCGCCGATGGCTATATGGCCCATGATGTGCGCCCGCTGGTGCGCCTGAATGTCTCTGTCACGGTGGAGCGCAATGGACGGCGCGAGAGCGGCAGCGCCGGGGCCGGTGGCCGCGCCGAATTCTCCCAATGGCTGTCACCTGAAAGCTGGCAGGGCCTCGCTGACGAGGCGCTGCGGGTCGCCAAGGTCAATCTGGAAGCGGTGGACGCCCCTGCAGGCGAATGGGAGGCGGTGCTGGGCGCAGGCTGGCCGGCTATTTTGCTGCACGAGGCGGTGGGCCACGGCCTTGAAGGTGATTTCAACCGCAAGGGCACCAGCGCCTTTGCCGGCCGCGTCGGCAAGCGCGTCGCCGCGCCGGGCGTGACCGTCATTGATGACGGCACCATTCCCAATCGGCGCGGATCGCTGACCATTGATGATGAAGGCACGCCGACGGGCCGCACCACGCTGATCGAGGACGGTATTCTGGTCGGCTTCATGCAGGACCGGATGAATGCCCGCCTGATGGGCGTGGAGCCGACCGGCAATGGACGGCGCGAAAGCTATGCCCACGCACCCATGCCGCGCATGACCAACACGATCATGACCGCCGGGGAGCACGATCCGAAAGAGATCCTCGAAAGCCTCGACGATGGCATCTATGCCGCCAATTTCGGCGGCGGGCAGGTGGACATCACGTCTGGCAAGTTCGTCTTCCGCTGCACGGAAGCATACCGCGTGCGCGGCGGGAAGATTGCCGGGCCGATCAAGGGCGCAACCCTGATCGGTGACGGGCCGAGCGCGCTGACCCGCATCTCCATGATCGGCAATGATTTTGCGATGGATCCCGGCGTCGGCACCTGCGGCAAGGCAGGCCAGGGCGTGCCCGTTGGCGTTGGTCAGCCGACCCTGAAAATCGCCGGGATCACTGTTGGCGGGGCGGGCTAAGCCCGTCACCCTCCAACGGCCCGGGCTCTTTACCGCACCGGCATTTCGGGCCCCGGCTCGGACGGGGCTGGCATCTGGTCTTCGGCCCGTCCGTGGCCCAGCGCCTTCAGCCAGAAACTCGCTGCACCCATCACCACGCCCAGCACAATGCCGATGAGGCCGATCACCCCGAAGACCTGTGCGTAGCCTGCCAGCGCGCGTTCCGGATCGAGCACCTGCCCCGCCACCGTATCGGTAGCGGTCAGGGCCGCGATAAGGCCGCCGACATACTGGGCAAAGGCGCTGGACAGGAACCAGCCCGCCATCATGAAGCTGACCACCGCCGCCGGGGAGAGCTTGGTGATGGCTGACAAGCCCACCGGAGACAGGCAAAGCTCGCCGGTGGTGTGCAGAAGATAGGCCAGAGCGAGGAAGAAGAGCGGCACGCGATACGCGTCGTCCGCGAACTGCACGCCCCAGACCAGCACGAGGAAGCCGAGCCCCACCTGCACCAGAGCCAGGCCGAATTTCAGCGGGGTGTTGGGATTACGCTGCATCTTCGCGAGGAAGGCCCACAGGCCTGCAAACAAGGGGGCGAAGATCAGGATGAAGCCCGCATTGAAGGATTGCGTCTGCGAGGCGGTCAGCGCCATGTCGAGCGTGATCGGCCCAAGCTCGATCAGGCGCTGCGGCGCCAGCTCCAGATTGGTGTTGCGCGCGGCAAACAAATTCATCGAGGAACCGGCCTGCTCGAACAGCGCCCAGAACACCACCGACACAACGATCAAAACGAGCGCCAGCAGGAGGCGCTGCCCTTCCTCGCGCGTGCATTTCGCGCCCATATACCAGCTGATATAGCCCAGAAATACCGCCGCCCCGGCGATCAGCAGAAGCAGCATGGCGTCGATCCCGCCAAGGCCTGGAACCGGCAGTCGCACCTGGTGGGCCTGTATCAGCCAGTAGACGACGCCGACGCCGAGAATGCCCAGAAGGTAGATCACGGTCTCGCGGTTCAGCGGGCCCAGCACGCGCGCTTTCAGGGCCGCCATGTCCGGCGGATTGCCGACATTGGCGAGCAGGTTTTTGCCCGGCAGGAAGAAGGCCAGCCGTCCACGCACGAAGACGATGAAGCCCAGCAGCATGCCAAGGCCTGCAAGGCCGAAACCGGCCCACCAGCCGACCGTCTCGCCCAGCAGGCCGCACAATATCGCCGCCCAGAACGCCCCCAGATTGATGCCGTAATAGTAGAGCGTGAACCCGCCATCGCGGCGCGGATCATGCTCGTCATAGAGCTGGCCGACGATGGAGGAGATGCTGGCTTTGAGGAAGCCAACGCCCATGATGATGAGCGAGAGAGCAAGATAGAGAATGGCGAGGCCGCGCTGGTCCTGATAGGTGATTTCCGTCTCGAAGCTGCCTGCGGGCAGTGTGGCGGGCAGGCTGGCGCCCATCGGCAGGCCGGCGATCACCAGATCACCTTCCCGGTTGGCCGAGAAATCATAGAGCGCGCCATCCACTTCCAGTTGGACCGTGCGCAAGCCCCCGCGCCCTTCAGCCACCAGCGAATAGGATGCGCCCTCATATTGCAGCGCTTCCTCTGACGGGCGCCCCTCAATGCCCATGGCAAGGTGTCCGGCGACCAGCAATAGCGCCCCGTAAGCGATGGCCTTGCGGTTGCCGAGATAACGGTCTGCCACGAAGCCGCCAATCAGCGGCAGGAGGTAGACCAGCGAGGTGTAGGCCCCGTACTGGGTGCTGGCCCGCCCGTCATCAAAGAGGAAGTGCTGGGTCAGGTAGAAGATGAGCAGGGCCCGCATGCCGTAATAGGAGAAGCGCTCCCACATCTCGGCAAAGAAGAGGATGTGCAGCCCCTTGGGGTGCTTCGCCATCTGGGTGAAGACCGGCACCGCCGTCACCAGAGTGATGAGAATGCCGATAGCAACAACGATATTGATGACCATGTCCTGTCCCCGACGCGGGCGTCCGTCTCGCGGACTGCCCTGATCCTGATGTGCGCAACAGGATCACGCTCCGGCGCTGACGGCAAGGTGGGGAGCGTATTGAAAGGCGCAGTGCGCAGGTATATGCAGGGCGCTGCTCTGGTGGAGCCGCTGGCTGTGACCATGCGAAAACTAAGTGCCCCGCGCCGGACGGTCTCCGGTCTGCGATGGAGCACGACCCATGACAAACCGTATATTCCTTGATGTTGAAGCCGCCTATGACCGCTGGGCGGCGAGCTATGACGCGTTCGACAATCCGATGGTCTATGCCGCCACGGCGGCGCTGGAACGCCATCTGGAGCGGTTCGCCGGCAAATCGGCGGCAGAGCTTGGCTGCGGCACCGGACGCAATCTGGCCGCGTTGGCGCGTGCCGGCGCCGCTGAACTATGGGGCTGCGACCTTTCGGCTGGCATGCTGGAAAAGGCGAAGGACGCCGCACCGGATGCCAGCCTGGTCCAGCACGACATCACGCTGCCCCTGCCCGTTGAAACCGGCCGTTTCGACGCCGCTTTGGTCAGCCTTGCCTATGAGCATGTGGAGAGGCTGGACGAGCCAGCCGCTGAACTCGCGCGCATTGTCCGGCCCGGCGGGTTTGCGCTGATCCTCGAAATCCACCCCTTCATGACGCTGTCGGGCAAAGGCGCGCATTTCCCGGACGGTGATCACGACATCCACATGCCAAGCCATCCGCACAGCTTTTCAGACTGGCTCGCCGCCTTCCGTCGCGCTGATCTGACGGTAGCGGACTGTACCGAATGGCGGGGCCGCGATTTCGGGCCGGACGCCCCTGCAAAGCTGCGCGAGCGTTATGCCGATACGCCTTTCCTGCTGGAGTGGCTGGTGAGCCGGTAGGGCAACAACGTACGAGCGGGTTTCTCCCCCCGTTTACGGGGGGAGTGGCCTGAAAGGCCGAGGGGGGGGGATAACTCAGAAATGTTCCCCCCTCCGTCTCGCTTGCGCTCGACACCTCCCCCGTAAACGGGGGAGGAAATCGCGTTGCAGGCATGGGTCCCCCGGACCTCGCTTGCGCTCGGCCGGAGGATGACAAGTGAATGAGAACCCCTAATTCGCCTTCTTGGGCGGGGTGGGCGCAAAGGGTTCCGGCAGAGGCGCGCACGGCACGCCGTCTTCGGCGAGCTTTGCGCGTTCCTCCGGCGTCGTTTCGCCATAGATCAGGCGTTCAGGCTTTTCGCCCTCATGGATGGCGCGGGCTTCTGATGCGAAGTCCGGCCCGACATAATCGTAATTCTTGCGGATATGAGCGCGCACCTTGCGGGCGACCGCTTCCATGTCCGGCTCGCCATTGGTGCTGGTTTCCCGGCCCTTGGTGGTACGCACAGCAGGAGCCATCACGGCGCGCGTGACAGCGACCGAGCCGCAATGCGGGCACTCGACCAGGCCACGCTCTTCCTGGCTTTCATAATCCTCGCTGGAGGAGAACCAGCCCTCAAAGCCATGGCCCTCATCACATTGCAGGGCGTAGCGGATCATGGGCCTGTAAACTCCCGCCCGCCTTTGAGCGCCGGGATACGCTGGCGCGCGGAGAGCGCGTCTTCCGTGTCCATTTCGGCATAGAGAATGCCCGGCTCGTCATGGTCCAGAACACTGATCACATCGCCCCACGGCCCCACCACCATGGAGCGGCCCCATGTCTTGCGGCCGTCCTCATGCGTGCCGCCCTGCGCAGGCGCGAGGATGAAGCTGCCGGTCTCGATGGCGCGGGCGCGCAAGAGCAACTCCCAGTGCGCCTTGCCGGTCGGGCGGGTGAAAGCGGCCGGTACGGTGATCGCGACCGCCCCGCCTATCGCCAGCGCGCGGTAGAGATAGGCAAAGCGCACATCGTAGCAGATGGTCAGGCCCAGCTTCATGCCCGCCGCCTCGGCTATTACGGCGCGGCTGCCGGGCGCGTAATTGGTGCTCTCCGACCAGACTTCACCGTTGCCGATGGCGACATCGAACATGTGGATCTTGTCGTAATGGGCCTTGAGCGCCCCGTCCGGGCCGAACAGCATGGAGCGGTTCACCGCCCGGCCATCTATGCCCTTCAACGCCATTGAACCCGCCAGCACGTCGATCTTCAGTTCGGAGGCCAGCGCCGCGAGGCGCTTCACGCCCTCATCCTCGTCCGGCGCACGCAAGGTCTCGAACAGAGCCTTGGCATCCTTCTGCACCAGATTGGTCACTTCCGGCGTTGCCACCAGCTTGGCGCCCTCGCCCGCCGCCTGACGGATCGCAGCCTCGGCAGCGTCCATATTGCGATCCGGATCCGTGCCGGAACGCATCTGGACAAGGGCGATTTTGGTTTTCGCCATCACGCACCAGCCTTCAGCATGGGATCAAGCTTGCCTTCGGCTTCCAGCGCGAACAGATCATCGCAGCCGCCCACATGAGTCTCGCCAATGAAAATCTGCGGGAAGGTATTGCGGCCCGAACGCTGCTGCATTTCGGCGCGCAAGGCCGGGTCGAAGCCCGCCTCGATCTCCTTGAACGCCACGCCCTTCTCCGCCAGCAGCGACAGCGCGCGCGAGCAGAAGGCACAGAAAGGGCGAGTGTAGATGGTGATGGCGGGCGGGGTCATGGGCTTAGCTTTCGTGAATCAGCAAAATCAGGTCTCGCGCTTATGTAAGCACGTCGCTGGTTCTGACAACGCGCGCAAGCGTCAGGGCATCAACGCGCGCCGCGCCTGCCCGTTTCAGGGCACGCGCACACGCCTCCAGCGTCGCCCCTGTGGTGTAGACGTCATCAATCAGGATCAGCTTTGCGCCCTTGATGCGGGGTTTGGCCGCGTCACGCACCGCAAAGGCCCCCGCCACATTGCGCCTGCGGCCCTTCGCGCTCTGCCCGCCCTGGCTGGGTGTCGGGCGGCGGCGCATGAGAATATGCGGGTCACAGGCCACGCCGGAGAGCTTTGCCAGTGATTGTGCCAGCAATAGCGACTGGTTGAAGCGGCGCTGGCGCAGGCGGCGCGGGTGCAGCGGCACAGGCACCAGATAATCGGCCTCTGCCAGCATGTCCCTACCCGCCCGGCGCATCCAGCCGCCAAAGGCGGCAAGCCCGTCCACCCGCCCGCCATGTTTCAGCGACAGGACGAGACGGCGGCTTTCCGGCGTGTAGACGAAGGCAGAGCGGGCGGTATCAAACGCGGGCGCACGCGCAGCGCAAGGCCCGCACACCGCGCCCTCGCCCGGCGGCCAGTCGAACGGAAACCCGCACGCGGCACATTGCGGATCGTCGAGGAAAACGATCTTCGACCAGTCGGCAGGCGATAGCTGGCCATGGGCCGATACCGGCTCGTAGGAGAGGAGGGACACCGGCGGCCAGATGAGGTCGGCCACGCCCCTCATCACCCGCGAGGCTTCCCTCGCGAGGCGCGCCGGTCCATATCCGCCCCATGGCATCATCCTCTGACACCCCGCCTCTATTGTTTGACCGCACGCTATTGCGCCAGCGGCGGACCCGTGCGGCAAGAGGCTATGAGGAATTTGCCTTTCTGGCGAGCCGTGCCGCCGACGATCTGGCCGACCGGCTGATGGCGGTGAACCGCACGTTTGACCGCGCGCTAGTGATCGGCGGAGCGGGCGCGGTGGGCCGGGCCATCGCGGCGAGGCCGGAACTCGCCTCGAAAATCGGAACACTGATCGAGGCGGATATATCGCACGCCATGGCCGCCAAAGCACCAGGCGCGGCACTGGTGATGGACGAGGAGCGCCTGCCGATAGCCGACGAAGGCGTCGATCTGGTAATCTCCTGCCTCTCGCTGCACTGGACGAATGATCTCGTTGGCGCGCTGATCCAGATCAACCGGGCGCTCAAACCCGACGGCTTCTTTGCCTGCGCCATGCTGGGCGGAGCGACGCTGACCGAGCTGCGCCAGTCCCTCATGGCCGCAGAGGACGAAATCTACGGCCAGGTCTCGGCGCGCGTCTCGCCCTTCGCCGACACGGTAGACCTTGCAGGATTGCTGGCGCGCGCAGGCTTTGCCATGCCGGTATCGGACGTGGACCGGCTGAGCGTGCGCTATGGCAATGCCTTCGTGCTGATGCGCGATTTGCGCCGCATGGGCGAGACGAGCGTGCTCGCCAGCCGCCCGCGCACACCCGCCCACCGGCAATTCTTCGTGAAGACCGCGCAAGTCTATTCAGAGCGCTTCGCCGAAGCCGATGGCCGCATTCCGGCGAAGTTTGAAATCCTGCACGCGGCGGGCTGGGCGCCCCATGAGAGCCAGCCCAAACCCTTGCGCCCCGGCTCGGCGAAAGTGCGCCTCGCCGATGCTCTGGGGGTTAAGGAGCGCGGTGCGGGCGAGAAGGCGGGTTAGCCCCCCTCACCCGACATTGCGCTGGTGACCTCGGTCTGGACGCGGGTCCACATGCCGCCATTGCCACCCGCCACGAACGTCAACGCGCCGATGATGGCGAGGGCGATCAGGCCTACCATCAAGGCGTACTCAATGGCGGTTGCGCCTCTGGTATCGGCGATCAGAGACGGTCGCGCAGCTCGGCGGCCAAGGGAATGTCGGCGGGCAGAAGCGCATATCTGCTCAAATCGTGCGGTTTCACCCAGGCGATTTGCTGGCCCTCTTTCGGGTCCGGGAAGCCGTCCCATTTGCGGCACACATAAAGCGGCATCAGCAGATGACGCCCGTCCTCCAGCGGATGGGATGCAAAGGCGAAGGGCTGAAGGCAACGCTCGCATGGCTCCACTCCCAGTTCCTCGCGCAGCTCGCGTACGACGGCTGCCTCGGGGTACTCGCCCGGTTCCACCTTGCCGCCGGGAAACTCCCATTGCCCGGCAAATGCCTTGCCTTCAGGGCGCTGCGCGATGAGCACCCGGCCATCGGGGTCAATGAGCGCGCACGCCGCCACCAGCAAGAGGTGGGCTTTCTCAGCGGGCATCATGGCTGATCCTTCGTTAAATCGGAGTGTGTGGACACGGTTAGCGCGAGCCTAACGCTGCGGCATCTCTCCGGGCGCATCCGCCTCGTCCGCATCCATGTCATCGGGCTCTTCCTCGCCGGAATCTTCCGGGTCACCGGGGGGCACGGGGCCGGGCGCGCGGATCTGGGAGGGGGCGGGCACGCCGCTGCGGGTGACCGGATAGGTCTGGCGCACCGTGTCCAGCAGGGTCTGTATCCCCTCCAGTGTCAGGAAGCGCACGATATTGCCGCGCAGCGATTCAAGGCCGGGCCGGGGCTGCACGCGCCGGTCAGTGACCCGCAGCACATGCCAGCCATAATCGGTCTGGAAGGGCTCGGAAGTCTCGCCCGTCTCCGTGGCAAAGGCCTGCCGCGAGAAGGCCTGCACCATGCCGTCCCGCGTGAAATAGCCCAGATCCCCGCCATCAAGGCGGGTACCGGGGTCCTGACTGACCTGACGGGCGAGCTGGGCAAAGTCCTCGCCCTCGGCCAGCAGGCGGGCGACTTCCTCTGCCTCCTCGCGCGTGGTGACGAGGATGTGGCTGGCGCGTACCTCCTCCAGGCGCGGAGCTAGCCGGTTCTGCTCCTGGTAAATCCGCTCGATGGCTTCATCCGTGATGGAGTTGGCCACGACGGTCTCGACCAGGATATTGCCCAGAATGCGCTCCTCGGCCGCGGCGAGGCGCCGGCGCGCCTCGATGTCGCGGTCCATGCCGCGCCGCAGCGCCTCCAGCGCCAGCAGGCGCTGCTCGGTCAGTTCTGACAAAACCTGCTGGAAAACAGGGTCTGACGGCGCCACGTTTGCTGGGTGGTCATGCAGGCTGCGCGCGGCGATCTCGCGGCGGACGTCCGAGGCGTAAATCACGGTGGTCCCGACCTCGGCCACCACGGAATCCTCCGGCCCGGCAGGCTCCAGCGCCAGAAAGCGGGCCAGCACGTCTACCCGCCCCTCAGCCTGTACGGCGGGCTCTGCGGGCGCAGCGGCCCTGTCCTGCTGCGTATCGCAGGCCACTGCCAGCGACAGTCCGGCAAGGGCCACAAGCCCGATACTGCAGCGTCTGGCGGTCCGGTTCGATTGACACACTATGCCTGCCTCCTTAAGTCCCTGATCTTGAGCGCGCTGCTTCAGGGCCAGCGCCACACAGGCGCCCAGGCCATGTACGGATTTGCCTTGTACACTGGCCCGGCGTGCCTGATCACCCATTTCGCCCCGCGACGGCTGATAAAACATGCTTTCTTTTACCCGCAAGCTCTTTGGCTCCTCAAATGACCGCACCGTAAAGCGCATGATGCCGAAAGTGCATCAGATCAACGCGCTGGAGCCGGAATTTGAATTGCTCGACGATGCAGGCCTGCAGGGTAAAACCGGCGAATTCAGGGCACGCCTGGAGCAGGGCGAGGCACTGGACAGCCTGCTGCCAGAAGCCTTTGCAGCGGTACGCGAAGCGGCCAAACGCTCGCTGGGCCAGCGCCACTATGATGTGCAGCTGCTTGGCGGGATGGTGCTGCATGAGGGCGGCATTGCCGAGATGAAGACCGGCGAAGGCAAGACGCTGGTTTCCACGCTCGCGGCCTATCTGAACGCCCTGCCCGGCAAGGGCGTTCATGTCGTGACGGTCAACGATTATCTGGCCCAGCGCGACTCCGAATGGATGGGCAAGGTGTTTGAGCGCCTTGGCATGACCACCGGCGTCATCCTCAACCAGATGCTGGATGAAGAGCGCCGCCGCGCCTATGCCTGCGACATCACCTACGGCACGAATAACGAGCTGGGCTTTGACTATCTGCGCGACAACATGAAATACAGCTTGCGCGAAATGGTGCAGCGCGGCCACGCCTACGCCATTGTCGACGAGGTGGACTCCATCCTGATCGACGAAGCGCGCACGCCGCTCATCATTTCCGGACGCACCGATGACCGTTCGGACTTCTACAAGACGATCGACAAGCTGATCCCCTTCCTGAAGGACGAGGATTTTGCGCTCGACGAGAAGAACCGCTCCGTCACCTTCACCGAGGAAGGCAATGAGCATATCGAGGAGCTGCTGCGCGAGCACGGCCTGCTGGACGAAGGCGATCTCTACGACATCGAGAACATCGCCACCGTTCACCACGTCAATCAGGGCCTGAAAGCTCACAAGCTGTTCCAGAAGGACAAGGACTATATCGTCCGCGACGACAAGGTGATGCTCATCGACGAGTTCACCGGGCGGATGATGACGGGCCGCCGCCTGTCGGACGGCCTGCATCAGGCTATCGAGGCGAAGGAAGGCGTGGAGATCCAGCCTGAGAACCAGACGCTGGCCTCGATCACCTTCCAGAACTATTTCCGCCTCTACAAGAAGCTCTCGGGCATGACCGGCACGGCCTCGACCGAAGCCGAGGAATTTGCTGGCATTTACAGCCTTGGCGTCTCTGAAATCCCGACAAACCGCCCCGTCCAGCGTATTGACGAGGAAGACGAGCTCTACCGCACGGCCAAGGAAAAGTACGACGCAATCATTACCAGCATCGAGGAAGCCCATGGGCGCGGCCAGCCGATTCTGGTTGGTACCGTCTCCATCGAGAAGTCCGAGGTGCTGGCCGAGCTTTTGAAGAAGCGCAAGATCAGGCACCAGGTGCTCAATGCGCGCTATCACGAGCAGGAAGCATCCATCATTGCGCAGGCCGGCGTTCCGGGCGCGGTGACCATCGCCACCAACATGGCGGGGCGCGGCACCGACATCCAGCTGGGCGGCAATGTCGACTTCCTGGTCAATGACTGGCTGAGCGAGGAGCGAAAGGCCGGTCGCGAGCCAGACGACACGGCGATTTCGGAAAAACGCAAATCCGTCGAGGCAGAGGTCGCCGAACGCCGGAAGATCGCGCTGGACGCCGGCGGGCTCTACGTGATCGGCACCGAGCGCCATGAATCACGCCGGATCGATAACCAGCTGCGTGGCCGTACCGGCCGCCAGGGCGATCCGGGGCGTTCCAAATTCTTCATCTCCGTGGAAGACGATCTCTTGCGCATTTTTGCGCCGGAACGCCTCGACACCATCATGCGCACCATGGGCATGAAGGAAGGCGAGGCCATCCAGCACCCGTGGATGTCCAAGGCGGTGGAGACCTCACAGAAGAAGGTCGAGCAGCGCAATTTCGACATCCGCAAGAATATCCTGAAATACGACGACGTGATGAACGATCAGCGCAAGGCGATCTTCGAGCAGCGCATCGAGTTCATGGAGGCGGAAAATGTCTCCGACGTGGTGAGGGACATGCGCCACCAGTGCGCCGAAGATCTTGTGGAGCGTCATATTCCGCCGCGCGCCTATGCCGACCAGTGGGATACCGAAGGCCTGCAGGAAGAGGTCGAAAAGCACTTCAACCTGCAACTGCCCATCAAGGAATGGGCCGCCGAGGACGGTATCGCGAACGAGGAAATCCTTGAGCGCGTGCTTAAAGCCGCCGATGAAGCATACGCCGAAAAGGCCGCCAATACCGGGCCGGAGCTGATGCGCCGGATCGAGAAGCAGATGCTGCTGCAGACGATCGACCAGAACTGGCGGGAGCACCTGCAACAGCTCGATGCCCTGCGTTCGGTGATCGGTCTTCGCGGTTATGCCCAGCGTGATCCGCTGAACGAGTACAAGAGCGAGGCCTTCGCCCTGTTCGAGCACTTGCTGGACAATCTGCGCTTTGAAACCACACGCATCCTGTCCTCGATCCGGGTCGAACCTGCCGCGCCGCCGCCGCAAATGCCGCGCGCGCCGCAGAACATTCAGGCTTCACGCGTGGATCCGGCAACCGGCGAGCCGGTCTCGGGCGACGGCGCACCGCGCACCGCAGCGCGCGGGCCTGCGGTCAGCCGCGCGGCGGCCCCTGCCATCAATCCGAACGATCCGTCCACCTGGGGCCGGGTGCAGCGCAACGCCCCCTGCCCGTGCGGATCAGGCAAGAAGTACAAGCATTGCCACGGCGCGATCAGCGCGGAGACGTCCTGATTCTGAATGCCCGGAATCCAATTTGGGTGTCCGGGCCGTCGGCTGGAGAGGCGGAGAGCGCCCCAAGGGGAGCTTTTATGCCGCTTTCAGTGGCGTAGCCGCCTCACGCGGCGTTGAGATCAACCGCGCCAGCAATGTCGTCAGCGTGCTCAAGGAAATCAGCCGGCAGAGCTGTCCCTGTAAAGCATGAACCCGTAAAGCGAGCGCGGCGTACGTCGCAATCTTTCAGGTTGGCATAGGAAAAATCAGCGCCAGTCGCGCTGATGTCGCGCATGTCCGCCCCTTCGAGATCGGCATAGCGCAGAACGGCGGCGGCAAGGCTTGCCGCCAGCTTGCGGTCATTGGGCAGAAGCAGCGCGCCGATCTTGGCGCCGCGCAGATCAGCATTGTTCAGCCGCGCGCCGGTCAGGTCAGCGCCGCGAAGGTCTGCACCACGCAGGGACGCCATGCGCAGATCAGCCTTTTCGAGGCGCGCGCCCTGCAGCTGTGCGCCGCCCAGATCAAGCCCGTAAAGTGTTGCGCCGCGTGCCTGCAACGCCGTCAGATTGCGCCCTGAAAGGGTCTTGAGGCCGCGCATGTCCGCGCCATCAAACGTGGATGGCGCGCCCTGCTTGCCGCCGGTCTCACACCACAAGGCATGCGCTTCGAGGGCTTTTGCCGTCTCATCGGCATCGGCAGCCAGTTCGGGCCCGGTGGGCGCGTCCGTCAGGGCGCCATCGGTACACATGCCGCGCGTGTGCGCCGCATCGAGCTTCGTCCCGATAAGCACGGTGTGCGACAGATCCGCTTCGGTGAGGTCCGCACCGGACAGGTCTGCGCCTTCCAGATTGGCGCCGGGAAAGCGCGAACCGCGCAAATTTGCCCGCTGCATCCGGGCGCCAATCAGCACGGCGTCGGAGAAGTCTGCACGCTGCGCGATGGCGCCGGTCATCTTCGAGTTGGTGAGGTTGGCGCCGCTGAAATTGGCTTCCACCGCCTCATTGGGGCGCTGTTCATGGGTGATGATGGCAAGGCCTTTTTCGCGATCCACCTGGGCGATGGCCCCTTCGCGCAGATCGGCCTGGCTGAGATCGGCTCCGGTGAGGTTGGCGCCGCGCAGAATTGCGCCGCGCATGTCCGCACGGCGCAAGGTGGCCCCGGCCAGATTGGCCCGGCGCAGATCCGCAGCAAACAGGTTTGCGCTGGAGAAATTGGTTCCCGCCAGATTGGCCCCGGCCATTACAGCGCCGGAAAAATCGGCGTCGGTGAGATTGCGGCCAGACAGGTCCAGCCCCTCAATCACCTTGTAGGCGAAACTCGCGCGTGCGCCATTCATCCGCCCCTGCAAAAGGTTGGCGTGACGCAGGCAGATATTGTCGACCTCGTCCTGCGAGAGCCGGTGATAGGTTACGGGGCGTCCAATCATTGCGCGCGTCGAGCCCTTGCCGCCTTGCCGGACCCCGAAAGGGCCCGGCTTTGCGTATCAGGATAGCCCCGGCGGGCTTAACGGCGCGTTGATAACACTCGGATGCTAGTGCGCCTCAATGCCGGTCAGCGGCGTGAGCGCGCGCGCATGCTCGCGAACCCTGTCGCGTTCTGCCTCCGGCAGTGCGACCAGGCCGCGATCAGCCAGATAGCCGAACGGCCCGAAAGCATCTTCGCTGGTGAGTTCCTCGACCCATTCGGCGATACCCGGAACGGCCGCGACATGCTGGTTCTTCACATAGACAAACATGGAGCGGGCAATCGGATAAACGCCTTCGGAGATGTCATCATATTCCGGCTCGACGCCCTCGATCGTGGCCGCTGTCAGACGGTCGGCATTCTGTTCAAGATAGGAATAGCCGAACACACCAAAAGCGGTAGCGGAATTGGCGATCGTCTGGACGATCACATTGTCGTTCTCACCGCCATCAATCCAGGGCCCGTCTTCGCGAAGACGGCTGGAAACCTCGTCAAAACGCGCACGGTCGCTGGCGCGCAGCGCGTCGAGGCACTCGATCTGGCGGGCGCCAGGCTGGATGCCAAGTTCGATCCAGCTGTCACGCGTGCCGGAGGTCGGGGGCGGGCCGATCACTTCGATCCGGTCAGACGGCAGATCATTGGACACATCCGACCAGCGCCGGTGCGGATTGGGAATGAAGGCTTCGCACGAATACCCGGCGACATCGTTGAAGTCGCGGCCCGCGAGTATCTGACCGCTGGTGCTGAACACCGCCTCACCCGCGTCGTCTACGGGCATGGGGATCGTGAAGGCGAGCGCGAGGAACAGATCGCGGCGCTGGAAATCGACAGACGGCGTACCGGATGCGCGGGTGACCACGATACCGTCATAACCAATCGGCACTTCGGTGATAGCCGTCACGCCATTGCGCCGGCAAAGCTCGAACTCACCGGGCAGCATACGGCGCGAGGCGCCTGTGATGTCCGGGTGGCGCAGGCCTACGCCAGCGCAGAACAAATTCATGCCGCCGCCCGTACCAGTCGATTCGACGACCGGCGTACGAAATCCGGAGGTGGAGCCGAAGTTTTCCGAGGTCGCCGTGGTGAACGGAAACACGGTGGACGAGCCGACAATGCGGATCGAATCGCGTGATTGCGCTTCGGCGCTTTGCGCCCCCATGGCCAGCGATATGGCGATGGCGGAGACACAAGACAGAACAGCAAATTTCATGTTTTGACCCTTCGGGGTTGAACAAACCTGAACCGCACTTCGCACGGCAAGATGTCAGCTGTGTGACATCTTGCCGGCACATCGTGTCACGTCTGCGTCATCTGCAAGGCCGCTCTTCGTGTTCCCTTTAGACCAGCCGGCGGCGCAGCATCTGCGAGATCAGGTCCACCGCCGTCACGGCTGCGATGATGATCAGGAGGATGGTCGCCGTCTTGCCGTACTCGAACGAGCGGATGTTCTGGATCAGCACCTGACCGATACCGCCTGCCCCGATCAGACCGAGAATGGTTGCGGCGCGGGTGTTGGACTCAAAACGGTAGAGCGCATAGGAGGCCCAGAGCGGAATGACCTGCGGGATCACGCCCCAAACCACCTCGTTCATGGGCCCGGCGCCGGTTGCCCGCACACCCTCCACAGGGCCGTCATCAATGGCTTCGACGGCCTCGGAGAACAGCTTGGCCAGCACGCCGGTCGTGTGCAGCGCCAGCGCCATCACCCCGGCAAACGGGCCAAGGCCGACGGCTGCCACGAAGATTGCGGCCACCACCAGCTCATTGATGGCGCGGAAGGCGTCCATCAGGCGGCGTACCGGCTGCACGATCCAGACCGGCGCGATATTGCGTGAAGCCAGCAGGCCGAACGGAATGGCGGCAATTACGGCCACAACCGTACCCCACAGCGCGATCTGCACGGTGATGAGGGTCTGGCGGGCATAGGTTTCCCAGCCGTCCAGATCGAGCTGGAAGAAGCCGGCTATGTACTCGCCCATGCGCGGAGCATTGGACCCCAGAAGCGGAAGCTTGAACATCTCCGCTGGCCAGAAGCTCCAGATCAGCAGGCCAAACAGGCCCGACCAGATGGCTGCATCGATCAGACGGTCGCTCATCAGGCGGGACGGGCCGAAACGTGGCGGGCGCGAGCGGATCATCAGGACCGCAAACAGCGCCAGCCCGGACCCCAGACCAATCAGGCCACGCGTCAGCTCACCAGCCGTCACCCGGCGTATCCGGCGCTCCACCTCGATACGGGGCTGGGCGGCCAGAAAGGCGGAAACCAGGGAATTGATGTCGGCGCTGGCGGCATCCGGTTCGGCATCCATGCGTGAGCGTGCAGCGATGAGATCGTCGGCAAGATCACGCACGGCAACCCGGCGCTCTTCAACGGCCAGCTCGCGCATGGCGAGCTCGACCTGCTCCAGGCGCGCCGTGCGCTCGCCCTCTTCCAGTGCTTCGCTGGCCTGTGTTTCTGCCAGATCGCGCATCAGCTCCAGACGGCGGATGGGCAGGAGATGCTCATCGGTCGCTGGCAGGAAGCCGCCCAGGAACAGATTGTCGAGAACACCCTGCTCATATTCGCGCTGTGCTGCATCGCCGCGAAACCCATAGGTCAGGAAAAAGGACAGCAGCTCCGATTTGACGTCTTCGGACAGATCACGCCGCCAGACGATGGGGTCGGTCTGGATCAGCGGGGACGACCACAGAATGCGCAGGCCCGCCAGCGCTTCAGGCCGGGTCTGGGCCAGCCGGTCAAGATTGGTGGTATTGTTCGTGCCTGCATCCACGAACCCGTTCACGACGGCGAGCGCGGTCTGTTCGTGGTTGGCGTTGGTCACCTGTGCAAAGCAGGACTGCGGATCGATCCCGCGCGGCGCGAATATGTAAGCCAGCGGCACCAGCGTGCCGGATGTGGAGTTGGGATCCCCCAGGGCGAAGGACATGGAGCCGTCGCAGACCAGCAGGTCTTCCAGCGTGCGGATGGGGCTGTCCTCGCGCACGAGGATGACGGAGCGATACCCCTCCTGCCCGCCCGGATAGAGCGTCTTGGCGAACACCTCGGCATCGGCCAGCCGGATCGCCTGCAGGCCGGAGAGATTGGAGAACCAGCCCACATCTACCTGGCCAAAGCGCATCGCCTCGATGACGCCGGCATAGTCGATGGCCGAGACCAGCTCGATATCGAGCCCGGTTGTCTCTTCCATGTCTTCCACGAAGGGCTGCCACAGGGCCTCCACGGCCTCGGTCTGTTCGGTGGAGATAACGGAGAAGACGATACGCTCACGCTCCTGCGCGAGGGCAGTACCGCTGGCACAAACAAGCGCGAGGGCGGCCAGAATGCGGACGAAGCTCATCATGCGCGCACAGGCTCCTCGTCCATCACATCGCGGTACTCATCGCCATAAATCTCGATCAGGCGTTCACGGGTGAGCCCGGAGATGGGGCCGTCATAGATGATCTCGCCAGCTTTTAGCGCCACGGCACGGCGGCAGTATTTCAGCGCATAGTCGACCTGGTGGAGCGTCACCACGACGGTCAGCCCGTCCTGCTCGTTCAGCTCCGCCAGAAGACGCATCACGCGGCGCGCGGACACAGGGTCGAGCGAGGCAATGGGCTCGTCGGCGAAAATCGCCTCGGCACGCTGCACCAGAGCGCGCGCAATCGCGCCGCGCTGCTGCTGGCCGCCAGACAGATTCGCCGCGCGCTTGCCGGCATGGCCAGCGACGCCCACGCGTTCCAGCGCTTCCATGGCGCGCTTGCGCACATCATCGGGGAATGAGCCGGTTATGCCGCGCCAGGGCGCAATCTGCCCGAGCGAGCCCAGCATCGCGTTCGCATAGAGGCTGGCGCGTGTGACCAGATTGAACTGCTGGAAGATGAAGCCGACCTTGGCCCGCGCCCTGCGCACACGCGCCGACAGCTTGCCGTTTTCCTGCACCTTCTCGCCAAACAGCCGGATGGCACCCGAACCGGAATCGGCCAGCACCAGACCGGATGCCAGGCGCAGCAAGGTGGACTTGCCGGAACCCGAAGCGCCGATCAGCGCCACCATCTCGCCCGGCTCCACGGTCAGGCTGGCGCCGGAAAGGGCGACCGCCGTGCCGTAGGTCTTCGTAACCTGGTCAACTGACAAGGCGAGACTCTTCGCTGTCATTTTTATCCCCTCCACCCGGCACTTTTGGGCCGTTGGCGCGTTCGTGTTATGCCATACGAAACTGTGTGTGCCACCCTTTCCGGCACCGGTTGCCGCATGTCGTTGTGCCGCTGTGCAATTTCTCTTTACAGCGCGGCAGCGAGGCCCTAAATGCGCAGTCCCGGCGGAGGTGACGATGCCGGATTGGGTTAACTGCTAACAGGGGGTCTCGTGAGTTGTCCGAGCACCATACGCCCCTGGACCTGGTCCGCCTTCGGCCCGTCGATGGCCCGGTCGCGTGCGCGCGGCCTGACCGTCTGGCCGTAGCGTCCCGCTGGTTCCAGGAACATTTTCCGGGTGAAGTTCTCTACGCCGTGAAGGCGAACCCTTCGCCATGGGTGATTGATACGCTGTACGCGGCGGGTCATCGCTGGTTCGACGTTGCCTCCCTGCCGGAGGTTGAGCTGATTGCCAGCCGGTGTCCCGGCGCCACAATGGCGTTCATGCACCCGGTGAAGAGCCGGCGGGCCATTGCGTCTGCCTATCACGACCATGGCGTGAAGATCTTCGTCCTCGATTGCGAAGCCGAGCTGCAGAAAATCCTGCAGGAGACCGGCTATGCCCGCGACCTGACACTGGTGGTGCGCCTTGCCGTGTCCAATGACGGCGCAACGCTGCCGCTGGCGGGCAAGTTCGGCGCGACCGAAGCCGAAGCGCCCGATCTGATCCGGCTCGCCCGTGCCCATGCGCACGAGCTGGGCGTCAGCTTCCATGTCGGCAGCCAGTGCATGGCGCCCAGCGCCTACCGCGCGGCCATGATGGAAGCCTCGCGCCTGATCGCGCGCGCTGGTGTCACGGTGGACATTGTGGATGTGGGTGGTGGTTTTCCGTCCATCTATCCCGGCCTTACCCCGCCGCCGCTGGAAGACTATGTCAAAGCGATCGAGCACGCCTTCGAGGACATGATGGTCCTGGAGAACGCCGATCTGTGGTGCGAGCCGGGCCGCGCGCTCGTCGCCGAGGCGGTGTCCGTGCTGACGCGCGTGGAGCTGATCAAGGGCGATGCCGTCTACATGAATGACGGCTCCTATGGCTGCCTGTTCGACATCGTGCATGCGCGCTGGAGCTATCCGATGCGGGTGCATCGTGCCAATGGCGAGCTGAGCCCGCAGACGGCGCCGTTCAAGCTGTATGGCCCTACGTGCGATTCCATCGATTCCATGCCCGGCCCGTACGAGCTGCCCGCCGACCTTAAGGAAGGCGATGTCATCGAGTTTGGCATGCTGGGTGCCTATGGCACCGCAATGGCCACGCGCTTTAATGGCTTCGGGGATGTGGAGACTGTCACGGTTTCCGACTACCCTTGGCTTTCGCTGTACGATCAGCCCGTGCTGGCCTCGCCCCAAAGCGAGCCGCAGAGCGAAGGCTCGGTCGTCCCCTTCACCCGGCTGCGACGCCGCCGGCAACGCCTGATCAAGAGACGGTAAATGACTGAACAAACCAATCGTAAGGCCGAGCTGCTGGCCAGCCCGGTCGAGCATATCGATATTGCGAGCTTTGATGGCCGCGTGATCATTGATGCGTGGGAGAAGATGAGCTTCTCCAGCCGCGACGCTGCGCGCGCTGCGCGCATCCTGCAAGCGGCAGTGGCCGATCCGGATTGCTCGGTGATCCTCACCCTCGCCGGTTCGACGAGCGCAGGCGGCTGCATGCACGTGTGGCGCGACATGGTGCGCAACAACATGGTCGATGCCATCGTTGCCACCGGCGCATCCATCGTGGACATGGATTTCTTCGAGGCTCTGGGCTTCAAGCACTATCAGGCACGCGAAATCCCGGACGACCGGGTCTTGCGCGATCTCTATATCGACCGGATCTACGACACCTATATCGACGAGGAAGAGCTGCAGACCACCGACCACACGATCGGTGACATTGCTGACAGCCTCGACGCCAAGCCGATTTCGTCCCGCGCCTTCATCAAGGCGATGGGCAAATGGCTCGCCGATGGCAACGCCAAGAAGGAAGGCTCCCTCATCGAGGAATGCTATCGTCACGGCGTGCCGATCTTCGTGCCTGCCTTTGCCGACTGCTCGGCGGGCTTTGGCCTCGTGAAACACCAGGTCGAGCGCATGAAGGCGAAGAAGCCCTACCTCTCGATTGATGCCGTAGCCGATTTCCGCGAGCTGACCGACATCAAGATCAAGGCTGGCAAAACCGGCCTGTTCATGGTCGGCGGCGGTGTGCCGAAGAACTTCGCGCAGGATACTGTTGTCTGCGCCGAAATCCTCGGCCACGAAGTGCCGATGCACGAATACGCCGTGCAGATCACGGTTGCCGATGTGCGCGACGGCGCCTGCTCCTCCTCCACGCTGAAAGAGGCGTGCAGCTGGGGCAAGGTCGATGTCACGCTGGAGCAGATGGTGTTTGCCGAAGCCACCACCGTGGCCCCGGTCATCGTCTCTGACGTCTTCCATCGCGGCGCGTGGAAAAACCGTCCGCGCCGGCGCTTTGCGGATATGTTTGAGGATTAGGAGCTGAAACCCCGGGCGAGCATGAGCGAGACCCGGGGCCTTTCGCCGCTTTATCCTGCACGAGGTCCCGGACAGCCCTTCGGGCTTCCGGGATTTCAGCTGGTTTTACGAAAACCCCGGATGGCAACATCCGGGGTTTTTGTTTTGCGGCCCTCATCCTTCGAGACGCTCGCTGCGCTCGCCCTCAGGATGAGGGCCGCAGCGTTTGATCCCTCATCCTGAGGAGGCCGAAGGCCGTCTCGAAGGGCGGGGGATCAAACCCCGACGTACGACGTCACTAAGGACCGTGCCCCCTTTTTGGAAGACAGATCACGCTAGACCTTCTTCACGAACTCCGCGCGCAGCACCAGGCCCTTGATGCCGGGATGGCGGCAATCGATTTCCTGCGGATCGCCGGTCAGGCGGATGGTCTTGATCACCGTGCCACGCTTCAGCGTCTGGCCCGCGCCCTTGACGGTCAGATCCTTGATGAGGGTTACGCTGTCACCATCGGCCAGCAGGTTGCCGACCGAATCGCGCACTTCGACAGAGCCGGACGCTGGCGCTTTTGCAGCGGCCTCTTCAGGGCTCAGCCACTCGCCGGTGGCCTCGTCATAGACATAGTCTTCGCCGTCACTGGCCATGGGGTGCTCCTTGTCTAGTAAGCCGCCTGCTTGAAGATCGGCTCCACAGAGCCGTTCCACGGCCCGTCATAGAGCGCCAGCAGGCGCTCGGCGGGGGTGATGCCGCTCGCCGCGATCTCATCGAGATCATCGAGGAAGACCGCCTCGTGCTCGCCATGATGGTTGAGGCGGGCGCGCGCTTTCAGGCCTGAACGGGCGATGGCCAGCACCTCCTTGGCGAGGTCCTGCATCGTGCCGCTGCGGAAGGGCGTTTTCAGCCCGCAATGGGCAGCCCCCAGACGCAGCGCGACGCGCTCCTCCGCCGTCCAGTCCTTCACCAGGTCCAGCGCTGCGGCGAGCGCTGTGTCATCATAAAGCAGCCCCACCCACAGCGCGGGCAGCGCACACAGATTATTCCACGGCCCGCCATCGGCGCCGCGCTGTTCCAGGAAGGTCTTCAGGCGCACCTCAGGAAAGAGCGTGGAGAGATGATCCTCCCAGTCGCCCATGACGGGAAGCTCGCCCGGCAGGGCAGGCAGCTTGCCTTTGAGGAAATCGCGGAAGCTCTGCCCCGACGCATCAAGGAAACGGCCCTCACGCTTGACGAAATACATCGGCGCATCGAGCGCCCAGTCCGCGTAGTGCTCGTAGGAAAAGCCTTCATCGAACACGAACTGGAGGATGCCGGTACGGTCCGGGTCCACATCGGTCCAGACATGGGCGCGATAGGAGACAAATCCGTTCGGGCGGCCATCGGCGAAGGGGGAGTTGGCAAAGAGCGCGGTGGCGATGGGCTGCAGGGCCATGGAGGCGCGGAATTTCGCGCGCATATCGGCCTCTGAGGCGAAATCGAGATTGGTCTGCACCGTACAGGAGCGGAACATCATCTGGTGGCCCAGCCCGCCCACTTTGGGCATGTAGGCCTTCATGATGTTGTAGCGGTCTTTCGGCATCATCGGGGTCTCTTCCAGAGACCATTTCGGCGAGAAGCCTAACCCTAAGAACCCGGCGCCAATCTCGTCGGCCACTTCGCGCACTTCACGCAAATGCCCGTTCACCTCGGCACAGGTCTGGTGCAGCGTTTCCAGCGGCGCACCCGATAGCTCGAACTGCCCGCCCGGCTCCAGCGTGACAGATGCGCCCTTGCGTTTGAGCGCCACCGGCTTGCCGTCTTCCTCGATCACTTCCCAGCCAAAGCGGGTAAGGCCTTCGAGCATCTTGCGGACCGTCGGCCCGTCACCCTCATAGGGGAGCGGGCGGTGACCATCGAGCGTGAAACCGAACTTCTCGTGCTCGGTACCGATGCGCCAGCTTTCGCGCGGTTTCTCGCCCGAGGCGAGGTGGGCGATGAGCTGGTCCTTGCTTTCAATGGGGGGGCCTTCGCCGCCGGGCGTGTACGTACCGCTCATCCGTGTCCGGGCCTCCCAACCTTCAAGGTCCCCGTCACTTATGCGGACGGACGCCAGCGGGCAAGGGCGCGGCCTGTCTATATTTGTCAGATGGCCGGGCAGATAGCTGCGCTAGAGTACGCCAAATCGTGGGAGGCGGGTATGCGCAGCTGGCTTTCAGTTGGGGTTCTGCTGGCGGCAGGCATTGGCAGCGCGTCCGGTCAGGATGCCGGAAGCGACGCTTATGCCGAGCTGCGCGCACCGGCCATGGCCGCCTACGAGGCGGGTGAGACGCAACGTGCTTACACCCTGTTTGAAAGGGTGTTCGCGCAAATTCCCGAAACCGATCCGGCGGAGCGTGCGGCAACGGCCTTTTCGCTCGGCATCCTCGCCCATCAGCTGGAGGATCGCGCCAGGGCGCTGGAATGGCTTGAACGGGGCTTTGCCCTGCACGAGGTGGCGGACACGGCGCCAGAGACCTACGCGCAATATGTTGCCTATGCCGGGATGGTCAGTGCGGAATCCGGCGAGCCTGACCTGGCTATCGCGTATTTCCGCCGTGCGGTGGAGCAAGGACCGCAAGGGGACGATACGCTCGAATGGCGGGCCAGTACGCTCAACCAGTTCGCCAACGCCCTGCATGCCGGCGGGCAGTATTACGAGGCCAGCGAGCGGCGTCGCAACGCGCTCGCCGCGTACACGCAGGTCTTTGGGCCGGACCACGCCTATGTGGGCGTTGTACTGGAGGGACTTGGCGAAGATGTGCTGGCAGACGGCCATGACGCACAGGCTGTTGATGCCCGCCGCGAGGCGCTGCGCATTGCGCTGTCCACGCGCGAAGCCGGTGATCTGACCATCGTCACACTTGCGGGCACGCTGGCCAGTCAGCTGGCCGCACAGGAAGATACCGATGGCCTTGGCCGCATGGCTGATCTGGTCGAGGCGCATACCCGCAATGACCGCCACCGCGCGCGGATACTCTCCGAAATCGCCAACCACGCACGCGTCGCGGGACTGACCGGCGTAGCGGCGGACCTGAACACCCGTGCCTATGAGGCGGCGGCGGCAGACCCGCAAACGCCGCCGGAATTCCTCGCCACCTACCTGCTCAACCATGCGACGGGCGTGCAGGACGTATCGGGCTATGCCGCCGCCCTGCCGCTTCTGGAACAGCATTACCGGATGGTGCGCGTACACGATGGCGAGCCGGGGCTGCGGACGGCGGCAGCGTCTGAGCGCGTATGGACGGCGCTGTTTCGCCTTGCCCGCTTTGCCGAGGCAGAAGCCAATGCGCGCGAGCGGCTGGAGGCGCTCGAAGCCCGCGCGGACAATCCCGCCACCGAGATCGCCCGGGGGTATGAGAATCTGGCTCTCTCCATTCACGAGCAATACCGCCCCACCGAGGCCGGGCCGGTGTTTGTGCGCGGGCTTGAAGTGCTGGAGCAGACGGATAGAGGAGAGCACATCCGGGCGAGCCTGCTGGATGCCTATGCCATCCACCTCGTGTTCAACGGCGACCGGGACGAGGCGCTGGCTGTTGCCCGGCGCAATATGGACCTCCGGGGCGAAGTGTATGGGTCAGACACGCCCTCCTACGCGCGCGGGCTCTACACGCTGGCAGTTGTCCAGCGGCGCCTGTCGATGAATGACGCGGCCCTGGGCTCGCTAGCAGCTGCGCAAGCCATCTACGAGGCCGCAGGGCCGAACGAAGCAGCCGGGCTGTTTACCATCCTCTACCAGCGCGCCGAGCTGATGCTGGAAGCAGGCGATCTTGCCGGCGCAGAGGCCCTGCTGGCATCCGCGGAGGCGGTTATCCCCGCCGGGCGGCCTGACCAGAGGCGTGACTGGCACGAGCTGTCAGGGCGTATCCTGCGCAGTCAGGGGCGCCTGAGCGAGGCGCTGGGTCATTACCGGGAATCTCTTGCCATGCGCATCGCGCAGGACGGGCCGCAGGGGCGCTCCACTGTATTTCCGCTGCTGAACATCGCCGCCACCCTGCGCATGCAGGGACAGGCCGCCGAGGCAGAGCCGGTCGTGCGCCGGGTTCTGGAAACGCACGCGGCCTACGGTGTCACCACAGGCAGTGATGTGGGTGCGGCCTGGCTGGAGCTGGCAACCATACTCAATCTCCTTGGCCGGGAGGACGAAGCGCGCGAGGCGGCAAGCCGGAGCCATGCCCTCCTCGCTGATGTCTGGCCGCGCGGCACACATCGTCGCGCTATTGCCGACTATAATCGCGGGCATGTCGCGCTGCTCCAGCATGACTATCGCGGTGCCGAACCCTTCATGCGCGATGCTATCGAGGATATGCGCCAGGCCCCCGGCCGATCTGACATTCATCTGGGCATCATGCTCAATAGCTGGGGCTATCTCAATGAACGCCTCGGCCAGTACAGACAGGCCGCCGCAGCCTATCGCGAGGGGCTGGCCTTGCGCGAGGGGCGCCTGTCAAACGACAATCCGGCGCTGGCCAGCGGACGCGCCTTTCTGGCGCGGACATTGATCGATCATCTCGGCGAACCGCAAGAGGGGCTGGAGCTCTTCCGGCAGGCTTCAGGCGGGCTGATCGAAGGCATTGTCCTGCGCGCCGGAACGGCGGCGGATGATGGCGTCGATGGTATCGAGTTTGCCCGCAAGGACGCCTTCTTCAAGGCGCATCTCGAAGCGCTGTGGACCAACGCTCAGCTGGATCACTGAAACCCCGGAACCGGAAATGCCGAGCTTTTCCCTCGTCCTTCGAGCGCCACTGCGTCCGAAAGGACGAGGGCTTTGGGCAAAGAATTCACGAAAGGCGTCAGCGCCAATCTCCCAGCGCGGCCTGCCATAGCGTGAGCGCGGCCACCGCAGCCGTGTCGGCCCGCAAGATGCGCGGGCCGAGCGTGACAGCGCGCACGAAGGGCAGCGAACGCAAATGCGTCCTCTCCGCATCATCAAACCCGCCTTCGGGGCCGATAAGGATGGTCCACGGGCCTGACGGGTCCGTCTCGCCCTGCAGCATGTCCGCCAAGGGCCGCGCTCGGCCCTGCGAGCCGCCCCAGGCCCCCTCCCCGTCCCCTGCCTCATCGCAGAAGATCAGGCGCTCACCGTCCGGCCAGCAGGCCAGCAGGCGCTCCAGCGAAACCGGCTCTGACATTTCCGGCAGGCACAGCCGCTCGGTCTGCTCAGCCGCTTCGGTGGCAAGAGCGAGCAGACGGTCGGTCCGCACCCGCTCGGACTGGGTGCGCCGTGTGATGACGGGCTGGATGCACGCCGCGCCCAGCTCCGTCGCTTTCTCGACGATGAAATCGGTACGCGCCTTCTTCACCGGCGCAAAACACAGGCGCAAAGGCGGCACGCCGGTCTGCTCGCGTAGGCGGGTTTCCACCTGCAGGGACGCACCCTTGCGCGAAGCTTCGGCGACTTTTGTCTGCCATTCGCCGTCACGCCCATTGAAGACACGCACCGGCGCTCCCGCCTCGCGGCGCATGACATTGACGAGATAATGCGCCTGCTCGCGCGGCAGGATCAGCTCAGCACCTTCGCTCAGCGGCGCATCGACAAAAAGGCGGGGTGTGGTGACCATGCCCTCCCCTCTAGCGCCGGTGCGGCCATACGCCAAGCGTCAAGGGCTATGCGGCGGGCATCCGGCGCGATAACTAGTCGGGCATGAATGCAAAAAGCCCCCACAGCAAGGCACGCGACCGCCGCGTAGCCGATTCCATCCCGCGCACGTTTGTGGACCGCGCGCCAGAAGGCTGGCGGCCATACTTGCGCCTTGCCCGCTATGACCGGCCAATAGGCTTCTGGCTGCTGGCCATACCGTGCTTCTGGGGGCTGGCGCTGGCAACCATGGACACGGGCGCAAGCTGGTCCATGGCCGGGTATGCGGCCCTCTTTGCCATCGGCGCGATTGCGATGCGCGGGGCGGGCTGCACCTGGAACGACATCGCCGACCGCGATCTCGACGCCAAGGTGGCGCGCACGGCAGACCGCCCGCTGGCCGCAGGCACCATCACCGTCAAACAGGCGCTCATCTTCCTCGCCGCGCAATGTGCGGTGGGCGCTCTGGTGCTCCTGTTCCTGCCGCTCACTGCAATCGCCATAGCTCTGGCGGCCTTGCTGCTGGTGGCCGCCTATCCGTTCATGAAGCGCATCACCTGGTGGCCGCAGGTCTGGCTGGGCCTCACCTTCAACTGGGGCGTGCTTGTGGGCTATGCGGCGCTGGGCGGGGCAGACTGGATAGCGGCCAGCCTGCTCTATGCCGCCGCCGCGCTGTGGACGCTGGGCTATGACACGATCTATGCCTGCCAGGACATGGAGGATGACGCGCTGGTAGGCGTCAAATCCTCCGCCCGCGCGCTGGGCCATGCCATCGGCCCCGCTGTCGGCGCCATCTATGGCACATCGCTGGTGCTGACCGCTCTGGCAGCCATCAAGGCCGGTGCCGGGCTGATATTTGCGCCGGTCTTTGCCGCCTATGCGGTGCATCTGGTCTGGCAGGCCTCGCGCTTCCGCCCCGATGACGGAGCGGCCTGCCTTGCCCATTTCAAGTCCAACCGGGAGGCCGGCCTTATTCTGCTGGCCGCGCTATTGCTGGGCGCACTCGCGCCGATGTGATCGGGGTGCAGCTGGCCGGACCGCCAGCTCACCCTACATCTGGGAGTGTGACCCAAGGGAGCCTGCCATGCTGACGCGCCGCCTTGCTCTTCTCTCCGGCATATCGCTGGCCGCCTGCGGACCGTCCAACACTGGCTCTGCCAGCACGCCACCGGCCAGCGAGGACGGCATTGACTGGGCCAATCTGAGCGAAGCGCAGTGGCGCGAACGCCTGACACCTGCCGAATTCAACGTGCTGCGCCGCGAAGGCACAGAGCGGCCCGGCTCCTCCCCGCTCAATGATGAGACCCGCGAGGGCATCTATGCCTGTGCCGGGTGCGGCCTGCCCCTCTTCTCGTCAGAGACCAAATATGAGTCCGGTACCGGCTGGCCGAGCTTCTGGCAACCGCTGGACGGGGCGGTAAACACAAAGCCGGACTACCGCATCTGGACGCCGCGCACCGAGTATCACTGCGCGCGCTGCGGCGGGCATCAGGGCCATGTATTCGAGGACGGGCCACAGCCAACCGGCCAGCGCTGGTGCAATAACGGCATTGCGCTGCGCTTCATTCCTGCCGGAGACGCGTAGCCCGCTGGCGCAGGGCACCGCGCGAGGGTAGACGGCAGGCATGATCGCCGATCCGCAATCCTTCATCGCCGCCCACACACGCATCGCGTCCGCGCCGCTGACGCCGGAACTGCGCTTTCATCTGGCCGACGAGACAATAGCCATCTGGCAGCAGACCGAGGACGCCTTGGGCGAGGCCGGCCTGCCGCCGCCTTTCTGGGCGTTCGCCTGGGCGGGCGGGCAGGCGCTGGCGCGCTATCTGATGGACAATCCTGCCCTTGTAGCCGGCAGGCACGTGCTGGACTTTGCCAGCGGCTGCGGCATTGCGGGCATTGGCGCCGCCAGGGCCGGTGCCGCACGCGTGGAAGCCAGCGAGATTGACGCGTTTGCGGTAGAGGCGATTCTGGCCAACGCCGCGCTGAACGGCGTGACGATTCAGGCGGAGAAAACTGATCTTGTCGGCGTCGACAAGGGCTGGGATGTCGTGCTGGCCGGGGACGTGTTCTACGAAGGCCCCGGCGCACAGCGTATAGCCAGCTGGCTGGAAGGCCTGCACCGGCGCGGCTGCGTGGTGCTGATAGGCGATCCGGGCCGTCATTTCCTGCCAAAGGAGAAGCTGGAGCCGCTGGCGCGCTATGACACGCCGGTCAGCCGGGATCTCGAAGACCGCGATGTGCGCCTCGCCCGGGTATGGCGGTTTACCGGGTAGTTCTTTTCAAAAGGCCTTGAATCAAGCCATCAGACAGTATGGCACGCGCGCGCGCCGTCGACCGGCGGCTATATCTCTTGCTGGAAATCACCGCCCGGCGGCTGCACCGGCAGGCGGACGCCCGTCTGCGCGGGGAGGCTGGGGTAACGGCGGCGCAGTCTGCCGTCCTGTTCCTGCTCATGCGGCGCGGCGAACGGCGCATGGGCGCGATTTCCGAGACGCTGGCGCTGGGCGCACCGGCCGTCACTGGCCTTGTTGCCCGCATGGAGGCTGCCGGTCTCGTCACGCGCAGCCAGGACAGCAGCGATAAGAGGGGTGCCATCGTCACCCTGACCGAAGCAGGGCGCGAGCTGGCCATCAAGGCGGATCAGACCTTGCGTGAGATCAATGCGGAACTGGCCGAACGCCTGGGCGAAGAGGACACCGACCGGCTGCACGATCTTCTCAGCCGCCTGAATACGGACGAGGCGGGGTAGGTTGCTGCATGGTTTCTCCCCCCGTTTACGGGCGGGGTGAGAAGCGAAGCTTCGAACGCCCGAAGGGCCGAGGGGGGGTTAAGGAAAAAGATCCCCCCTCCGTCAGCTGCGCTGACACCTCCCCCGTAAACGGGGGAGGACACCGGCAAGAGGCAATAAAAAAACCCCGGACGTTGCCATCCGGGGTTTTCAATTCACTAGCTGGAAGACGTGAGCCCTAAAGCCCCGGCAGCTTCCGGCCTGACCGGCGCGGACGCACGATGGTCACATCGCCTCCGCCGGTAATTTCCTGAATGCGGCGGCGTTCCTCATCGACATCGATCGGCGTGGCGCCGTCAGCAGCGGGTGTCACCGTCCCGGAGCGCCAGAAGATCAGACGGTCCGCGAAGCTTTCATTCTTGCGGACGACGGCTGCCGTCTCGCCATCAATAAGCGCGCGTACATTGGGGTTGGCGTCTGCACCACCAGCGCGGGCAGCGAGAAGGATCTCGCCACGGCTGGCATTCTCCGAGGAGAAATCGCCAAACAGGGCGCGGCGCGCCTGCTGGTCCGGGAAGATGTCTTCAGGGCGAAGCTGGCCGGGCGCAGGCGGGCGCAGCGAGTATTCCGGCGGCACGGTCAGCGGCGCAATGGTGACGACGCGGAACTCGTCCGGCGCGGTGCGTTCCGAGCCCAGTGCCTGACGCACGCCCGATGTGCATGCGCTGGCGCCGACAAGGGCCATCGCAGCCACAGCAAGGATATTTTGGATGCGCATGGGTGAAGACGCTCCTGAAACTGAAAAACTCTTGTTTACTTCTAACAGAGGCTTGGCGGGGAACGCCACCCTTAGCGGCAGGAATGAGGAGAGTTTAATCTGACACTTTGCCCGGCGCGTCCGCGCCCTTGCGCTCACTGCCGTTCACGATCACGTCCAGCACCAGCCCGGCCACGCCCACCGAGATGGCGGCATCGGCCACGTTGAACACGTAGGGAAACCACAGGCCGGAGAAGTCCAGAAAGTCTGCCACGGCGCCATAGGCGATGCGGTCAATCACGTTTCCAACCGCCCCGCCAATGATCAGGCCGAAGGCCAGCGCCTGCAGCTTGCGCTCGGCACGAGTCAGCCAGAAGGCGATCACGCCAGCAATAGCCAGCGAGAACCCGATAAGCAGAAGCCGCGTCCACAGGCTTTCCGCCGCGAACAGGCCAAAGCTGACGCCTCTGTTCCACACCATGGTGAGGTTGAACCACGGATCGAGCACCTCGATCCGCGTGCCCGGACCGCCCTCCATGAAGCCAAGCCCGTGCAGCACCCAGAGTTTGGAGGCCTGATCGAGCACGATCACCAGTACGGCCAGGCCCGCCCCGATGGCGGCGAGCCGGGTGGACGGGATATAGCGGGCGAGCGCGCTCATGCGGCATTGCCCTTGCGGGCGTCATACCAGGCCACGGCGTCCGCATCACGCGCCGAGAGGTCCGGGTAGCGCGTATCGGAGCCGACATCGGTCGTGATCCGCCAGGAGCGGGCGCATTTGCTCCCTTGAGCCGGTTTGAACACCACGGCTACGCCCGGCGCGTCTTCCGTGCGGAAAGCGTCTGCAGGCCCCTCGCCGTCTTTGAGCGTGGCCTGAGAGGTGATGCAAAGCTCGGCGAGGAAATCGTCCACGCCGCCGGGCGCTTCAGCGTCCAGCGCGGCACGATAGGCCGGATCGGTGACATAGACCTCCGGCGCAGCCTCAAGGCTGGAGCCGATCACCTTGTCCCGGCGCATGATTTCCAGCGCGGCCGTGACGCCCCGGCGCAGACGGCGGATCGTGCGCCAGTTTTCTGCACGGACTTCATCGCGCCATTCCGCTGGCGTGTCCTTGAAGGTCTGAAGGTGGACGGAAGGCGCATCCTCGCCATAGCGGGAGGCCCAGACCTCCTCCATCGTGAAGGGTAGCAGGGGCGCCATCCAGAGTGCGAGACGGTCCAGCAATTCGGCCATCACCGTGCGCGCCGCGCGGCGGCGGATCGCGTCCGGCCGGTCGCAGTAGAGGCTGTCCTTGCGGATATCGAGATAGAAGGCCGAAAGGTCATTGACGCAGAAATTGAACAGCGCCGACCAGGCCCGCTTGAAGTCATAGGCGGCATAGGCTGCGCGCACGGTTTCATCCAGCTCCGCCATGCGATGCAGCATGAAGCGCTCCAGCGCGGGCATCTCTGCGGGCGCCACGCGCTCATCGTCCGAGAACCCGTCGAGCGCGCCCAGCAGGTATTTGAGCGTATTGCGCAGCTTGCGATAGGCATCGACCGCCGATTGCAGGATGGCCTCACCGATGCGTAGATCGCCCGAATAGTCCGCGCTGGCCGCCCACAGGCGCAGAATGTCCGCGCCATACTTCTCCGCGACAGCGTTCGGCGCGAGCACATTGCCGAGCGATTTGGACATCTTCATGCCCTTCTCGTCGACGATGAAGCCGTGGGTCACGACCGCCTTGTAGGGCGCGCGGCCGCGCGTGCCGCAGCTTTCAAGAAGGCTGGACTGGAACCAGCCGCGATGCTGGTCTGAGCCTTCCAGATACACGTCCGCCGGCCATTCGCCTTCGCGCAGTGCAAAGGCGTGGGTGGAACCGGAATCGAACCAGACATCGAGAATGTCGGTGACCTGCTCGTACTCGGACGCGCTATACGCATCGCCGAGGAAGACCTGCGGATCGGTGTCGAACCACGCATCCGCGCCGGCCGATTCCACCGCCTTCACGATGCGGGCATTGACGGCCTCATCATTGAGGATGTCGCCTGTCGCCTTGTTGACGAAGATGGTCAGCGGCACGCCCCAGGCGCGCTGGCGCGAGATCAGCCAGTCGGGCCTGTCCGACACCATCGCATGGATGCGGTTGCGCGCGGTTTTTGGCGTCCATTCAGTGGCGTCGATGGCTTCCAGCGCGCGCTGGCGCAGGGTGGCGCCATCGCCCATATCCTTGTCGATGGCGATGAACCATTGATTGGTGTTGCGGAAGATGACCGGCGCCTTCGAGCGCCATGAGTGCGGGTAGGAGTGCTCCAGCCGCCCGCGCGCCAGAAGATTGCCCGCCTCGATCAGCGTATCGACCACAGCCTTGTTGGCCGGGCCGTCCTGGCCTGCCTTCTTGCCGTCCGTGCGCACGATTTCCATTCCCGCAAAGAGCGGGATGTGGGGCAGATAGGCTCCGTCAGGGCCGACAGTGTGCGGGATCGGCTCCTTGGGATCGTGCCAGACCTTGTTGGCCATCCAGGCCACATAGTCTTCCGCGCCGTGACCGGGCGCGGTGTGGACAAAGCCCGTACCCTGCTCGTCGGTGACATGATCGCCATCAAGCAGCGGCACGCGATAGTCCCAGTACTTGTCGGTCTTGGCAAACGGGTGCGAACAGATCAGCCCTTCCACATCGGCATCGCCCAGGCGCTTGGCCTTCACGATGAAGCCGGCTTTCGCCACGTCTTCCCAGAGCGCATCGGCCACGATCAGCTTGTCGCCCGGGCGCGCCCAGGGGAGGAAGTCAGAGCCGGTATCCGCGCCTTCGACCTCATAAAGGCCGTAGGCAATTTTCTTCGAGTAGCAGATCGCCCGGTTGGCCGGGATCGTCCAAGGGGTCGTCGTCCAGATGACCACGCTGGCGCCCGCCATGGCGTGGGGGATACCTGAGCCATCCATTTTCACGCCGCGCACCGGGAATTTCACCCAGATCGTGGTGGAAACCTTGTCGTGATACTCGACCTCGGCTTCGGCCAGAGCCGTCTGCTCCACCGGCGACCACATCACAGGCGAGGAACCGCGATAGACGAGGCCCTTGTCGACGAATTTCAGGAACTCGCTGACGATGGATGCTTCGGCATCGAACGCCATGGTGGTGTAGGGATCGTTCCACTCGCCGGCCACGCCCAGACGCTTGAACTCGGCGCGCTGCACGTCAATCCACTCGGCGGCATAGTCGCGGCAAGCCTTGCGGAATTCGGCAACCGGGACATCGTCCTTCTTCTTGCCCTTGGCGCGATAATTCTGCTCCACCTTCCATTCGATGGGCAGGCCGTGGCAGTCCCAGCCCGGACGGTAAGGCGCATCGAACCCGGCCATACGCCGTGTGCGCACCACGAAATCCTTCAGGATCTTGTTCATACCGGTGCCAAGGTGGATGTGCCCGTTGGCATAAGGCGGGCCGTCATGCAGCACGAAGCGGTCCCGGCCTTTGGCCGTCTCGCGCATCTGTTCGTAAAGCTTTGCCGCCTCCCAGCGCTCCAGCCATTTCGGCTCGCTCTGGGGCAGGCCTGCGCGCATCGGAAAATCGGTCGCAGGCAGGAAAAGCGTGTCTTTGTAGTCGCGGGTGTCGGTGGCAGTGGCGTCGCTCATGGCGGCGTATCCCGTTTCTGGTATCGGTCGTTTCAGATCATCGTGGCTTGGACAAATCCCGGCTGACGCGCGGCCCGTTGGAAAACGGGATCAGGCGCGGGCCGGGCCGGTAATTCGCGGGATACGCGCGATGATGTGAAAGCGCTGTGTGCTCATGGCTGCCGGTCTATCAGGACGCGCGCTGGCGGTCCAGAACGCCGCGCGCCTCATCGCTGTCCAGCGCGATCTGGTTTTTCAGCGCGTCCAGCCCGTCAAAGCGGCGCTCCTCGCGGATAAAGCCGATCAGCTCCACCTCCAGCGTTTTTCCATAAAGATCACCGGGAAAGTCGAAGAAGAACACCTCCAGGCGCTCTTCCGTCCCCTCCACGGTCGGGCGCTTGCCGATATTGGCCACACCGCCCACTGGCTCTGTACGGCCCGGCAGAGACGCCTGCACCGCATAGACGCCCGCCTTCGGGCGCAGATAGTCGCCAAGCGCGATATTGGCCGTGGGAAAGCCCAGCGTGCGCCCGCGCTTGTCGCCATGAGCCACCTCGCCTTCTATCGCCCACGGGCGGCCCAGCAGTTCTGCGGCCGTCTCCACATCGCCCTCACGCAGGGCGTTGCGTACCGCGCTGGAGGAGAACTTCGCCCGGTCGCTCAGGCGCTCGGCGACCAGTGTCGACGCGATGCCCACGGCAATTCCGTATTGCGCACCGAGGGCCTTGAGTGTTTCCGCATTGCCCGCCCGGCCCTTGCCGAAGCAGAAATCAGCGCCGGTCACCACCCCGTCCAGCGCCAGCTGACCCACCAGCGTATCGCGCACGAAAGCCTCCGGCGTCATCGCTGACAGTGCCGCGTCAAAGCGGATCGTGTCGACGCGGCGGGCCCCGGCCGCCAGCAGGGCGCGCTCACGCTGCGCATCACTCATCAGGCGGAAGGGCGGTTCATCAGGCCGGAACAGGCGGCGCGGATGCGGGCTGAAGACAGCTGCTACCGGCACAGAGCCGATGCTGGCGGCGAGATCACGCGCATGATCCAGCACCGCTCGGTGGCCCGCGTGAACGCCATCGAAATTTCCCAGAGCGGCAACGCCGCTCATTCGGATGATGCCCGGCGCTTGCGGACCATCACTTCGGCTTCCGCCTTCATGCACAGCTCGCCTTCGACCTCGCAGGTGCAATCGAGCATGACGCGTCGCTGCTTGATGTCGATGGCGGTTACCGTCGCACGGGCGATCACGGTGTCGCCAATGCGCACCGGGCGTTCAAACCGCATCGTCATGCCGGCGAACACCGCGCCGGGACCGGGCAGATGATTGCCCAGCACACACGAGATATAGGAGGCGATCAGCGCACCGTGGGCGATACGTCCGCGGAATGGCGTGCGCGCCGCATATGCCTCATCAAGGTGCAAAGGGTTGAAGTCGCCGGACACTTCGGCGAAGCGGCGCACCGCCTCGTCGTCCACCAGGCGCGTGATAAAGGCCGTCTGGCCGACTTCCAACTCGTTGATTCCAAAGCCCTGCATAAGGTCCATCCGCATTGCCGCGCGTTTCTGCCGGGTGTTTAACCGAATTTTGACTGCACTTGTCTAGCTTTGCCACAGCGGGAGGAGAAAAGAGCGGGGAAAAGCCGCCTTGTCCTGCCGGAAACAGGGATGACAAACAAGGTCTGGATGGAGGTGTGGGTATGGCTGTCGAAATGTCGATGCCGATTCTGGTGGTAGATGATTACAAGACGATGATCCGTATTATACGGAATCTTCTTACCCAGATTGGGTTTGAGAACGTCGATGAAGCCTCGGATGGCACAGAAGCCTTCGAGAAGATGAAAAAGCAGAAATACGGTCTCGTGATTTCCGACTGGAACATGGAACCGATGACCGGCTACGAGCTGCTGCAGCGCGTACGGGCCGATGACGCGACCAAGAGTGTCCCGTTCATCATGGTGACGGCTGAGTCCAAGACGGAAAACGTGATCGCGGCGAAAAAGGCCGGCGTGAACAATTATATCGTCAAGCCGTTCAATGCCGGCACGCTGAAAGCGAAGATGGTCGCCGTCATCGGCGATTTCTGATCCGCTTTTACGACCGGAACATTGCTGCTTTTTACGAAGGAGGGATACTATGCCCGCCGCTGAAGTTGCCGCGCGCGTGCGCGAGTCGCTCGCCAATCTGAAGACCAAGGACCTGAAAGACGGTCAGGTGATGGAAGTGCTGTCGCTTGCGCAGCAACTGACCGACACCATGCAGCTCTTCTTTGGATCGCTCGACAAGTCGATCCATAGTGAGTTTGTCTATATCGCCGACTATATCGCCCGGACGCGCAGCGAGATTTCCAAACTGCGCCCGAATGACATCAAGGAACAGCGCATCCCGACCGCAGGCGCGGAGCTGGAAGCCGTTGTTACCGACACCGAGCGGGCGACCGAGGCCATCATGCACGAGGCCGAAGAGCTGCTCGGGACCAAGCCCGACGACCTTGACGCCTACAAGGCACAGGTCGATGACGCGATGATGCGCATTATCGAGGCCTGCTCGTTCCAGGATCTCTCCGGCCAGCGCGTCTCCAAGGTAGTGGAATCGCTACGCCACGTGGAAAAACGGGTCACCCGCTTTGCCGCAACCATGGGCGTGCATGATGCGGAGGCCGACGAGGATGAAATCGCCGAGGCCGAGCGCAAAAAGAAGCTGCACCTCAATGGCCCGGCCATTGGCGGACCCGAGGTGAAACAGGATGCGGTGGACGAGATGATCGCGCTCGATCAGGACGCCATCGACTCGCTGTTCGACTAGTCGGCGCTGATACCGACAAAAAAAATCCCGCCGGCGCAAACCGGCGGGATTTTTTATTGTGGAACGGGCCGTGTCACTAAGCCGCCTTCGGGGCGCTCACGACCTGATTGTCTTCATCGAGAAGCACGACGCTTGGAACGAACTGACGCGCGATCTCTGCGTCCATCTGCGCATAGGCAACCACAATGATGCGGTCGCCGACCTGGGCCAGACGGGCAGCGGCGCCATTGATCCCGAACGTTTTCGAGCCGCGCGGCGCGGGGATCGCGTAAGTGGTGAAGCGCGCACCCGTGTTGATGTTGAGCACATCCACCTGCTCGTTTGGCAGAATGCCCGACGCATCGAGCAGATCGGAATCGATCGAGATCGAACCTTCATAGTGCAAATCAGCGCGCGTCACGCTGGCGCGGTGAAGCTTGGCCTTCATCATGGTGAGCTGCATGGGGCTTTCCCTGCTGGCTGATGTTGCACCGCATATAATGCAAAAGGACGCCCAGTAACAGACCTGCCCGCACCGGCTTTCCTGTTTTCGCTGCCGTAAGCCCACGCGGTGTGATAGGCTGTACGCTCATACCCTGCGGCGGGAGGGGGCATGGGACAGCAACAATCACGCTGGTATACCGTAATTGCGATTGGCACAGGCCTCATGCTGGCCATGCCAGCGATTGCCCATGCCGCGCAGCAACAATCCTCACAGCAACAGGACACGGAGTCGCCGGCGACACTGCGCGAGCAGGCGCTGACACGCGAGCGCATCCTTCAGGCCATGGAGGCCCAGCCGCAGCGCGAACCCATCCGGCAGCTCAATACTGACGCCCTGCGCGAAGCTCTGGCCCAGCGCGCTCAGGGAGGCCAGCAGACGCCGGATACCGCCACACCAGACATCCAGACGCAGGAGCCTGAGCGCGACGCGCAAGGGCGGCCCGTTGCTTCGATAGACTGGAACAGTGCCGCTACCGACATGCGCCGCGACATGGCGCAGATGAACCAGGACACACCCTCCGCCTTCGTGCCGACCCAGCCACCGCCTCGCGTGCCGCCCTTCCGCAATACACAGCCTGAAGAACTGATGCGCCCGCGCCTGCCCGTCCTGCTGCCGCTGGAAACAGAGCCGGCGCACACGCGCGGCGAGGAAGAAGGCGGCGGCGTCGAAGGGATGATGTTCTTCGCCTCGGATTATTTCTACAGCGCCAGCTTTCACCGGCGCGGGATCATGTACCAGATCAATGGCAGCCGGGTGATCCATGCGGTGGAAACCAGCGCTGCCATAGCGGGCCAATACATGGCCATGACCGACGCGCAGGGCCAGCTGGTCACGCGCACCGAGTTCGGCCAGGAGCTGAGCTTCAACCGCTATGGCGCGGCCTATACCCTGCTGCTCGCGTGCTCCAACCCGGACGAGAATGCCGAATGCCGCGATGAGAACACGATCCGCGCGCTTGCCGGACGGCTGGTGGTCGCGGGCGGCTCGCCCGAAGGCCTGCCGCCGCGCAATAACGGGCGGAGGCAGCCATGAGCGTCGCGCGCGATTATACGCTGGCCGCCATTATCGGCGGGGGCGCGCTCATCGCCGCCATTTTCTGGCCGTCTGCGCCGGACGATGCGCCGGACCCGGTTGATCCGCCCGAGGAAACCGAAACGCTGGAGCCGGAAGAACCAGAAATTCCCGAACCTGAGCCAGAGCCAGAGCCGGAACCCGAACCGGAACCGGCAGCCCTGCAGGACTGGCTGGGCGATGAGCCCTTCTTCACGCCGGCTGGCGAACTGCCCGAAGGGTCGGGCAGCGGCGTTGAGACCGCCACCGTCTATTCAACCGATATGCGCTTTCCGGTGGAGGTGCCGCGCGCTTTTGCCAACACCCAGCTCTGGCGGCCGGGCGGCATTCATGCCAGCCCGCCCTGGAACCAGTGCGCGGCCGAGAATTACGACTATCCGTGGTTTGACAATTTCTGCGAGACGCGCGGCTGGTCGACGCCGATGTGTCCCGGCGGCACCGGCCATCAGGGCCAGGATATTCGCCCGCCCCGCTGCCCGCGCAGCCCCTATGGCGATGAAGACCGGTTCTGGGCGGTGGCGGCAGATAATGGCGTCATCAGCGGCATCTCCAGTCACACCGTCACCCTGCTGGCCGATGACGGGACCAGCTATCTCTACCTGCATCTCGACCCGGCACGCCTCGATGTGGCAACCGGCGACATGGTAGCGCGCGGCGAGCGCATCGGCGTGATCTGGAACCATTACGGGGCCACGCCGACAACCTTCCATTTGCATTTCGAGATCCGCCAGAGCGTGCTCATCGGTGAACAGATACGCCTGACGCCGGTGCCGCCCTATACCTCGCTGATCGAATCCTTTGAACGCCTTGCGCGCGGGGAAGACCCGGACGGGGATTATCCGGCGCCTTATTAGGTTCCAGCTTGTCATCGCCCGCAGATGTCCTCCCCCGTTTACGGGGGAGGTGTCGAGCGCAAGCGAGACGGAGGGGGGAAGTCTTTTTCAATAATCCCCCCCTCGGCCCTTTGGGCCACTCCCCCCGCAGGCGGGGGGAGAAAACGGTAGCCCCCTACCCCCGCCTCGCCTTGAAAACCCCTTTCAGAAGAGCGCCGTGTTCTTCCGCCAGCATGTCGCCGTTTACATCCAGCCTTTGATGGGTGCCAACTTGCCCTGCAACACCCCGACGCACTGGCGACAGGATTTCTGTACGGATGATCCTCTTCTACACACCCAACTCGCCCTATGCCCGCACCGCCCGGATTGCGCTGCGCGAGTGGAACCTTCTGGGGGCCGCAGAGGAGCGGCTTGCCGCCAACCGCGAGGCCGATAACCCGGTGCTCGCATTCAGCCCTGTAGGCCGGGTTCCGACATTGGTTCACGCCGACCTCGTCATCACAGAAGCCCGCAGCGTATTCGCCTACATCAGGAATTTCGCCGGTGGAGAGAATGCCGGGGAGGTGGACTGGAAGACCGTCGCCGAGGAAGGACAGATTGCCGGCTTCCTCGAAGGCATCGCATTCTGGGTACGCGAGAACCGCCGCACACCGGAAAGCCGGTCGGACTTCCTGTTGAAGGTTGAACACGATCGCATGATGCGATGCCTCAGCCATTTCGACACTCTGGCCGCCGCCGGGGCATTGCCAGTGGTCAGTGAGTTCAGGAGCGCGGCACTCGCCTCAGCCCTGCAGCTGATGGACGCACATCAGCTCTGCCCGGATTGGAAGAAGAACAAGGCCTTGGCCGCCTGGTTCGAACAGCAGCGCGACAGACCATCCATGCGGGAGACTGAACCGCAGCTATGATCTGGCTGGAACGGGTATAGCAGCCCCTCAGGGCGCGCGCCCGAGCCTATGCGAGGAGCGACGCACGGATGTGCGGAGCACAAGGAAAGAGCCCTACCCCCGCCTCGCCTTGAAAAACCCCTTCAGCAGCGCGGCGCTTTGCTCGGTCAGCACGCCGCCCATCACATCTGGCCGCCAGTGGCAAGTGGGTTGTTCAAAGAAGCGCGGCCCGTGCTCCACCGCCCCGCCCTTGGGGTCTGATGCGCCATAGACGAGACGGCCAATGCGCGCATGACTGATCGCGCCTGCGCACATGGCACACGGCTCCAGCGTCACGAACATTTCCAGCCCCGTCAGCCGGTAATTGCCAATCTTCTGGCCAGCGAGGCGCAGGCTGAGAATCTCGGCATGGGCGCTCGGATCATGGCCTGCAATCGGCGCGTTATGAGCCAGCGCAACCACTTCATCACTCGCCGGATCGACGATGACCGCGCCAATCGGCGCCTCGCCTGCGGCGGCAGCGGCTTGCGCCTGACCCAAGGCTAGTTCCATAAAGCGTATGTCGCGGCTATCGCTCATGGGAGCCGCTTAAGCCTTCACCGGAGACCCCGCAAGCCTTGGCCAAGCCCCCTGCCCCCAAAAACGCTGAAGACGGCGAACGCATCGCCAAGGTGCTCGCCCATGCGGGCGTTGCCTCGCGCCGTGAAGCCGAACGCATGATCGAGGACGGCCGGGTGAGCCTGAACGGCAAGATTCTGCGCACGCCTGCGGTGAAAGTTGGCCCCGGCGATGATGTGCGCGTGGATGGCAAACCCATCGCCGAGCGCCCGCCCACGCGCCTGTGGCGTCACCACAAGCCGGACGGGCTGGTCACCACCCATGCCGACCCGCAAGGGCGCGAGACTGTCTTCCAGTCCCTGCCGAAGGAAATCGGCCGCGTCATTTCCATTGGCCGGCTGGACCTCACCTCGGAAGGCCTTTTGCTGCTGACCAATGATGGCGAGCTGGCGCGCGTACTGGAACTGCCCTCAACGGGGTGGACCCGGCGCTACCGCGTCCGCGCCT
Organism: Glycocaulis alkaliphilus; assembly: GCF_004000605.1. Taxonomy (NCBI): domain Bacteria; kingdom Pseudomonadati; phylum Pseudomonadota; class Alphaproteobacteria; order Maricaulales; family Maricaulaceae; genus Glycocaulis; species Glycocaulis alkaliphilus. Next base: position 963,453 of record NZ_CP018911.1, on the reverse strand, counting down.
ATGGCGACATCACCGAAGAGGCCATCGAGAAGCTGAAAAAAGGCATCAGCGTCGAGGGCGTGAAATACGGCCCCATCGAGGTGGTGGTGGACCGGCGCACCGGCTCCAACACCTGGCTGACCGTGGGCCTGAAAGAGGGCAAGAACCGCGAGGTGAGGAAAGTCCTCTCCGCAGTTGGCCTGACGGTGAACCGTCTGCTGCGCACCGCCTATGGCCCGTTCCAGCTTGGCGCGCTGGAAAAGGGCAAGACGGAAGAAATCCGCCGTTCGGTCCTGCGCGAACAGCTGGGCAAGCTCTATCCGCTCGATGGCGACGGCTATCCGATGAAGGAGGGCGCGCGCGAGGCCGACATGACCGGCAGGGCGGTTTCCAAGCCCGAACGTCCCCGCCCGCCTGCGCCCGCAGGCAAGGGACCGTCACGCCCCTCACCCGGCGCACCACGCGGCAAACCCGGCCCCGGCAAACGCCCTGACAACAAGGCCCGAAAGCCCGATGCGCATCATCGCCGGAAGCCATAAGGGCCGCGCGCTCAGCGCGCCCAAGGGCCGCAAGACCCGCCCCACCGCCGACCGCACCCGCGAAAGCATTTTCAACAAGCTGGCCCATGCCAGCTGGTCAGACGGGCTTGAGAACAAGCGCGTGATCGACCTCTTTGCAGGGTCCGGCGCGCTGGGCTTTGAAGCCATGAGCCGGGGCGCGGCCTTCTGCCTCTTTGTCGAGACCGATGCCGGCGCCAGAGGCGCGATCCGCGACAATGTCGAGGCGCTGCAGCTATGGGCAACGACCCGCCTGCACCGGCGCGATGCCACCGCCATGGGGCCGAAACCGGCCAATCTTGGGCCGCCGTTTGATCTGGTTTTCCTCGACCCGCCCTATGGCAAGGGCCTCGGCGAGCTCGCCCTCTCCCGCCTGCTCGATGGCGGCTGGCTCAGCCCCGGAGCAATCGCCGTTCTGGAAGTGGGTATCGACGAGACCCCTGAAACACCGGGCTGGGACCGCCTCGATGAAGGCGAATATGGCGCGGCAAGGGTGGTGTATCTGAAGAGGGGGTAAGCAGCTTCTCGTTTTACCGGCGCAAGCCGGTATCCAGAATAGGCTGGACCCCGGCTTCCGCCGGGGAAACAATAGAGAGATACTCCGGCCCCCTCATCAACGAGCAAAGACCATGAGCGAACACCGTTTTGACAGCATCTGGGACGCCATCGAGAGCACGCCCGGCGAAGCGGAGAACATGAAGCTGCGCTCCGAGCTGATGATCGCGCTCAAGGCTCATATCGAGGCAAAGGGCTGGACGCAGACCGAAGCCGCCAAGCGGATGGGCGTCACCCAGCCGCGCGTATCGGATCTGATGCGCGGCAAGGTGCAGGTTTTCGCGCTGGACGCGCTGGTCAACGCCGCGAGCGCTGCGGGGCTCAGCGTGAAGCTGGACGTGAGAGCGGTCGCCTGACCCTCACTTCCGCCCGAAAAGCCGCTCAATGTCAGACAGTTTCAGCTCCACATAAGTCGGCCGGCCGTGATTGCACTGGCCGGAATGGGGCGTGGCTTCCATCTCACGCAGGAGCGCGTTCATCTCCTCGCCAGTGAGACGCCTGCCCGCCCGCACCGAGCCATGACAGGCCATGGTGCCGACAACCTCTTCAAGCTTCTCTTTGAGCGACAGCGCCTCGTCGTATTCAGCCAGCTCGTCAGCGAGATCGCGGATCAGGCCCTGCACGTCGAGGCGTTTGAGAAGGGCCGGCGTTTCGCGCACCGCAATCGCGCCAGGGCCGAAAGGTTCGATGACAAGGCCAAGCTCGGCGAGTTCCTCGGCCCGGTCGAGCACGCGGCGCGCCTCGCCCTCGTCCATCTCGACGATCTCCGGCACCAGCAGTGCCTGGCGGGCAACGCCGGTGGAGGCCAAGGCCGCCTTCATCCGCTCATAGACGAGGCGCTCATGGGCGGCGTGCTGATCGACGATCACAAGCCCGTCCGCCGTCTGCGCGATCACATAGGTCTCATGCAGCTGCGCGCGCGCGGCGCCCAACGGAAAGTCTTCCAGCTCACGGGCAGGCTCCGCCTCTACCCTCGCTGCATAAGCAAGGCCGGAGGGTTCGGCGCGCGGCACTCCGGCATCGAATTCGGGGGCGGGGCGCTCGGCCAGAGACGCTTCATAGGCGGGTGATACCCGCGCGCCGTATTCGGCTCGCGACGGCGCCCAGAGCGAGCCTGTGGGCGCGCTCTGTGGCTGCAGTCTTCCAAGCGTGGCGGCGGCGACACTGGTCGAGGCACGGTGGCCCGCCCCCGCCAGCGCATGGCGCAGCGCGCCGACAATCAGCCCGCGCACGAGGCCGGAATCGCGAAAGCGCACCTCGGCCTTGGCGGGGTGGACGTTCACATCCACCTCATCGGTCGGCAGATCGACATAGAGCGCCACCACCGGATGGCGGTCACGGGCGAGGAAATCCTGATAGGCACCGCGCACGGCCCCCACCAGCAGCTTGTCGCGCACGGGCCGCCCGTTCACGAACAGGAACTGGTGCTGGTTGGTGCCCCGGTTATAGGTGGGAAGACTGGCCCAGCCGGTCACGCTCACGCCCTCGCGAACGGTGTCGATGGCCAGCGCATTCTCGGCAAAATCCCGGTCCAGCAGGGCGGCGAGGCGGGTGCGGCGCGCTTCGGGCGTATCCACCATGCCGGGAGCCTGCAGGGCGAGGCGCGAGCGGCCATCAAGACTGAGGAAAAAGCCGACATCGGCCCGCGCGAGCGCCAGCCGCTTCATCACGTCGGTGATGGCCATGCTCTCCGCGCGCTCGGATTTGAGAAATTTCAGGCGCGCAGGGGTAGCGTAGAACAGATCGCGCACTTCAATGCGCGTGCCGGTGCGCCCCAGCGGCGGGGCGGGACGTGGCTCGCCGGTCTTGCCGCCTTCCACCTCCAGCGCCCAGCAATCGCCAGACGCGTCCTGCGTGGTGATGGACAGCCGCGCGACCGAACCGATGGACGGCAAGGCCTCGCCCCGGAAGCCCATGGAGGCGATGTTCAACAGATCATCCGCCCCATCGGCACCCACCGGCAGTTTGGAGGTGGCATGGCGCTCCACCGACAGGGCGAGGCTGTCACGGTCCATGCCGTGACCATCATCTTCCACGATCAGGCGGGTCAGCCCGCCCTGCTCTGCGCGCACATCAATGCGCGTGGCACCAGCATCCAGCGCATTTTCCACCAGCTCTTTGAGGGCCGAGGCGGGGCGCTCGACCACCTCGCCCGCGGCGATGCGATTGACGGTTTCAGGGGTGAGTCGGCGGATGATGGCCATGGGCGGGAAAGTCGGGTCTGGGGGCGGGGTGGTCAAGGGAAGCGGGCAGGTTTCCCGATAGTGTCATGGCCCGGCTTATCTGGGCCCGCGCAGGCAGCCGTACGAGCTGGTGTCGATGTCTCCCCCCGTTCACGGGGGGAGTGGCCCGAAGGGCCGAGGGGGGGAATCGAAACAAGCTCCCCCCTCCGTCAGCTTCGCTGACACCTCCCCCGTGAACGGGGGAGGACATCGTTGCAGGCATGGGTCACCCGCATGAAGCGGGTGATGACAACTGGAAAGCTCGAGGGTTCATCCCACCAGCAGCCACAGCCCTTGCACGAAGTAATACGCGCCGATGAGTGTCACGAGACGTTTGGTCCAGCGCCGGAACACATCCTCGCTCATCCGGTCGAGCATCTTTGCACCCAGCGTCGTGCCGATCACGGAGAGCGGTATGGCCACCGCAATCAGCCAGAACGACCCGCCCTCGCCTGCGGCCAGCGCCGGGGCGATATAGTAGGCGATCTTTACGCCGTGGGCGGCGACCTGGGTGGTGGCCTTGGTGGCGACGATCGAACGCCGGTCAGCCTCGACATTCTGGTAGAAAGTATCGAGCAAAGGTCCCGACACGCCCGCGATCACGTTGAGGCCCGTCACGCTGACACCGCAGGCAATGCCCTGCCCCGGCTTTGTTGCATCTAGCGCAAACACCGATTTCGGCACCCAGACAATCAGCGGCACCAGCCCGAGCACAATGAAGAGCCAGGGGCGCGGCAGGATGAACGTGAAACTGAGGAGGATGAGCGCGACGCCGGCCGAGCCCACCATGTACCAGCCGATGGATTTCCACAGGATATAGCGGCGCAGGAGCACGGCCCGCCAGCCATTGGACACGCTCTGCACCGCGCCATGCATCACCATGGCAGCAGGCACCGGCAGCAGGGCTGCCAGGACGCCCATCAGGATCAATCCGCCCGCCATACCAAACACGGCCGACAGGAAGGCCGTCGCCAGCACCGCAAAAAGTATGATGATGGATGTCATGTCACAGATGGAATCACCGGCAGGAAGTGCCATGATAGTCCGGACAAACGAAACTGGCCCGGACCGGGCACACGCGAAAACCGCGAGGGAGGACACCCAAGATGAATTTTGAATACTCGGCCCGCTGCAAGGACTATCTGGCTCGCGTGCGCGCCTTCATGGATGAGCACGTCTATCCGAACGAGAAGACCTATCATGACCAGCTGGCCGGATTCGGCACCAATCGCTGGCAGGTCCTGCCCATCATCGAGGAGCTGAAAGCCAAGGCGAAGGCGCAAGGCTTGTGGAATCTCTTCCACCCGGACGACAAGCACGGCGCCGGGCTTTCCAATGCGGACTACGCGCCGCTGGCCGAGGAAATGGGCCGGGTGGCCTGGGCGAGCGAGGTGTTCAACTGCTCCGCGCCCGATACCGGCAATATGGAAGTGCTTTCGCGCTATGGCACCAAGGAACATCAGGAGAAATGGCTCAAACCGCTTCTGGCTGGCGATATCCGCTCCGCCTTCCTGATGACCGAGCCTGCCGTCGCCTCCTCCGACGCCACGAATATCGAATGCTCGATAAAGCGCGATGGCGATGAATACGTTATCAATGGCCGCAAATGGTGGAGCTCGGGCGCCGGTGATCCGCGCTGCGCGGTCTATATCGTCATGGGCAAGACCGACCCCGATGCCGAGCTGCACCAGCAGCAATCCATGATCCTGGTCCCTGCCGACGCCAAGGGCGTGACCGTGCTGCGCCATCTGCCGGTATTTGGCTATGACGATGCCCCGCACGGCCACATGGAAGTCGAGCTGAAAGACGTGCGCGTGCCTGCCAGCAATATCCTGCTGGGCGAAGGGCGCGGGTTTGAAATCGCGCAAGGCCGTCTCGGGCCGGGCCGCATCCACCACTGCATGCGCACGATCGGCGCGGCAGAGCGGGCGCTGGAGCTGATGGTGAAACGCGCGATGAGCCGCACCGCCTTTGGCAAGCCGGTCATCAAGCATTCGATCTGGGAGCATCGCATTGCCCGCGCGCGCATCGATATCGAGACCTCGCGCCTCCTGACGCTGAAAGCCGCCTGGATGATGGACACGGTTGGCAACAAGGCTGCACGCGGCGAGATCGCCATGATCAAGGTGGCCGCGCCCATCATGGCGCTCAAAGTCATCGATGACGCCATTCAGGCCCATGGCGGCGGCGGCGTGTCAGACGACTTCCCGCTCGCCTCCTCCTATGCCGGCATCCGCACGCTGCGCATCGCCGACGGGCCGGACGAGGTGCATGAGCGCACCATTGCCCGCCTAGAGATGAAGCGCTGGCTCAACGAAGCGTAAGGCGAGGACCACTCCATGAATGCTCCAGCAGGTTTTGCCGACATACTGATCGAGGATCGCGGTGCGGTCCGGATCATCCGCTTCAACCGGGCGGGCAAGAAGAACGCCATCACGCGCGCCATGTACACCGCCATGGCGCAAGGGCTGGAGACGGCGGAAACGGACAAGGCTATCCGCGTGGTGGTCATTGCCGGAACCGATGGCGTCTTCACCGCCGGCAATGATCTGATGGACTTCATGGAGGCCCCGCCCACCATTGGCGGGGGCGACATGCCGCCGGTGGAGCGCTTCATGCGCGCTCTGCTCGGCGCCACAAAGCCGGTCATTGCTTGCGTGGACGGGCTGGCCATCGGCATTGGCGTCACCCTGCTCCTGCATTGTGACCTTGCCTATGCGTCGGACCGTTCGACCTTCAAGACGCCGTTCGTGGATCTGGCCCTGGTGCCGGAGTTTGGCTCCAGCGCGGTCCTGCCCGGCATTGTGGGCCGGGTAGTGGCGTCTGAACTTCTCCTGCTCGGCGAGACCTGGGATGCGAGCCGCGCAGAGGCGAAAAGCCTCGTCAATGGCGTCTTCCCGGCAGGCGATCTCGAAGCAGAGGTGATGAAGCGCGCCGAAGCGCTGGCGGCAAAAGCCCCTAACGCAGTGAAGAAGTCCAAGGCGCTGATGACCAAGGGCGTGGAGAGCGTCTACACGCTGATGGCCGAGGAAGGCGCAGAGTTCGCCGCGCAGCTCGCCTCGGAGGAGTTCAAGGAAGCCGTCACGGCGTTTCTGGAGCGCCGCCCGCCAGACTTCTCCCGGTTCGGTTGAGACATGACCAATACCAGCAAGGGCACACACGAATACGTCGATGATCCGCGCAATGCGGGCATCCTCATCTCGGTCAATGGCGAGCTTTTCCCACGCGAGAAGGCCGTCGTTTCGGTCTTCGATTCCGGTTTCATACTGGGTGATGGCGTGTGGGAGGGCCTGCGCGTCCATCATGGCCATATCGTCTTCCTGGACCGCCATCTGGAGCGGCTCTACGAGGGCGCCAAGGCCATCGACATGGATATCGGCCTGACGCCTGAGGCGCTGGAAAAGCGGCTCTACGAGACGCTGGAAGCCAACGCCATGCATGACGGCGTGCATATCCGCCTGATGGTCACGCGCGGGCTGAAGCGCACGCCCTATCAGGACCCGCGGGTGAATATCGGGCCAGCCACCATCGTCATCATCCCCGAATACAAGAACCCCAAGCCGGAAGCGGCCACGCGGGGGATGAAGCTCTTTACCGTGCATGTACGCCGTGGATACCCGGACGTGCAGGACCAGAAGCTCAATTCCCACTCCAAGCTGAACTGCATCACGGCCTGCATTCAGGCCGCCAAGGCGGGCGCGGACGAGGCCCTGATGCTGGATCCGCACGGCTTTGTGGCCACCTGTAACTCCACCCATTTCTTCATCGTGAGGAAGGGCGAGGTGTGGACGTCCACCGGCGAGTATTGCATTGGCGGGATCACGCGCGGCGTGGTGATAGAGCTGTGCCAGGAAGCGGGGATACCCGTCTTTGAAAAGCGCTTCTCCCTGACGGACGTCTATGGCGCGCAGGAAGCCTTCGTGACCGGTACCTTTGCCGGCATTGCCCCAGTTTCGAGCGTGGATGGAAGAATTTTAACCAGCGGGCGCGGACCGATGGTGGAACGCCTGCAAAAACTGTATCTTGCCCGGATCGAACGCGAGAGCACATAAGGCCGCTCCCCATGAAAACAGTCCGCATCTGCCTGTGGTCGGGTCCGCGCAACATCTCCACCGCGATGATGCGCAGCTTTGAGAACCGGGCAGATTGCGAGGTCTGGGACGAGCCCTTTTACGGCTATTATCTCGACCGCACCGGGCTGAACCATCCCGGCCGCGAGGCCGTGCTGGAACTGTGGCCGACCGATCCGAAGAAAATCGCCGCGCGCTGCGCCGGATCAGCACCGGACGGCTCGCCGCTCTTCTTCCAGAAACATATGTGCCAGCACATGCTGGACGGCGTCGACCTCACCTGGACGGCCCGCTGCCGGCATATCTTCCTGATCCGCGATCCGGCCGATGTGGCCGCCAGCTTCAACGCCACCATGGGAGAGGTGCGCCCCGAAGATCTGGGCGCCGTGCGCCAGCACGCGCTCTACGAAGTGATTGCCGCCAATACCGGAAAGCAATGGCCCGTCATAGAAGGGGCGGACGTGCTGGCCGATCCGCGCGGCATGCTGACCGCGCTATGTGACGCGCTGAACATCCCGTTCGACGAAGCCATGCTGACCTGGCCGGAAGGGCGGCGCGCCAGTGACGGCCCGTGGGCGCCGCACTGGTATAGCCGGGTTGAGGCATCGACGGGGTTTGAAGCGCCCGCGCCTTCGGGCCATCCACGGCCCGATACCCTTAAGGGCGTGATAGAGGCCTGCCTGCCCGCCTACCAGGCACTCAGGGCGCACAAGCTGTCCGCCGCCTGAAGCCGTTCACCACGCACTGGAGCCCGCCATGACCGACCAGCCGGACTACACGATCACCAGAGAGGTTTCCGGCTCCAAGGGCCGCTATGTGGCCAGCGCGCCCGGCCTGCCCGATGCGGAGATGACCTACTCCATTCTCAACCCGCAACTCATCATCATCGACCATACCGGCGTGCCCGATGAATGGCGCGGCAAGGGCGTTGGCAAGGCGCTGGTGGAGCGTGGCGTGCTGGATGCCCGCGCAGAGGGTGTGCGCATCGTGCCGCTCTGCCCGTTTGCGAAAGCGCAGATCGAGCGTCATCCCGAATGGCAAGATGTGCTGGGCGGCAAGGCGAAATAGCGCCAGTCCCCGCCCGAAACGAAAACGGGCCGGCGGTGGGGGGTGCCGGCCCGTTCCGTCAAGGAGTCGCGCCGAAAGGGGGGATCGGCACGAGAAACAGTGAAACGCGCCGCCCCTTTACGCCCCGTTACACATCTTGCGCACATGGCCGCACTGGCCGCCGCGCATGACGGCGCTATAACCCGTTATCGGCTATCAGCAGGACGGCAGACATGGCGTACAAATCCCTTCGCGAATTCATGGCTCTGCTGGAGGCCGAAGGCGATCTCAAACGCGTCGCGCGCCCTGTCTCCACCCATCTGGAGATGACAGAAATCCAGACCCGCCTGCTCGCCAGGGGCGGCCCTGCGGTTCTCTTTGAAAACCCGGTTCACGAAGATGGCCGGGCCGCCGAGATGCCCGCTCTCGTCAATCTCTTCGGCACGGTGGAGCGCGTCGCGCGCGCCGTGACCATGGGCGGAGAGCCGCGCCGTACGGCGGCCGATTTGCGCGAGGTCGGCGAGCTACTGGCCTTCCTGCGCCAGCCCGAACCGCCGCGCGGCCTTAAAGATGCGCTCGACATGCTGCCACTGGCCAAGACCGTGATGGCGATGCGCCCCGGCACGGTGAAGAAGGCGCCCTGTCAGGAAGTGGTGCTGACCGGCGATGATATTGATCTTGACCGCCTGCCCATTCAGGGCTGCTGGCCGGGCGAGCCGGCCCCGCTCATCACCTGGCCGCTCGTCGTCACGAAGGGCCCGTCAGAGGACAAGCAGGACGACTATAATCTCGGCATCTACCGGATGCAGAAGCTGTCGAAAAACCGCACGCTGATGCGCTGGCTGAAACATCGCGGCGGGGCGCAGCATTATCAGCGCTGGAAAGGCGCGCGGCCCGATCCCCTGCCCGCCGCGGCCGTGATCGGCGCCGATCCGGGGACCATCCTTGCCGCCGTGACGCCGGTGCCGGACACGCTCTCCGAATACCAGTTTGCTGGCCTTTTAAGGGGCCGCAAGGCGGAGCTGGTCGAGTGCAAGACGGTGCCGCTGAAAGTGCCTGCCGAGGCCGAGATCGTCATCGAGGGCCATGTCCTGCTGGATGAGGACGGACCGGAAGGCCCCTATGGCGACCATACCGGCTATTACAACTCGGTGGAGCGCTTCCCCGTCTTTCAGGTCAGCGCCATCACCATGCGCTCTGACCCCATCTATCTCACCACCTTCACGGGCCGTCCGCCGGATGAACCGAGCGTGCTGGGCGAGGCGCTCAACGAGGTGTTCATCCCCCTCATCCGCCAGCAATTCCCCGAGATCGTCGATTTCTGGCTGCCGCCGGAAGGTTGCAGCTACCGCATCGCCGTCATCTCGATGAAGAAAGCCTATCCCGGCCACGCCAAGCGCGTAATGCTGGGCGCGTGGTCTTATCTTCGCCAGTTCATGTACACCAAATGGGTGATCGTGGTGGATGACGACATCAATGCGCGCGACTGGAAGGATGTGATGTGGGCCATGTCCACGCGCATGGACCCGGCGCGCGACTGCACCATCATCGAACACACGCCGATTGATTATCTGGACTTCGCCTCGCCGGTCTCCGGGCTTGGCTCCAAGATCGGGCTCGATGCCACCAATAAATGGGAAGGCGAGACGACCCGCGAATGGGGCGAAAAGCTCTTCATGGAGCAGGAGATCATCGACAAGGTCGACGCGATGTGGGGCGAGCTGGGGCTATAGTTTCCGGGCTCGCGTTTCACCGGGATGAGCCGGTGCCCGAAATAAGAGTGGACCCCGGCTCGGGGGCCGGGGACCCGGTTGTATTACCGTTACGATAATTCTGACAGCTTCGACGCCGACCTCTCAACCGGGTTCCCGGGCTTGACCCGGGATCCATTTTTCAGCCCTCATCGCGCTGTCATGGCCCGCATTGCCCTCTCCCTTTTCGTCATTCCGGAAAGCGCGTAAGCGCTTATCCGGAACCCAGCCGGCGCGCAGCGCCCAGAAGCGCGAACGCGCGCCCGGCACTGCCTGTCCCCGGCTTGATCGGGGATTGCCCGAAGCGACGCACGGATGTGCGGAGCATCAAATAAAAGAACCTGGGTTCCGGGTGTCGCTAACGCTCCCCCGGAATGACGATGTTGGAGAGGCGCTACCTCACATAAACAAGGTTGCCGGGTTTTCCAGATAGCCCTTGATCGCCTGCACCAGCAATGCCGCCTCATAGCCATCAACGATGCGGTGATCGAAGCTGGAGGAGAGGTTCATGATCTTCCTCGGCACCAGCCGTCCGCCATCATCATAACGCGGCAGGACCTGCATCTTGTTGACGCCGATAATCGCCGTCTCCGGCAGGTTGATGACGGGCGTGGAGACCAGCCCGCCAATCGCGCCCAGCGAGGTGATGGTGATGGTGGAGCCCGAAAGCTCCTCCTTGGTCGCCTTGCCGTCACGGCAGGCATCGGCAAGGCGCTTCACCTCATCAGCGATCTGCCAGATGTCCAGCGCCTCTGCATGACGGATCACCGGCACCATCAGCCCGTTGGGCGTGGCCGTGGCGATGCCGCAGTGGACGCCCTCATACTTGGTCAGCACCGACTCTTCGGTGTCGAAATGGGCGTTCGCCTGCGGAAATTGCGGCAAGGCGCGCGTCATCGCGGCGACGAGGAAGGGAATGAGGGTCAGCTTGGGCAGGCCGTCCTTGCGGGTCGCATTGAGGTGCGCGCGCAGATCTTCCAGCGCCGTCAGATCGATCTCGTCCACATAGGTGATGTGGGGGATGGTGCGTTTGGCGGCGGCCATGTTCTGCGCGATTTTGCGGCGCAGGCCGATGACTTTCTCTTCCTTTACGCCCGTGCGGGGCGCGCGTGACGGGCCGGAGGCCGAACCGCCAGCCTTCGACGCCAGACGCCCGCCAGAGGCGATGAAATCATCCATGTCCGCATGGGTGATACGCCCGGCCGGACCGGTGCCCGGCACGGCAGACAGATCAATATCAGCATCCAGAGCGCGCTGACGCACGGCGGGGCTAGCCATGGGCCGCTCGCCGGACGCGCGGGCGGGGGCCGCAGCAGCTTTCGGTGCCGGAGCAGCGGGCTTTGCCGGAGGCACCGCCTGCTTGCCGCCTGCCAGGTCTTCGCTCTTGTCTGCCGTCCGGTCCGGCCCTTCGGCCAGCGCCTTGCCCTTTTCCGGGTCGGCGGCAGGCTTCTTCTCTTCCTTCACTTCCGGCGCCGGCGCCGGCGCTTCTTCCTCGGTGGGAGGCGAGCCATCAATTTCGATGACGAGGATTTCGGTGCCTACGGGGAGCACGTCGCCAGGGCTCCCGACAATCTTCTTCACCACGCCATTGACCGCGCAGGGAATTTCCACCGTCGCCTTGTCGGTCATCACATCCAGGATGTGCTGGTCCTCAGTGACCTTGTCACCTTCCTTGATGTGCCATTCGACGATCTCGGCCTCGACCACGCCTTCGCCGACATCGGGGAGCTTGTACTTGTATTCGCTCATGCTCAGCGTGCCTCCGTGACCGTCTGCAGCGCGCGGATGAAGCGCGCCTGACCGGGGAAATAGGCCCATTCATGGGCATGGGGATAGGGTGTGTCCCAGCCCGTCAGGCGGAAGATCGGCGCTTCAAGCGCATAGAAGCATTCTTCCTGAATCTGGGCTGCCAGCTCCGCCCCGAAGCCCGATGTACGCGGCGCTTCATGGGCGACCACCACCCGGCCCGTCTTGTTCACCGAGGCCACGATGGTTTCGATGTCGTAAGGGGCAAGTGTCTTCAAATCGATGATTTCCGCGTCAATGCCCGCCTTTTCAGCCGCATTGACCGCCACATGGACCAGCGTGCCATAGGTGAGGACCGTGCAGGCTTCGCCCTCGCGCACGATTTCGGCCTTGCCCAGCTCCACGCGGTAATGGCCTTCGGGAACCTCGCCCTTGGGGTGCCTGGCCCAGCTGGACAGCGGGGCGTCCGGCACGCCATCAAACGGGCCATTATAAATGCGCTTGGGCTCAAAGAAGATGACCGGGTCATCGCCCTCGCTGGCCGCGATCAGCATGCCCTTGGCATCGTACGGGTTGGACGGCACCACTACTTTCACGCCCGGCACATGGGTGAAGAAGGCTTCAGGGCTCATGGAGTGCGTCTGGCCACCCCGGATACCGCCGCCCCAGGGCGAACGTACCACGACCGGCGACACGAACTCCCCGGCGGAGCGATAACGCAGGCGGCTCATCTCCGAGACGATCTGGTCAAAGGCCGGGAAGATATAGTCCGCGAACTGTATCTCCGCGATGGGTTTGAGGCCCTTCGCCGCCATGCCGATGGCCATGGCCGCAATCGCCGCCTCGTTGATCGGCGCGTCAAAAACGCGGTCGAGGCCATATTTCTTCTGCAGCCCTTGCGTGGCGCCGAAAACGCCGCCGAAATAGCCGGAATCCTCGCCGAAAATCACCGTCTCCGGGTGCTTGTCGAGCAGCACGTCCATGGCCGAGTTGAGGGCCTGCAGCATGTTCATCGCTGGCATGTCGCTAGACTCCCAAATCCTGCCGCTGACGGCGCAGGCGCCAGTCTTCGGTCGCGTAGACATCTTCAAAGATGGTGTGGGTCGGAGAGAGCGGGCCATCGTGCAGCGTGCCGTGGCTTTCCGCTTCCTTGTAGGACTTCACCACCAGCGCGGTCATCTGCTCTTCCAGCTTCGCGTGACGGTCCTCATCCCACTCGCCAAGGCCGATCAGATGGTTTTTCAGCCGCTCAATCGGATCGCCCAGCGGCCATTTCTCGAACTCGTTCTTCGGGCGGTAGCGGGCCGGATCGTCCGAGGTGGAGTGGGCGTCGGCGCGGTAGGTGAACAGCTCGATAAAGGTCGCCCCGCCGCCCTTGCGCGCACGGTCAGCAGCCCATTTCGTGGCGGCATAGATGGCCAGGAAATCATTGCCATCCACACGCAGCGAAGCCAGGCCATAGCCCAGCCCCTTGGAGGCGAAGGTCGCCGCATCGCCCTTGGCGATGCCCTCATAGGTGGAGATAGCCCACTGATTATTGACCACGTTCAGGATCACCGGCGCGCGATAGGTGGAGGCCAGCGTCATCGCCGCGTGGAAGTCCGGCGCGGCTGTCGTGCCGTCACCGATCCAGCTGGCGGCAATCGTGTCCTCGCCCTTATACGCGCAACCCATCGCATAGCCGACGGCTTGCGGGAACTGCGTGCCGAGATTGCCCGAGATGGAGAAGAAATTGCCCTCCGCCCAGGTGTAGTGGACGGGTAGCTGGCGGCCTTTGAGATTATCGCGGCTGTTGGAGATGCAGTGGCACATCATGTCCACGATATTGCGGCCGCGCGCGAACAGAATGCCCTGCTGGCGGTAGGACGGGAACACCATGTCGGACTTGTTCAGCGCCATCGCGCCGGCCACCGCCACCGCCTCTTCGCCCAGCGACTTCATGTAGAAGCTCATCTTGCCCTGGCGCTGAAGCTTGAGCATGCGCGCGTCATAGATGCGCGTCAGCACCATGTGGGAGAGGCCCTCGCGCAGCACTTCCGGTGACAGGCGTGGATCCCACTCGCCTACCGCCTGATGGTTGTGATCGAGTACACCGATCAGGCCGAAAGCCAGATCGGTCATCTTTACCGAAGCGGTCAGCGGATCGGGGCGTTTCGCCTCGCCCGCCTTTTGCAGGTCGAGATGGGAGAAGTCGGGCGCGTCGCCGGGCCGGAAGGGCGGGGCGGGCACATGGAAGCGTGACTGGCCGTTTGACATGAACTTTGTCCGTACCTTTTCGCCTTGTACCATAAGGGTTTTCGCGCATTTGCATGCGTCGGGGGCGGGTTAGCGGCACGCGGACGGTTTGTCTACATGCACCGCAGGTGCGAAGGGCATGCTGCAAGCGCGAAATATGCTGGTGCCACAAGGGTCTTCGCGCATATTTGCGCTATTTCTCTGATGTGAGAATTTTTTTCACTATTTCGCCGAGACACGCCTCCCAGCCAAAGGGGCGCGTACCGAACCCGGTCTCGAACCGGCTGGAATCCAGCCGGGAATTGGCCGGGCGCGGCGCTGGCGTGGGATATTCGGCTGTGGTGATCGGGATTACCGCCGGGCGGCGTTTCCAGTGCGGCGCGGCATGGTCAAAGATCGCATCGGCAAACCCGGCCCAGCTCGTCTGTCCGTCTCCCGCGAGATGATAGACCCCGCCATCGCTGCGCCGCTCTGCCATCGCTCTGGCTGCTACCAGGAGGCAGCGGGCCAGCTCAGGCGCGGCGGTCGGGCATCCGTGCTGATCGTCCACCACGCGCAGCTCGTCGCGCTCGGCACCGAGGCGCAGCATGGTCTTCAGGAAGTTGTGGCCGTGCGCGGAATATACCCATGCGGTACGCGCGATCAGGCTGCGGCCACCGCCATCAAGTACGGCATGCTCGCCTGCCAGCTTGGAGCGGCCATAGGCAGTTTGCGGAGCGGCAAGGTCGGTTTCCACGTAAGGGCCGGATTTACGTCCATCGAACACATAGTCGGTGGAGACATGGATGAAAGGCACGCCCCGCCCGGCACACAAGGCGGCCAGCCTGCCCGGTGTTTCGGCGTTGATGGTATGGGCCAGCGCCTCCTCGCTCTCGGCGCGGTCCACAGCCGTGTAGGCCGCGGCGTTGATGACCGCATCAGCAGGCAGGAGCTCTCCCAGCGCCGCGGCGCAGGCCAGAGGATCAGCGAAGTCCGCCACATCGCGGCCCAGCGCAGTCACCTCCCAGCCCTCCGCGGGCGCCTGGGCGATGAGCTCTGTGGCAAGCTGGCCGGTAAGGCCCAGGATGAGAAGGCGGGCCACCGCCTCTACCCGCCCTGCCACACGAAGGGCGAGGCAAAATCTCGCCAGAGCGGGGCAGCCGCGTCCTTCTCCGACAGGATCGCGCGCGCCGCTGGCAAGCCCCAGTCTATGGCGAGATCAGCATCGTTAAAGCGCACCGCCCCATCGCTCGCCTTGTCGTAATGGGCATCGACCTTGTACTGGACGTGGCACTCATCCTCCAGCGTCATGAAGCCGTGCAGGAAGCCAGCGGGCACGAAGAGCTGCAGGCCATTGTCCGCGCTCAGCTCCGCCTTGAAGTGCTGGCCGTAAGTGGGCGAGCCACGGCGCGCATCCACCGCCACATCCAACACCCGCCCCTGAGAGACCCGCACCAGCTTGGCCTGCGCAAAGGGCGGGGCCTGATAGTGCAGCCCCCTCACCGTCCCGGCCTTCACCGAGCGGGAATGATTGTCCTGTACGAAGGCGGTATGGATACCGATGGCGGCGAAGGCGCGCGCATTCCAGCTCTCGGTGAAATAGCCGCGCTCATCCTCCAACCGGCGGCTGCGCACCAGCTTCACGCCATCAAGGGCCTCTGCGACCAGTTCAACCATGAGCGGGTGCTACTCCATTGCCATCGCGCTCACCCATACAGGGCTGCGCCGTGCAGGGGCAAGGCGCGAGGCGTCGAAGAGGTCCCGGCGCTCGCTGTTCACATCCCTCTCTTCGTCATTCCAGAAAGCGCGTCAGCGCTTATCTGGAACCCAGTATTTGGAAAGGCTGGGTTCCGGCTCTGCGCTTCGCTCCGGCCGGAATGACGACGGAAGGCAGTGAAAAAGCAATCTGGGTCCCCCGTCGGGGCGGGGGGCCCCGGAGGAGAGGTCAGGGGTGAAGCTGGAGAAATGACGCAACCGGCTACACAACCGGGGTCTCCCGCACCGACGGGAGACCCAGCTTTTCTTGATGCGCAACGCCTCCGCGTTGCGATGTTCCGCGAAAAGTCGCGGGCGGCCTTTGGCCTTGCAGGCCGCAAAGCGGCCTGAAAAGCGCGAACGCGCATAAGATTTTAGTGATGCTCCGCACATCCGTGCGTCGCTCCTCGCATGAGCTCGGACGCCCGTTCGGGCTTGCGGACGGCATTCCGCCGTCCGAATAGGGCGACCGCGCGCCCGCGACTTTTCGCGGAACATCGCAGCCCGGATGGGCTGCGGAAACCAAGAGTGGTACGGGCGGCCGGAATCGAACCGGCAAGGCCTTGCGGCCGGCGGATTTTGAGTCCGCTGCGTCTACCAATTCCGCCACGCCCGCAGCCTGACTGGTAACGGGGTTCTAATAGGCGAGGCATGGCTTCACGTCGAGTGGGAATGGGCAGGCAGGGCCTGTGCTGGACGCAATGCGTCCGCCATGCCAAACAGCGCTTCGTTCCTTGTTCCAGCTTCTCCCGCCCCGAAGGCCGTTACCGATGGAAAACACGGCGCACGACACCGGCATGATCTCCCGTCTGGAGAGCATTGCAGCCGACGCTCCTGAAGACGGTCTGACGCTGGGCGAGCTGACAGAGCAGCTGGGCGAGCAGGCCTTCGGGGTGGTGCTGTTCGTACTGGCCGTACCGGTCTGCATGCCTTTCCTCTATGGCATCCCCCAGATTGTCGCCCTGCCCATGCTGGCCATCTGTGCGCAGCTGGCGATGGGGCGCGAAACCTTGTGGCTCCCCGGGCGCTTCGCGGCTCGGCGCCTGTCCAAGGCGGATCTGGTGAAAACCGCCCAAGGCGCAAAGAAATGGTTCGGCTGGATCGAGCATTTCGCCGCGCCGCGCCTGGCCTTTCTGTCCGGCGCGATAGCGCACCGGATTGCGGGCGCGATGTTCTGCCTGTTCTGCCTGTCGATACTGGTGCCGCTGCCCCTGACCAATTCCACGCCCGGCGTGGCGCTGGCGCTGGCCGCTCTTGGCCTCATCAATCGCGACGGGCTGCTGGTGCTGGCCGGCGTGATTATCGGAACGGGCTGGATCATCATCCTCTATGGCGGTCTGATCATCCTGGGCCCGGCCTTTATCGAGCTGCTGATCGATGTGCTCCGCCGGGCGCTTGATGAGGGCGTATGGGCGATTGTGCTGCTGGGTGTGCTCGGCCTTGTTGCACTGGCCGCCATCGTCATCTGGCGGCGCAGGCAGGCCCGCACAAAGCCCTGACCGCCCCTGCGTCAGTTCTGCCTCTCGCCCGCCCCCGTCAAAGCGCATAAGGTGACGCCATGAGCCTGTTTGCGCCCCTGCCCGCTCCGCTGCGCATCGCGCTGGAGCCGCGAAACTGGCCGCTGATCGCGGCGGGTGTTTCGCTTGCCTTGCTGGCGGGTGCCTTTGCGTTTGAATATATCGGCGGGCTGCTGCCCTGCCCGATGTGCGTGACCCAGCGCTGGGCGCATGCCGCCATCGCGGGCGCAGGCATCACGGTGTTTCTCGCGCTTCGCGCCCTGCCTCTACCAGATTTGTCAGCGCGCCTTGGCGTCGGGCTGGTCGGCGTGCTCAGCCTCGTCAGCGCGTGGCATGCTATCCACCACGTGCTGGTGGAGTACGAAATTCTGGACCTGCCGCCCTCATGCGCGGGCGTCTCCAGCGGGCCGGTCAGCCTTGCCCAGATGGAGGCGCTGTTCGATAGCGCGCGCACCATCCCGCAATGCAATGAGGTGGTGTGGTCGCTGTTCGGTGTATCCATGGCGGGGTGGAACGCGCTTCTATCGCTTGGCCTTGCCGCAATCTCGTTTCTTGTCCTGATCAACGCCATGAGGAGGCCCCGCTAATGGCCATCCGCCGCCCCGGCCCCGCCCGTAATGCAGACACCATCGCCCGGATGATCCGTATCGACCATGCAGGCGAGTATGGCGCCGTCCACATCTATCGCGGCCAGCGCGCCGTGTTCGGCCGCCTTCCCTCCAAGACCCGCATTGCGCGCCAGCTGGAACATATGGAAGCCGACGAGCAGGCCCATCTCGATGCCTTTGATCGCTATATCGCCGAGCGCGGCGTGCGCCCGACAGCGCTCAGCCCGGTCTGGCGGCTCGCGGGTTTCGGTCTTGGCATGGCCACCGCCCTGATGGGCGAGAAGGCCGCTCATGCCTGCACCGAGGCGGTCGAAAGCGTGATCGAGGGCCATTATGGCGAGCAGGTCAAAGAGCTCGAAGCCATGGGCGAGACAGAACTGGCTGCGGACTTTGCCCGCTACCAGGAAGAAGAAGTCGCCCACAAGAATCTCGCCGTGGATGAAGGCGCACACGATGCGCCGGGCTATCCCTTGCTGTCCGCGCTGATCAAGACCGGCTGCCGTATCGCCATCAAGGTGACAGAGCGGATCTGATCGTTTCCAGCGCAGCAATACTGAGCAGCCATACGGCATGATTATGCCGCTCACCCGATTGCCTACATTTCCGGTCAACGTTCAAGGGCTCAACAAGGAGGTCTTGCCATGATCGTGAAACGCGAATTTTCCAGCCTTGGCGGCTTTTCCAACACCTGGCTCAACGCCCGCCACCATTTCAGCTTCGGCCAGTATTATGATCCCAACCGGATGGGCTGGGGTGCCTTGCGGGTCTGGAATGACGATGCCATCCGGGCCGGTACGGGCTTTGACCCGCATCCCCATTCGGACATGGAGATCATCACCTATGTGCGTGACGGGGCCGTCACCCATATGGACAGCCTTGGCAATCAGGGCCGCACCGTCGCCGGTGATGTGCAGGTGATGAGCGCTGGCTCCGGCATCCGTCACGCGGAATATAACCGCGAGGACGAGACCACCCGCATCTTCCAGATCTGGATCATGCCCGATCAGCGCGGCGGTGAGCCGTATTGGAATGCGCGCGAGTTTCCGAAAGACAACCGCTCGGGCGAGCTGGTGGTTCTCGCCTCCGGCATTGAAGGCGACACCGATGCCCTGCCGATCCGGGCCAATGCCCGCGTGCTCGGCGCTACGGTGAAAGCCGGTACGAGCATCGAGTACAAGCTGGCAGCAGGCCGTCACGCCTATCTCGTCCCTGCTACCGGGAAGGTAGAGGTCAATGGCGTATCCCTCGACGCGCGAGACGGCGCGGCGATCAAGGATGAGCCGGTCATCACCATCACCGCACTGGAGGAATCCGAAGTCGTGATGGTGGATAGTTTGTAGTTCGCATACCCAAGCGTCGTTCCCGCGGAGGCGGGTTCTGTCCTCCCCCGTTTACGGGGGAGGTGGTCCGAAGGACCGGAGGGGGGGAGAGCTTGTTTTGGGTTCCCCCCCTCGCCGCTTCGCGGCACTCCCCCCGTAAACGGGGGGAGAAATCGCGAGCTGATTGGCACCTCCGGCATGCAGCGTCACTGACACAGCCCCCCTGTGCATTACACCATACTTCGCTAACCATTTGGGAGCAGGATCAGGGCTGACCAGTCCAAAGGATGCTCCATGCCCCGCTCCACAAGCTGCACGCCCCGCCTGCTGGTGCTCGTTGCAGGCCTTGGCCTTCTCATGCTGCCGGGATGTCTGGCGGCGGCAGCGACCGGCGCTGTCGTCGGGGCGGCCGGTGCCACTATTGGCGCTGCAGGCAGTGTTGCGGGGGGCGCGGTCGATGCCGTGACCACCAGCGATGAGGAAGAAGAGCGCAATCGCCGCCGCCGCGAGCGGGACTAGGCTTCAATCCCCCCTAATCCACCCCGATCCATTTATGGGTCTGGAGCGACAGGCTCCATTGGGGATGGGTTAGGCAGTATTCAAAGGCGGCTTTCGCGTTCTCCATCTGGTGCGGCCCGTCCATGGGCTGCAGGCGGAAGGCGCCGAAATCGAGATTTTCAAACAGGCCGGGCATGGCGTCTGCCTGCGGATAAACCAGTTTGAGTTCGTGACCGGAACGCTGTTTTAGCGGCGCGGTGGATTTCGGGCTGACACAGATCCAGTCGAGGCCTTCAGGTGCCTCGATAGTGCCATTGGTCTCCACCGCGATCTCGAAACCCGCAGCTTTCAGCGCAGCAATCGCCGCCTCATCCAGCTGCAAGAGCGGCTCACCGCCGGTACACACCACCAGCGGCTTCCCGCCGCCCGGCCAGTAGCTTTTTACATGGGCGGCAAGGCTTTCGGCACTGGCGAACTTGCCCCCGCCCGGACCATCTGTTCCGACAAAATCGGTATCACAGAACTGGCAGACGGCTTTTGCCCGGTCGCGCTCCAGACCGCTCCACAGATTACAGCCCGCAAAGCGCAGAAAGACGGCCACACGGCCCGCCTGCCCGCCTTCGCCCTGTACGGTGAGGAAGGTTTCCTTGACCGCATAGCTCATGCGCCTGCCCATTCCTTCCAGCCTGCTGCGCGCAGCTCGCAAGCCGGGCAGGTGCCACAGCCATAACCCCAGTCGTGGCGATGCTCCCGGTCGCCCATGTAACAGGTGTGGGAATGCTCCACGATCAGGTCGACAAGCGGTTTGCCTCCAAGACCGTCAGCCAGCTCCCAGGTCTCGCCCTTGGTCAGGAACATGAGCGGCGTATCGATCGTCACCGGCATGTCGAGGCCCAGCGACAAAGCGCGCTCCTGGGCTTTGAGCGTGTCTTCGCGGCAATCGGGATAGCCGGAATAATCGGTCTGGCACATGCCACCGACGAGCACGTCGAGGCCACGCCGCCAGGCATGGGCCGCCGCCATCACCAGAAACACCAGATTACGGCCCGGCACGAAGCTCGTCGGAAGGCCGCTTTCGCCCATCTCGATCACGCGTTCATAAGTGAGTGCGCTCTCGGCCAGCTGGCCATAGCCGGAAATGTCCACCAGCACATCGCCGCCAAGCTTTTCCGCCCAGGCCGGATCAAGCGCAGTCATCGCCTGACGCACGCGCACGCGCGCTTCCAGCTCCACCCGGTGACGCTGGCCATAGTCAAAGCCGATGGTTTCCACGCGGTCGTAATGGGTAAGCGCGTGTGCCAGACAGACAGCCGAATCCTGCCCGCCCGAAAACAGGACGAGTGCGCCTTTCGCGTCTTGTGCAGCCGGTTTGCTTGCCTGAACAGCCATGATCTAACCTCTATGCTACCTGCTATATCCGGGCAGACGGCCCCGACTGCAAGAGAGGCAGCCATGACGATGCACACCGATGAGGCTGCCGATAGTGTGGTTCTGCTTTACACCACCTGGCCGGATGGCGCCGCCGCAGAGGCTGCCGCCCGGACGCTGCTCGATGAAAGGCTGATCGCGTGCGCGAACATCTTCCCCGCCGGACGGTCTGTCTTCCGGTGGGATGGCGACGTGCAGGCCGAGGCCGAGACGGTAGCGTTCTTCAAAACGTCAAAGGCGCGCGCGGGAGCGGCCCGCACACGCCTGACTGAACTTCACCCTTATGACGAACCCTGCATCCTCGCTCTGCCGGCCGAGCCCGGTCTGAGCGCCGCTGGCTTCGTCCAGTGGGTCGCGTCGGAAACCCGCTAAGCCGTCCGGCGCAGATACGCGATGGCGGAGGGATCCTCGACCAGCGCCTCTTCAAGCGCCTGCAGAAGGGGCTCGGACGTTACCGGCGCGCGCACCAGCACCTCGCCTCCTGCACGCTGAACGGGAATCTGCAGGCCCGGCGCCAGACGGACAATTGGCGTCAGCGAAGCCGTGGACGCCAGCATGCGAATGTCCTGCATAGCGTCTTCCGGTTCGATACTGCCAAGGTTCAGCCCGAGGATGATCGCATCATAGGCAGACGCGCCCAGCCCCTCGATCATGTCGCTCACGCTGCTGGCGCAGCTCACCACACAGTTGAAGGATTTCAGATACCCCAAGAGGACGGCGCGCCGGGCCGGGTCGGCCTCACACACCAGCATGCGCAGCCGGCGGTTGGCAAAGGCCAGGCGCTCGTCGCCGGTACGGCCGGGGCGGCTGGCTGTGCGCACCGGCACCTCGAACCAGAATACTGAACCGGGATCACCTGGCGTGTAGCCCACCTCGCCGCCCATCAATGCAGCAATCCGCTTGGTAAGGTGCAGGGACAGCCCCGTACCGCCACCAGTCCCCGGCTTGGCAGCCTCCTCGGCGAATACATCAAACAGACCGGCGCGGTGAGCCTCGCCCACGCCGCGGCCCGTGTCACTGACCGCAATGCGCAGACAGCTGGTGCCGTCATTGCCGGGCTCGGACGTGCTGCAGCTGACATGCACCTCGCCGGACTCGGTGAAGCGGACAGCGTTCGCAATGAATATCTCGGCCATCTGCACCAGCCGGTCCTGATCGCCACGCAGATGCAGCTTTTCATCGATATTCAGATCAACCCGGAAATCCAGGCCTTTCGGCGCAGCACGCTGGGCGCCAAAGCGCTCCAGTCGGTCGCGCAGGCGTTCGGCGGGAAAATCATCAAGGCGCAGCTCAAAGCTGCCAGCCTCTATACGCGCCACATCCAGAATTTCTGACACCAGCTCGGCAAGCGTGTCGCCGGATTCCGCGATGCGCGCCACCATACGGCGGGCATCGGGAGTCAACGACACGTCCTGCAACATTTGCGTCTGGGCGAGAATGGAATTGAGGGGCGCGCCAAGCTCATGGCTCATATTGGCCAGCATGGCTGCCTTGTGACGCGCGGCGTCCTCGGCAGCGCCGGCAGCCGCTTCATGACGTTCCGCAAGACGGGCCAGCGCCTCGCGCTGCGCCTCGGCCTCGTTGCGGGCGTCTTCCAGAGCAGCATTGGCCTCAACCGTTTCGACCAGGCTCTTGCGATAGGTCGCGGCCAGACGCGTTGTAACGGTGAAGAACAGCAGGGCCATGCCCGCCAGCACGAAGCCGGTGACACTTGCAAATGAAGCATACCAGAGAGCGGCCAGCGACAGGCAGGGTACGTTATAGGCCAGTACGACGCGCGGCTCTGCCGCCGATGTCATGGCAGCACCCGCTGACATGCCCGAAATCATTACCGCTACTGCCAGCACGGCACCCATGGACGCATCGGCAGGCAACAGGAAGCCCGAAGCCCCCCAGAGCGCGCCGACAAAGCCGGTGCAGATCATGTAGCTGGTCATCTGGCCGGGCGTCGGGACCGAGCCGGACTTGCGCGCCCGGTTTATCGAGAGCAGCCGCAGCACGGAGGCGACAACCATCGCGCCTATCCACGCACCCAGCAGGGGCAGTGGCACTGACGTGTAGAGCATCACTCCAATGCCCGCAGCGCCGATGACATTCATCGGCACTGCCTGCTTGGCGCTGCTGGTTATCAGAAGACGCGCTGCTTCTCGTACGCGCTGCGCAGTCTCTCGCTCGCGCGCAATTGCGCGCGCCTCGGCAAACCCCATATCACACCCTCCAGCCGCTTTTTTCTGCGGTTCTGGCCCAAATATGCATCAAAGGCCGTTAAAACGGGGTGTGCAGCCTGTTAACCTCGCAGCGAGACTTCCTTCCGGAGCATTACCTTATGCGCAAGATCACGCCGCTAACCCTGATGGCTGCCGCCCTGCTGGCCGCCTGTTCGCCTGCCGGAAACGGTACTGACGGGCGGCCGGTTGCAGAGGTTCAAGGCGACCTGCATGTCGATCCCGCCGCCGAGGCCGAGCTTCTCAACTGGCGCGACCTCCTGCCTGACGGAGAGCTGGAAATGCTGCTGGCGCTCGAGGAAGGCACCGCGCCGCCTACCCTGATGAGCCAGTTCCAGACCCGCCGGGACGAACAGATCGGCACGTTCAACGTGGTGGAGGATCTCGACGGGCTCATCGTGCGCATGCCTGGCTACATCCTGCCGCTGGACTATGCCGAGCGCGGGCAGGCGCGCGAGTTTCTGTTCCTGCCCTATCACGGGGCCTGCATTCACTACCCCCCGCCCCCGCCGAACCAGATCGTCTATCTGCGCTCGGCAGAGCCGATCCGGTTCAGTCAGTTGTGGGACCCTGTCTGGGTGGAGGGGCGCATGGAGATACAACGCGTGGAAACAGACCTTGCGGATGCCGCCTACGCGATGGCCGTGCGGTCCGTGCGCCCCTATGACGGGTAGTTTCAGACCTAGTAGCTGACGCGAACCCCCGCCATGAACATGCGCGGCGCACCGGCAAAGGCGGCAGGTTGCTCGTAGACCGTGTCAAACGCGTTGGTCACAGTGACATAGGCGCTGAGCTGTTCGCTGAACCGCCACTGGCCCGAGACATTGACCAGTTCATAACCTGCCACCGGCGCGTTGCCGCTGACATAGAAGCCGTCATCATTATAGGTCACATCACGCCGCGAGCCGGTGCGCTGATAGCGCGCCGACAGGGACAGCGCCTCGACCGGCCGCCAGACGAGACCCGCCGACCAGGCATGGCGCGGACGGCGCAGAAGCGGCGTTCCCGTCACGGCATTGGTGGCCTCGACATAGGCATAGTCCACATCAAGCTGCAGGCTGGCCGTCAGATCGAGCGTGCCTGCGGCTTCGACGCCTGAAAGCTCTGCCCGGCCCACATTCTGGTTCGAGCCGGTAAAGGTGACAAAATCGAACACGTTCTCGATCAGGTTATCGATGTCAGTCTCGAAATAGCTCAGCGAGACACTGGCCTGACGGCCGCCTTCCAGCACAAAGCTGGCGCGCGCGCCCACTTCCCAGCTTTCAGCCTCTTCGGGCTGCAGATCCGGGTTAGGCGTGGTGAAGGCCGAGCTGACAAAGCGCTCTGACAAGGTCGGCGCCTTGAAAGCGGTGGCGTAGCGGGCGAAGAGCTGCAAAGGCGTTTGCGGAACACTCCACACAGCACCGAGCGACCAGGTGGTCTGCGTGCCAAATCCGTCGAAATCATCGACGCGCAGCGAGCCGGACAGATCAAGCATGTCCGCTGCCAGCGCCTGAATGTTGAGATAGGCACCCACATTGTTTTCCGAGCGCGAGAGCGGATTGTCCCACGCGGTAGCCGTGTTGATGGAGTCCCGTTCGGCCTGCACGCCGAACGCGACAACCGGCTCCAGCGCTGCAAACCCTTGCGGCTGCCAGGTATTCAGCCATTCCACGAAACTGCGGCGCGCGGCATAGGTGTCAGTGACAGCGCCTGAAGCACTGCTCTCGCGATCATTGCGCACCTCACCGAGACGCAACGCGCTGGTGAAGCGGGCGTCCGTGCTCTGCCAGCCAAGACCGGCCCGCCAGAGCGTCTGGTCATTGCGGGAAAGTTCAAGACCGGGATCATCCGCGCGCTGGGAGAAGCCCGGCCCGCCAGAGAAGGTGTCAAAATCACTCGTGGATTCCCGATGGCGCACGATCCCGGACAGGGTGAAGCCATTGCCGAAATCGTAGGCGGCGTTGGCCGTGATGGTGGTGATTTCCCCGCCATCACGTTCATTGCCGGACAGCGCCATGCGGGCGGGCGTCACGTTGAAGCCATCGCTCTGATAGCGCTCTGCGCTGAGGCCGTATTCGAGCGCGCCTGTGGTGCCGGACGCCCCCGCCAGCAGGCGGATCGTATTGAACGAGCCCGCCGACAGATCGAGATACGGCGAGAATTCACTATCCCCGCCCCGGCGCGGGACGAGATTGATGACGCCGCCAATCGCGTCCGACCCGTAAAGCGAGGAGAGCGGCCCGCGCGCGATCTCCACCCGGTCCAGATCACCCAGCGAATCCTGACCCGCATCAAACTGGCCCGAAGGGGTGGAAGCATCGTTCACGCGAATGCCGTCAAACAGGACCAGCGTGTGCTTAGAGTTGGTGCCGCGCGCGAAGATGGAACTTGTCGCCCCTATCCCGCCCGACTGAACGACGGAAAAGCCCGGATAACGCGACAGGGCGCTGACCAGATCGGTCAGGCCCTCCACCTCGATGGTATCACGGTCGAGCGTATCAACGCGCAGTGCCAGACGTTCGGCGGTCACCGGCACGCGCGTGCCGGTGACGGTGACGATGTCGGAAATATCGCCCGTCTCGCTGGCCAGAGCGGCCGATAGCGCAAGAATACTGACTGAAAACATGAGACTTTCTCCTGGTTGAAATCAGACCGGCGAGAAGCCCCCGTCCGGGGCCTCCCGGACGGCAAAAACATTGGCAAGAATGGTGGAACTCAGAGCGGTTGCGGGCGGGCCATCGGCAACGATGCGCCCTTCATCCAGCACAATGACGCGGGCCGCATGGCGGCGCGCCATCGCCAGATCATGCAAGGCGAGAATGATGGCGGTGCCGCTTGCCGCTTCTGCCCGCAGCAGCGCCATGACATCCAGCTGGTGGCGCGGATCGAGCGCGTTTAGCGGCTCGTCGAGCAGCAGCAAGGGCGCACCGCCTGCAAGCGTACGGGCCAGATGGATGCGCGCTTTCTCGCCGCCCGACAGCGTATCGACCGGGCGGTGTGCAAAGCCGGAGGCGCCGCACCGTTCAATCGCTGCATTGACGCTTTCGCGGGCGGCATCAGGCAGGCGCTCATAGGGCCGCCCCTCATGGGCAAACCGGCCCAGCGCGGCAATGTCCACGCCGCGCATGGCCCAGGCCGCACCGCGCTCCTGGGCCAGCCAGGCCATGTGGGCGGCACGCGCGCGCGCGCTCATCGCGGACGCATCCCGCCCGCCAAGGCGCACTTCGCCCGTCCGGGCCGGAAGGATCCCGGCGGCAAGTTTCAGCAGGGTGGACTTGCCGGCGCCATTGGGTCCGACAAGGCAGATGAGCTCTCCCGGCTGCACGCAGAAGGTCACGTCACTCAGCACGGTGCGCGCGTCGTGGCCCGCACTGGCCGCGATGATGGCAAGACGTGTGCTCATTGGCCCATCCCCCGCGCCCGCGCCGCAATCCAGATGAAAGCCGGCGCACCGATGAGCGCGGCCGTGACGCCAAGCTTCATCTCCATCGCGAACGGCAGCACGCGAACCGCCATGTCTGCCAGCACCAGCACCGTCCCCGCCAGCAGGGCGGATGGCAGCAACAGATCACCGGGATCATGGCGCACGAAGGGCCGCACCACATGCGGCGCGACAATGCCGACAAAACCGATAATCCCGGCAATGGCGACGCTGGCACCCGTCAGCAGCGCGCTGCCAATGATGACGAGCAGGCGTATGCGCGGCACGTTCGCGCCCAGCCCGGACGCGCCTTCTTCACCCAGGCTCAGCGCGCGAAGGCCCGGCCCGGCCATGAAGACCAGTACGAGGCCAATCACCCAGAAGGGTGCGGCAAAGCCGATATCGGCCCAGGAACGGTTGGCAACTGATCCCAGAAGCCAGTTGATGAGGTCGGAGAGCGAAAACGGATTGGGCGCGAGATTCATAAGCAGCGCCATCAGTGCGCCTGCAAGGCTCGACAGGCCCACACCGACCAGGATCAGCCGCGTGGTCGAGACAGAGCTGGCACCGAGCACATAGAGCAGGACGGTCGTGCCCAGCGCCATGAAGATGGCAAGGCCCGGCATCGCCCAGACGCTCAAGGCCGCAAGGTTGAAATAGACCGCAATCACCGCGCCCAGCGCGGAGGCACCCGACACGCCCAGCACGCCGGGATCGGCCAGCGGGTTGCGCAAAAGCCCCTGCAGGGCGGCGCCAGCGAGGCCCAGCGCGGCGCCAACGCCAAAGGCTGCCAGAATGCGTGGCAGACGGATTTCCAGCACCAGAATGCGGGCCAGCTCACCCTCTGCACCGGACTGGCCAAGCGATGCGATGTCGGCCCAGCCATTGGCAGGGGCCAGAGCGGCCAGCACGGCAAGAAGCGCCATGCCCGCCATCACAAGATTGACCCTGATCAGCATCATGGCTGTTCCCCGCGCAATATGGGTTGTTGGCTTCTGGCAAATGTGTGGAGGCGTGCCGCCTCCTCGCCTGCGAGCCATGTCGTGCAGGCGATAACGCCGGTATCGAGCGCCAGCACAGGGCGGGCGCTAAGGGCACGGCGCATGACGGGGTGACGGCTGGCGCTCCAGCGGTCCACGCGGTCGGTGGCACTATTGGTAAAGCCGGTGACGAAGATGGCAGGCATCTGTGTTGCCACCGCTTCCAGCGGAAGGCTGGTCCAGCCCGTCTGGGCGCCGGCAGCGTTGCTCAGGCCCGCCGCGCTCAAGAGCGCATCAATGAACGTCCCCTGCCCTGCCGTGACGCCGCCGGGCGTGACGTAGAGAGCATCTGCGCCTGCACCGGGTGAGACACGATCCAATGCCCGGTCCATGTCAGCGAGCAGTATCCCGGCCTGCTCCTGACGGGCGAACGCCGCAGCGGCAGCACGCGTCTCGCGGCGGATGTCGTCGAAGTCCGAGATGTATCCGATCTGGTGAACCGGGATACCTAGCCGCTCGAACAGGGCGAGAATGCGCGGATCGCCGCCCCAGCTGCGCACTACCATGTCGGGCCGGTGAGCGAGTATGTCCTCGGCCAGCGGGCGCGCCTGCGGGAGGCCTTCGGCAATAGCGGCATGGGAGGAGAAATCTGCACGCGCATCAGGGGAAAGCGCCGCGATCTGGCTGCGGTCAGTCAGCCCCAGCACATACTGGTCAGCGCAGTAATCCAGCGAGACAATGCGCTGCGGCTGGGCCACAGCGCCGCTGGTGAGCAGCAGCCCCGCAATCGCCACAAGCAATACACGCACGCGCATGGCAAATGCCCCGCCCTGCCCATGCGGGACGGCGAACCGGCCCGCTACAAACGTTTCGGGCTGACGGAACTGCGCTACACGCCTCGCGAAGACCCGCGAAACGCCATGCGCAGGCCCGAACGGCCCGGCTGTTTGCCGCTATGACGGAGTAAATCCGTGTGCCGAAGGACTGGACCCGGTCCTGCACAAGCGACTGCGGTGGCAGGTCTCCTGACTTGCGGGTCAACGCCTTGTCTGATGCCGCCTTCCCGGGATCGCTCCCAGTGGCTCATGACATCAAGGCTCGCCGCCTACAGTTGCGGGCACAGTCCCGGACTTGGAGATAAATCCCCTGACCGGAGTTCCCTCTTAGCTTTCTCGCGAAAGCACCACCGGCGACAGGGGTAACCGCAATGTTGCGGATGCGTCAAGCGCGCTGACTTCAGCGCTTCCTGAACAGCACCCAAGCTGCAAATGCACGGCGGTCATTGGTGCTTGCGGCCATGAATCCTGCAATCGACGCTTCCGCGTCGGCCAGATGCTGCCGCACACCCGATTTGGCAAAGCGGGCGTCAGGATCATAATCGGCCTCGTGACGCAGCTCTTGTAAGGTGACAAACCGGCTTGCAAAATTTTGAATGTCAGC
The DNA here is from genome assembly GCF_004000605.1 of Glycocaulis alkaliphilus. Lineage (NCBI taxonomy): Bacteria > Pseudomonadati > Pseudomonadota > Alphaproteobacteria > Maricaulales > Maricaulaceae > Glycocaulis > Glycocaulis alkaliphilus. Next base: position 934,139 of record NZ_CP018911.1, on the reverse strand, counting down.
GGGAAACTTCGTCATTTCCGGGCGTTTGCAGGCAGTCTTCGCAATCCCATGTTCCAACGCCCGATAAGTCTGAGACCATGCCGGATTGGAGCGGGAGACTTTTGCCGTGCCAATCAGCAGATCGGCATTTGATCGCGCCAAACAGTGAAAGAGCGCGTAGTACGCCACGCTTACTGCGCGCCGGAGATCAGCCTGCGCGGGCTTGCTCTTGCCTGCCAGCAAGCGCCGCCCCGAAGCAATCAGATCAAGCGGCTTCAGAGCTGAGCCCCGCTGCCTCTGCTTTTGAGATAAAGCTTACGATTGGAAACGCATCGATCCCGCGATGAACCAGCGCATTGCGGACCGCACGCGGGATCATCATCGTCTTCTCCGAGGGGAGAACGCCGCCACCCTTGGGCATGTTGACAATAATATGTGTACGCAAGATCGGTTCATCGTCTGCATCGGCTTCCGGCCTCACATGAACATCAACAACCACAGCCGGGCCCAAGGCGTCGGTAGCAATTGCCTGTATCAAGGATTTGAGTTCGGCGTCCATCGTCTCTCCTTTCGGAGAGTCTAGCACACGAGCAGCACAGGCGCGACTATCAAGCGCGCTCACATCTCCTGGAAGGAGATGATGGCCGGGCCAAGAATGACGATGAACAGGACCGGAAGGAAGAACACGATCATCGGCACTGTCAGCTTGGCAGGCAGGGCAGCAGCTTTTTTCTCCGCCGACGCCATGCGCATATCGCGGTTTTCCTTGGCCATAACACGCAGCGCCTGACCCAAAGGTGTGCCGTAGCGCTCGGCCTGCACGAGCGCCGTCGACACCCCTTTTACGCCGGGATGGTTGGTGCGCATGGCAAGGTTTTCGTAGGCCTGCCGGCGATCCTGCAGATAAGCCAGTTCCGCCGTCGTCAGCGACAATTCCTCGGCCAGCTCGATCGAGCTGGTGCCAACCTCTGCGGCCACTTTCTGGAAGGCAGCCTCGATGGACATACCCGCTTCCACACAGATGAGCAGCAGATCCAGCGCATCGGGAAAGGCGCGCATGATGGAATCGCGCCGCTTCTGCGCCGCATTGGAGAGGTAGATGCCGGGCGCATAATAGCCCAGCAGGGTCATGCCCATCACAATGGCAAGACGCTGGATGGTCGGCAGGCCGAAATCGTTGAGCGCGAAGAGATAGGCCAGCGACAGGGCAAACAGGACAATCGGCGCGATCAGGCGGGCAAAATAGAAGGCAAAGACCGGGCCCTGCCCGCGCATACCTGCCTGAACCAGCTTGTTCTTGAGATTGGGGTCTTCCAGAAGGGTCTGGAGGTTAAGGCTCTCCACCACCTTGCGGAACAAGGAACGCGTATCCTTGCCGCGCAAGGCGCTGCCACGCGCCTCAAGTTCCAGCGCCTCGCGTGATTTGCGGCGCAGTTCCTCGCGCCGGTTGGCAACCGACTTGATGCGCTTGTCCAGCTTGTTGCCGCCCAGGGCCGGGCCCGACACGGTGATGACCGTGGCAAACACCAGAAAGAAGGCCAGCAGGCCAAACAGATTGGCTGGCGTCGTGATCCACTGGGCAAACTGGGTGACCATCGCGTACCGGCCTAGTGCTTGAAGTTGATCATGCCGCGCATGACAAAAATACCGATGCCCATCCACACCAGCCCGCCGAGCAGCATCATCTGCCCGAGCGGATGGGTGAACATCAGGCCCATATAGTCCGGTGCCACAATCATCACGATGCACAGCACGAGCGGAGGCAGCGCGCCGATGATCATGGCCGATGCCTTGGCCTCGGACGACAGAGCCTGAATCTTCTCGCCCATCAGCTTGCGGGCACGCAGCACGGCTGAAAGATTGCCCAGCGCTTCGGCCAGATTGCCGCCGGTTTTCGCCTGAATGACCAGCACGATGGCAAAGAAATTGAGTTCGGAGACGGGCATGCGCTGGGTCATGCGCCGCATACCCTCGTCAAGATCGACGCCGACCGCGATACCTTCATTGAGCTTTTCAAACTCGGTGCGGACCGGCTCGGGGCTTTCGCGCGCGATGATTTTCAGGCACTCGTTCAGTGGCAGGCCGGATTTGACACCACGCACCACGATATCGATGGCGTCGGCAAAATTGTTCACAAACTGCTTCTGGCGGCGGGCCACCAGAAACCCGACGATCCAGCGAGGCAGGCCCAGCCCGGCAACAAAGCCCGCGGACAGTGTTATGAGTACGTTCATGCCGGCTGCAAAGACCACAAACGCCGCCAGGACGCCGATTACGGCTGACGCAATCCAGAAATGTTGCGGTGTCCAGCTGACACCTGCCTGCTCCAGCTTCGCACGCAAGGTGAGAGCCCGTTTGCGCGCAGCCTTCTGGCGCTCTTCCAGCTCTTTCAGCGTTTCCTGCACCTGACGTTTTTTCTGCGCCGTCTGGTCGAGCGCACTGGTCTGGCGCCTGCCGGCCTGCAAGGGCGCGCCGACGGCAATCTGCACGCGCTGGGCCTGACGCTTGTTGCCGCCGCTGGTAAAGGCAATCCCGACGCCGGCCACGGCCACGAAGGCGGCGATGGCAGCGATGATGAAGGAGAGATCGCCCATGGCGCGTCAGGCCTCCGAGGCGTCGAGAGCGGCGGCCAGTTCGCGTTCCAGACCGAAATAGCGGGCCCGGTCCCAGAATTTCGGACGGGCGATGCCCGTCGAGACGTGACGGCCGGTGATATTGCCGTGTTCGTCCTCGCCTGTGATCTCGTAGACAAAGAGATCCTGGGTGACGATGACATCCCCCTCCATGCCGAGCACCTCGGTGATGTGGGTGATCTTGCGCGTCCCATCGCGCAGGCGCGCAGCCTGCACCACCACGTCAATCGAGCCGGAGATCATTTCCCGGATGGTCTTGGTCGGCAGGTTGTAGCCGCCCATCGTGATCATGGACTCGATGCGCGACAGCCCTTCACGCGGGGAGTTGGCGTGCAGCGTGCCCATGGAGCCGTCATGGCCGGTATTCATCGCCTGCAGCAGGTCAAAGGCTTCGGGACCGCGCACCTCGCCAACGATGATGCGTTCGGGGCGCATGCGCAGGCAGTTCTTGACCAGATCACGCATCGTGACCTGGCCCGTGCCCTCCAGATTGGGCGGACGGGTTTCAAGACGTACCACGTGCGGCTGCTGCAGCTGCAGCTCGGCGGCGTCTTCACAGGTGATGACGCGCTCTTCTTCCCCGATGAAGCCGGTCAGGCAGTTCAGCAGCGTCGTCTTGCCCGAGCCCGTACCGCCGGAGATGAGCACGTTGCAGCGCGATGCGCCGATGATCTGCAGCACCTTGGCGCCTTCGGGCGTGATCGATCCGAAATCGACCAGGTGCTGCATGGTCAGCTTGTCTTTCTTGAACTTCCGGATCGTCAGCGTGGGGCCATCAAGCGCCAGCGGCGGCGCGATGACGTTGACGCGCGAGCCATCGGCAAGGCGCGCATCGCAGATCGGCGAGCTTTCATCCACGCGCCGTCCCACCTGGGACACGATGCGCTGGCAGATATTCATCAGCTGGCCATTGTCGCGGAAGCGGATACCTGTCTTCTGGACGCGGCCATTGACCTCGATGAACACATCGCCCGCGCCATTGACCATGATGTCGGCAATATCGTCGCGTGCCAGAAGCGGCTCCAGCGGCCCGTAGCCCAGAACGTCATTGCAGATGTCCTGCAGCAGGTTTTCCTGCTCCGCGATCGACATAGCCACGTTCTTGATCGAGATGATCTCGGTGACGATGTCGCGGATTTCCTCCGCCGCCGTGGCGTTGTCGAGGCGAGCGAGCTGGCCAAGGTCAATCGTATCGATCAGCGCGTTGAAGATCGTCGTCTTGATCGCATAGTACTCGGCGGAGCGTTCCTGACCGACCTGTACGGCAGGGCGGGGCTTGGGTTTGCTGGCGGCCTGCGGCGCAGCGCTGGCGCGCGGCTGGGGCGCGGGTGCAGCGGGGCGCGGGCGTGGCTGGGCAGATGGCGCCGGGCGTGCGGCAGGCGCAGGCGCGGCGCTGGCAGGGGGCGCTGCCGGGGTGGGCTGTGGAGCGGTGGTGCGCTTGCCGAACATGCCTTGCCTGCTGCCTCTAACCTTTGCGCCCGAACAGTGATTTCAGGCCTGAACGCTGCTGGCGGACCGGCGCGGAGCTGCGCCCTGTAAGCTGGCTGGCCACATGGGCAAATCCGTCAGCCGCCTTCGATTTGGCGTCGACCTCTGCGATCATCTGGCCGTTATTGGCTGCCGCCCGAACAGCGCAGGCTCGAAGGGCAGCACCAGAAGGGGCGCGGTACCCAGTGCATCGGAGAAGTCCTTGAGCGGAATATCGGGCTTTTTCGGGCACCCGGCCATGTTGACGATGACCTTTGGCGGTTCGTCATTGGGCCGGTTCTGGCGCACCAGATCGAACAGATTCTTGGCGTTGCGCAGGCATGCCAGATCGGGCGTGACCGTGACCACCACCTGCTCTGCCGAGAGAAGCGTGCGGCGCACCCAGGGCGACCAGGCGTGCGGCAGGTCCAGCGCCACATAAGGCGCCTGACGGCGGACCTTTTCCAGCACGGTCTCGAACGCTTCGGAGCCAAAATCCCAGTCACTTTCCAGCGTTGCAGGCGCGGAAAAGAGGCTCAGGCGCTCGCCGCACTTGACCAGCAGGCGGTCGAGAAGCGCGTCGTCCAGCCGGTCCGGATCGGCCAGTGCATGGCCGATGGTCTGGGCCGGGTCCTGGTTGAAATCCAGCCCTGCAGTGCCAAAGCTGAGATCGAGATCGACCAGCACCGTGTCCATGTGCTGCAGCTCGCCCATGCACCAGGCGATGTTGTGCGCAATCGTGGACGAGCCAACCCCGCCCTTGGCACCGATAAAGGCAATCGAACGGCCCGCGAACGGGGCATCGGGATCCACAAACAGGCCGGAGATGGTGCGGATCAGGTGCAGCGGCGTCATCGGCGGCACGAGATACTCGCTCACGCCCCGGCGCATCAGCTCGCGGTAAAGCGCGATGTCGTTGGCCGCGCCGATAATGATGATACGCGTATCGCCGTCGCAGACCGAGGCCAGCTCGTCCAGCTGGGCAAAAAGCTGCGCCCCGCGCATGCCGGTCTCGATAATCAGCAGGTTCGGCGTGGATTCGTCATGAAAGCGCTCAATGGCGCCTGCCAGCCCGCCGAGCTCGACATTGACGTGAGCGCGTGCCAGCCGCCGGTCCGCGCCAGCGTTATGGATGAGCGCCCCGGTTTCCGGACGCTCGCAGAACGCCTCGATGGAGATACGCGGCACCGGCTGGATCACATCACCGGCATCAGCATCAACCTCGCCGTAGAGCCCCGGCGAGACAGCTGACAAGTCAGAGGCGCGCGCCTCGACGCGCGGGCGGCTGGGCGCGGGGTCTGCCTCGCTGATGAAATCAGGCGCAGTCCTGTTGGCCGCAGCCAGCTTTGCGCCAAACCCGGATGTTCCAGCCGGTTGCGGGACAGGCTGCAAGGGCTCGTCAAACGGGTCAGCGGCACCGGCGATCTCGCCGCGCAGGCGCGCCTCAACCGTGGCGGCATCCAGAAACGGGTCTGACGGCGTGGAAAAGTCGTCGCCCAGGAATTCATCCCCGGCATCGAACCCGTCATCTTCGTATGGTCTGGCCTGTGTCATCGTATGTCTGGTTCCAGCTGGACGGTCTGACTATTCAACGGCGCGGCTGACAGTGCCGCTCTCGCTGGCGCTGCGCTCGCTTGTGGTGGACTGGCCCTGACGCCAGCGGTCGAGAACCGTCTGGCGGCGGGCGGCATCGGGATCATCGAAGGTGCGCGGGGTCACAAGATCACGCGGATCAGCGACCATGGCCGCAATATTCTGCTCGGTGGCGCAGCCAAACCCGCCCCAGCGCCCGCCCGGACGGGCATTGCGCACATCGCTCCAGCGGTTCTCGCACTCCGGCGCTACGGCGCGGTAGCGGGTGAAGGAAAAGACGACAGGCGCCTGAACATAGCCGCCGGCTTCGTAGGCGCCGCCGCCGATCTGGCGCCAGTCCAGCCCGTGGCCGTAGAGCGCAGTGCGCACATCGGCGATTGCGCCCAGCGCCGCTTCGGCATTACCGGCATTCTGGGGGTAGGAGATGACGAAAGGCCCATGGCCTCGCGCCTTGTACTCACCGGCCAGTGCCTCGATGAGTTCCAGCTGGGCCCATGTCAGGCCATTATCGCGCGGATCAACGGGCATCTCCACGCGTACCGTCTCAGCCATGGCGGTGGCGCGCGGCAGCTCGCGGGGCGCCGACGCACAGGCGCTCATCGCAAAAGCCGCGGCAAAAGTCAGGCAGATGGCTCTGATCATCATGGCGCTACTCCACGCTGAAGCCGACAGGGCCGGTCCAGCCCTGCCCTTCCACCTGCGCACCCGGCGCGGCGTAGACACGGTTCAGGCGGCCAAGAAAGACGTGTGCCGCCGTCGAGGCAGGCTCAAACCCGTCGCCGGGCGACGAAAGCTCGTTCGGATTTGCCGGATCGACCAGATAGGGGGTGACGACAATCACCAGCTCGGTTTCGCTATTGGCAAAATCGCGCGAGCGGAAAAGCGCGCCCAGAACGGGCAGGCGCTCTACCCCGGGAACGCCGTCCATGGCCTGCCGGGTTTCTTCCTTGATCAGGCCGGCAATGACCAGACTGCCGCCGGAGGGCAACTCCACGGTCGTTTCCGCGCGGTTCACGGTCAGCGAGGGAATGGTCAGCGCCGGGACGCCGCCAATGACGTTGCCGTCCGCATCGGTCTGCGTGCTGCCCCCCAGCGTGATCGAACCCTGATTGGACAGCTCGGAGACCTCGGTGGAAATACGCAAGGAGATACGCCCCTCCGACAGAACCACGGGCGTGAAGCCAAGGCCGACGCCAAACGGCTTGTATTCAATCGTGATATTACCGTCGCGATCACGTCCGACAGGCACGGGAAACTCGCCGCCCGCCAGGAAGTTTGCCGACTCACCGGAAATCGCGCTGAGATTCGGCTCGGCTAGCGTGCGCACCAGACCGACACGCTCCAATGCCGCGAAGGTCGCTCCCAGCCGCGTGTTTGCTCCGAGAGCATTGAGCAGATCGGCCCGGCCCGTCAGCCCGCCAAGCGCACTGCCTGCCAGGCCGAAAGCGTTTTCAGTGTCGATACGGTTTACCGTCGGGCTGGCCGTATTCAGATTGGCGCTCAGATTGATGCCGAGCTGGCGCACCAGCGTACGCTGCATTTCCACAATGCGCACACGCAAGAGCACCTGATCGCGCCCCTCAACGGTCAGAAAAGAGATCACCTGCTCCGGGTCATCAGCCCAGCGGCGCGCCACCTGCAGGGCGGTGTCTGCGGCACTGGCAGAGGGCACCGTTCCGGACAGGACGATATTGGCGTTCATCGATTCAGCGGCGATACGGCCATCGGGCACGAAGCGCCGCAGCGCATCGCTCAACCCGTCCATATCGCGCTCGACACGCACCGCCAGATCAAGGATCAGCGCGCCATCACCATCAAAAAAGAAAACATTGGTGCGCCCGACACCCTGACCCAGCAATACAGCGCGGGTGGGCGTGCGCACCACGGCGTCAGCAACAGCCGGGTTGGCGACCATCACGTCGGCGGCGTCAACGGGCAGATGGATCACGGCGGCCTGTCCGAGGGGCAGTGTAATGCGCTCTGACACCGGACCCTCGCCGGGCTGGCGGATCGTCACCTGAAGCGTGTTGGTCCGCTCCACACCTGCGCCTTGCGAATAGGCCGGGGCACACAGCAATAACGGCGCAAGCGCCGCCAGCGTGGCCAGAAATCTCGCTGCCATCATTCCCCTCCCCGCGCGCTGAGCGCTACACGCTCCTCACGCCCGTAACGGAAAACGCGCACCACGCGCTGCCCGCCTTCGGTGACTTCCCCCGCTTCGGCAGATGGTTCGTCTGCATCGGAAAGGCTGCGCAGCGAGAGCGTGAGCGTTCCGCCCGCGATAGCCTGAGCGGCCACGCGCGCCTGAGCGGGTGTCACTTCCAGCGTGGCGGTGGAGCCAACCACCGCGCCCGAACCATCCTCGGAGAAGGACTGGTCAATCGCCAGAACACGTACGTTTTCCAGCAGGGTTTGCGCGGAAAAGCTGTTGTGCTCGCCCTGCGTCGTCACAATCAGGTCAACCCGGTCATTGGGCAGGATGAAGCCGCCAGCGCCGGCGCGAGCCGATGTCGGCACGGCAATCGCGCGCATGCCGGGCGAAATTACCGCAGCCATGAAGCCACTGGAGCCGGGCGCCACCAGCCGGCGCTCTGTTATCGGCTCTCCTTGCGCGATGGCAGCGCGCACAACCGAACCTGCGAGCCTGTTCACTGCCTCGCGGTCAGCTGATTCGCGGATATAGGTGGGCGAGATGGCCTCTTCGGGCCAGGGCTGCCAGTAGAGGTCGCCGGGCGCCACGCGCCGGCCCATGGCCAGATCAGAGCGCGCTGCCAGCACCCTGACGGCAGGTGCTTCCGCCACAGGGGCTTCTGTTACCGTGCGCTCGATCACCTGCGGCTGCATGGCGTTACGCACGAAGAAGGCCGCAACGATTGCGGCCAGACCGGCAGCGACGAGAATGGCTATACGGGTGGCGTTCATGGCAGCTCGCGGATCCCTCGGCGCGAAAAGGCAGTTGTGCCTGATTTCACCGGCAAAACCTCAAGGCCGCGTTAATTATCGGCGATGGGATATGTCCCGCGCAGGGAATGTGCCAGTTCGGTCACTGAGACGTTAACCGGCAAACGCCGCCATCAGCGGGGAATGCGGCAACGCCCAGAGCATCCCGCCCGCTATGGCCACGCCATAGGGTACAGGCGCCCCATGCGCCAGCGGGCTGGCGGCAAGGCGCTCAGGCGACATGGGCAGCGCCGGCGCGAAGCGGCGCGCGGCCAGCAATGCCGCCGCCAGAACGCCGCCGCAGATCATCGCCAGAAGCAGGAAGGTGAGAACGGACGGCCAGCCAAACCAGAGGGCGAGCGCGGCAATCAGCTTGGCGTCACCGCCGCCGAGCCAGCCCGGCATCCACAGCGCCATCATCAGCGCCAGCACGCCAACCCCTGTGAGCAGGTTAAGGCCAGCGCCCTGCCAGCTGAGCCCGGAGAAGGGCACATACACCAGCCAGAGAACAATCAGTGCGCCGGGTATCCAGTTGGAGATTGTGAAGCGCCGCACGTCTTCCAGCGCGGCCAGAAGGGTGAGCAGAATTGCAGCACTCACGCAAAAATAGATCAGCATCACGCCCGGCACATCTTCAGTTCCTGAGACGGCCAGACCATCATAACAGGCTTAAGATTGGGTGCATGGCGCGCCGGGCCGATGCCCTCGCCCGCTATGTTAACGGCAGAACAAGATAGCGAGAATGCCGGTATAGCGGCACTGATTGGGGGCCGGCTCTGGCTCTGGCTCTGGAGCAGGAGCAGGGTCTGGCTCAGGGGACGGTGTGGAATCATTGCCGCCGCCTGAGTCACTTCCAGTGCCCGATCCGCCGCCACTTCCCGGATCCTGCGGTTCATCAGGTTGCCACTCGCCACTGACGAACCCGACGCGGCGGGGCCGCATATAGACGGTTTCGGTCAGATTGAACTGGCCAAGCCCGCTTCCCGACAGCGGTGTGTGATAGGTGTAGTCGGCTTCCACGACGACAACGCCGCCACCGGGCAACAGCACGCCAGCTGGCAAAGGCGGCAGATCACCGGCGGCGCGTGGATTGGTGCCCCTGCCCTGGCTCCATTCAAGTGACGGGTTGCCCTGCGCATCGGCGCTCAGCGATGAGACGCGCACAACCAGGTTGGCCGTCGAATAAGGCTGCATGACAGCCTCCCCCGCAGCCAGGATGTCGCCGAACGCCACATCGTTCACAATGTCAGATTGGGCGACCAGGTCCGCAATCGTGCTCGCAGCCGCTGTCAGCTTGCGGTCAGCAGACAGGCCGAGCGTAAGCTGGACGATCCCCACATAGAGCGTGATCAGCAATGGCGCTATCAACGCAAACTCCACTGCCGACACACCCCGGCGGTCCGCAGCAAGTGTTGAAATCAGCTTGAAGGCCATCATTGCAGCGCCTCCTGGAACGGCTCGTTGCGGAACGCGGCGGTCGCCGTCAGAAGCCGGCGATTGCCCGCCATGTTCGCAAGCCCCAGCCCCAGATTGGGGACGATAAGCGGCCAGTCATAATAGGCCCGCACCAGCACTATCTCGCCCGGATTACCGGGCAGGAAGCTGATCTCGCCGACATCGACCATCCCGTTTTCGTCGACTGGCAGGGAGGTCGCGCCGCCAAAGCTTTCCAGCGTGCGCACATCAATGCGTAAACGCTCACACCGCAGCAAACCCGCCGAGCGGCTGCAGACAGAGTTTCTGAACGCCTCTGGCGAGCCGCCTGCCAGCTGGAGCTGTCCGGTGCGTATCTCGCGGGCCGATTGCGACAGCCCGTGCTCCATCATCATGCCGGCAAAAAAGATGAGGGCGGTTTCGATAATGGCGCCCAGCAGAACAAGGAATGGCAGCGCAACCATTGCGAACTCGACGGCCGTCGCGCCCTTCTTGTCGTCTGCCATCCGCCTGGCGAGGCGCTTAACCGGACTCTTCAGAAACACGCTGCGATCTCCCCGCAAGACTGCACTGGCGGCAGTATCGCGCAGCGCGCTTAATTCGCGGTGAAAAAACCTGGTTAAGAAAGCGTGATGTCGAGGGCCTGTCCTCACAAAGGGTTTGGAGCGTGATATGCGCGAAAATCGTTCAATATCAGGAGCAGGCCCCAAGGAAGGGCATCCCCCTTTCGAGGGGCTGCGACGTAATAGTGGGCGATTTTCGCCATACTCTTATCGAGCGCGGCGGATTTTCTCCCTGACGGCGTCGAGCCGGCCTTGTGGAGGAGTGCTCCACGGCGGCCGTCTCTCCTTGTCAGGCACCAAATCCGCTACGCCCCGGCAAGCGACTGCAAGCCGCTTGCCTCACTTAGCAAAGAGTCGGAGCGAACCAAAGTTCGCTCCGGGGCCCGAAACCTTTATGAGTACAGGCCCTAACGCCCGCCACCAACCGCCGTACGGTTGGCCTGCTGGCCCGACACGCCGGAGAACCAGTCCGATGCATCCCCGATCACTGGCACGGCCTGGCATTCCGGCGCACACACATAACTGTGGCGTTCGGTATTGCGGAAAACCTGGACGCTGCCCCGGCCCGACTGGGTGACCAGCAGGTCCGAGGTGTAGAGCACCCGGCCATTATCATCGAGCGCGATCATGTTGGTTCGGCCGAACACACGGCCCGTCACGAAGATGGTACGCGCATCATAGAGCGTCGCGTCGGCTATATTGGGATTACCAATTACAATGGCGGCGGCATCGCCCGGCAGGCGAATCAGCGCGGTATGGTCGGCTGGCACCTCAAACCCGCGCGACTGGGCCTGCGCCACGGCAGCGGCGGTCAGCGCGAGAAGGCTCGCAAGAAAGAGCTGAACAGGCTTCATGGCCATTATCCCGGTGCAAATCTGCGCCAAGCATCGTTGCGGCCGATGAAGGAAGTCTAAACGTCTGCTTCATCCAGCAGGCGGAACACGCGCTCGCAGGCAAGAAGGTCACGCTTGCGGTTGGCGGCGGCCTCGGCGGCTTCGCTGTCCTCGCCCCAGCGCTCGGCCTGATAGTCCTCATCCAGCCGCGAAAGCATGTAAGCCAGCTCGCCATCGATCTCGGCTTCGAGCAGCGCAAAACCGAGCACGGCAGACCCCAGAAGGGGGACAGCGCTGGTCAGTGCCGTCAGCCGCCAGTTGTCCAGCGCGCCCGCACGGGCCCGCAGAGCGGCCAGAGAGGCCTCCGGCTGCTCTAGTGCCAACAGTGTCGCCGCGCTCTTCAGCGGGGCTTCCAGCGCCTTTGCAGACCATTCCAGCAGCGGGTCCCAGCCAGCGGCCTGGCGGGCAGCAAGCTCAGGATCGTCACTGCGATGGGACAAGAGGTCTGTTCCCGCAAACCGGACAATTTCCTCTGCCGCGGCCGCGCGCGCCGCTTCCATACGGTCAATAGCCACATGAGCCAGCCGGGTCAGCGGCATGGTGAAAGGATCAATATGTTTGGCTTGCGCATCCCACTCAGCCGCCATCTCCACGGCCAGCGTCTCGCAAGGAGCTGCCAGCACATGGCGCTCAGGCGTTTTCACCGGGCGGCCGTCAAGAAGTATGGCCCAGCCATCGCCCGAAGGCCCCGCGCTGGCCTCGGAATAGAAACGCTTGGGCAAAGGGCGGTTTTCCGCCTTCGCCTTGGACATGCTCATCGTGAAACCTCTTCCCCCGCCGGCACAAACCGGCTCAATGCGCCATTGAGCGTGTCGTAGCTGTCGTGAATCTCATGGGCACCGCCAGAGGCAATTTCATCTGCTGTATGAAAGCCCCAGCTTACCCCAAGGGCAGTCGTGCCCGCAGAACGGGCCATGAGCATGTCAAAGCTCGTATCGCCGATCACAACCGTTTCTTCCGGGCGCGCGCCAGTTTCGGCCATCGCGTCGAGCACCATGCGCGGATTGGGCTTGCCGACGCCGTGATCGACGGTCTGCAGGGTCTGGAAATAGCGATGCAGGCCATGATGGCCAAATACGATGTCGAGCCCTCTGCGCGCCTTGCCGGTGGCGACGCCCAGCAGCCAGCCCTCATCGCTCAGACGCTCCAGCGTCTCCAGCGCGCCCGCATAAAGCGGCTCCTCAAAGCCGGGATCAGCGCGCTGCTCGACAAAGGCTTCCTTGTAGTAATTGCACAGGAGCAAGAGGCGCTCATGGCCAATGTCCGCCGGTGCGAGACGGCCAATGGCCTCTGACAGCTCAAGGCCTACAATGGTGCGCACCCGGTCATAGGGCATCTCGCCAAGTCCGGCGCGCGTGAAGGCACGGTCCATCGCCCGGTGGATGATCTCCCGGCTGTCTATGAGCGTGCCATCGACATCGAACACGGCAAGTTTCAGGGTATTCATTCGGGTACAACATCAAACGGGGCGGTCATGCGGCTCTCGCCTGCAAGAATTGGCTCGGTGCCGTGCCACATATACGACGGGAACAGCACCACCAATCCGGGAGAGGGCCTCACCCAGTGTTCAGCGGGTGCCGGCCGCGCCGTTTTGAACGACGGTTCTCCAAACTTGATGCAGCCCTCCTTGCGATCACCACTGACCGTGCTGCTTGGGACATCGACATAATAGGCCGAGCTGATCCAGCCTGCCGGATGAAAATGGTTCACATGGCGGCCACCGCCATACAACCTGACAGACCAGCACCCTGACAGGCGGAACTTGCCGGTATTGCGGCAGGTCAATTCATGGTTTTTGTCACGTCCGATCTCGTTCAGATACTGGGAGATGGGCCCTCTAAGAGCGGAGAGGTAGGCCCTGACAGCCGGAGACGGATCACACAAGAGGCTTCGCGGTGTCTGTATCCCGTTGCGAAGAGACTGGTTGAATGGGCTGCGGGCCAGGACGTGACGTGCCTCAAGCACGCTTTTCAATGCCGAGTTCAGGCTTTCGCCATCGGGATAACCGTCGCAGCCCGGCAGGTGGTAAGCTCTCACAAACCGCTCATAGTCGTAGAGCTTGCGATATTGCGGATTGTCAGTCAGACGCCATAGCGTTGCCTGATAGGCCAGCCAGCCTTGGTCCAGCGGGTAGCGTGAGCGGAACTTCGATATAAGCTCATCGGCCTCGCCGTAGGCCCCGGTCATCAGCAGTGAAACAACAAGATTTGTCGCGCAGCCGCTATCGTGCGGCCGGGCCGCATAGTCGATACGCGCAAGTTCAAGCGACTGTTCGCCCTCACCCATGCCCTGAAGCACAATAGCCCTCAGGCCGGCGATCTGGGGACTCGCCAGCGATGCCTCGGGTAATCGCGCCAGCAGCGCAAGCGCGTCGGCATGACGATCGATCTGGTAAAGGCAGTCAGCAGCTACCGCTACGAAAGCGGGATCCCCGGTTCTCGCGACGGACTCAATGAGGGCTTCAAACTCTTCTGTCTTGCCAGCCGTCCACAAGGCCTGCGCGAGATCGCGGAAAGTACTGATGGTTGCCTGGCGCGACCAGATATCTTGAAACATCCGGACAGCGTCGCTCGGCTTGCCGGCAAGGAATGTCGCACGGGCGCAAGCCGACTGCACAGAGACATGGCCGCGAAGCGATGCCGGCTGTTCGTCCAGCATCGCGGCAAGTTCGTCCGTCCTGTCCATCAGAGCCAGGGCGTCGATCCGTCCTGCCAGGCAGGACGCTGGATCGCCGCCAAGATCGGCCGCCTTTTCAAAAGCCGATATTGCTTCCAGGTACATGCCGGCCGCATAGTACGCTTTTGCTGCCGCTACCCAGCTATTGGAGCGTGACGCACCTGATCCGGCCGTCAGCGCTCGCGCAGCGCGCTCGGCGGCCTGGTGATCTCCGCTGGCACTTAGGGCACTCACCAGCCCCTCAGCATAAACCGCCTCAGCGGGGCGGGCTTTGGCAGCTTGCTTCCAAGCATCTGCTGCCTCGGCCGACCGCCCCGCGGCAAGCAGGCACCCGGCATAATTGTTGAGATACTCATGATTGCCGGGATCGAGACGCAGTGAGTGGCGCATCCACCCCAGAGCACCGTCAATATCTCCGAGACGGCGGGAGATTAGCCCTTGCAAATGAGCAGACTGGGCCGTCTCAGGGTTTGCCGCACGGTAGCTGTTCATCATGCCTTGGGCAGCCGCATAGTTGCGGGCCGTGTATGCAGCAAAGATGGTTTGCAGCGTTACACTCATGCCAGCTGGGCCTCTATCGCGCGCATATCCATCCCGGCATCAAAGCCCAGCGCCTCAAACGTGTCAGCCATGTGTTTGGGTAGCGGCGCCTCGAGCACGAGCGGCTTCTTGCCTTCGCGCGGGATAACCAGTTTGCGCGCATGCAGGTGCAGCTTTTGCGACACCCCGCCGAGCGGCGGCACGTCACACACATATTTCCCGTCGCCCTGAATGGCGTGACCGGCAGCGGCCAGATGCACGCGCAGCTGGTGGGTCCGGCCCGTCTCGGGGCGCAGCACCACCCAGCTTGCCCGGCGGCCCGCCTCATCTGCGGTGGCATAGCGGGTAAGCGCGTATTGCGCGCCTTCCTCGCCATGGCGGGCAGCGACCATCAGCTCGCGGTCGCCCTGTGTGGAAGCCGTCTTCTTCATATAGCCGGTGATCTCGCCCGCGCGCGGCATCATGATGCCCAGAGCGATCGCCCAATAGGTCTTTTCAAGATCACGTCCCTTGAACAGGGCCGCCAGCGTAGCCGCATGTGATGCGCCCTTGGCCACCACGATCACGCCGGACGTATCCTTGTCGAGCCGGTGGACGAGGCGCGGGCGCCTGTCGCCAGTGCCGAACGCGTCCAGCAGGCCGTCCAAATGGCGCACCACTTTAGAGCCCCCCTGCACGGGCAGGCCCGGCGGCTTGTTCAGCGCGATGAGCGTATCATCCTCATAGAGCACCATGGAGCGTGCGAACGCCTTGTCCTCGGCGCTGATGGTCTTGGGCGGCGCAGCCTCACCCGGCGCAGGCAGCGGCGGAATGCGGATTTCCTGACCCGCCTCCAGCCGGTGATTACCCTTCACCCGTCCGCCATCAACACGCACCTGCCCGGTGCGCAGCAGCTTTTCCAGCGCGCCATGCGTGACATGGGGGAAATGACGCCTGAACCAGCGGTCGAGGCGAATGTCGGCCTCATCGGGGGCCACGGTGCGGATTTCAACCTTGCTCATGGCGCGAAGGGATAGTGCCGCGCAGGCCCGCCTGCAAGACGGACGCTCTGCTGACGGCGCTCAGGGACGGACCGGACGCAACCGCGCACCGGCCAGCTTCCAGCCCGCAGCCACGCCAGCAAGCCACAGCACGATCGACAGGACGAGGTAGAGAAGGGCCGGACCCGCCTCACCCGCCTGGGCAAGCAGAACAATCTCAAGACTGAAGATGGAAAAAGTGGTGAACCCGCCGCAAAATCCCGTCACCACGAAATGCCGCTGCACCAGGCCGGGCTTAATCCGCCCGCACACCATCGCGCCGGCATAGAGGCCGATCAGCAGGGAACCACACGCGTTGGCTGCCAGCGTTCCCCACGGCAAATCACCACCCGCGAGCGCCAGCGCAACTGCGTAGCGGGTGAGTGCGCCGAGCGCGCCACCCGCGGCCACTGCCAGCAGGATGGAAGGGCGCGCCTTCATGCGCCTGCCAGCCCCGTCACAAGAGCAAACCCGCCTGCTGCCAGCATCAGACAGCCCGCAAGCGACAGGAGGGCCAGCGCGCCAGCCGCCACGATGCGGCCCGCCTGAAACAGCTCCAGCGCCTGCAAGGAAAAGGACGACACGGTCGTGTAGCTGCCCAGCACACCGATCACGAGAAATATCCAGGCCGTGCCCGCCGCACCGCCTTCTGACAACCATAGCCCGGCCAGCAGGCCGATCAGGGCAGCGCCTGTGAAATTGACCGCCAGCGTACCCCACGGAAACCTGCCGCCCAGACGCCCGTCGACAAAGGCCGCCAGCGCGTAACGTCCGAGCGCCCCAAGCGCGCCGCCCGCAGCGATGAGAAGGAGGTGTTGCATGGGTTAGTGGTTAGGCTCGCGAATACGCGCTGGCAAGGCCGCCGGGTCTGGCGGCCTTGCCCTTTTGCGTATCCCTATGCGGCTAAACGGCCGGTTCGGCCATCACCATGCCGAGCGCCATGCCCGCGAGCGCATAGACAAGACCAATAACGATATGGAGCTTTTCGCCTTTCATTCCACTGCCCTCCCCGTGAAATGAAAAGCAGGAGGTCTCATTTCAGAAACAGGGGAGTTCGCAAGAGCTTTCGCGGCCGGTCATCATTCGTCCAATGCAATCCGGATGTCGCTCAACATGTCACGTAGTGGCGTAAAGCCACGATTGGACAGCAGTACAAGTGCCAGACCGTCGGTCTGCCGATACTGAAGATAGGCAATGAAACCATTATTGCCGCCACTGTGACCGTAGGCCGGCTCCCCCCGGGCTTCACCGACAACCCAGCCCAGCGCATAGACATCGGATGCATCCGGGAAAGGAACCGTCAGCATGTCCGCCAGGGCAGCCTCGCTTATCAGATCGCCCTCGAACACTGCATGCAGGAAGCTGATGCAGTCTTGCGCACTGGCCACAACGCCGCCGGCTCCGGGAATGACATACATCTTGGAGTAGGCTTGCTGCAGGTGGTCCGGGCGTCCGTTATAACCAGGCACGGCCAAAGGCTCTATGCGGTGGCCATCATACATCAGACCCGTCTCAGGCGGGCTTTCAAGACTGGCCGATACCATGCCTGCCGGCTCGAAGACCTCTACGCGCAGTACGTCATGGATGGGCATGTCGTACTGCTGCTCCAGCACCAGCGAGATGAGCGTGAAGCCGAAATTGGAATAGCTGAACACCTCACCCGGCACAGACTCCAGCGGTCGCGCTGAAAGGTCGTCATAGAGGGCTGCGATCGTGCTGGCGATATCGCCTCTCCAGCCGTCGACCATGTCATTGGTGATGTCTGCGATCCCGGAAGTGTGGCTCAGCAGATGCCGCAGCGTGATCGCCCCCCAAGTCTGCGCGCACGGATCAAGATAGATGCAGAGCGGGGCGTCAATATCCAGCCGGCCTTGATCCACGGCACGCATCACCGCCACCGCGAGAATGGACTTCGAGCTGCTATGCAGCTTGTAGCGCAGCTGCGGCTGGCTCGGCACAGAGAGCTCAACACTCGCCATGCCATAGGCGCCGCTCCATATCTCGCGGCCACCCCGACCCAGCATGACCACTCCGCTGAACTCGCCAGTATCAGAATAGGGAGCCACAGCAGAATCCAGATCCAGCTCCGACTGCTCTGCAGGACGGGCCGTCGCGGCAGCACTCGCAAGAAGAACAGATCCGGCACCCAGGAGAAGTAAGATGTTTTTCACGGCAAACCCCCGTTTTACTGAAGGCCGCTACTGCCAAACATCCAACGCAATAAAAAGTTAAGTTTCAGAAATATATTGAATTATTGTAATTTAAGGCACCGTCCTATCATCCATAAATGCTTCGATACTGCGCCGGGTTGGGCGGTATGAAGAGAACAAGGGCGCAATACTAGCCCCGCCTCTTCTCCCGCAACGCCCTCCAGCGCGCCAGCCGCTCGGCAATGGCGGCTTCGCGCCCTGTGTCCTTCGGTTCATACAGGCGCGGGCGGTCTTTCATGGCGTCCGGGAAATAGTCCTGACCCGACACGCCGCCGGGCGCATCGTGATCGTATTCATAGCCCTTGCCGTAGCCCTGATCCTTCATCAGGCGGGTTGGCGCGTTGAGGATGTGCGCTGGCGGCATCAGCGAGCCGGTCTCTCCCGCAAGGCGCTGGGCGGCCTTCCATGCCACGTAGACGGCATTGGACTTGGGCGCGCAGGCGAGATGCACCACCGCCTGCGCCAGCGCCAGCTCGCCTTCCGGGCTGCCGAGGAAATCATAGGTTTCCTTGGCCGCCAGCGCGGCGTGAATGGCGGTCGGGTCGGCAAGGCCGATATCCTCATTGGCCATGCGCACGATGCGCCGGGCCAGAAACAGCGGATCCTCGCCAGCCCCCAGCATGCGCGCCAGCCAGTAGAGCGCCGCATCGGGGTCTGAGCCGCGCACCGATTTGTGCAGGGCGGAGATGAGATTGTAGTGCTCCTCGCGGTCCTTGTCATAGACGGGCGCGCGGCGCTGCAGGAATTTACCGAGCTCCGGCGTGGACAACGGGGCTTCAGGCTCCAGCCGCAGCACTTCCTCGGCGAGGTTCAGCAGATAGCGCCCATCCCCGTCCGCCATCGCTATCAACGCCTCGCGGGCGTCGGCTAACAGCGGCAGTTCATGACCCTCTGCCGCTTCCGCCCGCTGCAAGAGCAGCTCCAGCGCGCCCTCATCCAGGCGTTTCAGCACCAGAACCTGGCAGCGCGACAGAAGCGCCGCATTCAGCTCAAAGCTGGGATTTTCGGTGGTCGCGCCGACAAGCGTCACCACCCCCTCCTCCACCACGGGCAGGAAGCCATCCTGCTGCGCGCGGTTGAAGCGGTGTATCTCATCGACGAACAGCAGCGTGCCCTTGCCCGCCGCGCGGCGGCCACGCGCGTGCTCGAAGGCCTTTTTCAGATCCGCAACGCCGGAGAACACCGCAGAGAGCGGGTGAAACTCCAGCCCCGATGCCTCGGCCAGCAGGCGGGCAATAGTGGTCTTGCCGACGCCCGGCGGGCCCCAGAGAATGATCGAGGAGAGCCGCCCCTGCGCCAGCATGCGCCCCAGCGGGCTGTCAGGCCCCAGCACATGATCCTGCCCCACCACCTCATCGAGCGATTGCGGACGCAGACGGTCGGCCAGCGGACGCGGGGCGTCGCTTTCAAGGCCGGCGGATTGGAAAAGGTCTGACATGGACGCAAGTGTGGCGCTCGCCAGGCCCGCGCGCAATCGCGCCGGTCAGAGTCGCTGCGATGTCTCCCCCCGTTTACGGGCGGGGTGAGAAGCGAAGCTTCGAACGCCCGAAGGGCCGAGGGGGGGATTGTTCAATAAAAGCTCCCCCCTCCGTCAGCTTCGCTGACACCTCCCCCGTAAACGGGGGAGGACACCGCTCCGCCGAAGCATGTTGCTGGGATACGCTAGAGGCGCAATGTACGTGCGAAACGTTCCCCGCGCCGTTCGATCTCCACCGGCCATTCACGTGCATCATCGTTGCGCGCCAGCTCGCGCTGGATTTCGCGAAGACTGCTCACAGCGCGCTGATTGACGCTGAGGACACGGTCACCGGGCCGGAAGCCGAAAAACTCGGCCGCAGAGCGCCGCTGGACGCGCGTGACGATCAGCCCATCGGTGAACGGATCCATCCCGTTGGCTTCATTGAAGGCTGGAGACAGCTCCACCACCTCGGCGCCCTGGAAGGGATTGCGCCCCTCCAGCACCACGCGTTCGCCCTCGCGGTCACCGGGAGGCGCTGCCGCGGTGACGGTGAGGTTGCGCTCCTCGCCATTGCGCATGACGCGCACAACGGCCTCGTCACCAATGGCCCGCGTAGCAAAGCGGAAGCGGACCGCCGCTTCGTTATTCACTTCTGCGCCGTCCACCGAGAGGATCACATCACCCTGACGCAACCGTGCCCGGTCGGCTGGCCCGCCCGGATAGACATCGGCCACCAGCGCGCCGCGCGGGCGATCAAAACCCATGGAAAGCGCGATGTCGCTGGTCACCGGCTGCAGGCGCGCGCCCAGCCAGGGGCGCACCAGCTCTCCGCCTTGCGTCGCGGCCTGAACCACGCTGCGCACCATCTCTGCAGGAATGGCAAAACCGATGCCCTGCGACCCGCCAGAGCGCGAGAATATCGCCGTGTTGATGCCCAGCAGCTCGCCATTCATGTTGACCAGCGCCCCGCCGGAATTACCCGGATTGATGGCCGCATCGGTCTGGATGAAAAAGGCATAGTCGGTGATCCCGACATCGGTACGGGCCAGCGCCGACACGATGCCGGAGGTCACGGTCTGACCGACGCCGAACGGATTGCCGATGGCGAGGACCAGATCACCCACTTCCGCCGAACCGGACAGATCGAAAGGCAGGACAGGCAGCGGCTCGTCGGTGACAACACGCAGCACAGCCAGGTCTGTGCGCTCGTCGGCCAGCAGGATTTCCGCCTCCAGCTCGCGCCGGTCATAAAGAACCACGCGCAATTCCTGCGCGCCAGCAACCACGTGGTTATTGGTGACGATAAGGCCTGCCCCGTCCACGATCACGCCTGAGCCAAGCGATTGCACCTCGCGCTGACGCGGCGCCTGACGACCAAAAAAGCGTTCAAACATCGGATCGCCAGCGAACGGGTTCTGATCGGCCACCACGCGGCGCGAATACACATTCACCACCGCCGGTGCTGCGCTGCGCACCACAGGGGCAAACGAAAGCTGCAGGTCGGCGCGTGATAGTGGCAGCGTGCGCTCCGGGCTGCCTGCGCCTGCCAGGGTCTCTTCCTGACCATTGGCCGGATTGACCGCCATGGCAGCAAGACCAAACCCGGCGATCAGCGCCACACAAATGGCTGGCAGTTTCCAGTTCATGGATGCGTGCTCCCTCACACTTCTCTCCCGACCGATTTAAGGTGTGCGAATGCGGCTGAACAGAGGCTGAAGGTTACAAGTGCGGTAAGGGGGAGCCCCCCGTGCTTCGAGACGGCTTCTACGAAGCCTCCCCAGCATGAGGGGCGCGATAGCTGGAAGCCCTCATCCTGAGGGCGAGCGAACCGAGCGTCTCGAAGGACGAGGGCTAACCTCGCAAACAACAAAAAGCCCCGGTGTTTCCACCGGGGCTTTTATGGTCTGGTCTGGCGTGAAGCCTATTCCTCGCCAGCGAACTCTTCGGCGCGGGCGCGGTCGACAGCGCCCTTGGCGTCCACATCGCGGTCAACCAGCTCGATGACAGCCATCGGCGCGTTGTCGCCATGGCGGAAGCCGGCTTTGAGAACGCGGGTATAGCCGCCATTGCGCTCGCCATAGCGCGGGCCGAGCGTGGCAAACAGCTTGGACACCTGATCCTTGTTGCGGATCTGCGCGATTGCCTGACGGCGGGCGTGCAGATCACCCTTCTTGGCCAGCGTAATGAGCTTGTCCATGATGGGCTTCAGCTCTTTGGCTTTCGGCAGGGTCGTAACGATCTGCTCGTGCTCAATCAGCGAAGCCGCCATATTGGCGAACATGGCGCGCCGGTGGGACGCGGTGCGGTTGAGCTTGCGATATCCATTCCCGTGACGCATGGGATGTCTCCTTCACTCCGGGCAAGGCGCCTCGCGGCGGCCTGCCTAGATCTGATCCTCGAATTTCTTTGCCAGGTCCTCGATATTTTCCGGCGGCCAGTTGGGCGCCTCCATACCGAGGTGCAGCCCCATCTGGGCCAGCACTTCCTTGATCTCATTGAGCGACTTGCGGCCGAAGTTCGGCGTGCGGAGCATTTCCGATTCCGACTTCTGGATGAGGTCGCCAATGTAGACGATATTGTCGTTCTTCAGGCAGTTGGCCGAGCGCACAGACAGCTCCAGCTCGTCCACCTTCTTGAGGAGGGCCGGATTGAAGTCGAGCGACGGCGCATCGTCTTCCGGACCACGGGCCTCGGAAGGCTCCTCGAAGTTCACGAAGATCTGGAACTGGTCCTGCAGGATACGCGCAGCATAGGCCACGGCGTCTTCCGGCGTCACAGCGCCATTGGTCTCGATGTCGAGAATGAGCTTGTCATAGTCCAGCACCTGGCCTTCGCGGGTGTTTTCCACGCGGTAGGCCACGCGCTTGACCGGGCTGTAGAGCGCGTCGATGGCGATATAGCCGATGGGCGCGTCTTCCGGGCGGTTACGCTCGGCGGGCACGTAGCCCTTGCCGGTATTGACCGTCAGCACGAAGCGCAGGCTCGCGCCTTCGTCGAGGGTGCAGATGACGTGGTCACGATTGATGACCTCGATGTCTGCCGTTTCCTCGATATCACCAGCCGTCACCTCGCCGGGGCCGCTCTTGCGCAGCACGACGCGGCGCGGGCCTTCGCCATGCATGCGCAGGGCAACCTGTTTCAGGTTCAGCACGATGTCGGTGACATCTTCACGCACACCGGGGATCGACGAGAACTCGTGGAGCACGCCGTCGATCTGGACAGCAGTCACCGCCGCACCCTGGAGCGAGGACAGCAGCACGCGGCGCAGCGCATTGCCGAGCGTCATGCCGAAACCGCGCTCAAGCGGCTCGGCAACGATCTTGGCGTTGCGCGCAGCATCATGGCCAGCCTGAACGACGGGCTTCATCGGACGGATTAGTTCCTGCCAGTTCTTCTCGATCACGGAACGTCCCTTCAAGCGAAAGGCGCGCCCGGTATCAGGCCGATTTGCCCGATGCCAGCGCGCGACACATTAAACTGTACCGGAGCCGCGGCGAGTGACGCGCGGCTCCGGGATAAACTAGACGCGGCGGCGCTTCGGCGGACGGCAGCCATTGTGCGGGATCGGCGTCACGTCATGGATCGTCGTGATCGTGAACCCGACAGACTGCAGGGCACGCAGAGCCGACTCGCGGCCCGAACCGGGGCCCGACACCTTGACTTCAAGGGTCTTCACGCCGTGTTCCTGCGCCTTGCGGCCCGCATCTTCAGCGGCCATCTGGGCGGCATAAGGGGTCGATTTGCGCGACCCTTTAAAGCCCATCGTGCCGGCCGACGACCAGGAAATCGCGTTGCCCTGGGCATCGGCGATGGTGATCATCGTGTTGTTGAAGCTGGCATTCACATGCGCCACGCCGGAGGTGATATTCTTGCGCTCGCGGCGGCGTACGCGTGTCGGTTCCTTGGCCATTGCGCCTGGTCCTTACTTCTTCTTGCCGGCAATCGGCTTGGCCGGACCTTTACGGGTCCTGGCATTGGTGTGGGTACGCTGACCGCGCACGGGCAGGCCGCGGCGATGGCGCAGGCCGCGATAGCAGCCAAGGTCCATGAGACGCTTGACGTTCACGGCCGTGTCGCGGCGCAGGTCACCTTCGACCATATAGCCAGCATCGATCGTTTCGCGGATCTGAAGCACTTCAGCATCGGTAAGCTGGTTAACCCGTTTTTCAGACGGAATGCCTACCTTCTCACAGATCTCCCGCGCCATGGCCGGGCCGATACCGTGAATATAGCGAAGCGCGATCGTTACGCGCTTGTTCGTCGGAATGTTGACGCCAGCTATGCGGGCCACAACGCTACTCCCTGTTCAATATGCCGCGCGCAAAAGAAACCGACACGTACAGGGCGCGACACACATTGCGCGCGCCTTGCCTCGTGGCCGGCCCCTCAGAGCGAAGGGCGCTTCTTATAGTGCCGATGCCATACCCGTCAACCGGGCTTTAGCGCCGCCACTCCACAAAACTCACTCCCCCGCACACATGCCTTGCAGCGTGCGCACGGGCCTTATGCATCCAACGCCGCATTGATGCGGGCGGAAACCTCGTCCATCGAGCCCATCCCGTCCACATCCACCAGCTTGTTCTGGCCGGTGTAGAAAGGAATCAGAGGGGCCGTCTGATCGTTATAGGCCTTCAGGCGGACCTTGAAGGCATCAACCGTGTCATCCGCGCGGCCTTCCTCGGCAGCGCGCTTTTCCACCCGTGCGACCAGCTCGTCCTGGTCAACCACAAGGCGGACAACTTTTGCGATCGGGCTGCTGCGTTCCGCCAGCAGCCTGTCGAGCGCTTCAGCCTGGGGAACCGTGCGCGGGAAGCCGTCGAATATGGCACCCCCGGCGGCGTCTGCCTCAGGCAGACGCTCATTGATCAGGGCGATGACAATCTCGTCGGACACCAGCTCGCCGCGATCCATGATCCCGGCCACACGGTTACCCAGCTCAGTACCGGCCTTGCGCGCATCGCGCAGCATGTCGCCGGTGGAAAGCTGGACCCAGCCGCGTGACTGGACCAGGCGCTTGGACTGGGTTCCCTTGCCCGCGCCGGGTGGTCCGAACAGGATGATGTTCATCGCTTGCGGCCCCTCAGCTTCGTCTTCTTGATCAGGCCCTCATACTGGTGTGCCAGCAGGTGGGACTGGATCTGGGAGACGGTGTCGAGGGTCACCGACACGACAATGAGCAGGGCCGTGCCGCCGATATAGAAGGGGATGTCCAGCTCCGCACGCAGCACTTCAGGCAGCACACACACGAAGGTCAGATAGGCCGCCCCGATAACGGTCAGGCGCGTCAGCACGAAGTCGATATACTCGGCGGTGCGCTTGCCGGGACGGATGCCGGGCAGGAAGCCGCCATACTTCTTCAGATTGTCCGCCGTGTCTTCCGGATTGAAGACGATGGAGGTGTAGAAGAAGGTGAAGAAGATGATCATCGACGCATAGAAGATGATGAAGAGCGGCTGGCCCGGGCCAAGCAGCGCCGTCACCGTGCGCAGCCAGTCAGGCCCGGTGTCGGCGGAGAAGCCCGCAATCGTCGCCGGCAGCAGCAGGAGCGAGGAGGCGAAGATCGCCGGGATCACGCCCGCCGTGTTCAGCTTGAGCGGCAGGAAGCTGGACTCACCGCCCATCATGCGGTTGCCGACCTGGCGCTTGGGATACTGCACGAGCAATCGCCGCTGCGAACGCTCCATGAAGACGACAAACACCAGCACGGCAATGATGCCAAGGATCATCGCGATGATGAGCCCTGCAGAAAGGTTGCCCGTACGGCCCTGCTCCAGCGTCTGGAAGAGCGCACGCGGCATTTCTGCAATAATGCCGGCGAAGATGATCAGCGAGATGCCGTTACCCACGCCCCGCGCCGTAATCTGCTCACCCAGCCAGAGCAGCATCATCGTGCCGCCAACCAGCGAGACAACAGCCGTAATGCGGAAGAACCAGCCCGGATCGATCGCGATGGTGGCACCCGTCGTCGGATCGGGGTTTTCCATCGACACGGCGATGGCAAAGGCCTGCAGCATCGCGAGAACGACCGTCAGATAACGCGAATACTGGTTGATCTGCTTGCGGCCCTGCTCGCCGCCTTCCTTCTTCATGCGCTCCAGGCTCGGCACGGTGGCGGCCATGAGCTGCATGATGATCGAGGCAGAGATATACGGCATCACGTTGAGGGCGAAGATCGCCATACGCTCAACGGCGCCGCCGGAAAACATGTTGAAGACGCCCAGAATGCCTTGCTGCTGCTGCTGGAAGGCACCGGCAAACACGTCCGGATCAATGCCCGGCATGGGGATATAGGTGCCCACGCGGTAGATGATCAGCACGAACAACGTGAAGAGGAGCCGCTTTTGCAGCTCCTTGGCGCGGGCAAACGCGCCGAAATTCATGTTAGCGGCAAGTTGTTCTGCGGCAGATGCCATGGGCTGGTCTCGCTCCCTTGCGGTCCCGGTTAGGCCAGGACGGAATTGGACGGCTCAACCCATCTGGGGAGCCGTCCAGTAAACCGCATCAGGCTTCGCTGTCTTTGGGGGCCGGCAGGGTGATCGACCCGCCAGCTTTTTCCACCGCAGCGATGGCAGGCTTCGACGCGCCAGCCGCCGTGATGGAAAGCTTGGCCTTGAACTCGCCGCCGCCGATAATGCGTACGCCGTCCTTGGCGCGGCGGATAACGCCGGCCCTGATCAGCGCGTCGGCATCGACAGCCGCTTTCGCGTCCAGCTTGCCCGCATCAATCGCCTTTTGCAGGCGGCCGAGCGTGACTTCGGCAAACTTTGCACGGTTCGGCTTGGTGAAGCCGCGCTTGGGCAGGCGCTGGTGAAGCGGCATCTGGCCGCCCTCAAAGCCCTTGATGGCAACGCCAGAGCGCGATTTCTGACCCTTGACGCCACGGCCGCCGGTCTTGCCCTTGCCCGAGCCGATGCCGCGACCCACGCGGGTGCGTTCTTTCACCGCGCCGGGATTATCCCGCAGTTCGTTCAGACGCATGACTATTCTCCTTATCAAGGATGGCGCGGCCCTAGCCGCGCTCCTCGACGATTTCTACCAGGTGGGCGACCTTGGCGATCATGCCGCGCACAGACGGCGTATCCTCAAGCTCGCGCTGTTTGCCGATACGCCCCAGGCCGAGCCCGGTCAGCGTCTGCAGCTGGTCTTTGGGGCGGCGGATATGGCTGCCCGTCTGACGCACGATGACTGTTTTCTTGGCCATGGCCGGTATTCCTAGCTCTGGCTGTCGACGGCTTCAGGTGCGCTGGCACCGTCATTCCGGCGATTGACAATATCGGCCACTTTCAGGCCGCGCTTGGACGCAACCGTGCGCGGGCTGTTCTGCCCCTTGAGCGCGTCGAACGTGGCGCGGATCATGTTGTAGGGGTTGGACGAGCCGACCGACTTGGCCACCACGTCCTGAACACCCAGGCTTTCCAGCACGGCGCGCATCGGGCCGCCTGCGATGATGCCGGTGCCCGGAGGCGCCGCACGCAGCGTGACCTTGCCAGCGCCCCAGCGGCCGTTTGCATCGTGATGCAGCGTCCGGCCTTCGCGCAGCGGAATGCGCACCATGGTCTTCTTGGCCTCTTCGGTCGCCTTGCGGATGGCTTCCGGCACTTCGCGCGCCTTGCCCTGTCCGAAGCCGACACGGCCCTTTTGGTCGCCAACAACTGCGAGAGCGGCGAACTGGAAGTTCCGGCCGCCCTTCACCGTCTTGGCAACGCGGTTGATGTGGACGAGCTTGTCGACGAGTTCGCTTTCCGGCTCCTCGTCGCGGCGGCGGCGGTCGCGCCCGCCCCGGCCTTCGCGTTGGTCTTCCCGAGCCATGGCGCTCTCCTAGAAGTTCAGGCCGCCCTCGCGGGCAGCATCTGCGAGCGCCTTGATGCGCCCATGATAAATGTAACCGCCGCGATCAAACACGACATCGGTAAGGCCCTTGGCCTTGGCGCGCTCGGCGACGAGCTTGCCGACAGCGGCAGCCGCCTCGACATTGGCGCCAGCCGGCTTGCCGCCGCGCACATCGGCTTCGAGGGTCGAAGCCGCGGCGAGCGTGGCGCCGTTCGCATCGTCGATGATCTGGGCGTAGATATGCTTGGACGAGCGGAAGACCGACAGGCGCGGACGGCCGCCCGAGAACTTGGCAAGCCGCGAGCGCGTACGCTGCGCGCGGCGTTGCATCTTTTCGCGAGACGATTTCATGACCTGACGGTTCCCTACTTCTTCTTGCCTTCTTTCCGGCGGACATATTCGCCGGCAAGACGGATGCCTTTGCCCTTGTAGGGCTCCGGCGGACGATACTTGCGGATCTCGGCCGCAGTCTGGCCGACTTCCTGCTTGTTAGCCCCTTCGATCTTGATCTCGGTGGGCTTGGGAGCAGTAATCGTGATGCCGGGACGCGGCGTGTAGATCACTTCGTGGCTGAAGCCAAGCGACAGCTTGAGATCGCGGCCCTGCGACGCAGCGCGGTAACCGACGCCGACCAGTTCGAGATTCTGCTCGAAACCTTCCGACACGCCTTTCACCATGCTGGCGATGTTGGCGCGCGTCGTGCCCCACATGGCGCGGGCACGGGTCGACTCATCAGCCGGCTTCACAACCAGCGACTTGTCCTCGGCTTCAGTAATGGTGACCAGGTTGGACACAATGAGCGACAACTCGCCCTTGGGACCCTTTACCTTCACCGTATCGTTGGCAATGGTCGCGCTCACTCCGCTAGGAAGGCCGACCGGCAATTTGCCCAGACGTGACATGGATCATGCCTCCCTTAGCTGACGTGGCAGAGAATCTCGCCGCCGACATTCTGGGCGCGGGCTGACGCATCGCTCATCACACCGCGCGGCGTGGAAACGATGGCAATCCCGAGCCCGTTCTGAACGAGCGGAAGATCCCTGGCCTTGGAGTATTCCCGGCGGCCCGGCTTGGAAACGCGCTTGATCTCGGAGATCACAGGCGCGCCTTCATAATATTTCAGTTCGATTTCAAACTGCTTGAAGCCGTCAGCATCCAGCGACTCTGAATAGCCGCGGATATAACCTTCTTCGAGCAGGACATCGAGCACACGCTGGCGCAGCTTCGATGCGGGCGTCACCACATTGGTGCGCCGGCGCATGAGCGCGTTACGGATGCGGGTGAGCATGTCACCGAGCGGATCGATCATCGACATTGGCTTGCCCTCCCTACCAGCTCGACTTGACCAGGCCTGGGATCAGGCCGTGGCTACCCAGCTCGCGAAGCGCGATACGGGACATTTTCAGCTTGCGGTAGTAACCGCGCGGACGGCCCGAAACCTTGCACCGGTTGCGGATGCGGGTCGGGGCCGAGTTGCGCGGAAGGGCAGCCAGCTTCAGCTGGGCTGCAAACCGCTCTTCGACGGGCAGCGACGTGTCGCGCGCGACAGCCTTCAGTGCCTGACGCTTGGCCAGATACCGCTTGGCCAGACGCTGGACACGGGCATTACGCTCGGTTGCGCTCTTCTTTGCCATTCAATTCATCTCCTGCGTGCGGACCCGGGATGGGCCTGCGTTCCTGCTGCGTCAGTTCGCGAACGGAAAGTCGAACTCGGCCAGCAGGGCCTTCGCTTCTTCATTGTTACGCGCGGTGGTGCACACGACGATGTCCATGCCACGCACTTTTTCGACCTTGTCGTAGTCGATCTCGGGAAACACGATGTGCTCTTTCATGCCCATCGCGTAATTGCCGTTGCCATCAAAGCTCTTGCCATTGAGCCCGCGGAAGTCGCGGACGCGCGGCAGGGCGATGGTGACCAGGCGGTCGAGAAACTCGTACATGCGGTCCTGGCGCAAAGTCACCTTCGCGCCGATCAGCTGGCCTTCACGCAGCTTGAAGCCCGCGATGGACTTCGTGGCACGCGTGGCGACCGGCTTCTGACCGGCAATCGCTTCCAGGTCAGCCAGAGCTCCCTGGAGCTTCTTGGAGTCCTGTGCAGCCTCGCCGACGCCCATATTGATGACAATCTTGTCAATACGGGGTATCTGCATGTCGTTCGTGTAGCCGAACTTCTCCTTCAAACGCGCGCGAATCTCTTCGCGATAGCGCGTCTTCAGGCGCGGCTCATATGTCGCGGTCTCAGCCATTGATGACCTCACCAGATTTTTTCGCGACCCGGACCTTCTTGCCGTCCCGCACCTCGAAGCCGACACGTGTCGCTTCGCCGGATTTGGGGTCGGCCAGAGCCACGTTGGAAACGTGGATCGGGGCTTCCTTTTCCTCGATACCGCCAAGCGTGGTCTGGGTCGGGCGGTTATGGCGCTTGACCATATTCACGCCGCCCACGAACACGCGGTTCTCTGACGGGACCACTTTTGTCACTTCCCCGGTCTTGCCCTTGTCGCGGCCAGCCAGGATGACGACCTTGTCGCCCTTCTTGATCTTCGCAGCCATGACTACAGCACCTCCGGCGCCAGCGAGATGATCTTCATGTGGTTCTTCGCCCGCAGCTCGCGCGGAACCGGGCCGAAGATACGCGTGCCGAGCGGCTCCATGTTATTGTTCAGGAGCACAGCGGCATTCGTGTCGAAACGGATGACGGAGCCGTCGCGGCGCTTGATGTCGCGCGCGGTGCGCACGACGACAGCCTTGCGCACGTCACCTTTTTTCACCCGTCCCTTGGGCGTGGCTTCCTTGACCGAGACGACAATGATGTCGCCTACGCCGGCATAACGGCGCTTGGCTCCGCCCAGCACCTTGATGCACTGCACGCGGCGGGCCCCGGAATTGTCGGCCACGTCCAGATTGGATTGCATCTGGATCATCGTGATCCTCCGTTAGAACTAGGAAACGACCTTCTCCAAACCCGGCTTACGCCTGGTCGGAGACGACCTCCCACCGCTTCAGCTTCGATTTGGGCGCACATTCCTGGATCTGGACTGTGTCGCCGACTTTCTTGGCGTTGGCCTCGTCATGGGCATGATAATTTTTCGAACGCCGA
The DNA here is from genome assembly GCF_004000605.1 of Glycocaulis alkaliphilus. Classification (NCBI taxonomy): domain Bacteria; kingdom Pseudomonadati; phylum Pseudomonadota; class Alphaproteobacteria; order Maricaulales; family Maricaulaceae; genus Glycocaulis; species Glycocaulis alkaliphilus. Next base: position 903,803 of record NZ_CP018911.1, on the reverse strand, counting down.
ACCGTCTTGCGAAGAAGCGGGTGCAGGAATGTGCGCTCCACCTTCACAACAACGGTCTTGGCCTGCTTGTCGCTGACCACGACGCCTTGCAATACGCGCTTCGGCATCGCCTAGCTCCCTTGCTTTTCGATCTGGCGCCGGCGCATGTCGGTCTTCAGGCGAGCAATATCCTTGCGCACCTTGGAGAACCGCGCCGTGTTTTCCAGCTGGCCCGTGGCCTGCTGGAAGCGCAGGTTAAACTGTTCTTTCTTCAGCTTCAGGAGGTTGTCCTGGAGCTGGTCATCGGTCATGGCGCGTACGTCTTGCATTTCCATCGCGCTACTCAGCTCCCTGCTCGCCCGGACGGGTTACGACACGGGTCTTGATCGGCAGCTTCGCGGCGCCAAGGCGCAGCGCTTCGCGCGCAACCGCATCCGGCACACCGTCAATCTCAAACATGATGCGGCCGGGCTTAACGCGGGCCACCCAGTATTCCGGGGAACCCTTACCTTTACCCATCCGCACTTCGGTCGGCTTTTTCGAAACCGGAACATCCGGGAAAATGCGGATCCAGACGCGGCCAGCCCGTTTCATGTGACGGGTGATCGCGCGGCGGGTGGCCTCGATCTGGCGCGCCGTGACGCGCTCAGGTTCAACAGCTTTCAGCCCGTACGAGCCGAAATTGAGCGTGAAGCCGCCCTTCGCGTTTCCGTGGATACGGCCCTTGTGGGCCTTCCGGAATTTTGTGCGCTTCGGTTGAAGCATCTTTCAAACTCCCTCTTGGCCCTGGCCCTAGGCGTTCTGGCGGCCCGAACGGGTCCGCTGCTCGCCGGTTTCCTGCATACGGCGCTCGGACGCCATCGGGTCGTGTTCCATGATCTCGCCTTTGTAGATCCAGACCTTGATCCCGATAATGCCCATCGCGGTTTTCGCTTCGGCGAAGCCGTAATCAATGTCGGCGCGCAGCGTGTGCAGCGGCACCGAGCCTTCATTGTACTGTTCCGAACGCGCGATCTCGGCGCCGCCCAGACGGCCGGCACAGATGATCTTGCAGCCAAGAGCGCCCATGCGCATCGCGGACTGCATGGAACGTTTCATCGCACGCCGGAACGCCACGCGGCGCTCGAGCTGCTGGGCGATGCTGTCGGCGACCAGGTTGGCGTCGGTTTCCGGCTTGCGCACTTCGACCAGGTTCAGGAACACCTCGGCGTCCGTCATCTTGGCGACTTCGCGGCGCAGCTTCTCGATGTCGGCACCTTTTTTACCGATCACCACACCCGGACGCGCCGTGTAGATGGTGATGCGGCACTTCTTGTGCGGACGCTCGATGATGATCTTCGAGATCGAGGCTGCTTTCAGCTTTTCCTGGAGGAATTTGCGGATCTTCAGGTCTTCATGAAGAAGCGTCGCATACTCTTCACCGCGCGCATACCAGCGCGATTCCCAGGTACGGTTGATGCCGAGGCGCAGGCCGATCGGATTAATCTTCTGTCCCATTACGCGGCCTCCTCGACTTCGCGAACGACGATCGTCAGCTCGGAGAACGGCTTGAGGATTTTCGCACCACGGCCGCGGGCGCGGGCACGGAAGCGTTTCATCACAAGGTTCTTGCCGACATAGGCTTCCGACACGACGAGGCTGTCGATATCGAGGCCGTGATTGTTCTCAGCGTTGGCGATGGCCGACTCCAGGACCTTCTTCACGTCGGCGGCAGCGCGCTTGCGTGAAAAGGCCAGATCGTTCAGCGCACGCTCCACCTTCTTGCCACGGATCATCGCGGCAACAAGGTTCAGCTTTTGCGGGCTGATGCGGATCATCCGCAGCTTGGCGCGCGCCTCGTTCTCAGCCACGCGGCGGGGATTGGTTTCCTTGCCCATCGCGCTACTTCCTCTTGGCTTTCTTGTCCGCCGCGTGACCGTAATAGGTCCGCGAAGGCGCAAACTCGCCCAGCTTGTGGCCGACCATGTCCTCGGACACCAGAACCGGAACAAACTTGTTCCCGTTGTGGACCTGGAAGGTCAGGCCGACAAATTGCGGCATGATGGTCGAGCGGCGCGACCAGGTTTTGATAGCCTGTTTGCGCCCAGCTTCGTGGGCGGCATCGGCTTTCTTCAGGAGGTATCCGTCTACAAACGGACCTTTCCATACAGAACGGGGCATGACGGTCGGTCGCTCCCTTAGCGTTTCTTGCGCTCGTGGCGCGAACGGATGATGAATTTATCGGTCGCCTTGTTACGGCGGGTCTTGCGGCCTTTGGTCGGCTTGCCCCACGGGGTCACCGGGTGGCGGCCACCGGAGGTACGGCCTTCACCACCACCATGGGGGTGATCGACCGGGTTCATGGCCACGCCGCGCACGGACGGACGCTTGCCAAGATGGCGGTTGCGGCCGGCCTTGCCCAGATTGATGTTGAGGTGGTCGGAGTTCGACACCGCACCAATCGTGGCCATGCAGTTCTCATTGACCTTGCGCAGCTCGCCGCTCATCAGGCGGACCTGGGCGTAGCCGGCTTCACGGCCGACCAGCTGTGCATAGGCACCGGCGGAGCGGGCAATCTGGCCGCCCTTTTCCGGCTTCATCTCCACATTGTGGATGATGGTGCCGACCGGGATGGTTTTCAGCGGCATGGCGTTGCCCGGCTTCACATCAGCCTTGGCGCTGGCGATCACGCGATCACCGGCGGCCAGACGCTGCGGCGCCAGGATATAGGCCAGTTCGCCGTCCTCATACTTGATGAGGGCGATGAACGCCGTGCGGTTCGGATCATACTCAAGGCGCTCGACCGTGGCGGGCACGTCAAACTTGCGGCGCTTGAAATCGATCAGGCGGTAAAGCTTCTTGGCTCCACCCCCGCGGCGGCGGGCGGTGATCCGCCCGGTATTGTTACGTCCGCCGGTACGGCGCAGGCCTTCGACCAGCGTCTTTTCCGGCTTGCCGGCGTGCAGCTCGGACCGGTCCACCAGCACAAGAGCGCGGCGGCCAGGCGAGGTCGGCTTGAATGTCTTCAGCGCCATGGTTCAAACTCCTTCAAGCGCGCGCCCTTACAGGCCCGTGCTCACGTCGATGGAATGGCCCTCTTCGAGGGTAACCACCGCTTTCTTGATATCGTCGCGACGGCCTTCAATGCCCCGGAAGCGCTTGGTCTTGCCCTTCTGACGCAGCGTGTTGACCGCTTTCACCTTGACCTTGAACAGCGCTTCAACGGCCTCGGTGATGTCTTTTTTCGTCGCGGCCAGCGGGACCTTGAACACAACCTTGTTCTCTTCAGAGAGCAGGGTCGCCTTCTCGGTGATCACCGGCGCGATAATCGTGTCGTAGTGCTTGGGCGAAGCCATTACGCACTCTCCTTGGCGGCAAAGCGCTCATTGATCTTCTCGACCGCCGACTTCGTCAGCACCAGCGTGTCGCGGCGCAGCACGTCATAGACGTTCAGACCTTGCGCGGGCAGCACATCCACATGCGGGATGTTGCGCGCGGCGAGCGCGAAGTTCTCGTCCAGCGTCTCACCATCAATGATGAGCGCGTTGGTCAGGCCGAGCTTGGCGAACTGCGCTTTCAGCGCGGCCGTTTTCGGCTCGTCAAGGCGCGCCTCGTCCAGCACGATCAGCGAGGATGAACCCGCTTTCGACGACAAAGCGTGCTTCAGGGCCAGAGCGCGGACCTTCTTGGGAAGCTCGGTCGCGTGGCTGCGCACTTTCGGGCCGTGCGCCTTGCCACCGCCGACGAAGATCGGGGCGCGGCGCGAACCGTGGCGGGCCGAACCGCCGCCCTTCTGGCGGCCGAACTTCTTGCCCGTGCGGGCGATCTCGGCGCGCTCCTTGGCGCGGTGCGTACCGGCCTGGCGGCGCGAAAGCTGCCACTTCACGGCGCGCTGCAGGAGGTCAGCACGCACTTCGCCAATGGCGAAGATGTCGTCGCTGAGCTCAACCGAGCCTGCCTTGCCGGCATCCAGGGTGATTACATCGAGTTTCATGACTTGGCGTCCTCTTCACCCGCCGTGTCAACGGCAGGCGCATCTGCAACCGGCGCGCCCTCAGCAACCATTTCGGCTTCCTCGGAACCGGGCGCGGGATTGTCTACCGCCTTGGGCTCATCACCCATGCGGAACTTGCCCGGGAAAGCCAGGCCTTCCACACCGGCGCCTTTCACGGCGTCGCGCACTTCGACCCAGCTGTCTGCCGAGCCCGGTACCGCGCCGCGGACCAGAATGAGGCCACGCTCGACATCGACGCGAACCACTTCGAGGTTCTGCGTGGTCACGCGCTCCTGGCCGAGATGGCCGGCCATTTTCTTGCCCTTGAACACCTTGCCCGGATCCTGACGCTGGCCGGTCGAACCGTGCGAACGGTGCGAGACGGACACGCCGTGCGTGGCGCGAAGACCGCCGAAATTCCAGCGCTTCATCGCACCGGCAAAACCCTTACCGATGGTCAGGGCGGCAACATCCACCTTCTGGCCTTCGACAAAGTGGTCAGCCGTGATCTCGGCGCCGGCATCAATGAGATTGCTCTCGCTGACGCGGAACTCGACCAGCTTGCGCTTGGGCTCGACGGCCGCCTTGGCAAAGTGACCGCGATCGGCTTTCGTCGCGCGCTTCACCTTGGCCTTGCCGGCGCCCAGTTGCAGCGCGGTGTAGCCGTCACGATCATTCGTGCGCTGGGCAACGACCTGGACACCGTCAAGGTGCAGCACCGTCACCGGAATGTGCGAGCCGTCCTCGGCGAAAATACGGGTCATGCCCATCTTCTTCGCGATGACGCCCGTGCGCAGGTTTTGAGCCTGGCTCATTGGCTTAAGCTCCCAGCTTGATCTCGACATCCACGCCGGCCGACAGGTCGAGCTTCATCAGCGCGTCCACGGTCTGCGGGGTCGGGTCCACGATGTCGAGGACACGCTTGTGCGTGCGGATCTCGAACTGCTCGCGTGATTTCTTATCGATGTGCGGGGACCGCAGCACCGTGAAACGCTCAATACGCGTGGGCAGCGGGATAGGCCCGCGCACCTGTGCGCCTGTGCGTTTCGCCGTCGAGACGATCTCGCGCGTGGACGTATCCAGCACGCGGTGATCGAACGCCTTGAGGCGGATGCGGATGTTGGTTTGTGCCATCGCTCCGGTCCCGTTCCTGGTTCCTTGGGAAGTCTGGCCGGGTCAGCGTTTCACGCCGCCCGGCCTCTTCCATCTTCTCTTGTTCAGTTTCGTTTAGTCGATAATTTTGGAGACGACGCCGGCTCCGACGGTACGGCCGCCTTCACGGATGGCGAAGCGCAGCTTCTCTTCCATCGCGATCGGCTGGATCAGGTCCACCGTCACCTCGACATTGTCGCCCGGCATCACCATCTCGGTGCCCTCTTTCAGGGACACGATCCCGGTCACGTCCGTCGTGCGGAAGTAGAACTGGGGACGGTAGTTGGTGAAGAACGGCGTGTGACGGCCACCCTCTTCCTTCGTCAGGATGTAGGCTTCCGCCTCGAACTTCTTGTGCGGCTTCACAGAGCCCGGCTTGGCCAGAACCTGACCGCGCTCAACGCCCTCACGCTCAACACCGCGCAGCAGAGCGCCCACATTGTCGCCCGCCTGACCCTGGTCAAGCAGCTTGCGGAACATCTCAACGCCCGTACACGTCGTCTTCGAGGTGTCGCGGATACCCACGATCTCGATCTCGTCGCCCACTTTCAGAATGCCGCGCTCGATACGGCCCGTAACCACCGTACCCCGGCCAGAAATCGAGAACACGTCCTCGATCGGCATCAGGAACGGCATGTCAACCGGACGCTCCGGCGTCGGGATGTACTCGTCCACAGCGGCCATCAGCTCGCGGATCTTGTTCTCGCCGATTTCAGGATCACGCCCTTCCATCGCCGCCAGAGCGGAACCGGAAATGATCGGAATGTCGTCGCCGGGGAAGTCGTACGAGCTTAAGAGCTCGCGGATTTCCATCTCGACCAGTTCCAGAAGCTCGGGATCGTCAACCTGGTCAACCTTGTTCATGAACACGACCAGGGCCGGAACACCAACCTGACGGGCCAGAAGAATGTGCTCGCGCGTCTGCGGCATCGGACCGTCAGCCGCGTTCACAACCAGGATCGCGCCGTCCATCTGCGCCGCGCCCGTGATCATGTTCTTCACATAGTCAGCGTGGCCAGGGCAGTCCACGTGCGCATAGTGACGGTTCTCCGTCTCATACTCTACGTGAGCCGTCGAAATCGTGATCCCGCGAGCCTTCTCCTCCGGCGCGCCATCAATCTGGTCATACGCACGGAATTCACCGAAATACTTCGTAATCGCCGCCGTCAGCGTCGTCTTGCCGTGGTCAACGTGACCAATCGTGCCAACGTTCGCATGCGGCTTGTTACGCTCAAACTTTGCCTTGGCCATTTTCTCTACTCACTCTTTTTCGTTTACAACCCGAAGGGCTAACTGTTCACGCCTCAGGCGATCTTGGAGATCACCTGATCGGCCACCGCTTGCGGCACCGGCTCATAGTGATCGAACTGCATGGTGAACTGGGCGCGGCCCTGAGTTGCCGAGCGCAGATTGTTCACATAGCCGAACATGTTCGCCAGCGGCACCATGGCGTTCACCACGGTGGCGTTGCCGCGCATCTCCTGATCGCGGATCTGGCCGCGGCGGGAGTTCAGGTCGCCGATGACCGAGCCGGTATACTCGTCCGGGGTCACCACTTCGACCTTCATGATCGGCTCAAGCAGTTTCACGCGCATCTTGCCTTTGGCTTCGCGCATGGCGGCACGGGCCGCGATTTCGAACGCCAGCACGCTGGAGTCCACGTCATGGTAGGCGCCGTCGATCAGCGTCGCCTTGAAGTCGATCAGCGGGAAGCCCGCCAGAAGGCCGGTTTCACGCACCGAGTTGATGCCTTTTTCGACGCCCGGAATGTATTCCTTGGGCACCGAACCGCCGACGATCTTGGATTCGAAGCTGTAGCCTTCGCCCGGCTCGACCGGCTCGAAAAACAGCTTGATGCGGGCGAACTGACCCGTACCACCGGTCTGCTTCTTGTGCGTGTAGTCGATCTCGCACGCTTCGCCAATGGTCTCGCGGTAAGCAACCTGCGGCTGGCCGACATTGGCCTCAACCTTGAACTCGCGGCGCATACGGTCGACCAGGATGTCGAGGTGAAGCTCGCCCATGCCCGCAATGATCGTCTGGCCGGACTCTTCGTCGGTCGACATGCGGAAAGAGGGGTCTTCGGCGGCCAGACGCTGCAGGGCAATGCCCAGCTTCTCCTGGTCACCTTTGGACTTCGGCTCGATAGCCAGCTCGATAACCGGCTCCGGGAACTCCATGCGCTCAAGGATGACCGGCTTCATCGGATCACACAGCGTGTCACCCGTCGTCGTGTCTTTCAGGCCGGCGATGGCAACGATGTCGCCCGCGAACGCTTCCTTGATGTCTTCACGGCTGTTCGAGTGCATCAGCAGCATGCGGCCGATACGCTCTTTCTTGTCCTTGACGGTGTTCATCAGGGACGTGCCGGTTTCGACATGGCCCGAATACACGCGGCAGAAGGTCAGCGAGCCCACGAACGGGTCGTTCATGATCTTGAAGGCGAGCAGCGAGGTCGGCTCGTTGTCGTCGGCCTTGCGCAGGATCTCGCCGTCGGTCTTGGGATCGATACCCTTGATAGCCAGAACGTCGACCGGCGAAGGCAGATAGTCCACAACCGCGTCGAGCAGAGGCTGAACGCCCTTGTTCTTGAACGCCGTGCCGCACAGGATCGGGTTGAAGGCGAGCTCGATCGTGCCCTTGCGGATGAGCTTCATCAGCTCTTCCTCATTGGGCATATTGCCTTCGAGATAGGCTTCCATCGCGGCCTCTTCGACCTCGACAGCGCCCTCGATCAGCTTTTCGCGATACTCTTCGGCCTGCGCCTGCAGGTCAGCGGGAATATCTTCATAGTGGAACGCCGCACCGAGGCTTTCCTCTTCCCAGATGATCGCGCGCATCTTGATGAGATCGATGCAGCCCTTGTACTCGGTCTCCGCGCCAATCGGCAACTGGAGAACGAGCGGCGTGGCGCCCAGGCGCGACTTGATCATCTCGACGCAACGGAAGAAGTCGGCGCCAAGCTTGTCCATCTTGTTGACGAAGATCATCCGCGGGACTTTGTACTTGTCGGCCTGGCGCCAGACCGTTTCGGTCTGCGGCTCCACGCCGGCATTGGCGTCCAGCAGCGCGATCGCGCCGTCAAGCACGCGCAGGGACCGCTCGACTTCAATCGTGAAGTCAACGTGGCCGGGCGTGTCGATGATGTTCAGACGCTTCTCACGCCAGAAACAGGTCGTCGCGGCAGACGTGATCGTGATGCCGCGCTCTTGCTCCTGCTCCATCCAGTCCATGGTGGCCGCGCCGTCATGGACCTCACCGATTTTGTGAGATTTGCCGGTGTAATAGAGGATCCGCTCGGTCGTCGTCGTTTTCCCGGCATCAATGTGGGCCATGATGCCGAAATTGCGGTAGTCCTCGATCTTGTGTGTGCGGGCCATGGGGAGAGGTCCTTGCGTGATCGTTCGTTTAGCCGGAATTACCAGCGGTAATGCGAGAAGGCGCGGTTGGCTTCGGCCATGCGGTGCGTGTCTTCACGCTTTTTCACAGCCGTGCCGCGGTTGGACGCAGCATCGAGAAGCTCGCCAGCCAGACGCTCACGCATCGTGTTTTCGTTGCGGGCGCGGGCCGCGGCCGCCAGCCAGCGGATGGCCAGAGCCTTGCGGCGATCCGGACGCACCTCGACGGGAACCTGGTAGGTCGCACCACCAACGCGGCGTGAGCGCACCTCGATCTCCGGAGCGATATTGCCCAGAGCATCGTGGAACACGCGGACCGGCTCGCGCTTGGCTTTTTCTTCAACGATTTCCAGCGCGCCATAAATGATGCGCTCGGCGACGGATTTCTTACCGTCTACCATGATGTAGTTCATGAACTTCGTGAGATCGCGATCACCGAATTTGGGATCAGGCAGAATCTCGCGTTTCTCTGCGCGGTGACGACGGGACATCCAGATCTCTCCTTATTTCGGACGCTTCGCGCCGTACTTCGAGCGGCGCTGACGGCGATCCTTGACGCCCTGGGTATCCAGAACGCCGCGCAGAATGTGGTAACGGACACCGGGAAGGTCTTTCACGCGGCCACCACGGATCAGGACCACGGAGTGCTCCTGAAGGTTGTGGCCCTCACCGGGGATGTAGCTCACGACTTCGTAGCCATTGGTCAGGCGCACCTTGGCCACTTTACGAAGCGCCGAGTTCGGCTTCTTCGGGGTCGTGGTGTACACGCGCGTGCATACACCGCGCCGCTGGGGGCACGACTGGAGCGCAGGCACTTTGTTGCGCTTCGGCTTGTCTTTCCGCGGCTTGCGGATGAGCTGGTTAATCGTAGGCATGCAGCTACGTCCGTCCTTGATCCCAATGCGCATTGGAGTCCGGCGAAGGACCCCGCAAGCGCGTAAACCCGGCCGCCGGACGGGAGCCTCACTGCTCACGCCCACGGACGGTGTTGAATAATGTCGTTGTTTCAGGCGACGTCTAACCTGGCCTTGGCACTTGCCTCGGGCAGAGGTTACGGCTCACCCCTGAAAACGAGCGCGGAACCTACTGATCTGACCTGCCCGCGTCAAGAGACGCATGAGGGGATTTTTACACCCCGTTCACACGCGCCAGATCAGCCCCGCCATAAAACGGAAAGGGCCGCCGGGAATCCCGGCGGCCCTGACCTCATTTCCCAACCAGTAAAGGCTATCAGCCTTCCTCGCTGGCCGCCGCTTCGGCGATTTCAGCCGGCAGGGCTTCAGCGCCTTGAGCGGTTTCCTTCTCACGCTCGGCCAGGCGTTCACGATCACGCTTGTCGGCAACCGACTGGAACTCGCGCATCGTACCACCCGTACCGGCAGGAATCAGGCGGCCCACGATGACGTTCTCTTTCAGGCCCTCAAGCATGTCGACCTTGCCCTGGACAGCGGCTTCGGTCAGCACGCGCGTCGTCTCCTGGAACGAGGCAGCCGAGATGAAGGAGCGGGTCTGCAGCGAGGCCTTGGTAATGCCCAGCAGAACCGGCTCGCCCACCGCGGGACGCTTCTTCTCTTTTTCCAGACGCTCGTTCATCTCGAGGAAGTCGAGCTTCTCGACCTGCTCGCCATTGAGATAGCCGCTATCGCCCGGATCGAGGATTTCCATCTTCTGCAGCATCTGCCGGACAATCACCTCGATGTGCTTGTCGTTGATCGGCACGCCCTGCAGGCGATAGACTTCCTGGATCTCGTTGATGAGATACTTGGCCAGCGCCTCGACACCCAGAATACGCAGGATGTCGTGCGGAGCCGGATTGCCGTCGAGCAGATACTCGCCGCGCTGGATGATATCGCCTTCCTGAACGGTAAGGTGCTTGCCGCGCGGAACGAGATATTCCACCGGCTCGGCGCCCTCCCCTTCAGGCGTGATGATGATGCGGCGCTTGTTCTTGTAGTCACGCCCGAACTCAACACGGCCGGTGGTTTCGGCGATGATCGCGTGATCCTTCGGACGGCGCGCCTCGAACAGCTCGGCAACACGCGGCAGACCGCCGGTGATGTCACGCGTCTTGGCACCTTCGGTCGGGATACGGGCCATCACGTCGCCCGGCTTGACCTCGTCACCATCATTGATGGACAGGATCGCGCCGACCGACAGCATGTAGTTGGCCGGAGCACCGTTGGCGAGCTTGACCGGCTCGCCCTTCTCGTCGGTGATCACCATGGCCGGCTGGATGGAGCTCGACTTCGATGACGTGCCACGCCAGTCGATAACGACTTTCGAGGCAATACCCGTCGCGTCATCGGTCTCGTCGCGGACCGTCAGGCCCTCGATCGTGTCGATGAACTTCACACGGCCGCCCACCTCGGTGACGATCGGCGCGGTGTACGGGTCCCACTCGGCGAGACGGTCGCCGCGCTTGATCTTGCTGCCCGCATCCACGCGCAGCTTGGCGCCGTAGGGGAGCTTGTAGACTTCGCGCTCCTTGCCCTCGGCGTCCATGACCACAACCTGCATGTTGCGGCTCATGACGATGAGAGCGCCTTCGGAGTTCTTCACGGTGGAGCGGTCGTTGAAGGCGATCTTGCCGTCATTGAGCGCTTCGATGAAGGACTGCTCGGAGACCTGGGCGGTACCACCGATGTGGAAGGTACGCATGGTCAGCTGGGTACCCGGCTCACCGATGGACTGGGCCGCGATAACGCCCACAGCCTCGCCCATATTCACCTTCGTGCCACGCGCAAGGTCACGGCCATAGCAGGTGGCGCAGACACCCCAGCGGGTTTCGCAGGTCAGCGGCGAACGGGTCTTGACCGAGATCACGCCCGCAGCCTCGATGGCCGCGCACAGATCTTCGTCCAGATACGTGTCTGCCGGAGCAATGACATCGCCCGAGGACGGGTCTTTCACCGCTTCGGCCGTGGTGCGGCCAAGGATGCGCGCACCCACCGACACGACCACTTCACCGCCATCAACGACGGCAGAAAGCTCAATGCCTTGCGAGGTGCCGCAATCATCTTCAGTGATGATGCAGTCCTGCGCGACATCGACCAGACGGCGGGTCAGATAGCCCGAGTTCGCCGTTTTCAGAGCCGTATCGGCCAGACCCTTACGGGCGCCGTGGGTCGAGTTGAAGTATTCAAGGACGGTCAGGCCTTCCTTGAAGTTCGAGATGATCGGCGTCTCGATGATCGAGCCGTCCGGACGGGCCATCAGGCCGCGCATACCGGCAAGCTGTTTCATCTGGTTCTTCGAACCACGCGCGCCGGAGTGGGCCATCATGTAGACCGAGTTGATCTCGCCCGTACGGCCATTGCCGGCATCGATCGGCTTGGAGATCTCGTCCATCATGGCGTCAGCGACCTTGTCGGTACACTTCGCCCACGCATCAACGACCTTGTTGTACTTCTCGCCGCGCGTGATCAGACCGTCCACGTATTGCTGTTCGTAGTCGGACACCAGGGTGCGCGTCTCGTTGACGAGCGTCGCCTTGGCGTCCGGGATCAGCATGTCGTCCTTGCCGAAGGAAATGCCGGCACGGGCCGCTTCGCGGAAACCGAGCTGCATGATCCGGTCACAGAAAATGACCGTCGCCTTCTGGCCGGTGTGGCGATAGACCTCGTCGATCAGGTTGCCGACGGCTTTCTTGGTGAGAAGCTCATCAAGAAGGGCCGGCGGCAGGAGCTTGTGACGCGGCAGGTGCTCGAGCAGCTTCATACGGCCCGGCGTCGTGTCGATCACGCTGATCTTCTGCACGCCTTCCTCGTCAACACCCTCATAGCGGGCCTTGATCTTGGAGTGCAGGGTGACGATGCCGGAATCCAGCGCAGCGTCGATCTCGGCCATGGAGCCGAAGACCATGCCTTCGCCCGGCTCGCCGTCCTTGGCGATGGAGAGGTAGTACAGCCCCAGCACGATGTCCTGCGACGGCACGATGATCGGCTTGCCGTTGGCGGGCGAGAGGATGTTGTTGGTCGACATCATCAGCACGCGCGCTTCCAGCTGGGCTTCAAGGCTCAGCGGAACGTGAACGGCCATCTGGTCGCCGTCGAAGTCGGCGTTGAACGCGGCGCAGACCAGCGGGTGAAGCTGGATCGCCTTGCCCTCGATCAGCTTCGGCTCGAACGCCTGGATGCCCAGACGGTGGAGCGTTGGCGCGCGGTTCAGCAGGACCGGGTGCTCGCGGATAACCTCGTCCAGAACGTCCCAGACTTCGGGGCGCTCTTTCTCAACCAGCTTTTTCGACTGCTTGACCGTGCCCGACAGGCCCTTGGCGTCGAGACGCGCATAGATGAAGGGCTTGAACAGCTCCAGCGCCATCTTCTTGGGCAGGCCGCACTCGTGGAGTTTCAGGTCCGGGCCAACCACGATGACCGAACGGCCCGAATAGTCGACGCGCTTGCCGAGCAGGTTCTGACGGAACCGGCCCTGCTTGCCTTTCAGCATGTCCGAGAGCGATTTGAGCGGGCGCTTGTTGGTGCCGGTGATGACACGGCCACGGCGGCCATTGTCAAACAGGGCATCGACCGCTTCCTGAAGCATGCGCTTTTCGTTGCGGATGATGATGTCCGGCGCGCGCAGCTCGATCAGGCGCTTCAGACGATTATTACGGTTGATGACCCGGCGATAGAGATCGTTCAGGTCGGACGTCGCAAACCGCCCGCCATCCAGCGGCACGAGCGGGCGCAGTTCCGGCGGAATGACCGGAACAACCGTCATGATCATCCACTCCGGACGGTTCTTCGAGAAGATGAAGGACTCAAGGAGCTTGATCCGCTTGGAGAGCTTTTTCAGCTTCAGCTCCGAGCCGGTCTCCTTCATTTCTTCCTTCATGCGCTCGACTTGCGCAGGCAGGTCCATATTGGCCATCAGCTCGCGGATGGCTTCCGCGCCGATACCAGCCGTAAAGGCGTCTTCGCCGTACTCGTCGACGGCCTGGTAGTATTCTTCCTCGCTCAGGAGCTGGTGCTGCTGCAGCGGGGTCAGGCCCGGCTCCATGACGATATAGGCCTCGAAGTAGAGCACGCGCTCCACGTCCTTCAGGGCCATGTCCATCATCAGGGCGATGCGGGAGGGAAGCGATTTCAGGAACCAGATGTGGGCGACCGGAGCGGCCAGCTCGATATGGCCCATGCGCTCGCGCCGCACGCGCGCCAGCGTGACTTCCACGCCGCACTTCTCGCAGACAATGCCCTTGTACTTGATGCGCTTGTACTTGCCGCACAGGCACTCATAATCCTTGATCGGACCAAAGATGCGCGCGCAGAACAGGCCATCACGCTCGGGCTTGAAAGTGCGGTAATTGATCGTTTCGGGCTTCTTCACCTCGCCAAACGACCAGGAGAGAATCTTCTCCGGGCTTGCCAGCGAAATCCGGATCCGGTCGAAGGCGGGGCCTTCGGCGGACGGGTTGAAGATATTCATGACCTCTTGGTTCATGTCCGTCTCCTTGACGGTGGCGGTGGCGGGGCCCTGAGGGCGAGCCCTGCCACCTGATCACAGTTTGGCCGCTAGCGGCCTATTCGTTGACGAGCTCGACGTTCAGGCCAAGGGAACGCATTTCCTTGACCAGCACGTTGAAGCTTTCCGGGATGCCCGCCTCGAAGGCGTCGTCGCCGCGCACGATGGCCTCGTAGACCTTGGTACGGCCGGCCACGTCGTCCGACTTCACGGTCAGCATCTCCTGCAGGGTGTAGGCAGCGCCATACGCCTGCAGCGCCCACACTTCCATCTCGCCGAAGCGCTGGCCGCCGAACTGCGCCTTGCCGCCCAGCGGCTGCTGGGTAACCAGGCTGTACGGGCCGATGGAGCGGGCGTGGATCTTGTCGTCGACAAGGTGGTGCAGCTTCAGCAAGTGCTTGATGCCGACCGTGACCTTGCGCTTGAAGGGCTCGCCCGTCTGGCCGTCATACAGCGTCGACTGGCCGCTCTCGTCGATACCGGCACGCTTGAGATACTCGACAATGTCGGGCTCGCGCGCACCGTCAAAGACCGGCGTGGCAATCGGCACACCAGGCGTCAGATTGCGGGCCAGCTCGGCGATATCGCCTTCGTCCTCTGGCAGTTCCTGATCTTCGCCATAGGCCGAATTGATAGCCTTCTTGAGCGCATTGGCATCGCTGTCACGCGTATACGCCTCATAGGCCAGGCCGATCTGCTGGCCGAGACCCTTACAGGCCCAGCCAAGGTGCGTTTCGAGGATCTGACCCACGTTCATGCGCGAGGGCACGCCCAGCGGGTTGAGCACGATGTCAACCGGCGTGCCGTCTGCCAGGAAGGGCATGTCTTCGAGCGGGTTGATCTTGGAGATCACACCCTTGTTGCCGTGACGGCCGGCCATCTTGTCGCCCGGTTGCAGCTTGCGCTTCACCGCGACGAACACCTTGACCATTTTCATCACGCCCGGCGGCATCTCGTCGCCGCGCTGCAGCTTCTCGACCTTGTCCTCGAAGCGGCGGTCAAGGCGGGCCTTGGACTCGTCATACTGCTTCTTGAGGGCCTCGACCTCGGCCATGGCCTTCTCGTCTTCAAGGCCGATCTTCCACCACTGGGAGGCAGGCACCTCTTCCAGCGCGCCTTCGGTGACCTTGCCTTTGGCAAAGCCGCGCGGGCCGGAGACCGCCTCGCGGCCCAGAAGGATGGTTTTCAGACGCGAGAAGATGTCACGCTCGAGGATTTCCAGCTCGTCATCACGGTCTTCGCCGAGACGGGCGATTTCCTCACGCTCGATGGCGATGGCGCGTTCGTCCTTGTCAACACCGTGACGGTTGAACACGCGCACTTCCACGATCGTGCCGGTCGTGCCCGGCGGCAGGCGCAGCGAAGTGTCACGCACGTCAGAGGCTTTTTCGCCGAAGATGGCGCGCAGGAGTTTCTCCTCCGGCGTCATCGGGCTTTCGCCCTTCGGCGTCACCTTGCCAACGAGAATGTCACCGGCCTCAACCTCGGCGCCAACGGCCACGATGCCGGCCTCGTCGAGATTGCGCAGGGCTTCCTCACCCACGTTCGGAATATCGCGGGTGATCTCCTCCGGGCCGAGCTTGGTGTCGCGGGCCATGACCTCGAATTCCTCGATATGGATCGAGGTGAAGACGTCATCGCGCACGATACGCTCGGAGATGAGGATGGAGTCCTCGAAGTTGTAGCCATTCCACGGCATGAACGCGACGATCACGTTGCGCCCCAGAGCCAGCTCGCCAAGGTCCGTGGACGGTCCGTCACCAATGATGTCGCCGGCTTTCACCACATCGCCGACCTTCACGATCGGGCGCTGGTTGATGCAGGTGGACTGGTTGGAGCGCTGGAACTTGGACAGGCGGTAAATGTCGACGCCCGAAGCCGCCGCATCAATGTCGCCGGTCGCGCGCACCACGATACGCTGGGCGTCCACCTGTTCGACCACACCGTCGCGGCGGGCGATGATGGCAGCACCGGAATCGCGGGCCACAACCGCTTCCATGCCCGTACCCACCAGCGGCGCTTCATTGCGCAGCAGCGGAACGGCCTGGCGTTGCATGTTCGAGCCCATCAGGGCGCGGTTGGCGTCATCGTTCTCGAGGAACGGAATGAGCGCCGCAGCCACCGACACGACCTGTTTGGGCGACACGTCGATATAGTCCACGTCTTCGCGCGGGATCAGCGTCGCGTCACGGTTCGGACCGATACGGCAGTTGACGAACTCGTTCGCCAGCTCACCCTTGTCCGACACCGTCGCATTGGCCTGGGCGATGTTGAACTTGGCTTCCTGCATCGCGGTCAGATAGTCGACCTGATCGGTCAGCTTGCCGTTTTCCACCTTGCGGTACGGGCTCTCGATGAAGCCGTACTTGTTCACGCGAGCAAACGTGGAGAGCGAGTTGATAAGGCCGATATTCGGGCCTTCGGGCGTCTCGATCGGGCAGATCCGGCCATAATGGGTCGGGTGAACGTCGCGCACTTCAAAGCCGGCACGCTCACGCGTCAGGCCGCCCGGGCCAAGCGCGGACATGCGGCGCTTGTGGGTAACTTCCGAGAGCGGGTTGGTCTGGTCCATGAACTGCGAGAGCTGGGAGGAGCCGAAGAACTCGCGTACCGCAGCCGCTGCCGGCTTGGCGTTGACGAGGTCGTGCGGCATCACGGTCTCGATATCGACCGAGCTCATGCGCTCCTTGATGGCACGCTCCATGCGCAAAAGGCCGACGCGATACTGATTTTCCATCAGCTCGCCGACCGAGCGCACACGGCGGTTGCCGAGATTGTCGATATCGTCGATCTCGCCCTTGCCGTCGCGCAGGCCGTGCAGGACCTTGAGGACTTCAACGATGTCCTCACGGCGCAGCACGCGCACATCATCCGGGCATTCCAGATCAAGGCGCATATTCATCTTCACGCGGCCGACCGGCGACAGGTCGTAGCGCTCGGAATCGAAGAACAGGCCGTTGAACAGGGCTTCGGCCGTTTCCGGCGTCGGCGGCTCACCGGGGCGCATCACACGGTAGATGTCGACCAGGGCCTGCTCACGGGTATCGTTCTTGTCGGCGGCCAGCGTGGTGCGGATATAGCCGCCCACATTCACGCCATCGATGTCGAGCACATCGATTTCGTCATAGCCCGCATTGGTGATCTCTTCGAGAAGCTCCAGCGTGATCTCGTCACCAGCCTCGGCAAAGATTTCGCCGGTTTCGGCATTGACGATATCCTCGGCGAAGAAGCGGCCGACCAGATCGTCACCCGCCACCAGCAGGTTCTTCACGCCGTCTTCGGCCAGCTTGTTGGCCACGCGCGCGGCGATCTTCTTGCCGGCAGGCGCAATCACCTCGCCCGACTTGGCATCCACCAGGTCGCGCAGCGGCTTCACACCGCGCCAGTTTTCCTTGACGAACGGCGTCGTCCAGCCCGCCTTGACCTTCTTGAAGCCGACACGGCCGTAGAAGATCGACAGGATGGCTTCCTTGTCGAGGCCCAGCGCGTAAAGCAGCGTCGTCGCAGGGAGCTTGCGGCGGCGGTCGATACGCACATGGATGATGTCCTTGGCGTCGAACTCGAAGTCGAGCCACGAACCGCGATACGGGATGATCCGTGCGGCGAACAGATATTTGCCGGAGGCGTGGGTCTTGCCACGGTCATGGTCAAAGAACACACCCGGAGAACGGTGCATCTGGGAGACGATAACCCGCTCGGTGCCGTTCACGACGAACGTGCCCTTGTCGGTCATGAGCGGGATGTCGCCCATGAACACGTCCTGTTCCTTGATGTCCTTGACCGAGCGCGCGCCGGTTTCCTCGTCCACATCAAACACGATGAGACGCATTTTGACTTTCAGCGGCGCTGCGAACGTCATGTCGCGCTGCACGCATTCTTCAACATCATACTTGGGCGCTTCGAATTCGTAGGACACGAATTCCAGAACAGCCCGTTCAGAGAAATCCTTGACGGGGAAGACAGACTTGAAGACTGCCTGCAACCCTTCATCCGGGCGCTCGCCCGTCCGCAGATCCTTCATCAGGAACTGCTCGTAGGAATGCTTTTGCACCTCAATGAGGTTGGGCATCTCCAGCGCTTCGGGGATGCGACCAAACGACTTGCGAATGCGCTTCTTGCCGGTGAACGACAGACCCATTTCCGCTCCCTTTGCCAGGCTATAGCCCGGCATCGTCCTACGGGGACGCGAAATGCGTCCCGCCCGCCCCGGTGAAAGTGGCAACAAGCATGAGGGGGCTTGCCACCCTGACCTGACACACCCGGGGCAGACCGGAATGCCAGACGAAACTTGAAACGCCCCAACGGGCGCGTGGCTCTAAGCCACACGCCCGCCGGATCGTTGTGTCAGGAACCGCGAACGGCCCTGATCCTTACTTCAGCTCGACAGTAGCGCCTGCTTCTTCGAGCTGCTTCTTCATGGCCTCGGCCTCGGCTTTGGCTGCGCCTTCCTTGACGGCCTTGCCACCGGCTTCCACCAGGTCCTTGGCTTCTTTCAGGCCAAGACCGGTGATGGCACGGACTTCCTTGATGACGTTGATTTTCTTGTCACCGGCGGTGACGAGGATCACGTCAAATTCAGTCTTCTCTTCCGCAGCAGCGGCTTCACCGCCAGCAGCGCCGCCAGCAGCGGCCACGGCCACCGGAGCAGCAGCGGAAACGCCCCACTTCTCTTCGAGAAGCTTGGCGAGGTCAGCAGCTTCCAGCACGGTCAGGCTGGAAAGGTCTTCCACGAGTTGTTCGAGTTTCGACATGGTTTTCAGTCCTGTTTGAATGCGTTGTCACTAGAGATGCGGAGACGGCGTCATGCAGCCTGTTTGTCTGCATAGGCCTGAAGCAGGCGGGCCAGCTGGCCGGCGGGGGCTTGAACAACCCCTGCGACCTTCGTGGCGGGCGCCTGGATGAGACCGATCAGCTTGCCGCGCAGCTCGTCCAGAGACGGCATGGTGGCAAGAGCCTTGACCTGGCCTTCATCAAGAACCGTAACGTCCATGAACCCGCCGATCAGAACGAGCTTCTCGTTCTTCTTGGCAAAGTCCGCAGTGGCTTTCGGTGCCGCAACAGGGTCTTCGGCGTAGGCAATGGCGACAGGTCCGGTGAACATGTCGGCAGCGCCTTCAGCCGGAGAGCCTTTAAGGGCAATCTTGGCCAGACGGTTCTTCACAACCTTCAACTGCCCGCCGGACTTACGAAGTTCGGCACGCAGAGACGTCATTTCCGCAACAGTGAGTCCGGAGTAGTGAGCAATCACTACCGAGCCGGCGCCGGCGAAAATGCCTTTATAGGCATCGACAGCTTCGACTTTCTGGGCTCGCTCCATTGCGGTCTCCCGTTACAGGATGACCGGACCACCCGGTCATCTTGCGGTGATGGGGACGCCGCTTTTCTCCGGGACCATCCCGGAGCGCGCTCACCCCCGCCATGTATCCTGTCCGGGGAACGAAATGACGCCGCTTGCCGCGCATGACACGCGATAAACAGGTATTTTCGTACTCCCGTCTGCGCAGGGCCGTCGTTGAGATTAAGCGGAAAGGCGGCAAGCCCCCTTCCCGCCCCTGCGGTCTCGGACAGGTGGCTGATGCGCCGGGCAAGCCCGGCAAACCAGCCGCCAGAACCGGGTAAAACCCGGCCCTGGAAACTTCTAACTTCAGTTACGCAGCTGCGGGCGCACCGCTGCTGGCTTCGGCCACGTCGATCTTCACGCCCGGACCCATGGTCGAGCTGAGCGAGATCTTACGGATATACTGGCCCTTGGCACCGGCCGGCTTGGCCTTGTTGAGGGCTTCAAGCAGGGCACGGATGTTTTCCGAAATCTGCTGGGCAGAAAAGCTCGCCTTGCCAACACCGGCATGGACGATCCCGGCCTTTTCGACGCGGAATTCCACGGCGCCGCCCTTGGACTGCTCGATGGCCTTGGCAACATCCATGGTCACCGTGCCCACTTTCGGGTTCGGCATCATGCCGCGCGGGCCGAGCACCTTACCCAGACGGCCGACGAGCGGCATCATGTCCGGGGTGGCGATCACCTTGTCAAAGTCGATATTGCCGGCCTGAACGGTCTCCACCAGGTCCTCGGCGCCGACAATGTCCGCACCGGCCTTCTTGGCTTCTTCAGCCTTCGGGCCTTTGGCGAACACAGCCACGCGGGCCGTACGGCCCGTGCCGTTCGGCAGCGGGCAGACGCCGCGCACCATCTGGTCGGCGTGACGCGGGTCAACACCCAGATTGACGGCGATCTCGATGGTCTCGTCGAACTTGGCGCCGGCTTTCGACTTCACGAAAGCCACGGCATCGTCGATCGAATGAAGCTTGTTGCGGTCGAGGCCTTCGCGGCTGGCGGCAACACGTTTTGCGATTTTAGCCATATCCGCTTACCCCGTCACTTCCAGGCCCATGGACCGGGCCGAGCCTTCGATAATGCTCGTCGCCTGATCCAGATCGTTGGCGTTGAGATCCTTCATCTTCAGTTCCGCGATCTCACGGCACTGGGCGCGCGAAATCTTGCCGATCGGGCCTGACTTGCCCGTCGTGGCGCTGCCCTTCTGAACCTTGGCGGCCTTTTTCAGAAGGAAGCTCGCCGGCGGCGTCTTCGTCTCGAAGGTGAACGACTTGTCCTGGTAGACGGTGATGATGGTCGGGATGGGCATCCCTTTTTCCATCTCTTGCGTCTTGGCGTTGAACGCCTTGCAGAATTCCATGATGTTCACGCCGCGCTGACCCAGCGCCGGGCCGATCGGCGGCGAGGGGTTAGCGGCTCCGGCGGGAACCTGCAGCTTGATGTAGCCGGTAATTTTCTTGGCCATATCCCTGTCACTCTTTGTCGGGGCGTGCCCCGGTTACAAGATGCTTTCCACCGCCCTTGCGGGACGTTGAAAAGCGCGGGTGGCGCGGTGAACGGACCCGGAATGGACTTTCCCGGACCCTCCCGCACCATTGTTACAGTCAGCTGGCTTTTTCCACCTGGCTGTATTCGAGCTCGACCGGCGTTGCCCGGCCGAAAATATTGATCGCGACCTTCAGCACCGAGCGGCCCTCATCAACCTCTTCAACGATCCCGTTGAAGCTGGAGAAGTGGCCATCGGTAACACGTACAGTCTCGCCGATTTCGTAGGAGACGGTCGGGCGCGGATTTTCCGCATCCTCTTCCATCTTGCCCATGATGCGCAGCACTTCGCTTTCCGGAACGGGAAGCGGGCGCGCGCCGGAGCCGAGGAAGCCCGTCACTTTCGGTGTGTTCTTGACGAGGTGATAGGCATCATCCGTCATGTCCATTTTCACCAGCACATAGCCGGGAAAATACTTGCGCTCGGTGTTGACCTTGCGGCCCTTGCGGATTTCCGTGACCTCTTCGGTCGGGACCACGATCTCCTCGAACTTGTCCGTCAGGCCCTTCAGCGCCGCCTCGGAACGGATGGCGTCTGCAACCTTCTTCTCGAAGTTTGAATAGGCGTGAACAATATACCACTTGGCCGACATGCGTATCAGGCTCCCAGGCCGAGCAGGAAATTGACGATCAGGCCGATCAGCGAATCGACACCGAAGAAGAAGATGGCGGCGATAACCGACAGGATCAGCACGAAGATCGAAGACACGATCGTCTCGTTGCGGCTGGTCCAGGTGACCTTGCGGCCCTCCTGACGGACCTCGCCGATGAAACGGAACGGATTGAACGGCTTCTTGCGCACGGGCGCAGCGGAACCGGCGGCAGAAGCGCTGCCACTGCCCTGCCCGGATGCGCCTGCGCGCGCCGGCTGACGGGTTTTGCCTGCTTTTGCCATAGCCTCTTTCAAACTCTAATACCGGGTGCGCGGGATCATCGCGCACACCTTGCAACTGGCAGGGGCGGAGGGGCTCGAACCCCCGGCCTGCGGTTTTGGAGACCGCCGCTCTACCAGCTGAGCTACACCCCTATCAAAGTCCAATGCAAAACCGCCCGGTGCGCACTGATGCCACGCGCCGGACGGCCAAACCCGTCCTTTGAGCCGCGCCTTGTAGCGGTTTGCGGCGCCCGTGAAAACCCTTCTGAGCGGTTAAATCACATTTTTTATCCACACCCGGCAGGAAGCCATGTTTCCGGCCGGCGCCATGAGGGGCAAAGGCGCCCTTGGAGCGGGCAAGCTGCACCCCAGAATGAAGAAAGGCGGGCATAAAGCCCGCCTTTCCCCAAAGTCCAGTACCAATCGCTGGTTCTAGAACTCTTGCGTGATGCGACCGAAGAAGTAACGGCCGATCACCGAAGAGCCGTAGAGGCCGGTGATGGTGTTGGTACCCGTGTCGAATGCGTACGGCGGATCCTGGTCGAACACGTTGTTCACACCGAAGAGGATCTGCGTGTTCGGACGAGCTTCCCAACGGACGCGGACATCGTGGATCGTGTTGGAGTCCACGTCGTCATAGCCCAGGAAGTTACGACCATCGTAACGCGGGTCGTTCAGGCTCGGGATGAAACGCGTGCGCCAGCCAAGGCCGAACTCACGGTAGTTCCAGTCCGCACCAAACAGCAGCAGGTACTCAGGTGACGCGCCACCGGCGCCATAGTTGCCGGGGGCCGAGCCGATGTTCAGCTCAGTCTTGTAAGTACCTTCGTGCGTCAGGCGCAGAGAGCCCATGTCGGAGTCGGCACGGAACAGGTTGGCCAGGTCGAAGGTGTACTCCGCCGCCCAGTCAAAGCCGCGCGATTCCAGCGTCACATCCCGGTTGAGCGGGAAGCGAGCCAACCCTTGCAGCTGCTGCGAGCTCGGGTCACGCGTGAACGCGGTACAAGCCGGATCAGAAAGGCCTACGCTGTCATAACAGGCGTTGAGGACTTCCGATTGCAGAGCGAGGCTGTCGATGAAGTTATCGACTTCGATCGAGTAGTAGTCGATCGAGAAGCGCAGGCCCGGGACTTGCGACGGGGTGAACACCGCGCCGATCGTCCAGGTGGTGCCTTGTTCCGGCTCAAGATCGACACCAAACGCCGCCGAACCACCGGCAAGAACCGGGATCTGCGGAGCTGCCTGGGTGAAGCCAGGCGTCACACCAAGCGGGCCGCCAGCCAAGCAGTTAGCCTGACGGGTCGGGTTGGCGTTGATCTGACCAGCGTCACACGGGTCGTTCAGGAAATCGAACGAAACCGTACCGCCCGAGAAGCTGTTGACCAGCGTCGGGATGCGGAAGGACGTGCCGTACGTACCACGAATACGGACATCGTCGGTCATCACCCAGTTGAGACCCAGCTTGTACACGCTATCCGAACCGAAGGTCGAATAGTCGAAGTAACGCGCTTGGGCGTTCAGGCTCAGCTCCTGAACCAGAAGCTGGTCGCGGATCAGCGGCACGTTGACCTCGGCGAACACTTCGTGGGTGTAGTAGCTGGCATTGGTCGGGAAGGTCTGGTTTGCAACCGACTCGCCCGAGGCCGTTACCTGGTCAGGACGGAACGCAAACGTTTCCCGGCGATACTCGTAACCGGCGGCAAAACCGACTTCACCAGCAGGAAGCGTGAAGATGTCACGGCCGAAGAAGAAGTTCACGGCGTTGATGTCTTCCGCAAACGTGCTCGTCGCGATCTGACGCATGTACTGGATCTGCTCTTCAGTCCAGTTGCCCGGACGGTAGGCATCCAGGGCACCGCCCGTGCTAGCCGTGACGGCAACGCAGAGCGGATCAAGGGCACAAGCCGCCGGATCAGAAATCCGGTTGGCGCGGGCCAGGTTGAACGTCGAGTCCGTGGTCAGCGTCGAGTCGGTCCGCGCGTACATGTACGACGCTTCCCAGTCGAAGCCGAAGGTCAGACCCTGAAGGCCGGTCACCAGACGGATATTGTTGGCGATGACCTCTTGGTTGCGCGGCCCGATCGTGTCCGTCGGACGCATGGTCATGACCGCACGAACGCCCGGATTCGGGTTGTGCGGGTTGTCAGCTGCGATCACCCAGCCCTCAGGGAAGGCTGCAGTGCCCGAGCCGGCAAAAACCGGGTTGCCGTCGAGAACGTTGTTACTGCGGCGCTGCGCGTACTGGACTTCCAGGAACGCAGAGATGTCGTCGGCGACATCATAGGTGCCGTAAAGGGTGGCGTTCAGACGCTCAGACCCGTTGAGGATCGACTGGACGAACGCGTAGTCGTAGCGATTGCCCGCGTTGGGAGCAGTCGGATACGCTGCGGCGTTGGCAAGAGCAGTGCCCGGGCATGCGAGCGTGCCAGCCACATTGGTCCGGCCGTCACCGCCGAGAGCCATCGGGTTTGTGCACCAGGAGCTGCCATCGGCAAACGAAACCTGGCCACCCGGGTGCGCGCCCGAACCCGTCACGAGGAAGGGCTGGTTGCCGCTCGGGAAGTTGAACAGACCCGACACCGCATTGGCAGCCCAGTCGCGGTTACGCTGCGGCACCATGTCGGTGTAGGAATAGCCAGCGGACACAACGATGTTACCGCGGTTGAAGTTGCCACCCATGACCATTTCGATCTGGTACTGGTCGTAGTCGCTCTGGCCTGACTGACCATACTGACCCGACACGCGGAAACCTTCGAAATCGTTGCGCAGGATGATGTTCACCACGCCCGAAACGGCGTCAGCGCCGTACACGGCAGACGCGCCATCGCGCAGGATTTCAACCCGCTCGACCATCGCAGACGGAATGAAGCCGAGATCGTTCGCACGGTTCTGGAGGCCGTCAGCGAAGTTCGCGACGCGGCGGCCATTCAGAAGGGTGAGCGTACGCGCAGCGCCGAGGCCACGCAGAGAGATGGTCGATGCACCGCCGCCCGACAGGTTGGACGAGGCGCTGAAGCCGCCAGAGTCAACGGCGACCTGCTCACGCAGGACCTGACCGAGGTCCAGGTTACCAGCTTGCTGGATGTCAGCACCCGTAATCACCGAGACCGGCGATTCGGAGCTGAAGTCGGAGCGCGCGATACGCGAACCGGTGACGACGATACGATCGCGCTGCTGCGCGCCTTCTTCGTCTTCCTGCGCGAGCGCAGGCGCCGCCGCGGCACTGGCCGCAACGAAGCTTGCGAGGACCGAAGTCCGCAGGAGCGCTTCCTTGTTCCACTTTTTCACGATGTTTCCCCTTTAGGTTTAAAGGCAGTCGGATTTAACGAGGCTCTAAGCCACGAACCCGCATATGCGGATCAGCGGGCCTTTCACAGCCTCGCTTGAGCCTACCATTGCGGAAACTTCATAAACCGCCAAGCGCTTGGTGCGGCCCTGACACATGTTCGCCCACGACCTGTTGCAAAAAGGTCATCAAACCGGGGGCGCCGGGGGAAATTTGCCATTAGGCATAAAAATAACCGGCCCGGAGCGCTGCTCCGGGCCGGTCTGAAACGCAAGTTCCGGGTGTTTCGCGATTCGCCGGGGCGAACGCGCGATTCTCCCTAGTCGATAATTTTGGAGACGACGCCGGCTCCGACGGTACGGCCGCCTTCACGGATGGCGAAGCGCAGCTTCTCTTCCATCGCGATCGGCTGGATCAGGTCCACCGTCACCTCGACATTGTCGCCCGGCATCACCATCTCGGTGCCCTCTTTCAGGGTCACGATCCCGGTCACGTCCGTCGTGCGGAAGTAGAACTGGGGACGGTAGTTGGTGAAGAACGGCGTGTGACGGCCACCCTCTTCCTTCGTCAGGATGTAGGCTTCCGCCTCGAACTTCTTGTGCGGCTTCACAGAGCCCGGCTTGGCCAGAACCTGACCGCGCTCAACGCCCTCACGCTCAACACCGCGCAGCAGAGCGCCCACATTGTCGCCCGCCTGACCCTGGTCAAGCAGCTTGCGGAACATCTCAACGCCCGTACACGTCGTCTTCGAGGTGTCGCGGATACCCACGATCTCGATCTCGTCGCCCACTTTCAGAATGCCGCGCTCGATACGGCCCGTAACCACCGTACCCCGGCCAGAAATCGAGAACACGTCCTCGATCGGCATCAGGAACGGCATGTCAACCGGACGCTCCGGCGTCGGGATGTACTCGTCCACAGCGGCCATCAGCTCGCGGATCTTGTTCTCGCCGATTTCAGGATCACGCCCTTCCATCGCCGCCAGAGCGGAACCGGAAATGATCGGAATGTCGTCGCCGGGGAAGTCGTACGAGCTTAAGAGCTCGCGGATTTCCATCTCGACCAGCTCCAGAAGCTCAGGATCGTCAACCTGGTCAACCTTGTTCATGAACACGACCAGAGCCGGAACACCAACCTGACGGGCCAGAAGGATGTGCTCGCGCGTCTGCGGCATCGGGCCGTCAGCCGCGTTCACAACCAGGATCGCGCCGTCCATCTGCGCCGCGCCCGTGATCATGTTCTTCACATAGTCAGCGTGGCCAGGGCAGTCCACGTGCGCATAGTGACGGTTCTCCGTCTCATACTCTACGTGAGCCGTCGAAATCGTGATCCCGCGAGCCTTCTCCTCCGGCGCGCCATCAATCTGGTCATACGCACGGAACTCACCGAAATACTTCGTAATCGCCGCCGTCAGCGTCGTCTTGCCGTGGTCAACGTGACCAATCGTGCCAACGTTCGCATGCGGCTTGTTACGCTCAAACTTTGCCTTGGCCATCGCGCCTTGTCCTCGTCGCAACTTGCTGGAAAGGCAGCGCATGCAGCACTGCCCGGGTTAACTGACGGGGCGGGATAGCGCCCGTCACGGGCTATTGCAAGGGGTTTGCGCGCAAGCCTTGCCGCCTGCTTGCAGCCTGTAACCTTGCACCGGGCGGGTAGATGGAGCGGGTGGACGGGATCGAACCGACATATTCAGCTTGGAAGGCTGACATTCTACCATTGAATTACACCCGCGCCGCGCGAGCTGCGCATCCGCAATGCTAGCGTTTGGCCGCTCCCGTGGCGAGATATTTCCCGGCCAGGGGATTGCGGCCTGATCAGCCAGAGCCCGCTTTGCGGACGATGGCTGGTGGAGGGGGCTGGATTCGAACCAGCGTACGCTTGCGCGGGCAGATTTACAGTCTGCTGGATTTAACCACTCTCCCACCCCTCCGGGTCGCCAGCTACCGGGCGGACCGGCCGGGCCTTGCGATTGGGCCTTGTCAGAAACGCTCTTGCGCGGATGCGCCGGGCGTCCTAACGAGGCTGCCTCGTAAAGCCGGGACGCGACTTATACTTATGGCCCCTGAACAGCGCAACACCTCGAAACCGGCTTTCGCACACGCTCGCGCACAGGGCCGTGGACAGGGCCGCAAGCCCGCCCGTCAACGCGGCGACGCCCTGCCTCCCGGCGAGGGGTGGATATGGGGCCGCCATGCGGTATTGGCCGCTTTGGCCAATCCCAAACGCACCCTGCTATCGCTGCATGTCACGCGTAACAGCGCGAAAGGTCTCGATGAGGCGATGCGCGCGCTCATCGAACCGCAAATCGAAGAGCCGTCCGACATCAGCGCGCGCCTGCCGGATACCGCTGTGCATCAGGGTTTCGCACTAAAGGCCAAAGCGCTGGACGCCGAGCCCATGCAGGCGGTGCTGAACCCGACGCACGGGCTTCTGGTCGTGCTCGACCAGATCACCGATCCGCACAATGTCGGCGCGATCTTCCGCTCGGCTGCGGCATTTGGCGCGCGCGCCATCATCATGCAGGACCGCAAATCCCCGCCCCTCTTCGGCACGGTGTGCAAGAGCGCGGTCGGGTGCGCGGAGAAAGTCGGCCATGTGGAAGTCACCAATATCGCCGATACGCTGAAAAGCTTCCGCGACGAGGGCCGCTATGTGATCGGGCTGGCAGGCGAAGCGGAGATGGCGCTCGCAGCCGCCGTGCAGACCGGCGCTGACACGATGGGCCGCACGACGGGTCTCGTCATCGTGCTGGGGTCCGAGGACAAAGGGCTGCGCCCGCGCGTGGCCGATCATTGCGATGTGCTGGCGCGCATCCCGATGGGACCGAAAGCAGAGAGTCTGAATGTATCCAATGCCGCGGCGGTGGCACTCTATGAAGCCTCCCGGCACGATCCGCGTATCAATCCGGCCTGAATTACACCCTCGTCCTTCGAGACGGCCTTCGGCCCCTCAGGATGAGGGTGTAGTTGCGCTTTTCCCTCATCCTGAGGGTGAGCGAAGCGAACGTCTCGAAGGATCAGGGAAAAGCGCCTCCCCGCTTTACGCCGGGGCACTGAACGCGCAAAACTGCATCCATGACACAGCCCCACGCGCCGCGCAGCGAGCTGCGCACCCATAGCGTCTTCAACCAGTCCGAACCGTTGAGCGGGCTCAATCTGTTCAGCGCGGACCGCGTGCTGAGAGATGCCGTGAGCCGCAATGGCGGCGATGCCCACCGCGACCATCTCTCGGCCTTCGGTACGCGGATGGGCTCGGCTGAAGTGCAGGAATGGGGCCGTCAGGCCAACGAAAACCCGCCAAAATTCAAGCCCTTTGACCGCTTTGGCCACCGCATTGACGAGGTGGAGTTCCACCCCGCCTACCATCAACTGATGCGTGCCGGTCTGGAAGCGGGCGTCTCGGCAGCCGCCTGGGACACAGACACCGCGCCGCATACACTGCATTCGGCCCTGCTGATGCTGATGGGTCATGCCGATGCGGGTGTGTGCTGCCCGATGTCGATGACCTATGCCTGCGTGCCTGCCTTGCGTCATGCCGGTTGGGCCACAGACTGGATCAGCGGCGCAACCGCCAGCGCCTACGACCCGGCCATGAAGCCGATGGCCGAAAAGGCGGGCCTGACCATCGGCATGGCGATGACCGAGAAACAGGGCGGCTCGGATGTACGCGCCAACGAGACCCGCGCGGTCAGCATTGGCGGGGACGAGGTGGAGCTGACCGGGCATAAATGGTTCTGCTCGGCCCCGATGAGCGATGGCTTCCTCACCCTTGCCTATGAGGGCGAGGGCGAAAGCGCCGCCCTCTCCTGCTTTCTGGTGCCGCGCTGGCGCCCCGACGGCACGCGCAATACAATCGAGATACAGCGCCTGAAGGACAAGCTCGGCGACCGCTCCAATGCCTCCTCGGAGATCGAATATCACGGCGCCTATGCCCGCCGCGTGGGCGAGCCCGGACGCGGCGTGCGCACCATTATCGACATGGTCAATCACACGCGCCTTGATTGCCTGGCAGGGTCAGCGGGCCTCATTCGTACCGCGAGCTTTCACGCCATCTGGCATGCCGACCGCCGCGCCGCCTTCCAGCGCCGCCTGATCGACCAGCCCTTGATGCGCGAAGTGCTGGCGGAACTGGCCATGGAAGCCGAAGCGGCGATGGCGCTCGCCTTTCGTGTGGCGCACGCCTTTGACACCATGGCCAGCGATCCGAACGAGGCAGCGCTGGCGCGCATCCTCACCCCCATCGCGAAATACTGGATCTGCAAGCGCGCGCCCTATCTCGTCTATGAGGCGATGGAGGCCCATGGCGGTGCGGGCTTTGTAGAAGAATCGCCCCTGCCCCGCATGTTCCGCCAGAGCCCCCTCAATGCCATCTGGGAAGGGTCGGGCAATGTCATCGCCCTCGACACGCTGCGCGCGCTTTCGCGCGACCCTGAGAGCCGTGAGGCGCTGCTGGCCTATCTGGCGCGCGGCAAAGGGCAGAATGCGGCGCTCGATGCCCTGATTGGCCGCATCGAGGCTTCACTGGCGGGCGGCATTGGCGAGGCCGATGCGCGCCGCTTCAGCGAGGAAGCGGCGCTGGCTCTCTCAGCCCTTGCCCTGATGGATGCCGGGCTGGATGCGGCATCAGACGCCTTCCTCGCCCGGCGTATTGCCAGCCAGTCGACCACGCTGGGCGCGGGCCATGGGCAGATCGACACCGAAAAACTGATTGAGCGCGGGCGGCTGGCAGTCTAGTCGGAATTTGTCTGCGAACGGCAGATTCAAGGCTTCGGGGGACGCCCATGATTCTCGCCGCGCTCATCCTGTACATCCTTATCCAGCTTGGCATTGCCCTGTGGGCATCGCGCAAGATGAGCACGCATACCGACTATCTGGTGGCGGGCCGCAGGCTGGGCTTCTGGGCGGTCGGCATTTCGGTGTTTGCCACCTGGTTTGGCGGCGAGACCATTATGGGCTCCACAGCCACCATCGCCGATGAGGGGCTCTCAGGCGCGCGCGCTGAGCCAGTGGGTTATGCCATCTGCCTGATCGTGGCGGCGCTGTTCGTCGCCGGGCAGTTGCGCGCAAAAGGCTATCTCACGCTTGCCGATTTCTTCCGGGACCGTTTCGGCCCGCGCGCTGAAATTGCCTCTGCCTGCGTCTCCATCCCCACCTCCATCATCTGGGCGGCGGCGCAATTACTGGCGCTCGCCTCCATCATTGCCGTGGCCAGCGATTTGCCGGTGGGATGGGCGCTGGTGGGGGCCAGCCTCCTCGTCATCTGCTACACGCTGCTGGGCGGCCTGCTGGGCGATGTCGTGACCGACATTCTCCAGAGTGCGGTGGTGCTGACCGGCCTCATCATCCTCACCTTCGCGCTGTTCGGACGGGCAGGCGGGTTTGACGAAGCCATGGCCCTGATCGACCCGTCACAGCTTGTGCTCATCGCACCAGGCGAAAGCTGGCTGGAGCGCCTCGACGCCTTCGCCATTCCGATTCTGGGATCGATCGTGGCGCAGGAGATGATCGCGCGCTTCCTCGGCTCGAAATCGGCAAAGATCGCCGTGCGCGGCGGGCTGATGGCGGGCGGGCTCTACCTGGTTGTCGGCTTCTTCCCGGTCCTGTTCGGGCTTGTCGGCCCCGGCCTCGGCTTTGACCCGGAGGCAGGCGATCTCTTCCTGCCCAACCTCGCCATGGACCTTCTGCCGAGCGCCCTCTTCGTGGTGTTTGCCGGAGCGCTGTTCTCTGCCGTGCTGTCGACGGTGGATTCCGCGCTTCTGGCCGTCTCCGGCCTGGCCACGGAGAACCTCTACAGCCGGGTGCGCACCAAAGCCTCGCCAGAGGAGAAACTGCTGGCCGCGCGTGGCTTTACAGTCGTTGCGGGCGTGATGGCCTACATTGTCGCTACAACAGGCGAGACGATTTACGGGCTGGTAGAGCTGGCCTCGTCGCTGGGATCGGCAGGCCTGCTGGTCTCGCTGCTGATCGGGATACGCAGCCAGTTTGGCGGAGAATGGTCGGCGCTGGCCGCCCTGGCCAGCGGGCTTCTGGCTATCTGGCTGGGTGATTTCGTGTTCGAGATACCCGGCGCCTTCCTGTTCTCGATGCTCGCCGCTCTGGCGGGCTATGTGGCCGTGGGACTGGCCAGCATGGCAGTCCAGCAGCAGTCCCGAGCCTAGGGCCTGTCCTCATAAAGGGTTTGGAGCGTGATATGTGCGAAAATCGTTCAGTATCAGGAGCAGGCCCGATGGAAGGGTATTCCCCTTTCGAGGGAGTGCGACGCAAGAGTGGGCGATTTTCGCCATACCTCTTCGAGGCGCGGCGGATTTCACCCCTGACCGCGTCGAGCCGCCCTTGTGGAGGAATACTCCACGGCGGTCGTCTTTCCTTGTCAGGAACCAAATCCGCTACGCCCCGGCAAGCGGCTGCAAGCCGCTTGCCTCACTTAGCAAAGAGTCGGAGCGAACCAAAGTTCGCTCCGGGGCCCGAAACCTTTATGAGGACAGGCCCTAACCAAACAACGCATCCACACTCGCCTGACCCGCATTCTGGTCCGGATCAATCTCACCCGTCACATGGCCGTGGACTGCCGCACGCGCTGCCGCCAGCAGGGGCTCAGCCTCGCTGCGCGCCGCCTCAGCCGCGCCGCTGAAATCACCCGCGCGCACGCGCTCCTGCAGGTCGGCAATGATGTCGTCCAGCGCCGAGACCAGAGTTTCGAAATGGGCCCGCACGGCGCGCGGCGCCGCATGCCAGGCGGCGATCACCGTCTCGCGCCCGCTATAGCCGGTACGCTCAAAATGGGCCTCATAGCTGCACGGCTCCCAGCCAAGCACGTCGTCCGCGCAATCGGGCATGCCGGGCAGCATGTCGAGCAGCATCACCACTTCATTGAAATGGTTGAGGTAATCTGTCGCCAACCCGGTCTCGGGATGGATATTGGCGGCCCGGAGCGCATCCGGCGCCGGCATCTCGACCGTCAAACTCATGGGCTACGCGCCTGTCAGCTAGAACACTTGAAGCACACAACCTGCCCGCTCATGCTTGATGAAGCGCTAATCGTCTGGATACGGCGGGAGGCGCTCAGGCCCCTCATTGGCTTTGCGGGATGAACCGTTAGGCTGGGCCGGGCGCAGTCCGGAATCGCAAACCATGAAGCTCATCAGAAGCCTGCTGTTCGAAATCGCCTACTGGCTGGTGACGATCAGCTTTGCCGTCATCTGCACGATCCTGGCTATTCTGCCGGGCAAACGACCGCTCAGCTTCGGCATTTTCAGCTATGGCCGCACGATAGCGTTTCTGATGCGCTTCCTTGCCGGCATCCGCATTGATCTGCGTGGAACGCACCATCTCGGCCGCGCGCCCAGCGTGATCGCCGCGAAGCATCAAAGCTGGGGCGATCCGCTCATCATGGTGGCGACGGTGCGCCCGCTCGCCTTTGTCGCCGGTGACCATCTGGTGAAGTTTCCGCTGATCGGCTTCATCCTGAACAAGGCCGGCGCGGTCGTTCTCTCCAATCAGGGCGGCGAAGCGGCCCGCGCCCGGATAGAAGACGGCATGAGGCGTCTGAAGTCAGACAAGCGCCATGTGCTGATCTACCCGGAAGGCCATCTGTCAGCGCCAGGCGAGAAGCACCCCTACAAGAAGGGCGTGTATCATCTGGCTCATGATCTGGACCGTCCTGTCGTGCCGGTCGCCACGAATCTTGGCCTTGCCTGGGACAGGAAGGCCTTCATCAAGCGTCCGCGCACCGTGGTGGTGGAGTTCCTCGAACCGATACAGCCGGGCGAAGACAAGGAGGCCTTCATGCGCCAGCTTGAAGAGATAATAGAAGGGCGCACAGCCGA
This sequence comes from Glycocaulis alkaliphilus, assembly GCF_004000605.1. Lineage (NCBI taxonomy): Bacteria > Pseudomonadati > Pseudomonadota > Alphaproteobacteria > Maricaulales > Maricaulaceae > Glycocaulis > Glycocaulis alkaliphilus. The sequence goes on along the minus strand of NZ_CP018911.1, from coordinate 870,976 downwards.
GCTGATACGCGCCGGAAATGGGGAAGGATAACCGATGGGCCTTGCTGTTGCCGCGCGCCTCATGGTGCAGCGGCGTTTCGCTCCGCTTATGGCCGCGCAGGCTCTGGGCGCCTTTAACGACAATCTGTTCCGCTTCGCGCTGGTCAATCTCGCCACCTTCCAGGGCCTGACCGTATTTGGCCTGGAGCGCGAACTGATGGTGCCCATCGCCGCGACCGCGCTGACCCTGCCTATCTTCCTGTTCTCGTCGGTGGCCGGTCAGGTGGCCGACAAGTATGACCGCGTCTTCATCATGCGGCGGACCAAGCTCATCGAAATCCTGCTGATGATCGCGGCTGCCATCGGGTTCTTCCTGAATAGCGGCCTGCTGCTGGTGATCGTGCTGTTCTTCATGGGCATGCAATCGGCCTTCTTTGCACCAGCACGAAACTCTGCCCTGCCAACCCTGCTGGAGGGCAAGGAGCTGGTGACCGGCAATGCGCTCGTCTCCGGCTCGCTCAATGTCGCCATACTGGCGGGCGCGGCGCTGGCGGTGGTCTTCGTGGTGCGCGAGGACGCTGCTTTCATACTGTCAGCGACGCTGGTCGGGGTTGCTGTCATCGGCTGGCTCATCATGTGCCTGAACAAGCCGGCACCTGCCGATTCGCCGGACCTCAAGATCAGCTGGAACATCATCGCGCAGACCGGGAAGGTGCTGGGCTTTGCCTTCCGTGCGCCAGACGTGCTGCGCCCCCTGCTCGGCGCTGCCTGGTTCTGGATGCTGGCGGCATCCGTCCTCACCCTGATGCCGCTCTTCACCGCAGCCGTGCTGGGCGGAGACGAGACGGTGGGGCTTGCACTCACGGCCCTCTTCACCGTCGGTGCGGCTATAGGAGCGATAATGTGCGGCGTGTTTACGCGCGGCCAGGACGCGCTGATCTTCACCGTTATCGGCGCGTTTGGCCTGGTGATCTTCCCCAGCTTTGTTGCCCTGACCACGCTGGGCTGGCCAGAGCCAGACCCTGACAGCCTTACCAGTGCTGATGTGTTCCTCGCTGATCCCGGCAACTGGCCCATCCTTGCCGCGCTGGCCCTGTCTGCAGTCAGTGCAGGCCTGTTCGTCGTGCCGCTGCAGGCGATGGCGCAGAGGCGGGCCAAGCCGGAGGTGCGCGGGCGCATACTCGCGGCGGGCGGGATCATGAATGCCGCAACGGCCAGCCTTGGCCAGTTCACCCTGTTCGCCATTGCCCTGCTCGCCCTGCCTCTGCAGGCGGCGTTTGGCTATATCGCCGTGGTGTCCGGCTTTGCCGGGCTGTTCGCCCTGTGGCGGATGATGCGGCCGGGCCGGTACACAGAGTAAAGCCCGCTCGCCAAATGGCTTTCGGCGCGCTAAGCGATGGACTCATGGAGCTGATTCAAACAACCGATGCACTGGCCAATGCCTGCAAGGTGCTAGGCCAGGACCGCTTTGTTGCGGTTGACACCGAGTTCATGCGCGAAAGCACGTTCTGGCCGCAGCTGTGCCTGATACAGGCGGCTGGCTCGAAGGCGGAATTGCTGATCGACCCTCTGGCGGAGGGCATTGATCTGGCGCCGTTTCTGGAGCTGCTGCGCAAAAAGGACACCGTGAAGGTGTTTCATGCCTGCCGGCAGGATCTGGAGATATTCTTCCACAAGGGCGGAGAGCTTATCCCCGAGCCCCTGTTCGACAGCCAGATCGCCGCCGCCGCCGTGGGGCTTGGCGATTCCATCTCCTACGACAATCTGGTGCGCGAGCTGCTGGGCGAGCAGATCGACAAGGGCTCGCGCTTCACCGACTGGTCGCGCCGCCCGCTTTCGGACAAGCAGGCCGAGTACGCGCTGGCTGATGTGACCCATCTGCACAAGCTCTACCCCATCCTGCAGGAGAAGCTGGAGCAGTCGGGCCGCGAGGAATGGCTGAAGGAAGAGCTGCGCCTTCTGACCAATCCGGAGACCTACCGGATGGACCCGGAGAATGCGTGGAAGCGGCTGAAGCCCCGCAAGACAACCGCCAAATGGCTGGCGGCGATGAAGGCCGCCGCCCGCTGGCGTGAGATCGAGGCGCAGACCCGCGACATCCCGCGCAGCCGCGTGATGAAGGATGACGGGCTCTACGAGCTGGCGCAGTCCGCGCCGGTGTCCCAGGAGCAGCTCGCCGCGCTGCGCGCTGTGCCCAAGGGCTTTGAACGCTCCAAGCCTGCCGAGCGCCTGATCGCGATGATGCAAGAGGCAATGGCCGCGCCGGAAAAGCATGCGCCAAAGCTCGCCCGCCAGAACCATCTGCCTAACAATATCGGGCCGGTCGTGGAGCTGCTCAAAGTGTTCCTGCGCGTCGTGGCCGAAGAGGAAGGCGTTGCGCCGCGCCTGATCGCCACCGTGCCGGACCTTGAGCAGATCGCCGCAAGCGACAAGGCCGACGTGCCTGCCCTCTCCGGCTGGCGCTACAAGGTGTTTGGCGAGGCGGCCCTGAAGCTGAAGCGCGGCGAGCTGGCGCTGATACTCGAAAACGGCAAGGTCGTTGCCATCGAGCTGGAAGACTAGGCGGGATCAAGCACCGCCTTGAGCCCGAGCACGCTGGCCAGCGATTCAAACCGCGAGAACGCCCTCTCGACCACCAGGTCTTCGCGCCCCTTTTCCATGCCGAGCACCAGCTGGTTTTCCGCCCGGGCAAGCGTGAAAAATTTCAGCACGCCCGCCGAACCGCCCGACAGGGCCGAGCCAAGCCTGATGCCATAGCCCAGCTGCAGTGCGGCCTCCTCCTGCGCGTCGTCCAGCATGCGGCGCGACGGGCATTCTTCCGGCCTTGGCCGCTTGCCGGCATAGCGATGATGGATTGTCAGGGCCAGGAAAGCCCGCTCCGGGTGCGAGATGCCGCCAAAGGGCGCGTACAAGACCTCGGTCGCCGCCAGTTCAGCGCGGTGGTCGGGATGCATGCGCGCGCCAAGCTGGGAGAGGCGCGTCGCCGCGCCGCGCAGGACATGATCACGTTCGTCATCAAAGACAGGTGCGTTGCCCGCAAACACAGGCTCCAGCCACGCGGCCAGCGCCGGGCCAAACTCCGGGTCGGCGGCAGCGTGGCGCGCCATGGCCTCGGCACCGGCCAGCAAGGGATCAAGGCGCTGCTCCAGCGCCGCGCTGCGGCTGAACGCGACCCCTTCACGCAGGCCATTGGCGGAAAAAATCACGCGCTTGAACTTGCCCTTTTTCACGATGCGTTTGAGCAGCTGGGCCGCATAGGGCAGCGTGGCCGCCCGCTTGGAGGAGACGCCCGGTGTCGCAGCCAGTGATGCCTCACTCTGCGCCATCGCGAAATCGGCCGCGCGTGCCACCTGCTGGGCGGACAGCGCATATTGGTGAAGCAGGGTCAGCGGATAGCGGTCCAGCGCCATCGCCAGATGCGCAAAGGACCGCCACGCCCCGCCAACGGCATAAAAGTCTGGCCCGGAACCGTCCAGCGCACCGGCGGCGGCGTCCAGACCGTCATCAATTTCGCCGCGCACGCGCTTGCTGTCGTCTCCATCGCCATTGAGCACCGATAGCGGCCCTAGCGGCAGCGAGAAAACAGGGCCGATCTCGCGGCCGGTCAGGCGCGCGATCTCCAGGCTGGACCCACCCAGATCACCCACGACACCGCTGCCCGCGCCGATACCGGCCACGACCCCAAGGGCAGAGAGGCGCCCTTCCTCCTCGCCGGACAGGACTTCAATCTTCAGCCCGGTCTCCGCTTGCGCCAGCTGGACAAACCCGGGTCCGTCTGAGCACTCGCGCACGGCTGCGGTGGCAACGGCGTGCCGGTCCCTGATCCCCTTGGCATCGAGAAGACTGGAAAACCGGCGCAAGGTGACAAGCGCGGTCTTCACGCCATCCGGGTTCAGCGAGCCGCGCGAGCCCGCGCCCTTGCCGAGCCCTGCCATCGTCTTCTCATTGAAGACAGGCCACAGTGCGCCGTCTTCAAGCCGGTACTGGACCAGGCGCACCGAATTGGAGCCAATATCGATGACGGCGATGTCCCGGCCCGCCGGGCCAGGCGTTTTGCCCTTGTGCAGCCTCATGAGCGCCGTGCCAGCTGCGGCACCGAGGGCGGCTGGTCATTGCGCAAGGCCTCACCACGCCCTGACAGGGAGGGGTTGGTCATGAAATAGTCGTGCGCGCTGAAGGGCATGGAAATGCCTTGCGTGTTGACGCGCGTATAGCTGCCATCGGGGTTCATGTACCAGCTCTGCGCCTCGTCATTGAGATTGGCGACCATGATCTGGTCGAGAACCTGCCGGTGGACCGTCGGGTTCACCACCGGGCACAGCGTCTCGATACGCCGGTCCAGATTGCGCGGCATCCAGTCAGCTGACGACATCCACACTTCTGCCTTGGCCGACGGCATGACCTCGCCATTGGCAAAGCAGACAATGCGCGAATGCTCCAGAAAGCGGCCCACAATGGACTTGACCCGGATATTCTCCGACAGGCCCGGCACGCCGGGGCGCAGGCAGCAAATGCCCCGCACGATCAGATCCACGCGCACGCCTACCTGACTGGCCTCGTAAAGCGCATCGATAATCTCCGGGTGGACCACCGAATTCATCTTCGCCCACACGGCAGCCGGTTTGCCTGCACGCGCATTATCCGCCTCGCGGCGGATTTTCTCCACCAGCAATTCCTTCATGCCCAGCGGCGAAATCGACAGGCGCTCCAGCCCGGTCGGGCGGGCATAGCCCGTCACATAATTGAAAATCCGGCCTGCATCGCGGCCAAAGGCCGGATCGGCGGTGAACAGGGAGAGGTCGGTATAGATGCGCGCGGTGATGGGGTGGTAGTTGCCAGTGCCGAAATGGGCATAGGTGCGAAGGGTCGCGCCCTCGCGCCGCACCACCAGTGAAATCTTGGCGTGGGTCTTGTACTCGACGAAACCATAAACGACCTGCACGCCCGCGCGTTCCAGATCACGCGCCCATTTCAGATTGGCCTCTTCATCAAAACGCGCTTTCAGCTCAACGAGCGCGGTGACGTTCTTGCCAGCTTCCGCTGCCTCGATCAGAGCGGCGACGATGGGGGAGTTTTTCGAGGTGCGGTAAAGCGTCTGCTTGATGGCCACGACATCAGGATCGTTGGCCGCCTGACGCAGGAACTGCACCACCACATCGAAGCTCTCATAAGGGTGGTGGACGATCAGATCCTTGGCGCGGATGGCCGCAAAACAGTCCCCGCCATGATCCTTGATGCGCTCAGGAAAGCGCGGCTCGTAGGGCTCGAATTTCAGCTCGGGCCGGTCATCGGGGATGAGCTGTGAAAGCTGGGCGAGGCCCAGATTGCCATCCACCAGCACGACATCGCGCGATTCTGCATGCAATTGCTGGATGATGAAGCGGCGCAGCTCCTCCGGCATCGAGGCTTCCAGCTTCAGCCGCACCAGCACGCCGCGCCGGCGCTGTTTCAGGCGCGCCTCGAACTCACGTACCAGATCTTCGGCTTCTTCCTCGATCTCGATATCGCTGTCGCGGATAATGCGGAATGCGCCCTTGCCCAGCAAATCATAGCCGGGGAACAGCGCATCCACGAAGACGATCAGCACGTCCTCCAGCGCGATATAGCGCCTTACCGGCCTGCCGCGCCGGTCCTTGCGGGTACAGGGAATGTCTACAAAGCGCTTCACGCCGGCAGGCAGCGGCAGGAGCGCGTTCATCACCTTGCCGTCGCGCTGGCGTTTCAGCTTCAGCACGATGGCAAAGCCCAGATTGGGAATGAACGGAAACGGGTGTGCCGGATCGATGGCCAGCGGCGTGATCACGGGAAGCGTGTGGGCCAGAAAGTCATCGCGCAGCCAGGCGCGTTCGGCGCGGGTCAGCTCGTCCGGATTGAGCAGTTGCACGCCTTCCTTGCCCATCAGAACGCGCAATTCCTGCCAGCGCTCATGCTGGGTGCGCATGAGACGGGACGCAGCCTCATTGATACGCTCCAGCTGCTCGGTGACGGTCAGCCCGTCCTGCCCGGCGCGGTCCACACCATTGCGCAACTGCGCGCGCAGGCCCGCGACGCGCACCATGTAGAACTCATCGAGATTGCTGGCAGAGATGGACAGGAAGCGCAGCCGCTCCAGCACCGGGTGCGCCGGGTTTTCCGCTTCCTCCAGCACACGCTGGTTAAACTGCAGCCAGGACAGTTCCCGGTTCAGGAAGCGCTCGGGCGAGTCCATCAGTCCGTCGCTGGCCTGCTGACGATCCGGGTCGGCCGGGACGCTGGCGGGCACACCTTCCACAATATCGGTCATGACCGCGCGCCGCTCTCCTGATCGGGGTTGCTGTCTGCTGATAGTCCAGCCAGCACGTCGCGTGCAAGCACACGCGTGACGCTGCTCTTACCGGCCAGAGCCGCGTTGTCGAGGCGGGCGACCAGCAGCCGGGCAAAGTCCACCGAACGCTCCATCCGCGTCAGCAGGTAATCGAGAACACCGGGGCTGAGCGGCGTGCGCCGGTCGCGGAACAGCTTCTCAAGCACCTGCCGCAGCAGGGCATCGTCCGGCTCCTGCAACACAGCCGCCTCCGCTGCGCTGAGCCGGGAGGCCAGATCAGGCAAGGCAATCGGCCAGCTGCGTGCCGGCAAGCGGCCGGTCAGCAACACGCTGATACCGGAATCGCCCGCCGCCCGGTTGAGCAGATGGAACAGGCCCAGCTCATCCACGCCCTGATCGCCATCCTCGATCACCACGCTGGCACCGCGCTGTATCGACTTGAGCGCCGCCGATATATCCTGCCGGTCCACCCAGGACGCGCCTGTGCGCTGGCGCCACATATGCGCCAGATGGGTTTTGCCTGCCCCTGCCGGGCCGGTCAGCACCAGATGGCCCATACGCCAGCGCGGCCAGCGATTCACCAGCGCCAGCGCAGCCGCATTGGCCTCGCTTACCGCGAAGCTCTCCGGGCGATAGTCCGGCTCAAGGGCGAGATCCAGGGCAAGCTGGGGAGTTGCCATTGCTGTATCAGTTGCGCGGGCGCGCCACCCAGCCCAGCCCACGCTCTTCCTCAAGCCGCGCGCCGCGCTGGGCCAGCTCGCGTACGAGCTGAGCACGCTCTCCGCGATGGGTGATCGTCATCACCGCGCCGGTGGTCGTGACCGCATCAAGCCGGGCGTTGGAAATGAGGGAGGCGCCGGTTATCGCGCGTTGCAGCGAGCGCCATTGCCCGATCGAGTCGTAGAGTACCGAGACCGTGATCTCGCTGGCTTCGCCGCCGCGCACCACGACCTCGCGCTTCCAGCCCTCCTGCGCGGTCTGCACTATGCGCCGGGCGAGCTCGTTATAGCCGCTCTGGCTGGCAGCGGACTCAAGTTCGGACGCCACGGCGTCAGGGCCGGAAAAATCATATACGGTTCCGCTGGCGCGGATAATGCCCTCGCCCTCGCGCGCGGTGATGACCGCCACGCGGGTAACACCGTAAAGGGCAGCCAGCTCGCGCAAGGCGAACTCGTCACCGGACTGCACTATGGATGCATTGATCACATTGCGCCCGACCGGCACGGCGTCATCACCCTCACCCGTCATCCTTGAGCCAAGGCCGATGAAGGGCGTCAGGGCATTGGCGTGTGCGCCGGAAAGCCAGGCCTCATACCAGCTCCCGCCCCAGAGACCCGCGCTCCCGTCGCGCTCCACCACCGGAATGACCAGCGTGCGCGCCGCTTGCGATTCGACGAAGGGGATGTTCTGCCCGCGCAGATAGCTGCGCACCGAACGCGCATCGAAATTCACCGTCATGTTGGCGATGTAGCGGTTGGCAGAGCGTCGCTCGTCGGCCACCTGAAGCCCGGCGACCATTTCCTGGGCGACATCAGCGGGAATGGACGTCACGCCGCCATTGATCCGGTCCTCCGGCAGGGTCAGCCGCTCCAGAAGCGCTTGCGCTGCGGCGATCTGGCCTGAGCGGAAGGCTGCCGCCTGCGCCTCGGTTGTCGTTCCCGCGCGTTCATCGACCGGGACGCCTGTCACCGTGAATACGTCCTGCGCGCTGGCAGGCATCGCCAGGAAGGCCACACACAGGATTGCCGTCAGCAGAGCGGCAGCGGCAGCCTGCGTCCGGTGGGTGAGATGGGTCATGGTGGCGATCCTGACTGAAATTGAAGCGTTGGCCCTGACTATACCCTGACCCGCGCCCCGGTGAAGGGCTTACAGGCTGTGGAGCCCTGATCTTCCATCATAATACACCCGATCCGCCGCGTGGGGGTAAGTGACACGTCATTGCCCGCAAGCGGCTGATTTCACGCGCCTGTTGTGGCAGCGAAGCGGGGACAGGCGCTATTTACAGACCCGCCCTCTTGCCAAGCCCGTCCCCTTGCAGTTGTTTGCGCGAGAATCCCGATCCCTTTGCCGGAGCGACGATCTTGGCCAGCAACCCGCCCTCACAAGGCCTCACCTATGCCTCTGCCGGTGTCGACATCGACGCGGGTGACGCCCTCGTAGAGGCCATCAAGCCGCTGGCAAAATCCACCGCCCGGCCCGGCGCGGCAGCAGACCTTGGCGGGTTTGGCGGCGCGTTTGATCTGAAAGCCGCTGGCTTCAAGGACCCGATCCTGGTGTCCGGCACGGACGGGGTGGGCACCAAGCTGCGCCTCGCCATCGATACCGGCATTGTCGACACGGTCGGCATCGATCTCGTGGCCATGTGCGTCAATGATGTGCTGGCGCAGGGCGCTGAGCCTTTGTTCTTTCTAGACTATTTCGCCACCGGCAAGCTCGACCCGGCGCGCGGCGCAGAGATCGTCAAAGGCATTGCCGCCGGGTGCCGCCTTGCCGGCTGCGCGCTCATTGGCGGGGAAACGGCTGAAATGCCGGGCATGTATGAGGGCGAGGATTTCGACCTTGCCGGATTCGTTGTCGGCGCGGCCGAGCGCGGCAACCTCCTGCCGCGTGAAGCCGACATGATGGCTGGTGATGTGCTGATCGGGCTGGCCTCCTCCGGCCCGCATTCCAATGGCTATTCGCTTGTGCGCCGCGTGATCGAGCATGCAGGCCTGAAGTTCGACAGCGAGGCACCCTTCGCGCCGGGCCGCAAACTCGGCGAAGCCCTGCTGGAGCCGACCCGCATCTATGTGAAATCGCTGATGCCGCTGGTACGCGCCGGCAAGATCAAAGGCCTCGCCCACATTACCGGCGGCGGCATCACCGAGAATACGCCGCGCATGCTCCCGGGTCACCTCGGCTTCGAGGTCGATTACGACAGCTTTGAGCGCCCCGCCGTCTTCCGCTGGCTGGAAAACGCGGGCGGTATTGCGGAAAGCGAAATGCGCCGCACCTTTAATTGCGGCATCGGCATGATCGCCGCTGTCGCCGCCGAAGACGCCGATGATGTGCTCGCCGCGCTGAAAGACGCAGGCGAGACGGCTGCCATCATCGGCCATCTGACCGCGAAATGAGCGGCAAGACGCCGATTGCCGTTCTCATCTCCGGGCGCGGATCAAACCTGCAATGCCTGATCGATGCCTGCATGGGCGAAGATTATCCCGCCCGCATCGTCGCCGTGATCTCCAACCGGCCTGACGCCTATGGGCTGGAGCGCGCGAGAGAAGCGGGCATCGCCGCCATCGCCATCGACCACAAGGCCTTTGACAGCCGGATGAACTTTGAAGCCGCGCTCGATGCCGCCTTGCGCGAAGCGGGTGCAGAATTTGTCTGCCTTGCCGGTTTCATGCGAATCCTGACCGAAGGCTTCGTGAACGCCTGGGAAGGCCGGATGATCAATATCCACCCCTCCCTGCTGCCGAAATTCAAGGGCGTGGACACCCATGCCCGCGCCATCGAGGCAGGCGAGAGCGAACATGGCTGCACCGTCCACTGGGTAACGCCCGGCATGGATGAAGGCCCGGTAATCGCGCAGGCCCGCGTGCCGGTGCTGCCGGGCGATACGCCCGAGACGCTTGCCGCGCGCGTGCTGGTGGAAGAGCACCGGCTCTATCCGGAAGCGCTGAAACTGGCTTTGGAAAAGGCGTAGAGCATCACTGACGACATCATCCTTGATGAGAGCCTGATCACCGAGCGCTTCGTGAAAGCCTCCGGGCCGGGCGGTCAGCATGTAAACAAGACCGCCAGCGCGGTGCAGCTGCGCTATGACGTCGCCGCGAGCGCCCTCGCCCCCGCCATCAAGCAGCGCCTTGTACGTCTGGCGGGCAGCCGCATGACGCAGGACGGCGTGCTGATCCTGCATGTGGAGGATCACCGCTCCCAGGAGCGCAATCGCGCGGAGGCTCGCGCCCGCCTGATACGCCTGATCCGGCAGGCCAGCCGCAAACCCAAGCCGCGCATCAAATCCCGCCCGTCCTTGAGCTCCATCAAGCGCCAGAAAGACGCCAAGGCGAAGAAGGGCCAGACCAAGGCGCTGCGGAAAAAACCGGGGATGGATTAGGGGAACCAACAAAGAGCGGTTCGATATCCTCCCCCGTTTACGGCGGGGTGAGGCGCGGAGCGACGAACGGCAGCGCAGCTGACGGAGGGGGGAATCTTTTCCCTTCAAACTCCCCCCCTCGGCCCTTCGGGCCACTCCCCCCGTAAACGGGGGGAGAAACCGGCAGGCCATGACAATGATAGGCCGCTAGGGAAACCTACCCCTCCAGCAGCCGCGCCCCCGGCCCGTCCTTGGCCAGCGCATCGCCCGGATTGCGCAAGGGGCAGTCGGTGAGCGACAGGCACCCGCAGCCAATGCAGCCCTCCAGCTCGTCTTTCAGCTGGGCGAGCGCGATGATGCGCGCCTCCAGCGCGGCTTTCCAGCCCGCCGATAGCTTCGCCCAGTCAGCCACATTGGGCGTGCGCCGAGAGGGAAGAGCGTCGAGCGCGGCGGCGATTTCCGCCAGCGGCACCCCTGCGCGCTGGGCCACCCGGATCACCGCCACCCGGCGCAGCACATCGCGGCCATAGCGGCGCTGGTTTCCGCCCGTCCGGCTGCTGGCGATCAGCCCTTTTGTCTCGTAGAAGTGCAGGGTAGAGACGTTGACACCGGCGCGGGCGGCCAGCTCGCCAACGCTCAAGCCGCGCACCGGCCTGACCTTCTTCATGGATGACATGTCATTTGCCTTTGACCTCAACTTAAGTTGAGATTTTAGACCGCTTCGGGCCGACACGGCAAATCGTCCCCCAAACCCCGGCCGCCGGGGCTCGCCCACAAGGTTTTTTTTGATGTTCCGCTTTTTTGAATCCCGCATTGATCCTTTCCCTGCGACCGAGCCGGAGGCCCCGCCCAAAACCCTTCTGGGTTTTGTGGCCCATTACACACGGCCCGTCTGGCCCTGGCTGATCACCCTGTCGGTGCTGACCGCGATCCTGTCGGTGTTCGAGGTGGTGTTCCTGGGCTTTCTCGGCACGCTGGTGGACTGGCTGGCGGCAGCCGACCGCGAGACATTGTTTGAGGAGCACGGGGCCGGCCTTATCGCCATGGCAGCCTTCATCCTCATCGGATTTCCGCTGCTGGTGCTATTCAACTCGCTCATCACGCACCAGACGATTTTCGGTAATTTCCCGATGCTCGCGCGCTGGCTGACGCACCGCTACGTCCTTGACCAGTCCATGAGCTTCTTTCAGGACGAGTTTGCCGGGCGGGTGAGCCAGAAGGTGATGCAGACCGCGCTGGCGGTACGCGAGACGGTGATGAAGGTGCTCGACATCTTCGTCTATGTGGCCGTCTATTTTGTCGGCGCTCTGGTGCTGGTGGGCGGGGCCGAGCCCTTCCTGATGATCCCGCTCGTCATGTGGCTGGCGGGTTATATCTGGCTGCTGGTCCACTTTATTCCGCGCCTGCGCGACATCTCCATGAAGCAGGCCGATGCCCGCGCGGAGATGACCGGCCGCGTCGTCGACAGCTACACCAATATCCAGACCATCAAGCTGTTTGCCCATGCCCGCCGCGAGGAAGGCTATGCCCGCGAGGCGATGAGCGGCTTCATGGGCACGGTCTACAAGCAGATGCGCCTCGTCACCGGGCTCTACACGCTTCTGCAGACGCTGAACGCGGTACTGCTGGTGGCCGTGACGGCCTCCACCATCATCGCCTGGCAGATGGGGCTGGTGGGTCTTGGCGTGGTCGCCGTGGCGGTCGCCATCGTGATGCGCATCCGGGCGATGTCGGACTGGATCTTGTGGGAGACGGCGGGCCTGTTTGAAGCCGTCGGCACCATTCAGGACGGCATCAACACCATCGCGCAGGAGCAGGCGATCCGGGACGTGCCGGACGCGAAACCGCTTGCCGTCTCGCAAGGCGCGATCCGCTTTGACAACATCGCCTTCCACTATGGCAAGGAGAGCGGCGTCATCGAGGGGCTGAACCTCGATATCGCGCCCGGCGAGAAGGTCGGCCTTGTGGGCCGGTCAGGCGTTGGCAAGTCCACCCTCGTCAATCTGCTCCTGCGCTTTTACGAGCTGGAGGGCGGACGCATCATTATTGACGGGCAGGATATTTCGCAGGTGACACAAGATTCCTTGCGCCGCCAGATCGGCATGGTGACGCAGGACACCTCGCTTCTGCACCGCTCCATAAGGGACAATATCGCCTATGGTTCGGCCGATGCCGATGATGCAGCCGTGATGGAGGCTGCCCGCCGGGCGCAGGCCGACGCCTTCATCCCGGACCTTTCCGACATTGATGGCCGCACCGGCTATGACGCCCATGTCGGCGAACGCGGCGTGAAGCTGTCCGGCGGCCAGCGCCAGCGCATCGCGATTGCCCGCATCCTCCTGAAAGACGCGCCGATCCTGGTGCTCGATGAAGCAACCTCCGCGCTGGACTCCGAGGTCGAGGCCGCCATTCAGGACCAACTCTATCAGCTGATGGAGGGCAAGACCGTCATCGCCATCGCGCACCGGCTTTCCACCATCGCCATGCTGGACAGGCTGGTGGTGATGGAAGGTGGCCGCATCATCGAACAGGGCAGCCACGACGCGCTGCTGGCGCAGGATGGCGTCTATGCCCAGCTCTGGAAACGCCAGTCCGGCGGCTTCCTCAATGTGGATGCGGACTGGACGGTGGCGGCGAAGTAGCGGCAGCGCTTAGCGCCGTTTTCTCCCCCCGTTCACGGGGGGAGTGGCCCGAAGGGCCGAGGGGGGGAATATTCGACACAAGTTCCCCCCTCCGTCAGCTTCGCTGCCGTTCGTCGCTCCGCGCCTCACCCCGCCGTAAACGGGGGAGGAAAGAAGCCACCAGACTACGGGACAGACAACAACAAAAAAGCCCGGCATCGCTGCCGGGCTTTTCATGTCTCGCGAAAGAGCGGTGCTTAGCCCACCAGCTCCAGACCGGCGAAGAAATAGGCAATTTCCTCAGCCGCCGTTTCCGGGGCGTCAGAGCCATGCACCGAATTGGCTTCGATGGACTCGGCGAACAGCTTGCGGATCGTCCCCTCATCGGCATTGGCCGGATTGGTGGCGCCCATGACGGTGCGGTATTTGGCGATGGCGTCTTCGCCTTCGAGCACCTGCACGACGACCGGGCCGGAAATCATGAAGGACACCAGATCGTTGAAGAAGGGGCGTTCGCGATGCACACCGTAAAAGGTCTCGGCCTGCGCCTTGGTCATGTGGATGCGCTTCTGGGCGATGATGCGAAGGCCTGCATCCTCGATCAGGGCATTGATCTTGCCGGTGAGGTTCCGCTTGGTCGCGTCGGGCTTGATGATGGAGAAGGTGCGTTGCAGCGCCATGGTTTTGATGTCCCTTGAATGAAAGCTGGGGAGGTGAGGTTTGGCGCGGCTTATAGCGGCGCTTTCACGGGCCAGCAAGGCATGCTACGCGGCGCCCCATGCTGCATATCAACGACCTCACCTACCGCATTGAAGGGCGCATCCTGTTCGAGCAGGCCACGCTCTTCCTGCCGGCCAAAACCAAGATGGGCCTTGTCGGGCGCAATGGCACCGGCAAGTCGACCCTGTTGCGCCTGATACGCGGTGAGGCGAGCCCGGAGACGGGCGATATACGCATCCAGCCGGGCATGCGCATGGGCAGCGTCGAGCAGGAAGCGCCCGGCGGCCCCATCTCCATCATCGATTTCGTGCTGGCCGCCGACATAGAGCGCGCAAGCCTGCTCGCAGAAGCCGAAACCGCCACCGACCCCAATCGCATCGCCGACATCCAGACGCGGCTTGCCGATATTGATGCGCACTCGGCAGAGGCGCGCGCGGGCGCGATCCTGCACGGGCTGGGCTTTTCCAATGAGGAGCAGCAACGCCCATGCTCGGCCTTCTCCGGCGGCTGGCGCATGCGCGCGGCGCTGGCGGCCACGCTCTTTGCCCGGCCTGATCTTCTGCTGCTGGACGAGCCGACCAACTATCTCGACCTTGAAGGCGCGGTGTGGCTGGAAAACTATCTGCAGAAGTTTCCGGGCGCGGTGCTGCTGATCTCCCACGACCGGGGGCTGCTCAATGCCTCCATCGACATGATCGCGCATCTCAAAGACGCCAAACTCACCGTCTGGGATGGCGGCTACGACCAGTTTGAAAAGCAGCTCGCCGAGCGCCAGCGCCTGACGATGAAGCTGGTGGAAAAGCAGGAGGATGAGCGCCGCCGCCTGCAGGCCTTCGTCGACCGCTTCAAGGCCAAGGCCACAAAGGCCAAGCAGGCCCAGTCGCGCGTGAAGCGGCTGGAGAAAATGCAGCCCGTGGCGACCTCGGTGGCCGATCCGGTCGCGCCCTTCGACCTGCCTGTCGCCCCGCGCCGCATGGCCAACCCGCTGGTGCGCCTTGATGGCGCCGCGACCGGCTATGATGAGGATACGATCATCCTCAAGAACATGGATCTGCGCATTGATGTCGATGACCGGATCGGCCTGCTGGGCCGCAATGGCGCGGGCAAATCCACTTTCGCCAAGCTGCTGACCGGGCAGACCCCCGTGCTCGCGGGTGCGATGCGCATGCACAAGAAGCTGGAGATCGCCCATTTTGCCCAGCACCAGATCGACGCGCTGCACCCGAACACGTCCGCCTATCAGCACATTCTCGAACTGATGCCGGATGCGACCGAGGCCCAGCGCCGCGCGCGGCTGGCCCGCTTCGGCCTGCCCGGCGACCGGCAGGAGACGCCCGCCAAATCCCTGTCCGGCGGGGAGAAGGCGCGCTTGTTGATGAACCTCATCAGCTTTCACGGCGCGCATCTTCTCATCCTCGACGAACCGACCAACCATCTGGACATGGATAGCCGCGCCGCCCTGATGGACGCCATCAACACCTATGAGGGCGCGGTGATCCTGATCAGCCATGACCGCCACCTGATCGAGGCGTGCGTTGACAGGCTGTGGATCGCTGAAGGCGGCACCGTAAAGCCCTATGAGGGCGATATGGACGAGTACCGCAAGCAGCTCCTGCGCCCGGAAACCGAGGGCAATGGACGCGGGAAAGCCAAGCCAGATGTGAAGCTGGAACGGCGCAAGGATGCCGCCGAAGCCCGCTCGAAGCTGAAACCTCTCAAGGCCGAGGCACTGAAATGGGAGCGTGAGGCTGAACGCCTCAAAGGCGTCCTCGCCACCATCGACAAGGGGCTCGCCGTGCCGGGCCTGTGGGAGAAAGACCCGGGCCTTGCCACCGAGCTGACAAAGAAGCGCGCCCGCGCCGAAGAACTGATCGACGCGGCCGAGATGAAATGGCTGGAAGCTGACGAGGCCTATGAGCAGGCGCGCGAGGCAGCGGGGGTTTAGGCGCCTACCCGCAGCTCACGCGCTCCACGCGGCCATTATCGCCGACCACGATATTCATCCGGTCAGGCCGGTAATCCATCGTCACCGCATCACCGCGGCCATAGATGCGGTAGGGGACTGGCAGGGTCGAGGTATCGATCTCACCGCGCATCTGGCCAACGAGCAGCTGGAATTGCGCAGCAGGGCAGTCGCCCGATCCGGAGCGGTCAACGATCTCGACCCCGTCGGTGTCTTCTACGGTGGTGGCGCAGGCAGCCAGCATGGCCAGCGAAGCAAAAGTGGCGGCGTATCGGATCATCCCTGTTTCTCCCAGCGTCCCTGATCGGACTGTTTCCAGTAGGATACGGTCGTTCCCGACTTTTTCATGGCGGACCAGAGTGAGCGCGCGCTTTGCTTGGCGGCGTCATCGCTGTCCTCGAACAGGAGTATAACGCGGCTCCAGCCGTCCGGGTTGCCGGGGTCCGCTCCGCCAAGGCAGAACAGCATGTCTGCCTGGTTCACATTACGCGTTTCAGTGGAAATCAGCACCGGCTGGCGCGGCGCATGGGGCTCGCTGTCGAGCCCGTGCGGCAGGAAGCTCTCCTCGCGGAAACTCCATAGTTGTGCGTCCAGCCGGGCCGCGGCCTCATCGTCAGGCACTACGACCAGCGCCCGCGAGCCGCGCTCAAGCACCTTCTGGAGCAGGCCGGGCAGGACATCGCCCACACCGGCCTTTTCCAGATGATAAAACCAGAGCTCGGCCATCAGCGCGCGTTATCAGCTCTCGTAGAAATCGCGGACGAAACGGTCCAGCACGCGCACACCATAGCCGGTGCCGAAGGCGGGCAGGCGCGGATCCTTGGAGCCCGCATACATGGCCGTTCCGGCAATATCCATATGTACCCACGGCTTGCCGTTGACGAAGCGCTGCAGGAACACCGCGCCGGCGATCGAGCCGGCATTGCGGCCCTGCCCCAGATTTTTCATGTCGGCGATGTCACTGTCGATATGACGGTCATATTCCGGACCGATGGGCAGGCGCCACACGCCCTCGTCAGATGCCTTGCCGGCCGCATAGAGCCGGTCAGCCAGCTTGTCATCATTGGAGAAGATGGCCGCGTGCTCGTGGCCGAGCGCCACCAGAACAGCGCCGGTCAGCGTGGCCAGATCGATGATGAAGGCGGGATCAAACTTCTCTTGCGTGTACCAGAGGGCGTCGGCCAGGACGAGGCGGCCTTCGGCGTCCGTGTTGAGAATCTCGATGGTCTGGCCGGACATGGAGGTGACGACGTCGCCGGGGCGCTGCGCATTGCCATCAGGCATGTTTTCCACCAGCGCGACAACGCCCACCACATTGGCTTTCGCCTTTCGGCCAGCGAGCGCGCGCATCAGGCCGACCACGGCAGCAGAGCCGCCCATATCGCCCTTCATCTCTTCCATGCCGGCTCCCGGTTTCAGCGAGATACCGCCCGTGTCGAAGGTCAGCCCCTTGCCGACAAAGGCGAGCGGCTTGTCGCCTTCCTTGCCGCCATTCCAGCGCATGATGACAAGCTGGGCTTCGCGCACCGAGCCCTGGCTGACGCCGAGAAGTGAGCCCATGCCGAGCTTTTTCATCTGGGATTCGCCCAGTATCTCGACCTCGAGGCCTTCCTTCTCGAGCTTGGAGATGCGCTTGGCATACTCTTCAGGGTGAAGGATGTTCGGCGGCTCCATGACCAGATCGCGGGCGAGCTTCACGCCCTCGGCGACCGATTCCCAGCTCTTCCAGGCCTTTTTCGCGGCCTTGTCATCCACCGCCACGATCTCGACCGTCGTCAGGGAGGGTTTCTTGTCCGCTTTCAGCTTGGTGCGATACTGGTCGAAGCGATAGGCGGCCATGGTTGCACCCAGTGCCGCGCGTGACGCCAGCTCGCCGTCCTCTGCATCAATGTGAACGGAGAGAACTTGCGTACCGCCCAGCAGAAGCTGCTTTGCGGCGGCCGCGACAGCTTTCTCGTAAACATTGCCGTTGGCCGTCTTCTTGGAGCCAAGGCCGAACAGGACAATGCGCGCAGCCTTCACATCTGCAGGCGCCGCAATCTCCAGCACCTGCCCGGCATCGCCGGTAAACCGCGAGGCCTTGATGGCGCGGGTCAGACTGCCGCCACTTGCCTCCTCCAGAGCCTTGGCCGACGGCGACAGGCTCGCCTTCTCGTAAACAGCAACGGCCAGCGCATCGCCGGAGGGTTTCGAGGAGAACTTGATTTGCATGGAATTCCTTTCTGAACGACACATACCCGGCACGGTTTCCGGCAAGCCCGGAGCACCATCGCGGCGCCGGGCAGCCGAACTGCGGGAATTTGGCTGGCTTTAGTGGTATCCGATCTGAAGCCGGGGTAGAAGTCTGTCGTCACACAGAAGACCGCAAAGCATCCCAATGAAGCTGTTTCAGCGTTACGCCTTCCGGCAGGCCATGCTGCCATTCCTCATCACGCTGGCCGCGCTGACCGGCCTGGCGATTCTCACGCAGTCGCTGTCCAACCTGAATCTGGTCGCGGACCGGGGCGAGACACTGTTCGTATTCCTGTGGGTGACCATTCTGGCCGTGCCGCAGATCGTCGCCCTGCTGATGCCCATCGCGGTCTTCATCGCCTGCGCCGGCGCGCTCAACCGGATGATGAGCGAGTCCGAGCTGACTGTCGCGGCGGCGGCCGGGCTCAGCCGGAGAGAGAGGCTCTCGCCGTTTTTGCGGGTGGCCATCTACGCAACCCTGATCAATCTGGGGGTTAATCTGTTCGTACAGCCCGCCGCCTACCGCGAGATGCGCCAGGCCATATACGATGTGCGAACGGACATCGCCGCCAGCGTCATGCGGCCGGGCGAGTTCGTGGCCATGGGCGTGGATGTCACATTCTACGCCCGCACGCTGGGCGATGGCGGCGTGATGAGCGATGTCTTCATCGAGGATGGGCGCGGCACTGCCAGCACGGCGTATTCGGCCAGGCAAGGCCAGATCGTACGGGCGGAACGCGGGCCGGTCATGCTGCTGCGCGACGGGGTTGTTTCGCAGATCGAGGAATCCGGCACGCTGTCCAGCCTGACCTTCGACAGCTATGAGTTCGACCTTACCGCCTTCATCGATCCGACCGACGCGTTCTTCTTCAAGGAAAGTGATCGCTACCTGCCTGAACTGTTCAACCCCAGCCCGGGTGAAGCGGCCCGGGCAAGGGGACGCGGGAACCTGTTGGCCGAGGGCCATTACCGGCTGGCGGCGCCGCTTTATAATATCGCCTTTGCGATGATAGCGCTTGCCGCCTTTCTGAGTGGCCCGCCCCGGCGGACCGGGTATGCACGCGCTGTTGCCCTGGCTGGCGCGTGTGCGCTCATTGTCCGGCTAACGGGTTTCGCCGTTCAGGCAGGCGCGGCCAGTACACCGGAACTGAACTGGCTTCAGTACGCAATTCCGCTGGCCGCCATCGCCGGCGCCTACATCGTGATCCACCGGCCCGTGCGCTTTGCCGCCCGGCGCTTCTCACCGCACCACGACAAGGCTGTGGCATGAGAGTGCTTACACGATACCTGCTCTGGCAGACCTTCCTCGGCCTGCTGGGGGCCGCGACGGTAATCATTGCGGTGATCCTGCTCATCGACTTCGTCGAGACCTCGCGCGACATCGCCACGCGGGTGGATATATCGCCCGCCGACGCAGCCCTGTTCAGCCTGCTGCGGCTGCCGCTGCTCCTGCAGGACACGCTGCCCTTTATCGTGCTGTTTGGTGTGCTGTGGACGTTTTTCAGGCTGAACCGGCGTAGCGAGCTGATCGTCATGCGCGCGTCGGGCGTCTCGGTCTGGCGCATCATGGCGCCCGTGGCCGTGCTCGCCTTTGTCACCGGACTGGCAGGCAGCTTCCTGCTCAATCCGCTGGGCGCCGCGACCAGCGCCTATTTCGAGGCTCGGCGGTCTGCCCTCTTCGAGGGCCGTCCGGTGGAAGAAGTCAGCGGAGCGCGGGTCTGGCTGCGCGAAGTGCGCGAGAACCAGTTCGTGGTCATCGCCGCGCAGGGCATAGACGATTCACGCCTGATCTCGCCGATCTTCAGGATTTACAATCCTCAAGGCGCCAATGGCGGCCCGCCCGAACTCGAACAACAGGTCCACGCCAGCCAGGCCAGCCTGGCTGGCGGCTTCTGGCAACTCAGCGGCGCGGTGGAATACCGGCCGGAATCCGGTGCGACCGTGCTGGGCGATGTCTCCATCCCTACAAGCACCGGACAGGAAGCGCTTTTTGAGCGCACGCGCTCTGCGCAGGGCGTGTCGTTCTGGCGCCTCCCGGACGTGATTGTTTCGGCGCGCGAAGCGGGGCTGTCCACGCGCACCTATGAGCTGCGCTGGCAGTCTCTTCTGGCCCAGCCTCTCCTGCTTGTCGCCGCGGCACTCCTGGCGATAGCCGCCACCTTGCGCCTCACCCGGCTGGGGGGCGCCGCCGGTTTTGCCCTGGCTGGCGGTGCAGGCGGGTTCCTCCTTTATTTCCTGCAGCGCATGCTGACCGGGCTGGGCAGTGCAGGCAGCCTGGACGTGGTCAGTGCGGCGTGGTCGGCGCCGGCTCTGTTCGCGCTGGGCGCACTATTGTATATCGCCGTCACCGAGGATGGCTGAAAGCTGTCATCAAGCTGCCGTTATGATTGCCTACAGGCTCCCGATCAGTATGGTCTGCGGGTCGACAACCAGGAAGCTACACTCATGCCGATTTCGTCCCTGAAGCGTCTGATGCTGTGCCTGGCCGCACCGTTTGGCCTGGTACTCGCAGCTGGCGCGCAAGCACAGCAGGTCGAGGGCATTGCGGCGATCGTAAACGATCAGCCCATCACCACCTATGAGGTGCGTGACCGGATGCGGTTCATTCTCACCACCTCAGGCATTCAGCCGACCGAGGAAGTGCTCGGGCAAGTGCAGGAGCAGGCCTTGCGTTCGCTCGTCGAGGAGACGCTGCAGCTTCAGACCGCCCGGCGCTACGAGGTGCCGATCACCGAAGAGGAAGTGGACGAAGCGATTGCCGACATCGCCGCGCGCAATGGCGTTACGGTGGCGGACATTCAAGCTGACCTTGAAAGCGCCGGTGCCAGCATCGACACGATGCGCCAGCAGCTGCGCGCCGAAATCGCGTGGTCCTATCTGGTCAGTGGCCGCTATCGCAGCCGTATCCGTGTTTCGGACGCACAGATCGAAAGCGCGCTGGACAGACTGGCTGAAAGCGCATCGCAGACCCAGTACCGGGTTGCCGAGATACTGGTGAACCTGCCCGCTAGCGGGGACGAAGCGGACGCCGAGCGCCGCATCACCACCATTTACCGCGCCCTCGAACAGGGTGCGCCGTTCCCGGCGGTTGCCGAGCAGCTGTCCGATGCCCCCACAGCAGCGTCCGGCGGCGATGCAGGCTGGCTGAGCGCTGCCCAGGTACGCCCGCAGGTCGCGCAGGTTCTGCAGCAAATGCCCGTGGGCAGCATTTCCAATCCTATCCGCGTGCCGGGCGGTTACATGATCGTAGCCCTCGCCGACCGCCGCGACGGTCAGGTGACCGAGCAGTTTACCCTGCAGCAGGTCACGCTGGTCACTTCCCAGGTTACGCCGGAGCGGCGTCAGGCACTCGAACGCGCAGCCAGCCGCGCCCAAGGGTGCAGCAACGTCCAGGCCGCCTTTGAAAGTGTACCGCAGGCAATCGTTACAGACATCGGCACGGTCGGCGCAAACGCCCTCGTTCCGCAGATCCGATCAGCGCTGTCCGGCCTGCAGAACGGACAAGCCAGCCCGGTTCTGGAAACCGCGGCCGGGCTTCAGGTCTTCATTCTGTGTGAACGCAGGCTCGGCGGGCCGGGGCTTCCCGGTTCGAACGAGATCGAAAACCAGATCGTCAATCAGCAGCTTTCCTTGCTGGCGCGCCGCTGGCTGCGCGATCTGCGCAATGACGCCACGGTGGAGATGGTTGGCGATTTCTGATGCCGCAACCGCAGGCGCCTCTGGTCCTGACGCTGGGTGACCCTGAAGGCATTGGTCCTGAAATCGCGCTGAAGGCGTGGGCTGCGCTGCGGCCGGGCGGGCCTGTGTTTGCTGTGGCAGGCGGGCTCGACATCCTCTCGCATACGGCCCGCTTTCTGGATTTGCCGGCTCCCGCCTCCATTACTGATTGCACGGCTGCTCACGATGCGTTTCCAAATGCCTTGCCGGTTCTGCCGGAGCGTCCCGGTTCTCCGGCTGTGGCCTCGATCGAAGATGCGGTGTCGCGCGTGCGTTCAGGCGAGGCCGCTGGCCTTGTAACCAATCCTGTCTCCAAGGCGGCACTGTATGCGGAAGGCTTTGCCTTTCCCGGACATACCGAGTTTCTGGCCCATCTCACGAATGATATGGCAATGCCGGGCGAGCGTGGCCCGGTAATGATGCTGGCGGTGCCGGGGCTGCGCACCGTCCTCGTCACCATTCATCAAGCCTTGCGGGAGGCCATCACCTCGCTGAGCGCCGGACGGGTTGTGCATACGGCCCGCATCACGCATCAGGCCCTGCAGCAGGATTTCAACATCGCCAGCCCCCGGCTCGCACTGGCCGGGCTGAACCCCCATGCCGGCGAAGGCGGCAGTATGGGCCGCGAAGAGATCGACATCCTGGCACCGGCGCTGGAGCAGTTGCGCAGCGAAGGCATGGATATAAGCGGGCCGTTGCCGCCCGATACGATGTTTCACGCCGAAGCGCGCGAGCGCTATGACGCCGCCGTTTGCCTGTACCACGATCAGGGGCTGATCCCGGTCAAGACGCTGGACTTTCATGGCGGGGTGAATGTCACGCTCGGCCTGCCGATCGTGCGCACATCGCCCGATCACGGCACCGCGAAGGATATTGCCGGCAAGGGTATTGCCCGGGCCGACAGCCTGATTGCCGCTATCCAGCTGGCCCGCCAGATCGCCCAGAACCGGAACCAGGCACGATGAATGCCGATACACTGCCTCCGCTTCGCGAGGTGATCGCGGCTCACGGGCTGGCGGCCGACAAGCGCTTCGGCCAGCACTTCCTGCTGGACCTGAACCTGACAGCCAAGATCGCACGGCTGTGCGGTGAGCTGCCGCAAAGCACCGCTATCGAGGTGGGGCCGGGGCCTGGCGGGTTGACGCGCGCGCTCCTGAGCGAAGGCGCAAGGCGTGTCGTCGCGATCGAGAAGGATTCCCGTTTCCTGCCCGCCCTTGCCGACATAAGCCATGCCTTTGACGGCCGGCTGAGCGTGATCGAGGCCGACGCCCTGAAAGTCGGGCGTGAGGCTCTGGGCCTGCAGGATGGTGAGCGCGCCGTCATTGCCGCCAACCTGCCCTACAATGTTGGCACGGCCCTCTTCACCGGCTGGCTGGAGGCCGAACCCGTCTGGTGGTCGCGTGCCGTGCTGATGTTCCAGAAGGAAGTGGCAGAGCGGATTGTGGCGCGCACAGGCGAGGAGGCCTATGGGCGCCTCGCCATCCTGACGGCCGCGCGGGCAAAAGCGAAATACGCCTTCACCCTGCCGGCCCGCGCCTTCACCCCGCCCCCCAAGGTCGACAGCGCCGTAGTGGCCGTCGACCCGCTGCCTGAAGGCGAACGCTTTGCCGATGTCGAGGCGTTGTCCGTCGTGACGGCGAGCGCATTCGGCCAGCGTCGCAAGACCTTGCGCAAATCGCTGGGCCAGGCCGCCTCTCAGACCCGTGCCAGCGCCGAAGAGCTGCTTTTGTCCTGCGATATGGATCCCGGCGCTCGGGCCGAAACGATCCCGCCGGAAGGCTTCATGGCGCTGGCAACAGCGTGGCGGGCCGCGCGGGGCTAGCCCTCTTCCATCAGGGCGGCAACAAAACCGCTGAGCCAGGGATGGCGGACACGGCGCAGGCGCTCTGCGTGCAGGATCAGCGAGAGGCGTTCCAGCGCTTCGGAAAAATCGTCATTGAGGATGACGTAATCATACTCGTCCCAGTGTTCGATCTCGGCCTTGGCACGTGCCATGCGGCCATTGATGACCTCGTCTGAATCCTGCGCGCGCTTTGTCAGCCGGTCACGCAGCAGATTGAGCGATGGCGGCAGGATAAAGACCTTCACGCAATCCTGCGGCGCGCCCGCGGCAAGTGCGCGCCCACCTTGCCAGTCCACGTCGAAAACCACGTCGCGGCCCTCTTCCAGCGCTTCCTCTACCGGCCCCTTTGGCGTGCCGTAATAGTGGCCGAACACGCGGGCATATTCGTAGAACTCGTCATTCTCGGCCTGACGCTCAAACTCTTTCTCGGTGAGGAAGACATAGTCCTGCCCATCCACCTCGCCGGGGCGCGGGGCGCGCGTGGTGGCCGAGACCGACAGCACCAGATCCGGGTTGGAGGCGATCAGGCGGCGAGACAGCGTGGTCTTGCCCGCGCCGGAGGGACTGGACAGGACAAGCATCAGCCCGCGCCGCTGTCCGCGGAAAACCGGCCCTGAAAGCGATCCGACAGGCATGGGGCTACTCCAGATTCTGAACCTGCTCGCGGAACTGATCGACGACATGCTTCATGGCAAGCCCGATCTCGGTCAGCCCGCGATCAGAGGATTTGGAACACAGCGTGTTCACCTCGCGGTTGAACTCCTGTGCCAGAAAGTCGAGCTTGCGCCCACATGGCGAGCCGCCGGCCAGAAGGCCTCGTGCCGCCTCGACATGGCCCGTCAGCCGGTCGATCTCCTCGCGTACATCGGCTTTGACGGCGAGTATTGCAGCTTCCTGCGCCAGCCGGTCGGGATCTATGCCCGAGGGCAGGAGATCATCAATCTTCTGTTTCAGGCGCTCGCGGATCGCGTCCGCCGTCGCTGCCGGATGTGCCGCCGCCTGCTGCTTGAGTGCGTCAATTTCACTGATCTGCGCTTCCAGCACCGCTTTCAGCTGCGCGCCTTCATCCTGCCGGGCAGATTTCAGGGCGGCGATAACCTCATCAAGCAGGCTGAGAACAGCAGCATCGGACTGTGCCGTATCCACCTCCTGGCGGCCGGACTGATCTTCGCTGACAATCACACCGCGCAAGGCCAGCAATCCGTCAATGCGTGGCGGTGCGGCCAGCCCCTTGGCGACCAGATCACGCCCGGCAAGCGCCAGAATACGCAGGCGCGCCTCATCGATATGAACCGCAGCCTCAATGTCTGCAGGCTTTTCAAGGCTGATATTGATCGACACCGAACCACGCTCGAACGCCGCTTTGATGCGGCTGCGCGCCTCGGCTTCGAGATGACCTGTGCCGTCGGGCAGGCGCAGACGCATGTCCAGACCACGCCCGTTTACCGAACGGGCTTCTGCCGACAATGTCCCGAAATCACCGCTTGATGTGGCGCGGGCAAAGCCCGTCATGCCGGACAGCACAGACATGTTACCGCCCCCCGGAGCGGGCGCGCTCGCGTTCGATCTGGCGCCAGCGGGCGACATTGCGATTATGCTCGGCGAGCGTGCGGGCAAAGGCGTGCCCGCCCGTACCATCGGCAACGAAATAGACGTACTCGCTCTCCGGCGGGTTCAGCACTGCCGCGATAGCCTCCCGCCCCGGATTGGCAATCGGCGTCGGAGGCAAGCCGTCGATATGATAGGTGTGATACGGGTTGGTGGTGTCATCCAGCTCGGAGCGGCGAATGCCGCGGCCCAGCGGTTCACCGCCGGTAATTCCGTAAATGATCGTTGGATCGCTCTGCAGGCGCATGCCCCGGCGCAGCCGGTTTACAAACACTGCCGCCACCATGGGGCGTTCATGTGCGATGCCGGTTTCCTTCTCCACGATGGATGCCAGATTGACCGCCTCTTCGCGGGTGGTGAAGGGCAGTCCGGGCTGCCGGTTCTCCCACAGATCGTCCAGAAGGCGCGTCTGCGCAGCCGCCATGCGATCCAGCACGGCCTGACGGCTGGTGCCCCGGTCAACCAGATAGGTGTCAGGCAGTAACGAGCCTTCGGGCGGAACACGCTCGATCTCGCCGGTCAGCACGTCAGATGCTTCGACAATACGCACGACCATCGCCGTGGTCAGGCCCTCAGGGACCCGGACAGGGTGCTGGATGAAGTCGCCATAGGCGAGCACATCATAGATGTCCGCCATGGAGGCGCGGGCCGGAATGGCGAACTCGCCTGCACGCATCGGTGCGCGCTCCCGGCCGAGTTCATCATCAATCCTCAACTGAGCCAGAAAAATGCGCTGGTCCGTGATGAGACCGTCCGCTTCCAGCCGCGCCGCGATGGCCCGAACGCTGGAGCCACGCTCAAGAAGGATCGTGGTGTCGGCCTCAAGCGGGCCCTCTGCGCGGAACTGATACCCCAGCCACGCATAGCCGCCGACAATGGCAGCGCCCGCCATCAGGGCCAGCGCGCCAAGCAGGAAGAGGCCGATAATGAAAAGACGCAATGCACCCAGCCCCTTGCTGACCTGTTTGCCGGGAGGCGTGCTATCCGTGCTCATGGCGTAAGGCCCCTCACCCGCAAAAGAGGGCTTTAGTCGACGGCCTTGAGGACCACCGAGGCGTTCGTGCCGCCAAAGCCGAACGAGTTGGACAGCGCTACCTTGATGTCTTTCTTCACCGCCTTGTGGGGGGCCAGATTGATCGGGCTTTCCACGGACGGATTATCAAGGTTCAGCGTGGGCGGGCATATCCCGTCGCGAATGGCGAGGATGGAGAAGATCGCCTCTATAGCGCCCGCAGCACCCAGAAGGTGGCCGGTTGCCGATTTGGTCGAGGACATCACGACCTTGCCAGCATGGCCGCCCAGCAGGCGCTCAACGGCTTTGAGCTCGATCTCGTCACCCTTGGGCGTCGAGGTGCCATGGGCGTTGACATAGTCGATGTCGGAAGGGCTGAGGCCCGCGCTCTTCAGCGCAGCGCTCATGGAGCGGAAGCCGCCATCGCCATCTTCGGCAGGCGCAGTGATGTGGTAGGCATCGCCCGACAGGCCATAGCCGACAACTTCAGCGTAGATCGTCGCGCCGCGGGCCTTGGCCGCTTCGTATTCTTCAAGCACGACAACGCCGGCGCCCTCGCCCATGACAAAACCGTCGCGGTCAGTGTCATAAGGGCGCGAGGCCGCTTCAGGCCTGTCGTTAAATCCAGTGGACATGGCGCGGGCGGCACAGAAACCGCCAAAGCCAAGCCGGGTGATCGCGCTCTCGGCACCGCCAGCCACCATCACATCAGCATCGCCATAGGCGATCAGACGCGCCGCATCGCCAATGGCGTGTGCGCCGGTGGAACAGGCCGTAACCACCGAGTGGTTCGGCCCTTTGAGGCCATGGCGGATCGATACCTGGCCGGAGGCCAGATTGATCAGCATACCGGGAATGACGAAGGGAGAGAGCTTGCGCGGCCCACGCTCATGCAGCGTGATCGAGGCGTCATACATGGTCTGCAGACCGCCAATGCCTGAACCGATCAGGACACCGGCACGCTCGCGCGCGGCCTCATCAGCAGGCTGCCAGCCGGAATGGGCAATCGCCTCGTCGGCAGCAGCGATACCGTAAAGAATGAAATCGTCGATGCGTTTGGCGTCGCGGGCGGGCATTACGGCATCGGGATCAAATGATCCGGCGATGTCAGGCCCGCCCCCATTGCGGCCGTCCACGCGGGGG
Source organism: Glycocaulis alkaliphilus (assembly GCF_004000605.1). Lineage (NCBI taxonomy): Bacteria > Pseudomonadati > Pseudomonadota > Alphaproteobacteria > Maricaulales > Maricaulaceae > Glycocaulis > Glycocaulis alkaliphilus. Next base: position 843,756 of record NZ_CP018911.1, on the reverse strand, counting down.
ATCACGCCTGCAATCTGGCAGGGAAGATCCTCCGTCTCGAAATGGGTAACCCGGGCAAGCCCGGATTTCCCTGCGAGCAATTGCGCCCAGACATGCTCCACGCCGCATCCGAGCGGGGAGACAATGCCGAGGCCGGTGACGACAACACGACGCTTGGACATGGTCCGGTGCCGGCCTAGCCGACTTTCTCGGAGATGAATTTCACCGCATCACCAACGGTCTGGATGTGCTCGGCTGCGTCATCGGGAATTTCGATGTCGAACTCTTCCTCGAAAGCCATGACCAGCTCGACATTGTCCAGCGAGTCCGCGCCAAGATCATCGATGAAAGAGGCTTTCTCGGTGACTTTATCCTCTTCCACATCGAGATGTTCGATGACGATCTTCTTAACGCGATCAAAAACGTCAGACATGACGGACCCTTTATCTAATATTTCCGGGCAGGGTCATGTGACCCCTTGTGCCCCCTGACTGGAATGGGGCCGGAACACCTGCACCGGCACCCACAAGGTTGCGGCTGATAACACGCCAATTCCGGCAAGGCTAGCAACCTCAGCGGCTTGACGCCAGCGCGAAGACGATCCCCTCGTTCCGCCGCGACTCAGCTGGCGGTCAGATCATGGCCATCCCGCCATTCACGTGCAATGTCTGACCTGTCACATAGCCTGCTTCTTCGCTGGCGAGATAAACGCAGGCAGCGGCGATGTCCTTGCCCGTACCCAGATCCCCGGCAGGGATTTTGGTCAGGATGGCTGATTTCTGCTCATCATTGAGCGCGTCGGTCATCGGCGAGGCGATAAAGCCGGGCGCGACGCAGTTCACCGTCACGCCGCGCGAGGCGATCTCCTGGGCCAGCGCCTTGGAGAAACCTATCATCCCGGCCTTGGAGGCGGCATAGTTCGCCTGCCCGGGATTGCCGGTGACGCCCACCACCGAAGTAATGCCGATAATGCGGCCCCAGCGGTTCTTCATCATGCCGCGCATGGCCGCGCGGCAGAGGCGGAAATGGGCTTCCAGATTGACCTTGATGACCGTCTCCCAGTCCTCATCCTTCATACGCATGAGGAGCTGATCGCGCGTCACGCCCGCATTTGAGATGAGAATGTCCAGCCCGCCCAGCGCATCGCTGGCGGCCTTGGGCAGATTATCCACCGCCTCGGCGTCGGAGAGATTGCACGGGACGACCGCCGCGCGCTCGCCCAGCTCGTCGGCCAGCTTTTGCAGCACTTCAGCGCGCGTGCCCGACAGCGCAACGGACGCGCCTTGCGCATGCAGCGCGCGGGCAATCTCGCTGCCGAGGCCGCCCGTTGCGCCGGTCACCAGCGCCTTTTTTCCTTCAAGAGAGAACATGTTACGCATTTCCTTTCAGTGAGGCAGCAAAGGCTTCCAGATCAGCCGGGCCGTTGAGGGCCACGCCCTCAACCCCTTCCACCGTACGTTTGAGCATGCCGGATAGCACCTTGCCTGCGCCGGCCTCGGCAAAACGGGTGATGCCGCCCTCGCCTGCCATCCAGATCACGCTTTCGCGCCAGCGCACGCGGCCCGTCACCTGCTCGACCAGCTGGGCGCGGATGGCCTCCGGATCGCTGACCGGACCGGCGGTGACATTGGTGATGACCGGCACGGCAGGCGCCTTGATGGCCGCCGATTTCAGCGCCTGCGCCATCGCATCGGCGGCGGGCTGCATCAACGTGCAATGGAAGGGCGCGGACACGGGCAGCAGCATCGCCTTGCGGATACCGTCGGCCTTGGCCGCCTCGATGGCGGCCTCAACCGCTTCCTTCGCGCCGGAGATCACGATCTGGCCGGGCGCATTGTCATTGGCAATCTGCACCACACCTGCGGCAGAGCCCGCCTCGACGGCCTTCTGCACCTGAGCTTCCTCAGCGCCGAGAATGGCCGCCATCGCACCTTGCCCCACCGGCACGGCCTTCTGCATGGACTGGCCGCGCAGCCGCAGGAGTTTCGCCGCATCGTCAATGGACAGGGCCCCGGCTGCGGCCAGCGCGGAATATTCGCCCAGCGAATGGCCCGCGACAAACTTCGCCGCCGTCACGTCGATGCTGAACCCCTCTTTCAGCGCCGCCATCACGGCTAGCGATGTGGCCATCAAAGCGGGCTGCGCGTTCTGGGTAAGGGTGAGGGTCTCGATCGGCCCGTCCCAGATCAGCGCGGAGAGCTTTTCGCCCAGCGCCTCGTCGACCGCCTCGTAGACGGCGCGGGCTGCCGGGAATGCCTCGGCCAGCTCCCGGCCCATGCCGACGGCCTGGCTGCCCTGGCCTGGAAAGATGAATGCAAGCGCCATGAAGGCGTCCTCCCTTATGGTTCATTGCCTGCCCGGATAGACCGTGAGGGATGGGGAAGGCAAGCCGGGGCGTGGTGCGGCGGGCTAGAAATGCGCGTCGGGCAGCATGTGGCTTTGCAGCACACGCGCGATCTCCACACCATAGCCCTCAGGCCGGTAGAAGATGACGTGCGACCCGCACAACCGCTGGCGATAGCCCTCGCGGATGTCGCTGGCATCCTGCCCGGAAAGCGGGAAATCGGCGAGGGCCGCAAAGGCATCGAACAGAAGGGAGATGTAGGTTTCGGCCTGCTGCGCTGACCAGCGCTCTGCCGTGTCCTGCCATATGCCTTCAAGATCAGCGCGTGCAGCCGGACGCAGCCGGAATTCAGCCATTTGCCGCTGCTTTGGCACGCATCGCCGCGACGAACTGCTCGCGCGTAACAGCTTCGGCGGGGCCGCTCTGCTCGCCCTGCTCCAGAGCATGCCGCAACGCCGACAGCCGCGCCTCACGCTCCTGCAGAAGACGCAGTCCCGCCCGCACGACCTCGCTTGCAGAGCCATAGCGGCCAGAAGCGACCTGCTCGTCGATATAGCGCGCCAGCTGGTCATTCAGGGCGATGGAGGTGTTGCGGCTCATGCACGTGATCCTTGTTTGACGCACACAGATTACCAGAAATTGGTACAGCGGGGTAGGGAGCCGTTTGGCCCGTCAACGCATCTTACTCGGGGCTCCGAGGCGCTGTTTATGAGGCTTCAGGACAAGTTGACCCGTGGCGCGGCTTGAGTTTGCTGAGCCGGGCGCGCTGATGCATGATGTCGAGCTGACGCTGACCGCGCTTCACCACAATAAATTGGAAAAGCAATGAAGTTAGACAGTAGGTGTATTAATTTGCTTCGCATGCTGTATGAAGCCGAAATTGAACCTCATTCGAATGAAATTGAATGGCTAGAACTATCGAAAGATATAATCAATTATATCCAATCCAACAAATTAGAATGCCCTGAAATAATATGGCATTATCTTTCTGATTATGACATAAGATTAAATAAACGTAATTCTGAATACAAAATAAAGCAACTTGATGCTATTGGTGATTTCCTAAAGCGCCAAATATAGCGTCTATATATTTCGCTTTTTCAGGATTGAATTTACGGCGCGCTGAGAGGCAATCTGAGAGCGTTCATCCCGCATGGCAGAAGCCATTGTCAGTATGACCCGAGCGGCCAGCCCGACCAATGTGACTTACCGCTTCAACACGTACGCGCGCCCTCCCGCCCCTCCCGCTTGCCCTTTGGGCGCTGATAGCGTATGTCCCGCGCCTTCACCGGCTGCGGTCTGGTGGGCATCACCGTTCCTGACATGGTGTCGGGGCGGGCCTTTTCAGAGCCATCACGGGCGCTGCCTTCCCTGGCAGGGACCGTGCCGCAGCCACAGAAAACAGGGACTTAACATGGCATACTACGAACACGTGTTCGTTGCCCGCCCGGACGTGTCTCCGGCGCAGGTGGAAAGCCTCCTTGAGGAGCTCAAAGCCCTCATCGAGGAAAAAGGCGGCAAGGTCGGCAAGACCGAGTACTGGGGTCTTCGCACCCTGGCCTACCGCATGCACAAGAACCGCAAAGGTCATTACGGCCTGATCGACATGGAAGCGGGCGCAGACGTGCTCGAAGCCATCGATTCCCGTCAGCGCTATTCCGATGACGTGATCCGTTACATGACCGTGCGCCTGGAAGAGCTCTCCGAAGAGCCGTCCGCCGTTCTTCGCAAGAGCGAAGAGCGCAAGCGCCGCGACCGCCAGTAGGAGATACGATCCATGGCTAGCGATATCCCCACAATCGGCGCGCCTGTGCGCCGTCCGTTTGCCCGCCGCCGGAAAGTCTGCCCGTTCTCGGGTGAAGGCGCGCCGGTCATTGATTACAAGGACGTGAAGCTGCTTCAGCGCTACATGTCCGAACGCGGCAAGATCGTCCCCTCGCGCATCACGGCGGTCTCCGCCAAGAAGCAACGCGAGCTGGCCCGCGCCATCAAGCGCGCGCGCTATATGGGCCTTCTGCCCTACGCGCTCGATTAGGAGAGAAACCCATGAAAGTTGTTCTTCTTGAGCGCGTGGAAAAGCTCGGCACCATTGGCGATGTCGTCAGTGTCCGCCCCGGCTTTGCCCGCAACTTCCTCCTGCCGCAGCAAAAGGCGCTGCGCGCAACCGAGGCCAACATGGCCCGCTTCGAGCGTGAGCGTGAGCTTCTTGAAAAGCGCAATGCCGAGCGTGCCGCAGCGGCCCGCACCGAAGGTGAGCACCTGGACGGTGCCAGCTTCGTGCTGATCCGCCAGGCGTCCGAATCCGGCCAGCTCTATGGATCGGTTGCTTCGCGCGACATCGCGGAAGCGGCCTCCAGCGACAGCCTGACCGTGACCCGAGCCATGGTCGATCTCAACACCCCGATCAAGACGCTGGGCGTACACTCTGTGCGCGTTGTCCTGCACCCGGAAGTGACCGTCGACATCACCATCAACGTGGCGCGTACGCCTGAAGAGGCTGAGCGTCAGGCCAAGGGTGAAGACGTCATCGCCGCAGCGGCGGAAGAAGACCGCGCCCTTGCCGATGCGCAAGCGGCCGAGCTTTCCGAAGCCTCTGCCGAGGGCGCTGAAGAGCGTGGCGGGGACCGCGACGAGGAATAGTCCTCTTCGCGCCCTCACCGGCGGAAAGAATGAAGGGCGGCTCCTGCAAAGGGGCCGCCCTTTTTTCTGATTGCGACGATTGCGAACTTTAGAGAAAAATATAAATATGCATTCAATATTGCGAGGCGATAAGGTCGCCTAATTCTTTATAGAATACTTTTAATTTGGAATATTTTTATTCTGAATTTCAGGCGTAAAGTTAATATGCGCGAAACCAATTCGCCGCCTTGCTGAACGCCTGTTGAAACATGACCCAGGAGGCGGGACGATGAAACTTTCCAACGTATCGATGATGGGCAAATTGCTCGTCATCATCAGCATCATGGGCGTGAGCCTGGCCGCAGTGGCCGCAGCGGGACTGGTAACACTCAGTCAGGCGCGCAGCGGCGTCCAACGGGTGGACGAAACAACCGCCATCGTGCGCGCAGCAGCACGCATGCGCGCCACCGTCGGCGAGGTGGGCCGCATGCAGTACCTGGTGGCCGCCGATCCCAGTCAGATTACCGAGGTGGAACAACGCATCTCGGCGGCACGCAACCAGTTCGACAACGCGATGGATCGTGCACGCGCGGTATCACCAGAGGCCCTGTCGGGCAATCTGACCCGCATCCAGTCCAGCCTCGATAGCTATCAACGCGAAGTCGACGCCACGCTGGCGCTCGCGCGTGCAGCATCCGATACCCAGCTCACCGATACACAGCAGCGTCTGATCAATCAGGTCCGCACGTCCCGGGAGACGGCCAATGAGGTTACCGAAATCATCGAGGCATATATCAGCGCCATTGATGATATTGGCACTGAAGTTACCGCAGAAGTCTCGACGGCTGCCGATGCCGGGCGCCTCCTGCTGATGGTGGGCGGCCTTGCCGGTCTCGTCATCGGCGTGGGCGTCGGCTTCTATATCGGCCGCTGGGAAATCGGCCAGCCCTTCGGCCGCTCCATCGAACGCGTGAGCCGCCTAGCCCAGGGTGATCTCGATATCGTCATTGAGGAAACGGGGCGTGGCGACGAGATCGGCAAGCTGAATACGGCGCTTGAGGTGTTCAAGGATAATGCGCTTGCTGCACGGCAAGCTGCCAGCCACCAGCGCGAAGAGGCCGAACGCAAGCTGGCTGAGGCTGAACGGGTCAACGCCCTCACCCAGACTTTCGAAGCAGAGATTGATGACGCCGTAACCGCTCTTGCCAGCGCGGCCGAGGAGCTTCAGGCAACCGCGCAGTCCATGGCGTCCACCGCAGAGGAAAGCTCGGCGGAGACACAGACCGTCTCTGCCAGCACCACCCAGACCTCGGCCAATGTACAGACCGTCGCCAGCGCGGCAGAGGAATTATCAAGCTCCATCAAGGAGGTCGCAACCCAGATCGCACGCACCTCCAGCGTCGCAGAAACTGCGACCACGAAAGTGGACGAAGCGATTTCCCGCATCGATACGCTGGTGACGGCAGCGTCGGCCATCGACGAGGTCGCCTCTCTCATTGGTGCTGTGACCGAGCAGACCAAGCTGCTGGCCCTCAACGCCACCATTGAGGCAGCTCGCGCTGGCGAGGCCGGCAAGGGCTTCGCGGTCGTGGCCAACGAGGTCAAGCAGCTTGCCGAGCAGACCGAGAAGGCAACCGCCACGGTTATCGAGCAGATCCGTGCCATCCAGGAAGGCACCGAGACTGCGGTGACGGCGGTGCGCAGCATCGAGCAGGTGGTTGACGAGGTCAGCCAGATCTCGACCGCTGTCGCCTCCTCTGCCGAGGAGCAGGTGGCCGTGACCGGCGAGATCAGCCGCAATGTCAACGAGGCGGCGCAAGGCGCCGAAGCGGTATCCCGCTCGCTGGGCGGGCTGGAGCAGGCGGCGGGTACCACCGCAGCAGCCGCCAACCAGCTGGCCATGACCGCTTCCCAGGTTGCCGAGCGTTCGGAACGGATCAAGAGCGACATCCAGCGCTATATCCGCGACGTGCAGGCGGCCGCTTAACCGGACGGCGCGCAAGGATGGCGAAACACCTCCTTGCGCGCCGCAGCGTCTCAGCTCTCCGCCCGCATCCGCTCGATACGCAGCTCCAGCCGGCGGATTTCGGTGACGAGGCGGTTTTCGATCATCACCGGCACCATGGAGAGCTTCAGGATCAGCGCTGCCAGCAGCAGCGTCGAGGCTGACAGCCCAAAGCGCAGAATGTCGGCCACCGCCTCGGCGCTGAAGAGCGTGGCGGGGATCGCGACGAGGAATAGTTCTCGCACGTCACGCCATGCCTGTTGCAAGATCTGGGGCGGCGCCTGTTAAAGGGGCCGCCCTTTTTCTTGCCGGAGAAGGATGAGACCCGTGCTGATACGAGATTACACACGTGCTGATGCCGACGACCTGGAGGCGATCTTCCAGAGCGCGGTTCTGGAAGGCAGTGCGCCCCTTTACACGATCGAACAGAGGAAGGCGTGGGCAGCGCGGATCACGGACCCGTCTGCCCTGCATGATCGCCTGAAGGATCAGACCTGTCTTGTTGCTGTCGGCGATAGCGGCGCTCTGGGCTTTGCCGCCCTGCAGATAAACGGCCATCTCGACATGCTGTTCGTGCGGCCCGATCAGCGCAGGCGCGGTACGGCTGGCGCGCTGCATGACGCGCTTCTGGAGCGCGCGGTCTCAAACGGTCATGCCGGTCTGTCCGTTCACGCCAGTCATCTTGCGCGCCGCTTCCTCGCCAAACGTAACTGGCAGTTAGTGCGCACCGAAACCGTAAACCTGCACGGCGTGACGCTGGAGCATCATTACATGACGCTCCAGCTTGCTCAGGCAGGAAAACCCTAGGCGCGCTCTGAGCGCATCCGCTCGATACGCAGTTCCAGCTGGCGGATTTCGGTGACCAGCCGGTTTTCGATCATCACCGGCACCATGGAGAGCTTCAGGATCAGCGCTGCCAGCAGCAGCGTCGAGGCTGACAGCCCAAAGCGCAGAATGTCGGCTACCGCCTCGGCGCTGAAGGCCTGCCAGGCAAACCAAACACCGATGAAAAACAGCGCGGTCTGCGCGGCCATCAAAATCCAGTTCACCCAGGCGCGCGGCCCGGAGAACAGGCCGAAGGCGAGATTGAAAAACCCCGGCTCCTTGCCCAGCGCCTTACGAAGGGCGCGGTCTTCATCGTCCAGAGCCTGTTCGATCAGGCGGTCCACATCACTCATTTCTGCCTCCTTCGAGACTGTCGCGCAGCTTGCGCCGCGCATGCATCAGGCGGGTCTTCACCGTGCCCGCCGGCACGTCCAGAGCGATGGCGGTCTCCGCCACGCTCAATCCTTGCAAGTGGAACAGCGCCATTGCTGCGCGCTGATCGGGCGGCAAATCTGCCATGGCCCGTTTTACCCGCGCGCCATCACCCTCATCGTGTGTGTCCTCTGCGCCCGGCTCACGCGGCTCGGCCTCCACGGCCCGCGCAAGCCGCCGGTCTGACTGGCGCCGCGCGATCAGACGGGCGCAACGCCGCGTCGTGATCCGGTAGGCCCAGGCGGCAAAGGCGTGGTCATCACGCAAGCCGCCAAGCCCGCGCAGTATCTCCAGCCACGCCTCCTGCACGGCGTCGGCGGCCAGTTCGTGATCGCCTGTCAGCCGCCAGGCATGGGCGGTGAGCAGCGGATACCAGCGCGTTGCCAGCTGGCGCATCGCATCCCTGTCTCCGGCCCGCGCAGCGGCGGCCAGAAAGGCATCCAGGGCATAGTCGGCGGGCTTGCGCATCGGGCTTCCTGTCACACGTTCAGGATAAAGGTGCGCAGCAATGCGGGGCCGGTTCAATCGGCATGAAGTTTTCCACAGACGACGGCTAGTTTTCTACAGAGTGAACGAATCGCTCCACATCACCGCGCGGCTGAGCGCTCGCATAGCCAGCCCCGATCCGCTATCACCAGCGCCATGACCGCAGAAACCGCAGACATGAGCTTCGCCAGTGATGGCGGAGACGGGACCAGCCCGCCCCACAATATCGAGGCGGAGCAGGCATTCCTTGGCGGTCTTCTCTACGATAACGAGATATTCAACCGGGTCTCCGACTGGCTGCTGCCAGAGCATTTCTACGACCCGTTTCATGGCCGGCTTTATGCCAAGGCGCGCGAACTGATCGGCAGCGGGGCGCTGGCAGACGCCGTCGTGCTGAAAAACCGCCTCGCAGACGATGACGGTCTCAAACAGCTGGGCGGCCCGGTCTATCTGGTCGATCTGATGCGTGAGGCGCCTGACAGTGTCAGCGCACCGGAATACGCGCGCCTGGTCTACGAGCTGGCCCTGCGCCGCGAGCTTATCGCGATTGGCGAAACCATCTCTTCCCAGGCCCGCGACACAAGCGAGCAGGGCAATGCCAACAGCCTGATCGAAAACGCCGAGCGCGAGCTGTTCAGCCTGGCCGAAAAAGGCACGGCGCAGAAGAGCTTCCAGCCCTTCTCTGCTGCACTGGCCCAATCGCTGGAAGTGGCTGCCGCCGCCTACAAGCGCGGCGGCCAGCTGTCAGGGATTGCGTCAGGCCTGAGGACGCTCGACGAGAAGCTGGGCGGGCTTCACCGCTCTGACCTCATCATCCTCGCGGGCCGCCCTTCCATGGGCAAGACGGCACTGGCAACGAATATCGCATTCGCGGTGGCGCGCGCCGCCGAGTTCGAGGAAGGCCCTGACGGCAAGCGCCGGGTCATAAAGGGCAAGGGCGGCGTGGTCGGTTTCTTCTCGCTGGAGATGAGCTCAGAGCAGCTCGCGACGCGTCTGATCGCCGATTATACCGGCATTCCCGGCTATCTGATCCGGCAGGGCCGCATCGACCAGAACCAGTTTGGCGAGATCAATGACGGTGTGCGCGAGATCTCGGAGGTTCCGCTTTATATCGATGATACAGGCGGCATCTCGATTGGCGCGCTGGCTGCGCGCGCGCGCAGGCTGAAACGTACCGTCGGCCTTGAGCTTCTGGTTATCGACTATCTCCAGCTGATTACAGGCGGGTCGCGGCGCAGTGAAAGCCGGGTGCAGGAAATCTCCGAGATCACCATGGCGCTCAAATCGCTCGCCAAGGAGCTAGATATTCCCGTCATCGCGCTCTCCCAGCTCTCCCGTCAGGTCGAACAGCGCGATGACAAGAAGCCCCAGCTGTCTGACCTTCGCGAGTCCGGCTCCATCGAGCAGGATGCCGACGTTGTGATGTTCGTCTACCGTGAGGCCTATTATCTTGAGCGTGCCGAGCCTAAAGAAGGCAGCGAAGAACATCTCCGCTGGGAAGATGAAATGCGCGAGATCCGCAATCTCGCCGAAGTGATCATTGGCAAGCAGCGCCACGGCCCGATTGGCGCGGTGAAGGTGGCGTTTGACCCTGAGCGGACCAAATTCTCCGATCTTGAAGACTCAGGACGCTATTCCAGCCGCGACTAGCGCCGGAGAACCGGCGCGCCTCGTCATCGATCTGGCGGCTCTGCGCCATAATTATTCCGTGCTGGCAGAGCTGGCTGCGGGCGCGCGCTGCGCTGCGGTGGTGAAGGCGGATGCCTACGGGCTGGATGCAGACAGGATCGCCACCTGCCTTCGTGATGCGGGCTGCCGCGATTTCTTCACCGCCACACCGGAAGAAGGCGCTGCGGTGCGCCGGGCCCTTGGCCCATCTGTCACGGTCTATGTTCTCAACGGCTATCAGCCAGGTACATATGCGCTTCATGCGCGCCATGGCCTGACCCCGGTAATCGGATCGCTGGAAAGCCTGCAGGCGTTTCACGATGAGGGCAGCGGGGCGTTTGCCCTGCATGTCGATACCGGCATGAACCGGCTGGGGCTTAACGTGGGCGAAGCGCTCGCCCTGCCCGCAGCCCACAAGGCTGGCCTGCATCTCGTGATGAGCCATCTGGCGTGCTCCGACCTGCCAGATCATCCGATGAATGCACGCCAGCTTGAGCGCTTCCATGACGTCCTGAAAGCCTTCCCGGGCATTCCTGCCAGCCTTGCCAATACGGGCGGCGTGCTGCTGGGACCAGACTATCATTTCGACCTGGTGCGCCCCGGCGTCGGCCTATACGGCGTCAATCCGGCCAGCGAGAGGGCCGAGCCTTTCCGGCCCGTCCTGCATGTCGATGCGCCGATATTGCAGGTGCGCACAGTGCCGCCGGGCGAAACCATCGGCTATGGGGCGCGCTATGTTGCGCAGAGCGAGCGCACGGTCGCCATTGCCGGTTTCGGCTATGCTGACGGATTGCCCCGCGCGGCCTGGCAGTCCGGCACAGCCCGGCTTGACGGCCACCCTGTTCCGGTTGCCGGAATGGTGTCGATGGATCTGACGGCGCTGGACATTACCGGGCACGAGGCCCTTGCCCGCGCAAGCGGACGCGTGCAGTTCTACGGGGAAGACCTTGGACCCGTGGCCGGAGCCTCGGGCACGATCGGCTATGAATTACTGGTCCGGCTCGGCAGCCGGCTGAAACGTGAGTATCGCGGACAATGACACTGCTTAATCCCGTCAGAGCCCTTGGCCGAGGTGTGCTGTCACTCCTGCGGTCCATCGGTGCGATCGCGATTTTCGCCGGCCTCAGCCTGCGCGCCATTATCGGGCCGTTCTTTTTCGGCCAGTTCACCCAGCAGCTGGTGCGCATCGGCTTTCTGTCCCTGCCTGTGGTGGGCCTGACGGCGCTGTTTACGGGCGCGGCACTGGCGCTGAACATTTATGTCGGCGGCGAACGCTTCAATGCGGAAAGCTTTGTGCCCAACATTGTGGCCCTTGGCATTGTGCGCGAGCTCGGCCCGGTCATTGCCGCGCTGATGCTGGCCGGGCGGGTCTCTTCGGGCATTGCTGCGGAGATTGGCGCGATGCGCGCGACCGAGCAGATTGATGCCCTGCACACCCTGACCATCGACCCGATGCGCTTCCTTGTGGTGCCGCGCGTGCTGGCCGGGATCGTCGTGCTGCCCCTGCTGGTGCTGGTGGCGGACGTGATCGGCATATTCGGCGGGTTTCTGGTCGGCGTAACAACGCTGGAATTTGATCCGACCGTCTATGTGCGCAATTCGGCAGACATTCTTGAACGCTGGGATGTGATCTCCGGCCTCATCAAGGCGGCCGTGTTCGGCTTTCTGCTGACCCTGATGGGCTGCTATCACGGCTATCACGCGCAAGGCGGGGCGCAAGGGGTTGGCCGGGCGGCCACCCATGCGGTGGTGTCAGCCGCCATGCTGATATTCGCCGCCAATTTCATCCTCACCTCGATGTTTGTGTAAGGGGGCGATGATGAGCGGCACCGTCAAAATCGCGTGGAAGAATGTCACCAAGCGCTTCGGCAACCGGACCGTGCTCGACGGGCTGTCGCTGGAAGCTTACGAGGGCAAATCGCTGGTCATTATCGGCGGATCGGGCACCGGCAAGTCGGTGACGATCAAGACCGCTCTGGGGCTGATCGCGCCGGACAAGGGCCATGTCGAGATTGACGGCCAGAAGGTCCGCCCCGGCGACCCGTCTGATCCCGGTCTTGACCAGATCGGCATGCTCTTCCAGTCCGGCGCGCTGTTTGACTCCCTGACCGTCTGGGAGAATGTCGCGTTCAAACTGCTGAAAGCCCACAAGATGAAGCGCGCCGAAGCGCGCGCCCGCGCGATCGAGGCGCTGGAGCAGGTGGACCTTGAACCCGATGTCGCCAACCGCGCCCCGCGCGAGCTGTCCGGCGGCATGCTGAAACGCGCATCCCTGGCGCGCGCCATCGTCACCCGGCCTGCCATCCTGTTCTTTGATGAGCCGACCACCGGGCTTGATCCGGTCACGGCAGACGTCATCAACCGGCTGATCGTGCGGCAGGTGAAGTCGCTGGGCGCAACCGCCGTCACCATCACCCACGACATGGCCTCCATGCGCATGATTGCTGACGAGGTGGCGATGATCGAGGACGGCAAGATACGCTGGCGCGGCGGGCTGGATGGCATCGATGCCTGCGCCGACCCAGCCGTGTGCGCCTTCGTGCAAGGCCGGTCTATCAACGACTAAACCGCCCAGGCGCCAGCCGGAGACCTGATTTGGCCCGTTCCGACACCGTCTATGTCTGCCAGTCCTGCGGGGCGGTCCATGCCAAATGGGCCGGGCGCTGCGATGATTGCGGCTCATGGAACACGCTGCAGGAAGAGACCCAGTCAGCGCCTCTGGGCACGCAGGCCAGCGCGCCCAAACGCACCGGCTCCCGCCGGGCGCGCCTCGAACTGGTGGATCTGGGCAGTGCCACCGATGATCCCGCCCGGTTTGAAACCGGCATGGCCGAATTTGACCGCGTGGCAGGCGGCGGGCTGGTGCCCGGCTCTGCCGTGCTGGTGGGCGGTGATCCCGGTATCGGCAAATCCACGCTTCTCCTGCAGGCCGCAGCACGGCTGGCGCGGGTGGGTCAGCGCGCCGTCTATATCTCTGGCGAGGAGGCCGCCGATCAGGTGCGCCGCCGCGCCCGCAGGCTCGGGCTGGCCGACGCGCCCGTCGAGCTGGCGGCCGAAACGTCGCTGGAAAGCATTCTGGACGGGCTGAAAAGCGCGCCGCCCGCCATCGCCATTCTCGATTCCATCCAGACGCTATGGTCAGACCAGCTCGCCGCAGCACCGGGCACGGTCGCCCAGGTTCGCGCCTGTGCGCAGGAGCTGGTGCGCTTCGCCAAGAAGCGCGGCACGATCGTCATCCTTGTCGGCCACGTCACCAAGGATGGCCAGATCGCCGGCCCGCGCGTGGTCGAGCACATGGTCGATGCGGTGCTCTATTTCGAGGGTGAGCGCTCGCATCAGTTCCGAATCTTGCGCGCCGTGAAGAACCGCTTCGGCCCGACCGACGAGATCGGCGTATTCGAGATGAGTGATGCCGGGCTTGGCGAGGTCGCCAACCCCTCTGCCCTCTTCCTCGATGGGCGCGGCAGCGCAGCGCCGGGCGCCGCCGTGTTTGCCGGCATGGAAGGCACGCGCCCGGTCCTCACCGAGATACAGGCTCTTGTGGCGCCGGCAGCCTTCGGCACGCCGCGCCGGGCCGTGGTGGGCTGGGATTCGGGGCGCCTTGCCATGGTGCTGGCCGTGCTGGAGGCACGCTGCGGGCTGGGGTTTGGCGGCAAGGATGTCTATCTGAACGTTGCAGGCGGGCTGAAAATCGCTGAACCCGCCGCCGATCTCGCCGTGGCTGCGGCACTGATTTCCTCGGCCTTTGATGTCGCCCTGCCCGCTGAAGGCGTGGTGTTTGGCGAGATCGCGCTATCAGGCGAAGTGCGCAAGGTAGGCCGGGCCGAAGCACGCCTGAAAGAAGCGGCAAAGCTGGGCTTTTCGCGCGCGATTGTACCGGCTGGCGTCGAAGGCGCGGGTCTGGAGGTGACGGGAATCGATACAGTGCATACACTGGTCTCCCGGCTCGATCCGGGACCGCAATAGGGGGATTGCGATGGAAGCCGGTCTTGCAGGCTTTGACCTGTTCGCACTTCTGGTGCTTTTCGTGTCAGGCATACTGGCGCTCATGCGCGGTTTCGTGCGTGAGGCGCTAACCATTGCCGCCTTTGTCGCCGCCGCGCTGGCCGCGCTCTGGAGCCGTCCGGTCTTTGCCGGATTGCTGGAAGGCCTGCTGGGTTCGCCGCTGATCGCCAACATCATTGCCCTCGCGGGCGTGTTCATCCTGGTCTATCTGGCGGTCAGCTTCGTCACCTCCTCCCTGCAGCCCAATGCCAAGGCAGGCGAGGACGTGAACGTCATCGACCGCTCGCTGGGATTCGTTTTCGGACTGGTGCGCGGCCTCGTCCTTCTGGGCCTGTTCGTGCTGGTGTTCCGCAACACCCTGCCGGGCGCACAGCCCGAATGGCTGCAGGGCGCGCGCATATACCCGCTGGCCAATGCTACAGCGACGCTGCTGCAACGCCTTGCTCCGGAAGGCTCCTGGGCCGAAGGCGCACGCGAAAGTGAAGCGCCAGATGCACCGCCCACTGATGAAGACCTTGACCGCGAGGCTCTGGACAGGCTTATCCGGTCCACAAATCCCGATTAGCCGCTTCTATCGAGGTTCGGATGCCCGCATCGCCCCCTTTGCCGACCCTCACCTATGATCCGGTAACCGACCGAGCGCGCGAAGAATGCGGCGTGTTCGGGGTGCGCGGCGCCGACAAGGCCGCCGTACTGGCCGCTTTCGGCCTGCAGGCCCTGCAGCATCGCGGTCAGGAAGCGTGCGGCATCACCAGCTATGATAATGGCCGCTTCCACTCGGAGCGCCATCAGGGGCTGGTCGCCGATCATTTCACCGATCCGGTAAGGCTCGACCAGCTGGCAGGCTCCATGGCTATCGGGCATGTGCGCTATTCCACCTCCGGCGCGCCGGTGCTGCGCAATGTGCAGCCGCTTTACGCCGATGTACGCGGCGGCGGGCTCGCCATCGCGCATAACGGCAATCTGACCAATGCGCGCATACTGCGCGAGGAGCTGGTGCAGGCTGGCGCCATCTTCCAGTCCACGTCCGACACTGAAGTCGTGCTGCAGCTGGCGGCTCGTTCGCGCAAGACCAAATCGGCTGACCGGCTCCTGCATGCGCTCAAACAG
Organism: Glycocaulis alkaliphilus; assembly: GCF_004000605.1. NCBI lineage: Bacteria > Pseudomonadati > Pseudomonadota > Alphaproteobacteria > Maricaulales > Maricaulaceae > Glycocaulis > Glycocaulis alkaliphilus. The sequence goes on along the minus strand of NZ_CP018911.1, from coordinate 828,283 downwards.
GTCGAGGGCGCCTTCGCGCTGGTTGCCATTTCCAATGACAAGCTGATTGGCGCACGCGACCCGTTCGGCATCCGGCCGCTCGTGATGGGCGAGCTGGAAGGCGCGGTGATCCTCGCCAGCGAGACCTGCGCGCTGGACATGATCGGTGCGCGCCTGATCCGCGAGATCGAGCCGGGCGAGGCCGTCATCATCAGCGATAATGGCATTGAGAGCGTGCGCTACGCGCCGGCGCGTCCGCCGCGCCCCTGTGCCTTTGAGTATATCTATTTTGCCCGGCCTGATTCGGTGATTGCGGGGCGGTCTGTCTATGACGCGCGCAAGCGCATGGGACGCAGGCTTGCCGAAGAAGCGCCCGCCGACATTGATGTGGTCGTGCCGGTTCCCGATAGCGGCATCGCTGCGGCGCTGGGTTATGCCGAGAAGATCGGCAAGCCGTTCGATCTGGGGATTATCCGCGCGCACTTTGTGGGCCGTACCTTCATCCAGCCGACACAGGCCAAGCGTGATCTGGGCGTACGGCGCAAGCATGCGGCCAATGCTGCTGTACTGAAGGGCAAGCGCGTCCTGCTGATCGACGATTCCATCGTGCGCGGCACCACCTCGAAGAAAATCGTGCGCATGGTACGCGAGGCCGGAGCCACCGAAGTGCATTTCCGCTCGGCCTGCCCGCCCATCACCCACCCGGACTTTTACGGCATCGACATGCCGATGCGCGAGGAACTCATGGCGGCCAGCCATGATCCTGAGCGCATGCGCACGCTGCTGGAATGCGATTCCCTCGGATTCCTGTCTGTCGAGGGCCTCTACTGGGCGGTGTGTGACGCACCGCGCAATGACGACCAGCCGCAACTGGCAGACCATTATTTCACCGGCGAGTATCCCACCCGGCTCGCAGACCGCGACCGGGCCAGCTCCGCCAAGGACCAGCAACTTTCCCTGCTCGTGGACGCATGACCGAAAACAACTCCCTCTCCGGGCGCGTGGCACTCGTCACCGGCGCCTCGCGCGGCCTTGGCCATGCCACGGCCAAGGCCCTTGCCGCTGCCGGCGCACACGTTATCGCCACCGCCCGCACGCGCGGCGGGCTGGAAGCGCTTGATGATGAAATCAGCGCGGCTGGCGGCTCTGTCACGCTGGTGCCGATGGATTTGATGGCACCGGACGGCATCGAGAAGCTGGCCGAAGCCGTCGCCGAACGCTGGGGCAAGCTCGACATTCTGGTGGCCAATGCCGGCGCGCTCGGCAAGCTGATGCCCGCCCATCAGATACCGTCCAAGACCTGGAACGAAGTGCTGGCGGTGAACCTCGTCGCCCCGGCCCGCCTGATCCGCGCATTCGAGCCGCTCCTGCGCAAATCAGACGCTGGCCGCGCCGTGTTCGTCACCACGTCTGACAGCGCGCAGACGCGCGCCTACTGGGCCGCCTATGGCGCGTCGAAGGCAGGCCTTGAGGCGCTGGTGAAAAGCTGGGCCGCAGAGCTTGCTGGCGGCGCTATCCGGGTGAACCTTCTCGATCCGGGCCGCATGCGCACCGCCATGCGCACCCGCGCCGTGCCGGGCGAAGACCCGCAAAGCGTGCCGCTGCCGGAAACCGTCACGCCGCTGATCGTGGAGCTGTCCTCGCCTGCCGAGGCCCGCCATGGCGAAGTGGTAAGGGCTGGCCAGTAACCCGCGCTCTGCCGTCCCATATACGAATATACCACCAGACCCGGCCCGCCGGATAAGTGCGGTGTGTGGTATCCTATGGCGTTGATACGACGCGGCGTCACAGCCCTGCAGGCCGGGACAGGCGCAGACTTGTGCGCTTTTTCGGCTGATCAGAACTTTTTGGCCGGAAAACGCCAATCCTTGTCATTCCCCGGCGGCTTTAGCCGTCCGGGGAACCCATGCCTCTTTTGGTTCCGCAACGCATCCGCGTTGCGATGTTCCGCGAACCCCCGGCTTGATCGGGGATTGCCCGCAGCGACGCACGAATGTGCGGAGCATCAGGAAAAGATGGGATGTCCTCCCCCGTTTACGGGGGAGGTGTCGAGCGCAAGCGAGACGGAGGGGGGATGTTTTATTATGAGTTCCCCCCTCGCCGCTTCGCGGCACTCCCCCCGTGAACGGGGGGAGACACCGCAAATCATAACCGGCATTGGTCATTTCGGGTCGAGCGCCCTCGCCCTTCGAGACGGCTTCTGACGAAGCCCCTCAGGATGAGGGCGAGTGGGTTTTTCCCCTACCCCTTATCCGCATACGGGTTCTTGCCCGCCTTCACGATCAGGCGGATCGGTACGCCCGGCAGCTCGAACGCCTCGCGCAGACCATTGACCAGATAGCGCTTGTAGCTGTCGGGCAGTTTTCCTGCCCGCGAGGCCATCAGCACGAAGGTGGGCGGGCGAGCCTTGGTCTGGGCCATGTATTTGGGGCGGATGCGCTTGCCGTCCACCGCAGGCGGCGGGTGGCGGGCCACCATCTCGGCCAGCCAGTCATTGAGGTCGCGCGTCTTGACCTTCACCGACCAGTTCTTGTGCAGGGCCACGACCGCCGGCATGATCTTGTCGAGGCCAAAGCCGGTCAGCGCCGACACAGGGATGAGCGGCGCACCGCGCACCTGCGGCAGCATGCGCTCGAACTCCTCGCGCAGCTCGGCAAGCATCGCCTGCTTCTCCTTGACCAGATCCCATTTGGTGACGAGCACGATCAGGCCACGCCCCTCGCTCTCCACGCGGTCAGCAATGGTGAGATCCTGCTTTTCGAGCGGGTGTTCGGCGTCGACCAGCAAAAGTACGATTTCGGCAAACTTGATGGCGCGGAGCGTGTCAGCGGCGCTCATGCGCTCCAGCCGGTCATCCACCTTGCCGCGCTTTCGCAGCCCCGCCGTATCGTGGAGGCGCACACGCTGACCATCCCATAGCCAGTCGACGGCGATCGCATCGCGCGTCAGGCCCGCTTCCGGCCCGGTAATCAGCCGTTCCTGACCGATCAGCGCATTGATGAGGGTGGATTTGCCGACATTGGGCCGCCCCGCCACGGCAATGCGCAAAGGCGCGCCTTCCTCCTCATCGGTATCGGGCGTAGGCCCATCATCTATCCCTGCCTCGCCAAGCGCGGCGCGGATGGCCTGATAGAGATCGCCCATACCCTCGCCATGGGCCGCCGAGATGGGGATGGGTTCGCCGAGCCCCAGATTCCAGGCTTCCAGAATGCCCTCATCGCCCTGCTTGCCTTCGGCCTTGTTGACCAGAAGGATGACTGGCTTGGAGGCACGGCGCAGCAGCTCGCCAAAACGCTGGTCGAGCGCAGTAACGCCCTCCCGGCCATCGATCAGGAACAGGCAGACATCGGCTTCGGCCAGCGCGATCTCGGTCTGCTGGCGCATGCGCACTTCGATGCCGGTTTCCTTGTCCTCATAGCCGGCCGTATCGACCAGGCGCAGCTCGAGATCGCCCAGCCGCCCGCGCGCCTCGCGCCGGTCGCGCGTGACGCCGGGCCGGTCATCGACCATGGCAAGGGGCTTGCCTGCCAAGCGATTGAACAGGGTGGACTTGCCGACATTGGGCCTGCCGACAATGGCAAGGCTGGCTATACGTTCGGGAGACATGGGAGAGGCTCCCGTACCTTTCTCTATCGCAGCGCGATCAGGCGGCCGCTATCGGTCACGATATACACCGTCTCATTGGCAATGACCGGGGCGATAAACACCGGATCACCGAGACTGCGCCGTTCCTGAACCGAGCCATCGGCCGGGTTGATGATAACCAGGTCACCGCGCGAGGATGCGGCCAGCAGGCGGTTACCCGCCAGCACAGGGCCAGCCCAGGCGATGCGGTCACGGCGGCGGCGCTCATTGCGGAACGCTTCAAGCTGGGTAATCCAGACCACGTTGCCCGTCTGACGCTCGAACGCCACCAGCTGCGCCTCACTGGTCAGCACAAACAGGTAATTGCCGGCCAGCCAGGGCGCATGAAGGGCGCTGGCAGGCTGTGTCCAGTTGCGTTCGCCCGTGCGCATGTCGAACGACGCCATGATGCCTGAATGGCTCAGCGCGTAGACTTCCGATCCGCCGATCACCGGCGATCCGGCGATGTCATTGATCGAGGACATGGGCGTGAGGCCGCCGGCGCGCGTGAGCGAGTCGCTCCACAGAACCGTTCCGTTCTGCGCACGCAGCGCGATCAGCTCACCGGAGCTGAACGGCGCGACGACGACATCGCCGAGGACCGCAACGCTGGGCGCCGTGAGAAGGCGCGCAGAATCGGCAATCGCCCGGTGCGTCCACTGGATGTTGCCGGACGAGGCGTCGAAGGCGATCAGCTCGTTTTCATGGGTGATCGAGTAAACGCGCCCGTCTGCGACCGTAGGTGCCGCGATCAGCGGCGTGAGCGCCGTTTCGCGCCAGATCTCTTCGCCGTTGGAGGCATTCAGGGCAGCCAGGAAGCGGCGCCCTGTGTGAACATAGACGCGGCCGCCATCAACGGCGATGCCGGCACCGAACGCATAGCGGTCCGGTCCGCCGCCTTCGCGGCCGATAAACGGAATCGGCAGCGAAATGCCGCCACCTTCGGCGTCGTCCCGGGCGGTCAGGCGAACCTGCCACTGGCGCGCGCCGGTTTCGGCATTGGTGGCTGTCACGCGGCCATCGCCATCGACGGTATAAACCGTTCCGTCCAGCACGACCGGACGGGCATTGATGCGGCGGTCGCGGCTGGAACCGGCCCCGATATCCACGCGCCAGATGCGCTGCAGGCTGCCGCGCGCCTGCGTGTGCTGCATGGAATGGGTCGGGAAACCGTCCGGCTGGGGCCAGCGGTCGTTCACATAGGCAGGCGGCAGGTTAACCCGGCCGTCTCCACTGACTTCCAGGCTTTCGCCGACGCCCAGAACCGGCACGCGCTGATCGCGCGGCGGCGCGTTGGGGTCGTCTCGGCCTCCCCCGGAGAAGGGGTTCAGCCGGGACAGCTGCTCACCGGCAGAGCAACCGGCCAGCAAAAAACTGCCCGCCAGCGCCGCCAGCACGGCGATACGAAGGGTAGAAGTCATTCGACAGTATCCTCTTCCTCAGTAGCCGCCTCTGCCGTATCGGGCGTGGCGGCGGCACCTGCAGCGTCCACCTGTTCATCAGCGGAGTCTTCGGCGGGCACTTCCTCAGGCGCTTCACGCGCAATCACCGCCAGAGCATCACGCGCCCGGGTACGCATGGCTTCGGAGGCATCAATGGACAGTTGCACGAACTCGTAATGGCGGCGCGCCTCGGCCCACCGCTGGTCGCGCAGCGCCGCTGCGCCGATCAGCTCGCGGGACAGCAGGGCAAAGCCGCTGCCACCAGACACCAGCGGATCCAGGCGAAGGGCCAGATCATCGCTGGACAGCGTGTCAAAGCCGGCTACGGCAGACTGGTAACGGGCGAGGTCCCTGACGAGGGCAACAGGCGAACGCTGGACAGCCTCGTCGTAGAGGCGCGCCGCTTCCTCGTTATTGCCCGCTTCGCTGGCCAGGGCGGCCTGGTGCAGAAGAGCCAGGGTTGCATAGCCGCGCGGGCCTTCACTGGCGAGCAAAGCATAGGCGCTGATGGCCTCTTCTGTCTGCCCGGCCTCATGCAGGGTGCGAGCCTCTGCAAACCGGGTTGAGGCCTGCGCGCTCTCATTATCCTGCCAGGCGCGCCAGCCCTGATAGCCCGCAACACCCGCAATGACGGCCACCGCCGCGCCGAGCACCCACGGGCCCCAGCTGCGCAGCATCTGCATATAGCGCTCTTTGCGCAGTTCTTCTTCTACTTCGTCGAAAACGTCGACCAAGGCCCGCCTCGCAATTCATGCCGGTTCAATATCCGGCGGACCCTAGCGGCCCTGCAGGGCCGCCGCAATACGCGCAAGCCGCGTTAGGCGCGTGTAATGCGGTAGACCTGATCCGGTCCGGGGAAGCGGCGGGCCCGCACATCGTCCGCATAGGCCTTTACGGCGTCCTCGGTCAGCCCTTTGAGATCGGCATAACGCTTCACAAAGCGCGGCGTCCAGTCGAACAGGCCCAGCATGTCGGGCGTGACGAGAATCTGCCCGTCACAACTGGCCGATGCACCAATGCCAATGGTTGGCGCAGCAACAACTCCTGTCAGCTCTGCAGCAAGGTCCTCCGCGACGCCCTCGACGACGATGGCAAAAGCGCCGGCCGCATCAGCGGCCCGCGCCTCGTTCAGCACCCGGGCGCGTTCGTCCTCACTGCGCCCCTTGGCCTTGAACCCGCCTTCTGCAAGCGCTGCCTGCGGACGCAGGCCCACATGCGCCATGACGGGGACGCCCCTGTCGACCAGATAGCGGATGGTATCGGCGATATAGACACCGCTTTCGAGCTTCACCGCCTGTGCGCCCGTTTCGCGCAATATCCGGGCAGCGTTCATGAAGGCCTGCTCCGGCGAGGCCTCGTAGCTGCCAAACGGCATGTCAACGACCACCATCGCCCGGCTGGCCCCGCGCATCACCGCCTGGCCATGCAGGATCATCATGTCCAGCGTGACCGGGATCGTGTTGGGCAGGCCGTGAACCACCATCCCGACCGAGTCGCCAACCAGCAGCACATCACAATGCGGATCGAGCAGGCGCGCCGTGGGCGCATCATAGGCCGTGAGGCAAACAAGCGGCTCGCCCCCCTTGCGCGCCCGGATGTCCGGCACACCAATGCGTTTTACGGGGGCAGGGTTCTGGGCCGACATGAGCTACTCCGTGCTTGGCAGGTGCCGGCACGCTAACCCAAGTTCGCAATCGCACAAATTGGCCGCCTCACAAGGTCAGATTCCCACGCCGGAAAAGCACCAGCGTCACAGCCCCCAGCCCCACCGCAACAATGCCCATGGCAAGAGCCTGTGCGCCCATCGTGTCAATAGCCGCAACGCCCAGACCCGCCGCAATCCTGTCCATCGCGAATACAAGTTCGGGCAGCTGCAAGCTGGCCACCAGCACGCCAAGCATGCCGGCCAGCACCAGAATCACCGGCCGCAGCCAGCCGGTGCGCGGCAAGGCAGCAACGACACTCGCCGTAAAGGCGTCGTCAGGCAGCGGCGACATGGCCTCGAACCGGCCAAGCAGCTCCTGCTCGAAGAGGTCATCTGATCGGGTCATGCCGCACTCTCCTGTCTGTCAAACCAGTCCTTCAGCCGGGCACGGCCCCGGCTGACATGGGATTTTACCGTCCCCAGCGGCAGGCCGGTAATAGTTGCGGCGTCCGCATGGCTCAGCCCTGCCGCGTAGCAAAGCACAACGCAGTCGCGCTCGTCATCGCCCAGCACGGCCAGTGCGCGGTCAAGATCCAGCCGGGCGCCCGCCTGCCCTGCAGATACTGATGAGGGTTCAGGCTCGCGCGCGGCTGTGTCCAGCAAACGCTGGTGCGATTTCTGCTTGCGCAGCCCCATCAGGAAACGGCTATAGGCGATCTGGCACAACCAGGACCTGAAACTGCCCTGACCACGATAGGTGTCTATGCGCCGCCAAGCCTGCACGAAGGTTTCCTGGGCCAGATCATCGGCTTCCGGCGCGCCCCCGGTCAGGCGGGCCAGCAATCCGCGCACCACGCTTTGATGGCGCGAGACCAGCGTGCCAAAGGCACGCCGGTCCGAGCCGGCTAACACACGCGCGACGAGCGCTTCGTCTGTCTCAGACATGACGCGTTACCCGGAGGCTTTTGCCGGTCAATCGGCCGCCCTGTCTGGCTGCTTCTTCTGGAACAGGCCGAAACCGGCCAGCACGATCCCGATAAAGCCGGGGATGGCGGCAATGCCGGCAAAGACAAATACGGGCGCCGGCTCGCCATCCTGCACCGGCATCGTCTGGCCGAACATATAACCCATCACCACCAGGCCGGCCGCGACGGCGATGAGGATCATGCCAGATTTGAGGTCGTTGCCTCGACCCTGCTTTTTCGGCGCGCCGAGCGCCTTGATGGCATCTGCATCAAGGCTCTTTCCCTGCCGCAGGGATTCGCGGACCGTTTCGTGAAGGTTGAAGCGGTTGATCACAGCCGCGCCGACCGCGATCAGCACGATCATCACACCAGCCATGAAGAAAGAGATCGGTATAAAAACAGTTTCGTCCATCGGAAGTCTCCCGGTGGCACCCGACTGCCGGGCACCTGATGAAGACTAGATGCCGGGCGCGTAGGGATCGGATGCAAATTCGACGACGGCAACGCCAAATAATTCCATGTGGAACCAGGCCAGCAGCCCCGAGGCGATGAGGCCGATAACCAGTGCTACCGCATCGGCAGCCCATTTACCCTCGGTCGCAAAGCTGCCTCCGCGGGCATAGGCACTGACGAGGGTCAGCAGCGCCCAGACCGCAAAACCGCCGAACAGGATGAAGCTGGCGATCTCGCCATTGGCGATGAGATGCGCCGCGGCCCAGAACAGGATGCCCAGTGTCATCGGATGGCGCAGCGCCGAGCGAATATGGCCGGGAAGATAGGCCGACACGATCAGGATAATGCTGACCGGCACCAGGACCAGGGCGAGGGTCCGGGTCCATTCGGGCGGCGCCCAGACCGCTGTCGACGGGTGGGCGAGTATGTGGCCGTAAACGATGAGGGCGAGGCCAATGGCACTGACCAGCGAGTAGACAATCGAATACGCGCCCTGCCCCATCGCCGCGATCATCGGCCCGCGCAAGCCGATGAGACGTACGGAGTGGATTCCCAGAAACAGTACCAGTCCGACAATCAGGAATTCCATCAGCCCGCTCCCAGCGACGTGAATCGTCTCGGTGCAACCCTAAGGCAAAGCGCGCGGAACCGGCAGAGGCTTATCGTGTACCGGAAACAGGTGAAGTCCGGGATGAGGCTTTCATGTAACGGCCCGCCTCGCGGAGAGCCGCCCGGGCGGACACATAGCTGAGCAGAGCTGTTGCCAGGGCCGCCGCGAGAGATGCCAGGGACAGCCAGGCGCCTGCAAGCTCCTGCGCCCTCGACGTCATGCCGGCAAGGCCGAAATAGACCGCGCCAGAGGCCGGATTGACCCAGATCCCGAAGGCCGGCACCAGAATGTCGATGACAGCTACCGCGACAAAGAGAACGGCGAGCAGGCCCATCACGACACTGCCGAGAAAGCTGCCCGCTGCTGTCCACACGCTGCGCTCTTCGGCACTGGCGCCAGCGGACACTTCCAGAAACTGGCTGGCATAGGTCTCAGGAGAGCCGAAAGCGGCCAGTGTCGCTTCCAGGCGTCCGGCCTGCGCGCTGGCCTCAAGATGGGTGCAGGCCTCCTGAACGATGTCGCTGCGGTCATCCTCCGGCATTGATTTCAGCGCGGCGCGCAATGCGGCTGCGTAGGCTGTTATATCTTGCTGCTGATTGCCCATCATGCCCTCACGATCAGATTAAGCTGCGTCTGGAATTCGCTCCAGAACCCGGCCATGCCATCAACCGCCTCCCGGCCCGCCTTGGTCAGCGAATAATATTTGCGCGGAGGCGCGTTGTCATTGACTTCCCACCGGGCCTGCAGACGCCCGTCTGACTGTAGCCTGCGCAGCAGCGGATAAACCGTGCCCTCCGACAGGCCGACGCTGTCTGCCCCGGTCAGGCGCGCGACAAGCTCCACGCCATAAAGCTCCCCGTCACGCAGGGCGGACAATACGGCAAATTCCGCCGCTCCCTTGCGCATCTGGGATTTCCAGGAATCGAGATTCATCGTTAGCCGTGCTGTTTCCAGAGCGCCCTGCCTGTCCGTATCTAGCTGGCAATTCCACGTAATTGCAACGTTCACGCACAAGCCAGCCCTGCGCAAAGCCCACCTCCGATTGAAGGCAATAATTTTTCACTTGATGTTATATATTTTTAACGTCATGTTCGCAATGAATTACATACTTGGCCAATTTGGAGGTTGAAAATGAGCGAGCGCGAACAGTTTTCATGGGTATGGCTGGGGGCTCTGACCCTGTTTTACGGCGGCTATTTCGTCGTGATCACAGTTCTCGAAGCGGCAGGGGAGGTGGGCCTGTTCACCCGCCTCGGCCTTCTGACAGCCGCGGCGGCAGCATCCGGACTCGCGCTTGGTATCAACGCCCTGGTGGCACGCAGCCGGCGTGAGCCCGGCGAAGAGACAAGGCCGGACGAGCGCGACCGCGCGATCCGCAGCCATGCCCGCTCTGTGGCCTATGGCGTGTTGCTGGCGGGAATGATCCTCGTCGGGTGTGTGATGCCTTTCGGCGCGACGGAATGGGAGATCGTCCAGGCCACGATACTCGTGATCGTCATTGCAGAGATCGTCAGCTGCAGGGTGGTGGTGGCCAGCTATCGGAGGGGCTGGCGTGTCTGAGCCAAAGCTGACCAATCAGGTGAAGACGCTGCGCTTTCTGGCCGGGGAGATGACGCAGTCGGACCTGGGCAAGCGCGTCGGCGTTACCCGCCAGACCATCGCAGCCATCGAGGCGGGCAAGTACTCGCCAACGCTGGAGACCGCCTACCGGATTGCCGACGTGTTCGGCAAATCCATTGAAGACGTATTCCCCTGGGAGCGGTAGCGCCGCGCTAGCCTCAGATTTGTGACGGCCTCGCCCTCACTCACCCTCCGCAGCATCCGCCTGACCCAGCAGGCGTTCGCACACGCCGCCATCCACGGTGTCGATCTGGACCGTGCCCAGCACAGCGGCGAGCGGGGTGAGAAAGACGCCAAGAGCGACCGTGGCTGCGCCGCGCAGATAGGTCTCGTCATCGGGGGAGATGTCCGGGTCGCGGAACGTGCCGCCAATATTGATCGGTCCGCCCAGCGAGCCGATATTCGGGCTGGTATCGCGGGCCTGCACCCTCAGATCAAAGCGCTCGCGCCGGAAATCGAACCGGCCTTCGCCATGGATCTGGCTGTCGGGCGTGGCCACGAGCAGCGTTTCGGCCTCGCCTATGCCGTCGGTGACCACGATGTCGGCCACGCCGCAAGAGGTCGCCACCGTCTCGTCGCTGGCAAAGATGTAGTTGAGCAGGTCGAGCCCGATCAGCTCCAGCGTCCGCCGCGAGATGGAGCCCTCGTCCAGTAATGCCCGGATGCGGCCGTTTGACGTGGCCATGGCGCGGCGGATGCTGTCGCCGGTCCCGACGAGGCTTATATCACCGGAGAATGTCCCCTCGATCCGCTCATTGGGGATGAAATCCTCCAGCCGGATGCCCGAGAACGTGCCGTCGGCGGAGGTGATGGTGTCTTCACCGCGCGCATTCACCTCCACCCGCGAGATCAGCCTGCCGCCGCGGAAGCCGAACTCCAGCGGCTCGAAGAGCAGCACCCTGTCGTCAAGCGTGATCACCGTAGACACTTCGGTCAGGGCCTGGCCTGCGCCGGTCACCTCACGCCCCTCAAACACCAGCCGCCCGTCCACGCCGGAGATACGCTCCACGGCCAGCGTGGCACGCGGAAAGATGCGGCCCTCATCACGCAGGGCGCGGGCCTGCGCCCGCCGCAAAGCGCTTTCGCTCATATCGTCGGGATCGATGGCCGGCGCGCCGATCAGCATGCCTATATCGTTGAAATCGAGCGAATCCGATGTCAGTTCGGCGTCGACAAAGGGACGGTCCCTGCCGGTGTCGTAATCGAGCTGGCCGGAGAGATCGCTATCGCCCACCACGCCCTCGATATTGCGCGCCTGCCAGACATCATCCACCCGCGCCAGGTCCAGCGTCAGATCATAGGGAGAGGTGTCCGGCGCCGGTATGCCGGTAAAGTCGTGAATCTCACGCAGGTTTTCCCCGCGCAGCGCCAGCGCGCCCGCAATCTGGCGGAAACTGCCGCGTGGGCCCAGCCGTCCGTCAAAGGCAAAGCGGGTCTCGCCGCCCTCTAAGTCAAGCCGGAAGGCAAAGCTCTGATCGGGATCGCGCAGGCGCATCACCCCGTCGCCTTCGCCGGTGAAGCTCAACGGACGGCCGCGCATTTCGCCTTCGCCGGAGATCGCGGTGCGGTCTGCGCCTTCCTGGTCCTCGGCGACAACCGAATCGAGATCCGCGGTAAAGGACACCTCTCGCGCCGCGTTGCGGTAGATCACCTGGCTTTCAACGAGATGCAGTGCGCCAACGATGGGGATGCTGCCCTGCCCGTCGCCCCGGCCAAGGCCCCAGTTATTGCGACGCTCCTCGTCCACGCTGAGGCGCAGTTCAAGGCCTCTGATCCAGGCCTCACGCAAATTCACCCGTCCACGCAGCAGGTCGAGCAGGGCCACGTCGGCTACCGCGCGCTCCAGCGTGATGAAGTGGTCGTCCCCGGTCCAGTCTTCATCGGAAATGGTGACACTGTCGAAGCGGACGCGGGGCACGAAATTCCACCGCCACCGCACCTCCAGAGGTTCATTGATCGTCACCTGCCGGTCGAGCGCGCGCGACACGCGCTCCTCCACCGGACCGCGCAGCCAGTCCCACCCCGCCAGCTGGATCACCAGAACCAGGGCAAGGCACGCCGCGAAGATGATGGCCACAAGGCCGGCAAGGATGCGCACGAACATGACGGAACCGAACAGCGGACACGTATGAACTAAGCGCGCAAGGCGGCGCACGGTTCCCCTGCGGCGTCAGATGGCGGTGTGAAGCTCAGTAGTGCGGCGGCTTTTCAGACGCGGCGGCGGGCAGGCCCGCCTCCAGCTCCGCAATCCGGCTGTCAGAGCGGTGAAGCTGGGCTTTCAGCCGTTCGATGTCCTTCTGCTGCAGCGCCAGTGCCTCGGACAGATCGTCAATGGCCTGTTGCTGCTGGGCTATGTGAATCTCAAGGGTGTCAAGGCGGGTGATGTCGGTCATGAGGCAGCTCGCTTGTCTTCACACTGGCCGGATTTGCGGAGTGACGGGCCGTTAGCGGCAGGTCAGCGCGCATCCCAGCCGGTCTGGCCTTCGCTGCGCAAGGTGTCACCGCTGCCATCAAACCCGATAGAGCGCAAGACCATTGCCATTGCGCCGGTACGCGGCTCGGCATTCAGCGACCAGCTCGCCGCCTCTGGTCCGAACCGTACATGCCCGTCAATGCGGACATCTGCCGTTTCGCCGGCAAACCGAATGGCGGGCAGACTGCCCGCACATTCCAGACTGCCATCGAGAACCGGCAAGCTGCCTGCGCCGCCTGTATCAAGGGATAGCAGCCCGCCAAAGCGGACGCCGCCGGAGGCCGTCTCGCAGCCACGCGGCCCGAAACGGGCCTGGACATCGGAAAACACCAGAGGTTCACCAAGCGCCGCCCGGCCAAGCCCGGCAAGGGGAACAAGGCCAGCAGGCAAAACGCGCCCGGACAGGCCGTGCAGCTCAACGCCGCCATCGCCAAATACGACGCGCCCCTGGCCGCGCCCGCGCGGGTCTGAAATCCGCACCTGCAGGGCCGGGCGGCCCTGTAGCAGCGAGACCGCGTCCAGCGCGCCCTCCACGTGTGCCAGATGCACGGAGCGGACCTGCACCGCGTGCCATTGCCCGCTCCAGATCGTGCCGGTTATCTGGGCTGCCTGAACGCCGCGAGGCTGGAGAAGCAGCGCATGAACGACGCTGGCAGGCATCAGGGCGATGGCCGCTGCAACAAACGCGATGACACCGGCGACGGCCAGCAGGATGGTGCGCCTCATGCGCCGCTCCTTGCCAGAAGCAGCTGGGCGCGCAGTTCGCCTCCCCGCCCCGCCTGCTCGATACCCGCCCGCACGACAATCACGCCATGATCGCGAGAGAGGGTCTCCAGCCAGCCGATCAGGCGGGGACCATCCGCACTGTCGATCCAGATATTCAACCGGCCAGCGTCATCAGGCAGCACACGCGACAGCACTATCCCGGCGCGGCTGGCAGACCCGGCCACGACGCTGCGCACCGGCTCGCGTTCCAGAACCGTGTCTGCGCCGGAAGCTGTCAGGGCGGTGAGGCGGGCGGTGCCAGCGCCAATCTGCCGATAATCATCGGCCGCGGCGACATAGGCCGTGCGGGCGCTCTCACGCCAGCTCAAGGCCGGTTGAAACGCGCCAAACCAGGCAAGGCAGGCCATCGCCAGCGCCCCGGCCATAATCAGGAGGCCCTGCTCGCGGACGCTCAGGCGTTGCCAGCGCGATTTAAGAGCTTCGATCATTCGCGCCACCTCACGACAAACTCGCCGCTGACCCCGTCCGCGCCCTGACGCGCTCCGGCATCGGCAATATCCAGACCTGCCGCCTCACCCGCACCGCGCAGTGCCTCGAAATCGTCGAAGCTTCGGTAGCGGGCTGACACGGATAGGGCTGCCTGCCCCGCCTCAAACCGCACGGCCACGATCTCGATGCCGGGCATGCCTTGCATCGCTTCGGCCAGCGCGCCCGCCAGGGGCAGGAAGCCAGCGCCGCCTGTATCGACGGCTTCAAGCTCACGCAGGCGTTGAGCCAGCTGGACACGCGGATTGACGATGCGGCGGGTATCAGGGAAGGCTTCGGCAAACGCCAAGCGGCCTGCCTCCTCATAGCGCCGGGCTTCACCGGCAAGCCACGCAGCCTCAGCGCCAATGCCCGCCAGAGCGAGAGCGGCGGCTACACCGGCAAGCCCGGCCACACGCCGCCACGGTTTCAGCAGGGCCGGCCAGTCCAGCGAGGCGGCAAGGCGAGCACCAAAGAGGGCCGGCATCAGCTGCAATTGCGCCATATCGAGGCTGGCCGCCGCCTGCACGGGATCCAGCGGCCCGGTACGATGGAGAGGGAGTTGCCCGGGCTGTAACCCGTCATTGCCCTCCCCGCCCGCCAGCGTGATGCGCGAAGGCTGATGGCGGGCGATCAGCGCCGGGATCATCATGTCTGCCAGCGCTTCGGGGATGCTGCCAGCTGCGTCCTCAGTGCCCGCACGATAGCGCCAGAGCAGGCTGGATACATGCACCGCGAGCGCAAGTTCGCCCTCAGCCGGGTCAAGCAGCAGGGCTTCGCTGATGGCGAAGACCGGGCGGATGGCGAGCGCCTCCAGAGCGTTCTGCCAGCGCTCGGCGAGAGAGGCATCAAGGGCGGCGACCCAGCGCGCGCCGCTCTCATCGGCTGCGCCGCAGGCGATGCGCTGTGTGTCGAGCGGCGTGGCGAGATATTCCTCCAGCGCAAAGGGCGCTGCCTGCCGGGCGGCATTGTCGCTGCGCGCAGGCATGACAAGGCGGCGCATATGGACATGGCCCGCCGGAATGATCGCGATTGTGGCGGAGACGGTGGTGCCGGCGGGAAGTGCGAACGTCTCCAGACCCTCGCCGGAGGTCAGCACATCGCCGAATGCGCTGCATAGCGACCAGCGAAGCGCATCGTCCGCCGCGACGGGCAGGTTTATGATCAGGCGCGCGCTCACAGAACAGCTCCCTGCACGGGCGTCAGGCGCGAAAACCGCCCCGCCCGGTCCATGCGCACGGTCTGGATGCGCGACAGGCGCGCTTCGCCGAGCCGCACCTCCACCTGCAACTCAAACCATTCCGAGCGCAGCGCCACTGCGCTTGCCGGGCGCTCCTCCGCGCTCAAGGGCGCGAAGGCGGGATCAGCCCAGAGTGCCTCAAGGCTTTCAAATCCGGTCGTCGGCCTGCGGAACAGGGCCTGCCCGGCGGCCTGCACGCTCACCGCGCCTTCGGTAATTGCGGTGATGAGAACGGCCTCCTCCCGGCGCAGCGTGTTGACGTTCAGCGCGGGCTGCACGCTCGTCGGCAGGGCACACAGATACGGCGCAGCGCGCATATAAAGCGCGCGGTTCATCACCGGCAGCAGGCGCAGCTCGGACAGCTCGGCAAAGGGCTGATTGGCGGCGCGGAACGGTTCGGATCGCGCCAGATAGGTGTCGTCCTCGGCGCCGCCCGGGCGGGGCGTGCGGTCAACATCAATCCAGTCGGCGGCCTGCGCGATCAGGCTTTCGGCGTCGCCGGGCGGTACGCCCAACGCCGCCAGAAGCGCGCGCATGCGGGCGGCCGCCAGCCGGTCTGCCTCTCCATCGCCGCCTTGCGTGTGCAGGGCGTTGATATTCAGGCAGTTATTGCGGTCGCGCACGCGGGCGGCCATCTCGCCATTATCGAGCGGGAAGATGCGGATTTCCCCGTCCCACGGCCCTGCAGGGGTGAAACGCTGGTCTGCATCCCCTGCGAAGCGCGCAATCAACACTTCGCCGTAACTCACCGCGCCGTCGAGATAAGCGGCGGCCTGCAGACGGTCCTCGATCACCCCGGTGCGCTGCAGATGGCCGCGCATCATCTCCACCAGCGACACGCTGACCGCCGCCATGAAGGCGACGACCATCAGGGCCGTGATGAGCGCTGCCCCGCGCTCTGTCTCCTCGTGCCGCGCGTTCATGAGGAACCTCCTGCGGCGACGGTAAGAGCGATATGTTCAATCTCTCGGCCCAGCGCGTCGGTATAGATCAGCCGTATGGAGTCCGGCATTGGCACCTCGCCGGAGGACCCCGGACGCACCGGAGCGTCCAGCCAGTTGCGGCCATAGCGGAAGCTGACGGAAACGTCTTCAAGGCCCTCGGCCAGCACCATGGTCTGCGGCCGCGAGGCGGGGGCCATATCGGCAGACAGCCATGTCTCGCGAAGCAGCACGCCGTTCTCAACGCGCCAGATGACACGCACCAGGCTGGAACGGTCTGCCGCCTCGCCCGGATTGGCCCTGCCCCGCCGGGTGAAGGCCGCCAGATGGCCGCCAGCCTCATCGTCCAGTGAAAAGAATGTGACGCTGCGCCCGGACAGGGCCGCGCCGCCATAGCCGCCGTCTTCTGTGCGGTGCGGGCGCATCAGCATGTGGGCCGCGTCATCGCGCCAGAGCGCGCGGACCTGCTGCAGCTGCGACAGGCGCTCAATCGCTGCTTCCTGCCGCTCGCGGGCATCGATTGTGGTGACGAGAAGCCCGGTAGACATCGTGCCAATCAGCGCGAATACGCTTAAGGCCACCATGACCTCGACAAGTGTGAAACCGGCGTCGCGCGTCATCGCTCTGCCCGCTCGAAATGGGTGAGTGTGAAAACCGAAGAGCGGGTGAAATGGCCTGCAGGCGAGAGCTCGAGGTTGACGGCAACGAGGCCCGCCTCCGGGGTCGGGCTGACCGCGATCCGCCATTCATATTCGCGCCCGGCAAACGCATACTGGCCGGAGGCATCGCGCGGCGGCCCGGCACGCTCCAGCCGCCACTCGGCCAGTACATTCTCTGCTGCCAAAGCTGCCAGCGCGCGGTCCTCGGCAAGCGTCGCCGCGCGCGCCGACTGGGTGAGCGCCTGCACCAAAGCGACGCCCGCTATCGCCAGCACGACGAGGGCAGCGAGCATTTCCACAAGCGAGAAGCCTGCATCAGCGCGCATCGCTCACCTCCACTGGACGCAAGGCAGAGACGGTCAGGCGATAATCCCGGCCAGTGCCTCTGAGCTCGAGCACTATCGGCGGCTCGCTGCCCAGCGGGTCAAACCAGAAATCCGGCACCGGCAAGGCATCGCCTGCTGCAGCGTCAGCGGTCTGCCCGCCAGCGAGGGTGAGCCGTACGCCCTCTGCCAGCCGGGCCGGGCCAAGCGTGCGGTCGCCATGGCGCACCCGCCAGCCTTCGCGATGCAGGTCCATGAAGGCATAGCCCCCGCCATCGGCGTCCACCGACACACCGATCAGGCTGCCCGTCACCAGCACGAGGCGGCGCGCCATTTCAAGGCGCAGGGCGAGCTGCCCCGCCTCATTTTCAGCGGCGCTGCGCGGCGGCGTGATCTGCGTCACCGCCACCACCGAGACAAGCGCGATCACGGCGATGACCACCATCACCTCAATGAGCGAAAATCCGCTCTCATGGCGCTGGCGGCGGGCTTTGCTCATCGCGAGGTCCAGTTGCCTATGTCTGCGTTATTGCCGTCCCCGCCGGGCCGGGCATCGGCGCCCAGTGACCAGACATCAAACCGGCCATGTTCGCCTGGCGACATATACTGGTACTCGCCGCCCCACGGGTCCTCGGGCAGGCGATTGATATAGCCGCCTTCGGGAAAGCGCGCGGCAAGGCGCGGATCGGCGGGCGCCGTCACCAGCACCTCAAGGCCTTCATCGGTTGTGGGGTAGCGGCCCATATCGAGGCGGAACATCTCGATCGCCTGCTCGATGCGGCCAATATCTGCGCGCGCCTTCTCGATGCGGGCGCGGTCCTGGCTTGGCAGCACGTTCAGCACCACCACCGTCGCCAGCAGGCCGATAATCACGACCACCACCATGATCTCGACCAGCGTGAAGCCGGCTTCGGTATCCTTTGAGCGTGTCGGCACGCGCATGTCAGGCCTCCTTCGGGATCAGTTGAGCGCCAGCGTGTTGAGCTGGAGGATGGGCAGGAGAATGGAGAGCACGATCAGGGCGACGACCGCGCCCATGACGATGATGATGGCAGGCTCAAGCAGGCTGAGCGCAGTGGAGCTGGCCGCTTCCAGCTCGCCTTCCAGCTGGTCGGCGGCGCGCGGCAGCATGGTCTCCAGCGCGGCGGAACGCTCGCCTGCTGCAATCATGTGCAGGGTCAGGGCTGGCAGGAAGCGCGCGCCTTCCAGCGAGGACGAGAGCGTGCGGCCTGTCTCCACCTCTGCCGTGACCGCATCGAGCGCCGCGCCGATATGGGCGTTGGTTGTGGCCTTGCGGGCCGCCCGAAGAGCATCCGGCAGCACTGTTCCTGCCGCCAGCAGCACGCTCAACGTCCGGGCAAAGCGCGCCGCCTCCAGCTTGCGCAGGAACCCGCCCAGAAGCGGCAAAGAGAGGCTTGCCCGGTCCAGCCGGGCGCGAATGGCCGGACGGCGAAGGACCAGCCTGACGGCCAGTATGGCGAGCGCCAGCGCGATGAGCAGGAAAAGCCATCCGGCCTGCAGGAATTCCGACAGGGCGATCACGGCGCGCGTGAGAGCCGGGAGTGTAATGCTCATCGTGTCGAACTGGGCGGCAAGGCGCGGTACGATGGCGACCATCAGGACGCAGATCACGGCCATCGCCGTCACGGCGAGCGCGCCCGGATAGATGAGGGCCGTCATCACCTTGCGCGACAGGGCGGCAGACTTTTCCAGATGCGTGGCCAGCCGGTCGAGCACTTGGCCCAGCGCGCCGGAGCTTTCACCAGCGGCCACCATGGCGCGGTAGACGGGTGGGAAGCTTGCCGAAAAACCGGCCATCGCCGCCGACAGGCGCTCCCCCTCCAGCACCCGTTCGCGCAAGGCGATGAGGATGCGGCGCGCCTCCGGCCTTGTTGTCTGAGCGGACACCACCTGCAACGCCTCGGCAAGCGGCAGACCTGCCTCCACCAGCGTCGCCAGCTGGCGCGTCATCAGAAGCCGGGCAGAGGCGGGCATGGACGGCGCGCGCCTGAACGCTGAGAGGCTGAAAGCTTTCTCGCCTGCACGGCGCGCCTCATCGGCGCGTTCAACGCTCAAAGGGGCAAGCTGCCTGCGGCGCAGCTCTGCGCGCGCTGCCGTGCCGGACGCCGCCGAGATGACGCCGCGCGTGCGGCGGCCGCTTGTGTCCAGCGCGCTATATTCAAAGGCGGGCATCGCGTTCGCCCTCCTCCCGGCACACCCGCAGCACTTCAGCCAGTGTCGTCGCGCCGGTGCGCGCCAGCTCCAGCCCCGCCTCGAACAGCCCGCCCCCGCGCGCAAAGGCATGACGGGCGAGCTCTGTCTCGCGGGCATTGTCGTGGATCAGGCCGCGCAAGGCCTCGTCGACCATGATGATTTCATAGACGCCCTGCCGCCCGGCAAAGCCGGTATGGTGACAGGCCTCGCACCCGCGCGGCGCATAGAGCGTCAGCGGACCGGAGACGCCCGCCAGCGCCTTCTCGCGCTCGCTTGCCTCGTACGGCTCATGGCAGTGCGGGCAGAGGCGGCGGACGAGGCGCTGGGCCAGAACCGCGCTTAGCGTGCTCGCGAGCAGATAGCTCTCAATGCCCATATCGCGCAGGCGTGCAATCGCGGCAGCCGCCGAATTGGTGTGGACGGTGGAGAGGACCAGATGGCCTGTCAGGCTGGCCTGCACGGCGATGCGCGCCGTCTCGCCATCGCGTATCTCGCCGACCATGACCACATCCGGGTCCTGGCGCAGTATGGCGCGCAATCCGGCAGCAAACGTCATCCCGACACGGGCATTCACCTGCGTCTGGCCGATGCCGTCCACGGCATATTCCACCGGGTCCTCGATGGTGAGGATATTGCGCGTCTGGTCATTGAGGGCGGTAAGGCCGGCATAGAGCGTGGTCGTCTTGCCCGAGCCCGTCGGGCCGGTGACGAGGATGATGCCATTGGGCTGATCCAGCGCGCGGCGATAGCCCGCTGCGACGCCCGCCGGCATGCCAAGCGCATCAATCGCCATCAGCGCGCTATTTTTCTCCAGAAGGCGCATCACCACGCGTTCGCCATGGCGCGATGGCAGGGTCGAGACACGCACATCAACACCCCGCCCGGCAAGGGTGAGCGTGACCCGGCCATCCTGCGGCACGCGCCGCTCGGCAATGTCGAGCCGGGCCATCACTTTCAGGCGGGAGACGAGCGCCGGTGCCAGATGCGGCGGCAGGCTGACGCGTTCGTCCAGCACGCCATCAAGGCGGAAGCGGACCGATACCCGGTCCTCGAACGGCTCGACATGGATGTCGGACGCCCCTGCCCTTACGGCATCGGCCACCAGACCGTTGATGAGGCGGATGACCGGCGCTTCGGAATCGGATGCCAGCAGGTCTTCAGCCTGCGGCATGTCCTCGATCAGCCGTGACAGGCTGTCGCCCTGTCCGGCTTCCTCGCGCGAGGCGCTAACCGCATTGGCGGCGTAGATTTCAGACAGGGCCCGGTCAAAGGCAGCATCGCTGAGCGTGCGCACCGGTGCCATGGTGCCTGCCGCCCTCACCGCTTCACCAAGGGCCAGCACATTCGCGCCCTGACGCATCAGGAATCCTGGCGTCTCGCCGGGCTGGAAGGCGATGCCGTTCTCGCGTGCAAAGGCGTATGTGAGAAGGCCCGGTGCCATGCCTGCCCCTATTGACCGTCCGCCGGAGCAGACGGCGCGTCCATCATCATCCGCACCACGTCTTCAAGGCTCGATCCGCGCCCGTTCGTGGCCCGGCGCTGTTCTTCGGACGCGTTTGCGTAGGCTTCCAGCGCCAGCGCGCGCATGTCGGCGGCGCTGCGGACAATGGTGGGGCGGATGAAGACGACAAGATTGGTCCGGCGGTCCGAGCGGCCCTCATTGCGGAAAGCGCGCCCCAGAACCGGCACGCGGCGCAAGCCCGGCACACCGCTATCGGCGCGCTGCTCATCGCGCTCGATCAGCCCGCCCAGCACGATGATCTCGCCATTATCGGCCAGCACCGTGGTCTCGATTGCGCGGTTATTGGTGACCAGCTCGGCAAAGGTCTGGCTGACAGGCCCGGCAACGGATGACACTTCCTGCCGCAGATGCAGCCGGATCGTGTCGCCATCGGAGATCTGCGGCTGGACGCGCAGCTGTACGCCCACATCCTGCCGCTCAATGGTACGGAACGGGTTGGAATTGTTCGATCCCAGCACCTCGCCGGTCGTGATCGGTATCTGCTGGCCGACAATGATGGAGGCTTCCTCATTGTCGAGCGTGAGGATCGAAGGCTTAGAGAGAATGTTGGAGCTGGTATCGGCCTCCAGCGCATTGAGGATCGCGCCGAAGATCGCCCCGTTCGAGTTCTGTCCGCCCACCCCGATCAGCGCGCCGCTGGAGCGCAGGAGCGACTGGATCGCCGCCTCGCGCAAGCTCTCAGACGCGTCATCATCGCCGCGTGCAGCCAGCCCGCCCGCAACGGCCAGAATATCGGGCGACGCGCCATAGCGTGTGGTCAGGAAGGGCGTGGAGCTGCCCGCATTGCCCGACAGAAGAAGCTGCAAGCCCAGATCGCGCGCGGTCTGATCGGAAATCTCCACAATGATGGCTTCCACCAGCACTTGCGGGCGGCGCACATCAAGCTGGCGGATCACCAGTTCCAGCTCGCGCAGCTGATCGGGATCGGCATTGACCACAATCGTGTTGGTGGGCGCGTGATGGGCGATGGAGGCGCGCCGCGCCGCCCCACCCTCGCTGTCGGCGGGCGTGAGGCTGACCGAAACCTGTTCCAGGATCGGCAGCAGGGCCGCGCCATCGGCGTGGTTCAGCGCGATTACGCGGAAGCTCTGGTTGGAACGGCTGACCGCATCGACCCGGCGGATCAGCGCAATGATGTCCCGGACAGCGCTCATCTCGCCGCGGATCAGCAGCGTGTTGGAGGCAGGCACGGGCGCGATATTCAGTGCGAAGCGGCGATTGTCCTCGCCCTGAAAGGCAGGCTGGCGCAGGCGCTCGATAATGCGGGCCATCTCGTCTGCCGAGACGTTTTCCAGCGACACCATTTCCACGACGGTGCTGTCGCGGTCCAGCGCGCGCAGCGCCTGCTCGATGGCAGACACGTTGGAGGCATAGTCCACGATCACGACCGAATTGCCGCTTTCAAGCGCGCTGAGCGTGCCAACGGCGCTCGACATGGCCCCCAGCGTGCGCACGGCCTCGCGCGCACTGGCTGATTGCAGGCGCACAACGGAGGAACTGAACAGGCCGTCATCGCCCCCGAGCGGCGCGCCGGAACGCGCGCCTTCGCGTTCGGCGCGGATCTGGTAGACGCCCGGTGCCGTCGGAACGGCGCTGAAACCATGCACGCGCAAGGTGGCGAGGAAGACCTGGAAGGCCTCCTCGCGCGTAACCGGCCCTTGCGAGGTGATGGTGACGACGCCGCGTATCTGCGGGTCGACCACGAACGTATAGCCGGTCAGGGCGGCCATATCCTCGATGAAGGCGGTCATGTCCGCATTGCGGAAATTGAGCGTGGTGCGCTCCTCGCTCTGCGCAGCACAGACACCCGAGAACAGGACGAGGGACGCCAATATGGCGGCAATGCGGACAATCATGGGTTTGACCTTGTTTGCAGGGATAGCCGCTCGCCACCCCGTTCGAACTGCAGGCTGGCAGGCAGGATGCCATCGGCCAGACCGGCCGAGAGCGCCGATACCCGCTCGGGACTGAGCGCTTCACCCTCGACCGAGGCAATGATGTCGCCGGGCTGGAGCCCCAGAGCCGACAGCGCGGGCGGGATATTGTCGATGCGCAGCCCCTCACCGCCCGATTGCAGCGGGTGCGGCGACAGGCTGATACCTGCCAGCGTGACGGCTTGCAGCGGCTCGGCAGGCGCCGTGCGCCGGGTCCGCGCGCGCTCTGACAGATAGAGCACTTCGCGGCTGCCATTGCGGCTTATGACCACCCGGTCATTATGAACCGCATCCAGCGTAACCCCGTCCTGCAGCGCACTGCCGGCGCGGTAACTGCGCTGCCCGGCGGCACCGGCCTCGATGATGGCACTGCCCTCTTGGGGCGTTGCGCCCGTGCGCACACCGAACAGCGCAAATCCGAGCCGGCTCTCGGGCAATATCTCCACATTGGGCGCGGCAGACCCGCCAGCCTGGCGGAAAAGCCCTGTGGCGGACGCAGAGGTCATCCGGGCGGCGCTCTGGCTGCTGCGCGCGTCGATGGCGGCTGAAGGGGCCGGCAAGGCGGTGGTGTAGCTGCCGTAGAGAAGCGTCCAGACCAGCGAGGCCAGCAGCGCTCCAGCCAGAACCACAAGGGCAAGCTCGGTTGCAAACACCAGCGTGGAGGCCACGCGGCGGGACAGGCCGGGCAGGCGCTGGAATCTGGCGCCCTGATCCATCTGGCTGCGCCCGGAACTGGTCATTGGCTCACGCTGTCCACCCGCTTTTGATCAAGCCGTGTAGCGCAAGTTCGTGACAGTCTTGCAAAGCCATATACTGGTTATGGCAGTATGCTGAAGATCGAAAACGCCCGGAGCCTTACGGTCCGGGCGTTTCCAGTCATTTGACCTGCTTGACCTAGAAGCTGGTCGACAGGCTCAGAGAGAAGGTGCGGCCGCGGTCATAGGTGTTGAACTCGGTCTCGCCAATCGTCTCGTTGCGCTGGTATTCACGGTGCTGCTCATCGAGCAGGTTGCGGCCCGAGAAGCCCAGCGAGAACTCCCGGCCCATCGCCTGGAAGCGGCGGCGGTACTGGAAGTCGAGCTGAATGCCCGGCTCGTCGATGACGTCGGGGAGGACGCCTGACGGCGAGTTGAAGCCACGTTGCAGGATGCGCTCGTCCACCCAGTTCACCAGGATGGTGAACTGATCATTGTCACCTTCCCATCCGAGCTGCATGTTGACGATGTTCTCCGGCGTGCCTTGAAGGTTCGAGCCATCAAGGTTGAAGAAGGAGGCATCCCGCAAGGTGTTGCTGATCGGGTCGAGCACCTGCGTACCGGCCGGAGCGATGATCTCCGACTGGGTGTAGGTGTAGTTGATGGCAAAGCGCCAGTCGCGCTCACGGAACCAGCCTATATCCAGCGGGAACTGGAAGTACTGGCGGTATTCCAGCTCGACGCCCTGCAGCTCGGCCTTGGGCGAGTTCAGGAAGGTGGTCTCGGACACGAAGGAGGCGGTCTCGAACTGGACTTCCTCGATCGGGTTGAGGATCTCCTTGTAGAACACCGCCGCCGTGATGAACTGATCGCGGCCCAGATAGTATTCCAGACGCGCATCATAATTGGTCAGCTCGGAGTCAACGAGGCCGTCAAAGCCGCGGAAGCTGCGCTGGCTTTCAGGGTCGAAGAAGCCCGAATTGGCAAATTCGCGGAATTGCGGACGGGCAATCGTCTGCGAATAGCCAAGGCGCAGCTGCAGGTCATTGGCGAAGTTCCAGGTCACGGTAGCCGCCGGCAGGACATAGTCATTGTCCAATGTAGCGCCGCGTCCCAGCTGGCCGAACCGGCTGAAGGTCTGCACGCTCTGCACCGCATCTTCATAACGCACGCCAACCGTTGCCCGGATGAAGCTGGTTATGTCGAAATCAGCCTGTGCGAACACCGCGTCCACATCCAGCTCACCGACATAGTTGGACTGGGTGTTCTGAACCTCGGTCAGCTGGAAGCGTGACGGGCCGATATTGTCCGGCGAGAACAGGAAGTCCGGCCGGGCGATCTGCGTGTCAGCCGGAAGCGAGTTGCCACCCGCCATGCGGAAGAACAAGGTGTTGTATTCCCGCTCGGTGCGCGTCGTGTCTCCGCCCACGGTCAGAACCAGCTCGCGCGAGCCGGGCAGGTTGAAGGTGTAGAGCAGCTCACCGCCGAAATTGGTCAGATCGTCGGTAAGGTCGGTGAACTGGATTTCATAGCGGGCCGCCGAGGTGAAGGCGATATCGCCATTGGCCTGTTCCAGACGGGTCAGCTCCTGCAGGAACGGCGTCTCACGGGTCGCGCGCGCAACGGAACCGCGCCAGCGCGCTTCCAGATTGCCAAAGCTGTGATCGCCCGTGAGCTGGAACATGCCCAGCTCGCGTTCAAACCAGCCAGTGCTCTCCCGGTAGATCGGGCGGCCACCTTGCGCGTTGAAGTCTTCACCGCGCGTAAGCTGCGTGTCCTTGCGCGAGGAGTGGACATAGAACAGCGTCGCGCCCAGCGCATGATCGCCACGTTCAGCCGACAGGGATACGAGCGAGTTTGTATTTGCTTCGTATGAGGTCAGGCTGGAGGTGAGATCCGTACCAAGGACATCGCCGCGCACGCGCTGCCGCCGGGCATTTTCAATGCTCCAGCCCGCATCAAATCCGGCTGCCCCGACGATACCCATGTCGAAACCGCCAAGCGTGAACGAGTAGCCGCCATTTGCCGACACCGAATAATCCGGGTGGAGGTCCATGGACTGGACGACCAGCAGATTCGGGATCACGACGCTTTCGCTCACCGCTTCGAGTTCAGCAGACGACAGGCTGTTGAGGGTCTGGCCGTTGCGCAAGACACTGGCGAGCGGACCTGGAATATCGCGATAGCCGCGATCATAACCCGTCCAGTCCGTGTCTGATCCGCGGTGGATGAGCCCGTTCTCGCCGGTCGTGACCGTGTTGTAACCGATACTGCCCGAGACGTTGAAGAACGGGTCAACCGGACGGCGCAGCGTGCGCAGGCTGATGAGGCCGCCGCCGAACTCGCCGCCATAATTGGCTGAATAGGTTTTCTGGACGTCGACGCCATCGAGCACTTCTGACGGGAAGAGGTCGAGCGGAACGATCCGGCGGAGCGGTTCCGGGCTCGGCAGGGGAGAGCCGTTCAGAAGCGCGGCTGCATAACGGTCGCCAAGACCGCGCACATAGGCAAACCGGCCGCCAACAATGCTCAGACCGCTCAGGCGGGTCAGAGCGATGGCGGCGTTGGAATCGCCCGCGCGTGCAAGGTCTTCGGCAGACACAAAGCTGGCCACCTGCGCGGTACGGCGCTGGGGCTCAGGGATGAACTGGCCGCGCACCGAGATGGTCTCGACGGGTTCGGAGGCGCTTGTTGCCTCCTCGGCCTGGCGGGCAAGGGCTGACGGGGCCAGGAGGGCCGAGCTCGTCAGCAGTGCCACGCTGAACAGGTAAAGCGGTTTCATGGGTTCGCAACCTTCATTGTATGGGATGGAGAGCAGGCAGGGGCGCGCCGGGCGATGCCCGGCGCGCCTGGCTCATCGCCTAGCAGGTGCTTCCGGCTTCCAGACCGCAGGTCCAGTCAGCCCACCAGCGATCGCTCGAATTGCGAACCGCGCCGATATAGTCGACATCGTCGAAGTACGGATCGAGCGTGGTGACGTCGAACGCCTGACGGGCATTCTCGTTGGCACCATTCACGAAGGTGTTGGTCAGCGTGCTGGCCGTGCCCGTGGTGTTGTTCGAACCACCCGAGACCGCCGCCGAAGCTGCCGCCTGATCGGAAGCAGCCGTGGACAGGCCGCCTGCGCAGTCGAACAGCACCGAGTCAAAGCTCGGATCGACGTCCACACCCTGGTAGCCAGCGACCCCGTTACCGGCTGAGGTTTCCCAGCGGAAGCACTCGGGACCGTAGCTCACGACACCGTTCACATACCGGCCAACCGTGCCTGTGTTCAGGCGGAAGGCGTTGGTGCGGTTACCCACAAAGGTGAAGTTGGAGAAGATGGCGTTGGACAGCGGGGTGACGCCCGGAGCCGAGCTGGAGGCTTCGACGATATTGTCGCCGCCACCGGCACGCTGGATGCCCAGAAGGAACTGTACGCGGCCACTCCAGCCATTGTCGGTGTCGAAGGAGTCATCGTCCGCGCCGGTGACGACAAGGTATTTGCCGTTCACGGTGCCGCCGAACCACTCAATGCCGTCATCCGAGCCGTTATGGACCTGGATGTACTCGAAGGTCGTGCCACGGCCGACACCGCCCAGCGTGATGCCGTTGAGCTCGTTACCCGGCGCGATTTCAAAGCCGGCGAACTTGACTTGCACGAAGGTCAGCGAGCCCGAGCTGTCATCTCCTTCAATACCGCCATAGAGCGCGTCCGGATTGGTAACGCCCTCAATGAGGTTTTCACAGTTGATGGAGCCAGGCACCGCAGCATCGCGGCAGCGATTGGTCGGTGCCCGGCCGAGGATCACAAGACCACCCCATTCACCGATGGCCGAGGCGCGGTCACCTGTATTGGTGATGTCGTTCTCGGACGTCATGATGATCGGGTTCTGACGCGTACCGTTGGCAAAGATCTGCGAGCCGCGATTGATCAGGAGATAATCGGCGCCCGTCCGGCCATAGAGGGTCACACCGGATTCAATGGTGATGGAGGCAGCAAGCCCGTTTGCGGCATTGCCGTCCGCGCCCACGTCACGGCCGACCCGCACACCACCGACCAGCTCGTAGATATTGCCACGGGTCAGGCGGATGTCCGACGTGACAGTTCCCGTGAGGCGGCAGACATTCTGGCCGTTGCGCTGCGCGCCGGTATCCGTCGTGCCAATCGGGCACTCAGGCTCCGGGAACAGGCCAAAGGTCCAGCCTGCAGCCCAGTTATTGGTTTCGGTCTCGGTCGGGCTAAACGCGCCGATATAGTCAGCCGCCTGGAAGAAGCTGTTGATGGACGTCGCATCAAACGCGTCAACACCCTGCTCCGCCGGCCCCGGGAAGAGGCGCGACGCCAGCGAGTTTTCGGCCTGGGTATTGTTGGCGTCAGCCGCAACAGCGGCAGCAGCAGCGGCAGCATCGTTGCCGGAACCACCAGACAGACCGCCTTCGCAGTCAAACAGGACCGAGTTGAAGCTCGGGTCAACGCCAACGCCCTGATAGCCAGCCACGCCGTTGCCGGCAGAGCCTTCCCAGCGCATGCAGGCCTGACCGTAGTCAACCACGCCGTTCACGTAGCGGCCTACCGTGCCGGTGTTCAGGCGGAAGGCATTGGTGCGGTTACCCGCGAAGGTGAAGTTGGCGAACGTCGCATTCGACAGCGGGGTCACACCCGGAGCGGAGCTCGAGGCCTCGACGATATTGTCGCCGCCGCCGGTACGCTGGATCGCGATCACATACTGGTTGAAGCCGTTATAGCCATTGTCAGTGTCGAGCGAGTCGTCATCGGCGCCCGTCACGACCAGATAGCGGCCGTTTACCGTGCCGCCGAACCATTCAATGCCATCGTCCGAACCGTTGTGAACGTGGATATATTCAAAGGTCGTGCCCGAGCCGACACCGGCCAGCGTGATGCCGTTCAGCTCGTTGCCCGGCGCGATTTCAAAGCCGGCAAACAGCACGCGCACATAGCGCATGATGCCGGAATTGTCCTGCGGGTTGTTGCCGCCATAAAGCGCATCAGGATTGGTCACGCCTTCAACGAGATTTTCGCAATCCACAGTGCCCGGCGTCGCGGCGTCGCGGCAGCGATTGATGGGCGCGCGGCCGAGCACGACGATACCGCCCCACTCGCCAATATTGTCACCGCCAAAATCCTGCGGGTTCGCTGCGCGGCGGATCAGGTCCTCGTCAGAGGTCATGGTGATCGGCGAAGCCGCCGTGCCGTTGGCCTCGATCTGCGAGCCGCGATTGATGACGAGATAGTCTGCGCCGCCCTGACCGAAAATGGTGACACCCGGCTCGATGGTGAGGCGGGCTGACACGCCGCCAGAGCGGTTTCCGTCCGCGCCGACATCGGCGCCGACATTCACGCGGCCATCAATGCGGTAGGCCACGCCCTCCACGAAGGGCAGGGTCAGGTTGTTGAGGATGTCGCCGGAGAGGACGCAGGTGGTGAGGCCTGCCACTGCCGTTCCGGTGGTGAAACCGCTCGGACAGGTGGCGCTGCCACCGCCGCCGTCTCCACCACCCCCGCCACCGCCGCCGGGCGGGGTGCCGGGATTGGTCGCACCGGGCGACGAGATGTTGGAACCTTGGCCGCATGATGCGGCGGCCAGGCCGAGCACAAGTATGGCTGCGTATTTCTTCAACGACATGATCGTCCCCTCTGCGGACGCGCGTGGCGCGCGTCACCTGCAAATGTTTCAGCTCGCAGCGAGACAGGTATGCTCCCATCTCGACAGAGTATCCTGTTATACAAGATTCATGTCAGGCCGGTGACATGCATTGCAAGATTCCGGAATTCAGAAAAATCTTGCCGTTGCGCGGCGGCGGCCACTCGTAAGGTGGCGGCAATTCAGCGGGTTAAGGTGTTGCCATATTCCCGACCGAGCGGATTTCATCCCAGGCCGCACGCATCATGCCAAGCCCGCTTGCGCCCGCCAGCACAGCTAGCAGAGCGGCCAGAGGCAAGAACCATGGGCCGGCCAGATCGGTGAGCAGCGAGACCATGTCGGGGTTGGCGGCACCGACAAAAATGCTGCCCGTACTGGCGTTCAGCCAGATACTTACCAGGGTAGGCTCCGCCAGTTCCGCCAGGAACAAGGTGAGGGATACAAGCGTGCAGACCCAGAGCAGCAAGGCGCCGACTGCCATGGTGACGGGAAGCAGCTGCGCGAAACGGTGACTGGCCGGCGGATTTGAATGCCCGGTGGCAGCCATGTAGCTGCTTGCCAGCGCGCGCGGAGACCCCATCCGGCGACACGCCTCGGCTTCACCGAGCGAGGCGCAGCGTTCTGCCAGATGGCTTCGGGTTTCCGCCAGAATGTCTTCCTGCTCACCTGCAGGAAGCCCGCTCAGGGCCCGCGCAAGTTCACGAAGATAGGTCTCAATCTGGGAAGTTTTCACCGGCCTGTCCCGCAAGTCTGTCCAACTGCAAGCGAAACTCTGCCCATGCCTGGCCCATGGCCGACACGGCGAGCTTACCCTCGGCCGTGAGGCTATAATATTTGCGTGGCGGTCCTGTGACACTCGGCTGCCAGCGGGCGTGAATCCGTCCCTCCAGCTGCAATCTCTTCAACAGCGGGTAGATCGTCCCGTCAGAAATGCCCAGGCCGTCGGCGCCAGACAGGGCGTCGAGCAGCTCTATGCCGTACATTTCCTTGCGGGCGAGCAGGCTCAAAACGGCAAACTCCGCCGCGCCCTTGCGCAGCTGTGCCTTCCAGCCCCCGATATCCAGTTGCCCTGACGTCATCGCCAGATGATTACTGTGTTCGCAACGCGTTGTCGCGCCCTGATGCACCCGGCACCTGGAGCTAAACCCACAGGCCCGCCCGCAGCACTATCCACGCCGCTGCAATGCCCGCCGCCAGGAACGGACCGAACGGAATCGCGGTGCCGGCGCCGATCTCCCTGCCTGCCAGTTTCAGCGCCAGGACCCAGATCAGCCCGGCCATGCTGGCAAGGAGCAGGATTACGGGCAGGAGCGCCGCCCCGCACCAGGCACCGCCAACCGCCAGCAGTTTGGCGTCGCCCCGCCCAAGTCCGTCGCGCCCGCGCACGGCCCTGTAAGCCAGCTCCAGCGCGGCAAGGCCTGCATATCCGATTACCGCACCCGCCAGATGCCAAAGGACGGGATCACCCAGCCACCAGGCTGCCAGCGGGCCGGCGGGGATCAATGGCAGGGTGAGCCAGTCCGGCAGGCGCATCGTCCGGACATCCATGATGGACAGCGCCGTGAGCCCCGCCAGCAATACCGATCCGCAAACAATGGTCTCAACCGGCCACATGCCTCACCGCCCGGACGCCTCCGGAGCCTCGTCCGGTTCGATACGCGACCTACAGGAAATCCCTGTCAGCGGCTATACGGGCTCGCCGCGCCTGCCTGGTCAGAAGGCGCTGTGTCCGGTGATCGCACGGCCCAGTATGAGGGCATGCACATCGTGCGCGCCTTCATAGGTGTTGACCGTTTCCAGATTCATCACATGGCGCATCACGTGCATTTCGCCGGTGATCCCGGCGCCGCCATGCATGTCGCGCGCCTCGCGGGCGATGGCGAGCGCCTTGCCGCAATTATTGCGCTTCATCATGGAGATGGTTTCGGGCACCCACGCGCCGCCATCCAGCTGCCGGCCTAGCGCCAGCGCGCCTTCCAGGCCGAGATAGATTTCGGTCTGCATGTCAGCGAGCTTCTTCTGGACGAGCTGACGCGAGGAAAGCGCGCGGCCGAACAGCATGCGCTCGCCGGTATAGTCACGTGCCGCCTGGAAGCAGAATTCCGCCGCGCCCATCGCGCCCCAGGCAATGCCGTAGCGCGCCTTGTTGAGGCAGGAGAACGGTCCGCGCAGCCCCTTTACGCCAGGAAGGATATTGGCCTCCGGCACGAACACGTCGTCCAGGCCAATATCGCCGGTAATGGACGCACGCAAGGACAGCTTGTCGCTGATCTTGTTGGCGGTGAAACCGGCAAAATCACGCTCCACGATGAAGCCGCGGATCGTGTCGTCCAGCTTCGCCCAGACGATGGCGAGATCGGATACGGGGCTGTTGGTGATCCAGTATTTCGAGCCGTTCAGCCGGTAGCCGCCCTCGACCGCCACAGCTTTCGTCTTCATAGAGGCAGGATCAGACCCGCCATCGGCTTCGGTCAGGCCAAAACAGCCCACCAGCTCCCCTGCCGCCATTTTCGGCAGGTATTTCATCTTCTGCTCATCGGAGCCGAAGGCGTAAATCGGGTACATGGCGAGGGATGACTGCACGCTCATGGCCGAGCGATAGCCCGAATCCACTGCCTCGATCTCACGCGCGATCAGACCATAGGCGACATGGCTGGCTTCAGCGCCGCCATAGGCTTCCGGCAGCATCGCGCCGAGAAAGCCCATCTCGCCCATTTCGCGCATGATGGCGCGGTCGAAACTGCCCGTCTCGAAGGCCTCGACAACACGCGGCAGCAAGGCTTCGCGGGCATAGCCGCGCGCGGCATCGCGCACCATGCGCTCCTCATCGGTCAGGCGCTCGTCCATGCCGAGCGGATCGTCCCAACGGAATGTGCGCGGTGAGGAAGACGTGCCATCAGCCATATCAGAAGACCTTTTAAAGCAGGGTGGGGGCTTGCGCCTTGGCGGGCGCTGCGATTTAAATGATATAAGACTATATCTTTTGAGCGGGCAAGCATCATGCTGCACGCTGGCAGATCCACGAGGCGCTCCATGGCGCAGGGCATGACCCTGGTTGAAAAGATCATTGCGCGCGCAGCGGGCCGGAGCTCGGTGCGCGCAGGCGAAATCGTGACCGTGGATATTGACCTGGCGTTTGCCCATGACAGCTCCGGCCCGCGCCGCTGGGCGCCGATGCTCGAAGAGCTGGGTGTGGGCCTGTGGGATCCTGACCGGGTCGCCATTGTGTCAGATCACTATGTCCCGGCCGTCGATGCGGAGAGTGCGTCGATCCTGAAATTCACCCGCGATTTTGCCGCCGCGCACGGCGTGAAGAACTTTTTCGACATGGTGGGCATCTGCCATCTGGTCCTGCCCGAACATGGCCTGATCCGTCCCGGCGCGGTCATTGCGGGCGGCGACAGCCACACGCCCATGGCGGGCGCCTTTGGCACATATGCAGCCGGCTACGGCGCGACCGACATGGCCGCCATCGTCGCCACCGGGCGCACCTGGCTCTCGGTGCCCAAGACAATACGGATCGAGTGGCGCGGCGCGTTCGCCGATGGCGTCGCCGCCAAGGACGTCATGCTCTTCCTGTGCAGGGAGCTGGGGCTCGATAATGCGTTCAAGGCGGTGGAATACGCCGGGCCAACGGTAGAGGCGATGGGCATGGCCGAGCGCTTGGTCCTTTGCAACATGGCCGCCGAGCTGGGCTGCGAAACCGGTGTCGTCGCGCCCGACGCCGTAACCTTCGACTACCTGCGCGAGATTGGCGCTCCGGTAGAGGATGAAGCGGGAGCGCTCGCCCTCGCCTCCGATGCGGATGCCCGCTACGCGGCGCGCCACACATTCGATGCCAGCGCGCTGGAGCCGCAGATCGCCGCCCCGCACAGCCCGGACCGGACCTTGCCGGTCTCCGGCCATCAGGGCGTAAAGATCGATCAAGCCTATATCGGCGCATGCGTGGGCGCGAAGATCGAAGATCTGCGCATGGCGGCGCGCGTCCTCAAAGGACGTAAAGTGGCCCCCGGCACCCGCCTTCTGATCGCCCCTGCCTCTGCACGTACCACCACAGAAGCCAGCGCTGACGGTACACTGCACGCACTGACGCAAGCCGGTGCCATCCTGCTGCCTTCGGGGTGCGGTGCATGTGCGGGCATGGGCGCGGGCCTGCTGGCGGAGGGCGAGACCTGTATCTCGTCCACCAACC
Organism: Glycocaulis alkaliphilus; assembly: GCF_004000605.1. NCBI lineage: Bacteria > Pseudomonadati > Pseudomonadota > Alphaproteobacteria > Maricaulales > Maricaulaceae > Glycocaulis > Glycocaulis alkaliphilus. The sequence goes on along the minus strand of NZ_CP018911.1, from coordinate 794,856 downwards.
GCAACTTCAAGGGCCGCATGGGCGCGAAATCCGCCAATGTCTATCTGGGCTCGCCCTACTCGGTTGCCGCAGCGGCGGTCGCCGGTCACATCACCGATCCGCGCGCGATGCTGGAAGGAGTGGCACCATGAGCGGCAGGGCTTTCGTATTCGGCGACAATATCGACACCGACGTCATGGCGCCCGGCTATCTGATGAAGCTGCCGCCAGAGGAGCTGGCCAGCCATTGCCTCAGCGCCATTGATCCGGATTTCGCCCGCACGGTGCAACCGGGAGACTTCGTTGTTGGCGGGCAAAGCTTTGGCATTGGCTCATCGCGCGAGCAGGCCGCTGTATCGCTGAAACTGCTGGGCGTGAAAGCGGTAATCGCCCGCTCATTTGCGCGGATTTTCTGGCGCAACGCCATCAATCTCGGCCTTGTCTGCATCACGCTGGACGAGGCGCGCCATATTGCGGCGGACGACCGTCTATCGCTCGATCTGCAGGTCGGCACCCTGTTCAACCACACGCAGGACACGCGCTACAGCTTTGCGCCCTTGCCCGGCCACCTCACAGGTATGATCGCCGATGGCGGGCTGATACCTCATCTCAAAAAACGCCTCGCGGCGAAGGGAGAGCATGCATGAGCCTTACCCTGAAACACAGGCTGGCGAGCGGCCCTGCCCTTCTGGCGCCTGGCGTCTATGACGCGCTGTCGGCCCTGCTGGCAGAGCGCGCCGGGTTCGAGGCTGTCTACCTGTCCGGCGCGTCTGTCGCCTATACCCAGCTTGGCCAGCCCGATATCGGCCTTGTCAGCCTGGACCATCTGGCCGATGTGACCCGGCGCATCACCGAACGCGTAAACCTGCCCCTGATCGTCGATGCCGATACGGGCTTTGGCAATGCACTGAACGTCCAGCGCACGGTGAAAATGCTGGAGCGCGCGGGCGCTGCGGCGATCCAGCTGGAAGACCAGACCTTCCCCAAGCGCTGCGGCCATCTGCGCGGCAAGGGCGTTATTCCAGCTGCCGAGATGGCGGGCAAAATCCGCGCCGCCATTGATGCGCGCCGCTCCCCGCATACCCTCATCATTGCGCGAACCGATGCCATTGCCGTTGAAGGCTTTGAGGCGGCGATGGACCGGGCCGAAGCCTTCCTCGAAGCGGGAGCAGACGTGCTGTTCATCGAAGCCCCGCGCGATCTGGACCAGATGCGTCAGGCCGCGACGCGTTTTGCCGGGCGGGCGCCGCTGCTGGCCAATATGGTGGAAGGCGGGGATACGCCGCTCAGCAGCGTCGAGGCGCTGTCAGAGCTGGGCTACCGTCTGGTGATTTCGCCCGGCGCGCTGGTACGCGCGCTGATCCCGGCGGCGGAGGCTTTCTTCGCTGCACTCAAAGCTGATGGTTCGACAGGCGCAGTGCGCGGCCAGATGACCGACCTTGCCGGGGTGAATGCCCGCATCGGGCTGGACGAGATGCTGGCCACGGGCCAGCGTTACGAAGCGTAACCGGAAGGCCATCAGACATGACGAGCGCCGATCCCAATCTTTACGATTACTGGCCCTATCGGAACCGCCCGAAAATCGAATGGCCCGGGGGCAAGAAGCTCGCCTTCTGGATTGCGCCCAATATCGAGTTCTACGAGTTCAACCCGCCCGTGAACCCGAAGCGTCCCGGCTGGCCGCGCCCGGCGCCGGATGTGGTGGGCTATTCCCAGCGCGACTGGGGCAATAGGGTCGGCCATTGGCGGCTCATGGAGCTGATGGACAAGTATGCCCTTCGCGGCTCTGTCTCGCTCAATGTCGCCCTGTGCCAGCACCACCCGGAAATCATTGAAGCCTGCGCCGCGCGAGACTGGGAGTTTTTCAGCCACGGCATCTACAACACACGCTATTCCTACGAGATGGACGAGGCGCAGGAGCGCGCCGTCATCGAGGATTCCATCCGCACCGTGCAGGAGGCTACCGGCCAGCGCATTCGCGGCTATCTCGCCCCTGCCCTGACCCATACTCCGCGCACGATGGACCTGATCGCGGAGTATGATTTCTGGTACACGTGCGACCTGTTTCAGGACGATCAGCCCCAGCCGCTGAAGACACGCTCCGGCAAGCTTGTCTCCATGCCCTACTCGCTGGAGGTCAATGACGTCATCACCTATGGCGCGCTGGCGATGACGCCCACACGCTACGCCGATGTGCTCAAACGCCATTTCGACGAGCTGCTGGCCGAAGGCGCGCAGAGCGGCACGGTGATGTGCATTCCGCTGCACGCCTATCTGGTCTCACAGGCCCATCGTATCGGCCCGTTCGAGGACGCGCTTGCCCACATAACCGCGCACAAGGACGAGGTGTGGTTTGCCACCGCCGCCGAGATCGCCGGGCATTTCCGCGAAAATTACTGGGAGCAGAGCCTCGCCGATATTGAGGCAAAGGGCTGCAAACGCGCCGGAACGGGGTTTGATGATGCCGCTGCCTGACGACTATCTCAAATACGAGCACCGCCGCCACGGCATGGACCAGAGCCTGTATGACTGGCGTCCGTCTGGTGAGCGCAAACCCGTCACCTGGCCGGGCGGCAAGGCGCTGGCGGCCATGATCGTGGTGCCGGTCGAATGGCACCGGCTCAACCCGCAGGGAAAGCCGCTCCGGCATCCCGGCGCGATGATGACGCCCTGGCCAGACCTTCGCCACTACACGACCCGCGACTATGGCAACCGGGTCGGCATTTTCCGCCTTCTGGACGCACTGGCAGCAACCGGCCTGCACGCCACTATCCCGGTCAATGCCGTCCTGCTGGAGCGCGCCAGGCCGCTTGTCGAGGCCATCAAGGAGGGCGGGCACGAAATCGCCGCTTACGGTCTGGAAGCCGACCGCATCCACTGGAGCGGGCTGGAGCCGGGAGAGGAAGAGCGCTGGATCGGCGAGACGCGCGAGGCGTTCGCCCGCGCCGGTCTCAACCCTCGCGTCTGGATGAGCCCTGCCCGGCAGCAATCCTTCGACACGCTGAAACTGATCGCCGGGCACGGCTTCGATGTCTGCCTCGACTGGGAACAGGACAGCGTGCCGGTGGCGATGCGCACGCCCTCCGGCGAGGTAAGCGCCGTGCCGCTCTCCAACGAGCTTGATGATCGCACCCTGCTTATCGACCGCCGCCAGAGCGAGGATGAGTGGGCAGACCAGATACTGGAAGCGGCCCGCCTGATGATTTCAGAAGCGCCGCGCGCCGGAGGTCAGGTGCTCTCCTTCTCGCTTACCCCCTATGTCAGCGGGCAGCCCTTCCGCATGCATGCGGTGCGCCGGGTACTGGAAGCGCTGGCAGGCAATGATGATGTGTGGAGCGCTACAGCCAGCCAGATCGCCGGCGCGGCGAGCTAGCGCGCTGCCAGCCAGTCCATCACCTCCTGCGCGGATACGACATCGGCATATTTGAGCTGGAGATCGGTGAGGTTGGCGTAATGATAGCTCTCATGTTTGTCGGCCACACACTCCTCCGCAACAACGGTGCGGTAGCCATGGCTGAGGCTGTCCACGGCGGTCGCCCGCACGCAGCCTGATGTGGACCCGCCCGTTACCAGCACCGTGTCGACCTTGTGCCAGACCAGATAGCTCGCCAGAGGGGTCTCGAAGAAGGCAGACGGCATGCGCTTGGTGAAGATGAGGTCGCGCGCCTCGTCTATCTCGCAGCGCGGATCGAATTTATGGCGCTCGCTGTCATAGCGGATGTTCTGCAGGCTGTCGGGCGTATCGGTACGCGTCCCCCAGACGCCGGCATCGCCCGCATCCGGCTTGTAGGCCACATGGCTCCAGATGACCGGCATGTCCTTCTGCCTCGCGAGGGCACTGATCCGGTTCACAAATCCGATCTGGTCGGGGTGCGTGACATAGGCCGTCTTTGGAAACAGGTCGGGCCGGGTATAGGCTTGCTGGAAGTCAACATTCACCACGGCCAGCTTCTCACCAAAGCCAAAGCGCGCCCGCGCCGGATTGGCCTTCACCGCCTCGAATAGCTCGCGCGCCGTCTTGTCCTCACGGACCATGGTGGGCTGGAATACGAGATCGGCCATGTGTCACATCCTCTCAAATCGGGCTGGCTCAAATGTTATAAATATAGACCATTTAAGCAAGCTGCCAGCGCTGCGATCCTGCGCCCCCTCCGCATACCTGCTGCATAATGGCACGAACGGCTTGCTGATCGGGTGCGACGCGGGACAGTATCAAAGAAAAAGGGGTGGCGCCTGTGGTGGCCGCCTGCCCTGATGCCGGAGGATGACGACTTGCCAAAATCCCAACAGGCCGACGCCGCGTCAGAAGTTGGCCGCCGCCGTCTTGGTTCGTCGCAGACAACCAGCCTGCCCGTCTACCACCAGCTCTACACGATACTGCGCCAGCAGATTCAGGACGGCATGTTCGACCGCGACCAGCCTTTGCCGCCGGAAATGACGCTGAGCAAGACCTATGATGTGTCCCGCGTCACCGTGCGTCGCGCGCTGGAGATGCTGGAACGCGAGTCGCTGATCGTGCGGCGCCACGGCGTCGGCACATTCGCGTGCCCGCCCGGCGGAGAAGGCGGCAATGAACGTCTGGCCGGTCTAGTCGAGAACCTCATTACGCTGGGCCTCGACACGACCGCCAAGCTGATCGCGTTTGACGCCGCCGCGCCGGTTCCATCGGTGGCCGCCGCTGCTCTGAACCTGAAACCCGGCTCCCCTGCGCTGCGCATTGAGCGCCTGCGCTATTACAAGTCCAAGCCCTTGTCGCTGACGACCCTGTTTCTGCCAGCCGCGTTCGCGTCGCGGATTTCGGAAAAGGAGCTCGATGACCGGCCGGTCATGCGCATTCTGGAAGCGACAGGCATCAAGGCCATGCGCGCCGAGCAGACGATCAGCGCCGTCGCCGCCGATGACCGCGCGGCAAACCGTCTCTCGGTCGGGGTTGGCGCCCCTCTGATCCGCCTGCGCCGTACCGTGTTCGACGAGGCCGGACAGCCCTTCGAGCACCAGCAGGGCCTCTATAACCCTGACCAGTACGAGTACCACATGCTGCTGACGCGCGATAACAGCTCAAGCCGGCCGCAATGGCGCCATATCGGATAGATCCATGCCACGTGTATTGATCACTGGCGCCAGCCGGGGTGTCGGCCTGGCGCTGGCCGGTGTGTTCGCTGAGCAGGGTTGGGACGTGATCGCCACCTGCCGGGAAGGCGCAGCCAACTCGTCCCTCGGCGAGCTTTCGCGCCAGTTTCCCGGGCAGATTCGCATCGAAACGCTGGATGTCAGCGACGCCGCTTCACTGGACGCGCTGACGGGATCACTCGACGGCCTGCCCATCGATATTCTGGTGAATAATGCAGGCATCACCCATCGCGACACACAGCTGGGCTCGCTCGACTATGATGCCTGGCGCGCCGTGCTGGAGGTGAATTTGCTGGCACCGGTGCGCGTGACCGAAGCGCTGCTGGAGAATGTTGTTGCCAGCGATCAGAAGAAGATCGTCGCCATTTCCAGCAGCCTCGGATCGATATCGCGCACCAGCAGCGGCAATTATTTCTACCGCACCAGCAAGGCCGCGCTGAACATGGCCATGCGTTCACTGGCGCATGATCTCAAAGAACGCGGCGTGACAATCGCCCTGCTCAGCCCCGGCTATGTCGATACTGATTTCACACGCGGCGTGGGCGGCCCGAAGGTCTCGGTCCGCGAAAGTGCTCATGGTCTGTTCGAGGCGATGACAGCGATGACAATCGCCGATTCGGGCCGCTTCTTCCGCTATACGGGTGAGGATCTGGACTGGTAGCTCAGCCCATTCCCAGCTTGCGCAGCGGCACATCGCCAACGGGAATCGTCACCGTTTTCTCGTCGGTGAAGAAATCGCGCGAAGCTGCCGCGCCATCCCGGCCAATGCCGGAATCCTTGATGCCGCCGAACGGCGCGCGCAATTCACGCATCAGCGGCGTGTTCACCCACATCAGGCCGGTGCGCACATTGCGGCTGATCCACAGCGCCGTATCAAGGTTCTGCGTCCAGGCATAACCGACAAGACCGAACTGGGATTCGTTTGCCAGCGCAGCCGCCTGCTCACGTCCGGAAAACTTCAGGAAGGCCGCGAACGGGCCGAAGATTTCCTCCTGACAGACACGGCTGGCATTGTCGGCGGCCAGCACGGCGGTCGGCTCCATGAAGTAGCCATCGCCCTCAATGGCCTTGCCGCCGGTGAGCAGTTTTGCACCCTGGCTTTGCGCGATGTCGACATAGGACAATATGTGCTCGCGGTGGCGCGCCGAGGCGATCGGGCCAAGCTCGGTATCATCGGCCATCGGATCGCCGATTTTCAGCTTGCGCGCACGCGCTACAAACGCCTCGACGAAATCATCGAAAATCGGCTCTTCCACGAGTATGCGCGAGCCTGCGAGGCATTGCTGTCCATTATTGGAGAAAATACCCAGCAGCGCGCCATCCAGCGCGCGCTCCAGATCGGCATCGGCGAAGATGATATTGGCCGACTTGCCGCCCAGCTCCACCGAGGCGGGCTTCAGCCGCTTGCCGGCGGCCTGCATGATGGTGCGCCCGGTGGCCGTGCCGCCGGTGAACGCAACCCGGTCGATTCCGGGATGATCCACCAGCGCCACGCCCGTCACGCCCCCGCGTCCATTGACCAGATTGACCACACCGGCGGGCACACCGGCCTGATGAATGATCTCCACAAGCCGGGCCAGCGATAGCGGCGTCTGTTCTGACGGCTTGAGCACGCATGTATTGCCGAAAGCGATGGCCGCCGCGATCTTCATGGATGCCAGCGCCAGCGGTGCGTTCCAGGGCGCGATCAGCGCCGCGACACCGGCCGGTTCGCGTGTGACGAAGGTCAGGTAGTCGCGGTTCTGGGTCCAGACTTCGCCCGGCTGCTGGCTGATCACTTCGGAGAAGAATTTGAAATTGTAGGCCGCGCGGCGGATGTGGCGCTGACGCACCTCGCGCATGACGATGCCGGTGTTCAGGCACTCCAGATAGGCGAGCTCCTCGTCATGGGCCAGGATCGCATCGTGGATGGCTTGCAGCACCGCCTGACGCTCTTCGATGGCCAGGCGTGGCCAGGGACCAGAATCGAACGCGGCACGGGCGGAGCGGACGGCCTTGTCCACTTCGCGCTCATCGCTTTCGTGCAGCTGGGAGACGATCTGCCCGGTGCCGGGATAAAAAACGGGGATCACATGGCCATTGCCGCCGGGCACAAAGCCGCCATCAATAAAAGCTGTCACCAGCGTCGGGGTGGCGGCGGCAGGCTTGTCATTGGCACCGGAGGCGGACTGAGCCATGGGCAGGATCCTCGAAAACGGGTTCACGCGCTGGTCCCGGCGGGACCGGCAGATGTCTGACTAAAAATACGACATGAGGCGCTCCGACAAGTCAACGGACCTGCTGCATCGCCCCTCCACCTTTCATTTTATCTCTCATTCAGCGCTTTGGTCAGTCCGTGGGGGTTGCCGAACCGCTCGCACAAACGTATCAAGAAACAGACAAGTGGGGTAGAGGACTTCATGCAAAAGCTTGATACGCAGGTCATTATCGTCGGTGCAGGTCCGGTCGGTCTGGCGGCGGCGCTGCGCCTGAACGCATTTGGTATATCGTGTGTCGTTCTGGAAGCTGAACCCACATTGCCAGAGGACTTGCGCGCCTCGACATTCCACCCTCCGACGCTGGACATGCTGGACGAGTATGGAATCGCCAAGCCCCTGATCGATCAGGGCCTGGTCTGTGGCTCCTGGCAGATCCGCCAGCACGAGACGCATGACCGCGCGGTCTTCGATCTTTCGCTCCTGGAAGGTGAAACCCGCCACCCTTTCCGGCTGCAGTGCGAACAGTTCCGCCTGTGCCATATCCTGGCAGATGCGCTCGCCAGCGCACCTTTTGCCGAGATCATCATGGGCGCGCGCGTAGAAACGGTCACGCAGAGCGACGACGCCGTGCAGGTGCGCGCCATCAAGGATGGCGAAGAGCTCTCGATCAGAGGCCGTTACCTTATCGGTGCAGACGGCTCACGCAGCACGGTACGTGAACAGGTTGGCCTCACACTGGAAGGGCTCACCTATCCGGAAACCACCATTCTGGCGATCACCGACTTTCCGTTTGAAGAGCACCTGCCAGGCCTCTCCAACGTGAACTATGTCTGGCGCGATGGCGGTACATTCTCGCTTTTGCGGCTGAAGGAGTTCTGGCGCTGCTCGCTTTACCCGTCAGAGGGCGAATCCATTGAGGAGGCGCTTACGCCCGAAAGCATCCAGCGCAAACTCAATGCCATCGTGCCGCGCAATGAACCCTATAATGTCTTCGAGATACGCCCCTACCGGGTGCATATGCGTATCGTGTCCGACTACCGCCGCGGCCGTGTCGTGCTGGCAGGCGATGCGGCCCATGTAAACAGCCCGAGCGGGGGCATGGGCATGAATGGCGGAATACATGATGTGTTCAACCTGACGGCCAAGCTGAAACGCGTCCTGGCCGGAGAATCGGAAGATCTGCTCGATCTCTATACCCGGCAACGCCGCCCGGTGGCCGAAGAGGAAATCCTCCAGCAGGCAGACCGCAACCGGCGCCGCATGCAGGAGCGCGACCCCGAAAAGCGGCGCGTGATACTCGACGGGCTGAAAGCCGTCACATCGGACCCGGTAAAGGCCAAGGCCTATATCATGCGCTCATCAATGATCGATGGTTTGCGCCGAGCCGAAGCGACAGCGTGACGCCGCCCTATTCGGGCGGCAGCGCATCCAGCTCTTCCTGAAGCACATAGAAAACTCTCTGATTGAACGCCTCATGGCGCTCGCGCCGGGCCGCCAGCTGCTCCGGCGTAGGCTGATAGGCATCTATCGTGCCCGGCTCTATGACGGACTTGCCAGCCAGCACCGCCTCAAGACTGTGAACCCGCTCAGACAGCACCGCGACCTCTGCCGCCAGCGCCGTGATGATCGCCGTCAGCCGATCATTGGCCGCATCTTCAAAGAATACCGGGCGGGGAGCTTTGGGCGTCGACGACATGGGATATTCCTGTTTTCGAGAGAGACGGGTAGGCGGGGTCTAATTCTGGAGAGAGGCCATAAGGGCCGGAAAACGGTCATGGAGGCGCTGGCGCCAGGATGCGCTGGCAGCCAGCCAGTCCAGCGGTGAGGAAGGCTGACCCAGAGCGGCACTGGCTGCCCAGGCTGTACACAGATTGGATGACAGCATCGGAATGTCGGCATCTGGCGAGGCAACCGCCAGAGCGGACAGGCTGGGCGCTCCGGTACCCAGCGCCAGCACCACATCGCCTTCCATCCGCGCGGCCAGTTGCAAGGTACACAAGATCGCACGCGCATCACGCGAATAGATGGGATGGCCAGATGCCGCGGGCGGCACTGAGAGCACTTTGCGCACGTCCAGACCTTGCGCTGTCCACCATTTTACCGCTGCGGCTGTAAGGCTCTCCGGATACGGGCTGACCAGAACCAGCCTGCGTGCGCCCAGCGCCGTCACCGCATCGCTCACCGCATTGGCGGCGGAGATAAGCGGCATATGTCTGCCCGCATGATCGAGAAAACGTCCCGGCGCGTTCGCTGGAGGAACAAGATAGCTGGAGCCTGTGCAGGCAAAAATCGCTGCATCAAGCGGGGCATTGCCAAAGGGCGCCATCCATCGAGCCATATCGCCGGCATAGCGCTCCAGCCGGACGTTCATGTCAGGCTCAGCTATGTGCATGCGCGTTGAAAGCAGATTGATGTCCGGCCCCAGCAGAACCGAGAGTTCCGGTTCGGCAGTCGGGTTTTCAGCCGGAGTCATCAGCGCGATGACCCCTGACCTGCCAAGGTCGGGTCTGGGCTGCGAAAGGGCTGGATGGGCGGCTCTGTCTGTCACAAACTCGATCCGTCAGCGGAAAACATCTGGCACCTTGATCTTCTAAGATGTATTTATTTAAATACAAGTTGTCCATATCGAGTGCCAGCTAGCAAAGCGAGACCGCCCGATGATCATCGACCGCACTGCCACCCATGACATTCTGGCCCGCCCCAACCATGACGAGGCAGCCCGCACCCAGTATGTCGTGCAGCTCAAGCGCCGCCTGACGCAGCTTCAGCCGGGCAATGAGAAAGTGTTCCGCGCCCGTGCAGCCAAGCGGCATGAAGCAGCGACCGGCCAGCAACCGCAAAGCCAGGCAGAGATCGGCGAGGCGATGGCGGTTGATCCTTACTACCAGCTCTGGAGCGCGCTGAGCTGTAGCGCACAGGAGCTGATGTGGAACAGTGTCGAGGAGACTATCCAGCGCGACCTGCCGCGCATGCAGGACGCTGCCTCGCGCTTCAGCAATGCCCCGGCTGGCGGCACGCTGTCGCTGGCCCGTGACTTCAACGCGCCCGGTGACGCCTTTGCGGCCCATATTCATGGCCAGCCGGGCGGCTATATGCGCGATACGGGCGGCAACGACATTATCGCTGGCGCCCTGTATGAGAGCGGTGGCAATGCCTTTTCCGCCGGCACCGGGATCGGCGCGAAAGACAGCAAGTCAGCGGCCGTGATCGATTTTCTCGAAGAGCGCTACGGCACGATGCGGCCCTTGCGCATTCTCGACCTTGCCTGCTCGGCAGGCGGGGCGTCTGTGGGTTATGCGGCGCGCTTCCCGGACGCGGAGGTTCACGCGGTGGACGTCGCGCCAGCCATGCTGCGCTATGCCCATTTGCGCGCCGAGGCCATGGGCCTGAAAGTGCATTTCCACCAGATGGACGCCGCGCGGATGGATTTCGAGGACGAGAGCTTCGACCTCGTGATCTCCCACAACATGATGCATGAGGTTTCGCGCCCCATGCTCGGCAAGATTTTCGCCGAGGCGCGCCGCGTTCTCAAGCCGGGCGGGGTGGTCGTTCACCAGGACGTGCCGGTGAAGGGCGCCGACTTCTCCGAGTTCGAGAAGTTCATGTTCGCCTGGCAGACCAAAAACAATAACGAGCCGTTCTGGGATGACTTCCTGAACGCCGACGTCCCCGCCGTCATGCGCGAAAATGGCTTTGCCGATGACGAGGTGGTCGAGACCACGGTAAAAATGCGCGACGGGCCTCGCTCCTGGTATCTCGTTCTGGGCGAAAAGCCGGATGCCAGCGGGCAACGCGGCACCGCCCTTACGTCCTGACACCGCCGCCAGACCCCGCCCCCGGCGTGGGCGGGGAGCCGGCTGACGGCCTGCCGGCACCACGCCGGCAGTTGTCTGCGCTGGCCATCGCCGTTGCGATAGCCATGTGCGTGCTGGATGCCAGCATCGCCAATATCGCACTGCCCGCCCTCGTCAGCGCTTTTGACGCGCCGCCATCACGCATGATCTGGGCGGTCAATGCCTACCAGCTAACCATACTCGCGCTCCTGCTTCCCATGGCCGCGCTGGGCGAGAGCATCGGATTCCGCCGCGTATACGGAGCGGGACTGGCCATCTTCGTTGCGGGTGCCGGTTTATGCGCGCTGGCGCCTGATGCCAGCTTCCTGATCGCCGCCCGGGTTTTTCAGGGCATCGGCGCAGCCGCCATCATGAGCATTAATGGCGCTCTGGTGCGCCACACCTATCCCGTCTCCATGCTGGGGCGCGGGGTCGGGCTGAACGCGCTGGTAGTGGCGGCATCTGCCGCTGCCGGGCCAGCCGTGGCGGCCGGCATATTGTCGGTGGCAGACTGGCGCTGGCTGTTTGCCTTCAACGTGCCGATCGGCCTAGGCGCGCTAGCCCTCGCTGTCTGGGCCCTGCCCGGTGCGACGGCCAGCCGGGCGCGGTTCGACTGGGCGGGCGCAGCGCTCAATGCGGCGGCCTTCGTGTTGCTCTTCCTGGGTATCGACAAGGGACTGCACGGCCACCCCGCAGGCTGGGTCATGGCCCTTTCAGGGCTGACCCTTCTGGCCGCGCTGGTCTGGCGCGCCCGCGCCCACCCTGCCCCGCTCGTGCCGGTGGATCTGTTGCGTATCCGGTCTATGGCCCTTGCGGCCAGCGCAGCGGTAACGGCTTTCATGGCCCAGGCGCTGACGATGATCGCCCTGCCCTTCCTCATGCACGTCGTGTTCGGCCGCTCTCTGGTGGAAACAGGGCTGATGATGGTGGCCTGGCCGGTAGCAACCGGCATGGCAGCCAGCTTCAGCGGTTCGCTTACCGGGCGCGTGCCTGCCGGACTGTTCGGCGGCGTGGGCATGACCGTGTTTGCGGCAGCCCTTGCCGCGTGGGCTTTCATGCCCGCCTCGGCTCCGCCTGCCCTGCTGGTAGCCGCGCTGGCAAGCTGCGGTATAGGCTTTGGCCTGTTCCAGAGCCCCAATGCCCGCGACATACTGATGGCTGCGCCGCGCGGGCGCAGCGGCGGGGCCAGCGGCCTGCTGGCCTCCGGGCGGCTTGCTGGTCAAACGGCCGGCGCTGTGGTGATGGGCGGCATGTTTCACTTCGCAGGCGACAATGCGCCCCGGCTGGCGCTGGGCCTTGCGGCGGTCTTCGCCCTGCTGGCCGCCGCGATCAGTCTGGCAAAGCTTGGCGGCGCGCCTCAGCGGCGCTGAAGCGTGATCTCTTCATAGACCGGCACGCGGTGGCGTATCTGCACGCCCTCCACATGCGGGCCGTAGGCGAACAGGTCGCGGTGCTCCACCAGAAAGACGGACGGCGCAGCCTCCCGGTAGGCGCGCGCCAGCGCGTGATACGCCTCACGCCGGGCATCTTCGTCATGCAGCACGCGAGCGGCCTGAAACTCTGCCGTGATCGCTTCGTCGCAGAAATACGGCACGAAACGCCCGCAGGAAAAATCATTCATCGCACGGGTGATGTCATTGTACTGAAAGCTGTTCCAGGACAGGGCAAAGGCATCGCCGCGCCAGTTATTGGTCAGCAGCCGGTTTAGATACTCTGGCAGGGTGACAATGCGCAGCCGGGTGTTCACACCCACCAGACGCCAGTACTCGGCCACAGCCTGCGTCATCAGATCATCGCCCGGCGCCGCATCGGTCAGCACTTCCATCGTCAGTTCAAACCCGTCCGGCCATCCCGCTTCTGCGAGCAGAGCGCGCGCGCGTTCGGGATCGTAGGGGTAAGGCTCAATCGAGGGATCATGGCCAAACACGCCGCGCGGTGCTGGCTGGCCGGAGGGGATCGCACCGCCCGGCAGAAGCGCGGAGATCGCGTCCTTGTCGACGGCATAATTGAGCGCCTGACGCACCCGCACATCGCGAATGGGCGAATTCTCGCTGCTGCCCTCGACGCGGAAAGTGTAGGCCTTCACCTGCATGGACGGGGTGGAGAGAATGGGAAATCCGCCGCGCTCCAGCCTGTCCATCTCCTCCAGATCAATCAGGGCCAGATCGACATCGCCGGAGAGAAGCGCCTGGGTGCGGCCAGCCGAGCTCGGCAGCTCCAGAAACACGAGCCGGTCCAGTGAGGATGCGCGCCAGCTATCGGAATTGCGCTCCAGCGTCAGATGGCGGCGGCGCTGGTCCCAGCGGGTCATGATGAACGCGCCTGTGCCCACCGGCGCGCGGCTATAGGCATCCAGGCCGATCTCCTGCAGGGCGCGCGGCTCCACCATGTTCACCGTCACCAGACGGCGCGGCAGAACGGGATCGGGGTTTGCGGTTTCAAACTCCACGGTCAGCGCATCAATCGCGCGCACCGCCACGATGTCGCGCATTTCAATGCCGATCAGATTGCGCCGCCCCTCCGGTGTCGCGAGCCACTCAAACACCTCCACCACGGCGTCGGCGTCGAAAGGCCGCCCGTTGGAGTAACGCACCCCTTCGCGCAGGGTGAAGCGCCACACGCTGGGCGAAACCAGCTCCCACTCCACCGCAAGTGCGGGTTCCGGATCGCCATCGAAATCAAGCCGGGTCAGCCCGTCAAAAATGGCATGCCACAGCAACGAGCCGGGACGGCCATTGCCGCGATAGGGATTGCCAAGACTGGCCGGGAGAGACGCCACCCCGACGCGCAATACCTGTTCGTCACCGGCGCTGCTGCCCGCATCCGAGCAGGCGGCCAGTGCCAGGCAGGCGACGGCACAGAGAGCCAGCAGCCATCTCATCGTGCATCTCCCATCAGCGCGCCGCCCCGGATGATGTCCATCACGCCTTTAAGGGCCTCCTCCGATACCGCTTCTCCGTTCTCCAGCGCCTCGGCAAGGCGCGGATCGGACAGCGCGGCGCGCGGATTGAGGGCCGCCGCGAGCAAAAGCCGCGTATAGGCCGATTTCGGATTATAGAGCACGTCGCTCACCGCCCCCTGTTCGACCACATGGCCCTTCTCAATGACGCATACATCGTCGGCCATGCGCCGCACGCTGCGCATGTCGTGGGAGACAAACAGCATGGCAAGGTTCAGATCGCGGCGCAGGTCCGACAGGAGGCGCGAGACATGGTCCTGCGTCGTGAAGTCCAGCGCCGACAGCGCTTCGTCGGCGATCAGCAGGCGCGGCTCCATGGCCAGCGCGCGGGCAATCGCCACGCGCTGCTTCTGCCCGCCCGACAATTCGCGTGGCCGGCGGCGGGCAAGGTCAGTGGAAAGCTGGGTCATCTCCATCAGCTCGGCCACGCGAACCGCACGGCGCGCCGCATCGCCATAGCCCGTGACCAGCAGGGGTTCCTCGATAATGGCATGGACGCGGTGCAGCGGGTTGAGGCTGGCGCCGGGGTCCTGAAAGACCATCTGGATGATACGCCGCGTCTCTGGGGGACGCTTGCGCAAGGGTGGCAGGGCCTGTCCATCCAGCAGCATCTCTCCCGAAGCAGGCGCCACCAGCCCGGCCACAGCGCGGACAAGCGAGGATTTGCCCGATCCGGACTCGCCCACCACCGCCATGACTTGTCCCGGTTCAAGGTCGAACGAGCAGCCATGCAGCGCCCGGAAACGGCTCTCGCCCTTTCCGTAGTCGATCACCAGATCGCGTATCTGAAGCAAGGGAGTGCTCATCGGAAACGCGCGCCTCCCGGGGCATGCGAGAGCAGCTCGCGGGTAAACGGATGAACGGGCGAGGAGAGCAGCTGATCGGTTGGCCCCTCCTCCACGATCACGCCTTCATTCATCACGGCCAGCCGGTCACAGATGGCCGATGCCGCGCCAATATCATGGGTGATGAACAGGCAGGCCGCACTTGAAGCCTGATGGCGCAGCAGGGCCAGTATCTGCAGCTGGACCGTAGGGTCGAGAGCGGTCGTCGGCTCATCGGCGATAATCAGGGCTGGCTGGTTGACGAGCGCCAGCCCGATCATCGCGCGCTGGCGCTGTCCGCCCGACAGCATATGGGGATAGGCATCCACTGACGCATCGCGGCCCGGAAGCCGCATGGTGGCCAGCGTCTCGATGGCCAGTTCGCGCGCCTGTCTGGCGGGCAGGCCCTGATGCCGGCAGATCGACTCCACCAGTATCGAACCCACGGTGCGCAGCGGGTTGAAAGAGGATAGCGGGTCCTGAAACACCATGCCGATGCGCCCGCCCCGGACCTGGCGCATCTGCGCTTCGGACAGAAGGTCGATGCGCTCGCCTTCCAGGCTGATTTCGCCAGTCTGAGTGAGCGCCTCGGGCAGCAGCCGGGCAAGGGAGAAGGCCGAGATCGTCTTGCCGGAGCCGGACGCGCCGACCATGCCCAGTATCTCGCCCCGGCCGATGGTCAGGGAGAGACCGGGCACGAGCACATTGTCACCTGCAGTGATGCGCAGGCCGTTGACGCCGAGCGAGGGCGGCGCGGATGAGGCAAGCTGGCTCATCGGTTCGCATTCCTGAGATGCTGGCCCAAAGCATGCGCACAGACGATAATCGCCACCATCGCCAGAGCCGGAGAGAGCGTCAGCCAGGGCGCCGACAGCATATAGCCCCGGCTTTCAGACAGCATCGCGCCCCATGTCGCAGCCCCCAGCGGTGCGCCGATCCCCAGGAAAGACAGCGCGCTCTCGGCCACGATCATGTCGGCAAAGTGAAACACGACCAGCACCGACAGGCTGGGTATCAGGCCGGGCAGGACATGGCGCACGAAGAGGCGGATGGCGGGCATCCCCGTCATTTCGGCGGCCAGCACATGCTCGCGCTCGAACAGGCTGCGCGCCTCGGCATAGACCACGCGGGAAAATACCGGCCACGTTACCAGCCCCAGCGTCAGCACTATGGAGAAGAAGCCGGCATCGCCCATGACCGCGATCACGGTCACCGCCAGCACGAAGGGCGGGAAGGCTTGTGTAAACGTAGTCAGCAGGCGCATGACGCCGCCCAGCGCCGACTGTCCGCGGGCCGCCACCAGCCCGAACGTGGTGCCGATGACAAAGGCGATGAAAGTGGCGCTGAGCGCGGTAGCAACCGACCAGCGCAGGCCCGTAAGCAGGCGGGCCAGCACATCGCGCCCCAGCTCGTCCGTGCCGAGCAGATGCCCGCCGGTCAGCGGCGGAGCCAGACGCAAATCCAGATTCATCGCCCTGTGGTCATGGCCGGACAGCGCGTCGCCAAACACCATGATGACGAGGCATACCAGCGCCGCAAACGCCAGAAGGATGCTTAAGGCCGGAACGCGCTTCAGAGAGCTCATCACCCCGCCCCCCTGGCATTGCCGATGCGCGGGTCCAGCGTGGCCTGAAGCTGCTCTGCCAGAGCGTTGGTGGCGAACACGCCAAGCACCATCAGGAACACGACGGCCTGAACCACCGGAAAGTCGAGGCTGAGCGTGGACTGGACCAGCAGCCAACCAATGCCCGGCCAGGCGAAGATGGTTTCAATCACCACCAGGCCGGTCAGCATGAAGGCAAACTCCGCCCCCACCAGCGCGATAGCGCCCAGAAGCGCGTTCGGCGCCACATGCCGCCACAGGATCACATTGTCTGGCGCGCCGCTCGCCTTGGCTGTGCGCACATAGTTAGAGGTCAGCGCCGCATAGGTGTTGGCTTCGACCACCCGGATCAGCTTGGGCGCCAGGAAGGACACGACCGACAGGGTCGGCAGTATCCAGGTTGCCGGCCCGCCAAAGCCGACCGTCGGCAGCCATTCCAGCGCGACGGCGAAAATATTGATCATCAACAACGCGATGACGAAGCCGGGAAAGCCCTGCATCACGGTGATGAGCCCCCTCACGCCACGCCGCGCCATGCCCTTGCGGGCCTGTCCCAGCCAGAGCCCGGTCGGAAGGGAGATCATCAGGTTCACGCAGAGCGCCATGAAGGCGAGAAACAGGGTGGCAGGAAAGGAGATGAGCGCCTTTTCCAGCGCCGGTGTGCCATCAGCCAGCGACACCCCGAAATCCAGGGTCAGCAGCTTGCCGGCATAAATGAAATACTGGATCAGGATCGGCTCATCGAAGCCATATTCGGCGCGGATCGCTTCAACCTGCGCAGGCGAGGCCCCCTCACCCGCCAGCACGATCGCCGGATCGCCCGTCAGGCGCAGCAGAAAGAACAGCACCGTCATCGTCGCGAACAGGACGAAGGCCAGATCACGCAGTCCTCTAAGGGCAGACACGGGGTTGAACTCTTCCTTACGGGCTACGCAACAACAGACGGGCGCCGGGAGCATTCGGGCGCTCCCGGCTATCCACCGGAAGCGCCCTCAATGCGAACGCGAGACGGATCTCGATGCTAACCTATCAGAACGACATCTCGTAGGTGATGCCGAACTGACGTCCACGCGGCAACGTGCCGAGGAAGCCCCGGCGGTTTGAGTCGCCGAAATCGACATAACGGGTCACACCCAGCGGCTCGATATTGTCGAACAGGTTGCGCCCGAACAGGATCACGCGGTGCTGGTTAAGCTCCCAACCCAGCTGGGCGTTGGCCACATCGCGGCCGTCCACCCATGCCAGATTGCTGACCTGGGCAAACTTGCGGCCACGATATGCGTAGGTCGCATCGAAGAAGCCGCGCGAGTCGTTGAACATCGGCCACCAGATATGCGTGCCCACCGAGAACTGCGTGCGCGGTGCATTCGGCGCAGTGTTGCCGGTAATGTCACCATTGCCCGTCAGCGTGTTGTGGTCAGGGTCGAACGCATTCGTATATTCGGATTCCGCATAGGAATACGTGCCACGCAGACGCCAGTTGTCCGTGACCTGGAACTCGCCTTCGACCTCGAAGCCGCGCACTTCCAGCTCACCGACATTGCGGATGAACGGAGCCGTACCACCGACCGCCACAACCGTGCTCTGGGTCAGCTGCTGGTTGGTCCAGTCAATAAAGAACGCTGCCGCATTGAGGCGGACACGCTGGTCAAACAGATCGCTCTTGATGCCGATCTCGTAATTCCAGGCGCTTTCCTCGCCGTAGGACAGCTGGTCGGGCGCGAGGCGCACATCGGCGTTAAAGCCGCCGGGCTTGTTGCCGCGGGCCGCCGATGCGTAGAGCATCGTGAAGTCATTGGCCTGATAGGCCAGTGTGAAGCGCGGATTGGTGCTGCGATAGGTGGCGCTGAGATCGAAGTTCGCCGCGCTGCCCGTCAGCGTCAGCTCTTCCTCGGCGATGCGCACCTCTGCGGTACCCGTCAGCCGGTCTGTGAAGTCGAACCGGGCGAGGGCGAAGGCAGCATAGTTGGTTACGCCCACCACGCCGTTATCCTGCAGCGCGTCCGTCGCGAAACGGTAACGCCCGTTCCAAGTGTCTCCATTGTAGTAATAGACACCGGCAAGCCAGCTGAAACGCCGGTCCACTGGTGAGGCGATACGCAATTCCTGCGAGAAGCTCTCGATATCGATCCGGTCATCGACGTGCAGCGAACCGCCCAGCGCGGCAATCGGCAGGAAGTCGAGATCGGCTTTACGGGACTCGTAGGAGTTATTGTACCCGCTGATCGAAGTCAGCGTGAAGCCGTTCTCGAAATCGTATTCCGAAATCAGGCTGATGCGGGTGGTCTCGCGCGAGACACCGCCGCCGCCGACCGCATCAAGGTTGAGCGTGATGTCTTCCGGGCCGACATTGATCGCGCCGCAATAATAGCGGCTGGCCGTGGACAGGAAGCAGTTATTGTTCGATGCGCGCTGGAGCACCATGACCTCGTGGCCGTCATCATTCTCCGCGTAGGTGGCGCGCAGGGTGAAGCTGAGATTGTCGCTCGGCGTGAAACGCAGACCGCCCGAAATACCGCGCGTCTCCTCCTGGCCAATCGTGCGGCCAAAGCTCGGATCGCCGACGGCATTGTTCTGATACTCACCGCCATAGGTGTAGTAGTTGAGCGCGAGTTGACCGCTCAGCACGCCATCGACAATCGGACCGCTGATGCTGCCAAGAAAATTGTACTCGTCATGCTCGGCAGCGGTCACGCGCAGCTGCCCTTCAAAGACATCAGACGGCTCGCGGGTGGTGTAGCTGATGGCGCCGGAGAAGGTCTGGCGGCCATAGAGCGCGGATTGCGGCCCCTTGATCACCTCGATCTGGTCGACAAAGGCAAGCTCGGTCGCGAACAGGCTGTCGGGGATGTACACACCGTCAATGAATGACGCGGCATTGGGCACACCCAGCACGTTCGACTGGCCGCGGATCACCGGGCGGTCAAAGCGCCGCCCCTGGTCCTGCTCCACATTCAGCCCCGGCGTGATCGAGCTGAGATCCTGCGCGTTGCGGATGCCGCGGCGCTGAATCTCGGCCGCCGTGTACGCCGAAACCGCGATCGGAACCTCCTGCAGGTTCTCCTCGGTCTTGCGGGCGGTAATGGTGATTACCTCCAGCTGCGGGCCTGAGCGGGCAATCTGCTCACCCTGATCCTGTGCAATTGCCGGTGCCGCCATCGCCAGAGCGATGAGGGCGGTAGTCGTGAGTGCAGTGGTGCGCATGGAGTTCCCCTTCTGCCAACTTGTATGGCTTATAATACCACGCAACGCTGCACCAACCCCGCACGCTCTGTCAACGTCATCATTCCGATACGCCAAGCATATTGCACAAACCCTGTTGCACAAAGGGCGCGGCACGCTTCTCAAAGGCAGGAGCCGGGAAATGGTATATTGTACGCAAAACCATACAGGCGGTTTCGACACCGGCCCTAGCCATCCTGCTTCCAGGCGCTGTCGGCAGA
The DNA here is from genome assembly GCF_004000605.1 of Glycocaulis alkaliphilus. Lineage (NCBI taxonomy): Bacteria > Pseudomonadati > Pseudomonadota > Alphaproteobacteria > Maricaulales > Maricaulaceae > Glycocaulis > Glycocaulis alkaliphilus. The sequence continues at coordinate 774,888 of NZ_CP018911.1, read as the reverse complement.
GGCGCGTTTTCTGCGGGTTTTCAGATGGTACTGAAAGCGGTCGGAGCGATAATAGGCCGTGATCAGCTGGACAGGCACGCCATCGCGGTCACGCATGATCCGCTCAATGCACAAGAGCGGCGAGCCGGGCGGGACGCCCAGCGCCGACGCAACGGCTATTTGCGCGCTGGTGGCGGTTATCCATTGCTCTGCCTCGCAGACCTCCGCTCCGGCCTTCTCCAGCAATACGAGCATGGGTTCAGTGCCGAGCGCTTCGGCCGGGATCTTGCGGGCAATCGCGTCCGGCAGATAGGTGGTGAGGTGGGAGAAGGGCTCGTCCTGAAGCTTGCGCAGGCGCACGATACGCTTCACCGGCGCACCAGCCGGCAGGGCCAGAGACTCGGCCACCTCCTCGCTCGCGCTGACCGAGCTGTGCTCGACCAGCTCAATCTGGGTTTCCAGCCCCATCAGGCGCAGGGACTCGATGAGATTGTCGAACGAGCCTTTCACCATGGGCGAGAAGCCCGGCGCGGCAACAACCGTGCCCCGCCCGCGATGGCGGCTGACGAGGCCTTCCGATGCCAGCTCGTTAAGGGCGCGCTTCACCGTTATGCGCGACACATTCATCAGGCGCGCCAGTTCCTGCTCGCCCGGCACAACATCGCCAGACGCCAGTATGCCGCGGCGTATCCTGTCACGCAGTATCAGGTAGACCTGATGGTAAAGTGGCGTGGGCAGCCGCGCATCGACCATGCCCGGTGTGAAATCCATCGTCCCGACGCGCCCCTTCAAGAATCACGGCTAAAGCTAGCCTGCCCGGCCCGCCATGTCAGGCTATGGAGATTACTCCCACTCAATCGTTCCCGGCGGCTTGCTGGTCACGTCATAGACCACGCGGTTGACGCCGCGCACTTCATTGATGATGCGTGTGGCGACGCGGCCGAGGAAGTCGTGATCGAAGGGGAAATAGTCCGCCGTCATGCCGTCAACGCTCGTCACGGCGCGTAAGGCCAGCACGCTGTCATAGGTGCGCTCATCGCCCATCACGCCCACGGTGCGGACGGGCAGCAGCACGGCGAAGGCCTGCCAGATCACATCGTAGAGACCTTCTTTCTTGATCTCCTCGATATAGATGCGGTCGGCGGCGCGCAGAATATCCGCCTTTTCCTTCGTGACCGCGCCCGGAATACGGATGCCGAGGCCGGGACCGGGGAAGGGATGACGGCCGACAAAGGCTTCAGGCAGGCCCAGCTCGCGCCCTAGCGCCCTCACCTCGTCCTTGAAGAGCTCGCGAAGCGGCTCCACCAGCTTCATGTTCATGCGCGCAGGCAGGCCGCCGACATTATGGTGGGACTTGATCGTGACGGACGGGCCGCCATCAAAGCTGACGCTCTCGATCACGTCCGGATAGAGCGTGCCCTGGGCCAGGAAATCGGCCCCGCCGGCGAGCTTTGCCTTCTCCTCGAACACATCGATGAAGAGCTTGCCGATGGTCTTGCGTTTTTTCTCCGGGTCATCAATCCCGTCCAGCGCGGAGAGGAAACGTTCCCCCTCATCGGCGGCGACCAGCGGGATATTGTAATGCTCGCGGAAGAGGGTGACGACCTCTTCGGCCTCGCCATGGCGCATCAGGCCGGTATCCACGAACACGCAGACCAGCTGATCGCCAATCGCCTCGTGGATCAGCACGGCGGCAACGGCGGAATCCACCCCGCCCGACAGGCCACAGATCACCCGGCCCTTGCCCACCTGTTCGCGGATGCGGGCAATCGCCTCATCCTTGAAGGCGGCCATGGTCCAGTCGCCCTTCATGCCCGCAATACCGTGGGTGAAGTTCTTCAGGAGCAGCGCGCCGCGCGGCGTGTGAACGACTTCGGGGTGGAACTGCACGCCATAAAACTGGCGCGCCTCGTCCGCGATGGCCGCAAAGGGGGCGCCGGGGCTGGTGGCGATGACATGGAAGCCCTCGGGCGCGGCCATCACGCGGTCGCCATGGCTCATCCAGACGCGCTCGGTATCACCCACCTCGCCGAGGCCCTTCAGGAGCGGGCTTTCCGCCACGATCTGAATGTCGGCGCGGCCAAACTCGCGATGATCAGATGTCTCCACCCGCCCGCCGAGCTGCGCGCACATGGTCTGCTCGCCGTAGCAGATGCCCAGAACCGGCACGCCTGCCTCGAAGAGATAGGGGTCAGCGCGCGGACTGTCCTCCCAGCTCGTCGAATGCGGGGAGCCGGAAAGGATGATGGCCCTGGGGCCGTAATCCTTCACGAAATCCGCATTGGCGCGGTTATAGGGATGGACCTCGCAATAGACGCCGCTTTCGCGCAGGCGCCGTGCGATAAGCTGTGTCACCTGACTGCCGAAATCGACAATCAGGGCGCGTTCGTGTTCGGCAGGTATATCCATGCGCAGCGATTAGCCGAGATTCTCGTCCGTGGCGAGGGGGTGGGTGGAATCAGGCAATGATTCGTCCCGGCACGACGGTGTGCAGGTGGAACATCAGCTCTTCAACGCCGTCATCCATATCTTTCAACCTTATCAGGCGGCCGGACTTGGGCCTTATCCAGTAATAGCCCAACAGCCCGGCACTACCGGCGGCTTCAATGTCCCTGAACTTTACGGTCCGGCGACCGACCAGCGGATGAGAGATTTCAATCTGCTCCTCATTCCATCTGATTTTCACGAAATAGATGCTGTAGAACTTCATCGCCATCACGGTGCCGAAGCACAGGATGAGAACTCCAACGGCCGGTAAAAGCACCGCGTCCCACCCGCTCGGCCCTGGGTCAGCAATGAAAACAATCGGCAGAACAAAAAGCCCGCCGATGATCGACGTGATGGAAAACAGGCCATAGGCCCAGCCGAAATACTTTTCATATCTTGGTGGTCCTATCGCGTGCCAGCCCGCGCCGGCGGGCTCGACCTTGGAAATGCCTGCCGGATTCCGGACCGTTACGGTCAAAATACCGATTGCAACCAAGAGCGCCCCAAACCCAAGCATATCGATTGAGAAGATGGTTTCTTCCCAGCTTCGTCCTGTTCGATGCCTGCTCAGGCTAGCGAATAAGATCAGCCCAAAAGGGATACACAGCGCATATATTCCGAGGAATTTCAGGAGGTCGCGGGGCCGCCGCCACAACGGGCTCTGTTCCTCATCCATATTCTGTCTCCGGCGCTGTGCGTCACGCGAAGCAGCGATTCCCGCAACCCTACTCGGCGTTCACCGACATGCACACGCAAAATCGGTTGGCGCCGGTCGCTCCGCTGCGCGGCCATAGCAGCAAGCCACATCCCTCCCGCTTCCCTTTCACCCCCTTCCCTCGTTTGACTATCATATAATTTTTTACTTATATAAGTTATATCGAAATCATGGGAGACAGGCATGCATATCGACATTGCAGCGGCCATCGGGGCCACGGCCCGCGAGGTGCGCAATCTGGAGCGGGACGGCAAACCCGCCGTCGCGATTGTAGCGAGCCGCACCTACGCCACCCGTATCGAGGATTTGTGGGAGGCGGTGACTACGAAAGAGCGCCTCGCGCGCTGGTTCTCGCCCGTGTCGGGCGATCTCCGCCTTGGTGGCCGGTTCCAGATCGAGAATAATGCGGCTGGCGAAATTAGCGTCTGCGAGCCGCCGCGCACGCTGGACGTCACCTGGGAATTCTCCGAACAGGTCAGCTGGGTAAGCGTGCGGCTCTACACGGCAGGCAATGGCCATGCGCGCCTGGAACTCACCCATCTCTACGTGGTCGATCCCGACTGGGAAGAAAAATACGGCCCCGGCGCGGGCGGTGTCGGCTGGGATCTGGGCCTGGGCGGGCTGGCGCTATTTGTCAGCGGCGAGGTGACCGCGCCGGTGGAAGCGAGCGGCGAATGGTTCGCCTCGCAGAATTATCGCGATCTGGTCGATGCCAGTGCCAAGGCGTGGGGCGAGGCGCATGCAGCCTCCGGCGCACCGGCAGACGAGGCCCGCGCGGCGGCTGCCCGCACCGCCGCCTTTTTCAAGGGTGAGGAGCAATAACCTCCATGCACGCCTTTGACGTCCTTGGAGACCCGGTGCGCCGGCGCATACTGGAACTCTTGGCCGACAGCGAGCTGCGCTCCGGGGAGATCGTGGAGGTGATCCGCGCCGAGTTCGGCATCAGCCAGGCCGGCGTCTCCCAGCACCTGAAAGTCCTGCGCGATGCAGGCTTTGCCAGCTCCCGCGTGGACGGGCCGCGCCGCATCTACACGCTCGAACCCGCCCCGTTGCAGCAGGTTGATGACTGGCTATCGCGCTTCAAGGGCTTCTGGACGCACAAGCTCGAAGCCCTCGCCACCGAAGTGGCACGGGGGCAGAAGGAGCGGGGGGAGTGAGGCTCAGGCGGCGCGGCCTGCAGGCTTGAGCAGGCCTTGCGCCGTCATGTCCTTGTGCAGGGCCCACGGCGCAAGATCGAACCCGTTCGGCCAGGTTGGCGCGCCTTCTTCGAGGAAGACGCGCGCGAAATAGGCGGGATCACGCAAGGGCTCCACCATAGCGCCGGACCGGGCGATGAGGGCGGACAGGTCCAGCTCACCGGCCTGACCGTCCGAGAAGGTCAGGTGCAGACTGGCCGGGCCACTGGCCTTGATATGGATGACTTTGATCATTCCACACCCTTTTACCCTACTGCTAAAATATATTGCGAACAAAACGTGATCGATCTAATATTATCGCATTGTATTGCAAAACAGGTGCCTATCAACCCTAACGCACGGAGGAATGTGCGTGCGCAATACAAGTTCGAGACTTTATTTTTCCTTCAGATCAGAACACGTGCGACGTGAAGGTTTATACTTTTCTCATAAGTCATGCTCTTGCCATGTTGGTTGGCTCCATGAATCGAGCAAAACAGCTAGGCCTTGGAAACTATTGAGTTTGGTGCTCGGACTAATACCAAAACTGCTTCACTTCATGAAACTGCTTCCATGGCGTCCCAGTGGGGACTGAGCCTACCCCGCCTTCTCCAGTCCGCACACGTAAAATCCGTCCGTGCCGGTGCGGGCGGGGGTGAGCTGGAGGGCTCCGTGAGCGCCTGCGCAGGCAGATAACGTGAGCGCGCCCTCTTCGGTGAGCTGGCCTGAAGCGACAAGCGCGTCCATCACCGGCACGGCGCGGAAATCGGGATTGGTGCTCAGGAACGCGTCGATCCGGTCGCCATTTTCCTCCGGCAGGATGGAGCAGGTCACATAGACCATGCGCCCGCCGGGACGCACGTATTTTGCGGCCTTGGCCAGCACCTCGTCCTGCTGAGCGATGCGTGTGGCGAGCGCCTTTTCCTTCAGGCGCCATTTCGTGTCTGGCCTGCGCCGCCAGGTGCCAGAGCCTGTGCAGGGCGCGTCGATGAAGACCAGATCCATCTTGCCTTCCAGATCGCCCAAGGCTTCTGCTTCCTTGCCCGAACGCACCTGCACATTGCGCACCCCTGCCCGCTCCAGACGCGGCCAGATGGCGCGCAGGCGCCGCCAGTCATAATCCCACGCATAGAGCTGGCCGGTATTGTTCATCAGCGCGGCCAGAGACAGCGTCTTTCCGCCCGCACCGGCGCAGAAATCGAGCACCTGCAGCCCTTCCACCGGCGCCGCGGCGAGCGCGGCGATCTGGCTGCCAATATCCTGCACCTCTACCCAGCCTTTTCCGTAAGCAGGGATGGCATCAGCGGGCGGGGATTTGGCGCGCGGATCATGGCCGGGAATGCGGATGGCCGTGGTGAGCAATTCCGATGGATCGGCATTGATCTGGGCGCGCACCGCGCCAATCGCCTTTTCAGGGTCGGTTTTGAGCGCATTGACGCGCAAATCCACCGGCGCACGGCCCGCCATACTGGCCCCTTCCAGCACCGCGTCCTTGCCAAACCCGCGCTCAAAGCTCGCGGCGAGCCATTCAGGGATTTCCGCGCGCGCGTGCAGCGGCGCGTCATCAGGCAAGGTGGCCAGCATGCCCGCACGCTCTGCATCGGTTAGCGGTTCAGGGGCGTGCTCATCGCCTTCAAAGATCGCGGCGACGGCGTCCGGCCCCGTCTCCCACTCATGGGAAAGCGTGCCGAGCACCAGAGCGCGGGGGCTGTCAGCGCCCATCAGATGGCTGACAGAGCCTCTGCGCCGCAGACTGTCCAGCACGAGGCCGGAAATCCACGCCCGGTCGCCAGAGCCCGCATAGCGGTTGGCCTTGCCCCAGTCGCGCATGGCTTCCTTGACCGGCTGATGCCGGTTCAAAATGGTGTCCAGCACCTCAATGGCGGCGGCTATGCGCCCTGCGTCCCGCATCAGCTCGGGCTGGGATAGTTGGGCGCTTCGCGGGTGATGGTCACGTCATGCACATGGCTTTCGCGAAGCCCGGCATTGGTGATGCGCACGAAGACGGCGTTTTTCTGGAAGTCGGCAATCGTCTTCGAGCCGGTATAGCCCATCGCGGCGCGAAGCCCGCCCACCATCTGGTGCAGGATCGGGCCGACCGGGCCCTTATAGGGCACCTGGCCTTCAATGCCTTCAGGCACCAGCTTCATGCGATCGGTAACTTCCTTCTGGAAATACCGGTCGGCTGAGCCGCGCGCCATCGCGCCGACACTGCCCATGCCGCGATAGGATTTGTAGGAGCGGCCCTTGTAGAGGAAGACCTCGCCCGGCGCTTCTTCCGTCCCGGCCAGCATGGAGCCCATCATCACGCAGTCCGCGCCGGCCGCGATGGCCTTGGCGACGTCGCCGGAATACTTGATGCCGCCATCGGCGATGACCGCGCCTTCAAAGCCTTCCGCCGCGCGGCGCGCCTCGATAATGGCGGTCAGCTGCGGCACACCCACACCGGCGACGATGCGCGTGGTGCAGATCGAGCCCGGCCCGATGCCCACCTTCACGCAGTCTGCCCCCATGTCGAACAGGGCACGCGCGCCATCATAGGTCGCGATATTGCCCGCCACGATCTGGGTGGTGTTCGACGCGCGCTTGATACGGCGCACCTGCTCCAGCACGGAGGCGCTCATGCCGTGGGCGGTGTCGATCACGACCACGTCCACGCCCGCATCCATCAGCGCCTCGGCGCGCTCAAAGCCCGCATCGCCCACAGTGGTCGCCGCAGCGACGCGCAGACGGCCATGCTCGTCCTTGGCGGCGTTGGGGTGGGCCTGCGCCTTCTCCATGTCCTTCACGGTCATCAGGCCGACGCAGAACCCGTCCTCATCGACGACCAGCAGGCGCTCGATACGGTGCTTGTGCAGGAGGCGGCGCGCCTCCGCCTGATCGGCGCCGGGACGCACGGTCACGAGGTGGTCCTTCGTCATCAGGCTGGCGACGCTCGCGCTCATATCATCGGCGAAGCGCACATCGCGATTGGTGATGATGCCAATCAGCTTTCCGGGCCTGGCGCCTGCCGCGCCGCCCTTGCCACCGCCCTCAACGACCGGAATGCCGGAGATGCGGTGATGGTCCATCAGGGCTTTGAGGTCCGCCAGGGTCGCGTCCGGGCCGATAGTGACCGGATTGACCACCATGCCGCTCTCATAGCGCTTCACGCGGCGTACTTCCTCGGCCTGCTCGAGGATTTCCAGATTGCGGTGGATGACGCCCAGGCCGCCGGCCTGTGCCATCGCGATGGCCAGCGGCGCTTCGGTGACAGTGTCCATGGCGGCGGACAGGATCGGGATATTCAGCCCGATCCGGGGCGTGACGCGCGTGCGCACATCTGCGTCTGCGGGGATAATTTCCGATGCGCCGGGCTGCAAGAGCACATCATCGAAGGTGAGACCTTCAACAATCTCCATGGCGGAGACCTCCTTTTCTCTTGCGGGGCGGCTCTAACCCTGAATCCGCTTCGGCGCAAGGGCTGGTCTCATGCCCGCTCAGCCAATCGCTTCCTTAAGCCGCACAATGTCACTTTTGTGCGCCATCGCGGTGCTCGCCCGTTCAACGATCTCCGCCTTCAGGGCGCTTGTCTCCTTGCCAAGGTCAAGGCCGTCCAGTTCAGAGGCGGTCGCGCATAGCTGGCCCAGAGCGCGCATGACCTCCAGCTGTGCTGCCCCGTCACGCGCCAGCGCGATGACTGGTTCGCGCAAGGCTTCGGCTGCATCGAGGCCGGGATAGACGACGCGGGACAGAGCTTCGCGGTCTCCGGCATCATTCAGAACCTCGCACCATCCGGCAAAGCAGCGCTCCAGCGCGCGAACTGCGGAGATGGCCGTGCCGGGATCATTGATGCCCGGCGACAGGGCGCGTGACCCGATCTCGCTAAGGGCTGTCAGTCCAAGCCGGGGGTCGGCCTCCAGGGTGCGCACGCTGCCCCGCACAAAGCAGGGCAGGAGCTTTTGCGCCATTTTAGCGCTGTCCGCGCCATACACGCGTGCCAGTTCCAGAGCCGGTCCGCACCTGTCACCTGGAATGGCCAACACTTCCACGCGCACATCCAGCCTTTTTGCCGTGTCCTCCAGCGCAGGCAGATCGATCATCTGCACATAGCCCGGCCGTTCAGCGCGCAGCGCATAGGGCTTGGCCTTACCCAATGCTGATTGACCGGCTGAAGGCGGCAGACAGGCAAGCGTGCGGAATGCATTCCGCGTCGCCGCCTCGACCTTCGAGATTGCATCCTCGACATCGCCGAGCGTTGAAAGCTGCCGGATCCACTGGATGAGGACGATCACCACCATAAGCGTCGCAAGCCCCGTGAGGGCAAACAACATCGTCGCGCCGCCACCGCCCAGCATGCCGCTATTGAGTGCGACCAGCCCGATCATGCTGAAAATGAAGGCCCCGAGGAAGGTCGCAATGGCGTTCTGTGCGCCGCCGCCCTTTATGAGAATGGGCCTTGCGCGCGGCGTCGCAGCATCGCTGACAGCCTTAAGCGACGTCGCCATCGTCGTCAGTGAAAAGATCGTTACGGCCAGCAGGCTGGACGACAGAACATTGAGGATGGTGCGCAGAGCCTCTTCCTCAATCAGCTCGGCAAGCGCATCTGGAACAATGAACCTGGTCAGCGGCGCGGCGAAAACCAGCACTATCGCTCCGGCCGCATACAAGGCCGGCAGAAACCAGAGAGAGCCGGTGATCCGGCTTATGAGTAATTTGATACGTTCCATGAAAGCCCGCCTTATATCCCGGTTGATAACCCGCAAGGCAGACAAGCGTTCCCCTACATCTCCGGCAAAGGGCTTGCCGGCATTGCCGAATGCGGGCCAGTGTGTGCCCTGAGTTCACTGACAAGGGGCACAGCGAAAATGGGTGGACGGCTGGATGGCAAGGTCGCGGTCATCACTGGCGGTGCCAGCGGTATCGGCAAGGCAAGCGTGGAGCGCTTCATAGCCGAAGGCGCCCATGTCGTGATGGGCGATCTGGAGACCGGGCGCGGCGAAGTGATGGCGCAGTTTCACGGGCCAAAGCTTGCCTTCCGCACCACCGATGTGAAAAACGAGGCTGACATCAAGGCGTTGATCAATCTGGCCATCGAACGCCACGGGCAGCTGGACATATTGTTCAATAATGCTGGCTCTGCCGAGCCGGACTATCCGGTGGACAAGATCGAGGCAGCAACGTTCGATCACGTCATGCACCTGCATTTGCGCGCCGCCCTTTTCGGCATCAAGCACGCCTTGCCCCACATGCAGGCCGCTGGCGGGGGGGCGATCATCTCCACCTCCAGCGTTGCCGGGATTGGCGTGAATTACGGGCCCCTGCTCTACTCCATCGCCAAAGCCGCGCTGATCCATATGACAAAGACCGTCTCGGTGCGGCTTGCGCCCCATAAAATCCGGGTGAACTGCATCAATCCCGGCCTCATCGCGACCGCCGTGTTCGGGCGGGCTTTCGGGCTGGATCAGGACGCCGCCGAGGCCGCCCAGCCCAAGCTGGAGGAGCTCGGAGCCTTCGCCCAGCCTTTGCCTGTAGGTGGCAGTCCTGCTGATATCGCAAATGCCGCCGTGTATCTGGCCAGCGACGAGGCGCGCTTCGTGACGGGGCAGGCACTGGTGGTCGATGGCGGCCTGACCACAGGCACCGTACCTGATCCCAATGGCGGCACTGCGGCGATCCTCGCCGACGTGCTGGGCGTGGACCTCGCGGCGTGGAAAGCAGAGCACGGCATCGGGTGACGCTGTTAACCTGCTGCTAACCTTACACGCAAAATGGCAGCGGTACGCCTCGCCTCTGGCACGATAACTGCAAGTCTCCGCTCGAACTGAACGTGGAGGCCGCATCATGTTGCGCTGTGAGACAATCAAGATTGAAGCCCTGACCGCGCAGGACCAGCACGCATGGACAGCCATGGCGCTGGCCACCGGCCTTGCCTCGCCCCTTCTGCATCCCGAATTCGCACAAGCCGTTTCAACCACCCGCAATGATGTGGAGATCGCGCTTTTCCGCGACGCAAAAGGGCTGGCGGCGGTGTTCGCCTACCATCGCCGGCCAGGCGGCTTTGCCCGGCCCATCGGATCGGCCTTCTCTGACATTCATGCCATATTGCGCAGGCAGGACGTGGAAACACGTGACGAGGAATTGCTGGCCCTGGCCGGCCTGTCGCGCGCCCGCTTTGCAGCCCTCTTCACGCCTGACAAACCACCGGCTGCCGGGCTGGAGCCGGTCGGACCATCGCGCGCAGCGATAAAGCGGTCGACAGCTGATGCCCTCATCGCCGAGTTGCAGGCCGAGCACCCGAAACGCTTCAAGGATTTCCGCCGCCGCCTGCGCAAGCTGGAAACCGAGCACGGCGAGATACACCTCGAAGTGTCCAGCGATCCGGCAACCCTTGATGAGCTGATAAGCTGGAAACGCCTGCAATACCGCCAGACCGGCCGCCATGACGTGCTGGCTCCGCGCTGGACGGCAAAAATGATGCACACGCTGTTCGCCAAGCAGGACGGCGTGGTGAGCGGGAAGCTCTACACGCTGCGCGTGGGCGGCCGCCTGATCGCGGCCGAGTACGGACCGCAAGGTCACGGCACGTTCCACCCCTGGCTTGCCGCCTATGACCCCGAAATGTCGCCCTATTCGCCCGGCCATCTTCTGGTCTACCTGCTCTTGTCGCGGATGGAGGAGTTTGGCCTGACCCGTTACGAGATGGGCACCGGTCACGAGGACTACAAGCGATACTTCACCAATCACCGCTCCGAGCTCTTCAGCGGGGTGGCACGCGCACCGAACCTGGAAGAACGGCTGCGCGAGGCGGCGGCACAGCTGGTACAGGCTAGCCTGGCTCTTTGCGGTAAACGCGTTCACGGTTTCGGCGAGCGTATCCATAGCCGGATCGACCATATCGCGGCTGCCGAAATCAGCACGGCAGGGCGCTGGGCCGGGCTTACCCGCGCAGCCAGCATGTTGCTGGCAGGCCAGCGGAGCAACTGACCCCGCCTGAAAGACCGCACAAAAAAAGGCGCGGCCCCAACGGACCGCGCCTTTATCACACCGTCAGATGTGCGGAGGGCTACTCTTCACCCTCCCAGCCCCAGGGCGTGGGCGGCGTATCTACCGGATTGGTGAGGTCAAACGTCACCTCGAACAGGCGGTTCGGGCGCGTCAGCGTGTAAACGAATGTCGTATCGGTGACTTCCATGATCCAGGTATTGTCCATGGAAACCGGGATACCCTCACGCTCGAACAGATCTTTCGAGAACTGATCAGCCGGGAACTCCACGCGCGCCGAGACCGGCGGGAAGACGCTCTCGCCGCCATACTGGGTGAGCGTATCTTCTGATCCATCTTCATGGCGGTGGTCATGCTTCAGCCGCAGGCGGCCATCGTCCAGACGGGTGATAAGCCATGTGCGTGAATGGTTATCCCCGACATGGAACGGCACACGCACTTCATCCTCAAAGCACTCACGCACGTGCATGACGAGGCGTTGACCGGCAAAATCCCCATCCATCTCGACAGGCGGGCTGGTGATCTCGCCCTCGAACGACTGGCCGCAATACTGGGACAGGGCCTCGATTAAACCATCCGCTGCCGGCGCCGTATCGGGGCTCGCATCCAGCGGGTCAGCCGGGTCGCGGGCCAACTCAGGAATGGGCTCATTATTAACAGCCCCAACGCCGTCCGACGCAGTGTGCGGCTGCGGAGCAGGGTCCGGGGCAGGCTGCGGCTCGGGAACGGTGTCGGCGGGATCACACGCGGCGAGAAGCGCAGCCAGCGCGACTGAGCCTCCCAGAGTGGCATAGCGGGACAGGGTCATTCGGCAGCCTCCAGTCGCGACTTAACAAGCTTCTGGACCTTTTTCACCGCCCGGTCGCGTTTCAGGCGCGAGAGGTAATCGATGAAGAGCACCCCTTCGAGATGGTCCATTTCGTGCTGTATGCACACCGCAAACAGATCCTCAGCGATCTCTTCACGTTCATTGCCATCATAGTCGAGATACTTAACGCTCACCCGCGCCGGGCGTTCCACCTCGTCATAAACATCCGGGATGGACAGGCAGCCCTCGCTATAAGGCTTTGTTTCCTCGGTCAGCGGTGTGACGACCGGATTGACGAAATAGCGCGGGGAATCACGCTTTTCAGACAGATCCATGACGATGACGCGCTTGTCGACGCCGATCTGGATAGCCGCAAGACCGATACCATCGGCCTCGTACATGGTCTCCACCATGTCATCCATCAGGTTTCGAAGATCGTCATCAACGCGCTCCACCGGCTTTGAAACCAGTTTCAGGCGCGGATCGGGAACCGTGAGTATTGGGTGTACTGTCATGTGCCTAGACCTAATGGGCAAAGGGGGTTCGATCAAGCATCGCTGCCTTCGCGGTCAGTCGGGGCAGCCAGTGAACGCGGCGTTTCATCGACCTGTGCCGGGCCTTCCAGCGCCTTTGAACCGGACGCCGCGTTGAGTTCGGCCATCTTGCGCGCCGACACCAGAACCCTGCCCTCAAGCGAGGCTACCGCGCTGTTATAATTAGCGGTTGCAGACTTGAGACCCGAACCGACCCGGCCAAGATGGCCGGTAAAGGTCTGCAGCCGGTCATGTATCTCGCTGCCGAGCGCGGCGATCTTGCGGGCATTGTCTTCCAGCGCCTGCTGGCGCCAGCCATAGGCCACCGCCTTGGCCAGTGCGAGCAGGGTGGAGGGCGTGACGATAATCACGTCTTGCGCAATCGCCTCGTCAAACAGGCCCGGCTCCTCCTCCATCGCGGCGGAATAGAAGCTTTCGCCGGGAATGAAGAGCGCCACGAAGTCGATCGCTCCCTCCACCGATTTTGCATACTCCTTGCTGGCCAGCTGGCGGATATGGGTCTTCACCTGCATGGCGTGACGGCGCAGATGCTGCTTGCGGGCCGGTTCGTCGGGCGCTTCTACCGCATCGAGATAAGCCGTCAGCGCCACCTTGGAATCGATGACGAAACGCCCGCCACCGGGCAGGCGCACCACGAAATCCGGGCGCAGGGATGCGCCTTCGCTATCACGCGCCTGATACTGGCTTTCATAGTCGATGCCCTTGGTAAGGCCCGCCAGCTCCAGCACATTCTCCACCGTACGCTCACCCCACTGGCCGCGCGTAGTCGAGGAGCGCTGCAACGCGTTGACGAGCTTTGAAGTCTCCTGCTGCTGACCGGCAAGACCCTGGCGCAGGGCGTTGATCTGCTCGCCCAGCTCGCCGCGATGGGCCGCGCGCTCCTTCTCGATATGGTCAACGGTCGCCTTGAACTGGTCTAGTTTTTCGCGGATCGGCGTCACCAGCTCCTTCACACTGCCTTCAGCCTTTTCCTGGTTCTGCTTGAAGGTTTCGGCAGCACGATCGAGGAAGGCTTTCTGGGATTTGTCCAGCGCCTCGTTGGCGAGCAGCTGGAACTTCTCCTGCACGGCATTGGAGAGCTGGGTCAGGCTCTCGCGCTCGCGCTTCACCGCCTCGGCCTCGGTATCGATGCGCGCTTTCAAGGCAGCCGCGGCCTGCTCGGCCTCGCGCCGGGCCACACGTTCCCCTTCCAGCTCGGCCTGGCGCTGCGCGCGTTCGGTGTCAAAGCGCCGCTCGGTCTCAGCCAGACGTTCCTGCAAGGCCGCAGCACGGGCAGCGGCGCCGCGCAACCAGAGAAAGGTCAGTACGGCCCCGGCCAGAAGGCCGCCGGCAGCGATAAGGGCGATGTTCAGCATATCCATGACGTCACTCTGACTGGCAATTTTCGCGAATCGGAAGTGCAGCCTAGACCAGTGCGCCTCACTTGCAGCCCGGCGCGTTGCCGGTGTTCACATCTATGTCAGAAAGGCAACGAAGTCTGGCCAGACGCGTTGCCACCCCTATCTGAGCGTGTGAACGCTAACCGCAACAGTTTGGGGAGACATGCCAATGATCCGCACCACCCTTGCCGCCAGCCTTCTTCTGACCGTCAGCGCAGGCGCTCTGTCTGCACAGGACGTATACGAGACCGAACAGGCGAATTTCCGCGTGGAGACCGTGGCGGAGGATTTGAATATGCCGTGGTCCATCGGCTTTCTGCCGGATGGCGCGATGATCGTCACCGAACGCGATGGCGGCTCGCAAGGCCTGCGCATTATTGACGCTGACGGGCATTTGCGTGCCGAACCCGTGACCGGCATGCCGGAAGATGTTGTGGTCAATCGCCAGGGCGGGCTGTTTGATGCCATCCCGCACCCGGATTTTGTTGAGAACCGTCTTGTCTACATCTCCTACGCGCAAGGCACCCGCGAAGCCCACCGCACCGCGCTGATCCGCGCCCGGCTGAGCGATGACCTGACCGCTCTGGAGGACGCAGAAGAGCTGTTTGCCGTCAATTACGACATCGCGACCAACCGGCACCATGGCGGCAAGATTCTCTTTGACCGGGACGGTTATCTCTGGCTCTCGCTCGGCGATGGCGGCAACCACTATGACGAGGCGCAGAACCCGGAAAATCATATCGGCACGCTGATCCGCCTGAACGACGATGGCTCGGTGCCGTCAGACAATCCCTTTGCCGATGGCGATGGCGGCGCGCCGGAAGTGTGGAGCTACGGCCATCGCAACATTCAGGGGCTGGTCCAGCATCCGGAAACCGGCACGATCTGGAGCCATGAGCACGGCCCGCGCGGCGGTGACGAGGTCAACATCCACCGGGAGTCCGGCCTCAATTACGGCTGGCCGGAAATCACCTACGGCATCGAGTATGATGGCTCGATCATCACCGAGGACCGTGAACGCGAAGGCATGGAGCAGCCCATCTGGTACTGGACGCCCTCCATCGCCAATTCGGGCGCCGCATTCTACACGGGCGATGCCTTCCCGCACTGGCAGAACGACCTGTTCGTGGGCGCTCTGGCCGGTATGCACGTCGCACGGCTGGAGACCGACGGTGACCGGGTGATCGGGCAGGAACGTCTTCTGGAAGACCTGGAAGAGCGTATCCGCGATGTCCGCACCGGCCCGGATGGCTATATCTACATCACCACCGACAGCGATGAGGGCCGCGTGCTGCGGCTTGTGCCGGCGGAGTAACCTTCGACGCTTACGCTGGCCGCCGTGACCTGAACGCGGCGGCCAGCGTGCCGTCATCAAGATAATCAAGCTCGCCGCCCACCGGCACGCCGCGCGCCAGCGAGGTGATCGATACGCCGGTATGGGCGAGCCTGTCAGCGATGACATGGGCCGTCGTCTGGCCATCCACCGTGGCATTGAGCGCCAGGATCACCTCGCTGACCGATCCATTGCCCGCACGTTCGATCAGGCTGGCAAGATTGAGATCGTCCGGACCGACGCCATCCAGCGCAGACAGGACCCCGCCCAGCACATGGTATTTGCCGGCAAAGGCCCCTGCCCGCTCCAGCGCCCAGAGATCACCTACCGTCTCGACCACACAGAGCACGCTGTCGCCGCGCTTGGGATCGCGGCAGACCGTACACGGGTCTGATACGTCCAGATTGCCGCAAATACTGCAGGGGCGGATTTTCTCCGCTGCCTCGGCCATGGCGGCGGCCAGAGGCTCCATCAGCGCCTCACGCTTTTTCATCAGATGCAGCGCAGCCCGGCGCGCAGAGCGCGGGCCAAGCCCCGGCAGCTTGGCCAGAAGCTGGATAAGCCTCTCGATTTCGGGGCCGGCCGTGCCTGCCATGGGACGATGCTCCACGCTGCTAAACCAAACAGATTTTGATACCGGGTACGAAATCCAAGAAAAGGGCCGCTATTTTTGGATTGAAGGCAGAGAATCAAAATGCGTTTGGCTGACTTTAACGCGGATTCAACGGGCAAGCTGGTATCTACTGACCAAAATACCCCTCACCGCGTCGTATAGCATCAAACATCCCATTCCAGTCGCCTGGTATAATTTGTGCAAAATCAAATTCAGACTCCACCAAACATTGGCAAAGGCCAGGATATTGTTCTGAATAAAAATCCCAAGTGTTTTTATATTTTTCTCCAACTGTTCCATTGGAATCACGCATATCATAAACACTTTTTAGAAAAAGAAACTCATAAGCCAGCAAATTTTCATTCCCCTCGGCGGGAATCGAGCACCTCGCGTATGATAAACCAAGGCATTCATTAAAATAGTTTTCAAGCTGTTTATTCAATTCGACGAAAAACAACCCTTCACATTGTTTAAATGAATAAAATTTAAACCAAGTTTCGATGATTATTTTTTTTATTATCGATAAACAAACCTATCGCCTTTATCGATTTTTCTTTTTCAGCTGCATCTACAAGAGCTGATCCCCAGAAGGCCCTTATATTCTTGAAAGTATGTACAGAATCTCCCGGTGCGACGTCATAAAAATCACCCTTGGTGAGAACCGCGCGGAAAAACACATTTCTCGACAGCAGCTTATACTGAAGATGCTGAGCAAACTCGCACAAATACCCAACCATGTACTGCTGTTCATCGTCAGAGCAGGGAGCGTTTTTGCTATAAATTATTAATGTGTCAGAAAATTGCAAAACAGAAAATATATCGTGTTCAAATGCTGGAGATTCATCCATTGCATTAAATATGTCTATGACGTGTTTTACGATTCGGCCTTTATCTTCATTTACAATATCGCTAAACCCAAGTATATCGATATATAGAATAATTCTGTTATCCATAGAATCCCCAAGCTTCTCAGGATTTCACTCCAAACGGCATGTCGAAGCCCGGCGGCAAGCCCAGACCGCTCGCGGCATCGCGCAGAACATTAGCCTGGGCCTCATCGGCCTTGCGCTTGGCATCGGCGAGCGCGGCAAGGAACAGGTCTTCAAGGATTTCCGGCTCTGACGGGTCAATGAGTGACGGGTCGATGGACACTTTACGCGGTTCGCCCTTGGCGGTGGTGGTGATTTTCACCAGACCGGCACCCGCCTCGCCTGTCACCTCCACGGCGTCCAGCCGGGCCTGCGCCTCGCCCATTTTCTTTTGCATTTCCTGGGCCTGCTTCATCAGGCCGGCGAGGTCTTTCATGGTTTGCGCTCCTGACGCTGGGTGTCTGCGTCCGTCATCTGGGAAGGCGGGTTCTCCGGCTCAACCGTCGTCACTGCTTCCAGCTCGGCGCCGGGAAACAGCGTCATGGCGCGCACTACCATCGGATCGCGAAGCGCGCGTTCGCGCAAGGCCTCGGCCTCACGGCGGCGGCGCTCGCGCATGGTCTCACCGCCCGGCGCGCGGCCCTGACTGTCCACCAGCCAGCGTGCGCCGGTCTGCGCATGCAGGAAGCCCGCAAGACGGCTGGCGAGGTCTTCGGGGGCGCCCTTGACCGCTTCAAATACCAGCTTGCCCTGCCCGATGGACACAAGGCGCACAAAGCGCTCCACCTGATCGCGCAGCAAGGCTTCACGCTCGCGGTCCAGAAGGGCGATCACGTCTTCCAGGCTGGATGGGTCGGAATTCGTGGCCGGCTCAGGCTCCGCGTCTGCGGGCTGATGTTCGGCTTGCGGACCTGCGGGGCCATGTCCGCCACTGGCCTGCCCTGCTGGCGCGGGCACAGGCGCACCGGCCTCCAGCGCCGCAATAAGCCGCGCGGCATCTTCCGGGCCGGGCAGGCTGGCCGCCGCCATCAGGCGGATCACGCTCATCTCTACGGCTGCCATCGGATCGGGCGCTGAGCGCACATCCTCGAGCCCCGAGAGCGCCGTTTTCCAGAGGCGGGTAAGGCTGGCCAGCGAATGCGTATCGGCCAGCTCACGCAAGCGCGCGGCAGTTTCCGGCGCCTCGGCAAGGTCCGCCTTGCCGCCTGTTGCCTTCACCCGGCTCATCGCGTGCAGATAATCCAGCAGGTCACGCATCAGCACTTGCGGATCAGCGCCGGCGGCGTACTGGCTTTCCAGCTCGGCGAGCGCCGCTTCGCCCTTGCCCGTCAAAGCTGCATCCAACAGGTCGAGCACGCGTGAGCGGTCCACCAGGCCCAGCATCTCGCGCACCTGCGAGGCGGGAACCGGGCCTGTCTCACTGCCCTGAACTATCGCCTGATCGAGCAGGGAGAGCGCGTCGCGCACCGAGCCTTCGGCAGCGCGGGCGATCGCGTCGAGGCCGCCATCTTCAACCTGCGCGCCCTCAAGATCGCATATCCGCTTCAGATGGGCGCTGAGCGCATCGCGCGGCACGCGGCGCAGATCAAAGCGCTGACAGCGGCTAAGCACCGTGACCGGGACTTTGCGTATCTCGGTCGTCGCGAAGATGAACTTCACATGCGGCGGCGGCTCTTCGAGCGTTTTCAGCAATGCGTTGAACGCATTGTTGGACAGCATGTGAACTTCGTCGATGATGTAGACCTTGTAGGGTGCCGACACGGGCGCGTAGCGCACGCCATCCAGAATTTCGCGTATATCGCCGACGCCAGTGCGCGAAGCGGCGTCCATCTCCAGCACATCGACATGGGCCGAGCGGGCAATGGCATCGCAATGCCGGCCCGGCGGATCAATATCCACGCTGGGGCCGGAGCGCTCGTCCGATTCGTAGTTCAGTGCGCGGGCGATGAGGCGCGCGGTTGTCGTTTTGCCCACCCCGCGTACGCCGGTGAGCATATAGGCCTGCGCAATACGGCCCGACTGGAAGGCATGGGACAGCGTACGCACCATGGCGTCCTGCCCGATGAGATCGGAAAAGCGCTGCGGGCGGTATTTGCGGGCCAGAACCTGATAGGCGGCACTGGCAGGCGGCGGCTCGAAGCCCGGCAGGGCCGGTCCCGGCTCATCGGCCTCCAGCGCAGGGGCGCCGCTATCTGGATCCTGATCATCCATGGACGGGCAAGGCCCCTTCTTGCGGCGTGCTGCCCAGAGCGCCGGCATGGCGCAGCCGGGCCCTTCAGGCGAAAGCGGGTGGAAGGCGGCGGAAGACCGGACGGCGACCCGAACCGAAACTCGTTACGGCTGCTTCCTTCCGGACCTGACCGGGTTGGCGAGGGGCTCGTCCGCCGCCGGCCTTCCTGCTCCCTAGTATCGGGATCGCGGACAGGTTTCGCAAGCGCGGTGTCAGCCTTCTTCCAGCGTGTCGCGCAGGAAGGCGGCGTGCTGGCATAACACTCCGACCAGGCGTTCATCGCCATTGGCCGCGACCAGCTGGTTCAGCCAGTCCTCCACGATGACTGACTGCGTCGTCAGCCAGTCGCGCACACGCGGCTCGAGAGCACTCACAGGCTCACCACTGCGCCTGCCGCCATGGCGGGATGGTTCAAGATTGATGACCTTGCAGATTGCCGGGCTCATGGGTCGATTCCCCTGTTGCACACCCAACTTGCGAGTCATTCTCATTCGCGTCAACAGGTGGATATGAAAAAGCCCCCGCGGCCAAATGACCACGGGGGCTCTTGTACGGCCCCGCTACAGCGGAGCCGGCACATTCATGCCAGACTAGAAGCGGCGGACGTAGGAAATGCCGAACGCGTCAGCATTGCCATTGCCGTTCACGAAGTCATAGCGGGTGTAGTCGACGCGGATGGCGTTCGGGCCGGCGAAAGCCCATTCTGCACCACCACCGAACGCCCAGCCGTCCACATCGCCGCTAAAGGCAATGCCAGCCGCCGAAGCGCTAACGTCGAAGTAGGTGTAGCCACCGCGCGCGAAGACCGAGAACTGGTCGTTCAGCGGCAGACGGGCAACGCCATAGATGCCGACGCCGTAGTCGATCTCGGACGTGATGGTGGTCGCACCGAACGTGGTGGACTCATCGCCCAGACCGAACAGCAGATCACCTTCCACCGAGAAGATCGGGGTGATGTCATAGCTGCCGCGCAGGGTCAGCGTGTCATACGTAGCACCGTCGGTGTCGATGGCCTGGTAGCCAGCACCCAGACGGAACGGGCCTTCCTGAGCGGAAGCGGCACCAGCGAGAACAGCAATGGAAGACACTGCGATAAGGAGAGATTTCATCTGATTCGACCTTTCGTCTTTTTGGGACCCCCCGGGCCCGTGCGACGAGAGATGAGGGTGCCTCTCATGCATCCGCAAGAGGCCGCAAGCTGTTAATGACGCAGTGCAATACACCAGTGTGGCTTTCCGGATACGGACTATGGCACAAGCAAGGCAATTGGGGCAAAAATGCCATGATCTCAAACCTTTATACAGAATCCGGTAAGGCCCCTGTAATGTTCGCAGATGCGAAACTCCTGCGGGCTTGCCAGCCCGGCCATATCAGGGCGCAATGAGCCGGTCGAAGAAACGAGGCTGGCTGATGCACCTGACATTCACCCGTTCGCCACTGGACCATTCCGGCGTGCAGCGGACCAATCCCGCCTTTATCGAAGCCTGCCTGTCCCACCCTGCGGCGAGAGCGATTCTGCTCACAGGCGGCAATGTGGTGCTGTCACCAGAGGGAGAGCCTGAGATACTGCACCCGGCACAGACCAGCACCCTTGCTCTGGAGCGCCCGGGCCTGGTGTTTCTCGGACTGGAAGGTGAGACACCCTGGTTTGCGGCGAGCGTTCAGCCGGGCTCGACCCCTCCCGGCCTCGATTTCCGGCGTGCGACCATGATCGCAGAGCCGGACCTGGCCGCCATACTGGGAAGGGCGCGGGCCATATTGAGCTGGCACGGCCGCAGGCATTACTGCTCCAATTGCGGCGCGGAGAACGCACCCGCTGAAGGCGGCACCAAGCTGGTTTGCCCCTCCTGCGGGACCGAACATTTCCCGCGCACGGACCCCTCGGTCATCATGCTGCCCTATAGCGGGGACCGTTGCGTCATGGGCCGTCAGCCAGCCTGGCCGCCGGGCCTGTTTGCCACGCTGGCAGGCTTCATGGAGCCGGGTGAGACGATCGAGGAGGCTTGCGCACGCGAGGTCGCCGAGGAAACCGGGCTAAAGGTGTTATCGTCGCGATATGTAGCCAGTCAGCCCTGGCCCTTCCCGTCCACGCTGATGATCGGCCTGCTGGCAGAGATCGAGCCGGGTGAACCTGTGGCTGCCGACGACATTGAGGAGGCGCGCTGGTTCACCCGCGCCGAAGTGCGCGAGCTCTATGAAGGGCCGATGATGCGCTGGGGGCCGCCCCACTACTCGATTTCACGCCTGCTGATAGAGACATGGCTGAATGGCGGCTAGGACAGGCGCGACGACCTGCCCCATGGGCAGGCTGTCACCGCATTGGTACTGCTCAATCGTCACTTACCCTGCTATTTGCAGGGGTGCTAATCGCGTCAGGCGGTTGCACAGGGCGGCGGAGCGTGCCAAACACCGGCGCAATTACAGTCATGTCTGGTCGAGAGGACGTCGATGGGCGATCTGTTCTGGAACAAGGTAGCGGGCGCGGTTCTGGCCATCCTGCTTGTTGTCATGGGTCTACGCGAGATTGGCGATATCGCCTTTACCGCGCGTGCGCCTGAAACTCTGGGCTTCCCGGTGGACCCCGCTCTGCTGGAGGGGCCTGCCGGTGCCGAAGAGGAAGTGTCCGGGCCGGTTGATTTCGGCAGCCTGCTTGCCACCGCCAGCGTTGATGCTGGTGAGCGTGTCGCACGGCGCTGCGTAGCCTGCCACACGTTTGAGCAAGGCGGCGCCAACGGCACCGGCCCGAATATGTGGGGCGTACTTGGCCGCGCTGTCGCGAGCGTTTCCAGCTTCAACTATTCCAGCGCCATGCGCGATTATGGCGCCGATGGCACCCAGTGGCTCTACCAGAACATGTATGAGTATCTGGAAGCGCCGCGCCGCTATGTGCCGGGCACCTCGATGGCTTTTGCAGGCCTTCGCAGCCAGGAAGACCGTATAAACCTGATCGCCTACATGCACTCCATGGGCAGTTCCGGCCTTCCCTTCCCCGAACCGCTCCCCGAGGAGCCGGCCATCGAGGAAGAAGGCGAAACGCCTCAGGTTGCAGCAACGGAAACGGCTGGCGCACCGGATACAGCCACCGAAGCTGGCGACGATATGGGCGAACTGGCCCAGCCGGCTCAGGATCTGCCGGACGCCGAACCGGCCGACGATGCTGCAGAGCGTCCTGAAGGCGAGGAGTAACCCTTTCCCGCCGCCACACCTTGAAAAGGGCGCTTCGATCGAAGCGCCCTTTTTGTTTGCCGTGCCTGCAGCGGCCTAGCCTCTGGCGTTGGGAGCGCGGAAAATACCGCTCATCGGCGCATGATGGCGGGCAATGCGGGCCGCTGCGAGATGGAGCGGTTCAAGCGCGGTTGCCATGTGAAACGCGTTGGCGTGCAGCATATGCACCGCATCCGTCATGATGCCGACATGGCCCGGCCAGAACACCAGATCTCCGCGCTGCAGCCCGGCCAGCGAATCTGCCACAGGCACCTTGCTCCAGCGCTCCTTCGCCCAGGCCTCCTGATCACCGCTATCGCGCGGGATGCGTATGCCTGCCGCCTCCATGCTCACCTGGATCAGGCCGGAGCAGTCCAGCCCCAGGCTTTCCTTGCCGCCCCACAGATAGGGTGAGTGCAGGAAGCGCTCGGCAACGGCCACCCAGTCAGGCTCGCTGGCATCCAGTGCCGTGAGATGCCCGGTGAAAACCCAGCCCTGACGCTGGCTTTCGATAAACTTGCCCTCCCGGCGGCCGGCCGCGATCTTGGCATTGAGCGACAACAGGAAACGCGGGGGCGATTTCAGATCCGGCTCGCTGAACACATAGGTGCGTACCGCGCTGACACGGTGCGTCGGAATCAGCACTGGCGCCGACAGCGCCGCCATGTCGATATAGCCGCGATAGCCATCATGGCGCGACATGCCCCGCGCCCAGCCTTCCGATTCGTCCTCGACGCAAAACACCTCTCCAGCCAGCAGCTGGCTGTCCATCATGGCGTCGTCACGCGGCTCTCGCCGGATGGCGGTTACGCCTGCAGTTACCTGGAAGTCTTCAGCCATGGGGTGCTCCATAACGGGCCTTGAGAGCCTCATAGAGAGCACGCCCCGCCAGCATTTCGCCGCCCAGTGGACGGCCCGGCCGGGCCTTGGGATTCCAGCCATAAATGTCGAGATGCACCCAGGCCTTGGTATCGACGAAGCGGCGCAGGAACAGCGCAGCCGTAATGGAACCTGCCATCGGGCCTGACCCGGTATTGGAGAGGTCGGATATATCGCCCTCAAGCTGGCTGTCATATCCGCTCCAGAGCGGCATGCGCCAGACCGGATCATCCACCTGGCTGGCGGCTGCGGCGATGTCTGCAGCAAGCGCGTCATCGTCGGTGTAGACAGGCGCCAGCTCAGGCCCGAGCGCGATGCGCGCGGCGCCCGTCAGCGTCGCCATGTCGATGACGAGATCCGGCTTGTCCTCGCAGGCGCGCGTCAGTGCGTCGCCGAGTACCAGACGCCCTTCGGCATCGGTATTGCCGATTTCGACCGTCAGTCCTTTGCGTGACGGCAAAACATCGCCCGGACGGAAGGCATTCCCGGAAATGGCGTTCTCCACGGCTGGTACGAGCACCTGAAGGTGAACCGGCAGGCCCGCATCCATGATCATGGTGGCAAGGCCAAGAACGTTGGCCGCGCCGCCCATATCCTTCTTCATCAGCAGCATATTGCTGCCGCCCTTGATATTGAGGCCGCCAGAATCAAAACACACGCCCTTGCCGACCAGTGCGACGCGTGGATGGGACGGGTCTCCCCAGAGCAGCTCGATCAGGCGCGGCGCATCGGTGGATGCGCGGCCAACAGCATGGATCATCGGATAGTTCTGCTTGAGCAGATCGTCGCCGACAATGCTCGTCACCTTGGCACCAAAAGGCTTTGCGATGGTGCGGGCCGCGTCTTCCAGATGGCTCGGCAGCATATCGCCTGCTGGGGTGTTGATGAGGTCGCGGCAAACTGTGACGCCGGCGATAATACGCAAGGCGTCCGCTTCATCAGCGCCTGCTGGCAGATGAAAGCGTGCAGGCGCTCGCGGCGCAGCGCGGTAGCGGGTGAACTGGTAGCTGCCCAGGCCAAGTGCCGTGGCAAGCACTGTCGGATCCCAGTTGCGCGGCATGCCGCCAATGCGCCAGTCACCCTCGGGCAGGCTCAGCGCGGCATTGCCCGCGTCAAACGGAGTTAACGCGTCACCGACGCCGTAAAGCGCATCGCCGTCGCCAGGAAGGACGACCATCTCACCCAGCTTGCCGGAAAAACCGGCGGCGCGGGCGTGGCCAGCAGCCTCCTCGCCCACCCCGGACAGCACCGAATCAAGGTCAGCGCGCGCGGTGAGGTGGACGGTACGGGCCGTATCGGCGGCATCGGCGAATGCAAAACTCATCAAACTCTCCAGACAACTCACAAGGACGAACCGGCAAAGCGAAGCGTTAACGGCTTCTTGACCGGCCCACCCGAAAGATAGGGACCATAACGGTCCGCGTTAACAGGGTTAGATCATGTCCATGCGTTTGTCCGCTGCAGCCTTCACCGCCGCCAGCGCGCTGGCCCTTGGCGCATGTGCGACCACGGCCGCCCCTCCCTCTGCGCAGGAAGCCGCGCTGGTTCTGGAAATGGAGTCGCGCTCAATCGTGCCGGCCACAGCCGCCGAACGCCGGTCCATCGCCAATCAGGATCTGCTGACGCAGGCTGCGTTCTGGGCCGAGGCCTATGAGCTCAACCCCGCCGACCGGGAAGCCGCCACGCAGCTGGCGGGCGTTCTACGCCAGCTCGGCAGCACCCAGCGGTCCATGGAAGTCGCGCGTCAGGCGCTGGCCCTGTTTCCCGAGGATGCCGCGCTTCTGGGCGCCTACGGGCTGGCACTGGCAGCAGAAGGGCGAGGCCAGCAAGCCATCGAGCCACTGACACGGGCGGCTCAGGCAGAGCCTGGAAACTGGCGCCTCATCAATGCGCTGGGTGTCTCGCTGGAACAGGCCGGGCGCACCAGTGCGGCACGTGCCCGGTTCCAGGAAGCCATGACAATCGCACCGGATGAGCCTTCAATCCTGTCCAATCTGGCATTGTCACATGCCCTGGCAGGCGAACCGGAACAGGCCGAAACGCTGTTGCGCCGGGCCATGGACAATGATCTTGCCTCGGCGCAGATCCGCCAGAACCTGGCGCTTGTGCTTGCCCTGCAGGGACGGTTTGACGAGGCTGAGCGCATTGCCACCATCGACACCACGCCACAAATGGCGGCCGCCAACATGGCCTATGTCCGGGCGATGATGACCAGCCCGCGCCGCTGGGACAGCCTGAACGACGCTGCGCTGCGCGGCAGTCATCCGTAAGAAGCCGCCGCTCCAGCTATTGCTCGAACGGGTCGTCTGCTCCGGCGTTGGCAGGCCGGGCCATGGGCGGCGGGGCGGGTACCGCTTCCTCGGTCTTCTTGAGAGGAAATCCGACTTTCAGCTCCGGCGAAACCAGCGTGTGGTCGAAACGGAAATCTTCCACCAGGTCGCGCAATTCCTGCGGGGCCTTGCCATCCCTGGAGGCCTCGATAGCACGGTAAAGGGCGAACAGGCGCAGATAGCCCTTGTCATCACGTGACAGGTCGGTTTCGTCGAGACGCGCGCAGATGACCGTGAGCCGCGTTGTGGCGGGCTTGCGCCGCCCTGCAGCCAGATCAAGCACGGCAGCGGTAAGTTCGACCTTCCAGCCAATGTCCGCAAAATCGACTTTCTTCGGCACAGCGGCCAGCTCCGCGCGTGCCTTGGCGACATTGCCGGCGCGCAAGGCCTCAAGCGCATTGCTGCACGCCGCCTGGGCCAGACGAATCTCGTCACGCCGACGTTCCTCGGCCTTACGTCCACCAAACATGACTTTAGCCCCTGATGGCTGGAGCAGCCCAGCCTATAGCATGCCGCCGCGCAGAAGAACCCTGGCCGCCCGCGCGCGCGGCGCACCCTCGACACGATTGTTTACGCCATCACCTGTATCCAGAAAGAGGTTTAAGCAGTCCATGGCGGGTTTTACGTGCCCGCCCCTCCGTTGGAGCATTTACAGCACAGGCCAGCAGTGAATAAATCGTTCGCTGGCATGGGAGCATATCAATGATTGAATGGCTTGGCCCGAATGCGGGATGGCTGGCGCTCGCCCTTCTGGGTGTGATGCTGGCGGTGTTCGCGTCCGAGCGCTTCCCGCCGGAAATGGTAGCCATCGGGGCGGTGGCCGTGTTTCTCGTGCTCGGCCTGCTCGACAGCGCCAGCATGGTGGGGGCGCTGGCCAATGCTGCGCCGCTGACCATTGCCTGCATGTTTGTCATTTCGGCTGCACTGGTGCGAACCGGCGCCATCCTTGAGGTCAGCCGCTTCATCCAGCGAAAGGCCGGATCGAGCAAGATACTCGTCATTGGATCGACCTTCCTGCTGACGGTCGTCGTATCCGCCTTCATGAACAACATTCCGGTTGTGATGATCCTGATCCCGGTCATTACCGGGATTGCCCGCGACCTGAACCTAGCCCCGTCAAAACTACTTCTTCCCCTGTCCTATTGCGCGATCATGGGCGGCACCTGCACGCTGATCGGCACGTCGACCAATCTCGTCGTGGACGGCGCGGCGCGCCAGGCAGGGCTGGAACCTTTCGGTATTTTCGAAATGAGCGCGGTGGGTCTGGCCGTGGCCGCCACAGGCCTCATCTATCTCGCCATTGTGGCACCGCGGGTCCTGCCTGACCGCAAGGATTTCTCCTTGCTGGATGGAGCGGGCGAGTCTCGCTTCATCACCGATGCCCGTATCCCGGACGGCTCGTCCCTGATCGGACGCCGCCCTGAAGACGTGCCTTTCCTGAAGCTGCGCGATCTGCGCCTCCTTGATGTAGTGCGCCACTCCCAGACCCTGCGTCATGACATCGATCAGATCGAGTTGCAGGCCGGAGACCGCCTCGTCCTTGAATCGCCGATGAGCGAGGTTCTATCTCTGCACCGCGACGGAGAGGTGCGTGTCGGTTCCGACGATCTTGAAGACGTCAGTGAAAGCAGGGCGGTGCTGGTAGAGGCTGTGGTCGGGCCAGGCAGCCGGCTCACCGGCGCACCACTTAAGTCCTACCGTCTGCGCCGCCGGTTCGGCGTCTATGTTGTCGCGGTACACCGCCATGGAGGCGAAATCAGCGACCATGTAGGCCGTATCCGGCTCAATCCGGGCGACAGCGTGCTGCTGGAAGGCGCGCCAGAGGACATCGAGCGCATGTCACGCGAGCTGGGCCTTGTTGATCTGGCCCGGCCCGAGGACCAGGCCTTCCGGCGGGAACGCGCACCGATTGCGATTGCGACCCTGATAGGCGTCGTAGTTCTGGCCGCTCTGAATATCATGCCAATTGTCGGCCTGGCTGTTATCGGGGTAGCCATCGTCCTGTTTTCAGGCTGCCTTGACCCTGAGGAGGCTTTTGACAGCATTGACTGGCGCATTCTGGCGCTCATCGTCGCCATGCTGGCAATCGGGGCCGCGCTGGACCGTACCGGTTCGATCGATCTACTCGTAGGGGCAGCCCGTCCGCTTCTGGCAGTGGCATCCCCGCTCGTTCTGCTCGCCCTGGTCTATGCGGTGACATCTTTCCTGACGGAGACGGTTACCAACAACGCCGTCGCCATCGTCATCACCCCGGTTGCCGCCGCTCTGGCTCTCGCCGCAGGTCTGGACCCGCGCCCCTTCGTGGTCGCCGTGATGTTTGCGGCAAGCGCCAGCTTCGCAACACCAATCGGGTATCAGACCAACACACTCGTGTATGGGCCGGGGCATTACCGGTTTATGGATTTTGTGAAAATTGGCGTGCCACTGAACGTTGTCATGCTGATTGTTGCCGTCGTGATGATCCCGATGATCTGGCCTCTGGAAGGTGCCGGTTAGCGTCAAAAGCAGGGCGGCTGCCTGTATGGTGTGTACGGGGCCGGCCGGCCTGCCCCGTTACGCTGGCAACAGAATCTTTGAACGATTACGCTGACCGGACGTAGGCTTTCCCATACGGCAGAATGGAGTTTTCGCCCTGCCCCGACCCGCTGCGAATACAGCCCGCCTGCCCTCTCCAGAGGCGTGCGTAGACCTTGCGCTGGAGCGCGTTGGCAAGCGCATCGTGCTGGGCCTGCCGCTGGGGCTGGGCAAGGCCAATCATATCGCCAACGCCTTCTATGCACGTGCCAAGGCCGATCCAGACATAGAGCTGACGATCTTTACCGCCCTGACGCTGGAGCGCCCCTCTGCGCCCAACGCGCTTGCTGCGCGTCTGCTCGATCCGATTTCGGAGCGTCTTTACGACGGCTACCCCGATCTGGACTATGCGCGCGACCGGCGCCGTAACGCCCTGCCGGCCAATGTGCGGGTGAAGGAGTTTTTCCTGCCGCCGGGAGGCTTGCTGAACAACGCGTCGGCCCAGCGCGATTATGTCAGCGCCAATTACACCCATGCCGGCCGCGCCATTCTGGAAGCAGGCGTGAACGTGGTAGCCCAGATGGTCGCGCCCGGCAGGGATGGCAGGTTGAGCCTGTCATGCAACCCGGACCTGTCTCTGGACATGATCCCGGCCCTGCATGAACGGCGCAAGACAGGTGCTCCGGCATTGGTACTGGGCGAGCTCAACGCCGCCCTTCCCTTCATGGGCCAGGCGGCGGACATACCCGAAGACTGGTTCGACGCGCTTGTTGACGCAGGCGAGTACACGCTGTTTCCCATTCCGCGCGAGGCCGTCAGCCTGCCCGCCTGGTCCATCGGGCTGCATGTCAGCACGCTGGTGCGCGATGGCGGCACGCTGCAAACCGGGATCGGTGCTCTCTCGGACGCCGTGGCGGCGGCCCTTAAATTGCGCCATCTCGACAATACCGCCTGGCGCAGCGCGATCGAGACAATGGGCGCGGACATGACACTTGCCGGACAGTGCGGCGGTCTGGAGCCGTTCCACGAGGGTTTGTACGGCTGCAGCGAAATGCTGACGCTTGGCCTGCTGGACCTTTTCCAGAGCGGGCTGCTGACGCGCCGCGTGAGCGATGATATTGCGCGCCAGCAGGCCTTGCTGGCAGACCCGGCGAGCCTGCGCGGCGAAGAGGGCATCGCCCTGCATGGCGGCTTCTTTGCCGGTCCGGGCGAGCTCTATGACCGTTTGCGCAAGCTGAGCGATGCTGAGCGCGCGCGCATCGACATGACGTCCGTGGCGCGCGTCAATGATCTTTACGGTCACGAGGAACTGGCCCGCCTGCAGCGCCAGCACGCGCGCTTCATCAACACCGCCATGATGGTCAACGGGCGCGGCGCGGCGATCTCCGATACGCTGGCCGACGGGCGCGTAGTGAGCGGTGTGGGCGGGCAGTACAATTTCTCCGCCATGGCCCACGAGCTGGTAGGGGCGCGGTCCATCATCCTGGTGCGTGCGACGCGCCAGACCGGTGGCGAGACACGTTCCAATATCGTGTGGACCGGCGGCGAGGTGACCGTGCCGCGCCATCTGCGCGACATTGTCGTTACCGAATACGGCGTAGCTGACCTGCGCGGGCGCACCGACCGTGAAGTCGCCATCGCCCTGGCGCAGATTGCCGACAGCCGCTTTCAGGACGCGTTCCTGGATGAGGCGAAGGCCGCCGGAAAGGTTGAAGCGGACTACGCCCTGCCGGACAGTGCGCGGCAAAACACACCCCAACAGCTCGCAACGCGCCTTCAGCCCGCCATGTCGGCCGGCACGCTGGTAAAATTCCCGTTTGGCAGCGATTTGACCGAAACCGAGCAGGCCTTGCGCGAAGCGCTGGAATGGCTGGCGCAGCGCAATGCGGGCTGGAAGGCACGCGCCGGCCTGATTGCTTCGGCGCTCTTGCATGCACCTGCACCGCACCGCTTTGCCGGCGAACTTGAACGCATGAAGCTGATGCAGCCTGCCAGCCTCAAAGAGCGGCTGGAGCAGCGGCTCGTCCGCCTGGCACTGAGCCGGACCGGAGCAAGCACCTGACCGGGGCCAGCGATCGCGGGCACCGCCGTTTCACACATATGTAGAATAATTCGTTCTTACTTCGGGCGACTCACCTAGACTGAACACTGATTTCTGGCCGGGCGGACAGATATATGAGTGAACCCAAGATTTTCGCGTGCGATCCAGCGCCGGGTTGCCGTTATGCGGCCGTGCTGGGACGCACGACCTTTGAGGCGTCCATGCGCAACGGGCAAAAGCTCATCGACCGGCTTGCAGGCGGCAAATACTCCGCGCTGGTGATTGATTATCGCGCCGCCGAACCCAGCCTGACACCTGAGCAGTATACGGACTTCTTCCGGTTCATCCTGCCAGAGGTGTCGAAACTCGACAGCGTTGCCTATATCTACTCGCCAGGCACGTTGATGCGGGCCGCCCATGCCACGCGCCAGCTGACCTCGATGGGTGTTAAGGCCCGCGCTTTCAGCAACTGGAACGAAGCTGCGGTATTTATAGGCATCGAGGCGGATGACCCGTTCTTGCAAGCCGCGCCCTGAACTGCCGGTCTTCCCGGCTCCGGCCACAAAATCTGTCATCGGAAACATGGTAGCGGGAGAGAGACCAGCCCGCCCCGTTACCAGCATGCCCCGCATGCTATATATTTCTGATGCTTAACTGGCCCGCCCTGAAGCGCCCCCGATTTCTTGTGGGACAGTTTGTGGGGCATCGTCGACCAGTTGTCCACCTGCTTCTGATCACTGGGCGTCGTTGAGGAGACGTTAGTCGCAGTTCTGAAGACATTTTTGATCACGCTGGCGGCGACGTCTAACCGCTGTTAACCTCGACTTGGCAATCGCAGGGGGTGGGCATGCGCCTTTCTAGTATTCGGGTTCAGAACTTTCGTTCGATCCGTGATAGCGGCACTATCCGAATTGAGCCGTTACAAGCTTTCGTTGGCGAAAACAACTGTGGGAAAAGCAACCTACTGAAAGCCCTACAATGCTTCCTCACTAGCGGTGCTGGTGGCATGGCTGCTGACGACTTTAACGATGTGAATGCCTTGTGCGCCATCGAGTGCGAGTTCTCAGAGTTAAGCGAAGGAGAAAAGCGACGGCTGCGTCCATACATCATCGGCGACAAGGTAGTCTTGCGGAAAGAACTGCATGTCCAAGAAGATAAGGCTCGAGGCAGAACAACCGTAAGGTCAGACTACCACGGCTACCAAGCGGAACCGCGTGACGAATGGCTGTCCGTGAAGAAGCTGAGCGCGGGAGACGGGAGGCCGAAGTGGCAAGAAATTGCAAAAAAAAATGGGATACTGGAATATGTTCAAGGTACTGACGGCAAGGTAAATAAGGCAAGCTACGAAGCTGGATTGAAAAGATATTTAGAAGAAAATGACGTTGAGTATGACGAACCGGAACTAGGGGAAACCCAAGCCCTAGGCCTGCCTCAAAACTTACTTTCAGCTTTGCCGGAAATCTATCTGCTACCCGCTATTACCGACTATTCGGATGAAATTGATCGGCGCTCCTCGTCAACAGTGTTCCGTCGACTGATGGCCGATCTATCAGAACGCATTATAGGGAAGGACCCCCGTCACATAGAGCTAGAGGAAGCGCTTGAACGTGTGCGTGCGCTTCTCAATTTCTCGAGCGATGAAGGAGCGCCGCGCCGCTTGGAGGCTCTCAGCGCGGCTGAAGTCTCTCTTCGTGACGTCATGAAAAAGCTGATGCCAAGCGTGGCCTCTGTGAAGCTGGAGGTGCAGGTCGAGGCTCCCAAAGAGATTTTTGGGCGGGGCGTTGCAATTAGGATCGATGACGGCGTCCTAACTGATGTCCTCGACAAGGGACACGGGATGCAGCGCAATGTAGTGTTCTCCCTCCTCCAAATGTTGATTGATGGCGCGCGGCTTCGAGACGGCGACAACCACCGGCCTATAATCTTGGCAATCGAAGAGCCGGAGTTATACATACACCCACAAAGCCAGCGGCTCATATTTCGCGTTCTGCGCGAGTTTGCTGGTTCGGAAGATGACGACGCTGGTTCGGGCGTGAGCGATCAAGTAATTTATACCACCCACTCGCCGTCTTTTGTTGAAGTGTGGAACTATCAACGCATAGGCATTGTATCAAAACCTGATGCCAGGACTGGAACGATAGTAACGCAAGCCGCTCGGCTCGTTCTTGGTTCACCTGAGGACAGGAAGTCATTTAAAACCCTGACCTCGTTTGGATTGAAGCATAATGAGGTATTTTTTTCTCGCTATGCCATCATTGTTGAAGGACCCGAAGATGAAGTGGGGTTTATTGCGACCGCAAGGAAGTTGGGGATTATTGAAGAACTTCCCGATGAGATGTCGGTTTCGATAATTGTGGCCTCGGGCAAAGGTGATGTGCCTAAGTTTCAACGTATCATGAATGCTTTCGACATGAATTACTCGGTTCTACTTGAAATGGACGGACACAATGATGCCGAACCGAAAAACGCTGCGATTTTGGAGCAGCTAAACGGTAACCGTGTTGCGCGTTTACCAAACAAGCTCGAGGACCTACTTGGACTGCCGCACCACTTCAAGGATCAGCACCACGCCAAACAATTTTTCTCTGAAGCCATGAATATCAACGCAGCGATGGAGCAGATAGTCCGCGACCTACTCCCGTTGCCAGAGCCTGAAGCGTAAGGTGGAAAATGGCAGAGTGTCTCTCCCTCACGCCGCCTCCAGCCTCGCCACCACGCGGCTCACGGTGTTGGGATGCCAGCGCCCTCCGCCTCGCGTCTGGACGCCAGCGGCGTTGAGGGCCTCAGCGATCTCCCGGAGTGTCGCCCCGCGCTCCTTGAGCGGCTTCACGATCCCCTCGACGGTCTCAGCGAAGGCATCGGCCTTGGCACGCTTGGCCGCGTTGATCTGGGCTATGTTGCCCCTGTCGCCCCCCAGCTTCACGCCCCGCGCCTTAGCGGCAGCTAGGGCCTGCTTCGTGCGCAGGGAAATGAACTCCCGCTCTTGCTCTGCCAGCGCGGCGTAGATGTGCAGGGAGAACTTGTCCGCGTAGGGCATGGACGCCACCCGGAGGTTCACACGCTTGTCGTCCATGATCGAGGCGATGAACGAGACCTTGCGGCTGAGGCGGTCGAGCTTGGCGACTAGCAGGGTTGCCCCCCGGCTGCGCACTAGGTCCAGCGCGGCCTGTAACTGAGGCCGATCATCCCCCTTGCCGGAGAGTACGTCCGTGAACTCCCCGATGACCTCGAAGGGCGTCTCCGCGTAGGTCTCCAGAAACAGGGCAATGTCCCGGTCCTGCGCCTCCAGCCCTAGGCCAGAGCGGCCTTGCTCTTCTGTGGATACGCGGCGGTAGATAACGAACTGGAGCATGGCCCCTGCCTCCCTCACGGCTGACTGTGAGAGGGCTTCTAGCATCGTTCTGTTACGGAATGCAACGTTGGTTGTGTACGTAACAATCGGGAATGCCGAGGCCTGTGCAGCTCTGCCCGGCCTGTGCCGCCGCTAGGCCCTCCCAGCGCGTCTTTAGGCCATACAGGGGCCGCGCCAGAGACGCTCGCCACGTCGCGATGAACGGGAGATAGCTCATACAGCTCAACGGCTTGACCGTTACCGGCCTGCGTCTAGCGTGGCCTCTCAGGCTGCGTATCAACGAAAGGAACGCCACGCATGGACACACTGACAGACCGGGCCTTCGCGATGGCCAAGGCCGGGCAAGGGGACGGGGCGGCGATCACAGCCCTCCGTATCGAGCTGGCCGCACAGGCGGGCAGAATTACCTCAGACATGGACCGGCTAGAGCTGGCCAAGGCCGGGATAGCGACTGACCTCGACCGGCTGGCCGGGGAGCTGGACCCTCTCGACGCGGCCTTGATGGCTCTGGACCGGCTGGCACAGGGGACGGGAGCCGACTGAGGCCCTCGCCTTTCTGGCTGGCTTTCTGACAGGGTGGCGGGGGGGGGTGATGGCCTCCCCGCCTCCTATCAGACGGCCCCTCAGATTTTTCTACCAGAATGCGCCGGGGAGTTTCCGGGTACCCCCGCGCCTTCCCCTGCCATCACAGGGCCGGAGCCGTGACTTTGCGCACTGCATGACCCACATGGGTCACTTCGACGCCTCCAGCCCTTGTCTGACTGGCGCTAGCGGGCGCATGACACGCCCCTACTCTGTGGTCAGAGGGGAGAGGCTATCGCCTCCTTCATCGGCAGGGCCTCCTAGCGGCTGTCGCTGCGTATCCACAGGACGTCCCAAGGCAGTCTCAGCCTAGGTCCTGTGGTCTGCGCAGAGCCTGCGTAGGGGGTGGAGAAAAGGGTAGTAGGCTATCGCCTCCTTCATCGGTAGTGCCTCTGAGAGACCTCTGAGGGAAACCTAGGCGCATACCTAGGCTGTCTCTAAGACGTCCTAGAGACGTCTTAATGACCTTCTTAGGGAGGTATCTTAGGGAGGGACCTTTCCACTAAGTGTCGCTTTTGGATTGCCGTGTAGTCTCAGGGACTTACCAAGGCGTCCTATCGACGTCCTGTGAAGCCCCCTCGGCGTCCCTTCCACAAGGTCCAGGTATGCGCCTAGGCTTCCCTGCGGCATCTCTGTGCCGCCCTAACCGATGACGGAGGGGACGCTCCCAACCCGGTCCTCTCTGTCGTGGTACAGCATCGCCGCAGCGTTCCCTCAGATGCCCTAGGAGCGCCTTGAGAAGCGCTGGCACTCGCACCCCCTAGCGCCGGTTCGCGCCGCTGTGTGGACGTCTCAGGGCCTCGCGTGACACGGGGTGACGGCAGAGGCAAAACCCCCGCCCCTCAGCGCCCCCTGTGGACCCACATAGCCCCCGCATCGCGGGCATGCACGGGAGGGCCGTCAGGCGGCCTCAGGAGGGCGTTGGGACGGTCGCGGTGGCGGTGGCTTAGGGAGAGGCGCTGGAGGCGCTGTGCGGGGCTTCTAGGCGGTCTTGTGGACGCTGCCCTTTCCGGTGGCCATGCCCTTGCGCGCTAGCTCTAGGCGCTCATCCCACGCCAGCGAGTTCAAGGTGTCCCGTAGGCTTTCGACCGCCACCTTCCCCCCATAGCGCCCGTAGGTCATACCCGTATGCTTATGGCCCGCGATCTTGGCCGCTGTAGCCTCTTGCACGCCAAGTTCGTGAAGGCGGGAGAGGAGCGTGTGCCGGAAGCTATGCAGGACCTTCTCGCGTCCCTTGAACCCCAGTCCCTGTTTCAGCTCGGAGAACCTGTTCGACACGCTCTGCGTAGACCACGGGTCTGCCACCCACGCCTTCACGTCTTCCCGCAAAGCGTCCGGGCAGGGTATCGCGCGCTCCCCGGCGTCCGTCTTTGTGGCGTCGCGGGAGATCACCAGCCAATCGTTCTCAGCGTCATACCGCATCCCCGCAATCTCCTTGGCACGCTCGCCAGTATGAAGGGCGATACGGATAACGCGCGGGAGCTTCTCGCCAGCTTCCCCCGGAAGTGCCTTGGCCGCGTCGAGAAGGCGCACGATCTCCTCTAGGGTCCACACGTCCCGCTTCAGCGCGTCCTTGGTAGGCTCGAAACGGATGCCGCTCCAGATCGCAGTGTCCAAGTCGAGGTAGCTCCAAAGGGCGGACAGGGCAGAGCGGTGGTTGTTCACTGTCTTGCGGGAGAACCCGGACCCGTCCTCTCCGCCTTCCTCTGCGAGCCATTGAATGAATAGCCGGGCGTCCGTCCGTGTGACCTGTTGAGGCAGGGGCAGCTTGGCCTGCGCTGTGGAGAAGAACCGGCGATACTCTCGCTTGGTGCCATCCGTAAGGCGCGCCTTGGCAAGCCATCGTTCGCCAGCGACGGCTATCGGGAGGTTGCCCCTCAGGGCCTCAAGCTGCGTCCCGAGCCGCTCGCCTTCCTTGGTCTCCTCAACGAAGCGGTCCCGTAGCTCATCGAATGCCATCCCGTTGCCGTGCGTGTCTATCAGCCCCTCACGGCGTCCCCACGCCCCTGCCGCGTCATCAAGCTGGTCTTCGAGGCGACTAGCGAGAGTGGGAACCGCTGGCGTCACCATCCCGCGCTCAACGGCGCGACGCTCCATCTCTGCATCGGCCAAGAGGCTCTCAATGCCGCTTGGATTGCCGACGCGGCGGATCAAATCCCACTCCCGCTCCAGCTCCCGCAAGCGGGCATCTCGGCGCTGCCTTGCCAAGCGGACATCGGCGGTCCTGAGGCTCTCCTCAAGCCACTCCCGGCCTACCTCCTCGCGCACGTCGAGAGGTACCCGTTTACGGAGCTGCCAGACCTTCCCCCGCCGCCTCATGTGGTGGTTCATAATGCGATACCTTGGCATCCTCACTCCAAGCCCTTGTGGGGCAGTTTGTGGGACACCTCAAGGCTGGAAAGCTGAATAAGTTCAGAGATATAATGACTTAGGGAAAAGTGGTAGCGGGAGAGAGACTTGAACTCTCGACCTCAGGATTATGAGTCCTGCGCTCTAACCAGCTGAGCTATCCCGCCACAAGGGGGCTACCCGTTGCCGTGAACCGGCGGTTCACGGCAGAGGCAGCGGATATACGCAAAGGCCGGGGCAGAGGCAAGCGCGCGCACTCACCTGCTTTCAGCGCCCTTCAGATCACGCCGCGCGAACGCCTTCCAGGAAGCGGGCGACCGCGGTGCGCAGCGTGCCTGCCTCCTGCGTGAGACCGTGGGAAGCTTCGTTGACTTGCGCGGCGCACTGGCCGGTTTCAGAGGCTGCGGCGTCAACACCCTGAATGGCCTGAGAGACCCGGCGCGCGCCGCCGGCCGCTTCCTGCGCGGAGCGGGTGATCTCCTCGGCTGCGGCCCGCTGTTCTTCCATGGCCGCCGCAATCGCGGTGGAGATCTCGTTCATCTCGCGGATGACCGTGCCGATGGCGGTGATGGCGCTGACGGCCTTGCCGGTAGCACTCTGAATGCCATTGACCTGTTCGGAGATGGAGCCGGTTGCCCGCGCGGTCTGCTCGGCGAGCGTCTTCACTTCGGACGCCACCACCGCAAAGCCCTTGCCGGCCTCCCCTGCGCGCGCCGCCTCAATCGTGGCGTTGAGGGCCAGCAGATTGGTCTTCTCGGCAATTTCATTGATGAGGCGCACGACGCCATCGATCCGGCCTGCGGCCTCGCTGAGCGCGGTTACATCCGCGCTGGCACCGGACACCTCGTCCGCCGCGCTGCGCGCAATGGAGGAGGAACGTGAAATCTGCTGGGCGATCTCGGCAATCGAGGAGGTCATTTCCTCGGCTGCCGCGGCAACCGTGTCGACATTCTGGGCGGCCAGCACACCGGCTTCGTTGACCTCGGCGGTCTGACCGGCCGCGCTGTGCGAGCTTTCGGTCAGCGCGTTCGCCGCCATTTCCATCTCTCCGGCGGCCTGCGATACAGCCTCAAGAGCCCGCCCGGAGGTGGATTCAAACTCCTGCACCAGAGCCTCGATCGCCTTCGTGCGCTGTTCCCTCGCCGCGCGCTCGGCCTCGCTCTGGCTGGCCAGACGCAAGCGCTCGATCTCGTTCTCGCGCAGGACGGCAACGGCACGCGCCATGTCGGCAATCTCGTCCTGGCCCTCATCATCAAGCGCCTGTCCGGTATCGCCTGAGGCGAGCGCGGTCGTTGTGCGCGAAATACGCGTCAGCCGGCGCAGCAGATTGCCATTCACGTAGATCCAGCCGATGACACCAGCGATGACAACCGCCCCGATGGCCATGACGATGAGCAGGATCTGGCCCGACAACACGGCATTATAACCGTTGGAACGGGCAGATTCGGCCAGTGCGTTGGCATCGGCGACAACCTGTTCAATATCGACGGCCAGCATCGCGTGTGCGACGCGCGCATCTTCCACTGCGTCAGCCGCCGCGGTCTCGGACGCGATTTCGGTCCGGCGCAGCGCGAATACCCCTTGCGGGCCTTCGCCGCGCGAAATCAGTGCCTCGCTGGTCTGCGTGATCTGGGGCGTTGCCGCATCACCCAGAATGGCGAGATTGACGAGAAGCTCGTCCATGGCGAGCTCGTAGCGCGCCTCCACGTCGGCCACTTCATCGGCTGACAGGGCGCCATCCAGCTCGGCATACTGGGTCAGTATCAGGTTCAGATCGATGATGAGGCGCAAGAATGTCTCAAGCTCGGCCTGACCGGCGCTCTCAAGCGCCTCTTCCAGAGCCGAGACAGCCTGGGCGCGCTCGCTGATGGCCGCGGCAATCGCGTCGAGGCGTGCATTGCGCGCATCAAGATTGGCGGCCGTCGGCGCGTTCGCCGCTTCAACGCCGGCCGCAAGATCATCAAGCAGTTCGGTAAGGCTGGCCGTGCGGGCATTGTCCAGCCCCGCCTGGGACAGCCTGGTGACAGCATCGCCTGCCTGCCGGGTAAGGGTGCGAAGGCGCGCCTCGGATGCGGCCATATCGACGGTATCAACCGAGCGCGCGAACGCGGCCAGCTCGCCGGTTATCGCACTGCTGGCTGCCTCCAGCGAACCGGCTGCCGCCGCCATGGGCGCCGCTTCGTCTACCACTTCACCCAATGCGCCGCGCGTGCTCTGCAGGGCAATGACACCAGCCAGAGCTGCCGCCACCCCCACCAGTGCTACAAGGGCAAAAGCGCCGTTCAGCCGTGTCTGCACCGAGTGAAGGTTGAGCTTCATTTTAGCCCCCGTTAAGGTTAACGCCGCAGGCGCGAATAAAGGCGGCCGGGAATCACCCCTGACGCCGCCTTTTCAGTCTTAGGCGCTAGCCTGCAAACGCAAAGTTAAAGACCTGTTCCACGCCTTCGGTCGTCTCGTCAGCGGGCGCGTACTGCCATTGCTCGAGCGCGCGCAGCACGGCGCGGTCGAAAACGCCAGCCGGTGTCGCCTCGACGATTTCCACATCAGCGACCTGGCCTTCCGGCGTCACGTTGTAGCGAACAGAAACTGCACCTTCGAGATTACGGCGCTCGGCACCGCGCGGATACTCGGGAGCCACCACAGTGACGGTCTCACGCTCGTTCATTGCCAGTGCGGGAGCAACAAACAGACCCGACGCCAGTACAGCAGCCATGCAGACAGATTTCACGATTTTCATGATTTCACCCCAACCCTTTAGAGAACCGCTTGGATGCGGCCTTTGATGAACACCCAGCCAAGTCTATGCCCGGCAAGACGTGTTCTAGCAGGAATGGGTTTCCGTCAGTTTAACCGGCAAAACAAAACCGGCGCTGCCGGAGGCTAGCGTTGCTCTAGGCTTTGTGCGGCGCCGCGTGCGGCCAGTGCTTCGCCATCTGTGCGGGCACTATCGGCTGCTGTCTGGAACAAGGCAGCAGCGGCAGCGGTATCACCTTGCGCGGCACGCAGGCGGGCCAGCCCCAGCGCGGCACCGTAATGGCCCGGCTCGAAGGCCAGGACACGCTCGTAGAGCGTTTCAGCATCGGCCGATCTGCCGGAGGCGGCCAGACAATCACCGTGACCGGACATGGCCGCAAGATCCCAGGGAGTGTCGTCCAGCCGCGCCGCGCTCTGCTCACACGCGCCGCCCGCCGCCGTCGCCACTGCCGGAGACGTGGCGGGCGCATTTGGGGTGCTGGCCGTGCCTTGCACCGTTTCCGGCGTGCCTTCACTAGCGGGCGCCGCCACATTCGTATCCGGAGCCGTTCGGGCCGCCCCGGCACCAGCGCCGGCAACCGGGCTGAGGGGGACAGGGCTGAACGCCACACCGTCAAGCGACACCAGAATGCCGCCCTCTCCCAGGAAAGCCTGCGCTGCGCTCCACTGTCCTTCCAGCCGGATGACACAGCCGCCTTGCCCGTTGGCTGCCATGTTCAGGCGGCTTACCGGGCGTCCGGCAGGGGGAAGGATTTCTCGGCTTGCGCAGGCAAAACGCTCCAGCGTCAGCTCCAGCGCGCCGTCATCTGTCGCGGCGGAGTTTATGGACAGAGGCTGCCCCTCAAGAGCCAGCCAGAGGTCTGCAGAGCCCTCGCCAGCGCCGGCAAGCCACGCATCGGTGAGGCCGGCCTGCTCCGGCTCAGCCTGTGTCAGCGCAAAAAGGGCAAGGGCCAGTATCAACATGGAAAGTAAAATGGCGTGAGTCGGTCAATCAGCGCGAGCGTTCAACCGACGGGCGTGACAGCACACGCATCATGGGCCAGCGCGCCCAGCGTCTCGCCGTGCGCATCGCGGACACGTTCGTAGAGATAGCATCCTTCATTGCCAGCGGGCATCCGGCCCGGCAGGAAATAGGGATCACGTTCACCGGGCAGGGCCGGTTCGAGGTCGGAAACCGCGCGCCAGCGCACGGCCTCATGCGCGTAGGTGCAGTCAAACCGGCCATTGCCGGGATATTCAAAGCGCACGATCTGGCTGTCGCCATCGCGGTAGGCAAGGCTCACCCGGCGCTCGCCGGCGCCGCGCACATGAGC
Organism: Glycocaulis alkaliphilus; assembly: GCF_004000605.1. Classification (NCBI taxonomy): domain Bacteria; kingdom Pseudomonadati; phylum Pseudomonadota; class Alphaproteobacteria; order Maricaulales; family Maricaulaceae; genus Glycocaulis; species Glycocaulis alkaliphilus. Next base: position 734,444 of record NZ_CP018911.1, on the reverse strand, counting down.
AAGGGCGGATACTGCGCTGTCTGCGCGGCACGCCTCGATAGCGGGCAGGAATTCGCCGATCTCGTGCGTCCAGCGTACATGCGGTCCGGTTTCGCGCGCACATCCCTCATAGGCGCGTCCGCCGACCTGCAGGCTGGCAAACAGTCCGTAGCGGGTATCACTGATGGCACACGGGCCTGCTTCCAGCGTCAGCGTAATCTCGCCATGCCGGTCCAGCCGCCCCTCATAGCGTTGCGCCCCATCTGCCAGCCAGGGCTCTGCCATGGTCAGGCGGGGCGTCAGAAGCGCGGCCGCGCCGGTATCAATGATGGTATCGATCTCCACCCCGCCATCGGGGGCTTCGTCGAACAGCATCTCGAGCATGAAGCCCGGTCCTTCAGCGATATAGCCGGAGAGTTCGGGGCGTGATGGCTGGCGCGGGGAGAAGTCCGGACCAGGCTGGATGGGCGAAAATGCGCTTTGCAAGCCGCCGGACGTGGTAGGAGCGCAGGCGGACAGGCCCGCCAGCAGGCACAACGCACCTGCCAATGCCGAAATGAACCGCATGCGCCCCTCCCTGTGTTTGCCGATAGGCTAGTATACCTCGAACAGGCCCGCTGCGCCCATACCGCCGCCGACGCACATGGTGACGACAACGTATTTGGCCCCGCGGCGCTTGCCCTCGATCAGGGCGTGGCCGGTCATGCGCGCGCCGCTCATGCCATAGGGGTGGCCGATGGAGATGGCCCCGCCATTGACGTTGAGCCGGTCATCGGGGATGCCCAGCTTGTCGCGGCAATAGAGCACCTGCACGGCGAACGCCTCGTTCAGCTCCCACAGGCCAATATCGTCCATTTTCAGGCCATTGGCTTTGAGAAGCTTCGGCACGGCATAGACAGGGCCAATGCCCATCTCGTCCGGATCAAGACCGGCCACCGCGATGCCGCGATAGGCACCGAGCGGGGTGAGCCCGCGGCGCTCGGCTTCTTTCGCTTCCATCAGCACGCTCGCCGATGCGCCATCGGACAGCTGGGAGGCGTTACCGGCGGTGATGAACTTGCCTTCCTTCACCTTCTGGCCGTTCGCGTGAACGGTGCGCAGGCCCTGCAGCCCTTCCAGCGTGGTGTCGGCGCGATTGCCCTCGTCCTTCTCCAGCTTGGTGTCGACGATGGAAATCTGGCCCGTGGCCTTGTCCATCACGCCCATTTTGGAAGCGAGCGGCACGATCTCGTCATCGAACTTGCCAGCGGCCTGCGCGGCGGCGGTGCGCTGCTGGGACTGGAGCGCGTATTCGTCCTGCGCGTCGCGCGAGATGTTGTAGCGCTCGGCCACGATCTCGGCGGTTTCCAGCATGGACATATAGAGATCAGGGCGGTGCTCGTTGATCCACGGATCAAACGCGCGGTGAATGTTCATGTGCTCGTTCTGAACCAGCGAAATGGATTCCAGACCGCCGCCAACCGTGACCGTCATGCCGTCGGAAATGATCTGCTTGGCCGCCATCGAGATCGCCATCAGGCCGGAAGCGCACTGACGGTCCACCGTCTGACCCGAAACGGTCGTGGGCAGCCCGCCGCGGATGAGGCACTGGCGCGCCGTGTTCTGGAAGGTGGAGCCCTGCTGCATGGCCGCGCCCATCACCACATCGTCGATTTCCTTCGGATCAACGCCGGAACGCTTCACCGCCTCGGCGATGACATGCCCGCCCAGCTCCTGGGCCTGGGTATTGTTAAACGCGCCGCGATAGGCACGGCCAATCGGTGTGCGGGCTGTGGATACGATGACGGCTTCACGCATGTTTCTGTCTCCTCGAAATCGTGTGCGGTGCCTTGATCGCCCGCATTCGCGCCCAGTCTTAGACCCTCAGCGCCGTGGATCAAAGCTTTCCATGGAGAGCGGTTACATTGAGTAGCCGGATCACCTATGGTGCCCGCGCTCACACCGTTCCGTCCCCCGCGCGACATGCTTTTCGAAGAGGGGGCAAAGCAATTTCAAGGAGGCCAGTCCATGACCGGCCCTGTGGAAACGCGCGTCCAGACCGGCGCAGAGCCAGAAGCCACCAAGCAGAACTACGGCGATGATCCCTTGAAGGTCAGGCAATCAGATCATTATCGCGAGGAATACATCAAAAGCTTCGTCGAGAAGTGGGACGAGCTGATCGACTGGGATGCCCGCGCCGAGAGCGAGGGTCAGTTCTTCATCGACATTCTGCGCGCACGCGGAAAAAAGTCCGTTCTCGATGTCGCGACCGGCACCGGCTTTCACTCCGTGCAGCTTCTCAAGGCAGGCTTTCAGGTCACCAGCGCAGACGGGTCAGCAGAGATGCTGGCCAAGGCGTTCGAGAATGCCCGCCAGCGGGGCCTGGTCCTGCATACGGCGCTGGCCGACTGGCGCGCGCTCAACCGGGACATTCACGGGCGCTATGACGCCATTATCTGCCTGGGCAATTCCTTCACCCATCTGCATGACGAGAATGATCGCCGCCGCGCGCTGGCCGAGTTTTACTCGGCACTGAAGCATGATGGCATTCTTATAATGGACCAGCGCAATTACGACGCGATCCTCGATGTCGGTTTCGACAGCAAGCACAAATACTATTATTGCGGGGACCAGGTCTCGGCAGCGCCCGAATATGTCGATGATAGCCTGGCGCGCTTCCGCTACGAGTTCCCCGACAGCTCGGTCTATCACCTGAATATGTTTCCGCTCCGCAAGAATTATGTGCGCGGTCTGATGACAGAGATCGGCTTCCAGCGGGTGCGCACCTACGGGGACTTTCAGGAAACGCACAATGATCACGACCCGGATTTCTTCATCCATGTGGCGGAGAAAAGCTATGCAAGGTGATCTGCAGCAGGCCGTGAAGACAGCTGAAACCTACTATGACAGCCATGATGCCGACCGCTTCTACGCCCTGATCTGGGGCGGAGAGGATATTCATGTCGGCCTTTATGACACCGATCAGAGCCCTATCGCCGAGGCGAGCGCGAAGACGGTGAGTCACATGGCCTCAAGGCTCGCCAATCTGAAACCCGGCGCGCGGGTGCTGGACCTGGGAGCGGGTTATGGCGGCGCCGCGCGCTATCTCGCCCGCGAGCACGGCGCGCATGTGACCTGCCTGAACCTGTCGGATGTAGAGAATGCGCGCAATCGCGAACTGACCGCCAGGCAGGGCCTGTCAGACCGGATCAGGGTGGACCATGGCGCGTTCGAGGACCTCGCCTACCCTGATGCCAGCTTTGACATTGTCTGGTCACAGGATGCCTTCCTGCATTCAGGCGACCGCGCGCGCGTTCTCAAAAACGCCGCGCGCGCGCTCAAATCCGGCGGGGAGATCATCTTCACCGACCCGATGCAGGCCGACATTGTGGATGACCCGTCGGCGCTGCAGCCGGTCTATGACCGCATTCACCTGTCCAGCCTGGGTTCCTTCGTCTTCTATCGGCGCACACTTCAGGCGCTCGGCCTGGAAGATGCAGGTTGTGAGGATATGACCGGCCAGCTGCGCACCCATTATGCCCGCGTGCGCGCCGAGCTTCTGGCCCGGCGCGATGAGCTGAAGGGTGAGGTGTCAGAGGCTTATGTGGAGCGCATGCTCGGCGGCCTCACCAACTGGGTGAAGGCCGCCGATGAAGGCCTGCTGGCCTGGGGCATCACCCATTACCGCAAACCGGGCTAGCTAGCATTCCTGTCCAGTCAAGTGGAAACCCCGAACAAACAACGATCAGGGGGGATCCACGGAGTCTCCCCCCGTTTACGGGGGGAGTGCCCCTGAAAGGGGCGAGGGGGGGGATTGTCGAAAAAAGGCTCCCCCCTCCGTCAGCTGCGCTGACACCTCCCCCGCAGGCGGGGGAGGAAACAGGCTGCCTTCTAGCCCAGCTTCACGCCGGCCGCTTCAGCTGCCTTGGCGATGAATTTCATGGTCTGCTGGCCACCCTGCTCGTAGGGTTCCTGACCCTTGGGATCGAGAATTTGCGCAAAATGCTTCGCGACATTTTCCGGTGTCTGTTCAGCCGGGGGCAGGAAGATGCCATCCGTCTCGTAGATGCGCGTGGCGGCATACCCGCCGGCGCCGGCGCACAGCACGGTGCGGCTCGGCGCGTCTTCGCTGACAAGGTAGACAAGGCCCGCCGTCACGCTCTCCACCGTCATCAGCTTGAGCGCCTCTTCCGGGATCAGACCCTCGGTCATGCGGGTGCGCGCGGTGGGCGATAGCGCGTTGACGCGGATATTGTTCTTCGCCCCTTCCAGATGCAGCACATTCATGAAGCCGACCAGGCCCATCTTCGCCGCGCCATAGTTGGACTGGCCGAAATTGCCATAAATGCCCGAGGATGAGCTGGTCATCACCACGCGGCCATAATTGGCCTCGCGCATAATGTCCCAGACAGCCTTGGTGCAGGTCGCCGCGCCCATGACATGGACGTCAAGGACAGCCCGGAAATCCTCCAGGCTCATCTTGGCGAAGCTCTTGTCACGCAGAATGCCGGCATTGTTCACCAGGATGTCGACCCGGCCCCATTTCTTCATGGTGCTGTCGACCATGTCGGCGACTTCATCGGCCTTGGTGACATTCGCACCGTGCGCGATGGCTTCGCCGCCCTTGGCCTCGATCTCGTTGACGACGGCTTGCGCCGCGCTGATCGAGCCGCCCGTGCCATCGACGGCGCCGCCCAGATCATTGACCACGACTTTTGCCCCGCGCGCGGCCAGCGCCAGCGCGTGAGAGCGGCCAAGCCCGGCACCTGCGCCCGTGATTATGGCCACGCGGCCGTCAAACCGGATATCGCTCATGGATCATCTTCCCCTGATTGTATTTGCAGCTCTTGCTCCGGCATTGCCCGAGCGGTTTTTGCTGGCGGGTATACCCCGCCCTTTTGTCCGGCGAAGCGAAGCGCTTTTCCTGCTGCGATGCAACAGGCAAAGGGAGCCGTGTTCGCCTAGTCCTTGCCAAACTCCGGCATGCGCTTTTCCAGAAAGGCCCGGTAGCCCTCCTGAAAGTCGGCGCTTGAGAACGCCTCCAGAAAGAGGGCGCGCGTCGCGTCGTCGTCCTCAGCCTGACCGGCTTCGACGAGTGCGATGAGCTGTTTGGTGATCCTTGCCGAGCTGGGCGATGTGGCCTTGAGCAGGCTGGCATAGGCCTCTACCTCGCCCGCTAGCCGATCTGCCGGCACCAGACGATTGATGAGCCCCGTCGAGAGCGCCTCCCCGGCATCCAGAAGCCGCCCGGAGAAGAGAATATCCTTGGCCACCGGCACACCGACTGCGCGGATCAGGCGTGCCGTGTCGTTGAGCGTATAGACGAGGCCCAGCTTGCCCGGCGTGATACCAAAGCGCGAGCCTTCGGCGGCGAACCGCAGGTCACAGGCAAGTGCCAGACCGCATCCGCCGCCCACACAGGCGCCCTCGATCATGGCAAGGGTGGGACGGGGAAAGGCGGCCAGAGTGTCCAGCGCCGCCGCAATGCTGCGCGAATAGGCTTCCGCCCGCTCCGGCGTGGCGTAAACCTCTTCAAACTCGGAGATGTCCGCCCCGGCCGCGAAACTGCCCCCCGACCCGCTGACCACCAGGAGACGCACGCCGTCATGGGTCAGCGCCCGTTCCAGCAGGACCGGAATAGCGCCCCACATCGCCCCATTGAGCGCATTGCGCTTGTCTCGCCGGTTGAGGATGAGGTGGGCGGTCGCGCCGCGCACCTCCAGGCGGATCGGGTCAGATTGCATGGGCTGAGCCTTGTTGCTTGGCGTTACCGAATAGCCGTGGCTGACCGCCCCGGCAATCTGCCAGCAGCCCCGCCTCCCGCTTTTTCACATAGCGGCAATGCGGTGATGATGGTGAGGCTGTCCTTGCATGGACCGGCGTGAGCGCGTAGTGGCAGGCGCATTGGAACACCCCAGTCACGGACGCCGCCAGGGCCATGGAACTTGAATTCTTCAGCCGGTTTATCGCTGCGTTGTTTGCGATGATAAACCCGCTTGCCGCCATGCCGGTCTTCCTGTCCCTGACGGCTGGAAACACCCCGCAGGCGCAACGCAAAATGGCCATTCAGGCGGCGATTGCCACGGTAATCGCCTGCTTTGCCATTGCGATTGCCGGCAAGTTCGTGCTGGGCCTCTTTGGCATTGCCATCGACAGCTTCCGTATCGCTGGCGGCATACTGCTCTTCACCATCGCGCTGACGATGATTTCCGGCGCGCGCCACACCTCCAGCGCCGGCACAGAGCGCGAGCGCGCCTCGCAGGAAAATATCGACAATCCGGCGATCTACCCCTTCACCATCCCGATGACGGTCGGCCCCGGCACGATCACCACGCTGATCATTTTCTCCGAGCAGGCTTCCACCAGCCCGGTGAAGATGGGGATGTTCGCAGCCGTGGTGCTGATCGTGGTCGGCCTGCTGCTGGCCGCCCTGCTGGTCGCGCCCTTCCTTGACCGGATGGTCTCACACAGCGCGCGCACCGTCTCCATCCGCATCATGGGGATCATCCTGGCCGCGCTGGCGGTAGAGTTTGTCATTACCGGCCTTCGCGGCTCCGGCCTGATCGCACTTAACGGGATATAGGCGAACGCCTACAACACCGCCTCGTCCGCCGGATCGCGCAGATTGTAGCGCGAGCTCATCACGGCGCCATAGGCGCCCGCCTCGGCGATCAGGATGACATCGCCCTCTCGCGTCTCCGGCATCAGCCGGTCGGCGCCCAGAAGGTCTGCGCTCTCGCAGATCGGGCCGACTATGGAGGCAAGACCCGCCGGGGCCTCGCCCAGCCGGGTGAGATTCACGATCTCATGGCGCGCACCATAGAGCGCCGGGCGGATCAGCGAATTCATGCCCGTGCTGATGCCGATAAAACGGGTGCCAAAGCTCATCTTCACCTGCGTGACGCGGGCCAGCAGCACACCCGCCTCGGCCACCAGATAGCGGCCCGGCTCCATCCAGAGCTCTACGCCGTCCAGCGCGCGTTTCACGCCCGCCAGCTCGCGATCCACTTCGGCAAGGTCGAGAATGGGCGCGTCCGGACTGTCCGGCACGCCCAGCCCGCCGCCGACATTGATGATGCTGACGCCGCCTATGCTGGATGCGGCCTCGCCCAGAATGCGGCCGATCTCGCGCCAGTGCCCGGCTTCGGTAATGCCCGAACCGGCATGAGCGTGCAGGCCCTTCACATTGGCGCCTGCGGCTTTGGCCAGCTCTGCAGCATGGCCAAGCTGTTCCAGCGGGATGCCGAACTTCGCCTTCGGGCCCGCGGTGCGTACATGCTCATGATGGCCGCGCGGACGGTCAGGATTGACGCGCAGAATGATGTCCTTGCCTGCAAACAGGTCCGGCCATTCGCGAAGCGGGTGAAGCCCGTCAATCGTCAGATGCGTGCCAAGCGCCAATGCGGCTTCGTATTCGCTGCGCGGGGCAAAGTTCGGCGTGAAGAGGATGCGGGCGGCGGGCAGATCGGGCAGGGTTTCGCGCACGCGCGCCACCTCGCCCATCGACACGCACTCAAACCCGATGCCGGAGGATTCCACCGTGCGCAACACATCGGCGTGCGGGTTGGCCTTCATGGCAAACCACGCCGCATCAACGCTTTGAAGGCCCGCGACAGCGCGCGCGCGTGCCTCGACGGTGGTCAGGTCATAGACATACCGCCCACCCGCATCCGGCGCCTGCGCCAGCAAATCCTCGCGGCGCGTTTCCCACCACGGTGCAGGACGCGCAGCCCCGGCCGCTTTGCCGGCGGGGGCGCTGATCTCGGCCCAGCTCGGCCCGAACACGCGGTCTTCCGGCATCTGCCCGATCAGGCTTTCATGCAGGCTCTTGGCCAGCGCCGCGCCATCGGCCTCGTCCACCACCACGGTGAAATTAAGATCGTTGGCGGCCTGGCTGACCAGATGCACGGGCTTTTGCTGGAAGGCCTCAAAGGCGGGCGCAAGCTGATGGAGGATGCGGCGTATGCCATAGCCCACCATTGAGACAGCCGCCTTGCCCTCCTCAATGCGTACCCGGCACAAGGGTGCCAGCGCTGCGCGCAGCATGTCGAGGCGCGCCGCATCGAGACCGGGATCAGGGTCCAGCGAGACGGTGACATTGGTCTCGGAGGTCGAGACCTGATCGACGGAAATCCCGCAATGCTTGAAGGCGGCAAAAATGTCGGCGAGGAAACCGGCCTGGCGCCACATGCCGGAACCTTCCATCACCACCAGACGCACACCCGTTTTCACTGACACGGCCTTCAGGCGCGGCGCGTCATCGCCGGGCTCGCCAGTGATACGCGTGCCGGGCAGGTCCGGGCGGAACGTGTCCTTCACCAGCATGGGAATGCCCGCGCGCCGGGCCGGGCCGACCGAGCGCGGATGGAGCACCTTGCCGCCCATCGTGGCGATTTCCTGCGCTTCCTCGTAGCTCAGTGCGGTCAGCATGCGAGCCCCGTCTGTCAGACGCGGATCAGCACTGAAGAGGCCCGGCACATCGGTCCAGATTTCCACGCGCGCCGCACCGGCCCGCGCCGCGAAATAGGCCGCAGACGTATCCGATCCGCCCCGGCCCAGCAGCACCGTGCCGCCCCCGGCGCGCGACGCGATAAAGCCTTGGGTCAGGATCACGTCATGGGGCGCAAGACGGGCAATCAGCGTATCGTCGCGCTCCTCGCTTACCGCATTGTCGAGCCAGCTGCGCGTCTCGTCGTGCGTGTTGGTGCCGGTCAGCACGTCGCGCGCATCAAGGCCTTCAGCCGCAACGCCCAGCTTCTTCAAGAGCGCAAGGCCAAGCGCGGACGCCATGAGTTCACCGAGCGCCATTGTCTCGGCGCGCACGCGCGCGCTCGCTTCGCCCACCAGCGCCATGCCGGCGGTCAGCGCGTCAAGACGGGTGAACCACGGGGCCAGTATCGCCGCGCCGTCCAGTCCTGCCTCCTGAGCAAAATCGAGATGACGCTGGCGGATCGCCGCAGCTGCCGCTTCGCCCTCGCCTGCCAGCGCCAGACCGGGGAGCGCTTCGAGCAGGTTGGAAATGCCCGAGAGGGCCGAATGCACGATCAGTACGCGCTCGCCATCGGCCAGGCGTTTTCGGGCCAGACGCGCAATGATTTCCCAGTTTTTCGGGCGGGCCACAGAGGTGCCGCCAAACTTCATCACGATTAGGGAACGCGCCGTCATGGGCTCTGCCTTGGTTCGACCGTCCGCACGACGCGGACACAAACCCCTTCCTTTACCGCTTATGCTGCGCTGCGCAACGGGCAGAGGTATTTGCACTTCACACGGTGTCATGCCAGTGACACGCGGCCGCGCTACCAGCCGGGTACCATTTCCGGCCTGCAAGAGGGAAAAACATGATGACGCCGTTCCGCAACCTGCTCATCCTTGCCACCTTCGCCGGGCTGACCGCATGCGCCAGCACAGACCCGCTTCGCGAGGCCGCGTCCGCGCCCTCAGACGAACCGATTGTGCTGATGATCGGCGTGGACGGGCTGACGGCTGATGCGCTGGACCTGTTCGAGGCGCCGAACATGCAGGCGCTCGCCAATCGCGGTATCCGGCCTGAAGGCATGATTCCAGTGATGCCGAGCGTCACCTTCACCAATTTCTACTCCATCGCGACCGGGCTCTACCCGGAAGATCACGGCATGATCAACAATGCGCCGTTCGACCGGGAGCTGAACGAAGGCTTCGTCAACCCTATGAGCGCGCAGGACAGCCGCTGGTGGGCGGGCGAGCCGATCTGGATCACGGCAGAGCGTCAGGGCCTGCCCACCTCGATCATGTTCTGGCTGGGCAGTGAGGTTGAATTTGCCGGAGACCGCCCGACCCGCTGGACGCCCTACGAGCACAACAAGCCCTACGAAGAACGCGTGGAAGAGGTGCTGGCCTGGTTCGACGGGCCGCAAGAGGAGCGCCCGCGCTTTGCCGCCGTCTATTTCGACCTTGTCGACACGATCGGGCACCGTACCGGCGCCAACACGCCCGAAGTTGGCGAGGCGGTTGCGACTGTCGATCGCCATATCGGCAATCTGGTGGCCGGGCTGGAAGCGCGCGGCCTTCTGGAACGCACCAATATCATCATCGTGTCCGACCACGGCATGGCCACCAACCCGGAAGACCAGGTGATCCATTTTGATCAGTGGATCGATCTCGATACGGTCTATATCCCCGAAATCGAAGGACGCGGTGGCAATGGCTTCCGCCCCTTCCTGAACGTCTATGGTGAGCCGGACGCGATTGATGCCGCCCATCAGGCCCTTCAGGGCGCACACCCGCACATGCGGGCGTGGAAGCGCGGCGAGATGCCGGACCATTTCCGTTTCGACCATCCCACGCGCGGCCCGGACCTGTTTGTGCTGGCCGATCCGGGCTGGACGATGAGCGCACGCGATCTGCCGCTGGGCAGTCCGTGGCGCTCTATGGGCGTACACGGGCACGACAGTATCGACCCGCTCATGCACGCAGGCTTTGTTGCCGCCGGTCCGGCCTTCCCCGAAGGCACGCGTCCGGGCCTGTTTGAGAACATCAATGTCTATCTGCTGATCGCGTGCATTCTCGACCTCGAACCTGCCGACACGGCGGGCGATCCGGCCGTGGTGTCCGCCCTGACAGACGGGCGCTGCGAGCTGGAGTAGTTTCGCGGGTGCAACCAGCTTTCCCACCTCCCGGCTTGGCCTTCGCGATGTGACAGGCTATCGAGGGAGGAACGACTCCATTTGCCACACGGAAGGAAGCCCGGCATGTCCAACGCGCCACATCGCATCACCTTTATCGCGTCGACCTTTTCCGCTGCGGCGCTGGAGTTTCATCGCGGGCGGATGTCCGAGCGCGGCTACCGCATGGAAGGCCGTATCGAGCCGACCGTGTTCCAGCGCATCAATGATGACGGCTCGACCAGCGACGAGTTTGGCGGCGAGCCGGTATTCACCGTGACCTTCACCAAGCGCGAAGAATAGGAAGGCAGGCCACACCTTGCTGCCTGCCAGCCCCGTCCGGCCAGAAGCCGTTGCCGACACATTCGAGCCTGCCACCACCGCAGCAGAGGCCGTCGACCGGCTGAGCGCGCTTTATGCCCGCTCGGTCGCCTCCCTGCGCGCAGCGCTGAAAACCTATCTGGATGGCGGGCTGCCGCCGGGCGGCGCAGACCGGGCTTGCGGGCTATTTGCCTATCCCGAGCTTCGCATTACCTACAGGCCGGACGGACCTGTGCCCCCCTTGAGCCGGGCCTTCGGCAAGTTTTCTGAAAGCGGTGTCTACACCCAGACGATTACGCACCCCGAACTGTTTCGCGATTACCTTACAACGCAGATCGGCCTGCTTCAGGGCGAGTATGATGTGCTGGTGGAAACCGGGATTTCCACCCAGGAAATTCCGTTCTCCTACGTGCTGGACGGCGCCGAGGACCTGGACATGGACGGCGCGGCACCAGCCGAACTGGTGCGCCATTTTCCCTATGCCGACCTGTCGCGCATTGATGATGCCCTGCCCAATGGCGAGCGGCCCTCCATCCCGGGCACGCCGCGCCCGCTATCCCTGTTTGATGGCGCCCGCACCGATTACTCGCTCCAGCGCATCAAGCACTATACCGGCACACCGTTCGAGGATGTTCAGGACTTCATCCTGTTCACCAACTATCACCGCTATGTCGATGCGTTTGTGGCCTGGGCCGCCGAGCAGCTCAAAGGCGATAACGAGTACGAATCCCTGTCTGCGGCGGGATTTGTCCATGTCGATGCCAACACGGATGATCCGCTGGGCGTGGTGGAAAGTGCGCCCTGGCGGCGCTTCCAGATGCCGGCCTATCATCTGAAGGCCCCCGGACGGCGCGGTATCACGCTGGTCAATATCGGCGTCGGCCCGTCCAACGCGAAGAACATTACCGACCATCTGGCCGTGCTGCGGCCTGAATGCTGGCTGATGATCGGCCATTGCGGCGGGCTTCGCCACTCCCAGCGCTTGGGCGACTATGTGCTGGCCCACGCCTATCTGCGCTATGACGCGGTGCTGGACCGCGACCTGCCGGTAGAAATTCCGATCCCCCCGATTGCGGAGATCCAGATCGCCCTGCAGGACGCGGTCAAGCGTGTCAGCGGCGACAAGGGCGAGGCGCTCAAACGCCGCCTGCGCACCGGCACGGTCGTTACCCATGCCGACCGGAACTGGGAGCTGCGCTATCTGCAGGAAGCCCGGCGCATCAACCAGTCACGCTCCATCGCTGTTGACATGGAAAGCGCCACGATTGCCGCCAACGGCTTCCGCCTGCGCGTGCCCTACGGAACGCTGCTATGCGTCTCGGACAAGCCGCTGCATGGCGAGCTGAAACTGCCGGGCGCCGCTAACCGCTTCTACAACAAGTCCGTCTCAGAACACCTGCTAGCGGGCATCGAGACGGTTCACATCCTGAAAGAGGCGGGCTCCGAAGCCCTGCACTCACGCAAGCTCAGAAGTTTTGACGAGCCGCCGTTCCGGTAACAGCGAACGGGGACAGCTCCGGTAGGCACGATGTCATGCAGCCCAAGATACTGACGACGCTGCGGGACTATAGCTGGAAACAGTTTTCCGCCGATGTGATGGCCGGGTTAACGGTTGCGCTCATTGCGCTGCCGCTCAGCCTTGCCATTGCGATTGCGTCGGGTGCGGACCCGGCCAAGGGGCTTGTCACCGCGATTGTAGGCGGGTTTTTCGTCTCGCTGCTGGGCGGCAGCCGGGTCCAGATCGGCGGACCGACCGGCGCGTTTATCGTCGTGGTGTTCGGCATTATCGCGCAGCACGGCTATGACGGGCTGGTTCTGGCAACGCTGATGGCAGGCCTTATCCTTCTGGCCGCTGGATGGTTGCGGGTCGGCAATCTCATTGCCTACGTGCCTGAGGCCGTCATCAACGGCTTCACCATCGGCATCGCCATTATCATTGCCACCAGCCAGCTAAAGGACTTCTTCGGGCTGGAGCTCGCCATGGTGCCAGCCGAGTTTGTGGAAAAGCTCGCTGCGCTCTGGAGCGCGCGCGGCAGCTTTAATCCCTGGGCGGCAGGCATCGCCGCCAGCAGCCTGGCTGTCATCGCCTTGCTGCGCTGGATGTTCCCGCGCTTTCCCGGCCTCTTGCTGGTGATGGCCGCCGCCTCGGTGCTGGTTGTCAGCTTCGGCCTGCCCGTGGACACGATTGCCGCTCGCTTTGGCGAATTGCCCGGCGGTTTTCCAGCGCCTTCGGTGCCGGATGTCTCGGTGGAGCGCCTGCTTGCCCTCCTGCCATCGGCCCTCATCATCGCGTTTCTCGCCGCGGTGGAGTCGCTTCTCTCGGCGCTCGTTGCCGACAAGATGATCGAGACACGCCACCGGCCCAACGCGGAGGTGGCGGCGCAGGGCACGGCCAATCTGGCTTCGGCCCTGTTTGGCGGCATGCCGGTCACAGGTGCCATCGCGCGCACTGCGACCAACATCAAGGCGGGTGGACGCACACCCGTAGCAGGCATCGTCCACGCGCTGGCCCTGTTGCTGATCCTGCTGTTTGCCTCTGGCCTTGCCGGTTATCTGGTTTTGCCGGCACTGGCCGCCCTGCTCATACTGACCGCGTGGAACATGAGCGAGCCACACAAATGGCGCGAGTATGCGAAGCTGCCACGGGCCGATCTGGCCCTGCTGGTGCTCACACTGCTATTGACCGTCTTCGTCGACCTGGCGGTAGCGGTCGGGGCCGGTGTTGGCATCGGGCTGGCGCTCAGGCTGCGCAAATCGAAGCCCGAGCCGAAGGACTGGACGCCGCCGAAGCGCTAGGCGCGCTTTGCAGGCTTTGCCGGAAACGGCGCTATGGCGTTCGCACCGCTAATGCGGATACGCGTGCCGAGCTGGGCAACGATTGCGATAGGCGCCGGGCGGCCGAGCAGGAAGCCCTGCCCCTCATCGCAGCTCTCCAGATGCAGAAGGTCCAGCTGCTCCTGTGTCTCGATGCCTTCGGCCAGCACCGGAATGGAGAGGCTCTTGGCCAGCACCAGCACGGCGCGCACAACAGCCAGCGAGCGCTGGTCGGTCTTCAGCTCGTCAGTGAAGGATTTATCCAGCTTGATCTTGTCGAACGGGAAGGTGCGCAGCGTGTCGAGCGAGGAATAGCCGGTGCCAAAATCATCCAGCGCAATCGACACGCCCAATGCCTTGATCTGCCGCATGATGTGCAGCGACTGGGCCTTGTCCTTGATGAGCGCCGTTTCGGTCAGCTCGATCTCCAGGCGCGCCGGCGGCAGGCCAGTCTCGATCAGCACCTGATGTATCTGCTGGGGCAGGCCGATATGGGTCAGCTGGATGGCTGAGAGATTCACCGCCACCTTGTGCGGATGCGGCCATGAGGCAGCGTCCACACACGCCTTGCGCAGCACCCAGTCACCCAGAGGCAGGATCAGACCATTGGCTTCAGCCAGCGGAATGAAGTCCGCCGGCGAGATCGAGCCTTTCTCCGGGTGTGTCCAGCGCAGCAGGGCTTCATAGCCGCGCACCTCACCCGTACCGATAGCGGTCTGGACCTGATAGTGCAGGGCCAGCTCGTCATTATCGATGGCGTGGCGCAGATCATTGGCGAGCTGGCGGCGTTCGCGAACGATCTCACCGAGCTCCGAGTTGTAGAAGCACACATTGACCAGCGGATCCGATTTCGCCCGGTACATGGCCAGGTCCGCATTGCGCACCAGCGTGTCGCGGTCTTCGCCATCGCGCGGGTAAACGGCCACGCCAATACTTCCGCCCGGACTGGCTTCCAGCGTCCCGTAAGCAATGGGCTCACACAGAAGCGCTTCGAGCTGCTGGACGAGCTTTTGCAGCTCGGTCTCGTCCGCCGTTTTCAGGATGACACAGAACTCGTCTCCGCCCAGACGGGCAGCGAAATGGCGCGCGCCGTCAAACTTGCGCAGGCGCTCGGCGAGTTCACACAATACATGATCGCCAGCGGCATGGCCCCAGCTGTCATTGATGTCCTTGAAGCGGTTCAGATCTATCGCCGCGACCGCCGTGCTGCCCGAATGCTGGCCGGCCAGACGCGCATCCAGGCGCGTGGAAAAGCTCGTCCGGTTGGGAAGGCCGGTGAGCGGATCATGAAGGGCCATATGGCGCAGTTGCGCATCAGAAGCCTCGCGCATGCGCTTTTCGATATAGAAGGTCGCAAGCCCGGTCCCCAGGATCAGAACGCCGGCAATCGCCACCGCCACGGCCATGACCGTGAAGGCCGCAGAGTTGGCACCGGGCTGGTATCCGGCAATCGGCTCGACCATGAAGGCTGCCATGCCGGTAAAGTGCAAAAGCACAATCCCGGCCACCAGAGTGAGCGATGGCACCATGCAGCGCCAGCCACCCTGCCAGCGCACCGTCAGGTGCAGCGCCGCTGCGGCGAAAGCAACCGCCATCGCGATCGCAGCTGCGATATAGCCCGCATCCCAGGTGACGATGCCGTCGACCCGGTAGGCGAACATGCCGATGAAATGCATCGCGCTTATCGTGAGGCCCAGCAGAGCGCCGCCAAATAGCGGCGCAAACTTCAGCGCGCGACTGGTGGCCAGGAGAAAGGCAAGGCCGGAGCCGCCAATGGCGATAAGGCCGGACGCAATCGTCAGCCAGGCATCCAGCGTCACCGCCGTACCCGGTTGATAGCCCAGCATGGCGATGAAGTGAGTCGTCCAGATGGCAGACCCGGCGCAGATGGCGGCGAGAAATGCCCAGCCGACGCGAGCCATTCCTTCAGCACGGACAACCTGCCTGTAAAGACGGATCGTAACCGTAGCGCCAATAACGCACATCACGGCCGCCAGCAGCACAAACCACAGGTTATGCTCTGTAAACAGGCAAGTGAACACGCGCATCGGACAACCCCACCTAATGGTGCATTCTTATATGTTTTGACGATCTGATAGATTGCACAGGTTAAATTTCCCTGCCCGGACGTGCGCAAGCCTTGCTGGCCGCAGGCGGGCAGGCTAGGTCAGGTGCATGAGCGATCGTGTCCTGCGCCTTGAGGGCGTCCATAATTTCCGGAAGTTCGGTGCGTACGACCTTGCAACAGGCGGCAAGGTGCGTGACGGGCTTTACAGGTCTGGCCAGTTTTCCCGGGCCACGCCGTCCGATATCGAAACCATGGATGGCTTGTCCGTTCGTGTCGTGGCGGATCTGCGCCGCCCGCGCGAACGCGAGGCCGAACCGTCACACTGGCCGCAGCGTGAGGGCGTGACCGTTCTCGCCAGCGACCATGCCGGCTCGTCCGAGCCGCCTCACCTGGTCTTCCTGCGTGAAAGCGACATGTCGCTGGACTCCATTCGCGGCTTCATGACACAGACCTATCGCCGCCTGCCCTTCGATCCGGGCAATCAGTGGGTCTTCGCCAACGGGCTGCGCCAGCTCGCCGATAGCAAGCCCGAAGACGGCTTCATCGTGCATTGTGCCGCCGGCAAGGACCGCACCGGCCTGTTCTGCGCCTTGTTGCTGACCGCTCTGGGCGTCGATGAGGAAATGGTACGCGAAGACTATCTGATGACCAACACGGCTGTTGATTTCGACCGCCTGGTACCGGCTGTCGGCAAGCGGCTGGAAGAGACACTCGGCAAGAAAACCGGCCATGAGGAGCTGCGCGCCTTCCTGGGTGTGGACCCGGTCTATTACGACGCCGCGATGGAGGCGATCGGCGATCAGCGCGCGTATCTGCGCGATGCGCTGGGGCTGGAAGACGCTGTCATCGAACGCCTGCGCGAGACCCTCACCGGATAATGCATCATGGCTGAACCGGCCGCCTCATCAGGGCCAGACCTGCCGCTCGCCTGGCGGGCGCCAGCGGACTATCTTGCGGCCATCGCCGATCAGCCCGGCGCTCTGCTGCTTTCAGGCGGAGACGGGACGCCGCGCGGGCGCTTCAGCTATCTGACAGCCTTTGCAGCAGACATGATGCGATCTCCGGCTCAGGGCGATCCGCTGCAGCCTTTAAAGGCGGCCCGTCTACGCTATCCGGATGCTTGGATTGGCGGCCTTCTGAACTACGATCTCGCGGCCCGGTTCGAGGCGCTGCCCTCACCGCCCGCTCCGCTGACCCCATGGCCGGTAATGGCGATGGGCGTATATGAAGCCGTGGCCGTCTTTGACCATCAGGCAGGCAGCGCGGCCGTAAGGGGTGAACCTGTCGCAGCCGCGCGCCTGCATGCGGCTCTCATCTCTGCGCCCGCAACACCCGCCCGCGCGCAGCTAGTGGCACCTCTGCAGCCGGTATGGCGCGAGGAGCACTATCTGGACGCTGCGAACGCGGCACTTGGCTATGTCCGTGCAGGCGATGTCTTCCAGGTCAATCTGTCCCACCGCTTCGCCGCCCGGATCAAAGGCGCGCAAGCGCCGCTGGCCGTCCTGAAAGCACTTGCCGCTACCAGCCCGGCGCCATTTGCCGTCTATGTGCGCCTTGATGAGGAGCGGGTGGTGATTTCCAACTCGCCCGAACGCTTCTGGTCACTGAGCAGCGATGGGCAGGTCGAAACACGCCCGATCAAGGGCACCCGGCCACGCGGGAGCAATCGGGAAAGCGATGCGGCACTGGCCGCCGAACTCGCAGCATCGCTCAAGGACCGGGCGGAAAACCTGATGATTGTCGATCTCATGCGCAATGACCTGTCGCGCGTGTGCGTCGCCGGCAGTGTGACCGTGCCGGAACTGTTCGCGGTGGAGAGCTTTGCCAATGTCCACCATCTGGTCTCGGCGGTGACAGGCCAAATGGCGCCCGGCAAGGACGTTTTCGATCTGCTTGCTGCCAGCTTCCCGCCCGGCTCCATCACCGGCGCGCCCAAGGTGCGGGCGATGGAGATCATTGCCGAGCTTGAAAGAGAGGCGAGAGGGCCCTATTGCGGCGCAGCCGGTCTGATGTCCCCTGATGGCAGCGCAATGTTCAATGTTATGATCCGTACCGCAGGATTTGTGGCGCACGGCGATGAATGGACTGTCGAGGCGCGCTCCGGCGGTGCCATCACGATCGACAGCCAGCCTGAGGCGGAGCTTGCCGAGACGCATGCCAAGATCGCGATGCTGAAACAGGCCATCGAAAGGGCGGGGCACCTATGATCTGGCTGAACGGCACCATTATGGAGGCCGGGCAGGCCCGCATCGGCATTGCCGACCGGGGATTTCTGCTGGGCGACGGCCTGTTTGAGACCATGCGCCTTGAAGCGGGCAGCTTGCGCCGCTGGGACCGGCATCTGGCCCGGCTGACCGAAGGCCTTGCGGCGCTGGATATTCCATTTGATGCCGGGCTGGACATACCCGGCATCGCCGCGGATCTCGCCCGGCGCAACGCGCTGGACGCCGCCACCATCCGCCTGACCGTCACGCGGGGTGAAGGCGGGCGCGGGCTGGAGGCGGATGAGGCGGCACCGACTGTCGCGATAACGGCCAGCGCGTTGCCGCCGCGGCCTGATGGTTTGCGCCTGATAACGCTCGACGCGCCGCGCCGCGCACCGCTCACCCTGGCTGCGCATTACAAGATGATCGGCTATGGCGACAATATCCTTGCCCGGCGGATGGCAAAGGCGCGCGGCGGCGACATGGCCGTGATGCTGTCACCGGAAGGGCGTATCGCCTGCGCCGACAGTGCCAATCTGTTCTGGGTCACGGGCCGGACAATCTACACGCCTTCGCTGGACACCGGCGCCCTTAACGGCACAACGCGGGCGGCCATCCTTGATGGTTTTGCCCGGCGCGGACTGCACGTGGAGGAAGACCATTTCCGCCAGGAATCATTCGCCTCGGCTGAAGCAATCATCGTGACCAATGCCACGCTGGGCGCAGTGCCCGCGGCCATGCTGGACGGGCGATTGCTGAAAACGGACAGCACCCTTGCCGCACTGGTCTGCGATATAGAGCGCGATGCGCGCTAGCGGTGCGCCGCGCTCTTGATCGGCAGGCAAACAGGCGCATCTTCGCAAGTGCAACACCGCAGGAGGCCAGCCGGTTTGTCTGATCTGAGACCCGAAACACGCCGCTTCACCTTGCCCGATGGCGAGATAAGCGCTCTCGTCTGGCCAAAGCCCGGCGCGACACGGCTCATCTTCCTGCACGGCAATGGCTTCAACGCACTCTCGGGGAAGAAGCTGCTGGAGAGGCTGGCAGACCACTACGAGATCATCGCGCCGGACCTTCGTGGCCATGGTGCCACCACCCTGCCCGCTGACCCGGCCCGCCATCGTGACTGGTATGTCTATACCCGCGATATGAAGGCCATGCTGGATCAGCTGGATGACCGCCCCTTCGTGCTGGCCGGCCACTCCATGGGCGGGGTGATCGCCCTGCTGACGGCGGAAAAGCTTGAGACCAAGCCGCTGGGGCTCGCCCTTATCGATCCGGTGATCCTGCCCGGCGGCTTCTACGCCTTCAATCACACTCCGCTCTGGCACCTCACATGGCGGCGCTTCCCGCTGGTGCAGGGTGCGCTGCGGCGGGGCAATTTCTGGCCCGAGGTGCAAGCAGTGAAGGCCCGCTATGCCAGCCGCCCGCCCTTCTCCTACTGGGCGACGGGCGTGCTGGACGACTATCTGGCTGGCGGACTGAAACCCGTTGAAGGCGGATTTGCGCTCGCCTGCGATCCGCACTGGGAAGCGGCCAACTATGCCTCCCACCGCCATGATCCTGTCCGGGCCGCCCGCAGGGCCGGTGCCCCTATCACGGTGCTCAAGGCCGAAAAGGCCTCCACCGTGCGCGATGAGGCCGGGCTGAAGCGCGCTGGCGCCGTGATCACCCCCCTGCCCGGCCATTCCCACCTCGCCCCGATGGAGAACCCGGCGGCTTGCGCGGAGTGGATTGCCGGTGTGGTGGAGGGGTTTTGATCTTTTTTTATGCTCCGCACATCCGTGCGTCGCTCCTCGCATTGGCTCGAGCGCGCGGTCGCGCTAGCGGGCCGCTGATGCGGCCCGAATGGCCATTGACCTGTCCACCGGGGTCCCCCGCCCCGACGGGGGACCCAGAGATAAAAAGCTGGGTTCCGGATAACGCCTTCGGCGTTTCCAGAATGACGATGTGGGAGGCGCTCAGGGATGCCGCTGTCCCGGCGCGCAGCGCCGCAAGCGCGAACGCGCGCCCGCGACTTTTCGCGGAATATCGCAACGCGGATGCGTTGCGGAACTAAAAGAGGTGTGGCTACCTCACCTTCGTCTCATAGGCGCTACGGCGTTCATCCAGCGCGGGTTTAACCGCCTCGCGCTCGGCCTCGCTCATTTTCGTCCAGCGGCCGAGCTCTTCCATGGTGCGGAAACAGCCGACGCAAATCCCTTCGCGCGGATCGACGAAACAGACCTTGATGCAGGGTGACCAGACGGGTGCGTTCATGGCCTTCACATAAGGCCTGCACCCACTAGCCTGCAAGCGCTTCCCCTTTGTCTGCACCCTGCCTATTGTGCGTTAACACTTGGCGGGCTAGCACCCGCGCTTTCTCGCATCACGCCTGCCGTCCGGGGGACATTCATGGAAGATATAGGCCTGCAGCTGCGCAGCCTTCTGGGCGTGTTCGCCTTTGTCGCCATCGCCTGGGCGCTGGGTCCGCGCAAAATGCCCCCCTGGGTGCTGATCCTGGGCGCGGTGATCGTGCAGTTTGCCATCGCCTTTGCCCTCTACAGCTTTGCGCCCACGCGCGCCTTCCTTGCCTCGCTGACCGGCGTGGTGGAGGTGCTGCAGGCCGCGACCACCATGGGGACGAGCTTCGTCTTCGGCTATGTCGGCGGTGGAGAAGCTCCCTTCCTCATCAACCCGGATGCCAACGCCTCCACCTTTATCTTCGCGTTTCAGGCTCTGCCCATGGTGATCGTGCTGTCGGCGATCTCGGCGCTGCTCTGGCGCTGGCGGGTGCTGGAATTTGCCGTGCGCGGTTTTGCGCTCCTGTTCCGGCGTATCCTCAATCTCTCCGGCGCGGCGAGCCTTGGCGCAGCGGCGAACATCTTTCTTGGCATGACCGAAAGCCCGGTACTGATCCGCCCGCGCCTGCCCACGATGAGCCGGTCTGACCTGTTCCTCATCATGACGGTGGGCTTCTCCACGGTCGCAGGCTCGGTGATGGCGATCTATGTCAGCCAGCTGACGGGCGTGGTCGCGGATGCCGCCGGCCACATCCTCACCGCCTCGCTGATCTCGGTACCGGCCGCGGTGCTGCTCGCCCGCCTCATGCACCCGCAGGACGAAACAGAGGAGCAGGCCAGCAAGGAGAAGGTGCCGGTCAATCTCTACCATTCCTCGATGGATGCGCTGACGACCGGCGTGTCGGACGGTGTGCGCCTGTTTGTGAACATCATCGCCATGCTGCTGGTGTTCACCGCTATCGTGGCGCTGATCAATTTCTCGCTGGCGACGGCTGGCGAGATCAATGGCGCGCCGATGTCGGTGGAGCGGGTGCTCGGCTGGTTCTTTGCGCCTCTGGTATGGCTCGCCGGCATTCCGTGGGCAGAAGCGCAAACCGCAGGCTCCATCATGGGGCTGAAAACCGCGCTGAACGAGATTTTCGCCTATGACGCGCTGTCCAACACTGGCGATGAGCTGTCCGCGCGCTCGCGCCTCATCATGACCTATGCGGTGTGCGGCTTTGCCAATTTCTCGTCCGTCGGCATCCTGATCGGCGGCCTCATTGCGGTCGCGCCCTCACGCCGGGCAGACATTCTCTCGCTGGCCCCGCGCGCACTGATCTCTGGCACGCTGGCAACGCTAATGACCGGCGCCGTGATCGGCGCCCTGCCGGGCGGATTGTTTGGACTCTAGGCGCCACACTATCCGGACCGGATCGCGCACCATGTGAAACGCCTTGGTAACTTTAAAGACCACACATAGTGTGGGGCTTAAAGGGTTGGACCAAGGGAATCGCCATGCGCAATGAAGGGCCATCGCGCCCCACATTCTCCCCAGGCGCCGGGTTTCAGATCGGCCGCCGGACGTTTCTCCAGATGGGCGCGGCAGGACTGGCCGCAGGTGGCCTGGTATCAGCCTGCGCACCTGCGCCAGAGCGGGTTCAGACCAGCGCACATATCGTCATCGCAGGCGCAGGTGCCGCAGGGCTGACCGCAGCCTCCCGCCTCGCGCAGCGGCTGGACGGCGCACGTATCACCATTATCGATCCGCGCGTACGCCATCTTTATCAGCCCGGCTTCACCCTGATCGCGGCGGGCCTGCAACCGGCGCGCTATTCGGTCAGCCGGACCGCCTCCTATCTGCCACGTGACGTGAACTGGATCGAGGCAGGCGTGGCCGAGTTTGATCCTGACGCCAACACGGTGGTGACCAGCACGGGCCAGCGTGTGCGCTATGATTACCTATTCGCGGCCGTGGGCATCGACCTCGATTACGGTGCCATCGAGGGCATGGATACCAGCCTTATCGGGCAAAACGGTCTGGGCAGCGTCTATCACAGCCCGGAGGCCGCTGAAGCCACCTGGCGGTCGCTTGACCGGTTTGCCGAAACCGGCGGGGAGGCGCTCTTCCTGCGCCCAGCCACGGAAATGAAATGCGCGGGCGCGCCGCTGAAATACACCTTCATCGTGGACGACATATTGCGGCGGCGCGGCACACGCAGCCGGTCTGCGCTAACGTACGCCGCTCATAACAACGTGCTCTTCAGCGTGCCGATTGTCTCTGAGAAGGTGCGCATGCTCTATCAGGACCGCGCCGTCGACACGCTTTACGGCCACGTCCTCAAATCGATTGATCCAGGCGCGCGCCGGGCCGTCTTCGATACGCCCGGCGGCGAGGTGGAGCGCGCTTACGACTTCATCAATGTGATCCCGCCCATGCGCGCGGCCGCTGCTCTGCGCAACAGCCCGCTTGCCTGGACGAGCGGCCCCTATGCCTTCGATGGCTGGGCGGAGGTGGACCGGTACACTCTGCGCCATGTCCGCTTCCCCAACGTCTTCGTCGTCGGTGATGCGACCGGTGTACCCAAGGGCAAGACAGCCGCCAGCGTGAAATGGCAGGTGCCGGTAGCCATCGATCATCTGGCCGCAGAACTGGCCGGCACACAAAGCGACAGCCGCTATGACGGCTACACCTCCTGCCCGCTCATCACCCGGCTGGGCCGGGCCATGCTGGTGGAGTTCGATTATCAGGACAATCTAACCCCTTCCTTCCCCGGCGTGATTGCACCGCTGGAAGAGCTCTGGATTTCCTGGGTGATGAAGACGATCGCGCTGAAGCCGACCTATGTGTCGATGCTGCGCGGCGAAGCGTAAGGAGGACGCGCGGTGCAGGAACTTGATCCCGGCGTGATGCTGGCCGTGCTGCTGGAAATGATGGGAATCTGGTTCTGGATTCTCGGCGCGCTGGCGCTCTGCGGGCTGACAGGTTTTGGCTGGATCATCGTGCGCGAACGCGGCCTGTCCAGTGGGCGCCTCGTGCGGTCCCAGGCGTTTGCCCTGCTCGCCGGGGCCGCTGCCCTGGTACTGATGGCCCATGTCACCAAGTCCGGCTTTACCGATGCAGGCGGGCCTATCGACTGGCTGCTGATCGTTGCCATCTTTGCGGGCGGCTGGATTGGCGGGACCATTCTGATCTATGCGGCGATGGGCTGGTGGCGTTTCATGCCGGGCCAAGAGAGGCTAGTCGCCCTAATCACCCGCCTTCGGCCACAGCCTGCTGCGTAGCCAGCCAAGGGTGGAATTGCCTTTGAGCGCGTCGCGATAGGCATTCTCCATGAAGGCGTTCAGCCCCTTGGGATCGCCGAGCAAATCCATGCGGGTCTTGTAGGGACCGTCAGGGTCGAGCTCTTTGACCGGCCTTGCCGGATTGCCCGCAACGACCGTGTTGGCAGGCACATCGCGGGTCACGACGCTGCGCGCGCCGATGACCGCATTATCACCGATACTGATGCCCTTGCCGACAAAGGCGCCGTCACCAATCCAGACATTGCGGCCAATGGTGACGGGCTTGCTTTCGGGGCGCGGATCGATGCGGTCATACAGCCCGTGCCAGTCAGAATCGGTAATGGTGACGGATTTCGCGATCAGCGCGCCATCGCCGATGGTGATCGACCCGCCCGCCAGCAGGCGCACCCCGCCCGCGAAAAAGCAGCAATCGCCAATCGTGATGGAGCCGGGCACATCGCCGGGCGACCAGACGGTGAAGCTGACCGGCTGATCGCTACGGGTGACCACATGCAACGCCCGCCCTACCCGGATGTTCGGCCCGAACACTTCCATATTCCAGGGGCGCACGATTTTGGGGTCCGGGCCAAGGGCCTCAAAATGGGCTTTGACGAAATGGGAGACCCAGGCGTTCTCATACGCCTCCCACGCGCGGTGCATCCAGTAGGGGCGGTGGTCACGGCGCATGATCGGCGCTATCTCCAGTCCATGAACAAGCAAACGATAGAAAGCGCGATTCTCGCCCTCGTCGAGCAACGCGGTGCCGGTAAATCGATCTGCCCGTCAGAAGCGGCCCGCGCCGTCTGGCCGGAGGAGTGGCAAAAGCGCATGCGCGAAGTGCGCGGCGTGGCCGTCGGCATGGCCCGCAAGGGCGAGATTTCCATCCTGCGCAAAGGCAAGCCGGTGGACCCGGACGACTTCAAGGGTGTCTACCGCCTGTCCCTGCCCGTCGCGTCGGACGCGCCGCCCGAGGCCGATGGCTGACGATTTTAATACGCTGGCCACAGACATCCGCGCCTGCCGGGTGTGCCAGCCAGCGCTTGGCCATCCCTGCCGCCCGGTCCTGCAGGGCAGCGCATCGGCCCGCATCCGCATTATCGGTCAGGCACCCGGCACCCGCGTGCAAGCATCGGGGCGTCCCTTCACTGATCCGTCGGGTGACCGGCTGCGGGACTGGATGGGGGTCAGCGAGGCGGAGTTCTATGATCCGCGCCTGTTTGCGATCACGCCCATGGGTTTCTGCTTTCCCGGCCTTGATGCGAAGGGATCAGACCTGCCGCCCCGGCGCGAATGCGCCCCGCTCTGGCATGACCGCGTAACCGCCAGCCTGCCCGATGTGGAGATGATTCTGCTGGTCGGGCTGCACGCCCAACGCCGCTATCTGGCCTTGCCCTCTTCAGCGACGCTCACAGGAACCGTGCTGCGCTGGCGAGAATTCTTTCCGCAGTATGTTGCGCTGCCGCATCCCAGCTGGCGCAATTCGGGCTGGCTCAAGCGGAACCCATGGTTTGAAAACGAGGTTTTGCCCTCCCTGCGCCTTCGCATCCGCGAAATTCTGCCGCGCACACTTTGACCGGACAAACTGCGTTATATTTCCGCGACTTGCGTTAACGCCGCACGGCGCGTAAATGGCGGCCATGAAACGGGCGGATCCGGTCTTGAAGGGCATGTTTCGGGCAAAGCACCCACCCTCGCCGTTGATACCGCTGCCATCGCGCTGAACGCCAGCGCGTCTTCAAAAAGGAACTCCCCCATGAGCGTGCCTGCCAGCGTGTTTGAACACCCCGCGTTCGATAATCATGAGAAGGTATTGTTTGCCACCGACCCGGCTACGGGGTTGCAGGCGATCCTCGCCGTGCATTCCACCGTGCGCGGCCCGGCCGTGGGCGGCTGCCGCATGTGGGCCTATGAGAGCTCTGCTGACGCCGTGACCGACGTGCTGCGCCTGTCGCAAGGCATGAGCTACAAGAACATCATGGCCGATTTGCCGATTGGCGGCGGCAAGAGCGTCATCATCAAGCCGGAAGGCGATTTCGACCGCGACGCGCTGTTCCAGGCGTTTGGCCGCGCCGTGGACTCGCTGAACGGGCATTACATCTCGGCTGAGGATGTGGGCGTCAGCCCGGCTGACATGCTCAGCGCCCGGCGCACCACGCGCCATGTGGTCGGCCTGCCTGATGGTACGGGCGATCCCTCCCCCATCACCGCCAAGGGCGTGTTCCTGGGCATCCAGCTCGTTGCCGAGAAGGCGCTGGGCAATTCATCGCTCGCGGGCGTGCGCATTGCCGTTCAAGGCGCAACCGGCCATGTCGGCTCCTATCTGTGCGAGCATCTGGCCAAGGCCGGCGCGGAGCTGACCCTGACCGACATCCACGAGGATGCACTGCAGGCGCTGGCCGCAAAGCTCGGCGCGAAGACCGTCGGCAAGGACGATATTTACGATGTCGAGGCCGATATTTTCGCGCCTTGCGCCCTGGGGTCCATCATCAACGAGAAAACCATCGACCGGCTGAAAGTGCGCGCCGTTGCGGGCGCGGCCAACAACCAGCTCGCCACGCGCGAGATGGGCGCCGAGCTGATGAAGCGCAAAATCGCCTACGCCCCGGACTATGTCATCAATGCTGGCGGCATCATCAATATCATGGGCGAGATCGATGCCCGCTTCGACAAGAAATGGGTCGAGGGCAAGCTGCAGGGTCTCAAATCCACGCTCGGCGAAATTCTCGACACGGCAGAGAATGAAGGCCGCCCGGCCAACCTCATCGCCGACGAGATCGCCCGCCAGCGCATCGAGGATGCCCGATCAGGCAATAATCTGCAGGCGGCGGAGTAGATGGCACTCTTTCCTCCCCCGTTTACGGGGGAGGTGGCCTGAAAGGCCGGAGGGGGGCTCTTTTTGTTATCCCCCCCCTCGCCGCTTCGCGGCACTCCCCCCGTAAACGGGGGGAGAAAACAGGTGGTCCGATTTCACGTCCCCTACCCGCCAATCAGTACCAGCCACTCATCTTCGGTCAGGGTTGTCACGCCGAGCTCGGTGGCCTTTTTCAGCTTTGAACCCGCGCCGGGTCCGGCGATGAGATAATCGGTCTTGGCCGATACTGACCCGGCCACCTTCGCGCCAAGGCTCTGCGCGCGGGCCTTGGCCTCATCGCGGGTGAAGCGCTCCAGCGCGCCGGTGAAGACAACCGTCTTGCCGGCTACCGGGCTGTCGGTCGCGACCGCCTCGGCGTCTTCCACTTTTACCTGGTCGAGCAGGCGCGCAAGCGCAGCGCGGTTATGCTCCTCGGCGAAGAAGCGGCCAATGGCATCGACCGCCGTATCGCCCAGCCCGTCAACGCCCAGCATGGCCTCGCGCGCCTCGCCCTCTTCGCCAGCGCGCGCGGCAGCGGCCTCGAACGCATCCCAGCTGCCATAAGTGCGCGCCAGAAGCCGCGAGGTTTCCTCGCCCACATGGCGCACGCCCAGCGCATTGATGAAGCGGGCAAGACCGATGGAGCGGCGCGCCTCGATGGAGTCAAACAGGTTCGCGGCGGACTTCTCGCCCCAGCCCTCACGCTCGGCAATCGGCGGCGTTATCTGGCCATCACCATTGCGCGCGGCGAGCGTGAAAATGTCGGCAGGCTCCTTCACAATGCCTTCCTCATAGAAGGCCTCGACCTGCTTCTCGCCCAGCCCCTCAATATCGAACGCCTTGCGGGCGACGAAGTGTTTCAGGTGCTCCTTGCGCTGATAGGGGCAGGCAAACTCGCCAGTGCAGCGGGTGACGGCATTGACCTCGCCGGTGCGCGGATTCACCTCGCGCTCGGCGGGCGTCTGCAGCGGACAGGGGCAGACCTTCGGGAACACAAAGGCCTGCTCGCTGCCATCGCGCCGGTCTTTGAGCACGTCGACAATCTGCGGGATCACATCGCCCGCACGCTGGACGATCACGGTGTCGCCGATGCGGATGTCGGTTCCGCCACGGATAGGCTCGCCGTCCTTGCCGACGCCCCTAATATAATCCTCATTGTGCAGCGTGGCGTTGGAGACCACGACGCCACCCACGGTGACGGGTTCGAGCTTGGCCACAGGGGTGAGCGCGCCGGTACGGCCCACCTGGATCTCGATATTATTGAGCTTCGTCACCGCCTTTTCGGGCGAGAATTTATGCGCGATGGCCCAGCGCGGGGCGCGCGCGACAAAGCCCAGGCGCGCCTGCCAGTCCAGCCGGTCCACCTTGTAGACGACGCCATCTATATCGTAGCCCAGCTCCGCCCGGCGCGCTTCCAGATCGCGATAATGGGCCAGCAGCGCGTCCACGCCCTCGCACCGCTTCATGTCGTCATTCGTGGTGAAGCCCAGCGCCTTCAGGCGCTCAACCGCGCCGGACTGGGTGTCGGCCAAGGGTTCAGACACCTCGCCCCAGGCATAGGCGAAAAAGCGCAAAGGACGCGTGGCGGTAATCTCCGGATCGATCTGACGCAGCGAACCGGCGGCGGCGTTGCGCGGGTTCTTGTAGGCCGGCTTGCCAGCCGCCTCCTGAGCCGCGTTCAGCGCCGCGAAGTCTGCATGGCTCAAATAAACCTCGCCGCGCACTTCCAGCACGTCCGGCACATCGCCGGTGAGCGTTTTGGGTATCTCATTCAGCGTCTTGAGGTTTTCGGTGACGTTCTCGCCCGTCTGGCCGTCTCCGCGCGTCGCGCCCGACCGGAGCACACCCTTCTCATAACGCAAGGATGCCGACAGACCGTCAATCTTCGGCTCGGCAGTGAAGGCGAGCGTTTCGTCGTCCTTCAAATTCAGAAAGCGGCGTATGCGCGCCTCGAACGCGGCCACATCGTCTTCGTCAAAGGCATTGCCGAGCGACAGCATGGGCACGGCATGGCGCACCTCGGCAAATTTGCCCGATGGCTTGGCGCCGATGGTCTGCGTGGGACTTTCCGCGTGGGCCAGCTCCGGGAAAGCTGCTTCCAGTGCCTCCAGCCGGGCACGCAAGCCATCATATTCGGCGTCAGTAATGACCGGCGCATCTTCCGCATAATAGGCGCGGTCATGGGCCGCGATCTCTTCGGCGAGGCGCGCATGCTCGGCAGCGGCGGCCTCCGGGGACAGGTTTTCGATTTCGGAGCTCACGATGCCATCAGCTCATCAGCAGCGGCGCGTGCCGCTTCGGTCACTTCCGCGCCCGACAGCATGCGCGCGATCTCCTCGCGGCGCTCCCGCCCGTCCAGCGGTACGACGCGGGTGCGCATGGCCTCGCCTTCCTCGGATTTGGCGATTTTCCAGTGATGGCCCGCGCGGGCAGCAACCTGCGGGGAGTGGGTGACAACCAGCGCCTGCCCGCCTTCGGCAAGGCGCGCCAGCCGGTGGCCCACCGCATCGGCCACCGCCCCGCCAACCCCCTGATCGACCTCGTCAAACACCATCACAATGCCGCTGTCGGACCCCGCCAGGCACACTTTCAGCGCCAGCGCGAAGCGCGACAGCTCGCCGCCCGACGCAATCCGGTCCAGCGGACCAAACGGCGCGCCCGGATTGGTGGACACCTCGAACGCCACCGAGTCCCAGCCCGACGGGCCGGCGCGGGTCTCGTCGCTAGTGACGGCAACGCGGAAGCGTGCCTTTTCCAGTTTGAGCGGAGCGAGTTCGGCCATCACGGCAGCGGCGAGCTTCTCGCCTTGCGTCTTGCGTGCCTCGCTCAAGGCACTGGCAGCGCGGGCATAATCAGCTTCAGCGGCTTTCAGCGCGGCTTCGGCTTCGCGTGTGCGGCCTTCCCCGTCGGCCACCGCATCGAGCCGTTCGGCGAGTTCAGCGCGCAGGGCCGGCAGGGCGTCCACCTCCACCTGATGCTTGCGGGCGAGGGCGCGCAGGGCAAACAGGCGCTCTTCGGCACGTTCCAGTGCGCCGGGCTCCACCTCGAAGGCGGAAGCCGCATCAGTGAGCGCGCTTTCAGCCTCGTCAAACTCGATCAGCGCGCGCTCCAGTGCGCCGCTGGCCCGGTCCAGAGCGCTGACGGCATTGGCCTGCGCGCTGTCTGCAGCCG
Organism: Glycocaulis alkaliphilus; assembly: GCF_004000605.1. Taxonomy (NCBI): domain Bacteria; kingdom Pseudomonadati; phylum Pseudomonadota; class Alphaproteobacteria; order Maricaulales; family Maricaulaceae; genus Glycocaulis; species Glycocaulis alkaliphilus. The sequence goes on along the minus strand of NZ_CP018911.1, from coordinate 704,871 downwards.
CGTCTGCGCCAAGGCTCGCACGCACGCGTTCCAGGCCCTTGAGCGCATGATTGAGGCGGCTCGCCACGGCGTCAGAACCGGAAAAGGCTTCCGAGGCGGCCTGCAGGTCGGAGAGCGCCGTCTCGGCCTGCTGCAGGAAACGGCGTTCTGCGGCCAGCTGCTCTTCCTCGCCAAGGCGGGGATGAAGCGCGTCCAGCGCCTCGACCGCGTCGCGCAGGAAGACCTCCTCCTCGGCGGCGCGCGCCTTGTCCGCTTTCAGCTTCTCGACATGGCGGCGGGCCGCGCTCAGCGTGTCCCATGCCTGCGCCACAGCGGCCATGCGCGCGCCATTGCGGGCATAATCGTCCAGAAGACGCTTGTGGGATTTGGGATCGAGCAGGCCGCGCCCGTCATGCTGGCCATGGATTTCCACCAGCACATCGCCCAGCGCCCGCAACAGGCCGACGCTTGCCGGCTGGTCGTTCACATGCGCGCGGGAACGGCCATCGGCGGTAATGACGCGGCGCAGAATGACCGGCTCACCCGGCTCGAAGCTGATTCCGGCCTCATCCAGCAAGGAAAGGGCTGTGTGCCCGTCTGGCAGGTCAAAGACCGCGATGGCACTGCCCTGATCGGCGCCGGCGCGCACCATGGCCCGGTCCGCGCGCTCCCCGCACGCAAGGCCCAGCGCGCCCAGCAGGATGGATTTGCCGGCCCCGGTTTCGCCGGTCAGCGCGGAAAGGCCGGGCTGAAAGGCAAGGTCCAGCCGGTCAATGAGGACGATGTCGCGTATGGAGAGGGATGCGAGCATGGCTCCCCTCGTCTCCCGCCCGAGGGTTTAGCCGAATATCCGGCTCATGGCGCGGCGCAGCAGGCCGGGATCGCTTTCCTCGATGCCTTCGCCGGGCACATCAATGCCGCGCGAGGTCAGAAGGGTATAGCTGTCCTGATACCAGGCCGAACCGGGGAAGTTATGGCCCAGAACCGCCGCCACCTGACGCGCTTCCTCGGCAACACCCATGGCCACATAGGCCTCGACAAGGCGGTGAAGCGCTTCGGGCACATGGCTGGTGGTGCCGTATTCGCGGACGACATTCTGGAACCGGCCAATGGCCGCCAGATGGAAGCCGTTGCGCAGATACCAGCGGCCCACATCCATGTCCTTGCCGGCAAGGTGGTCGCGGGTCATGTCGATCTTCAGGCGGGCATCGCGGGCATAGGGGCTGTCCGGGAAGCGCCGGACCACCTGCTGGAGCGCGTCATAGGCGGCCTGCGTGGTGGACTGGTCACGGCCTACATCATAGATGCGCTCATAGTGCGAAATCGCGATGAGATAGTACGCATAGGGTGCGCTGGAGCTGCCCGGGTGAAGGGCAATAAAGCGCTCCGCATTGGCAATCGCCTGCTCATAGCGGGTGGCCTGATAGTTAGCGAAAGCCGCCATCAGCATGGAGCGGCGGGCCCATTCAGAGAAGGGGTGCTGACGCTCCACCTCATCAAACAGGGCTGCGGCCTGCGTGTAGCGGCGGCGCTCCAGTTCCCGGAAAGCATTGTTGTAAAGCGTCTCTACCGGGCGGGCGACATAGGCCAGTTCGGCCCGGTTACGATTGCCCTGACAGCCCGCAAGCACGAGAGCCGAGAGGGAAATGATGAGGATAAGACGCGTGGCGTTCAACAATTCCTGGCCCCTTGGCATGGTATTAAAAACGGACTGCCAGAGTCTTCTAACCGATCAGGGCGCAAGGAAAAAGCACTGTGTCAGCCCGGAAGGTGATTGCGCGGCAGCAAACTAGCCGCGCGCCGCCCTGCCCGGCTCCACGGCTTCTGCCATTTCGCTCATTGCCACCCATTTCCAGGCCGACGTATCGGCCATCAGGGCACGTACAGCGACATTGTTGATACCGTGGCCCGGACGCGAGGCCTGATAGAGGCCAAGGATCGGCGCGCCGGCAAGATAGAGGTCGCCGACCGCGTCCAGAATCTTGTGGCGGACAAATTCGTCGGCAAAGCGCAGACCTTCAGGATTCGCCACGCCCTCATCGTCCAGAACGATGGCGTTTTCCATCGAGCCGCCGCGTGCGAGGCCCGCCTTGAGCAGCGATTCGTATTCGCGGCGGAAGCCAAACGTGCGGGCTGCAGCGATCTCGCTGCGGAAACCGGCCGGGCTGATCTCGAAACGGTATTGCTGGCGGCCAATGACCGCATTGTCGAAATCAATGCTGACATCGATGGCCGGCTGGAGCGAGGGCAGGAAGACGGCACTGCGCCCGCCCAGCGAAACCTCGACCGGCTTGAGAATGCGGATCGCGCGGCGCGGCGCGGGCTGGGTCTTAAGTCCCGTGTGCTCAAGAAGCTCGATGAACGGCATGGAGGAGCCATCCATGGCTGGCACTTCAGGCCCGTGCAGCTCAACCAGCACATCATCCACACCCAGGCCGGCAAAAGCCGCCATCAGGTGCTCCACCGTCGATACCGCGGCGCCATCGGCGTTAATGATGGTCGTGCCGAGATCGGTAGACCGCACAAGATCATAGCGGGCCGGTATCAGTCGGTCTGCGACATCCAGATCGGTGCGTTCAAATACAATGCCCGTTCCCGCCTGAGCCGGTTTGAGCACCATGCGCACCCGTGCGCCCGTATGCAGGCCAATGCCTGCACAAACGGCCGTCTGGGCCAGCGTCGTCCGCTCAGTCATAAAAGCTGCCCGCACCATTCTATTGTCTTTCTTCGCTTTTCAGCTGCAGTTCCGGCCACGCCCCCCGGCACAGACCGAAACCCCCTCTTCTTCGCATTTGCACACTAGTGAACGGGCGGACAGAGCGGAATTAAACGATTGTTGCGGGCTGTAACAATTAACTGCGCGGGCAACAAAAAAGCCCCCGGACCGTTTCCGGTTCCGGGGGCCTGGCCTGTGGCATTGCTGGACCGTCTAATTGGCCTGACGGCGCAGGAAGGCGGGAATATCCAGATCCGCGTCGTCAAAATCCTCGCCAAACAGATCGCCTGCCGGGGATGTGCGCTGTACGGGTTCGGCCGGAGCCGGGGCACGTTGCGCCTGAACGGGCGGGCGCGGGGCGGTGCGTGATTCCACAGGAGCGGCCGGGGTCTTCGCCCGCCGCCCGAAGATGGAAAGTCCGCGGCGCGCCGGGGCTTCCTCACGCTCTTCTTCCTGCGGGGCCGGCTCGCGGCGGATTGTCTGGGCCACTTCTGCAAGGCGCTCCTGATGACGCACCACTTCCGGTCTTGTGTCGACCGTCTGCGCCTCTTCCTCAGCCGTATAGGCATCCGGGGCCGACACAGCGTCATCCAGGATGTCGGCACGGGCTGGCGAAGGCTGCTCATCCTGCGGCGCAGCTACTGTCTGGGCTTCCTGCGCGGCGCGCCAGGCAGCCGCCTTCGCATGGATACCACCATCAGCGACAGCCTTGGCGCGGACCGTCTCGGCTTCGTCATTGAGCCGGCGCACCAGCGGCTGGCCCGGACGGCTGACTTCACGCGGCTTGAGCGTGCTCATCAGGCTGGCCGGCTCGGTGCGGCGGCGCGGATCGGCCTGCTGCATCTGTTCGGCCTCGATGCCGGTGGCAACTACCGAGACGCGTATCGTGCCGTTGAGGCTCTCATCAAAGGTCGAACCGACAATGATATTGGCGTCCGGGTCCACCTGATCGCGGATCTCGTTGGCCGCCTCGTCCACCTCGTACAGCGTCATGTCCATGCCGCCGGTGATGTTGATGAGCACGCCGCGCGCGCCCTTCATCGACACATCATCGAGCAGCGGATTATTGATCGCCGCATGGGCCGCCTCGATGGCGCGCTTCTCGCCAGAGGCTTCTCCAGTACCCATCATCGCCTTGCCCATCTCGTTCATCACGGTGCGCACATCGGCGAAGTCGAGATTGATGAGGCCAGGCATGACCATCAGGTCGGTAATGCCGCGCACGCCCGAATGGAGCACCTGGTCAGCCATGGAGAAGGCTTCGGCAAATGTCGTCTTCTCGGTGGCGATACGGAACAGGTTCTGGTTGGGAATGACAATGAGCGTATCGACATGGTTCTGGAGCTGCTCAATACCGGCCTCGGCCAGACGCATGCGCTTTGCGCCCTCGAAATGGAAGGGCTTGGTCACGACGCCGACGGTGAGAATGCCCTGCTCGCGGGCAGCGCGCGCGATGACCGGCGCTGCGCCCGTGCCCGTTCCACCGCCCATACCGGCCGTGATGAACACCATGTGCGCGCCTTGCAGGTACTCGATAATCTCCGAGATCGAGTCTTCTGCCGACTGCATGCCGATCTCTGGACGGGCACCGGCGCCGAGACCTTGCGTGATCTGATGACCGATCTGGATGCGATTGGGTGTGCCGGAGCGCTGAAGCGCCTGTGCATCTGTGTTGGCGACAACAAAATCAACGCCTTCAAGGCTTGCATCGATCATGTTGTTGACAGCATTGCCGCCGGCGCCGCCCACGCCGAAAACGAGAATTCTGGGTTTAAGTTCAGTCGCTTCGGGGGCAGAAATATTCAGCGCCATGGGGAGAGGCTCCGTCACGCGGGCTACGGTTAACAACGATTAGCCGTCAGTTTGAGGGCGCGTTGCTTAAGCGAGCGTTAAACGCCACTGACATGATTGGCGATATTTTAGCATTGGTTACAGGAACATAGAGCGAACGACGCGCCGTCGCTCAGAAACTCTCTGCAAACCAGCGCCAGATCGCCGACGGTCCGCTTTGGGAGGCGGGCCGGGCCACGCGGCGCGCCGAGGCGGCCGTGATGAAGCGCGGCGGGCCGGATAGTATCTCGGCCGGTGCGCGTGCGTGACGGGCAAGCGAGCCTGTGCTGGCGGCGAAGCCGGGTCCAGCCAGCGCATCGCCCAGCCCGGCGATCGCAGCCGGACGGCCCAGCCGCGTCTGGCGGCGCAGCACGCGTCCGGCCAGCTCGACAACGCCGGGAAGCTGGCTTGCCCCGCCCGTCAGCACCAAGATGCGTCCCGAAGCTTCGCTGAGCCCGGCGGCGTCCAGCCGGTCGCGAATCAGTTCGAAAATCTCTTCCAGCCGGGGCCGGATGATCGCGTTGAGCATGGCACGCGGATACTGGTTCATGCCCGCATCCGGGCCAGCGGCAACCGGCGGGGCCTCGATCATCGCCCGGTCATCGTCCGGGCTGTCGAGCGCCGAACCGTAGAGCGCCTTGATGCGTTCAGCGGCATGAACGGGTGTGGACAGGCCGCGCGCTATGTCGCGCGTGACGTGATTGCCCCCGACCGGGATCATGTCGACATGCACCGGTACGCCATCGGCGAACACGGCAAGGCTTGTGGTGTCCGCGCCCATATCGATCACCGTCGCACCCAGCAGCGCCTCATCCCCCGCCAGAACAGACAGGGCGGCGGCATAAGGCGAGGCGATGACCTCGCTCACTTCCAGACGGCACTGTGCCACCGCATTCATCAGATTGCGCAGCGGATCAGCGTCAGCGGAGATCACATGCAGGTCCACCGCCAGACTGCGCCCGGCCATGCCGCGCGGATCTTTCACACCGCGATTATCGTCCACCCGCCAGGCAACGGGCATGGCGTGCAGCATGGCGCGGCCCGGCCGCGCGCACTGCTGCAGCCCGGCCGACAAGACGCGGTTACGGTCACGTTCACTCACCTCGCGGCCCGAGACAGGCGCCTCGATCGACACGCGTTCGGACGCCGGGCTGCCGGCAGTGGTGACAAGGCTGACTTCACTGACCGCGTGGCGCGCCATGCGCTCGGCATTGTCGACGACCGCCCGGATCACGCTGGCTGCGGCGTCAATATCCACAACGCCGCCCGCGCGCATGCCGGCGCTGGAATGGTGGCCTACACCCACCACTCTCGGACGGGGGCCGGTCAGGGTGGCTTCCATCTTGACGATAAAGCAGACGGTCTTGGCGGCGCCTATCTCCAGCGCGGCGTATATACCCGGCTTGCCGTTCGCCGCATCGGCAGTCTTGCGCGTAAACAGGCCCATTTCGGCTCAGGCTCCCCGCTCACGGGCCGAAGCACCGCCTGCACGTTCCGGCCAGGCGCGGATCGCCATTTCGCCATCGCCGCGCAAATCAAAAGCCTGGGCGTCGAGCTCCAGCACACGCTGGTCGGCGTGCAGGGCCGCGATCAGGGCCACGGCGCTGGCGACGCCGGTTTCGGGAAGCAGGATGTCGCTGCCTGACTGCAGGCGCAGATTCCAGCGCCGCTCGCCCACACGTACCGCATGGGTGACAAGAGCGGCGAGTTCCGGCTGGCGGGCGAGCACGGTAATGATCTCCTCCGCCGCTTCATTGGCACCGGCCCCGACAAGGCGGGGCAGCGCGGCGTGGTCTGACGGATTTTCTCCAGCCAGCACGATGCCGAGCCGGTCGATTACGTAATGCACGCCTTCATTCTGCCAGAGCGCATAGGGCGCACGCTCGGTAATGATGACGCTGACCCTGTCCGGCCAGAGGCGGATGACCTGCGCGCTTTCAACCCGGCTCATGGATTCGATAGCGGCGCGCGCCTGCTCAGGATCAATCTCGATCAGACCCCGGCCGGGCCGCGCGCCGATGACCTGCGCAATCTCGGCGGCGCTCACGTCACGGGCGCCCACCACATCCACGGCGCGTACAACATAGCCCGAGCGGGTGAGGTGATCAGCAAAGGCGGTGCGCAGCCCGTCGCCAGCCGGGCCCAGCCCGCCCGTCATGGCCAGACCGATGAATGCCAGCGCGGTCACGCCCGCGACAGCAAAAAAGCCCAGACGCAGCGCGGTAATCGTGCGGTAGCGCGCGGTGCGTATCTGGGCGCTGGCCCAGTTGACCATGGGGCGCTGGGGGATGGAGGCGGGTGGCTTGCGGGTGCGGGAGCGCGTTGCGCCGGAACTTCCGGCACGGGTGGGAGCTGTTCGAGAGCGCCTCACCTCTGACAACTGGCATCCTCCGCTATCCATTCGACAAGGTCGGGAAATCCGATACCGCAATGCGCGGCCTGTTCGGGCGCAAGCGATGTAGGAGTCATGCCCGGCTGGGTATTAATTTCGAGTAACCAAAGCTTGCCGTCACCGCCTTCATCCCAGCGGAAATCGGACCGGGTGAGCCCCCGGCAACCAAGCTCGCGATGCGCGGTGACAGCCGCTTCCATCGCCTGGTCAAAGACATGGGCCGGGATGCCGGCGGGCAGCTGATGGGTGGAGCCGCCATCTGCGTATTTTGCCTCATAGTCATAAAAGGCTGTTTTGGGCACGATCTCGGTGACGGTCAGCGCGCGGTCACCCATTACGGCGACGGTCAGCTCGCGGCCCGGAATGAATTTTTCGATCAGGATTTCATCGCCATAGGGCCAGCTGTCAGCGGCGAGTTCCGCAGGCGGGCGGTTCGCCCCCTCACGCACGATCAGCACACCCACCGACGAGCCCTGATCATTGGGCTTGGCCACATAGGGCGCAGGCATGACGTGATCGCGTGCAGCGTCAAACCGGCTGACAATCTTTCCGTCCGGGCAGTTAAGGCCCGCAAGGCGCAAGACCGCCTTGGTCTTCTGCTTGTCCATCGCCAGCGCCGAGGCCAGCACGCCGGAATGCGTGTAGGGGATGCGCAGATATTCCAGCACGCCCTGCACACGCCCGTCCTCACCCCATAGGCCATGGAGCGCGTTGAACACCAGATCGGGTTTGAGCGCCTTGATGTCATCGATCCAGCGCTCGTTCGCGGGGTCAATCTCATGGACCTCATGCCCCTTGGCGCGCAGGCCCTTGGCACATTCGCGGCCCGAGACCAGCGAGACCTCGCGCTCAGGGCTGAGGCCTCCGAGCAGAAGGGCGATGCGCTTGCTCATGCGTTTTCTCCTGCGGGCAGGCCAATACGTTTGACTTCCCAGTGCATCTCGACGTTTTCCTTTGAGGCAATCTCGGCGCGGATTTCCTCCACGAGCCCTTCAAGGTCTGCCGCGCTGGCGCTGCCATCATTGATCAGGAAATTGGCGTGCATCTCGGAAAAGCGCGCCCCGCCCTTGCGCCGTCCGCGCCCGCCAACCGCGTCCACCAGCTGCCAGGCCGAGCGGCCCTTGCTGGCGGTCTGGTCCGGGTTCTTGAAGGTGGAACCGGAGGTCTTCTCCCGGATAGGCTGAGTGGCCGCGCGCTTCTCGCTGATTGCGTCCATGCGTTCCAGAATGGCGGCCGGTTCATCGGCCCGGCCTTCAAACACCGCCTCGGTAAAGATCCAGTCTTCGGGCGCAGAGCAGTGGCGGTAGGCATGGCCCAGCTCGTCCGGCTTCACAATCAGGCGGCGGCCCCGGCGATCCAGCGCGATGGCCTCAACCAGCACGTCCTTTGTCTCCGACCCATAGCAGCCCGCATTCATGCGGATCGCGCCGCCGATTGTGCCCGGTACGCCGACATAGAATTCCAGCCCCGCAATGCCTGCCTTGGCGGCGGCCTTGGCCGCCATCTTGTCGAGCAGTGCCGTACCGATGCGGATACGATTGCCCTCCAGCACTTCCGTGCGTGCAAATGCCGGCGTCAGGCGGATTACCACGCCCGGCACCCCGCCATCCCTTACAAGCGTGTTCGAGCCCGCGCCCAGCACATGGACGGGAATATCCTCAGGCGTTTCGGCCAGAAAGCGCGCAAGGTCCGCCTCATCTGCCGGCAAATAGAGCACCTGCGCAGGCCCGCCTACACGCAGCCAGGTAATGTCAGACAGCGGCGCGTTCTCGATATACTGCCCGCGCACTTCAGGCAGTTGGGGAAGGAGAGAGGGGAAGGTCATATGCCGCCACCCTCTTTCTCCCCCCGTTCACGGGGGGAGTGGCCTGAAAGGCCGAGGGGGGGATTTTGAAAAGAAAAAGCTCCCCCCTCCGTCAGCTGCGCTGACACCTCCCCCGTAAACGGGGGAGGACAAGTAGCAGCAGCTTTCGAGCTTATAATCACAACACCTGCTCCAGCCTCGCGGGAAGCTCCGCCGCCCAGGCGGTAATGTCGCCAGCGCCAAGGCAGACGACGAGATCGCCGGATTTCGCGCGCGGCTTGATGTCATCGGCGAGGGTTTCACGCGAGCTGGCAGACGCATCGCGATGGCCGTGCGCCTGCAAGCCGGCAATGAGCGAGGCTTGGTCTGCGCCCTCAATCGGGCTTTCGCCTGCCGAATACACGTCCGCGACGAGCACGCTGTCGGCATCGTTAAAGCAGGTGCAGAATTCCTCGAAGAGATCGTTGAGGCGGCTATAGCGGTGCGGCTGCACGACCGCGATCACCTTGCCGTCCCCTGCCCGCTGGCGGGCCGCTTTCAGGACGGCGGCGATCTCGACCGGGTGGTGGCCATAATCATCGACCACCGTGACGCCCTTGGCCGTGCCGGTGATGGTGAAGCGGCGCTTCACGCCCGCAAAACCGCCCAGAGCTTCGCGGGCAGCACTTTCCGTACAGCCCAGCGCCTGTGCCACGGCCACTGCGCCGGTTGTGTTCTGGACATTGTGCTCGCCCATCATGGGCAGGGAGATGTCTTTCCAGACCACGCGTTCCTCGCCCGGCGGCTGGAAGGCGATGTCGAACACGGCCCCTTGCGGGCTGGTGCGCAGATTGATGCAGCGCACATCGGCCTGCGGATTGAAGCCATAGGTGATGATGCGCCGGTCCTCGATACGCGCGGCCAGCGCCTGCACTTCGGGGTGATCGGTACAAAGGGCGGCGAACCCGTAAAAGGGCAGGTTCTCGACGAACTGGGCAAAGGCATCACGCAGCGCATCGAAATCGCCGTAATGCTCCATATGTTCAGGATCGATATTGGTGATGAGCGCGACGGTGCCGCGCAGTTTGAGGAAGGAGCCGTCGCTCTCATCGGCCTCCACCACCATCCACTCGCCTTCGCCCATTTTAGCGTTCGAGCCATAGGCGGAAATGATGCCGCCATTGATGACGGTCGGGTCAAAGCCTGCCGCATCCATCAGTGCAGCGATAAGGGAGGTCGTCGTCGTCTTGCCATGCGTGCCGCCCACCGCCACTGCGTATTTCAGGCGCATCAGCTCGGCGAGCATCTCTGCCCGGCGCACGACGGGAATACGTTTGGCACGCGCGGCGACCAATTCGGGATTGTCGCGCTTTACCGCCGACGAGACGACGAGCGCGCCAGCGCCCTCCACATTCTCGGCCCGGTGCCCGATATGCACGACCGCGCCCTTGGCCCGCAGGCGCTCCACATTGGCACTGTCCTTGATGTCCGAGCCGGAGACCCGGTAGCCCAGATTGAGCATCACCTCGGCAATACCGCTCATGCCGATCCCGCCAATACCAACGAAATGCACCGGGCCGGTAGCGGCAGGCAGGTCAATCGGAGCCATGAATACTGTCCTTGAAAAGTCTGTGTCAGGTGCGCGCGTTCGCCGCCTCCTGCAGGAGCGATGCCAGACGCAAGTGCGCATCCGGCTTGCCGGCCTGCAGGGCTGCTTCGGCCATTGAGGCGAGAGCTTCGCCATCGGCCAGCAGGGTTTCAAGCCGCGCCCGCAGCGCGCCCGCAGCAATCTCGTCCTCGGTGATGATCTGCGCGCCGCCCGCTTGCGCCAGCCCCATTGCGTTGGCGCGCTGATGATCGTCCGCAGCGATCTCCAGCGGCACAAGCAAGGACGGACGGCCCAGTGCGGCGATCTCCGACACGCTGGACGCGCCAGAACGCGAAATGATGAGGTGAGACTTTGCGTAGAGCGGTCCCATATCCTCAAAGAAGGGCTCGCAATGGGCCTTCACGCCCGCTTCGGCATAGAGGCGGCGCGACGCCTCGATCTGCTCGGCGCGGGTCTGCTGCGTCACCTCAAGGCGGGCGCGCAAAGCTTCAGGCAGACCCGAAATCGCTTCAGGCACGCCTACCGACAGGATGCGCGCGCCCAGCGATCCGCCAATCACCAGCAATCGGACAGGGCCGCCTTCCTCAGGCGCGGCATAGGGCGTGCGCCCCCCCGCGAGGATCGCGCCGCGTACCGGATTGCCGGTGACCACATGGCGGGCCTTGCGGGGCAGGCGGTCCAGCCGGTCGAAGCCGGATGCGACCGCAAACGCTTTGCGGGCAAACACCCGGTTGACCCGTCCCAGCACGGAGTTTTGCTCATGGATCACGAAGGGTATGCGTTTCAGCCGGGCATGCGCCAGCGCAGGAAAGGCCGGGTAGCCGCCAAACCCGGCGATGAGGTCAGGCTGGAACTGCGCGACGATGCGCCCGGTGCTGGCAAAGCCTCTGGCCAGTTTCAGCGTGTTGCCCGCTGCGCGCGCCGGGTTCTTCACGAAGGGTGTTGCTGCCTCGATCTGGTCCACGCCCTCGCCAGGAAAGCCGCTGGCGTGGCGCATGCCGCGCTGATCTGTGACCAGGCGTATCCGCCAGCCCGCCTCGCGCAGGGTCTCCGCCACCGCCCGGGCTGGGAAGATGTGCCCGCCTGTGCCGCCTGCGGCAATGAGAAGCCGGGGGGCGCTCATGCCGGCACCAGCCGCGTGCTGCTGCGCTCAGGCAGGTAAGCCCCCGGCGTGCGCTTGGTCAGCGCCAGCAGCAGGCCTGCGGCAAATGCCAGAGACAGCATGGACGACCCGCCATAGGAGACGAAAGGCAGGGTCATGCCCTTGGCCGGGGCCAGTTCCAGATTGACGAGAATGTTGATCAGCGCCTGCCCGCCAAACATCAGGGCGAGGCCTGCCACGGCGAGCTGCGCAAAATTGTCCGACAGGCGCATGGAGCGAGACCAGGCCCGCGCAAACAGGATGGCGAACAGGCCGATAATGGCCAGCGACGCCACCAGGCCAAATTCCTCTGCGGCAACCGAGAACACGAAATCGGTGTGCGCTTCGGGCAGATAGCGCTTGATCTCGCCTTCACCGGGCCCGACGCCGGTAAAGCCGCCGCGCGTAATGGCGCCTACGGCCATCTCGGTCTGGGTGGGGCCGCTCGCGGAGGCAGGCGCAAGAAAGGCAGCGACCCGGTCACGCACATGGCCGAGGAAGAAATAGGCGCCGGCTGCACCGCCGAGCGCCACGCTGCCCAGAAGCGCGGTGTGGAGAAAGGACAGGCCCGCAGCCCACAGCATGGCGGCAAAAATGCCGGTCAGCAGGATGGACTGGCCGAAATCGGGCTGGCTGATGAGAAAGCATATCGCCAGCACGTAAATACCTGCCGCCACGAGGCGCCCGGGTACCGGCGCGCCCTTGCTCTCCTCGGAAAACAGCCAGGCCGTTATCACAATGAAGGCCGGTTTGAAGAACTCCGATGGCTGCAGCGAGAAACTGCCAAAGCGCAGCCAGCGCGTGGCGCCGTTTACTTCGTGCCCCATCAGGGCAACGACAATCAGCGCCAGAAAACTGCCCACCAGCGCCAGACCGGCCAGACGGCGCGCGCCGCGCGGGCTGAGCGCGGCTATTGCCAGCATCAGGATCATGGAGAGACCGGCGAAAAAAATGTGCCGGTAGAGATAGTAGAACGGATCACCGGGGCTGATGCGTTCGGCTGCGCTCGGGCTGGCTGCCATGGACAATGTCACACCGACAACCATCAGTCCGGCCACCGTGAAGAGCAAGGTGCGGTCCAGCCCGAACCAGAGGCGCGCCAGTCCGCTGCGGCTTGCCGTGTTCATGCCGCATCTCCCTTTGCTGCCCGCTCCAGCAAGTCCTTTACCAGAGCGCGGAATGTGTCGCCGCGATGCTCATAGCTTCTGAACTGGTCAAACGAGGCGCAGGCTGGTGACAATAGAATAACCGGTCGACGATAGCCGCTTTCGGCGGCGTCCATGGCCGCGTTCTGCAGAGCGCGCTCCAGCGTGCCGGACATATCGGCGGGCACGTCACGGCCAAGCTGCTTGCGAAGCAGATCTGCATCCTGCCCGATCAGATAGGCCTTGCGGATACGCCGGAAGAAGGGCTTCAGGCTTTCAACACCGCCCGATTTCGCCTGCCCGCCCGCAATCCAGAATATGTCATGATAGCAGGCAAGCGCCTGCGCGGCGGCCTCGGCATTGGTGGCCTTGGAATCGTTGATGAAGAGAAGCGATCCCGCCTCGCCGACACGCTCCTGCCGGTGTGGCAGGCCGGGAAAGCTGGCGATCCCGGCAATGGCGTCGGTAATGCTCACTCCAAGGGCACGCACAGCAGCATAGGCCGCCGCCGCGTTCTGGGCATTGTGCGAACCGGGAAGCGCCTGTGCGCGGTGCAGTTCCATGACCGTGCGGGCGCCGCCCTTCGCGGTGTCGTCGTAGAGCTTGCCTGCCAGCGCGTAGACACCGAATGACACGAGCCGCTGGCTGGAAACCGGGATCACATTCAGCCCCGCCTTCGATTTCAGTCGCGTACACACGCTGCGGCTCGGCTCGTCATCAACGCCGACAATCGCCGTATCGCCGTCCTGCTGATTGGCAAAGATGCGTTCCTTGGCCGTGCGGTAGCCCTCAATATCGCCGTGCCGGTCGATATGGTCCGGCGTGAGGTTCAGGAAGACCGCCACCCGGCAGCGCAGGCTCTCGATCAGATCAAGCTGGTAGGAGGATAGCTCCAGCACATAGATCGCGCCGGGACGCGGCGGCTCGAGGCCGAGCACGGCGTCGCCGATATTGCCGCCCACGCGCACATCACGCCCTGCGCTTTTCAGGATATGGCCGATCAGCGCCGTCGTGGTGGATTTGCCGTTCGTGCCGGTAATCCCGATCACCGTGACGCCGGGCGTGTCGGCGATGGCCTGGGCGAATAGTTCCACATCACCAATAACCGGCGCACCGACCGCACGGGCCAGCGACACCATGCGGTGCGGGGCCGGGTGCGTAAGAGGGATCCCCGGAGACAGCACCAGAGCGGCCATATCGCCCCAGTCACGCCGGTTGAGATCATCCAGCTCCAGACCGGCCTTTGCGGCGTTCTCGCGCGCGGCTTCGTTGTCATCCCAGGCGGAAACCTCTGCCCCGCCTGCCGCCAATGCGCGCGCAGCCGTTATCCCGGTGCGGCCAAGGCCGAACACCGCCACGCGGCGTCCCTTGTAGGCGGTAACCGGGATCATGCAGGCAAACTACCTCAGCTTGAGTGTCGAAAGACCGATAAGGGCGAGCACCACGGCAATGATCCAGAAGCGGATGACGATGGTCGGCTCGGCCCAGCCCATCTTTTCAAAATGGTGGTGGACGGGCGCCATGCGGAAGACGCGCTTGCCCGTCAGCTTGAAGCTGGCCACCTGGATCATCACCGAGAGCGCTTCGAGCACGAAAAGCCCGCCAATAATGGCCAGCACGATCTCGTGCTTCACGGCCACGGCAATGGTGCCGATTGCACCGCCAAGCGACAGCGAGCCGGTATCGCCCATGAACACCATGGCAGGCGGGGCATTATACCAGAGAAAGCCCAGCCCGGCTCCGATGATCGTGCCACAGATCACAGCGAGCTCGCCGGTACCGGGCGTGAAATTCAGGAACAGATAGTTGGAATAGACCGCCGAACCGACGAAATAGGCGATAAAGCCGAACGAGCCGGCCGCGATCATCACCGGCACGATAGCGAGGCCATCCAGCCCGTCCGTGATGTTGACGGCATTGGACGCGCCCACGATCACGATCAGGCCGAAGAGGAAGAAGCCATAGCTAAGGGGGATCAGCACGTCCTTGAAGAAGGGCACCGCGATGGAGGTGGCAAACCCGTCCGGCACGTTTGGCGCGCTGGAGAGAAGCTCCGTCATCCAGATCACCGCGATGAGCGCCACGACCGATTGCAGAGCAAGCTTTGCCTTGCCGGAAATGCCGGCCGAGGAGCGCTTGGTCACCTTGCGCCAGTCATCGAGAAAGCCGATGCCGCCAAAGCCTGCCGTCACCAGCAGCACAACCCAGATATAGGGGTTGGAGAGATCGGCCCAGAGCAATGTCCCGGCCAGAATGCCCAGCAGGATGATGAAACCGCCCATGGTGGGGGTGCCCGCCTTGGTGAGTACATGGGTTTCAGGGCCGTCATCGCGAATCGGCTGGGAGCCCTTGGTCTTCAGCCAGCCAATGAAGGGCTTGCCGATAATGATGGCCACGAGGAAGGCCGTAACCAGCCCTGCCCCGGTGCGGAATGTGAGATAGTTCACGACGTTGAAAACGGCGATGTCGGAAGCGAGTTGGGAAAACAGGAAATAGAGCATGAAAATCAGCCTTTGATGACCGCGTTAACGGCACCGTTCCGCAAACTTGCGACTACTTTATGAACGCCCGAACCGTTCGAGCCCTTGATCACCACCACATCGCCCGGACGCAGCATGGCGCATAGCCGATCAGTGGCGTCCGCCGGCGATGCCGCCATTGCGCCCTTAACCGATCCGGGCAGCGCAGACATCAGATGTTCCATCATCGCGCCAACGCCAATGACCGCAGACACACCGGCATCAACCAGTGGCGCTGCCAGTTCGCGGTGACGCTCCGGGGCGCTCTCACCAATCTCCAGCATCTCGCCCAGCACCGCGATGCGACGGCCTTTGCCTTCAGGCGTATGACGGGCGAGCGTCGCAATCGCGGAGGCCATGGACACCGGGTTGGCATTATAGCTGTCGTCGATGATGCGTGCGCTGCCGCCATCAAGTTCTATCATGAAGCTCGCGCCGCGCCCGGCCTGGGCTTCCATGCCGGCCAGCACATCGGCGACCCGCGCGCTATCAATGCCGGCGGCCACGCAGGCCGCCATCACGCCAGCGGCATTGTGGGCCTGATGTTCGCCCGGCGCCGGGATGGAAATGTCCACCATACGGCCCAGCACATCAAAGCGGCCGCGCCCGGATGTAGCCTGCTGGTCCCAGGAGAGGATACGCACCGCAGCGTGCCGCGCCCGGCCAAACTCGAACAGGAAAGCGGCGCCACTCTCGTTCACGCGCGCGCACAGCCGGGGCGCGTACTCGCAATCTGCCGGGATGATCGCCACGCCATCGCCTGCCAGCCCTGCAAATATCTCCGCCTTGGCATCGGCGATGGCTTCCATGGAACCCAGATTTTCCAGATGCGCGGGCGCGATGCGGGTGATGAGGGCGATATGAGGCTGCACCTGCGTGGTCAGCGCCGCGATTTCGCCGGCATGGTTCATGCCCATCTCGAACACGCCGCGCGCGGTACCTTGCGGCATGCGCGCCAGGGTGAGCGGCACGCCCCAGTGATTATTGTAGGATTTGACGCTCCAGTGTGCAGGGCCGCTGGCGCGGAACACCGCCGCTATGGCTTCCTTCACCGATGTCTTGCCAACCGAGCCGGTGACGCCGACGCGCACAGCCTTGCTGCGCTCGCGCGCCGCGACACCAAGGCGCTGCAGGGCCTCGAGCACGTCCGGCACGACAAGGCGCGCGCCTGTGCCTGCATCCTCGCGCGATACGATAGAGGCGGCTGCCCCTGCTTTCTCGGCAGCCGGTACAAAATCATGCCCGTCACGCTGGTCTGCCAGCGCCACGAACAGGTCTCCGGCCTCCAGAGAGCGCGTGTCGATGGAGACGCCCGAGGCCTGCCAGCTATCACCCCCTACGAGCCGCCCGCCAGTCGCGGCGGCCGCTTGCGCTGCTGTCCATAAAGGCCCGGTCATTGCCCCCGCTCCCCGGTACTGCCTGTTCTGGCGGCGAGAGCGCGGCGCGCGACCTCACCATCATCAAACGGATGGACCACGCCCTTGATGGTCTGGCCGGTCTCATGGCCCTTGCCAGCGATCAGCAAGGTGTCACCCGCTTTCAGATCACCAATGGCGGTGAAAATGGCGCGCTCGCGGTCTCCAATCTCTTCGGCGTCCGGCGCCCCTTTCAGTATCGCTGCGCGGATGAGAGCCGGATCTTCAGACCGCGGATTATCGTCGGTAACGATCACCCGGTCGGCGAGTTTCGCCGCGATAGCGCCCATCTTTTCGCGCTTGGTCGGATCACGGTCACCGCCCGCGCCAAACACCACAATCACTTTGCCGGCGGTGTGCGGACGCGCCGCCCGCAGGAGCTTATCAAGGCCGTCGGGCGTGTGAGCGTAATCGATGAGAACAGGCGCGCCCTCAGCCGTCGCGCCAACAAACTCCAGACGCCCTGCGACCCCTTTCAGCTTCTCCAGCGCAGCGAACACGGTGCCGGCATCCACGCCGCTCGCTATCGCCATGCCGGCCGCCTGAAATGCATTACTGGCCTGGAACTCGCCCATCAGGGGCAGGGTCAAGGCATGCTCCTTGCCCGCATGAACAAAGCGCACATGCTGGAAGGCGGCGTGCGGGGTGATTTCCTTCAGCTGGATATAGCGTCCGTTCCAGCCAACAGTGAAAATCTGCTGGCGGCGTGCCTCCGCGCGGCGCACCACCGCCTCGCCCCACTCGCTATCCACCGTGATGACGGCAGGTGCGCCTTCGGGCAAAAGCTCATCGAACAGGCGCATCTTGGAGGCGAAATAGTCTTCAAAGTCCGGATGATAATCGAGATGGTCCTGGGTTAGGTTGGAAAAGCCCGCCAGCGCGATTTTTGCGCCGTCCATACGCCGCTGTTTCAGCCCGTGGCTCGATGCCTCCATCGCCAGATGCGTGACGCCCTCATGGCTAAGCGCATCGAGTGCGGCGTGCAGGGCGATGGCATCGGGCGTGGTGTAACCCACATCGGTGCGGCCAGAACTGCGCGTTACGCCGAGCGTACCCAGAGCCGCAGCCTCATGACCGGCTGACTGCCAGATCTGGCGCAGAAATTCGACTGTGGAGCTTTTACCGTTTGTGCCCGTGATGGCGGCGATGTATCCCGGCTGGGCCGGAGAAAAGCGCGCCGCCATCTGCGCCAGCGCCAGACGCGGATCATCGGCCTCGATGACAGGAACGGGCGCAGCCGTGCCACGCTCGGCCAGGATAGCCACAGCGCCTGCGTCGATAGCCGCCTTGATGAAGGCATTGCCATGGGTGGTCACGCCCGGCAGGGCGGCAAAGACAAAGCCGGGCTTCACCGCCCGGCTGTCCAGCGCCAGTCCGGCGACTGCCAGTTCCAGCATGCCTTCCGGCACACTCACGCCAGCGGGAAGGATGTCAGCAAGCCTGCGCAGCGTACTCATGGGCGATCCCTGCCTGCAGCCAGTTCGACGGGCTCTTCCGGTCCTGCCCGCACCGGCGTTCGCGGCACGAACATGCGCGCCACCGTCTGCACGCGCGCGCCGGGGTCGGCTTCGCGCAGACCCACGCCCAGTACCGGCGCCACGCGCTCTATGATCTCGCCGCCTGTTGGCGCAGCATTCCAGCCAGCGGTGTTGAAGCCATGGGTCTCGCGGATGGGGCGCGGCTGGTCGAGGCTCACCACCAGCACGTATTGCGGGTCATCGAAGGGGAATATCCCGACAAAGCTGGTCAGCACATTACCGACCTGGTAGCGGCCATTGACGATGCGCTGGGCCGTACCGGTCTTGCCAGCAATGGCGAGACCCTCGCGGTCGGCCTGACCGCCGGCCACGGCAGCGCGCATGACGCCAAGCACCTGAGCAGCCGTTGCCGAGCTCATCACCGGAACTTGCGGCACGATGTCGGTCGGGCCAACAGGACGCAGGGTCGGCGGCGTGTAGATGCCATCATTGGCCAGCGCCGCATAGGCCGCTGCCAGAGCCACGGGCGACACGTTGAAGCCATGCCCGTATGAAGCCGTCATCACTTCTGCCCGGCCCCAGCGGGCAGGCAGCATCGGGTTCTGGCCCTCGATGATTTCCAGCGGCGGGCGCTCCCAAAGGCCCAGCTCCCCGAAGAAGCTGGTCAGCACCTCGCCGCCGATCCGCTCCGCCATGCGGGCCGAGCCGATATTGGAGGAATGAATGATGACTTCCCGGGCGGTGAGTATTCGCGACTGCGGACGGAAATCGCGAATACGGTGCGAACCGATGGCAATCGGCGCGCGGGCATCGAATGTGTCGTCAAGACGCACCAGCCCTGCCTCGATACCGGCAGCGAGGGTGAGCGGCTTGAATACCGAACCCAGCTCGTAAACGCCCTGGACGGTACGGTTGAAACGGTTTTCCGCCGGTTCGCTGCCCGCCCGGTTCGGGTCAAAGTCGGGAAGGGAGGCCAGCGCGATGATCTCGCCGGTGCCAACGCGCATCAGCACCGCCATGGCGCCTTGCGCCGAGTAGCGCTCCATGCGCTCACGCAGCACGGTTTCCAGCGCATCCTGCGCGCCCAGATGAATGGACAGGCTCACCGGACGGCCAGACCCGTCATTAAGCTCGTCATTAAAGGCGCGCTCCGCCCCGGCCAGGCCTGCCAGGTCCTGATCGGTAAAGCCTACCAGATGCGCAGCCAGCCGGCGGCGCGGATAGACCCGGCCAGGTTCCACCCGGAAGCCTATGCCGGGCAGGCCCAGCATGTGAATGGCCTGACGTTCGCGCGGGCCCAGCCCGCGCTCGATCCAGACAAAGCGGCGGTTTGATGAAAGATCACGCTGCAGGGTTTCCGCGTTCAGATGCGGCAGAACCGTGCGCAGAGCCTGAGCGGTCTCTACCGGATCCCAGACCTGGCGCGGATCAGCGAAAACAGAATGGAAGTCGAGATTGCTGGCCAGTATCTGGCCATTGCGGTCAACGATCTCGCCGCGGCGCGACGCCACCTGCGCCACACGCACCGGCGCAGCCTCGGCAAACTCGCCCGTGACAGCCAGCTCCACCGCGCGGCCCGCCGCCACCAGAAATCCTGCGCCCACCAAAATACCAATAAAGCCAAGGCGCAGCCGCGTGCGCCCTAGCGCCTGACCGGCCTCGTCTTCCAGCCGGATGGTGGCGCTGGCATCGAAACCGGCTGATCCGTCCCCGCGCAAGGGCTCAAGCCCGGCGCGCGAACGCCGGATTCTTACCTTGCCGAAAAGACGCGTCAGCCAATTCGTCATTGACGCCCTCTTACCGGAGGTGTGGTGGACGGCCAGCTGGCCTGCGCTGTTTGCGGCGCCTGCGGCGACAGGCGTTCAGCTTCGGCGCGCACCTGTGCCAGCTCGGCCAGCGAGAGTTCCTGCGCCGACTGCACCGGCTCAAACCCCAGATGGGTGCGGGCCAGCGCTCTGAGCTGCTCGGGATCTTCCAGATGCGCGATATTGGCCGTCAGCGTGTTGATACGCGAGCGCTCCTGAGCGAGCTCCACTTGCAGCCCCGCAAGACGGGCCTGAGCCGCATCGGTTTCAGCTTTGGCCACATACAGTGCCCCCAGAAGGATGACGCTGCCGAGAATGCCGAAAAAGAGGACGAGGCGTATCATGTGACACACTCCAGAAGGCGGCTGTAAGGGGGCACGCCGGGCAGGCCGTCATCTTCGGCTGGCCAGGCAGGGTTTGTGGTGCGGACACCGGCACGCAGGCGCGAGGAGCGCGCGCGCGGGTTGGCGGCGATTTCGGCCTCTGACGGCTCAATGGCCTTGCGGGTCAGCAGCGAGAAGCTGGGCGCCGGCCCGGCGTCCACTTGCGGTGCATGGCGCGAGCCCTGCCCCGCCATGCCGGCACGGGCGCGCAGGAAGGTCTTCACGATGCGGTCTTCCAGCGAATGGAAGGTGACAACCGCCAGCACGCCGGTGGGCTTCAGGATGCGTTCCGCCGCGCCGAGCGCGCGGATCAGTTCGCCCAGCTCGTCATTGACATAGATGCGCAGCCCCTGAAACACGCGTGTGGCCGGGTGAATACGCCCCGGCTTGCCGCCGATTACCCGCGCCATCAGCGATGCCAGTTCAAGCGTGGTCTCGAACGGCTTTGCGGCGCGGTCTTCCACAATGGCGCGCGCCGCACGGCGGGCATGGCGCTCCTCGCCATAGATTTTGAAGATCGCGGCCAGCTCGTCAGCGTCCAGATGGTTGACGGCATCGGCAGCGCTGGGACCAGACCGGGCCATGCGCATGTCCAGCGGGCCGTCCTTCTGGAAGGAGAAGCCGCGCTCTGCCTCGTCGATCTGCATCGACGAAACGCCCAGATCGAGCATTACGCCGTCGACACCATCACTGCCTGACAGCTCTACGATCTGCTCCATCAGGGAGAAAGGGCCAGACTGAAAGGCGAACGTGTCCGGGAAGGCCTTGCGCAGCGCGGCAGCAGCCTTTGCCGCTTCAGGGTCCCGGTCGATGCCGACCAGACGCGCGCCCTCGACGGCCAGCACCGCGCGGGCATAGCCGCCGCCGCCCAGCGTACCATCCACATAGAGCCCGCCCGCGCGCGGGCGGATGGCGGTGATCACTTCGTCGAGCAGTACCGGGACATGCGCCATCACACACCCTCCGGCCGGACGGCAGGGCGGCGCAGCGCGGACTTGTTGTCACGAGCAAAGCTGAGATCGCGGGCATGGCGCTCGGCGTGCGCTTCGGGCGACCAGACCTCGAAGCGGCGACCCATGCCGACAAAGGTCGCCTTTGCGTCAAGGCCGGCATGCTCGATGAATTCACGCGGCAGGGAGATGCGGCCGGTCTGGTCAAACGAGAGGGGGCGGGCGCCGCCGAAGATAACCCGCTCAAAAGCCGTGCGGGCATCGTCATACGGGTCCATCGCATCGATGGCCGCGGCCATCTCGGCCATCAGCGCCTCGCCGCCGCCTTCCAGGAACGGTCCGTTAAACGAACACCAGACATAGATGCCACCGAAGCGCTCTGCCGACACCACGGCACGGAAATCGGCCGGGACGGAAACCCGTCCCTTGGCATCTATCCCGTTGGTTGTGGTGGAGAAAAACATCTCCTGCAGCGCTCCCCGGCCTCCCACACATCGAAAGGGTCCCTCGTGTGGTTAACGATGGGATACCATGGGAAATGATGGGAAACAATGCCGAAGCCAGTCTCCAGCACTGTTTTTACAGGCACGCTCAAGTAAAACCGCAGCATGTTGCGGCGCGGCAAAATAGAACAGACAAAGAACAATAGGTTAACGTCCGGCGCGCTGTTTGGAATTTCGCAGGAAATTGAAGTGTCAGGCGGCCTGTAAGCCGGGTTCTGTGCCATTCTTTCCGATATGGAAAGAAGCGGCAGCCATTCCTCTTGGATGGCGCTTGCACGCCACCTCCAGCGACCTACCCGGACGGAATGCAGAGGCGCACCTGCCCGCGCGAAGCGGACGCCCGTCCCTATTCGGTCTTGCTCCGGGTGGGGCTTGCCGTGCCCCCTTCCTTGCGGTCGGGGCGGTGGGCTCTTACCCCACCGTTTCACCCTTGCCGGACACGAAGGCCCGGCGGTCTGATTTCTGCGGCGCTGTCCCTGAACCGGGGCTTGAACCCCGGCCCGCCGGGATTTCCCCGGCACCCTGCCTCCATGGAGCCCGGACTTTCCTCTCCCGCCCGCCTTTCGGCACTGGACGGAAGCGGCTGCCCGGCCGCCTGACGGGTGTTAAGTCGGCTTTCAGGGGGCAAAGGTCAAGCGGGCGGGGCTCCAGGCTGTCATGGTTCGGTGTTTCGGCAAGCGTCGATGTCTCCCCCCGCTTGCGGGGGGAGTGCCGCGAAGCGGCGAGGGGGGGATAATCCAAAAAAAGATTCCCCCCTCCGGCCCTTCGGACCACCTCCCCCGTAAACGGGGGAGGACATCACCTTGCCAACTAACCCTAGAAAGGGCGGTAGCTCACGCCGCGGAAACTTTACCCGCCAGCACCTCAATCAGGCCCATCGTCTCATCATCCAGCACACCATCAGGGCGCGAGGGCCGGTAGCGGCGCTGGAACTCGGTCAGGACCACATCGAGCGGCAGGTCCGGATTATAGCCGATGGCGATAAGCCAGGCCCTCGCGCGCGCCTCATCCGGGCTGGCTGGCACCGCCCCGTCCGGCCACAGGCCCACGCCCTCGCGCGCGAGCCTCTCCCACGGAAACTTTTCGCCAGGATCGATCTTGCGGCCCGGCGCAATATCGCTGTGGCCGACCACATTGACCGGCGCAATGGCGTGCCGTGCAATGATCTCGCGCGACAGCGCGGTCACGGCGCTGATCTGTGCGGGCGGATAGTCCGGCAGGCCGAAATCATGCCCGCCATTGACGATCTCGATGCCGATGGAGGCTGAATTGATGTCGGTCACGCCCCGCCAGTAGCTTAAGCCTGCATGCCAGGCGCGCTTTGCCTCATCGACCATGGCGATGACGCTGCCATCTTCCTCTACCACATAATGGGCACTGACCTTCGCGGCAGGATCCGCCAGCCGGTCAATCGCGGCCCTGCCCGTTTCCATGCCTGTATAGTGCAGGACCAGCATGGAGACCGGCAAGGCGCGAGCATTGAAGTTGGGCGAAGGGAGGCGGATCCGTTTCATCTCGGCTTTTGTATCACGGTTTCCGGCGGCAGTGTGCTGGACCGGCGCGCCGCCACCACGGCCACACCGGCAATCGCGACAAGGCCGCCAGCGATCAGTTGCCAGCTCACCGGGTCGCCCAGAAGAACCACGCCGGAAATGACCCCGATCAGCGGACCCATCAGCGTCATCGGCGCAATCAGCGAGGCGTCATAGCGGCGCAAGAGCCAGTAGAACGCGCCGTGGCCGAAAATATTTACCAGCAGCACCGTGAAGAAGATGCTCGCCAAGAGGAGCCAGCCGCCCGCCAGCATGGCCTCGATCTGTCCGCGCTCGAAAATCAGGCTGGCGATCAGCAGAGGTGGCCAGGAGAATAGTCCAATCCATGCCTGCAAGGGGATGGTGGTCAGCTCCACGCGCTTGACGAAGATCGACCCGGCCGCCGCCGCCATGGCCGCGCCAACGCCTGCCAGCAATCCCACGGTAAAGCTGATCTCGGCAGGTTTAAACACCACCAGAGAGGCGCCCGCGAACGCCATCCCCATGCCGGAGGCACGCACCCAGCCCACCTTCTCCTTCAGGAACATGATGGAGAGAATTGTGGTGAATGGCACGGAGAGCTGCACCACGATCGCGATGGAAGAGGGCGTGGCGTAATGCAGGCCTGTGAACAGCAGGGCAAACTGGATCGCCCCCATGCCGAGACCTGCCCCGATCACCGGACCCAGCTTTTTCGGCAATGGCAGCAGCCAGGGCGCCAGCATCGCATAGAGCAGCGCAAAGCGGATGAAGGCAAAGAAGAGCGGAGGCACGCCCTCGAAACCGGGCACAAGGTCCGGCGTGCCCGAAACAGACCATTTCGCCACAACGAAATTGACGCCCCAGACAAGGCAGACGGCGAACAGAAGGGCAAAATGGCGCGGGCTCATGGCCGCGCTGTAGCGGGCCAGCGCACGGGCTTCAAGTCACGAAACGATAAGGGGTGTTACACGCCCAAGCCTGTCAGCTGCGCGGGGCGCTGGTCCCGTCCACCGTCCAGCCATGTGGCCCCCGGCGGGCGACCAGTACGGAGCTGTCCGTCTTCCGGCGGCCGCGCACTTTGCGGTAGACCCAGTAGGCGCCAGCGCCCAGCACGGCGAGCCCGGCCACGACGAAGGCCGCCGCTGTCAGCACTGCGGCAAGCAGCACCACAAGGCCGATAAAAGCTGCGGCGATGATCGCAGCCAGCACCGCACGCAGCGCCTGTATGGCGGCATCGGAATTGAACGCTGGCTGTTGTGTCATCGGCGTCGCTCCAGAACATATTGCGGCCTCTTGGCCAACCTTTGCGCCCCTAGAGTTGGGGGTTCAGGGGCGCGCGTCAATGGCAGGGATCTGCGCCTCTCTCATAATTAATGTGCCTTGCCCGCTATTGGTTCCCGGCTGCCTGCCAGATGTCAGGATCACGCCAATGCCGGCTTCAACCCCCGGTCAGCAAGGATTTTCTGGTAAGCTGCGTTAATCACGGCCATTTTCTCGTCGGCAAGGCGTTGCAGTTCTGGCGGCGCGCCCCGCGCGATCAGGCGGTCGGGGTGATTTTGCGATGCGATCCGTCTGTAGGCGCGTTTCAGATCGCCATCTGCAATCGAGCGGTCCACACCCAGCACCAGGTAGGGGTCCTGCCCGTCAGATGCGCCATGTCCGGCCCGTATCCGGTCAAACTCGCTGTCGGAGAATCCGAAAATGCCCGACACCGAATGGAGGTATTCCATTTCCTCCGCTGTCAGCCGCCCGTCAGCCTTGGCAATGTGAAAGAGGCCATCAAGCACATCTTCGAGAATGGCCGGGTGAGCGCGGAAACGCCGCGCCAGCCGGCGCGCATAGCCTTCAAACCCGAGCGTGGTCTGCTTGGCCAGATTGAAGGCGCGCATCAGCGAGGCCTCGAAACCTGCTGGCGCACGCAGAACCTGGCGGAAGGCGGCCACCTCGTCATGAGTGACCTCGCCATCGGCCTTGGCCATTTTTGCACCGAGCCCGATCAGGGCCATGGCAAATTCGGCATCGTCCACCCGGTGGCCGGGCGGACAGTCACCCTCGGGGCAGGCGAACGGGTCGGCCGGGCCGGTGATCAGCTCTGCAAGTTTGCGCCAGACGCTCATGCGCGCTTATCTGCACCGCAAAACCGGCAAACGGAAGGGGCAAATGGGCGCAGACAGCACCGCAAAGTGGGAGATCTGGATCGATCGCGGCGGCACCTTCACCGATATTCTGGGACTGTCACCGCAAGGCGAGCTGCATGCGCTGAAGCTGCTCTCGGAAAGCGCAGCCTATGGTGATGCAGCCAGTGAAGGCGTGCGCCGTATGACCAGCCTGTCGGCCGCCGGGCTGCCCGCTGACACCGCAGCCAGCGTGAAGATGGGCACGACCGTCGCCACCAATGCGCTGCTGGAGGAAGATGGCGCGCCGACGCTGTTCATCACCAATGCGGGGTTTGAGGACTGCCTGCTGATCCAGGACCAGACCCGCCCGGACATTTTCGCCCTGCGCATTGACCGGCCCCAGCCCCTGCCCGCGCGTATCGCCGGGATTGCCGGACGGCTGGGTGTGGAGGGGCGCGAAATCGCCCCGCTGGACACTGCGGAACTGCAGGATGTCCTCGCTTCAGCGCGCGCGCAGGGCATCCAGTCGGTTGCCATTGCGCTTATTAATTCGCATGTGAATAATATGCATGAAGCGGAAGTGGCGAAGCTGGCCCGCGCGGCCGGGTTTGATCATGTCAGCCTGTCGAGCGAGGTAAGCCCGCTGGTACGGCTGGTCCCTCGCGCCTCCACCACCGTGATCGACGCCTATCTGGACCCGGTGCTGCAGGATTATGCGGCCCGCGTGGACAAGGGGCTTGGCGGCATTCCGCTTTACTTCATGCAATCCTCCGGCGGGCTCGCCCGTTCCGGGCACTTTCGGGCGCGCGATGCTGTGCTGTCCGGCCCTGCTGGCGGCGTGGTCGGCATGGCGCAGACAGCCAGGGCGGAAGGGCTGGACCGGGTTATCGGCTTTGACATGGGTGGCACCTCCACTGACGTCTCACGCTATGACGGGGACGCCTTTGAACGCCGCGACCAGGTGCGCATTGGCGGCCGCCTCTTGCGCGCGCCCATGCTGTCCATCCACACCGTGGCCGCAGGCGGCGGATCCATCCTGCATTTTGACGGGGAGCGCGCCCGCGTCGGCCCGCACAGTGCAGGGGCGAGGCCGGGTCCGGCGGCTTATGGGAATGGCGGCCCACCCACTATTACGGATACGAACATTGTGCTGGGCCGCGTACATGCCGGATGGTTTCCGGACGTGTTCGGACCGGACGGCAATGCTCCGCTGGACATTGAAGCTGCGCGCGCGGCCATCCTGCCGCTGGCGGCATCCATGGGAGCGGGCAGTGTAGAGGAAGCCGCCGAAGGGTTTCTTGCCATTGCTGCCGAAGCCATGGCCGGCGCCATCCGCCAGATCACCATCTCACAGGGCATTGATCCGCGGGACTACGCGCTGAACGCCTTTGGCGGCGCGGGCGGGCAGCATGCCTGTCAGGTGGCCGCGGCGCTCGGCATGAGCCGTATCATCATTCACCCCAAGGCGGGGCTGCTCTCTGCTCTGGGCATTGGCATGGCCGCCCTTCTGGAGACGCGCCAGGCCGGGCTGGAAGTGCCGCTGGACGCCGATGGCTTGCAGGCGGCGCAGGCGCGCCTGTCCGCACTGGAGGACGAGGCAAGCGAAGCCCTCAAAGCCCAAGGTGCCGGGGAGATACGCGTCACTGGCCAGCTGCACCTTCGCGTGGCGGGATCGGACACCGCCCTGCCCGTTGCCATGAGCGGGCTTGATGCGGCGCGCGCCACGCATGACGAGGCGCACCTTCGCCTGTTCGGATTTACACCGCCCGCCAATGCTGTGTTGATGATCGAGTCGGTATCGGTGAAGGCGGAATCCCCTTCAGGCGCCGTTCTGCCCTCCACCCCGCACACGAGCGCGCAGAACGCTGAGCCGGAGGGCCGAACGCGCATCTTCTCCGGCGGACGCTGGCAGGATGCGCCGGTTTATTCGCTGGCGAAACTGTGCCGGGAGCAAATCATTTCAGGCCCCGCCCTGATCATGGAACCGGGCCAGACGATCACCCTGGATGAGGGGTGGACGGCGCGGCCGGGGCGCACCGGCGCCCTGATCATGGAGCGGACGGGCGAGGCCACAAGAACGAACGGCTCTACCGCGCTCGACCCTGTTACGCTGGAGCTTTTCAACCGCCGTTTCATGGGTATCGCCGAGGAGATGGGCGTGGTGCTGGAGCGCACCGCCCACTCGGTCAACATGAAGGAACGCCTCGATTTTTCCTGCGCTGTCTTTGATGCAGAGGGCGGGCTCGTCGCCAACGCGCCGCACATGCCGGTGCATCTGGGCTCCATGTCGGCGAGCGTGCGTGCCGCTCTCGATGCTCACCCTGATCTCGCCGCAGGCGAAGCCGTGGCGCTGAACGCGCCCTATAATGGCGGCACGCATCTGCCCGACATCACGGTTATCCAGCCCGTCTGTGACGATAGCGGCAAGCGCCTCTTCTTCGTGGCCGCGCGCGGGCACCATGCCGATGTGGGCGGGATCGCGCCCGGCTCCATGCCGCCCTTCTCGAAAACCATCGACGAGGAAGGCGTGGTGTTCGATGCCGTGAAAATTCTTTCGGACACGAAGTTTAATGAGGCGGCCGTGCGCGAAGCGCTGGGATCGGGCAAACACCCGGCCCGCGCGCCGGAGCGCAATATCGCCGATCTCAAAGCCCAGCTGGCGGCCTGCGCGCGCGGCGCGCAGGAGCTGCAACGCCTGATCGCCGAACAGGGTTTAAGCGTGGTGCAGGGCTATATGGGCCATGTGCAGGACAATGCCGAGCGCGCGGTCCGCCGCGTTATCGGCGCTCTGGAAAGCGGCTCTGCCGTGATGGAGCTGGAAGGCGGGGAGCGCATCTGCGTGGCCATCACCACCCAGCCCGGCGACGGCGCCGCCATTATCGATTTTACCGGCACCAGCGCGCAGATGCCGAACAATTTCAATGCGCCGAGCGCCGTTGCGCGCGCTGCCGTGCTCTACGTGCTGCGCTGCCTGATCGAGGATCAGATACCCCTCAATGAAGGCTGTCTGAAGCCGGTGGAGATCATCATCCCCGAAGGCTCGCTGATCGCGCCTGAGCCGCCCGGCGCGGTGGTGGCCGGCAATGTGGAGACCAGCCAACTCATTGTCGACGCCCTCTTCGCCGCTACCGGCCGGATGGCCGCCGCGCAAGGCACGATGAACAATTTCACCTTCGGAAACGAAACATATCAGTATTACGAGACGATCTGTGGCGGCTCCGGCGCGGGACTTATGGCCGATGGCAGCGGATTTGACGGTGCGGACGCCGTCCACACCCACATGACCAATTCACGCCTGACCGATCCTGAAATCATGGAGCTGCGCTATCCGGTGCGTGTGGCGCATCACCGGGTGCGCGAAGGCTCAGGGGGCGGCGGAAAATGGCGCGGCGGGCATGGCTCGGTGCGCCGGATCGAGTTTCTTGAGGCCATGGAGGCCAGCCTGCTCTCCGGGCGCCGCCGTGTCGCCCCTCCCGGCCTGAAAGGCGGCGGAGACGGCGCGCCCGGCAAGGCACGCGTTATCCGCGCCGATGGCAGGATAGAGGAGCAGCCGGCCCTGTTCTCGGTCCGGCTATCGCCCGGCGATTCAATCGAGATCGAAACGCCGGGCGGCGGCGGGTATGGGGAGTCTCGCGGCTAACGCTCGAACTTCTGGAACTTCACACGCGTAGGCACCAGCGCATCGGTGCCGAGGCGCCGCTTCTTGTCTTCCAGATAGTCGGAGAAGGCGCCCTCGAACCACTCCACATGACTATCGCCCTCGAACGCTAGGATGTGTGTGGCGATCCGGTCCAGGAAGAAGCGGTCGTGCGAGATGACCACGGCGCAGCCGGGGAAGTCTTCCAGCGCGGCTTCGAGCGCGGAGAGCGTTTCCACATCGAGATCGTTGGTCGGTTCGTCGAGCAGGAGCAGGTTTCCGCCTTCTTTGAGCATCTTGGCCAGATGCACCCGGTTGCGTTCACCGCCCGACAGGATGCCGACCTTTTTCTGCTGGTCCCCGCCCTTGAAGTTGAACGCGCCGACATAGGCGCGGCTGGGCACTTCATGTTCGCCGAGCGACAGCATGTCGTGGCCGCCCGAGATTTCCTCCCAGACGTTTTTCTTCGGATCCAGAGCATCACGCGACTGGTTCACATAGCCAAGCTTGACGGTTTCGCCGAGCTTGACCGATCCCGTGTCGGGCTGCTCCTCGCCAACGATCATCTTGAACAGCGTGGTTTTACCCGCACCGTTCGGACCGATCACGCCGACCACACCGCCCGGCGGCAGCTTGAAGGTCAGATCCTTGATCAGCAGCTTGTCGCCGAACGCCTTGGTAACATTGTCGAACTCGACCACATTGCCGCCCAGGCGCGGGCCCGGCGGAATGCGGATGGTGGCGGTGGAGATTTTCTCACGATCCGCCGCGTCGCGCATCTCTTCGTATGACTTGATACGCGCCTTGGATTTGGCCTGACGCGCTTTCGGGCTGGAGCGGATCCACTCCAGTTCGCGGGCGAGAGCGCGCTGCTTGGCACCTTCCTCGCGCGATTCCTGCGCCAGACGCTTGGCCTTCTGCTCCAGCCAGGCCGAGTACCCGCCCTGATAGGGGATGCCCTGACCGCGATCGAGCTCCAGCGTCCAGGTGGTGATGGAGTCGAGGAAATAGCGGTCGTGGGTGACGATCAGCACCGCGCCGTCATAGTTTTCAAGGTGATGCTGGAGCCAGGCCACGCTCTCGGCGTCGAGGTGGTTGGTCGGTTCGTCGAGCAGCAGCATGTGCGGCTTGGACAGAAGCAGCTGGCAGATGGCCACGCGGCGGCGCTCACCACCCGAAAGGTTCGCAACCGAAGCATCGCCGGGCGGACAGCGCAGGGCCTCCATCGCCATCTCGATCTTGGAATCGATATCCCATGCGTCGCGCGCATCGACCTGTTCCTGCAGGGCGGTCATCTTCTCCATCAGCTCGTCGGAATAGTCTTCCGCCAACTGCATGGCGATGGCGTTGTAATCGTCATAGATTTTCTTGTCTTCGGAGCCCTCGATGACGTTTTCCCAGACGGTCTTGGCCTCATCGAGCTTCGGCTCCTGCG
This sequence comes from Glycocaulis alkaliphilus, assembly GCF_004000605.1. NCBI lineage: Bacteria > Pseudomonadati > Pseudomonadota > Alphaproteobacteria > Maricaulales > Maricaulaceae > Glycocaulis > Glycocaulis alkaliphilus. The sequence goes on along the minus strand of NZ_CP018911.1, from coordinate 674,520 downwards.
GCAGATAGCCGACGCGCACGCCCTTTTCCGCCCAGGCCTCGCCAGTGAAGTCATTGTCCATACCCGCCATGATCTTCAGCAGGGTCGACTTACCCGCGCCGTTGACACCCACAACACCGATCTTTGCATCGGGCAGGAAGTGGAGCGAAATGCCGGAGAAGACCTGCTTGCCGCCCGGAAAGGTCTTGGCCAGCTTGTCCATGTGATAGACGTATTGATAGGACGACATGAGCGGGGCTCCTTTGGCGGCGCGGCAGGGGGAGAAAGTCTTGCCGCGCTATAGCGCAGGCGCGCGCGCCCTGGCAATGGAAGGGGTGAGCGCAGGCGGATTATCCGCCGGCCTGTCATGGCACCGGGCCAGAAGGGCGGCCAGCGCGCTAACGTTCAAGAGCCGTTATGCGCTCATCAGGAGCGTAGGAATTGTATTCCTGCTCGCTGATCTCAACATTCTGGCTGTAAAGAACGTATTTGTAGTTTTCATCGGGCAGCACGGTGGTCACGGCCTTAAAGAACGCGGTCTGCTCCGCCCCCCCGGCAACCCAGATATTGCGAACAAGATTCAGTGCGCCATCAAACGCACCCATCGCTCTGAGTTTGATCGCCTGCCGGTCAAAATCCTCGCCGAGAATGTTTTCGAGCACATCCCAGGTCCGGAGCCGGGCATAGACGCCGCCCATGGCCCGGAAGCCCTGCGATACCTCCAGAATGCGCACCGTGTCCCGGTCGGCAACGACCATGCTGACAGGGGAGTAGCTGTGCCGCACCGCCTTGCGCCAGCGCACGGCCGCATCCTCGAAAGCCGGGCTCGCAACCAGCGCGGTGATACGGTTATAGACCGCCGTTGAGGGCATTAGCCGGCCGCTCTCCAGCCTTGAGTAATAGCCCTGGCTGACGCCGAGATGTTCAGCCACCGCCTCCTGCTTCAGGCCTGTACGGCGGCGGAACTGCCAGAGCAGGGCCGCGATATTCTCAAGTTTAGCCTTCCCCAAAGGGCGCTCCCAAGCTGCAAACAGGGTGGAGGAGGATGCGGGCCCAACCTCTTTCAAGCTGCATTGCATTGCGCACCATAATGCAGGCGGGCCGGTCAGGACAATGGAAGGGGTGCGCGGGACGCAGGGGGCGGCCCACAGAAAACCCGCCCGGATTGGCTCCGGGCGGGGTCGTGCTGTCTGAACGAACGGAGGGGTCAGCCGCCGGACCTGGCAGCCATGAGGCGCTCGACAGTGACCATGACGATCACCATCACCGAGGCGGCTGCCAGCACATTGGCGTAGCTGGCCAGGGCCGCGGTCGCAAAATCCCCGGCAACCGGTATCGCTTCCAGCGCGGGGAACCGGCCAGCAGGAAAATCGCAGCGATCAGTACGCCGCGCCTGTGATCCTCAGAAACGAAGAACCCGCTTGCAAGGCCCGGAACCGATGGCTGGCAAAGGGCGAAGATGCTGGGCCGCCCCCCCAACAATGAAACCCCGGACGCGAAGCGATCCGGGGCCTCTCTACGCATAGTCTGCACAAGGTCCCGGCTCTGCGCTGCGCTTGGCCGGGACTTGCGAACAGACCGGACTCTAACCCCCGTCTGCCACGTGCACATCCGGCCCCAGTGGCACGATGCCGGACGGATTGATCATGTCATGGCTCTCATAATAATGCCGCTTGGCGTGCTCGAGATTGAAGATACCGGCAATCCCCGGCAGGCCGTGCAGACGGCGCGCGTAAGCGGCCAGATGCGGATAGTCGATCAGGCGTTTCAGATTGCATTTGAAATGGCCGTGATAGACGGGGTCAAAGCGCACCAGCGTGGTATATAACCGCCAGTCGGCCTCGGTCAGTTGCGTGCCTGTCAGGTATTCTCGCCCGTCGGACAGCAGGCTTTCCAGCCAGCCCAGGCTCTCAAAAAGCGCCGTGACCGCCTCCTCATACGCCTCGGCCGAGGTGGCAAAGCCGGATTTGTAAACCCCGTTATTGACCGTGTGGTAGATGCGCTCATTCAAGGCATCGATCTCGCCGCGAAGGGGTTCGGGATAGTAATCTCCCGGCGCCGCGCCCACCTCATCGAAGGCGGAATTGAACATGCGGATAATGTCCGCACTCTCATTGGAGACGATGGTGTTTTTCTGCTTGTCCCACAATACGGGCACGGTCACGCGGCCGGAATAGTCGCTCTTGGCCGCCGTATAGACCTGATACATATAGTCGGCGCCGTGCAGGGGGTCGGGGATCACGCCAGGGCCATCTTTGAAGGTCCAGCCGTTTTCCTTCATCAGCCAGTGAACGACCGAGACCGGGATCATCTCTTCCAGCCCTTTGAGATGACGGAAGATCAGCGTGCGGTGCGCCCACGGGCAGGCCAGCGATACATAGAGGTGATAGCGTCCGGGCTCGGCCTTGAAGCCTGCCTCTCCACTGGGTCCGGCTGAGCCGTCTGCCGTCACCCAGTTACGGAACACGCTGTCCTGGCGCTCGAACTTTCCGCCCGAGCTCTTGGTGTCATACCATTCGTCTTTCCAGACGCCGTCCACGAGCCGTCCCATAGGCGGTCTCCTTTTTTTCTGCTGCTAACTGACTAACGCGCGAAAGTCAGAACCGGCCCATCTGGTAGTCCAGCATGGCCTGGCGCACCTCGCCTTCCGTGTTCATCACGAACGGCCCGCCCCAGGCGATCGGCTCGCCAATAGGATAGGCGGCGGCCAGGATTGCGCGGGCACCTTCCGGCCCGGCCTCGATACGCACCGTGTCACCGGGGCCGAACACGCCCAGGTGCGCTTCCGGCAGGGCGATGCCGGAGATGCTGACCGCGCCAGTATGGATGGCGAGGATGGTGGTCTTGTCGGCCAGTATCGGCTCCTCGAACACAGCGCCTGGTTCCATAACGAGCTCAGCGTAGAAAGGCTGCGTCGTGATGTTCTTCACCGGGCCTTCAACGCCGGCGGAGGTGCGCCCGGCGACAATCTTTGCCACCACACCCTCTCGGATGTCGGAGGGTACTTCGTCAGAATCATATTCCTGATAGGCAGCCGGTTTCATCTTCTCGGCGGCCGGCAGGTTGATCCAGAGCTGGAAGCCGCTCATCAGCCCGTCTTCCTGCACCGGCATTTCGGAATGGATGATCCCGCCAGCGGCGGTCATCCATTGCACGCCGCCCGGCTCTATCACGCCTTCATGGCCCTTATTGTCCTTGTGGCGCATCCGGCCTGCGACCATGTAGGTCACGGTTTCAAAGCCACGGTGAGGATGCTCGGGAAAGCCTGCGATATAGTCGTCCGGATTATCGGAGTGGAATTTGTCGAGCATCAGGAACGGGTCCAGCACGCGCAGTTCCGGGGTGCCGAGCAGGCGGGTCATCTTGACCCCTGCCCCGTCAGAGGCGGCCATGCCGCGTGTCAGCTTCACCAGCGGGCGATAAATTCCGGCCATGGAGACTCTCCTGTGCAATATCTCAGACCACACATGGGGGCCGTGGCGATGCAGGTCGAGACAGGTGGCTTGCAGATATATCTTTCCGCACGGGAAGAAATTGACTTTGCGCCAGCTAGCGGGCCCGATGGACGCGCGCGAAATTGCGCGCTAAGGCACGCGGCAGGCGGGCATACCCCGCAATCAGGATCAGGACGCCAGAGGCTATTGAGGATTTGATGGATCAGCCATTCATACTGGGATGGGAAGAGTGGGCGTCCTTCCCGGAGCTGGGCATTCCCGCAATCAAGGCCAAGGTGGACACCGGCGCACGCACGTCTGCGCTGCATGCAGTGTCTGTGGAGCCGTTCGGGCCGGATGACGCACCCCAGGTGCGCTTTGTCATCCATCCCATCCCGAGCCAGCCTGATGTGGAGATCACCTGCGCGGCCCCGGCGGTGGACCGGCGCGAGGTTACCTCGTCCAATGGCGAGTCCGAGCTGCGCTGGGTGATCGAGGCAATGGTCGATGTTGGCGGGCGCCAATGGCCGATCGAGCTGACCCTGACCAACCGGGAGAGCATGAATTACCGCATGCTGCTGGGCCGCACGGCCATACGCGACGGTATCGTGGTGAACCCGGCGGACTCTTATGTGCAGGGCAAGATCGGCTACAAGGTCTATTCCGATTATCCGCGCCAGAAGCCGGTCAAGCGCCCGCTTCGCATCGCCATCCTGACGCGCGAGCCTACCAACTATTCCTCCAAACGCCTGAAAAAGGCCGCTGAGGATCGCGGCCATGTCGCCGAGATGATCAATACGGCGCGCTGTTCCATGGGCATCAACACGCTCTCGCCCGCGATCTATTATGATGGCCGCCGCCTGCCGCGCTTTGATGCGGTGATCCCGCGCATCGGCGCGTCGATGACCAATTACGGCATGGCCGTGATCCGCCAGTTTGCCATGACCGGGGCCTATATCCTGAACCCGGCTGCCGCCATTGGCGCGAGCCGCGACAAGCTCTATGCGCACCAGCTTCTGGCCCGCGCAGGCATCGGCATGCCCTCCACCGCCTTCGCCCACTCGCCCAAGGACACCAAGACGCTTATCGAGCTGGTGGGCGGCGCGCCGCTGGTGGTGAAGCTGCTGGAGAGCACGCAAGGGCGCGGCGTGGTGCTGGCCGATACGAAAAAGGCCGCCGAGAGCGTGATCGACGCCTTCCGGGGGCTGGAAGCCAATTTCATCGTGCAGGAGTTCGTCAAGGAAGCGGGCGGAGCGGACATTCGCTGCTTTGTTGTCGGCGGCAAGGTGGTCGCGGCGATGAAGCGTCAGGCTTCCGCCGACGAATTCCGCTCCAATTTGCACCGGGGCGGCACGGCAGAGGCTGTGAAGATCACACCAGAAGAGCGCTCAACCGCCGTCAAGGCCGCCAAGGCGATGGGCCTCTCGGTCGCGGGCGTGGACCTGTTGCGCTCCAATAGCGGCCCGAAAATCCTCGAAGTAAACTCCTCGCCGGGCCTCGAAGGCATTGAGCGCACCAGCGAAAAGGACGTCGCGGGCATTATCATCGAGTACATGGAAAGCCAGGTGCAGACCGTCTCCCTGCCGCGCACTTCGCGGCGCAAGGGCGCGCTCAAAGCCTCCGACGCGCCGGAAAACACCGAGCTGAAAGTGATCGAAGCCAGCGGCAAGGCCAGCGAGGAAGCCGGCGAATAGCAAGCACAAAAAGGGCCCGCCACCGGGGAGCGTGACGGGCCCTTTGACATGCCGAATCTATGGAGGGGATCAGTTCGGCAGGATGACGGCGTCGATCACATGGATCACGCCGTTGGAGGCTTCGATGTCAGCGGTAATGACATTGGCGCCATCCACCGTGACCGAGCCGTCTTCACCAACGACCACATTGACGGTCGAACCTTGCAGGGTTTCAAGATCATAGCTGCCCGGGCCAACGCTGTCTGACGTGTAGCTGCCCGGCACGACGTGATAGGTGAGCACGGCCTGCAGCTGGGCCTGATTTTCCGGCATCAGCAGGGTGTCTACCGTGCCTTCGGGCAGGTCGGCAAAAGCCATGTCGGTCGGCGCAAACACCGTGAACGGGCCTTCGCCTTTGAGCGCATCAACAAGGTCAGCGGCCTGAACGGCAGCCACCAGCGTGTTGAAATCATCCGCAGCGACAGCCGTGTCGACAATGTCGGCCGGGCCGCGGTGATGGTCAGCAAGTACCGGCGCAGCCAGAAGCGCGGCAGCGGCAGCGGTCGAGGAAATCATGGCGGTCATACGCATCGAACAGTCTCCGTTTCTATTGCCGGAACGAGGCCGGGCGTCCGGGGGAAGCCGGCCAGCCTCGCGGATACCGGGAAGCGGTATCTTGTATCGAATACGCGATACTGAAGAGGGTGGATCACCTTGGGTGAAGAAAGTTGCTGAAGGCGGCGTGGCCGCGTGAAGGCGGGAATGGGCAGCGAGTGCCGCGCGGGCCGTCCGCGAGCCGTCCGCGGGCGTGAACAGCGCCAGACGGACGCAGGCAACAGCCCGGCAAATCGACGGTGAAAGGAATTGAGCCTTCATCATTGTTGTCAGGGGTCATGGCACCCGCCCGGCGCTCCGCTCTCCGAAACGCCAAGGGCCGCCGGGCACTTTTGCCCGCAGTGAGGCGCGGACGCGCGGATACGCGGGGCGCAACCAAATTGGATCGGCCCCTCAACTCCACAACTATTATGGCCGCGACGAGCCCTGCAAACAATGCAGCTGCCAAACAACAGATGCAACTCTGCATATATTAAGATCAATACTTGTGGATATTTTCTGTTTTCCGACAGATCGGAGCGTCGGCCGCTCGATGATTCAGGTGCTCACGACCAAAATGGGGCGCGTGCGCTTTTCGGTTGTGGGCACCGGAGACATGTTCATATCCCAACCCAACGCCTTGGCCTTTGTAAGCGATCCTGACATTCTCGCTTCAGTTGCAAGGGGAGGCAGGGTCGTGGGCTTACACAAGCTGAAGATCGAGGGCGTACCACAATTCGTCAGCTATTTCGCACCCGTGATCGAGATCATGAGGGATCTCGGTGGCCAGGCCCGCCCTCGTGAAGTCATTGGTGAGCTAATTAAGCGGCATGAGATACCGGAGGAGTTTCTAGCGCTCACCAATCAGAATGGCCGCTCGAAGTTCGAGAACAGGGTACACTTTGCGCGCCTCTATCTGACCAACGCCGGAATGTTGACCTCGCCGGGCCGAGGCGTCTGGCAGTTAACAGAGCAGGGCCGGACCGCTGATCTTTCGTCAGAATGGGCAGCCGACATCTTCCGGACGGCGCGGGTCAAGTTTGCAGGCGATGAAGATGACCAGGATGCTCCCAGCGATGACCCTGGTGCTGAAAGGGTGCATTACTGGTTTGTTGGCTCAATGTGGTCCGATGGCGACCAGACCAACAGGTTTTTGGAAGAAGGCATCTGGCAAAATGGCGATGAAGATAAATTCTCGGCGCTTGTCAGGCAGATGAAGCCTGGTGATCGTATCGCCATCAAAGCCTCTTTTACCCAAAAACATCACGTTCCATTCGAAAATCATGGCCGTACCGTAAGCGTCATGCGGATCAAGGCCATCGGCACGATAACAGAAAACCGCGGTGACGGCATGACGGTCGACGTCGATTGGCAAGAGCTGGATCCACCCAAGGACTGGTATTTCTACACCTACCGAAACACCCTTGCCCGTGCTCGCGTTGAAGACGAGGACTTGGCGCGACGACTTGTTGCGTTCACCTTTCATGGTGCCGGTCAGGATTACGACTATTTCCTCCGTCACACCTACTGGGCAGAGCGCTTCGCGCCAGAGGTCGATCCGCTGAGCGAAGCAGAAGCGGAACATGCCTCCGAAGATGACGCTTCGCCGATGATGGAGATCCATCCTTACACGGTGGACGACATCATTGCCGAAGGCGGTTTTCTGGGACGTGATGCCTTGCAGGGCCTCGTTGATCGCCTGTCATCGAAGAAGAACCTCATCCTTCAGGGACCGCCAGGCACTGGAAAGACGTGGTTAGCAAAGCGATTGGCCAAGGCGCACATCGGTAGCAGGGCGCCCCAGCCTGACCAGCTGCGCTCCGTTCAGTTTCACCCTTCACTGTCATACGAGGATTTTGTGCGGGGGTATCGCCCTTCCAGTAGCGGCCTGACACTGACGGACGGTATTTTCTTGCAAGTGGTCGACGCTGCCCGTGCCCAGCCTGATTTGCCTCATGTCCTGATCATCGAGGAGATCAATCGTGGAAATCCGGCACAGGTGTTCGGCGAGATGTTGACCTTGCTGGAAAACACCAAGCGCAGCCGGGCAGATGCGATCGAGCTGGCCTATCGGAAGATGCCGGGTGAGAAGATTCATGTGCCTGATAATCTGTATCTCATTGGCACCATGAATGTCGCCGACCGCTCGCTTGCCTTGGTCGACCTGGCTTTGCGTCGCAGGTTTGCTTTTGTAACCTTGGAGCCGCTATTGAATACCGCATGGGAAAATTGGTGCCGCGCCAAGAATTTCCCAGACGATATGATCACCCTGATCCGGGATCGCATATTCACGCTGAACGAAACAATCGCCCAGGATCGGGCGTTAGGGCCGCAGTTTCGGGTGGGGCACTCATATGTCACGCCCACAGACGAGAACATCCATGACCATTCAGCATGGTTTGCTGAAGTGGTCGATACCGAGATAGGCCCGTTGCTGGAAGAATACTGGTTCGATGCCCCTGATCGCGCTCGGGGTGCGGCCCAGGCGCTGCGTGAAGGCCTTTGATGGCCAACGCCATCCCCCTACGCAACATCTGGCTGCTTTTTCTCTACGCGGCTGATCTGGTGCAATTCAGGGGCAGGTTTGATCATCAGGTTGAAACGGCCCGGGATCTTCCGGATTTGGTGGCAAGGCTGTTGACAGATGTCGTTGATCAGCGCCTTCGACGAGACCTCTCACGAGGATACCGTTCCAGAGCGGCCACGCTTTCACGGGTTCGTGGCCGCATCGATATGCTGGAGACCACGACCCGCCAGCTAATGGATCGGGGGCGCATCGCTTGCCGCTTCGAAGAACATACGATGGATACCCCGCGCAACCGGCTTGTAAAGGCAGCCCTTCAACAGTTGGCGAGCCGCGTTCAAGACGATCTGATTGCAAATCGCTGCAGGCAATTGGCGAGTGATTTCACACGAATGGGCGTGATCGGTTCTCGTCCGTCGTGGGCTGAACTGGCCAGCGACCAGATCGGTCGCAATGAAAGTGCGGACCGTTTCATGGTCGCTCTGGCGCGCATGGTTTTTGATACGATTATCCCCACACAAGGCGCGGGGGATGTCTGGGGCAAGCTGCCTGATAGCAATGATCATCTGGTCCGCCGCCTATTTGAACGGGCCGTAGGCAACGCCCTGCGCCTTGAGTTGCACCCTCACGGTTGGACGGTAAGCCAAGGCAAGCGCTTATCATGGCCTGTTGAAGCGCCTTCGCCTGGGATCGCCGCGATCCTTCCTGGCATGCAGATCGATATTGAGTTGAACCAGGAGGCAACCGGGCGCCGCATGGTGATCGACACGAAATTCACGGCGATATTCACGAGTTCCGCCTATCGCAATGAAATTCTCAAGAGCCGCTACATCTATCAGCTTTACGCCTATCTGCGCAGTCAAGAGCAGCCGGAAGAACCCGCGACCCTGACAGCGGAAGGGATGCTGCTGCACCCTCAGACAGGAGGCAGCGTCGATGAGGGGATGACCCTTCAGGGCCACAGGTTTCGGTTCAAGACAATTGATCTGACGGCTGGCCCCGGGGAATTTGAGGCAAGCCTGAGAAGCCTCGTGTATGAGCCCGAATTGGCGGGATGATGTGGCTTGCACTAGAAATCCAACGGCAATGAAACCAGGCAACCTTCTGAAACTAGCTTATGAGGCCAGCCTTCGACGTCGCTTGGGAAGATGGTGCTGACCGTCATCGGCATCAGTGATCATCAGTGACGGTAGTACGAAAACGCGGCCGGGGAACTGGCAGCGGCAGCGCCTTCAATGAGCCTACAATCAACCGCAAAAACTGCAGTATGTTTGTGAATGCGGTCCAGTCGGAAGCGCGCACCCATCTTATAAATCAATATATTAAATAGATAAACTGGAGCGGGTGAAGGGAATCGAACCCTCGTCTTAAGCTTGGGAAGCTTCTGCTCTACCATTGAGCTACACCCGCGACAGGCTCGCGCCGGACCGATGTACGGCGAAGGTCCACCGCGCGCAAGGGCGTTGGCTAGTTCGCAAACTCCAGCCCCATCGCATCGTGCATGGCCCGGTTCAGCGCGGTGTTATCCAGATAGATGCGGTTCTCCGGCGTGATGCCCCAAGCCGCCAGCCCGTCATCGCGCTGCGTGGCCTTGGCCCTGATCCGGTCAGCGCCGGCGCCATGCGCCCAGAGCGGCACCAGCTCGTTGGTGTGATTATCGGTGTGCCAGCGCGCCAGCGGCAGCATACCTGCACCCTGACCGATGACATTCTGGAAGGCCTCATCCAGCGAGTCCGGGCCGAGCAGAAGGCCATTGCCGTGATCGGTGGTGATAACGATCAGCGTCTCCTCCCAGGAGGAGTGCGTCTCGACCCAGTCCACCACGGCCTCCACGGCCAGATTGAAAGCCACCTGCTCCTCAATGATGCGCGGCAGATTGTTGGAATGGGCCGCCCAGTCCACCGCGCCGCCTTCGATCATCAGGAAGAAGGGTGCGTCTTGCGCGTTGAGCACGTTGAGCGCGCCGGTGCTCATTGTGGCAAGGTCCGGCACGGCCGGGATGAGTGGGTCATTCATGCCCTCGCCGTCACGTCCGAAGCGGATGGTTGCCGCCACCGGAACCGTGCCGATTATACGATCGCCAGCGGCGGCTTCCTGTTCACCGGACGCCAGCGCCGCAAAGCCCTCCAGCGTATCGATCAAGGTCCAGCCCGCCTCACCGGCGCTGAGCGCCTGCCAGGTATCGGCCCCGCCGACATAGCTGTAATCCACATCCTCGCCGCTGCGCGGAAGCCCGTTATCGTCGAAATAGGGATGGCCTGCACCCATCACCACGGTGGCGGCCCTGTCGGTCACGATCTGGCGGGCAATCTCTTCATAGTTCTGGCGCGAAATGTTGTGCGCGAGGAACGCCGCCGGGGTGGCATGGCTCCAGTACACGTCCGAAATGGAGCCGAACACGCCGCCATTGGCGGCCAGCGTCTGACCGATATGGGCGAGCCTGGTGCCGTCCGGCGCGATATTGAGCGCGCCGTTATGCACCTTCACACCGCTGGCCAGCGCCGTACCCGCCGCCGCGCTGTCGGTAGGGTTGGTGCGCAGATAACGGTAGCCTTCAAAGCCCTGCGGATAGCTGCCTCCGCGGGTCTCGAACACATCACCGGCGGGCGTGCCGTCCCATGCCGGCGCAGCTTCATAGCTGCCTGCTTCACGGCCTTCGCGGCCTTGAGAATAGGTCGACATGAAGACGTGAACATCGAACCCGTCATAGACCTCACCGCCCAGCTCGCCATGCCGGTAATGGCTGGCCGCCTGCCAGGTCGTCATGCCCGCCCCGTCGCTGATCATCAGGATCACATTGCGCGCTTCCTGTGCGTGGGCTGCAGAGGCCAGGCCAAGGGCAACAAAGCTGATCGCGGTAAAACGGAGAAAACGGGTCATCATTCTTCTTTCAAGCAGTGGCTGAGAGATTGTCAGAGGTAGCAGCCCGGTGTGACAGGGGCATGAAAGGATACTGGCGGCGCAGCCAGGGTGCGCCTAAGTGTGATAGCACACCTGCCGCCGATGCCCGAAGGAGCACTCATGGCCGAAGCCCTCTCAAAAGCGCCCGCAGGCGAAACACTCGAACAGGCCTATGCCCGCGTGGCCGAGGAAATCGCGGCGATTGTGGCTGGCGAGACCAGCGAGACGGCGCGCTTTGCCACGGCGGCCTGCGTACTCGCGCAGAATTTCGCGCCGCGCTTTTTCTGGACGGGGTTTTATGTGGTTGATCCGCTTAAACCCCGTGAGCTGGTGGTCGGCCCCTATCAGGGCACGCTGGGATGTTTGCGCATCCCGTTCGGCAAGGGGGTGTGCGGCGCGGCAGCGGCCAGCGGCGAGACCCAGCTTGTCCCTGACGTGCATGCCTTCCCCGGCCATATCGCCTGCGACAGCCGGTCGAACTCGGAAATTGTCGTGCCGGTGTTTCGCCCCGATGGCTCTCTGGCCGCGGTGCTGGACGTGGATTCAGAAAGCCTTGCTGCCTTCGGCCCGGAGGACAAAGACGGGCTTGAAGCGATCTGCAAGATACTGCTGACGGCGTAATTCAAGCCATGAAACCCCGGGCGGGCACTCCGCAAGACCCGGGGCCTCTACCAGAATTATCCTGAAACTGGTCCCGGACAGCCCTTCGGGCTTCCGGGAGTTCAGTGAGACCCGCCCTAAAACAGTCCCAGGAATTTCTTGCGCTTGCGCGGTGCCTCTGGTTCGGGGATGCCGTCTGCCCAATCCGCCTCCGTCTCCGGCTCAACGGGCGACACGGCCTGCGCCTCGCCGGCAAAGCCCGCATCGGGCCGTTCGCCGGCAATCGACGGGGCAGGCTGAGCCTTTGGGCGTTCGGGCGCATTGGCCAGCGGCGCGCCGGGCATGCAGATGTCAGCGTCGCACAAGGCATGGCCCACCACGCCCGATGTATTCAACGGCAAGGGCGAGTAGGGCCCTTGCGTGTCGGCAAGGCCCAGCTGGCTGCGCAATTCCATGCGGAAGGCACCGGCACGCGTTTCGATGCGGTGGCGGCGATCAGCCTCCTCGCGCAGGCGCGACAGATCGGCCGGGCGCGGGGCACGCACGGCAATGGCGCTCTCATCGCGCACCTTGGCCAGGGCGGCGCGGGCGCGGTCCAGATCAAGCCGGGACGGGGTATCGTTCATGTCACTGCTCATCGATCAAGCTCCTAGCCCGCCAGCCATCAGGCCTTGCGAGCATACCATTCCACGCCGCCCGTTTGCGAGATCATCACCACATCCACATCCCCGCCGACCCCGGTCTGGGTCTGATGCAGGCTGCTTTTGAGGATGTTGAGCTCCACCAGCGCCTTGGAGGTTTCGGCGATCTGGCGCTTGCCGGAGGCCGACACCACCTGGATGAACGGGTTGATAAACTCTTCCTGGCTGACCTGATGGGACGCCTTGATGAAATGGCCCGTCAGGGCAGGCAGGGCGCCCTGCCCGATGCGCTCCATCACCTCGCCGGCCGCTTTCGCGTCCAGCCCGGCCTCACGCAAGGCCATATCGGCAGCGGCCTCATTGGTGATGAGATTCATCGAAATCATCATGTCGAACATGAGCGGGTGGATGCCGCGCAGGAAGGCATGGGTCATGTCGGCCTGCGCAAATGTGCGCACAAAGGCATTCGGCCCGTCATCGACACCCACGGCCGTCGTCTCGTCATGGGCGCGCTTCATCACCCCGTCGACCAGGATGGAGGCATAGTGATGGACGTAGACCGGGAAAATGTCCGCTGTCCCCAGCCCGGCGAACACCAGACCCGCATAGGGTTCGAGAAAGGCCGGCTTGGTGACGATCATGTAGGCAAAGTCGAACAGGCGCGCGCGCATCGCCTCTTCCTGCCCGAAGGCGCCCAGCGCGTCGGCAATCAGCTGGTCCAGCACTGAGCCGTAAAGCTCGTAAAAGCGCTCGCGCGTGAGATGGCCAAACACGTCCAGATCGGCGCGCGGACGCCCGCTTTCGTCATGGGCGAGATGGCTGCGGTAAAGCTCCAGCGCGGCCTCGAAGGCCGCCGCGTCGTCCTCATACCCGGCACCGGGGTAGCTCGCCATGGCGCGGGCATGGTTCATCAGGGTGAGGAAGGCGGCGCGCATCAGCCCCTCGAACTCCTCGCGCTCCTCGCGCTCAGGGAAGAGCTTGCGGTTACCATCGACGAAAGCGAAGAAGGCTTTCGCGCAATCGGCGACGCTTTCAAACTCGGTACTGCCATGCTGTTGACGGAAGGCGTGGGCGATCTGCGACCAGGAGCGGCCGAGCACATCGCCGCGCGAATAGACCATCAGCGCGACCGAGCCATTGAGCGGCAGGATTTTCTCCGCCTCCAGCGTGACAACCGGCTCCGGCCCGCCGCCATAGGTGACCGCGCTGTCAGCGGCCAGTGCCACGGCCTGCCGGTTCATGATCATCACTTCAGACGTCATCGGCCCATTTTCCCCTCACCGGCGCGATTGTGCCCGCCAGTCTTTTTCCGGTCCCTCTGCCGGCCTGCTGGCCGCCCGTTAACGGAAGGTTACCGCGAAAAATCCGGCAATGTTAAGGACAAAACCGCCGGTTAACCGTGATTGGAAGGCCCGCATGTGCGCAAAATGCCACGGCGGCAGAACACCGGCCAGCCTGCCCTACTCGCGCAAATGCTGGTCGAAGAAGGCCATCTGTGTCTTGAGAAGGTGAATCTGCAGGGGCGGCGGGCGGATGCCGTGGCGTTGGCCGGGATAGGTCATCATCTCGAACAGCTCGCCGCGCTCCTGCAGTTCGGCAAAGAGACGCGTGGAATGGTCGAAGGTCACATTGTCATCGGCCATGCCGTGAATGATGAGAAGCGGTGTCTCGTAGCCATCGAGATGGGCAAAGACTGACCCGGCCTCATAGCCGCCGGCATTCTCCTGCGGGGTGGACATGAAGCGCTCGGTATAGTGAGTGTCATACAGCGACCAGTCGGTCACCGGCGCACCGGCAATCCCGGCGGCAAACCGGCCCGGTGCCTGCAGCGTGGTCATCAGCGTCATGTAGCCGCCATAAGACCAGCCCCACAGGCCCACCCGCTCGCCATCAACGAAATCGCGCGCCTGCAGCCAGTCAAGACCGGCCAGCTGGTCCTCGACCTCGAGAATGCCCATGCGCAGATGCAGCGCGGCCTCGAAGGCATGGCCCCGGTTCGAGCTGCCCCGGTTATCAACCTTGAAGAGGACATAGCCGGACTGGACCAGTATCTGGTCACGCAAGGACTGCCAGCCCGTGTGTACGGTCTGCACACCGGGTCCGCCATAGACCTGCACGATGGCAGGGCAGGGCGTGGATGCGGTGCAATGGTCCGGACGGTATATCTGCCAGTGCAGATCGGTCTCGCCATCTGCAGCCGTCAGCGTGCCGTATTCCGGCGTCACGTGAGAGGGCAGGAAGGGCGCGTAAGGGTGCGCGTCGTTCAGCGGGTTTTCTTCCACCCAGGCAATGCGCGTCCCATCCATGGCATAGAGCGCGGTGTGGGGCGGCGTCTCGACATCGGAATAGCTGCCGATAAAGCCTGACCCGCCCGAACCGACCGAGACGCTCCAGCGGCCATTGCCTTGCGTGACACGCTCAGGCACCGCGCCGTCGAAACTCACCGAATAAAGATGGCGCTCCAGCGGGGTTTCCATCCAGCCGGTAAACCAGATCGTGCCGCTGTCCTCGTCGATACCGGCAATGCCGTCAACAACCCAGTTGCCCGAGGTGATGTCCAGCGCAGAGCCGTCAGCGTGAACCCGCCGGATATGACGGAAGCCGGACTGTTCGGACAGATAGATCAGACCGCCCCCGCTCAGCGGGTGGAGATCGTGATCGAGATTGATCCACGTATCTGCGGTCTCCGTGATCCGCCGCGTCGCGTATTCCGTCCCGGTCGTGGGGTCGAGGGCCAGCAAATCCCACTGCGTCTGCGCGCGGTTCTGGCGCTGCACCCAGAGCGTCCCGCCCGACCGGCTCCAGTTGACGCGGTTAAGGTAGATGTCGGTTTCGCTACCCAAATCCATGTCGACCACCTCGCCAGAGGCAAGATCGATCACATGCAGGGTGACAAGGGCATTGGGCGTGCCGGCACGCGGATAGCGCTGCTCGGAGACAGAGACGCCTTCGGCAGAGATGCCGAAGCGCTCGACCACCATGACCGGGTTCTCATCGACGCGGGCCACGGCAATCCGGCTGTCATCAGGCGACCACCAATAGCCGGTATAGCGGCTCATCTCTTCCTGGGCGACGAACTCGGCCATGCCCCAGCTGATCGCGCCGCCGCCTTCGGTCGTAAGAGCGCGTTCCTCTCCTGTGGCCAGATCATGGACCCACAGATTCTGCTCGCGGATGAAGGATACATAGCCGCCGCGCGGGCTGACCTTGGCGTCGGTCTCGAACTCTTCAGTTTGCGTCAGGCGGCGCGCCTCGCCGGTTTCCACATTGACGTAGAAGACATCGCCATCCAGCGGCACCAGCACGGCCTCGCCAGCCTGATCCCAGTCATAGCTGACCACGCCGGTGGCCGTAATGCGCGCGCGCTCGCGGAACTGGATTTCGGCTTCGGTCAGTTCGCGCTCTTCAGGCGCCAGCTGGCGCGCATCGACGAGCACGTAAGAGCGCCCCGTCTCCACATCCATCGCCCAGAGATCCTGAACCGTGCGGTCATCTTCCTTGGCGCGCAGGAAGGTTATACGGCTGCCATCAGGGGAGAAGCGCACGACGCGCGCGGTCGGGCCGGTGAGATCAGGCGAGCCGTAAAGGCGCTCTATTGTCAGGCGTTCGCCGGCAGCATGGTGTGTCTGGGCGGCGGGCGGCGCCTCACCGTTCTCGCAGGCAATAAGGGCAAGCGGCAGGAGGGCAGCAAGAGCAGCGCGCATGAAAAAGCGTCCGGTCAGTTGAAAACTGACCGGACGCTACAAGGCTGATTGATCATTGGCCAGAGGCAGGACTTCTTGCTCCCATACCAACCTCATTCTTTCGTCATTCCGGGCGGAGCGCGTCAGCGCGCAGACCCGGAACCCAGATTTTCAGGCATGAACTGGGTTCCAGATAAGCCCTGACGGGCTTTCTGGAATGACGAGGGAAAGAGAAAAGCCCTCACCCCGCCTCGCGGAAATTATCCACTTCGAGATCGTATTCGCGCACCTTGCGGTAGAGCGTGGAGCGGCCAAGGCCGAGCCTGCGCGCCACTTCCGCCATGCGGCCTGAATAGGTCTCGATGGCAAAGGCGATGAGATCGCGCTCAATGGATTCCAGCGGCCGCAAATGCCCGCCAGCGTCCGTAATATCCACCGGGAAGGCAGACACGTGACCGTTGGTTTCTCCGGACGCAGCGTCCACCGGCTCTGCCGGCGCTGCCGTTTCGGCAACGGGAGCCGGACGATCTGCCTCCACTGACCGCAAGGTCGGGTTGAGGCCGGAAATCTGCGGGAAATCCTCTGGCGTCAGGTAATCGCCATCGCACAGCACAACCGCGCGGAAGACAGCGTTTTCCAGCTGGCGCACATTGCCCTTCCAGTGATGGCGGGCGAGCATGTCCATTGTCTCCGAAGTGGCGTCGAGCACGGACTTGCCCTCTTGCGCGTTGAAGCGGGCGATGAAGTGGCGCACCAGCGCCGGAATGTCATCCGCGCGCTCGGAAAGGCTCGGCACCTCGATCGGGAAGACGTTGAGGCGGTAGAACAGGTCTTCGCGGAACGCGCCGCATTTGACCTGCTCGGCCAGATCCCGGTTCGTTGCCGAAACGATGCGCACATCGACCTTCACCGGCTTCTTGCCGCCAACCGGGTCGACCTCGCCTTCCTGCAGGGCGCGCAGCAGTTTCACCTGCATGTCCAGCGGCAGCTCGCCGATTTCATCAAGGAAGAGCGTGCCGCCATCGGCTTCCTGGAATTTGCCCATATGCTTGGCCACCGCACCGGTAAAGGCGCCCTTCTCGTGACCAAACAGGGTTGATTCCACCAGGTTTTCCGGGATCGCGCCGCAGTTCACGGCCACGAAGGGACGGCCCGCACGGTCAGACGCGGCCATGATGGAGCGGGCAACCAGCTCCTTGCCAACGCCGCTTTCGCCGGTGATGAGGATCGGAATATTGGACTTGGCCGCGCGCTCGCCCAGCCGCACCACCTGACGCATGGCAGGCGCCGATGCGATCATGTCTTTAAAGCCGAGCTGGCCCGACTGGGTGCGTTTCAGACGCGTCACCTCACCCGTCAGATCCTTCACCTTGAAGGCATTGCGGATAGAGACCGCGATGCGCTCCGGGCTCGCAGGCTTCACGAAGAAGTCCACCGCGCCTGCGCGCATGGCCTTCACCACCGTCTCGATGCCGCCATGGGCGGTGAGAACGATGACCGGCAGGTCCGGCTCGCGTGCCTTGATGGCTTCAAGCGTTTCCTGACCGTCCATGCCCGGCATGACCATGTCGAGCAGCACCACATCGATGCCGCCGCGGCGGATACGGTCAAGACCCGCCTCCCCGCTTTCGGCCATTTCGGGGTGATGCCCCTGCTTTTCGAGAACCGCCTGCATCAGCCGGCGTTGCGTCGGATCATCGTCGACGATCAGAATAGTCTTGGCCATGTCACCCACACCCTTTGTCCCACCTTGGTGAGGCGTGTCCCGGCCCGTCATGGCCGTCCCGCAGTTTTCTGCGTGAACGGCCGGACTCTTCTGGTGGACCCCGCCCCTGATGCGCACCGTTATGGGACACCTCCGGTTAAGGTCGCGTGTAGAGGCCGGTGAGAATTGGTTAGGGTAAATAGAGGGTTAGCAATATGTTGCCGTCGGGGTGAACCGCGTTGATTGACGCATCATGCGCGCGGGCCTACCCAATGCCTGCCTTTCCTGGCCGGGGACGCTGCCCACGGCCCGTCATTTGAACGGACGCATTTTCTGATGACTGATCGCGAACGCCCGCCTTCCCCGCTTGCTGCATTCAACGGTGAAATGCTCACCGGCCCGAAATGGTTTGTGCGGGCGCAGGAAGCGGCGTGCGAAACCGGGGAAGCCGAACGGCTGGGCACCAGGCTGAGCTGGAAGGCATGGGGGGAGCGCGGCGCGCCGGGCCTGATCCTCGTCCACGGCGGAACAGCCCACAAGGGCTGGTGGGATGCTATCGGACCTTTCCTTGCCAGCGAAGGCTACCGCGTTGTCGCGACGGATCTGGCTGGCATGGGCGATAGCGGCTGGCGCGATGTCTATTCCATGAATGACCACGCGGCCGATGTATTGGCTGCCGCCGAGCATGGCGGCGCCTTTGAAGCCGGCAAGCCCGTGCTTGCCGGTCATTCCTTTGGCGGTTTTGTCACACTGAGTGCAGCTATCTCCATTGGCGAGCGTCTGCGGGCCGGGATCATTCTCGACAGTCCGATACGCCCGCAGACCGAGCAACGCGGTGATCCGCCGCCGCGCCGGGGCGGGCGTGTCTATGACGATACCACAACAGCGCTGGCGCGCTTCCGCCTGCTGCCCGACCAGCCCTGCGAGCACCTATGGCTGCTGGACCATATCGCGCGCGGCTCACTGAAAGAGGCTGAAGGCGGGGTGACATGGAAGTTTGACCCTGACCTCTGGGCCAAGCTGACCTGGGAACGGCGTGACCCGGAGACGGCGGCGGCAAACCTGAAATGCCCGCTGGCCTTCGTGCGCGGCGCGCAGTCACGCCTCATGCAGGCAGAGACCTGGGACTATATGCGCAGCGCGTTCACCCAATCGCCCTTCATCAGCGTGCCGGACGCCAAGCACCACCTCATCCTTGATCAGCCGCTCGCGGTTGCCAGCGTGTTGCAGGCCTTGTGTGAAGGCTGGGCGAAACAGGCATGAATACGCGCCGGGCCGGTATTGGCCCCCGGCCAAACCCATGCTAATTGCCGCATTAACAGCCTCAATCGACCAGACGGAGCTCCGACATGGCATCTGACTATAACCGCGGCGAAATGGATATATCCCAGCAGCACGGCATGTATGTCGGCGTGATGAAGGCAGGCGTCTCGTCCTCGCTGATACTGGCCTACACGGTCGTGTTTTTGACCTTCGCCTTTGCCACCGGCTCGGGCTGGTTCACGGCGCTCGGCTTTGGTCTGGCCGTGGGCGTCATTGGCGGCGTCATCATGAAGCAGGGGCCGTGGTACTGGACAACGACTGCGGTTCTGACCGTGCTGACGGCCATTATCGGCCTCGCGATCGCAGTATTCACAGGCTAGCGCGTGCGATTAGCCAAATTCACGTTTGCGCATCAGCGAGATTCGCGCATTGTGACATCCTGAACAAACCCCGTTGCGGGCCGGACAGGATGTCATCATGCGCATAGCCGTTCTCACCGAAACCTATCCCGGCGAAGCCCGCGTCGCGGCAACACCTGATTCGGTGAAGGCGCTGGTAAAAGCCGGTGCCAGCATTTCGATCGAGAAAGGCGCAGGACTGTCCGCCAGCGTAACCGATGGAGCCTTTGAGGCCGCTGGCGCCAAATGCGTTACCCGTGCCGCCGCCATCAAGGATGGCCAGCTTTTCCTCACCGTGCGCCGCCCCGATGCGGCAACGCTGGCCAAGCTGCCCAAGGGCGCTGTGCTGGTCGGCCTGCTCGATCCGCATGGCGACAAGGATTTTGCCAAAGCCTGCGCCGAGGCGGGCGTCAACGCGCTGGCGATGGAATACACGCCGCGCATCACCCGCGCCCAGTCCATGGACGCGCTCTCCTCACAATCCAATCTGGCTGGCTACCGCGCGGTCATTGAGGCAGCAGGGCTCTATGGCCGCGCCTTCCCGATGATGATGACGGCTGCGGGCACCGTTGCTGCGGCCAAAGCCTTCGTCATGGGCGCGGGCGTTGCCGGCCTGCAGGCGATTGCCACCGCGCGGCGTCTGGGCGCCATCGTGTCGGCCAATGATGTGCGCCCCGCCGCAAAGGAACAGGTCGGCTCGCTGGGCGCAAAATTCATCGCGGTCGAGGACGAGGAATTCAAGGCCGCAGAGACCGCTGGCGGCTATGCCAAGGAAATGAGCGCGGAGTACAAGGCCAAACAGGCCGAGCTCGTCGCAGCCCATATCGCCAAGCAGGACATCGTGGTGACGACCGCGCTGATCCCGGGCCGTCCCGCCCCGCGCCTCATCACCAAAGCCATGGTGGAGACGATGAAGCCGGGCTCGGTCATCATCGACATCGCCGCCGCTACGGGCGGAAACTGCGAGCTGACCAAGGCCGACGAGATTGTCGAGCATGGCGGAGTGAAAATCGCCGGTTTCACCAATCTGCCCGCGCGCCTGGCCGCCGACGCCTCGCAGCTTCTGGCCAAGAATTTCGTCAACCTCGCCCCGCTTCTTCGCGGAGAGGATGGCGCGCTCTCGCCTCAATGGGAGGACGAGATCATCAAGGGGATGACGCTGACGCGCGATGGCGCAGCTGTTCATCCTTCCCTCGGAGGATAGTCCATGAAACGGCGTATCTCGCAGCTCATATTTGCCGGTGTTGCCATCATCACGCTGAGCGCGTTCGCCGCCGCAGCAGCATTCCTCGGCTAGCAGACAGACAGGCCCGCAGACGGGCCGGAGTGAGACGTATGGAAGCCATTGATCCGAACATCTACCGGCTGGCGATTTTCGTGCTCGCCATCTTCGTGGGCTATTACGTGGTGTGGTCGGTGACACCGGCCCTGCACACGCCGCTGATGAGCGTGACCAACGCCATCTCCTCGGTGATCATTGTCGGCGCGCTGCTGGCCGCCGGAGCCGCCGCCATCGGGCCGGACAGCCGGTTTGCGCAAGGCACGGGCCTGCTCGCCGTCGTGCTCGCCTCGATCAATATTTTCGGCGGCTTCCTCGTCACACAGCGCATGCTGGCCATGTACAAGAAGAAAGAGCGGCCTGCGGCAGCGCGCAAGGAGTCCGGTGAATGACCCCCAATCTTGCCGCCCTGTTCTATCTCGGCTCGGGCATTCTCTTCATTCTGGCGCTGCGGGGCCTTTCGAGCCCGGAGACCTCGCGCCAGGGCAATTATTTCGGCATGGCGGGCATGGCGATCGCCATCACGACCACGCTCCTGATGCTCAATATCGGCTTCACCGGCTTCATCATGATCGCCGGCGCAATCGCGATTGGCGGCACGATTGGCGCGGTCGTTGCGCGCCGTATCGCCATGACAGCGATGCCCCAACTGGTGGCCGGTTTCCACTCGCTGGTCGGCCTGTGCGCGGTGCTGGTCGCGGCGGCTGCGCTCTATGCGCCGACCGCGTTCGGTATTGCTGACGAGACCGGCAATCTGAAGGCACTCTCCCTCATCGAGCTGGGTATCGGCACCGCCATCGGCGCCATCACCTTCTCCGGCTCCATCATCGCCTTCCTGAAACTGCAGGGCATCATGTCCGGCGCGCCTCTGGTGTTCAAAGGCCAGCACTGGCTGAATCTGGGCCTTGGCATCGCGGCGGCCGTTTTCATCGCTTTCCTGGTTGCTTCGGGCGGTGACGCGAAAATGGCGTTCTGGATCGTCGCGGTGCTGGCACTCGCGCTTGGCGTATTGCTGATCGTGCCGATTGGGGGCGCGGACATGCCGGTCGTCGTCTCCATGCTCAACTCATACTCGGGCTGGGCCGCTGCCGCGCTCGGCTTCACGCTGGAAAACACCGCGCTTCTGGTCACCGGCGCGCTTGTAGGCTCATCGGGCGCGATCCTCTCCTACATCATGTGCAAGGGGATGAACCGCTCCTTCATCTCGGTCCTGCTGGGCGGGTTTGGCGGCGAGAGCGTCGCCTCCTCAGCCGCCGACACCGGCGGACGCATCGTCAAGCAGGGCTCTGCCGAGGATGCCGCCTTCATCCTGAAAAACGCCGGCAAGGTCATCATCGTGCCGGGCTATGGCATGGCCGTGGCGCAGGCCCAGCATGCGCTGAAAGAAATGGGTGATGCGCTGAAAGCCGAAGGCGTGGACGTGTCCTACGCCATCCACCCGGTGGCGGGCCGCATGCCCGGCCATATGAACGTGCTGCTGGCCGAAGCCCAGGTGCCTTATGATGAGGTGTTTGAGCTGGAGGACATCAACTCCTCCTTCTCGCAGGCCGATGTGGCCTTCGTTATCGGTGCCAATGACGTGACCAATCCGGCCGCCGAGGATGACCCCTCCAGCCCGATTTACGGCATGCCTGTTCTGCAGGTGTGGAAAGCAGGCACGGTGATGTTCATCAAGCGCTCGCTGGGCTCTGGCTACGCTGGCGTGGAGAACCCGCTCTTCTTCCGCGACAACACGCTGATGCTGCTGGGCGATGCCAAGAAGATGACCGAAAGCATCGTCAAGGGCATGCATTAGGGGTGCTTTCCCTCGTCCTTCGAGACGTTCGCTTCGCTCACCCTCAGGATGAGGGAAAGGCGCACCCACGCCCTCATGCTGAGGAGCGCAAAGCGCGTCTCGAAGCACGAGGGCATGCATTAACCCCCTTCACTGCCCGTTCATCCCCGCTTTGAAAGGCTCTCCCGCAAGGGAGGGCTTTCCCATGCTGATTGCAGTGTCACCACTGGCCGCCGCCATGCTCGCCATCAGCCCTGCTGTGGGTGAGGACTGCACCTTCGACGGCATACCCTTGCAGGGCCGGGTTCAGGTGGTCACGAGTTTTCCCGATATCAGGGTCGAGCTCGTCCGGAGCTTTCCAGACATCCGTGTACAGCAGGTGACAAGCTTCCCGAACGCCTGCGGGCGATGGCAGTTTGTCGACAGCTTTCCCGACTTCAAGGTGCAGTTCGTCACCAGCTTCCCCGACATTCGCGTGGAGTATGTGACGAGCTTTCCGGGCGTCAGGTGAGGATCCCAACAACATGAAACCCCGGAAGCGCGCAGCGCTATCCGGGGCCTCTATCCGCCAGTTCTGCACAAGCTCCCGGCTCTCGCTGTGCCCGGCCGGGAGTTCAGCCGTTCAGGCAGGCTGGTCCTCACGCGTGTTGATCTCTCTGGTGATGCGGGCAATCACATCATCGACGCTCACCGTTCCAAGATCGCCATGATCGCGGTGGCGCAGTGCCACCGTACCGGCCTCGGCTTCAGCATCACCGACCACCAGCATGTAGGGAATCTTGCGGTTCTGCGCGTTGCGGATTTTCTTCTGCATGCGCTCGCCAGCCAGATCCGCCTCGGCGCGAATGCCGGAATGCACGGATTTGGTTTCCGCGTTGAACAGGCGCTGCTGCACCTTTCTGGCGTACTCCTCATGCCGGTCGGCAATCGGGATCACCACGGCCTGAACGGGCGCCAGCCAGACCGGGAACTTGCCGGCATAGTGCTCGATCAGGAAGGCGACGAAGCGCTCATGTGAACCCAGCGGCGCGCGGTGGATCACATACACCGGCTGCTTGGAGCCGTCTTCTGACGTGTATTCCAGATCGAAGCGCTTGGTGGCCATGAAGTCGAGCTGGTTGGTGGAGATGGCGTATTCCGTCCCGACCACAGACTTCGCCATGAAGTCGACTTTCGGGCCGTAGAAGGCGGCTTCGCCATCGACTTCCTTGTAGGGATAACCGGACTCGTCCATCGCCTCTTTGAGGATGCCCAGCGCCTTCATCCAGCCTTGCGTGTCGTCGACATATTTGTCGAGATTATCGAAGTCTGGCAGGGAAAGCCGCATCCAGAAATCCTCGATGCCGAACATGCGATAGTATTTCGCGTGCATATGCATCACGGCTAGGAATTCGTCCTTGGCCTGATCCTCGCGGCAATAGATATGCGCATCGTTCTGGCAGAAGCCGCGCACGCGCATCAGGCCGGACAGCCCGCCCGAGGCCTCGTAGCGATAGACCTGTCCGTATTCCGACAGGCGCACCGGCAGATCGCGATAGCTCCACTGGTCATGGGCGTAGATCATGTGGTGGTGCGGGCAGTTCATCGGGCGCAGGTAATACTCCTGCTCGTCGATCATGATCGGCGCGTACATGTCTTCCGCGTAGTACGGCAAATGCCCGGACTTGTGATAGAGCTCGCCCTTGGTGATGTGCGGCGTGGACACGCGCTGGTATCCGGCGGCGCGCTCTTCCTGACGGGCCAGATGCTCCAGCTCGTCGCGGATCACATTACCCGCCGGCAGCCATAGCGGCAGGCCCGCGCCCACCTCTTCCACGATGGTGAAAAGCCCCAGCTCCTTGCCGATCTTGCGGTGATCGCGCTTGGCTTGCTCCTCAAGGCGCAGGATTTCCGCGTCCAGCTCTTCCTTGGTGTCAAAGCACAGCGCGTGGATGCGCTGCAGCTGCGGGTTCTTCGCATCGCCGCGCCAATAGGCACCGGCGATTGAGCGCAGCTTGAAATGGCCGACCTGCCCGGAATGATCGACATGCGGGCCACGGCACAGATCGACGAAATCACCCAGCTTGTAGAAGCTGACGGAGTCCAGGCCATCACCGGCCACGCTCTCATCGCCCGTTTCCTTGGCAATCGCCGTCGAGCCCTTGTCGCGCAAAAGCTCGAGAAGCTCGACTTTAAAGTCCTGCCCCTCGCGGCGCATGTATTCGATGGCGCTGTCGATGGGCAGCTCCTCGCGCACCATGGTAATGCGTTCTTTACGCATCTCTTTCATGCGCTTCTCGATCGTGGCGAGATCTTCGGGCGTCAGGGTGTTGGGCAGGTTGATGTCATAGTAGAAGCCGGTCGCGGTCGCAGGCCCCACACCGAACCGGGCCTCGGGCCAGATTTCCTTCACGGCAGCCGCCATCAAATGGGCCGCCGTGTGGCGCTTCGTATCAAGGGGGAAGTCTTGCTGTGACATGGGCTTCTTGACGGTAAAGGGTGAACGGTAAGGGACCGGATTTAAGCGCGTGCGCTGCACAAGTCCATGACCGGATTCCATGTAAGTGTAATATTATTACATTGTGGTGCGCCGGAGCGCATCCGCCCAGCCCGCCAGATGGCGCGTCCGCCAACCCGTATCAGCCGCCGGAGCAAAGCGCTGATCGGCCTTCCACAGGCTGGCTGCCTCAGTGATGGAGGCAAAATGACCAGCCCCCAGGCCGGCCAGAAACGCTGCACCCCAGGCGGTGGTTTCGGTGTTCACAGGACGCACCACCTCCAGATCGCAAATGTCCGCCAGCCGCTGCAGGAAGGCGGCGTTGGCCACCATCCCGCCATCCACTTTCAGGGTCAGCGTCTGGGCCCCGTCCGCGCGCATGGCGGTCAGCAGGTCGTGCGTCTGGAAGGCGGTGGATTCCAGCGCCGCGCGCGCAATCTCCGCCCGGCCTGCCCCGCGCGTCAGTCCGGTGATGAGGCCGCGTGCTTCCGGCTTCCAGTGCGGCGCGCCAAGCCCGGTAAAGGCAGGGACGAGATAGACCGGCGCGTCCGGGTCGGCGCTGGCCGCCAGCGCCTCCACTTCAGACGCCTTGGAGATCAGGCCCAGCCCGTCACGCAGCCACTGGATCGTCGCGCCTGCTGAGAGAACTGATCCCTCCAGCGCAAAGGCGGACTTGCCCTCCAGCCGCCAGGCGGTTGTCGCCAGCAGGCGGTTCTGCGAGGTCACGCGCGTCCCGCCCGTGTTGAGGATCATGAAGGCGCCGGTGCCATAGGTCGATTTCATCTCGCCCGGCGACAGGCAGGCCTGACCGATGGCGGCGGCCTGCTGATCGCCTGCAGAGCCCGTAATCGGTATCGCCTTGCCCAGCACCGATTTGTCGGCGACGCCCAGATCGCCCGCGCAATCGACCACCTCCGGCAATATGGCGCGCGGAATGTTGAACAGGCGCAAGAGCTCGCTATCCCAGCCCTGAGCCTCAAGATCATAAAGGCTGGTCCGGCTGGCATTGGTGGCGTCGGTGATATGGCGCTTGCCCTTTGTCAGCCGCCAGATGAGGAAGCTCTCCACCGTACCGAAGGCGAGCTTTCCGGCCTCAGCTTTCTTGCGGGCACCCGGCACGCTATCGAGTATCCAGCCGATCTTGGTGGCTGAAAAATAAGGGTCCAGCACCAGCCCGGTCTTGCCTGCCACCATCGCAGCCGCGCCGTCGGCCTCCAGCTTCGCGCAGGCCTCGCCCGTGCGCCGGTCCTGCCAGACAATCGCATTATGCACCGGCTCGCCGGTCTGGCGGTCCCAGACCAGAGTCGTCTCGCGCTGGTTGGTCACGCCAAGGCAGGTGATCTCATAGCCCTTGGCTTCACCCGCCTTGATCGCCTTGCGCGCAGTGGAGAGCACCGTCGCCCAGATCACTTCCGGGTCGTGTTCGACCCAGCCGGGCCTTGGATAGATCTGGTTGAACTCTTCCTGCGCCAGCGCGGCCACCTGGCCTTGAAGGTCAAACACCATGGCACGGCTGGAGGTCGTACCCTGATCGATGGCCAGAATGGCGGGCGCTTTGCGCGAACGGCTGAGCATGGCTTCTCCCCCTGATGCCAATATGGTGGCAGCGGCGTGAGAATGCAGGCTAAACTCATCAAAGCAAAGCGTAAGGGGACGTGGATGAGCGGGTTTGGCCTGGAGTTCGTGGAGAGTGCGACCGGCGCGCGTCTGGCGCTGCGAGTGATGGAAGCCAAGGCTCCCGCCAAGGCCATTGTGATCATCCACCACGGCCTTGCCGAGCATGGCGGGCGCTATGAGCGCTTTGCCCGCTATCTCTCAGGCCGCGGCTTTCACGTCAGCGCGCACGATCATCGCGGTCACGGCCAGACAACCGCCCCGGATGCGCCGCCGCGCGTCTACGCGCTCAAAGACGGCTGGAGCAGGCTGATGGGCGATGCCCGCTTCGTGCGCGAACATATGCAGCAACGTTTTCCCGGCCTGCCGGTGATCGTGTTCGGCCACTCCATGGGCGGGGTGATTGCCATGAACCAGGCCATGGACGAGCACGCCCATCTCGCTGGCGTCGCGGTATGGAATTCCAATCTGGCGCTCGGCAGCCTTGCCGGGCTGATGCGCGCCGTGCTCTGGCTGGAAGGCTTTGTGCGTAAGCAGACCGAGCCCAGCCTGTGGCTGAACGCGCTGACCTTCGAGGCCTGGGGCAAGCGGGTCAGGAAAGCGCGCACCGATTGCGACTGGCTTACCCGTATCCCCGAAGAGGTCGACGCCTATATCGCCGATCCGTTGTGCGGCTGGCCCGCCTCACGCTTGCTGTGGCGCGATTTCGTCAATGGATTTGAACGCGGTGAGGATGGCGCGCGGCTGGAGAACATGGCCCGCGACCTGCCGATCCATCTGGCGGGCGGCGGCGCAGACCCGGCGACCAATAATGGCAAGGCGGTGAAGATTCTCGCCGGACGGCTCTACAATAACCGCTTCACCCGCGTGACGATGCGCCACGATCCCAAGGCGCGCCACGAAACCCTGAACGATATAGGCTATGAGCAGGCCATGAGCGATTTTGCCGACTGGGCGGAACGCATCATCACCGAAGGACGCGAAACGCCATGACCATCGAGACCATTCCGGCCCGAAAAGGCCTTCGCCTGCGATCGCTTCTGGGCCGCCGCATGGCCCGCAAGGCGGGCCGCTCCAGCCTGTCACCCGCCACCAGCGCCGAGCACGCCAGAGCCCGCATGGACAAGGCGGGCCGCCAGCTTCCCATGCCCAAGGGCGTGGAAGTGGCGCGTACGGAGGTTGGCGGCTGCGATGCGCTCGCCTTTGCCCCTGAGAACGCCCGCAAGGGCGTGCTGATCTATCTGCATGGCGGCGGGTATTCGCGCGGCTCCGCGCTCAGCCACCGCGCTCTTGTCGCCCGCATGGCGAAAGCGTTTGGCCTCAATGCCGTCTCGGTCAATTACCGCATGGCACCCGAACACCCCTGCCCGGCCGCGATCGAGGATGCCGTGGCCGCCATTGAGGCCGTGATGGAAACCGAAAAGGGGCCGGTCATCCTCAGCGGCGATTCAGCCGGTGGCGGGCTGGCATTGTCAGCGACGATCCGCCTGCGCGATGCGGGCAAGCGCATTCCCGATGCGCTCTACCTCCTCTCTCCCTGGACCGACCTCTCCATGAGCGGGGAGAGCCTGGCAGCCAAGGCGATGCGCGATCCCATGCTGAACCCCGGCTATCTGGGCGCGGGCGGCGAGCTTTATCTGGGCGGACGGCCCGGCACCGACCCGGAAGCCTCGCCCCTCTTTGCGGAGATGAATGGCCTTCCGCCAACCCTCATTCAGGTCGGCTCCGACGAAATCCTCTTGAGCGATTCCACGCGACTGGCCGAAAAGCTGGAAGCCGCCGGCGTGCCGGTCGATTGCGAAATCTGGGAAGGCATGTGGCACGACTTCCAGATATTCTCCCCCCTCATCCCGGAAGCCGACTGGGCCATTGACCGGGCACGCGTCTGGGTGGAGCTGCAACTGGCTTAAAGCCTCAAGCCTGTCTGCCTTTCCTTCGTCTTTCCAGAAAGCGCGAAGCGCTTATCTGGAACCCAGTGATTGAAAAGGCTGGGTTCCGGGTCTGCGCGCTGACGCGCTCCGCCCGGAATGACGAAAGGTAGGGTGACTGTGAGCTATACCCCCTCCCAGTCCGCATCATCGCGCCTGCCAAGCGTGCGGGCAAAGCGGGTGGCGAGGCCCTCCCAGTTCTGGGTGATCACGCCGTCAGCCGTCTTGTACCAGGAGGGGCAGTCGCCCGCCCACACCGTCTTTGAGAGGCGTTTTTGCAGCTCCGCATTGTAGCGGCTTTCCGCCTCCGGCCGGACGGTGAGGGTTTTCAACCCGCCATCGAGGATCAGCCCCACCTTGTCGGCGATGTACTCGGCCTGCCGCTCCACCATGAAGATGATGGAGTTATGGCCCAGATTGGTGTTCGGCCCGTAGAGCATGAAGAGGTTGGGGAAACCGGCCACCGCCACGCCCTTGTAGGCACGCGGCGAGGCGCCCCAGGTATCGCGCAAGGACCGGCCCTCTGCGCCCGTCACCTCCAGCGTCGGCAGGAATTCGGTGGTCACAAAGCCCGTTGCCAGGATCAGCGTATCGGCGGGGACGATCTCGCCAGTGGCCGTCTCCACCCCGTCCGCATGGACCCGCTTGATGCCCCCGGTGACAAGGTGGACATTCTCCCTCTGCATCACCGCGAAATAGTCATTGGAGAGCAGGATGCGCTTGCAGCCGGGCGGGTAGTCCGGCGTCAGCTTTGCGCGCAGATCCGGGTCCTTGATGCCTTTGGCGATCTTGCGTCTGGCCGACCAGAGCGTGAAACGGCTGGCCAGCGATCCCCTGACAAGCGCCGAATAGCGCAGCTCATGGATGAGGAAACTTCCCAGCCGGTAGAGCCTCTGCCAGCCGGGAATGTGCGCAAACGCCCATGTCTCGACAGAAGTGAACGCCCGATCCGGCTTGGCGATGATCCAGTTGGGGGTGCGCTGGAAGATGGTCAGTTCGCGCGCCCGCTCGCTCACTTCCGGCAATAGCTGGATGGCGCTGGCGGCATTGCCGATGAGCGCCACGCGCTGTCCATCAAGCTTTACCGAGCTGTCCCAGCGCGCCGTGTGCATGACGGGACCGGCAAAGCCGGAAAGGCCTGCAATCTGCGGCGTGAAGGGTTCGGAGAGCTGACCGACCGCGCTAATGACGACGCGCGCGCTGGTTTCGCTGCCATCGGCGAAGCGGACCTGCCAGCGGCCTTCGCTCTCATTGAATGTCAGTGAACGGACGATCAATCCCGACCGGAAATGATCGCCCAGACCGAAGCGCTCGGCGCACTCTTCAAAATAGTCGAGTATCTCGGCCTGCAGCGCGTATTTGCGGCTCCAGTAGGGATTGAGCGCGAAGGAGAAGGAATAGAGGTGGCTTGGCACATCGCAGCCAGCGCCGGGATAGCGGTTATCGCGCCAGACACCGCCAAAACCGTCTGATTTCTCCGCGATCAGGAAATCATCCAGCCCGCGCCGTTTCAGGTGATAGCCCATGGCGATGCCGGACATGCCCGCCCCGATGAGAAGCGTGTCCAGCCTTTCCGGCAAGGGCCTGCTACTTGGCATAGAGGCTTTCAACAATCTCCCGGTGGCGTTCAATGACCACCTTGCGCTTCACCTTCATGGTCGGGGTCAGCTCGCCGCCCTCCACGCTCAACGCGCCGGGCAGGATGGCAAACTTACGGATATTTTCCACGCGGGCATGGCGGGTGTTAAGCTGGTCGACACCCTCCTGAATGGCTTCCAGCACTTTGGGATGGCTGCGGATGTCACCTTCCAGCCCCTGCTTCTTGCCAAAGGCAGCCAGCCCGTCAGCGCTCAAAGTCAGCAGGGCCGCCAGATAGGGCTTGGCATCGCCGACCACCACCGCGTGTTCGACCAGCGGGATGTTCATAAGGTCGGTTTCAAGATTGGCCGGCGTGATGTTCTTGCCGCCTGCCGTGATGATGATGTCCTTGATCCGGCCGGTGATGAAGACGAAGCCATCATCATCGATATTGACCACATCGCCGGTGCGCATCCAGCCATCGCTCGTGAAGCTGTCGGCGGTGGCGTTGTTATTCTTCATATAGCCCTTGAAGATATTCGGGCCCTTCACCAGCAGCTCGCCCTCTTCGGTGACGCGGGCCTCCATGCCCGGCACCAGCCGTCCCACCGAGCCGAGGCGCGCGGCGCCGGGACCGTTAAAGCTGGTCGGTGCAGAGGTCTCCGACTGGCCGTAGCCCTCATAGATGACGAGATCGAGCCCGGCGAAGAAACGCAGAACCTCAATCGAAATCGGCGCCGCGCCGGAGATGAGCATGCGTGACTTGTCCAGCCCCAGCGCGTCCTTCACCTTGGAGAGGACGAGCTTGTCGGCGATGGCTTTCTGGACTTTGAGAAGCGGCGATACGGATTTGTTGTCGATAGCGGCGAGATTGACCTCTCGCGCCGTTTCCATTGCCCATCTGGCGAGCTTGGCCTTGGGGCCGGTCGCTTCGGCGAGGCGGCCCTGAATGGTCTCGGCCATCTTCTCCCAGACGCGCGGCACGCCAAAAAAGATGGTCGGCCGGCAGGCTTTGAGGTCCTCGGCCAGCGTCTCCATGGAGCGCGCGAACCAGAGCGTGCCTGCCGCGGCGGCGTGATTGTGGACGGAGGCCTGCTGCTCGGCGATATGGGCTATCGGCAGATAGGAGAGTGAGCGGTCATCATCGCTGCGCCCGAACATCTCTATCAGGGCGGAGGCGCTCCACGCCACATTGCCATGGCTCAGCATCACCGCCTTGGGCGGGCCGGTCGTGCCGGAGGTGTAGATCAGCGTGGCGATACCATGCTCTTCCAGCGCGTCGAGGCGGGCCAGCAATTCTCCCTCATGGTCCTCGGTGCCGAGCGCCATGAAGGCGTCCCAGCTCATTGTGCCTTCAGGCGCCTCTGCCCCGCGCATGACGACGATATGGGAAAGGTTCGGGCAGTCGGCTTTAAGCTCCAGTGCCTTCTTTGCCTGCTCGGTATCCTCAACGAGATAGACCGGGCTTTCCGAATGCTGGAGGATATAGGCGATTTCCGGCGGCGCGCTGGTCCAGTAAATGCCCGCAGGGCGTCCGCCTGCCATCATCGCCGCGTTGGCCATCACCGTCCATTCGGGCCGGTTAAAGCCCAGTATCGCCACCGACTGGTCTTTCTGCAGACCCAAAGCTACCAGCGCACGGCCGGCCCGGCGGGCCTCATCGGCGTAATCCCGCCAGGTGCGCGTCACCCAGCCAGACCCGTCATGGAAGACATAAGCCGCTGTGTCCGGCTTGCTCTCACCATTTTCGATCAGGTGGGCCGGTGTGGAGGCAAAACGTTTGCCTCCGGCCAGACGTGGCAGATCAGCGGCGGTTGCGGCCAACATATTCATCCTCCCCGAAGGTTCATCAGCGTGCGGGCTTCTGACGGAGAGGCAATCTCCCGGCCCGCGTTTCTCGCACATTGAACCAGAGCTTCGATCAAAGCGCCATTGCCAGATGCGCGTTCCCCGTCGGGCAGGTAGAATGTGTCCTCCAGCCCGGTGCGCAGCATGCCGCCCAGCTCGGCAGCGCGCTGGTGAACGGGCCAGATTTCGCTGCGCCCGATCAGCGTGGTCTGCCAGGGATCGCCTTCGCGCTTGTATTCGGTCAGCAGCTCCAGAAGCCGCGAATCGCACGGCATGCCGGAGGCCACGCCCATCACGAAATTATAGTGGGCCGATGGGGCCATCCCGTTCTCGATATACATATTGACCGAGCGGACAATGCCGACATCAAAGCACTCGAACTCCGGGTGCGAGCCGGTCTCCTTCATGGCGTCGATCATCGTCTGGATCTTCTCCAGCGGATTATCGAACATCACGGGCGGCCAGGCCCATGACCCGTCGCTCCTGAGTTTGAGATAGTTCAGCGAGCCCGCATTACAGGCCGCGACTTCCGGTTTCACCTTGCGCAGACAGGCAACCGGGCCTGACACATCCGGGCCGACAATGCCGGTCGTCTGGTTGATGATGATGCCGGGGCAGGCATCGCGGATCGCGTCGCAGATTTCCAGCGCCAGGTCCGGATCCCAGCTTGGAAATCCGCCCATCCCGTCTTCCTGCATGCGGAAATGCACATGCATGACGGCGGCGCCGGCATCGTAGGCCTCGCGCGCGCTTTTCGCCATTTCGGCGGGGGTGACGGGCACGGGGTGCTGCTTGGGATTGGTCAGCACACCATTGATCGCGCAGGTGATGACGGCCTTGCTCATGGGTTTGATCCTTCAAGTTCCAGTTCAATCAGAAGTGTGCCGCCCGCGGCCTGCTGGCCTGCGGCTGCATGTACCGCCTTCACCACGCCGTTCGCGGCGGCGGTGAGGCGCATTTCCATCTTCATCGCTTCCATCAGGGCCAGCACATCACCCGCCTTCACCGTGTCGCCGGGCTTCACGTTCAGTGCCACCAGAGCGCCGGAAACGGGCGCCGTAATGCGCGAGGGGTCGGAGGCATCGTTACCTGAGAAGGCAGACGGTTCACGCACCGCCACGATGCGGCGCTCCAGCGCTATGTGCAGCGTGCCGTCTTCGCCTTCGGCCACGCAGGCCTGCCGGTCCACGCCATCGAGGCGGTAGCGCAAGTGAGGCGCGTCTTCGTCCAGGAGGGTAATGGTATGGCGGGCCTCGCCGAGGCTCACCGTGACGGCGTGCGGGCCGTCCTGCTCCACGAAGACGTCAACCGCTTCCCCGTCAGCTTCCAGAGGCAGGGTGAAGCGTTTCACCGACCCGCCGCGCACCGCGCCCTCGGCCGGAGAGGCCAGCAAAGCTGCCGCCACCGCTATGCCTTCACCGGGAACCCGCTCTGGCGCAAAAGGACCGTTGGCGGAGGCCGCCCACTCGTCCAGATCAGAAATCGTCACCGCGCCAGTGCGGAAGGCTTCGCTGTCCAGCAGGCGGATGAGGAAATCGCGATTGGTCTTCACGCCCAGCATGGGGGCCTTGGAGAGCCCGGCGATCAGCCGGTCGATGGCCTCATCGCGATTGAGCGCGAAGGCGATCACTTTCGCCACCATCGCGTCATAGGCGGTGCTCACTACGTCGCCGGTTTCAAACCCGGTATCGATGCGCACCTCGCGCGCGGCATCCTCGGGCTCGAAATGGATGATGTCGCCCGATTGCGGCTTGAACCCGTCCAGCGGGTCTTCAGCGTAAAGCCGCACCTCGATGGAGTGGCCTTCCGGGACGATCTGCTCCTGCGTGGCGGGCAGCATGCCGCCGGACGCGACCACGAACTGCCATTCGACAAGGTCCATCCCGTAGACCTCTTCGGTCACAGGATGCTCCACCTGCAGGCGCGTATTCATCTCAAGGAAGTAGAATTTCCCGTCCGCATCCAGCAGGAATTCCACCGTGCCGGCGCCCACATAGCCCACGGCCTGCGCCACCCGCACAGCCTCTGCGCCCATGGCGGCACGAAGCGTTTCGTTGACGGCGGGTGAGGGTGCCTCCTCGATCACCTTCTGGCGGCGGCGCTGGGCCGAGCAGTCTCGTTCGCCGATATGGATCGTATTGCCATGACTGTCGGCGAAGACCTGCACCTCGACATGGCGGGCGGGGTGAATCAGCTTTTCCAGCAGCACCGCATCATCGCCAAAGGCGGATTTGGCTTCCCGGCGGGCCGAGACAAGCGCGTCTGCAAACTCCGCGCTGGAATTGACCGCGCGCATGCCGCGCCCGCCCCCGCCTGCCACGGCCTTGATCAGAAGCGGAAAGCCGATTGCGTCAGCCTGGCTTGCAAGATTGGCGTCGGACTGATCCTCGCCCTGCCAGCCGGGCACCATGGATATGCCGGACGCGGCCAGCAGCGCCTTGGCGCGCGCCTTGTCGCCCATCGCCTCGATAGCGTCGGCCGGCGGCCCCATGAAGATGATGCCTTCGGCCGCGCAGGCGCGTGCGAAGGCCGCATTCTCCGACAGGAAGCCATAACCCGGATGGATCGCATCCGCTCCGGTTTCCTTCGCGGCGGCAATGATCGCCTCGATCTTAAGATAGCTCTCGGAGGCCGCTGCCGGGCCGATATGCACGGCGACATCCGCTTCGCGCACATGCAGCGCGTCCGCATCGGCATCGGAATAGACGGCAATCGCGCGGATATTGCGGCTCTTGGCGTAGCGCAAAACCCGCACGGCGATCTCGCCGCGATTGGCCACCAGAACGGATTTGATGGGAGTGGTCATGGCGCGGCCCTCTGACAGCAGAACACCCCACCCCTCGTCATTCCGGAAACGCCGAAGGCGTTATCCGGAACCCAGAACTTTATGAAAGAAGCGCTGGGTTCCGGGTCTACGCGCTGACGCGCTTCGCCCGGAATGACGAAAGAAAGGCAAGTGAGGCCGCTCATCCCTGCACCCATTTGGCGGGGCGTTTCTCGATGAAGGCAGACAGCCCTTCCGCGCCCTCTTCGCTGCGCACGGCAGCGGCAAACACCCTGGCCGCATCATCAATGAGGGAGCCTGCATCATGCAGGCGCGCGCGGCGCATCAGGCGCTTGGTTTCGGCTATGGCGTTCGGCGCGCCTTTA
Source organism: Glycocaulis alkaliphilus (assembly GCF_004000605.1). Lineage (NCBI taxonomy): Bacteria > Pseudomonadati > Pseudomonadota > Alphaproteobacteria > Maricaulales > Maricaulaceae > Glycocaulis > Glycocaulis alkaliphilus. The sequence continues at coordinate 639,478 of NZ_CP018911.1, read as the reverse complement.
CGAATGTCGGCGAGCACCGCTTCCAGCGCCGTATTCATCGCATCCTCGCCCTCATGCACGCCATGCACGAGCCGGAGACGCAGCGCGCCCAGCGCATCGATCTTGCCTCCCGTCACGGCGAGGCGGCGGGCTTCGGAATACCCCAGCCGCTCCACCAGGAACGGCGCGATCTGCGCCGGGACGAGACCAAGCCCGGTTTCCGGCAGGCGGAACAGGGCCGTCTCGCGCGCCAGCGCCACATCAGCCACGCACGCCAGCCCAAACCCGCCGCCCATCACCGCGCCTTCCAGCACCACGATCACCGGCAGGCCGGTCTCCGCATAGGCTTTGCACAAATGGCCAAACTGGGCGTTGACCTTGGCTGCGGGGTCTTCGCCATCAGGGCCGGGGCCGGCGTAGGCCGCGCCCATATCCTTCACATCTCCGCCAGAGCAGAAATGCCCGCCAGCGCCTTTAAGGACGATGGCGCGCACGCCGTCGCTTTCAGCGCTTTTGAGAGCGCCCAGCAGCTCGTCCACCATGGCCAGCGACATGGCATTGCGGGTCTCCGGCCGGTTCAGCGTCACGTGACGCACCCCGGCACGGGTCTCGATCAGGATTGTCTCGGGCGCGCTCATCAGTCCTTCCGGCGCTTGGGAAGAGTACCTTCCAGCTTGCAGATAATGCCGAGCATGATCTCGTCGGTGCCACCACCGATGGAGATCAGGCGGCCATCGCGGAAGGAGCGGGCGATGGGGTTGTCCGAGGTGTAGCCCATGCCGCCCCAGTATTGCAGGCAGGTGTCGGAGACTTCGCGCGTCAGGCGGCCGCATTTCAGCTTCGCCATGGAGGCAAGACGCGTCACGTCCTTGCCTTCCATGAAGTCCGCGACGGCGCGGTAGGTCAGCGCGCGCAGCGCCTCCACCTCGGTACGCAGCTCAGCCAGGCGGAAATGGACAACCTGATTGTCCAGCACCGAATGGCCGAACGCCTTGCGGTCGCGCGTGTACTCGATGGTCAGATCAATCGCCCGGTCGAGGCTTTTGAGCGAAGAGGCCGCGCCGAACAGGCGCTCCTCCTGGAATTGCAGCATCTGGTAGAGGAAGCCCGCGCCTTCATCCCCGATCCGGTTGCGTTTCGGCACCCGCACCTCATCAAAGAAGAGCTGGGCGGTATCCGAGCAATGCATGCCGATCTTGTGGATTTTCTGGCGGGTAATCCCCTTGGAGTTCATCGGCACGATGATGAGGGATTTATTGCCGTGGGCCGGGCCGTCGGACGTGTTGGCCAGCAGGCAGCACCAATCGGCCTTCATGCCATTGGTGATCCACATCTTGGTGCCCGTGATGACGTAGTCATCGCCATCGGATTTAGCGGTGGTTTTCAGTGCTGCCACGTCAGACCCGCCACCGGGCTCCGACACGCCAAGGCACACCACCGCATCGCCGGAGATGGCGGGGGCCAGGAACTCCGCGCGCAGCTCGTCAGAGCCGAAATTGGCCAGCGCCGGGGTCGCCATGTCGGTCTGCACGCCAATAGCCATCGGCACACCGCCGCAGTTCACAAGACCCAGCTCCTCGGCGAACACCAGTCCGTAGGAGAAATCGAGCCCCGCCCCGCCGAACTTTTCCGGCCAGCGCAGGCCGAGAAGGCCCAGATCACCCATCTTCTTGAAGAGCTCGTGGGAAGGAAACTCTTCCGCCTTTTCCCACTCCTCCACATGAGGGTTGATCTCGGTCGCGACGAATTTTGCGATGGTGTCGCGAAGCTGGTTGTGTTCGGTGGTGAACTGCATGGGGGAGCTCCTTTTGAAACTCTAGAAACGGGCCACACCAAACGTGTTGGCGTTCAGCGCGCGGGCGTTGCCTTCAGCACAGATATTCAGGCTCTCGGTGAGGATGGCGCGGGTGTCGCGCGGGTCAATAATGCCGTCATCCCATAGCCGCGCCGTGCCGAAGAGGGCGTAGGACTGCTCCTCCAGCCCGGTGCGGATCATGTCGCTCATGGCTTTGAGCCCATCTTCATCGGTCGGCTGGCCGGCGCGCTCATTCTTGGCGCGGGTGATGATCTCCATCACCTTGGCGGCCTGCGCTCCGCCCATCACGGCGGTGCGGGCGGTCGGCCAGGCGAAGATGAAACGCGGATCGAACCCGCGCCCGCACATGCCGTAATTGCCAGCGCCATAGGAGCCGCCGAGCACGATGGTGATTTTGGGCACGCGCGCATTGGCGACGGCCTGGATCATTTTCGAGCCGTGCTTGATCGCGCCATCGGCCTCTGCCTTGGAGCCGACCATGTAGCCGGTGGTATTCTGTAAAAAGATGAGCGGCGTGCCGGACTGGTCGCAGAGTTGAATAAACTGCCCGGCCTTCATCGAGCCTTTGGGCTGGATCGGACCGTTATTGCCCAGAATGCCGACAAGATGGCCGCCAATGCGGGCATGGCCGCACACGGTTTCTGCGCCATAGCGCGCCTTGAACTCCAGGAAGTCCGACCCGTCGACGATGCGGGCGATCACTTCCTTCACGTCATAGGGGGTGCGGTCATCGGCCGGGACCACGCCAAGCAATTCCTCGCTGGCGAATTTGGGCGCTTCGCCTTGCCCCGGCGGGGTGGCGCCATCCCAGTTCAGCTTGTCCATGATCTCGCGGGCATAGGCGATGGCCTGCGCATCGTCCTCGGCGACATATTCGCCAAGGCCTGTCACCTCGCCGTGGAGCTTTGCCCCGCCAAGGCTTTCATCGTCCGCGTCCTCGCCAATGGCGGCTTTGACCAGCGGCGGTCCGGCGAGGAAGATTTTCGAATTGCCCTTCACCAGCACGACATAGTCAGACAGGCCCGGCAGATACGCCCCGCCCGCCGTTGACGAGCCATGCACCACCGCGATCTGCGGAATACCGGCAGCGGACAGTCTTGCCTGATTGGCAAAGCTCCTGCCCCCGTCGACGAAAATCTCGGCCTGATAGAGCAGGTTCGCGCCGCCGGACTCCACCAGATGGATCATGGGCAGCTTGTTCTCCAACGCGATCTCTTGCGCGCGCAGGGCCTTTTTCAGTCCCATCGGCGCGACCGTGCCGCCCTTGATGGCGCTGTCGGACGCGCCAATGATGACACGCTTGCCGCAGACCTGCCCGATGCCGACGATTGAGCCACCGCCAGAGGCGCCGCGATCCCCGTCATCATCATGCATTTTCAGGCCCGCCAGCGGCGAGAGCTCGAGGAAGGGCGCATCCCGGTCAAGCAGCCGCGCCACGCGCTCGCGCGGCAGAAGCTGGCCACGCTTTTCAAAATCCGCCCGCTTGCGTTCGGAGTTGGCGCGCACCTTCTCCTCCAGCGCGCGCACTTCGCTAAGGCGCTCGGCCATCTTGTCCGCATTGGCGCGGAACTCATCGCTTGAGGCGTTGAGGCGGGACGAGAGCACGGGCATTAGCTGCCACCTCCGCGCAGGACTTCGGGGTCCACCGCCCGGTGGAAGCCATTATAGGCAACGCTCTTTTCATGGTCAGGCAGGGGGAAAACCGCGCTGCCCAGCGGCGCACCACCATCAATCGCCAGCGTCACGCCGGTGATGAAGCTCGCGCCCTCACTGAGGAGGAACACGATGGCTGATGAAACCTCTGCCTCCGTCCCCATGCGCTTGGCGGGCAGGTGCTGGCGCAGATGCGGGATCATGGCGCGCACCGCGCCGCCATAAGTGTCCATGCCCGACGAGGCGACCCAGCCAGGCGCCACCGCATTCACGCGAACACCATACTGCGCCCACTCGAACGCTGCTGTCTTGGTGAGATTGGCCATCCCTGCGCGCGCGGCACCGGAATGGGCCATGCCCGGCATGCCGTTCCACATATCCGCCGTCATGTTGACGATCGTGCCGCCATGTTCGGCCATGGAAGCCTCGAACACGGCGCGCATCATCAGGAAGCCGCCGGTCAGATTGGTCGCGATCACCGCGTCCCAGCCCTTTTTCGAGATGTCCTGCAGGCTGGCCGGAAACTGCCCGCCCGCATTGTTGACGAGGCCATGGACGGGGCCATGTTCCGCGACGATTTCTGTCACCGCAGCCTTCACGGCGTCCTCATCGCGGATGTCAAAGCCCGCCATGTGGCAGACGCCGCCATCTTCGGCGATCTCGGCAGCGACGCCTTGAAGCTTCTCCGCCTTGCGCCCGGTGATGATGACTTTTGCGCCAAGGCTGGCCAGCTCATGGGCGGTGCAGCGGCCAATGCCGGACCCGCCGCCGGTGACGATTATCGTCTTCCCGGCGAACAGCTGTTCGCGAAATACGCTGTCATACCCTTTGGCAGTCACGGCGTTGCCTCTCCTCCCTGACCGGCCCGTCTGGCGGGGCTCTTGTCTTCTCTTTCAGGCTGACGCATGCTTACGTATACGTCAAGCAATTCTTGTAAGCGTCAGGCAGTATGAAATGGCCAGAGCGGCAACCAGCATGAAAACGAATGAGGCAGGCGAGACCCTCTACGGGATCGCTGATCTCGCCGCGCATTTTGACATCAGCCAGCGCACGATCCGGTTCTATGAGGACAAGGGGCTGATAAGCCCGCAGCGGGTCGGCACGCAGCGCATCTACACCGAGACCGACCGCCAGCGCCTCTCGCTGATCCTGCGGGCCAAGGTGATAGGCTCAACCCTGTCGGAGATCCGCACCTTCCTTCAGCTTTACGGGCAGGAGGGCGAGGGCCGCGAGAAGCAGCTGCGCTATGTCATCGAGCGCACGGGCGAGAAGATTGCCGAGCTGGAAGACAAGCGCCGCCAGATCGACGAAACGCTGGACGAGCTGCGCCTGATCCATGAAGGCTCAAAGGAGCGGTTGCGGAAACTGAAGGGGTAGTTGTCCCTCGTCCTTCGAGACGCTCACTACGTTCGCCCTCAGGATGAGGGACATGGCGAAAACCTCCCTCATGCTGAGGAGGCTTCGCAAGAAGCCGTCTCGAAGCACGCACCTACCCCCTTACCGCCTGGCCCGCCTCCACGCTGACATATTGCACGCCCTCGCCGAACGCCTCGAACAGGCCCTTCTCCACGCCCGTCAGCCAGGCCTGGCAGCCAATGGCAGCAATCGCGCTGGCAAGGCCCTCGCGGCGGTCCACATCCAGATGCGCGCACGCCTCATCAAAGATCATCACCGGGGCGGCCCCGCGCTCGCGCGCAAGCGCCGCACCATGGGCGAGCGCGAGACCCAGCAGCAGGGCCTTCTGCTCGCCGGTGGAGCAGTCCGCCGCCACCTGATCCTTCTCCCGGTGGCGCGCCTCCAGCTCGGTGCGGTGCGGGCCGGTCAGCGCGCGCCCCGCCGCGCCATCCTTGCGGCGCGTGTCTTTCAGGCGCGCGGCAAAGCGGGTTTGCGCCGCGCCTTCATCCTCCACGAGAAGCCCCTCCAGATAGCCGGAGAGCGCAAGATCGGCTTTGGGGAAGGCAGATGCCGGGCGGTCATTGATCTCGCTCTGGAGGGCATTGAGGGCCACCAGACGCGCACGCGCCATCGCGGTGCCCGCTTCGGCCATTTTGGCTTCCAGCGCATCGAGCCATGACAGATCAACGCTGAGGCCTTCATCCATGCGCTCCAGCAGGCGCTGGCGTTCGCGCATCGCCTTGTCATAGGCGTTGGCCTGCGTGCCGTGACCCGGCTCACCGGCCAGCACCAGACGGTCGAAAAAGCGCAGGCGGTCGCTGCGCGGACCTGCCCACAGCCGGTCCTCGCGCGGGGTCAGCCAGATCATCGGGAAAAGGCGCGCGAGCTGGGTCTGGGTGGTGGCCACGCCTTCGAGGCGCGTCTTGCGCCGGGCGGGATTATCGGGGTCAGCGCCGGTTGCCAGCGTTACCGGGCCGTGGGCCGTTTCGGCCTCGGCATGGACCGCCCAGACCGGCGCTTCCCCGCCAGCGCCGCGCTGGCGCACGGCGTCGGAACCGGCGGCGCGAAGCCCCCTGCCCGGCCCGAGAAAAGACACCGCTTCAACCAGATTGGTCTTGCCCGCGCCATTGGGGCCGAACAGGCAGACAGGGCGCGCATCCAGCGCGAGATCCAGCCAGGCATAGTTGCGAAAGCCGGTGAGCTTCAGGCGGGTGACGGCAGATGTTCTGTTCATGATCCAGCTGCCCGGCAAACAGCCGGGGTCCCCGCCCCGAGCGGGGACCCAGAGGCGAAAGCAGGACTTCAAACGGCATGCTTATGACGCTGTTTTGCAGGTTTACTGGGTCCCCGCTCGGGGGCGGGGACCCCGGTAATGAACATACCGTAGGAGCAGAAACTGACACGCCAGCAGGCATGGCGGTGTGTCCTTTGACGGGCAAACCGTTCAGGCTAACCCCTACACCCGCAGCGGCATCAGCACGTATTCAGCGTCCGGATCGCCAGAGTCCGTCACGCGCGTCGGCGAACCGGAATCGGCAAACTCGAACATGGCCTCATCGCCAGCGATCTGAGCAGCGACGTCCAGCAGATAGCGCGCATTGAAGCCAATGACGATTTCGCTGGATGAATAGTCGGCATGCAGCTCTTCGCTCGCCGTCCCGCTTTCAGGGTTGTTGACCGCCAGAACCAGCGTGGAGTCCGACACGGTCAGCTTGATCGAGCGGGATTTCTCCTGGCTGATCGTGGCCACCCGGTCGACGGCCTGCGCGAACGGGGCGCGGTCCACCTTCATGATCTTGTCATTGCCGCGCGGGATCACGCGCTCATAGTCCGGGAAGGTGCCGTCAATCAGCTTGGAGGTCAGCACCGCTGCGCCCAGCTCGAAACGGATCTTGCCTTCGGAGACCTGCACGCGGATTTCATCATCCACATCTTCGAGCAGGCGGCGCAGTTCCTGGATGGGTTTGCGCGGCACGATGACCGCCGGCATGCCTTCCGCGCCAGAGGGTAGATCGGTTTCGGCCAGCGCCAGACGGTGGCCGTCGGTGGCGACAGCGCGCAGCGTCTTGCGGCCATCACGCTCTGCCGCGTGCAGATGGATGCCGTTGAGGTAGTAGCGCGTCTCTTCGGTGGAGATCGCAAAGCGCGTCTTGTCGATGAGGCGCGCAAAGGCGGCGGCCGGCAGGGTAAAGCTGGTCGCCAGATCCTCGGTCGGCATGACGGGGAAGTCACCGGCGGGCAGCGCGGGCAGGTTGAAGCGCGAGCGCCCGGCAGAGAGCTGCAGGCGCGGATCATCACCGGCCATCTGCAGCGTCACATCCGCCCCTTCAGGCAGCTTGCGGGCGATCTCATAAAGCGTGTGGGCCGGAGCCGTCACGATGCCTGCCCGCTCCACATGGGCGGGGGCCTCTTCCACGATCTCGGTATCAAGGTCGGTCGCGGTCAGGCGCATGTGCTGGCCGTTGGCATTGATCAGCACGTTGGAGAGGATCGGGATGGTATTGCGCCGTTCCACCACCGCCTGGACGTGTCCAAGCGCTTTCAGGAGGGCCGCGCGCTCTATCGTGAGCTTCATCTCTATCGCCTTTTGACCAGATTTGGCGGAAAGCCCGGCAAGCGCAGCCTCCCGCCTGACAGAATCGCTAGTAGACCGGGTTGTTTACCATAGACCAAAAAAAACGACCGCAAGAAGGGGTCTCTTGCGGTCGCCGGGGGGCGTTGCAGCACAATCAGCCGCGAAGACGCTTGCGAATGGCCTCAATATCTTCGGCCAGAAGCGGATCGGCGCCAAGCTGGGCAGTAATTTTGGTCACCGCGTGAATGACCGTCGAGTGGTCCCGCCCGCCAAAGCGCCGCCCTATATCGGGCAGGGAGCGCGTGGTCATGGTCTTGGCCAGATACATGGCGATATGGCGCGGGCGCACGACAGACTGGGTGCGGCGCTTGGAGTTGATGTCGGAGGACGTGATCGAGAAATAGGCCGCTACCGCCTTCTGGATCTCGTCGACCGTGACGCGCTTTTCTGCCTTCACGGGCAGATCGCCCAGCACTTCCTCCACTGCCTCGATCGTCACCGGGCGCTCCATATAGGCGGTGCGGACGATGACATTGTTGAGCACGCCTTCGAGCTCGCGCGCCGAGCTGGTCACGCGGGCCGCCAGGAAATCGCGCACCTGTTCGGGTACATCGAGATCGGGGCAATGGGCGCGGGCCTGCGCCACCTTGCAGTCAACAATCTTGCGGCGCAGATCGAGATCAGGCCCGAACAGCTCGCAGGCAAACCCGCCGCGCAGCAGCGAACGCAGGCGTTCATCACCGACACCCAGCTCGGCCGGCGCGCAATGCGAGGCGAGCACGACCTGGCGGTTTTCCGCGATCAGGGCTGCAATCGTGTGCAGGAATTCGCTTTCCGTGCTCGGCTTGCCGGCGATGAAGTGGACATCATCGATCAGCAGCACGTCACAGGTACGCACCTGGTCCTTGAAGGGCTGGACGTCACGCGCCCGCAGAGCCGACTGGAAGCCGTTGAGGAACTCCTCGGCCGTCAGATAGAGCACCTTGCGGCCGGACTCGCCAAGGCTCACCGAATGGGCGATAGCGTTCAAGAGATGCGTCTTGCCCACCCCGTAGCCACCATGGAAGAAGGCCGGGTTGAAAGGCGGGGCGGACGCACCGGCAATCGCCTTGGCCGCCGTGCTGGCCATGGCATTGGCCGAGCCGACCATGAAGGTGTTGAAGGTGAAGCGGCCATCGCTGCGCGAGGCACGCTCCGGCCCGCCAAGGGCCGCCGACGATGCCGAGCTGGCAAGGGCTTCGCGCGCAGGCGCCAGCGCAGCAGAGGCCGCGGGGCGGACCGGCGCCGCGGCACTGGCCGGTACCCGGCGATCCTCCCGGACGCCAGCGCGGGCAGCCGGAACGCCTTCACAACAGATCACGATGTCACGCGGGCCGGTATCAAAGGTCGTCCACAGCGCACGAAGCCGGGCGCCCAGATTGTCCTCCACCCAGGCGCGGCCGAAATCATTGGCGCAGATGATCTGGATGGAACCATTGGAATCTTCCGCTACGCGCAATCGCGCGATCTCGGAAACATAGATCACATCCCCGTATTCCTGGCGCAGCCTGGCGCGTACATCGCGCCAGACATCGCTGACGGCCGGCACACCCTGCATGACGCCCCGCTGCTGTGTTCTGGCGTTAGAAACTGAATTGTTCAGCCCCATAAGTCCCCAACCTCAAACCTGTCGGCTGCAAGTTATGTCCCGCAGCTATTACCTTGATTTTAGACAAGACTTCTCCGTTCGGCGGCCAGCCATATGCTCGCCCCCGCAACCCGCTCTTGGTCCGTATGGAGATCAGTCGCGTCGGTCCAGACAGGTTAGCCAGAGCGCTGCGGGAATCAACATCATTAACCGTGATTCCGGGCCGATTCGGCGCTTGACAAGGAGATTTCCCTGATTGCGCTGGACGTTGCGCAGTGAAAAAAGATTCAGTCAGGGTTTACGTTCCGCAGGCGTTCATGGCGGGCCGTGTTTGCAGCTGTCAAAGGGGAGAGAAATTGCAGCGCGAAAGGTTGTGGGAACGCCTTGTGCAACAGGCGATCCCGGCGGTTTTCTGAACAGAAAACAAATAAAAAAGCGCGCCTGCAGACATACTGCAGACACGCTCTAAACTTATCCGGCTAAGGACGAGTTTTGACTAGGCGTTCATCGACTTCACGCGGGCCGAAAGGCGCGAAACCTTGCGCGAGCCCGTGTTCTTGTGGATGACGCCCTTGGAGACGGCGCTCATGACTTCGGACTCGGCCGCACGCAGGGCGTCACGCGCCTCGGTCTGATTGCCGGCCGCGATAGCCAGCTCGACCTTTTTCACAAAGGTGCGCATGCGCGAGCGGCGGGTTTTGTTGATGGCGGTGCGGCGCGCAATCTTGCGCACCATTTTCTTCGCCGAACTCGTATTCGCCATGGATACTCCAGGGGCCTGAAACAGTCGTTGAAACCTAAGTTCTCATCGTCGCGCCGCGCCCTTGAAAAGGCAAGCGTTGAGCGAAGTGAGGCGCGGCGTATACCCGTGCGCCCCGGCTTCGTCAACCGCGATGCGTGCTAAATCAGCGGTGGCGGAAATGCGCAGCGCGCTTGCTGGCAAAGGCCGCCATGCCTTCCTTCTGGTCTTCGGTGGCAAACTGGGACTGGAAGACACGCCGCTCAAAGCGGATGCCCTCGGTCAGGCCCATCTCATAGGCCATGTTCACCGCTTCCTTGGTCATCATCGCGATCGGCAGGGATTTGGCCGCAATGGCCTCTGCCGCTTCCATGGCGGTGTCGAGCAGGTCGTCAGCGGCCACGATGCGCGAGACCAGGCCGGCACGCTCGGCTTCCTCGGCATTCATCATGCGCCCCGTCAGGCACATATCCATGGCCTTGGACTTGCCGACAGCGCGCGGCAGGCGCTGCGTGCCGCCCGCGCCGGGCATGACGCCGAGATTGATCTCGGGCTGACCGAATTTCGCGGTTTCCGCAGCAATGATGAAATCGCACATCATGGCGATCTCGCAGCCGCCACCCAGCGCATAGCCGGCGACCGCAGCGATAATCGGCTTGCGGAAGCGCGCCACCGATTCCCAGCTCTTTGCGAAGGGATCGTGCATGTAGAGCGAGACGAAATCGCGATCCTGCAATTCCTTGATGTCTGCACCGGCGGCGAACGCCTTGGCAGAGCCCGTCAGAACCACACAGCCAATATCCTCATCGGCCTCGAAAGCTTCCAGCGCGGCAGCCAGCTCCGTGGTCAGCTCGTCACACAGCGCGTTCAGGGCCGATGGCCGGTCGAAGGTGATAACCCCTACCCGCCCCTCGGTTTTGGTCTGGATCGTCTTGTAGGCCATCTTGAGCCCTCCTTGAGGATGACACCGCCTTGACAGTGCCGCGACAGTTCGATGCGGCGGCTTCCATACAGGAAGCCCGCCCCGGGGTCGACACCCCGGAGCGGGCGATCTCTGCTTATTGATGGATGCGTCTAGCGGCGAGTGACCGTGTAACCTTCAGCCCGCAAGAGCTCGACCACACCGTCTTCACCGGGGAGGTGACCTGCCCCGACCGCCACGAAATGCGTGCCGCCCGATGCCAGCATGGCCTCGATCTGAGGCACCCAGTCGCGATTACGGGTGACCATGATCGCCTGATAAAGTTCGTCGCTGGCATCACGGATGGAACCGTTCACCTGCGTATCGAGCGTATCCATGTCGCCGGTCGCCCAGGCGGTGACCATACGGTCCAGCTCTCCACGCAGATCGCCCATCTCCTCAAGGCTCACGCGAAGCCATTCGATCTGGGTATCCATCGGCAGACCGGCGAGGATGCGCAGCTGGCCTTCGGCCGTTTCCAGGTAATCGAGCTGCTTGCCCTGTTCACTGGCCTCAGCCGTCAGCACGGCCTCGACACCCGTCGCCGGATTGAAGCCGAATGACTGGAGCTGCATCGCGCCCAGCGTAATCCCGGCAAGCCAGGGCTGCACAGGCTCGAAATTGGCTGCAGGAATGCCCAGCTCTGCGGTTTGTGCTTCAAAGGCGGCATAGGTGTCCGCACCCAGCAGGGAGGACAGGGTGACGCCTTGCGGATTGAGCCCGAGCTGCGGGATCAGGGCCTGCATCTGGGCCTGCGTCTCGGGGCTGAGGACATCGGCCTCGAACCACACCGTCCCGGCTTCGGCAAAGGCAGTGTTCACCGTATCGGAACGCCAGTCGAGCGCGTCAGGCAACAGGTGGAAAGTGCCGAACAGATGGACGGCCGCGCCATCAGCCTCGATCGTCCACAGGGCCGGAGAGGCCTCGATGGCGGCGTAATCTTGTGCGTAGCTTCGCTCCAGGGAGGAGAGTCCAACCCCGGCCAGGAAGCCCAGTGCGGCGAGCGCCGCTTGTCTGATAGTGTTTTTCAACATGGGTCTGACCTTTTCATTGTGTATCTGGCCTCCTGTTCGGGTGGCCTGGAGGGTTTAATATCAAACCAAATGTTATATGTCTACAACATTATGGATGACATATTTGTAATGCGCCCGCCCGTTAGCGCTGGCATGCCGGGCAGTAGAAGGTCGACCGGCCTTGCTGGACGAGGCGGATGATGGGCGCGCCGCACCCCTCATTGCCCGAGCTGCCGCGGCACGCCTCGCCCTCGCGCCCATAGGCATCAAAGCGGTGCTGGAAATAGCCCAGAGCGCCGTCTGCGCCTGCATAGTCGCGTAAAGTAGAGCCGCCCGCATCAATCGCCTCGGCAATGACATTGCGCACGGCCACGGCCAGTCGCTCTGCCCGCTCACCCGCGATTGTATAGGCCTGACGCTTCGGGCTGATACGCGCGCGCCATAGCGCCTCGCACACATAGATATTACCCAGCCCCGCCACGACGCGCTGGTCCAGCAATGCGGTCTTGATGGGTGAGCGCCGCCCTTTGAGCGCTGCCGCCAGATGAGGACCGGAAAACAGGTTGGAATCCGGCTCCGGTCCAAGCTGGGCCAGATAGGGATTTGCCGCCTCCTCGCCTGTATCGAACAGGGTCATGAAGCCGAAACGGCGCGGATCGTTATAGGTAACCCTCACCCCGCCCTCGAGGTCCAGCACGACATGGTCGTGGGCGGGGTTGGCGGGCGGCGCGTAGACGAAATCGCCCGGCTGGCGCGCCATGTCCTCTGCCAGAATCGAGAACCGGCCTGACATGCCCAGATGCATGAGCAGGGTTTCACCTGATCCCAGCCGCACAAGCAGGTATTTCGCGCGCCGGTCGAGCCGCTCCACCTGCGTGCCGGTCAGGCGCTCTGCCATGCGTTCGGGGAAGGCAAAGCGCAGATCGGGCCGGTTCGTCCGCGCGGACAGAATGCGCCGCCCTTCCATGGCGGGGATGAGGCCGCGGCGTACGGTTTCCACCTCGGGCAGTTCGGGCATGGTGTGGCCTCGTCGTCTGAAAGGTGCGTCTTGCCGCTTAGAATGTGCGCATGCGCTGTGCTAAGGCGAGTGCCAGCATCACATGGAGACGTCGCCATGGTCCGGTTATCCGCCGCCATTATCACGCTTGGCCTGCTTCTGGCCGCTGCCTGCTCGCCATTTGACGAGGACGCGCCGCGTACACTGACCGCCACGTTGAGCGTCGGCGAGCCGGTGCGCCTGCCCGATGGCACCGCTGTGCTGGTCGAGTTGTTCGCGGTCAGCGGTGAAGGCGAAGCGGTGGCGGAAGCCAGCACCGTGCTGGACGGCGCCGACCTGCCGCTGGAGGTGAGCCTCACCATTGATCCGGCGCGCCTTGAAGACGGGCAGGCCTATGCATTGCGCGCCGCCCTTGCCTGGGATGGCGAGCTGCAATGGCTGAGCGCGCCGCTGGCGGTCAATGTCGGGCAGAGGCGCATTGATGCCGGAGAGATACGTCTCGACCCGTTTGGCGCCAGCCTCGTTGGTGATGCGGGCGAGGCCCCTGCCATGGAGGCCGAAGAAGCCATCTTCCTGTGCGGAGACATTCTGGCAATTCTCAATCGTGATGCGGACGGCGCGGCACTGTCTGTCGAAGACGCCGAATATCGGCTGGGTCCGGCCATGACAGGCGAGGCTGAAGGCGTGCTGCGCCATGAAAGCGCGGATGGGCAGAGCTGGTTTGATGATGCCGGTGCCACCGCGCGCTATGCCATAGACGGTGAGGCCGGACCGGACTGCGTGCGCCTTTACTGATCTGGTCCATCTGCCGCACTGGCAGCTTTCAATGGCGAAGGCTAGTCTGATCTCATGAGCAATACTGACACCACATCCTTCGGCTTCCGCGAAGTGCCGCGCGAGGAAAAGCAGGGCCTTGTGCGCGGCGTGTTCGACCGCTCGGCGCGCCGCTATGACCTGATGAATGATGTGATGAGCCTTGGCATTCACCGGGTGTGGAAAGACATCACCATCACCCGCGCGAGGCCGAAACCTGGCGAGCGGCTGATCGATGTGGCGGGCGGTACCGGCGATCTCGCCCGCGCCTTCATCGAGCGCTCCAGACGCCCCGGCGAGAAGCCCGCCACCGCCATCGTGGCCGACATCAATGAGGAGATGCTGCGTGCAGGCATCAAGCGCGGCCAGGCAGACGGCATCGAATGGGCCGTCGCCAACGCCGAATGCCTGCCCTTTGACGACAGAAGCGCGGACTGCGTGATGATCGGGTTCGGCATCCGCAATGTGACCGAGCGCATGCAGGCGCTGCGCGAAATGCACCGCGTGCTCAAACCCGGCGGGCGTTTCCTGTGCCTTGAATTCTCCAGGCCCGTCACACGCGCTGTCGCGAACATCTATGATCTGTGGTCGTTCAAGGCGATCCCCGAGCTCGGCGCTCTCATCGCCAAGGACCGCGACAGCTATCAGTACCTCGTCGAATCCATTCGCCGCTTTCCCCATCAGGAGGCGTTTGCCGCCGAGCTGCGCGAAGCAGGGTTTGGAGAAGTGAAGGTGACGAACCTGTCGGGCGGCATCGCGGCCCTGCATACCGGCTGGCGGACAAGCTGACGGCAAAAGGGCCGCACATGCGCCCCCTCGCCAAACCGGGCTTTGCCCCCTAAACCTCGCGGCGTGATGTTTGGACCTGTCTTCACCTTCTTCCGGCTTATCCGCGCGGCATGGACGCTGGCGCGTCACGACGCCATGTTCCCGGTCGAGTATCAGGCTGTCTTCCCGGCATCAGCACGCTTCGCGGGGCGGGTGGCGCGCCTTGTGGCCATTCGCGGACGGGCAGACAATCCTGGCGAGCGGCTGGCACGGGCGCTGGAAGAGCTGGGCCCCTCCTATGTGAAGCTGGGTCAGGTGCTGGCCACGAGAGCCGACGTGGTGGGCGTGCATTTCGCGCGCGGCCTGTCGCGCCTGCAGGACCGCATGAACCCGTTTCCCGATGCCGAGGCCCGCAAGGTGATCGAGGCCGAGCTGGAAGCGCCGGTAGAGACGCTGTTTGCCGAATTCGGCCCGCCCGCCGCCGCAGCCTCCATCGCTCAGGTCCACAAGGCGGTTACCCATGATGGCCAGACCGTCGCGGTAAAAGTGCTGCGTCCAGGCATCGATCAGCGCATCCACAAGGACATTGCCGTACTGCGCATGGGCGCAGGGCTCGCCGTGCGCTTCTTTCCGGCTTCGCGCCGGATGGAGCCGCGTGCCTTTGTCGAGACGGTTGCGCGCTCTCTGGTGCTGGAGCTGGATCTGCGCATGGAGGCAGCCGGCGCCAGCGAGCTGATGGAAGCCGCCGTCGCCGCGCAGAACCTGCACATCCCCGAAGTGATCTGGCCGCTGACCACCAAGCGCGTGCTGACCACCGAATGGATCGACGCGATACCGCTGACCGACATCGAGGCCGTTGATGCGGCCGGTATCGACCGGGTCAGGCTCGCCTCCGACATCACCGATGCCTTCCTCACCTGCGCACTGGAGCGCGGCGCGTTTCACGCCGACATGCATGCGGGCAATCTGTTCGTGGGCCGCGATGGCAAGCTTTGGGCGGTCGACTTTGGCATTGTGGGGCGGCTGGAAGGCCCGGAACGGCGCTATCTGGCGCGCATCCTTCACGGTTTCCTGACCCGCGATTATGACCGCGCCGCCGATGCCCATTTCGATGCGGGCTATGTGCCTGCGCACCATGCGCGCGCGGACTTCTCCGCTGCGCTGCGCTCCGTCGCCGAGCCGATATTCGGCAAGCGCGCAGACGAGGTGCCGATGTCACGCGTGCTCCTGCAGCTCTTCGAGGTGACGGAGCTGTTCGACATGCACCTTCAGCCCCAGCTCATCCTCCTGCAGAAGACCATGGTGCAGGTTGAGGGCGTGTGCCGCACCCTCACCCCCGCCCATGATATGTGGGAATCGTCCGCGCCCGCCGTAGAGCGCTTCATGCGCCGCGAGCTGGGCCCGGAAGGGCGGATACGCGATGTCTTGCGCGATCTGGAACGCCTGCATACCAGCCTGGTTGCCCTGCCCGTCACGCTGGAGCGCCTGACCGAAGCCGCCGAGCGCATGAACGCGCCTGAACAGGTGTCCGCCCCCGTCAGGCGCGGCTGGTTCACCGGCATGCTCATTGCCATCACAACGGCCAGCCTCGCCGTGCTGCTTACCCTTGCCCTGACAGGCCGTCTTGCAATGTAAGCACGTATGTGCTTATATGTGGGGGTGGAGGTGCATGATGACCATTACGGTAAAGCTGACAAAGCAGGGCAATTCGACGGGGGTCAGGCTCCCGAAGGAAGTGCTGGAAATGGCGGGGCTTAGCCGTGGCGATGAGGTCACGCTCGAAGTTACGGGTGGCCGTGTCACTCTGGTAAAATCCGAGGCACCTTATAGCGCGGCGATGTCAGCCTACGAGGAATGCCGCACGCGCTATAGCAAGACCCTCGAAGACCTCGCCAAATGAGCCACGACATCCGGCTCCTGCCGCTGTCGGCCATACTCGACGCCTATGAGCGCGAGATGGACGCCACCGGCGGCGCACGTGGTCTGCGTGATGAAGGCGCTTTGAATTCCGCCATCAGCAGGGCAGAAAACAAGCTCGCCTACGCAGACCCGGCGCCGCAAATTCATGATCTGGCCGCCAGCATCGGATTTGGCATAGCGAAAAACCATCCTTTTCTGGACGGCAACAAGCGCATGGCATTCATCGCCAGCTACATGATGCTAAGGATCAATGGCTGGTATCTGGACGCGACCGAACGCGATGCGACGCGCACAATGCTCGCGCTGGCAGACGGCTCGCTGGACGAGGCGGGCTTTGCCGCCTGGCTGACGCAATGGTCTTACAAGCTATGAACACCCGCATCCTTCTCATCATTTCCGGCGGCATTGCCGCCTACAAATCGCTGGAGCTGATCCGCGAGCTGAAGCGGCGCGATGTGGGCGTAAGCTGCGTTCTCACCGATGCGGCCAAGCAGTTCGTGACGCCGATGAGCGTGGCCGCCCTGTCGGGCGAGAAAGTCTATGACAATCTCTTCTCGCTCACCGACGAGACCGAGATGGGCCATATCGAGCTGTCACGCTCGGCAGAGCTGATCGTCGTTGCCCCTGCCACCGCCAACATCGTGGCCAAGGCCGCACATGGGCTGTGCGATGATCTGGCTTCCACCACCTTGCTGGCCACTGACAAGCCGGTACTGATGGCCCCCGCCATGAATGTGCGCATGTGGGAGCACGCCGCGACACAAGCCAATCTCGCCACGCTGAAAAGCCGCGGAATAGCCTTTGTAGGGCCGGACGAAGGCGAGATGGCCTGCGGAGAGTTCGGGCCGGGCCGCATGGCCGAGCCGATGCGCATCGCCGACGCGGCGCTGGCCCTCCTGACCCGATGAGTGCCCCGCATATCATCATCACGGCCGGGCCTACCATCGAGCCGATTGATCCGGTCCGCTTCCTCTCCAACCATTCCTCCGGCCGGCAGGGCTATGCGCTGGCCGCAGCCCTGGCAGCACACGGGGCGCGCGTGACGCTGGTCTCCGGCCCGGTGAGTATAGAGCCGCCAGCGGGCGCCGAGCTGGTCAAGGTCCAGACCGCGCTGGAAATGCGCGACGCCGTGATGGCCGCCCTGCCTGCTGATGCCTATATCGGCGTCGCCGCCGTGGCCGACTGGCGCCCGGCAACCCGCCATGCCAGCAAGATGAAAACCGACAAGGCGGGCTTTGCGAGCCTGCAGCTGGTGGAGAACCCGGACATCCTCAGGGAGGTGTCGGGGCTGACAGACCGCCGCCCGCGCCTGGTCGTCGGGTTTGCCGCAGAAACGGCATCGGACGGCGGCGCGCTGGAAGCGCTTGCGCGCGCCAAGCTGGAGCGCAAGGGGTGCGACCTCATCATCGCCAATGATGTATCAGGCGACGCGATGGGCGGCGCGGAGAACAGTGTGCTGATCGTCTCGCGCGATGAGGTGAAGCCAATCGCGCGCGCGCACAAAGACGTGATTGCGGCAAAGCTGGGCGATTCAGTGATGGCCTTGTTACGCGCACCTTTGCGGCGCTAGGCTGCAGCGTGTTCTGGCCGCTGGACCGGGCCGTCCCGTCTGCGGTTGCTATCAGGAGTTTCTCCATGAAGACATTGTTCGCCAGCGGTGCTGCCCTTCTTGCCAGCCTCGCAGCCGGCGCACCCGCTCTTGCCGACTGCTTCGCCATTCCCGGTGAGGCCGGCGTCCAGCCGACCGTCATCGAGGGCTTCACCGTGCGTGAGGCGACCGCGAGGCCCGGCCCGCTGCAATTACCGCCCTTGCCTGACGGCACCGGCGCCATTTTGTGCGACCGGGAAACCGTCGTGCCCGACAGGAACGATTTCAAGGTCCTGCTCGCCGGCCTGCCGCTGATGATCCGTGCAGGCACGCCGGATGAGCCGACTGTGCTGAGCATCGGCATTGAGGACGGCGATTACGCAATCAGCGTCATGATGGGCTCGCTCACAGATCAGGAGCGCACCGCCATCATCTCTGCTGTCGAAAGCTTTGACGACGGCATTGACGAGATGGAACGCTGGATGGAACAAAACCCGCAATAGCGGCTTCCGGCGGGGGATTCTTTCATGGTTCAGGTGCGCATCAAGGCGCTGGAGCATTTTGCGGGCCTGGACCTTCCCCGCTATCAGACGCCGGGATCGGCGGGTATGGATTTGCCTGCCGCGCTCCCCGAAGACGCGCCGGTTACGCTGCAGCCGGGCGAGTGGCAGCTGATCCCGACCGGGCTCGCGATTGCCCTGCCCGAAGGCTATGAGGCGCAGGTGCGCCCCCGCTCTGGCCTGGCGGCCAAGTTCGGCATTTCCTGCGTCAACACGCCTGGCACGATCGATGCCGACTATCGCGGCGAGCTGCGCGTGAACCTGATCAATCATGGCCGCGAACCCTTCGTGGTGCGCCGCGGCGAACGCATCGCCCAGATGGTCATAGCGCCTGTGGTTCAGGCCCAGCTGATACCGGCTGACACGCTGGACGAAACACAGCGCGGCGCAGGCGGCTTTGGCTCCACCGGAGTCTAGCCCTCAAGCCGGGCAGGCGCAGGATCGCAATAGCTTTTCACGTCGAATATACGCTGATCGACAATGATGTCGGACGGACGCAAGGGGCGTGACAGCTCCATCCCTTCCAGCGTGCGCGCACGTGACAGGGCGACATAGGCTTGCCCGTGGGCAAACAGACGGCCCGGCAGATCGAGATAGACACGGTCCAGCGTCAGGCCTTGTGCCTTGTGGATGGTCATCGCCCAGGCGAGCCGCAGCGGCATCTGGGTAAAGCTGCCGACGGTTTCCTTCTTCAGCGCCTTGGCCGCCGCATCATAGCTATAGGCATGGCGGTCCCACTGCACCGGCTCGATGCGGTGGACCTCATCGCCGATCTTCACCATCACGCCGGCTTCGGCAAAACCCACCACCTCGCCCAGCGAGCCATTGACCCAGCGCCCGCCGGGATCATTCCGCAAGAGCATCACACGCGCACCGCGTTTCAGGATCAGCGGATCATCGGTCGGCATGATGCGCTGATCGAACTGGCCTGATGTCTTGCCCTCGATCAGCTCCGGCTTGCCGGGCAGCGCATCAAGGCGCTGCGCATTGATGCGGAAGGCAGCTTCGTTGGTGGGGGTGAGCACGACATGGGTGGCGCTGGCCTCCAGCCCTGACCGGCCGGTGACGCGGGTATTGAGGACGGCGCCCTCCTCGCGTGTCAGCTCGCCGGTCCGCACGGCGTTGAGTATCTGCACGAAATCGGGATCGGCCTGGCGGTGGACTTTTGTCAGTTCCAGCATGGAAAATCCGGCATCGCGAAAAGCGGGCGGGTGGAAGAAGAACGGCCCGCCATAGGCCATCTCCAGATAGCCGGCCTCCTCATCGCGCACGACAGGAGGAAGCTGGGAGAGATCGCCGACGACGATCATGCGCACCCCGCCAAAGGGCTCCGAGCTTTCCCGGTTGAGGCGCAGGCTGGCATCAATCGCCCACATCATGTCGGCGCGCACCATGGAAATCTCGTCGATAACCAGGGTTTTGAGCGCCTTGACCGCACGCGCATTGCGCAGGCGGCGAATGTCGGACGGCTCCACAAGGCGCGGCGGCAGGCGGAAAAAGGCGTGCAGGGTCTGCCCGCCCGCCTGCATGGCGGCAACGCCGGTGGGCGCCAGCACGGCGGCGCTGGAACCCAGACGCTCCAGCACGGCGCGCGTCAGCGTGGTCTTGCCGGTCCCTGCCCGCCCGGTGAGGAAGACATGGGAACCGCCATTGACCAGATAATCGAGCACCGGGCCGTCAAGATCGGCCGAAGCGGGAGATTTGGCGGGCGTATCCATCATCGGCGCAGGCTGACGCGGTTTGCCACCCGCCGCCAGTGCCGAACTCCGCCCTATTCACACCTTGCTGTGCTCTGCTGGAGGGTCAGTAGATCTCCGGCGCGCGGCAAGCATCCCCGGCAAAGCGGAAATCACGCACAATCCCGTCGCCGGCGACGACAAAGCGCGTCTCGCATTCCACCATCCAGCTGCGCGGCGGCGTGTAGACGGTTTCCTCATACTGCTCGATGCGGACGTGCTGATTGCCCCTGCGGTCGGTCCAGACAATCCGGCGCTCGCGCGGAATGGTGGTGTAGCCGCCCGGATCATGGCGCTGCTCGGCCACGAAATAGGTCCACACCTGCGAACCATCGCTGAGATAATCGCGCGCAAGCGGCGAGCCGCGCTCCACAATCAGCGCATCGGCGGACTGGCCCAGATGCAGTGCGGCACGCTGGCGATAGCCTTCCTGTGTGGCACACGCCGAAACAAGCAGACCCAGCGCCGTTGCCACGATCAGGTGTGGCCGTGAAATTCCCCGTACATTCCCCTGTGCCATGAGACACCTCCCTTGGACCGTTTCAAGGCTAGCGTGCTATGGCGTTGATGAACCCTGCCTGAAAGGATGCGTGAAGGTGCGCAAGACCGATATTGACCGTCATGCCCGCCACATCCTTCTAAAGGAGATTGGCGGCCCCGGTCAGGCAAAGCTGGGCGCAGCGAAACTGGTGATGATTGGCACGGGCGGGCTGGGCGCTCCGGCGGCGCTCTATCTGGTCGCTGCCGGGATTGGCCAGATCACACTTGTCGATCCCGATACGGTCAGCCTCGATAATCTCCAGCGGCAGGTACTCTTCCGCACAAGCGATGTGGGCCGCGAAAAGGTAGAGGCCGCGCGCGATGCGCTGCAGGCGCTGGACCCGGCGGTCAGCATTGAAACCCACCGCCTGCTCGCCGATGCCAGCAATCTGCCTGCTCTCCTCGAAGGCGCCGATCTGGTGCTCGATGGCTGTGATGATTTCGCGACCCGCTTTGCGGTCAATGACGCGGCAATCGCCGCGCGCATCCCGCTGGTTTCCGGCGCGGTCGGGCGCTGGGACGGGCAGGTCTCCAGCTTCGCGCCGCATCTGGGAGCTCACGCGCCCTGCTATCGCTGTCTGGTGCCAGACATTCCACCCGGCGCGGAAAGCTGCGCGGTCACGGGCATTGTCGGCGCGATTACCGGCATTGTGGGGACGCTGATGGCGCTGGAAGCGATCAAGCTCATCACCGGCGCAGGTGAACCGCTCATTGGCCGCGTGCAGATCGTCGACGGGCTTTCGGGCGGCCTTCGCACGGTGAAGCTGGCACGCGATCCGGCGTGCGAGGCGTGTGGGGGGTAAGCTCCAAACAGCCCATGAACTCCCGGACGGCGTAGCCGATCCGGGACCTGTTGCAGGTGATACGGAGAGAGGCCCCGGATAGCGCTTCGCGCTTCCGGGGTTTCAGCTAATCTTGAGCAAACCCCTCACGCCGCCGCATCGGCTTCCTCCAGCCGGGATGCGTCCGGCTCATAGCCAAGCACCGGCGCGAGCGCCTTTTCGGCCTCCTCCATGCTCCAGCCCTTGCGCGCCGCATAGTCTGCTACCTGATCGCGCATGATGCGCCCGACGGCGAAATAGACGCTGTCAGGGTGCGCCAGATAAAGCCCTGAGACGGAGGCTGCCGGGTACATGGCCCGGCTCTCGGTCAGCCTGATGCCGGTGCGTTCGGGCGCTTCGAGCAGCTTGAAGAGCAGGTCTTTCTCGGTGTGATCGGGCTGGGCCGGATAGCCGGGCGCCGGGCGGATACCGGCATAGGCTTCCTTGATCAGCTCCGCATTGGAGAGCCGCTCATCGCTCGCATAGCCCCAGATCTGCTTGCGCACGCGCTCATGGAGATATTCGGCGAAGGCTTCGGCAAAGCGGTCCGCCAGCGCCTGGAACATGATCGCGGAATAATCGTCATTGGCCTTCTTGAAGCGCTCGGCGATCTCGTCCTCGGCATCGCCTGAGGTAACGGCAAACCCGCCCACCCAGTCGGTCACATCGCTGCGCACGAAGTCAAAGATGGAGAGATAGGGATTGTCACCATCCTTCTCCGCCTGCTGGCGCAATCCGTAGAATTTGCCAAGACGTGATTTGCAAGTCTCATCGGCGAAGACGGCAATATCATCGCCCTCGCGCCGGGCGGGCCACAGGCCGACAACGCCCTTGGGCTTGAGCCAGTCGCCTTCGACCATCTGTTTCAGCATGGCTTGCGCATCATCAAAGAGCGCGCGCGCCGCCTCGCCCCGATTGGGGTCATCGAAGATGGCCGGATACGTCCCCTTCATCTCCCAGCTGAAGAAGAAGGGCGTCCAGTCGATGTAAGGCACCAGATCGGACAGGCGCACATCATCAATCGTGGTGAGGCCCGGTTGCAGCGGTTTGACGGGCTGGTGGCCAGTGGCATCGGCGTCGAACGCCTTGGCACGCGCATCAGCCAGTGTCACACGGCGGCGATTGCCTTGGGTACGGGCGCGCGTCTCGCGGATGCGGGCGTAATTGGCCTGTATCTCGTCCCAATAGGGCTGGCGCTGGGTGTCAGAGAGCAGCTTGGAGACGACGCCCACCGCCCGGCTGGCATCATGCACATGGATGACCGGCGCCTTGTGGTAGGCCGGCTCGATCTTCACCGCTGTATGGGCCGGGCTGGTCGTTGCCCCGCCGATCAGCAGGGGTATGTCAAAGCCCTCGCGCTCCATCTCGCTCGCCAGAAACACCATCTCGTCCAGCGAGGGCGTAATCAGGCCCGACAGGCCGATAATATCGGCCTTGTGCTCACGCGCGGCCTCCAGGATTTTCTCCGGCGGCACCATGACGCCCAGATCCACGACGTCATAGCCGTTACACTGCAGCACGACGCCGACAATATTCTTGCCAATATCGTGTACATCGCCCTTCACCGTCGCCATGATGACAAGGCCGTTGGACTGCTTGTCCAGCCCTGCCGCCTCGCGCTCGGCCTCCATATAGGGGAAGAGGTGGGCGACGGCCTTCTTCATCACGCGCGCCGACTTCACCACCTGCGGCAGGAACATCTTGCCCTCGCCAAAGAGGTCCCCCACCACATTCATCCCGTCCATGAGCGGGCCTTCAATGACGTGGAGCGGGCGCTCGGCGGACTGGCGCGCCTCTTCGGTGTCTTCCACCACGAACTCATCCAGCCCCTTCACGAGGGCATGCTTTAAACGCTCTGCAACGGGCAAGGAGCGCCATTCGGCGGCGGCCTTCTCTTCGGCCTCTCCGGTATCGCGATAGGCCTCAGCGGCCTCCAGAAGGCGCTCTGTGGCATCCTCGCGGCGGTTGAGGATCACGTCCTCGACCAGCTCGCGCAATTCCGGCTCGATCTCGTCGTAAATCTCAAGCTGGCCGGCATTGACGATGCCCATATCCATGCCCGCCTTGATGGCGTGATAGAGGAAGACCGAGTGCATGGCCTGACGCACCGGCTCATTGCCGCGGAAGGAGAAGGAGATGTTGGACACACCGCCGGAGACATGCGCGCCCGGCAGGCGCTTCCTGATCTCGCGCGTCGCCTCGATGAAGGCGACGGCATAGTCATTATGCTCCTCGATCCCCGTCGCCACGGCGAAGATATTGGGATCGAAAATGATGTCCTCAGGCGGGAAGCCCAGCTCATCGACAAGAATGTGATAGGCGCGCTCGCAGATCTCGACCTTGCGCTCCTTGGTGTCGGCCTGACCGTCCTCGTCAAACGCCATCACCACCACGGCCGCGCCATAGGCAAGGCAGGCTTGCGCCTGTTTGCGGAAGCTCTCCTCGCCTTCTTTGAGCGAGATGGAATTGACGATGGCCTTGCCCTGCACACATTTCAGGCCCGCCTCGATCACCTCCCATTTGGAAGAGTCGATCATGATCGGCACGCGGGCAATGTCCGGCTCGGTGGCGATGAGATTGAGGAAGGTGATCATGGCCTGCTTTGAATCGAGCAGACCCTCATCCATGTTGATGTCGATCACCTGCGCCCCGGCCTCGACTTGCTGGCGCGCCACATCAAGAGCGGCAGCGTAATCGCCCTCCTTGATCAGCTTTCGAAAGCGCGCAGAGCCGGTGACGTTGGTGCGCTCACCAACGTTTACAAAGACGGCACGGGATTGGGCAGGCGTATCGGTCATAAAATCAGGAAGCCAGTTCAAACGGTTCAAGGCCGGACAGGCGCATGGCGCGCGGACGCTCCGGCAGAGCGCGTGGCTTGCCCAAAAGAGCGGCCTTCGCGATAGCGGCGATATGGTCCGGCGTCGTGCCGCAGCACCCGCCGACAATGTTCACAAGGCCGGTTTTCGACCAGTCGGCGATATAGGCGGCCGTTTCCTCCGGCGTCTCGTCATACTCGCCAAAGGCATTGGGCAGGCCGGCATTGGGATAGGCGAGCACGCGCGTTTCCGCGATGCGGCTCATCTCGGCGACGTAAGGGCGCAGCTGCTTTGCCCCCAGCGCACAGTTCAGCCCCACCGCCCACGGCCTTGCATGGCGCACCGAGTTCCAGAAGGCCTCCGTCGTCTGGCCCGACAGGGTGCGGCCCGACGCATCGGTAATCGTGCCCGACAGCATGAGCGGGATGGCCGGGTCCAGCCTGCCCTCATTGCGCAGGTCCAGCACGGCCTTTATCGCCGCCTTGGCGTTCAGCGTGTCGAAAATCGTCTCGATGAGGATGAAGTCGACGAACTCGGCCATGGCCAACGTCTGCTCGGCATAGGCCTCGCGCACGGCATCGAAGGTGACATCGCGAAAGCCCGGATCCTCTACCGAGGGCGAGATGGAGAGCGTCTTGTTGGTCGGGCCGATAGCACCCGCCACCGCGCGCGGCGTGCCGGTTCCGGCCTCCACCACATCGGCAATCTCGCGGGCAATGCGCGCGCCTTCGCGGGCGATCTCGGCGGCAAGGTCTTCCATCGCGTAATCGGCCTGCGCGATGGAGGTCGCCGAGAAGGTATTGGTCTCGATAATGTCCGCCCCCGCATCGAAATACGCGCGGTGAATATCGGCGATGGCCTCGGGTTTTGTGAGGTTCAGAAGATCGTTATTACCCTTGAGCGATGTGTGCCATCCGGCAAAGCGTGTGCCCCGGTAGTCTTCCTCCGAGGGCTGGAGGCGCTGGATCATCGTACCCATGGCGCCGTCCAGGACGAGGATACGCTTTTGCGCTTCAACTTCGAGCGCCTTCAGGCGCGAAGAACGGGTAAAGCTCATGATCAGGCCGCCATCTCCACGGGCCTTACCCCCAGCAGCCGGCAGGTCGCCAGCGCCAGTTCGGCCCGGTTGAGGGTGTAGAAGTGGAACTGGTCAACGCCATGATCAGACAGGTCATGGCACAGATCGGCGACCACATTGGCAGTCAGCAGTTCGCGTGTACCCGGATCGCTTTCCAGCCCGTCGAACAGGTCAAACAGGCGCGCCGGGATGGTCGCCCCGCACAGCCCCGCCATACGCACCAGCCCCTCAAAGTTCGACTGCATCATGATGCCCGGCACGATCGGGATGGTGATGCCGGCGGATCGCACCCGGTCTAGATAGCGGAAATACACGTCCGCATCGAAGAAGAACTGGGTAATGGCGCGCGTTGCCCCGTTGTCGATCTTGGCTTTCAGCAGGTCGATATCGTGGTCGAAGCTCGCGCTTTCAGGGTGCTTTTCCGGATAGCAGCCGACCGACACCTCGAAATCGCCCACTGCGCGGATGCCAGCCGCCAGCTCCGCTGCATTGGCGTAACCGCCTGCGAATGGCTCATAGCGCTCGCCGACACCGCCGGGCGGATCGCCGCGCAACGCCACAATATGGCGCACGCCGGCGCTCCAGTAGTCCCGGATCACGGCGTCCACCTCGTCGCGGGCGGCATTTACACAGGTAAGGTGGGCTGCGGGGCTGAGAGCCGTCTCCTCGACGATGCGCCGGACCGTCCGGTGGGTCCGGTCACGCGTCGACCCGCCTGCGCCATAGGTCACGGAGACGTAAAGCGGGTTCAGGGGAGCAAGCCTTGCGATGGAGTTCCACAGACGCTCTTCCATCGCCTCGTCCTTGGGCGGGAAGAACTCGAAGGAAATCTGTGGCACGCCGGTGGCGGGCGCTAACCGGTCCTTGGGCATGAGCCAGGCTCCGCTCCTTATCTGCATAAGGATATCTTTATGCGATTATCTGATCTGCATCAATGTCAAAGACACACGTCCGATTTGAGCGCTGGCGCGTATCTTCCTATGTAAGCCTGTTGGACGGTCAGGGAGCCGTTGCGCAGGTCAGTTTGAGGGAAATGCCCATATGCGCGCAGCGCACCTTTTGTTCGCCGTTCTGCTGGCCGGTAGCCTCGCCAGCGCCTGCACGACCCGTCCGGAAGCGTTGCAGGCCAATGATCCGTTCGAGCCGGTCAACCGCGCCGTGTTCAGCTTCAACACCGCTGCTGACCGGGCGGTCATCGCTCCGCTGGCGCACGCTTACCGCGACACCGTTCCCTCCCCTGCCCGCACGGGCGTGCACAATGTGCTGACCAATCTCAACCAGCCGGTGGTGTTCGCCAATCTGCTGCTGCAGGGCCGCCCTGGCGAAGCGATTGCCACGGCGAGCCGGTTCGGGCTCAACACCATTATCGGCGTGGGCGGACTGTTTGATGTCGCCAGCGAAGCCAATATCACCCTGCACGACACGGATTTTGGCCTGACACTCGGGCAGTGGGGCGTAGAGGGCGGTCCCTATGTGGTGCTACCCTTCCTCGGCCCATCGAACATGCGCGACACACTCGGCCGCTTCGCAGACCGCTACCCGCATCCGACCTACTGGGTTGAAGATATTCGCGAAACAGAGGCGATCTGGGTGTATCGCGGCATTTACGCCCTCGATATACGCCTGCAACTGGACGAAACCTTCGCCAGTCTGGAACGTAGTGCCATCGACCCTTATGTTCAGTTGCGCTCGGTCTACAGGCAGAATCGGGCAGCCGCGCTCGGACAACAGCGCGATTTCGAGGATCTGCCCGATTTCGACTGACATGACGGGAGCCATGGCAGCTAACAGGACAGGAAAAATGCTCCGACAACCCCTTACGGCCATTACCGGCATGCTGGCGGCCTTGCTGCTGTTCGTCCTCTCCGGCCCCGTTTCCGCGCAGTCAGCCAGCGAGGCCGAGGCCTTCGTCCAGCGCGAAGCCCAGGAAGTCATCAATGCCCTGCAGGCCTTTCACGACGGCGAGCTGGATGAGTCCACCTTGCGGCGCAATTTTCGCGACCGTGTCGACCAGCTGGCCGACGTGCCGCGGATCACAGGCTTCGTGCTGGGACGCTTCCGGCGCGGCGCGGACGAGGCAGAGCTGGAGGAGTTCCGCACGGTATTTCGCGAATTCGCCATCAATGTATACGAGCGCGAGCTGGGCAATTATGCCGGCCAGACGCTGGATGTCACCGGCTCGGTCACCCGCGCACCGGGAGATTTCATTGTCCGCTCGACCGTGCGGGCGCGCGGCAATGGCGAGGATGTCGCTGTGAACTGGCGCGTCATGAGCGGAGATAACGGCCTGCGCGTCGTTGACGCGGAGGTGATGGGGGTCTGGCTCGCGCAAACGCAGCGCGAGGAGATCACCAGCATCATCGGCAATGCAGGCGGTGATATCAGCGCAGCCACGCGTGCCCTGCGTCAGCGCACCCGTTGATGCGTGACAGCGGCGTCCCTGTTCAGGCCCGGCTGGGGGCGATCGCCGGCGGCTATGACGCAATCCTGTGCGATGTATGGGGTGTCATCCGCGACGGCGAGCAGCTGACCTGCCCCGCCATTGAGGCGCTCGTACGTTTTCGTGCGCAGGGCGGACTGGTCTGCCTGGTGTCCAACTCGCCGCTGCGCGCGCCCTATCTGGAGCGCCTGTTGCGGAGAATGGGCGCCCCTGACGGGGTGTGGGACATGGCCGTCACCTCCGGTGATGCCACTCACGCGCTTCTGTCCGGCTTCGCGCCCGGACCGGCCTACAAGCTCGGGCCCGACTTCGACGATCCGATATATGCCGGGACAGGGCTCAGCTTTGCGCCGCTGGACCAAGCCCGCCTGATCTCCTGTACGGGGCTGATAGATTACGAACGAGAGACGCCACAGGACTATGCCGCCCTGCTGGATGCAGCCGCGGCGCTTGGCCTGCCCATGGTCTGCGCCAACCCGGATATTGTCGTGCAGGGACCGGAAGGACGCCTGCTCTACTGCGCCGGCGCGCTGGCACAGGCCTACCAGCAGAGGGGTGGAACAGCGCTGTTTGCCGGAAAGCCTCACCCCCCGATCTATGCGCTCGCCCGGGCCGCTCTGGAGCAGAAGGCCGGAGGGGCCGTCGCAAAGGACCGCCTGCTGGCCGTTGGCGATGGAGTCATTACCGATCTGGAGGGCGCCGCCCGGGAAGGCATTGACTGCCTTTTCATTACGGGGGGCATCAATTCAGGCGAAATGGAATGGCCAGACGGCCGGAGCCCGCGATGGCAGGCCCCGGCGCTTGTCTGGTGACCGGCATCAGGGCCGGATTGCCCACACGGCATCCAGATTGACCGACACCGTGATCTCACCCGAGGCAATCTCGGTACCGGCATCCATGGCGAGGGATTCTGCACGCGCATACATCATCGGATAGGGCTGGCTCGTGCCGCTTTCACTGAGCGAAATGAGCCGGCCGGTCGAAATGCCTGCCGCCTCGGCGTAAAGGGCCCGCAGGCGGTTCAGCTCGCTGACGGCCTGGCGGCGCGCCTGGTCACGTGCGGCAGATGGATCGGAGTGGGTGAAGCTGACGCCCTGAAGCTGGTTGGCCCCCGACGCGACCAGCGCATCGATCGTCCGGCCCACCCTGTCCATGTCACGTACGATCACGCGCACCGTGTTGCTGGCTTCATAGCCGACAATGCGCTGGTCGTTGCCGCGTTGGGCATCATAGGGCGCGTAGACCGCATTCAGCGACAGGCCGGAGGTCTGGATGTCACGCCGGGCGATGCCGGCCCGCTCCAGCGCCTGAAATACGCCAGACATTGCGCGGGCATTGGCTGCCAGCGCCTCTGCCGCCGTGTCGGCGCGGGTCTGCGCGCCAGCGGTTACCGTAGCCAGATCCGGCGCGATGCGCACCTCGCCGCGCGCCGACAGGGACAGGCGGCCCTCCTGCGTCTCGCCGGGCACGACATCCTGAGCCAGGGCAGGAACCGGCAGGAACGCCGCGGCGCCCAGCAGCAGGCCGCCGGCGAGCACCGCGCCAGCGAACCGGCGGTGGAGTGCCTTTCGGGCAATGGCAAAACTCGAAACATGCGGCATAATCAATCTCCATCTTCAATCCTGAGGGCATCGGCCCCCACGCTAAACGCGCCGGACAGCGCGCGGTTCACCGCTCAGGCATGACCTCACCGCGATACGGCAAAACCAAGGCAGGCCGGTTGCCGCCGTGTGGCGCGGTGTCCGTGCTGTCTGCCGCAAGGCTGCTGAACTGTGCGTGAACCACGCGCTTTCCCCTGCCGCCAGCGTGCGCTATCACGGCGCCACGGTGGGCCTGTAGCTCAACTGGTCAGAGCCGGCGGCTCATAACCGCTTGGTTGGGGGTTCGAGTCCCTCCGGGCCCACCACCTTTCAAGATTCTTCCGCCCTGCCCCTCGTCCCCGCCTCGCCCCCCGCGACGGCCGGGGCCCGTGAGCCTGCCAATAATGTCAAACCCTGTCTGCACGGATTTTCCGCGCAGACCTGCCGCCCCCCGGGGCGCTTTCATTCACGCCATTTCAGTCCCAACCCGTGCCATTCGGGAAGAAATCTCATTTTGTTGCATTTGGTAATGTTCAAAATCTTCCCCCCTTCCCTTCTCCCGCGAAACCTATAAGATGTTATAAATTAATTGTATGAGCTACTGGCATGAATGTTCAAATATTCTTTATACGGAGCAATATGCGAGTTTTCGTGGACAAATTCATGGACAAGTTAAAGCCATCCCTGAATAAAATTAATTCGGCTGTTTTTGGCGCAGGCATGCGGGCTGGATTTCCTCATGCCAGGGTCAGCCGGGTGGCCGCGAGATCTGCAGCGATGGCTGCGCCCTCGCCCGCGACATGAAGGCCGATACACGCAAATCCAGGCTTGTGCGGGTAATTATGGGCGTGAAGCCTGGACAGGGACTGGGCCGCCCGTTCAAGCACGTCGCGGCGCCAGGTGCCAGCGATCACCCCCGCGAGGGGAATCTCCTCATGAAACCTGGCCAGGCTATGCGGGAAGAGCCGTCTTGCCAGACGCTCTGCCTGCTGGTCCAGCTGGCGCGCCGCGCTCGGAGCCAGGGGGCCGTCCTCCTTCACCCAGCCTGGCGTGTCGGCAAACCCATGGACGGGATGCTCGGGGGTGGGCGCGCCCCGGTCGGGTACCTGTAGAAAATCTTCAGGTGGCCTTGCCATCTTCAGCCGGCCCGCCGGCCAGCCAGCCTCATAATACTGGCACCACATCAGATCGCCCTCCAGCCAGACACAGAACAGCACGCGTCCGGCGAGTGCGGGCCAATGGTATACGGCGTGGGCGGCCGCCTGCCCGGGCGGATCGGTGACAGCGCAGGCAAGACCGAAATGTCCGCTCAGCGCACGCTCGAGTCCGGCAAGGCGTTCGGGCGGGACGCCGTGATGATAGTCGATGACACTGATCAGGCCGAGGCGCTCACGGACAGGGCCGAAGCGCCGCCAGTCCTCCAGCGGGCCGGTAATCGCCTCTATTATGTCCGCATCGCTCCACGCGGTCATGGGAAACCCGGCGGGCCGAAGCGTGTGTCCGTTGAGGCGGACCGGGTCGAGATCCAGATCGTAAAGGCCGATCTCGAACCGGCCGGGACGCACGATGCACCCGGCCACATAGACATTCTCGCGGATCAGCTGATAGGCAGAGGCCGGGCGGCCAGGCGTGCATGAGTCCAGCCCGGTCGCGGCCAGCAGGCCCTGTCTGATCCCTTCCTGGGCGCAGCGGCTCACCGTCGCCTGGGAAAGGCCTGACGCCGTGACGATCTGCGCCTGGGTGAGGGGTTCATCTGACCGGGCGAGTGCCCCCAGAAACCGGTAAAACCGCGCCTTCATGCCGCGGCCTCGTGCGCAGCAGGCCGGGCCGCTGCCATGCGATTTGCAATTAATTGCTTTTGACCGACCATGGTCCGGCGCATCAGCCCGGAGGCCGAGGATCCGCGGCCTGTCCCCCATGCCGGGCCGTCCGGGAGCGGTATTGCCATCAATGTCATTTTCAGGCTCATCCGGGCCTGCGGACTTTCAGGGCGGCGGTGATCACACCTTCGAGCCATTCCAGCTCGTCTTCATCAAGATCGACGAGCTGACGGGTAATGCGCCCATAGGCGCTGCGCTGGAAATGGGAGGCGGGCAGGTCTGCGGTGAACAGCTCGGCCGGGTCCAGCGACAGCGCCCGGGCCAGCCGCTCGATCATGGAAAAGCTGGTACCCGATGCACTGCTTTCCATCTTGGAAATCATGTACACGCTGGCATCCACCGCTTCGGCCAGATCCTGCTGGGTCATACCGGCGCGGCGCCGGTGAGCGGCCAGCAGTCTGCCAAAACGTGTCCGCAAGTCGGTCATCAGCGCTGCTCCCTGCCTCAAGGTTTAGGGCGCAGCGGGGCTGATGCGTAACCAATCAGGGTGGCGTGTTGTGCTGCTACTGATAATGAAATGGCAAGTTTCCGCCTTTAGGCTGTCAGCCTGGACATGACCCGCCATGCTGGACAGGAGGACGGGGATGGGAAAAGGATCACGCCGGGCGCCGGCCCGCAGACGCGGGCTGGTGTGGAAGATTATCGGGGCCGGGCTGGCCGGGTATTTTGTTCTCGGCCTCTTTGCGGTGACCCTTGACCAGCTGCTGCCAGGCCGGGCGCTGCGCGAAGCGGAACGCCTCCAGGCCCGCCAGGACGAGGCGGCCGAAAGGCAGGCACGCCAGGCCGCGCGCGCGGTCGAACGGCGCATCCGCGAGGCAGCCCGTGAAGCGCGCCAGCTGGACCGCGAGGCGCGTGCGGCAGCAGACCAGGCCGAGCAGGCCCGCCGCGATGCGATCAGGCAGGCGGTGTGCCGGCGTTCTCCCTCCTGCTGGGCCGACCATCATCTGGCAGACGCCCACTATGCCTGCCGGGCCAGCCTGGAAAGTCTTGCCCGCTACCGGTCGCGCTGGACCACCCGGCCCGGCGAGCGCCGCTTTACCCGCGTGGTGAGCGTGGCCGACGGGGGGCATGGCGTCATCATCTATGCCGGCGACCGGATCGAGTTGCAGAACGGGTTCGGGGCCTGGCAGCCTCACACCT
The DNA here is from genome assembly GCF_004000605.1 of Glycocaulis alkaliphilus. Classification (NCBI taxonomy): domain Bacteria; kingdom Pseudomonadati; phylum Pseudomonadota; class Alphaproteobacteria; order Maricaulales; family Maricaulaceae; genus Glycocaulis; species Glycocaulis alkaliphilus. Next base: position 607,043 of record NZ_CP018911.1, on the reverse strand, counting down.
ATGCCTGCGCCTACGATCCCGAGAGAGGCACCGGCCTTGCCCTGTCCATGCAAGCTGGCCGCCTCTAGGCCGGGACAGATGCGGAAAACGGCCTGCCACCCGCCCCGACAGACCCCTGAACCCTCACAGGAGCGCCCGCCATGTCTGCCTGCCATCTGCTTGCGAGCCTTGTCGCCCTTGCTGCAGCGTCCGGCATCTCCACCCCTGACCGTTCCCAGCCCGATGGCTGGTGGACCCTGCGCTCGGTGCGCCAGGGCGCTGTCCTTCATCACTTCGTCCTGGTCGAGGGACCGTCCGCCCTCCAGCGGGAGACGTATGAAGACGCACTGGTCCGGCTATGCGCCCGTGAAACCCACTGTCACATCCATTTCTGGGATGACCCGGACCGGGCTGCTGCCGGTCTGCCGCTCACCCATGACCAGTTCGAGGCCAGAACCGGGGTCTATCTCCGCAATGGCCAGACCGGGTTTGAGGAGCTCCAGCTGACCTGCCGTCTTGATCCTGCCGGCTGCCGGTGACGGGGCACTAACGGCCAGCAGGCGGGTAGAGGGACGCGTCTGACCTGCGAGGCCCCCAAAGCCCGGCCTGATGGCTACAGAATTATGCACCACACCCAACTAGTAATTAAATGGCAACACCCCGCTGCTTACAGTGCCTGCCGCGCGGCCCGGGTGATGCTCCCTGGATGAATCGGCAAAGGAGGGCGATATGACCAGAAAACCATGGTTTGCCAGCATGGCCTTCCTGCTTCTCGCGCTCACGGCCTGCGCCGACCGGCAGTCCATTGCCGCCCATCAGATGCCCATGCCCTATCCCGCGCGTGTGGCCGAGGCAGACCCCTCCAGCAGCTTTTACCGCCAGACCGCACTGGGTGCGGTCACCGGCACGTCGCAGTTCTCATGGTTCCTGCCCGAGCCCAACCGCACGGTGTTCCGCGCCCGTTTCGAACGCATGCTGGAACAGACGCGCCTCGCTGCGCCCCGCCGCGACCATGCCCGCTTTGTCGTGAATTTCGATTTTGACCATGTCGATGGGCCGGTTTTCGGTTCGCACATGGATGCCATGATGGTCGGCCGGATGCGGGTCGTAGACCGGATGACCGGCCAGACGGTGATGGATGAGCCGGTTTCCGCCAGGCGTGAGGCCTACTGGCCAGGCGTGATGGAGCATCACTGGGCCGACGGGCGCGTCTGGGACATTTTCACCATCCTGCCCTTTTTCTTTGACAGCCCCTGGCTGGCGGTCGGTCCGCGCGTGGATACGGTCTACCCGGCCTTTTCCGGACCGGAATGGTTTCCCCTGATACCGATAGGGATGCGCGACACCGGCGCCCTGCATGTGCGCGGCGAGGACGGGCGTGTCTACGGGGCGAGGTCAGGGGCCGATCGGGCATGGCAGGTCAATGCCGCAGTGAGCGACGCGCTCGCGGCCGCTTTCCTTCTTCATCTCGAGCAGCACGGGCAGGTATCCATCGCCCGGGTGCTGCCGTGCGGGGGCGGCGCTGAAATCCGCCGTCTGCAGATCGAGCTGATGGGACGCGGCGAGCGTTTCGTATCCATGCCCTGCACGACGCCCCCCACCAATCTGCCGATCGGAGCAGAGGCGCTGGCACGGCAATAGGGCCCGCCGCCGCCGAACCGCCCCTCGGGGGCTTGCCCGCAGCGCATTATGGGGCTTTGCCGTTACTGGCAAAGCCGGTCTGCACGGGACCCGCCCGGCCATCCCGGCCGCCCGAACTCTGTCAGGGGCTGGCTCCGGGCTTTACCCACGGCGTGCTTTCTGCATACATACCCGCTATGGATGCACTGTCCGTCTGGAGATCCAGGGCATGGCCATGTCCGACACCGGATCTGCTCTAACGGCCCTGTCCCGACCCAAGGCCCTGACCCCTGAGCACGATGGCGGACGGGGACAGGCAGGAGGCGAGCCAATATGGAACAAATGGCCAGCGCACGATCCACCGGTGCCATCGACAGACATGTCGGCATACGTATCCGGCTGCGCCGCAGGATTCTGCAGATGTCTTCACAAACCCTGGCCGCCAAACTGGGCGTGACCCTGCAGCAGGTTGAGAGATACGAAAATGGCGCAAGCCGTATCGGCGCAGCCGGGCTGTTTTCCTTGGCATGCACGCTCAAGGTTCCGGTCGGGTATTTCTTCGAAGGTTTCGATCCGGCCCTCAAACGTTGACGGGCATACCCCGCAGTCGCCTTCTCCGCTGGCGTGAAAGCGTCCGTGGGTATTTGCAATTAATTGCCGACGGTAGGCGTGGGTAGCGGGCGTATCGCGGGAAAGTCGGCGATGGCCATGGCGGGAGTCAGCGCCTGGCGGGGAGTCAAGTTAACTTGACCAAACTTGTCCGAACTTGTCCGAACTTGTCCATTTGCGTGCCAAACTTGTCCATTTGCGTGCCAAACCTGTCCGAACTTGTCCACGCGGGGGCCAGAGCGGGCCATTTGTGGAGAATCGCGGGCCTGCCGGTGAGGCTTGAGGGTGGGTGAGCCGTTGTTTGTGTGCGGGGGTGACGGCGTGGCAAGGAATTGCAATTGAATGCAATTGCCGGGAGGGCGGCGCTTCGGGTGCGCGCGGGAATCTGCAATTGATTGCAATCGCCCCCGGGGGGGGGCGGCGCTTCGGGTGCGCACAGGCGTCCGCAGTTAATTGCAATTGTCTGGAGGAGGCGCTGTGGGTGCACGCGGGCATCTGCAATTAATTGCAATGAATCTTTGGACGGCCAGACGGACGGCCGGACGGACGAGCGCGCGGGAGGCCGGGTCTGCCGCTTCGCTCAGGACACCCAGGCCCGCATGGCAGGCGGATCCGGGCCGGGACGGGGGGCGCGGTGTCAGGTTTGAAAATATTCCGATAAAACAGACAGTTGGCTGCATAATCCTTTGATCCCCATCCGGCTCTCCAGAAGCATCAAGGCTCCAACAACCATTCATGGAGCCAGATATGAAATATACACCAGACGCTCTGTCGAAGATGGCAGGAACCGGGATCCTCTACGTGGCCCACGCCCTGTCAGCCATCTCCCAGATCAAGCCCGGACTTCATCCTGTCGTCCTGCGCCAGCTCGGCATGGATCATCCCGACAGCGACAGCCTGATCCGCCCGGTGCGCACCGCCTTTGCCCACGGCCTGAGCGCAGCCGAGCTGACCGGGATCGGCTGGCCCAAGCTGCGCCTGATCACGGCCGTGATGACGCCCGGCAATGCCCGCAGCCTCACCGTGCTGGCCAAGACCCTGCCGGTCGAGGTGCTGGCCGGGGTGCTGGGCGTGCCCCTGCAGGACCCGGTCAGCCATGTGCTGACCCTGCGCCTTGATGCGGTCCGCTGGAAGGTCCTCTGCGAGCGGCTCTATGCCCATGGCGCCAGCCGCATCCGCACAGGGATCGAGGGCGCCGAAGAGGCCCTGTTCAAGGCGCTCGACCTCCCGGATTACGATACGGGGGAGGCAGGCCATGACTGAACAGCAACTCTATCAGGACGCCCTTGTCCTGGCCCGCAATCCTGACCGCCACTTCCTGCCGCTCGGCACCATGCTGGTGGAACTGAAGACCAGTGATCCGGAGGCCTTCAGGACCTGGCTGGAGGAGGCCTGGATCAGCCGGCGCAAGGCCTATTATCTCATCCGCATCGCGCAGCATTTTGCAGGCTATCCCGACAAGGCCCGCCTTGAGCGGATCGGCTGGACCAAGCTGCTTCTGCTGACCGCGGTGGAGGAGCCAGAGACGCTTGAAGGGCTCATGCATCTGGCCGAAACCGAAACGGTGCGCAATCTGTCACGGGCCTTGCGCGGGCTGGAAGACCAGGGCCGCACGCGCTGCGTGCTTCTCTATTTCACCAAGGCCGAATATGCCCGCCTGGAAAAGGCCCTCATCGCCTTCGGTGCAGGCAAGGCCGGAAAAGCCCTCCTCGAAAAGGAAAAAGCCCTGCTCAGAATTATCGAAGCACTGGAATGAATGGCCGATTATCCCTATTGCTGGGATTTCCATCGCGCAACGCGGGGTGTGCACACACCTGCAATCGCCATTCCGGCGGACATCGTTGAAAGGAACCGCCTTGTCTCTCGAGCATGATGCGCTTGCCCGCAGCTTTGCCGACATATGCCTGAAGGCCGCTATCGAGGTCATGGACGTTTACGACAGCGGGTTCGTCGTCACCTCCAAGGACGACCGCTCTCCCGTCACGGCGGCCGATACGCGCGCCGAGGCCGTTATCCTGGAGGCACTTGCCAAGGTGATGCCAGGCGTACCGGTTCTGGCTGAAGAGAGTTTTTCGGCCGGCTTTCGTCCTGATATCGAACGCGAGTTTCTGCTGGTCGATCCGGTCGACGGCACCAAGGAATTCATCAATCGCAATGGCGAGTTCACGATCAACATCGCTCTGATTTCCGGGCGCGTACCGGTTGCAGGGTGCGTGTATGCGCCAGCACTGAAGCGGATCTACCTGGGTGGACGGGCCGGACTGTCCGGAGATGCCGCGCCGGGCAGCAGGCTGGATGATGCCACCCTGGCACCGCTCAAGGCCCGTGTCATGCCGGAGACCGAACGGGTGGCGGTGATGAGCCGGTCACACGCTGACGAGCGGACACGTGCATTCGCGCTATCCCAGGGCGCGGCCGCTGCGGTGAACGCCGGCTCGTCTCTCAAATTCTGTCTCGTTGCCGAAGGCAAGGCCGACCTTTACCCGCGCTTCGGGCCGACGATGGAGTGGGATACCGGCGCCGGGCACGCGGTCCTGATCGCGGCCGGGGGCAGCGTTACCGGGCCGGACGGCTCGCCCTTCCTCTATGGCAAGACCGAGCAAGGTTATCTCAATGGTTGCTTTGTGGCGCGGGGCCGCTTGCCCTCAGCGCCAGACAGTCACGTGCGGTTATGAGCAACTGGGTTGCACCCACCGGTCGTGCGGCGGAAGTGTATTGGCTCACCTTTGCCCGTGCGTTTCTCATTCGACCGGCGCATCATGAAATCGCAGCCTTGATCTGCCTGCGGGGCAAGGAAATCCAGCACAGCCTCCAGAGGCCTGTCGGCGCGGGGCAATTTTCCGACCGAGTCGGACAAATTATGGGGTCAGAGTGACATGACGACCGACAGGAACGCGATAATCGCACGTATCGCGGACTATGCGGCGAGCTTCGGGAAACCGCGGACGGGCAAGCTGCCCCTGTCCGAGCACCTGAAGGCGCTTGAAGCGGAGTCCATCCACATCATGCGCGAGGTGGCGGCCGAGTTTGCCAACCCGGTCATGCTGTATTCGATAGGCAAGGATTCAGCCGTGATGCTGCATCTGGCGCTGAAAGCCTTCTATCCTTCGCGCCCGCCCTTCCCGCTGCAGCACGTCGATACGACGTGGAAATTCCGCGACATGATCACCTATCGCGACGCCCTGGCCGAGGCGCTGGGTCTTGAGATGCGCGTGGAAATCAACGAGGACGGTCTCAAACGCGGCATCAGCCCGTTCGCCAGCGGGTCCAACCTGCACACCCAGGTAATGAAGACCGAGGCCCTGCGCGCGGCCATGAACCGGCACGGCTATGATGCGGCCTTTGGCGGCGCACGCCGCGACGAGGAAAAATCGCGCGCCAAGGAACGCATCTTCTCGTTCCGTGATTCCGCTCATGGCTGGGAGCCACGCAATCAGCGCCCCGAACTCTGGCGGACCTACAACACGCGGATCCGGCAGGGCGAATCGATCCGGGTCTTCCCGTTATCGAACTGGACCGAGCTTGATATCTGGCAATACATCCTTGAAGAGAACATTCCCATCGTGCCGCTCTATCTCGCGGCGGAACGCCCCGTGGTCGAGCGCGATGGCCAGCTTCTCATGGTCGATGACAACCGGTTCGTGTTCGCGCCGGGCGAGGAGGCGCAGATGCGTCTCGTCCGCTTCCGCACGCTGGGTTGCTATCCGCTGACGGGCGCCATCGAGTCGGCGGCAGTGACACTGGAAGAGGTGGTGATGGAAATGCTGACCGCCCGCACCTCGGAACGTTCGGGCAGGTTGATCGACCATGACGAAGCCGGGTCGATGGAAAAGAAAAAGCGCGAGGGATATTTCTAGAGATGGATGTGCGCGCTGATGTGATTTCGCGTCTCACGCGAACCGGTGATCGCGGAGTGCTCCGCTTTATCACCTGTGGCTCAGTCGATGACGGCAAGTCCACCCTGATCGGGCGGCTGCTCTACGATTCCAAGCTGATCTTCGAAGACCAGCTGTCCACGCTGGAAAAGGACTCAAGAAAGCACGGCACCACCGGCGAGGAGATCGATTTCGCGCTCCTGCTGGACGGGCTCGAGGCCGAGCGCCAGCAGGGTATCACGATCGACGTCGCCTACCGGTTCTTTTCCACCGACAAGCGCAAGTTTGTCGTCGCAGACACACCCGGCCACGAGCAATATACGCGCAACATGGCGACCGGCGCATCGACCGCCGACCTCGCGATCATCCTTGTTGATGCGCGCAAGGGCGTCCTCGTGCAGACCCTGCGCCATTCCTACATCGCGCACATGATGGGCATCCGCCATGTCGTGCTGGCGATCAACAAGATGGACCTTGCCGGTCATTCGCGTGCCCGCTTCCACGAGATCGTCTCGAACTATCTCGCGAAGGTGGAAAATCTCGGCTTCGAGACGATCACACCGATCCCGATGTCCGCGCGCTATGGCGACAATGTCACCAGCCGTTCGGAGGCGATGGACTGGCATGACGGGCCGACGCTGCTGGAACTGCTTGAGGATATCGACACCGAGACCGATGCGCGTTCGGGGCCGTTCCGCTTCCCTGTCCAGTGGGTGAACCGGCCCAATCTCGATTTCCGCGGCTTCTCCGGAACAATCGTGTCCGGCACGGTGCAGCCGGGCGATGAAATCGTCGTCGCATCAAGCGGCCAGAAGGCAAGGGTCGCCCGCATCGTCACCGCCGATGGCGATCTGGAAGAGGCCAGCGCAGGCGAAGCGGTGACCCTCGTGCTCGATGCGGAAATCGACATTATCCGCGGCGATATGCTGACCGGCACCCAGGATCGCCCGGAAGTCGCCAGCCAGTTCGCCGCTGAAGTGCTCTGGATGCATGAAGATGCCATGCATCCCGGCCGCTCATACCTGCTCAAAGCCGGCGGGCAGGTAACCCCGGTTTCGGTGACGGAGCTGAAATACGGTGTTGATGTAAACACCTACGAGCACATCCCGGCCAAGGAGCTGGGCATGAACGGTATCGGCCAGTGCAATCTGTCCACCAGCCGTGCCATCGCCTTTGATCCCTACCATGAGATCCGCGATACCGGCTCGTTCATCCTCATCGACCGGTATACCAACCAGACCGTCGGGGCGGGCATGATCCGCTTTGCGCTGCGCCGGGCGACCAACATCCATACCCACCAGATGGATGTGGACAAGACACGCCGGGCCGGGCTCAAGGCCCAGAAGCCGGCCGTGTTGTGGTTTACAGGGCTTTCCGGTGCCGGCAAGTCGACCATCGCCAATATCGTCGAGCGCCGCCTGGCTGAGGCTGGACACCACACCTACTCGCTTGATGGCGACAATGTGCGCCACGGGCTGAACCGCGATCTCGGTTTCACCGAAGGCGACCGGGTGGAGAACATCCGCCGGATCGGCGAGGTGGCACGGCTCTTTGTTGATGCCGGGCTGATCGTCACCTGCTCCTTCATCTCCCCCTTCCGGGCCGAACGTCAGATGGTGCGCGAGCTGGTGGAAGAGGACGAGTTTATCGAAGTCTTCGTCGATGCACCCATCGAGGTGTGCATGCAGCGCGATCCCAAAGGCCTCTACAAGAAGGCCAAAGCGGGGGAGATCAAGAACTTCACCGGCTTTGACAGCCCTTACGAGGCGCCTGAGACCCCCGAGCTGCACGTGGAAACGGCGACGATCAGCGCCGAAGAGGCCGCTGACCGCATTATCGCTTTGCTGCGCCGGTCGGGGCGGCTGGGATGACGAGACCGAGCGTCATTAGAATTGGCCGACCAGTATTTTGACCACGAAACGGCTTGCGATCACGAAACGACGATCCTCCGCGAAGGCGGCCGCCTGCTAAATAGTTTCAATATAGCAAGCGTTTGCATTTTCTAGCCCCTCACGAAGGCCTATCGAAGGCTTCCAGCCCAGCGCGCGCAGCCGGTCTGCACTCATCAGCTTTCTCGGCGTGCCATCAGGCTTGGAGAGATCCTTGGTGAGCTCACCTTCAAACCCGACCACGGCCATGACGAGGCGCGCCAGCTCCTCAATGGTTACATCCGTCCCCGATCCGACGTTCACGTGTTCGGGCGCCGAATAGACCTTCATCAGATGAACAAGCGCATCGGCGCAATCATCAGCATGCAGAAACTCCCGGCGCGGCGTGCCGGTGCCCCATATCTCCATGGAGGGTGCGCCAGCGCGTTTCGCCTCGTGCGCCTTGCGGATGAGCGCCGGTATCACGTGGGAACTCTGAAGGTCGTAATTGTCGCCGGGGCCGTAGAGATTGGTGGGCATGGCCGAGATGAAATCTGCGCCATGCTGCTTGCGGTAAGCCTGGCAAAGCTTGATCCCTGCAATCTTGGCGATCGCGTACCACTCGTTGGTCGGCTCCAGCGCGCCGGTGAGCAGCGCCTCTTCCACGATGGGCTGATCAGCGAATTTCGGATAGATGCACGACGACCCGAGGAAGAGCAGCTTCTCCACACCGGTCTCGTGGGCCGCATGAATGATGTTCGCTGCGATCATCAGGTTGTCGTAGAGGAAGTCGGCCGGATAGGTGTCATTCGCCAGAATGCCGCCCACCTTCGCGGCCGGCACGAACACGGCCTCTGGGCGCGCCGTTTCCAGCCATGAGCGGACAGCCGCCGGGTCACGCAGGTCGACCTCCTGGCGGGTAACCTTGAGTATCTCGGCCGGGTTCTCCCGTTCGAGCCGCCGCACCAGCGCGGAGCCGACCATGCCACGATGACCCGCGACCCAGACCCGCTTGCCTTCGAGCGGGTAGATGACGGCGGGAGTATCAGCCATGGCGGTCATGGCGGTCCTGCTCGCGAGCAACCGTTTTCAGGTCTTCGGTCACCATTTCGCGCACCAGCTCGGAGAACGGTGTCGTGGCCTGCCAGCCGAGCTTTTCGCGGGCTTTCGTCGGGTCCGACAGCAGAAGCTCGACTTCGGCCGGGCGGAAATATCGTGGATCAACAACAACCCGGGTTACCCCGGTCGCCTTGTCGACACCGGTCTCGTCCACGCCCTTGCCGCGCCACTCGATCTCGACACCGATATGGGCAAATGCCCGCTCGACGAATTCGCGCACCGAGTACATCTCGCCGGTGCCCAGCACGTAATCATCCGGCTCGTCCTGCTGGAGAATGCGCCACATTCCCTCAACATAGTCGCGCGCATGCCCCCAGTCGCGCTGGGCATCCAGATTACCCAGATAGATCTTGTCCTGATAGCCGAGCTTGATACCTGCAACGGCGCGCGTGATCTTGCGGGTGACGAAGGTCTCGCCGCGCATCGGGCTTTCATGATTGAACAATATGCCGTTAGAGGCGTGCATGCCGTAGGATTCACGGTAGTTCACGGTGATCCAGTAGGCATAGAGCTTGGCAGCGGCATACGGGCTTCGCGGGTAGAAGGGCGTGGTTTCCTTCTGGGGAATCTCCTGCACCTTGCCATAGAGCTCGGAGGTCGATGCCTGGTAGAAGCGGGTCTTCTTTTCCAGCCCCAGAATGCGCATCGCCTCGAGTATGCGCAGCGCTCCCATCGCGTCTGAATTGGCCGTGTATTCCGGTGTCTCGAAGCTCACCTGCACGTGGCTCTGCGCGCCCAGATTATAGATTTCGTCGGGCTGCACTTCCTGAACGAGGCGGATGAGATTGGTTGAATCCGTCAGATCGCCGTAATGCAGAAAGAAGCGCACATCATCGGCGTGAGGATCCATGTAAAGATCATCGATCCGGCCGGTATTGAACGAGGATGAGCGGCGCTTTACGCCATGAACGATATAGCCTTTTTCCAGCAACAAGCGGGACAGGTAAGCACCGTCCTGGCCGGTAACTCCGGTGATCAAAGCCGTCTTTGCGGTCATGCTTTCCTCGTAATTCGAATTTGCATCTGTTATCCGGTTCTGCCCGGTAACCCGGCGCTGATTACCCTGTCCTGCGCGTGTGCTACAACACATTCTGCGGTCGGCAAAGCGACCGCAGCGAATCCTCATTGGCCTGTGTCAGCTGCCAGACCCGCGCGCCATACCTAGGGCGGCGCAAGCCGGCAGGATTTGCGAGGCCGAATTGTCAGAAAAGGTCAGGATTTTCGAATCCCAGAACGCCGTCACCGAACTGAATTTTTCCATAGGGGGTGTCGCATAAGGCCATCCGTGGATAATTCATCCGCTCGCGCCAGCCGCGCTCCAGAAACCTGTCTCTCATTCCTTCGTGATGTTGCAGTGATATATGCGTCCCGATCATGATTGACTTCACAGACCGTTTAAGCAAATCCATATTGTCGGGAATAACATCATACTCCGCGCCCTGAATATCAACATGCATAAAATCGACGGCACCGGTAAACTTTGATATGACGTCTTCGAGAATAAATGAGTCAACGACTATAAAGTCGCCACCATTATTCACCTGCCTCAGCGACGCGCCATAATCTTCATCAGGATTTTCAATGACCGGGAAGCGGGCCTGGCCTCGTTCTTTTGATATTGCGCCATGAACCAGATGCACACCATCGGCTTTCAGTCCATTCACGGCGAAGTGCTGCTGGAGCCATTTATGGTGCGTGGGGTCGGCCTCCAGCGCGACGACTTCGACGCCGCTGATCTGCGGCCGGGTCCGGGCAGCCGCAGCGGCGATTGACGACCAGGTACCCCAGCCAGCACCAAGCTCGGCCACCCGATAGGTGCCACTTGCCCGCAGGACGCTCTCCAGCGTCAGAACCCAGTCCGGATAGTGCTCGTTAAATGCTGGAAGACGGGCCTGAACGGCCTTCCCGGCAGGAGCAGCAAATTGAACCCAAGCCTTCTTGAATCGCGTGTCTGTTTTGACACCAAGAAAGTCGTAAACCGAAACACCGTCTGCTACCACCTCTGAAGGACGAAAGTGGGTGAATACCGGATCATGGTTCATCAGAAAGGGTCCTTCGATTGCGCTACATCAGCATGTTAGGTCCAGCCTCGCCGGTAGATGGCGAGAAGCGGATTCTTGCGCCGGAAAGCGGCGCAATTAGCTTCGCATGATAGAGACGATATCCGCAACGAAGCTGTCCGGCCCGTAGCGCAACGCCAGCATACGCAAGGCGGCCCGGCGTTTTAATAGCGCGCGGGCGTCGCCGGCTATCTCTGCCAGGCGCTCTGGCAGCTCGGCGATACTCTGACGGTCCTCGCCGCACTCGACCACAGCCTCACGCCACAGGCTACCGCTACCGGGGTGGCGATACGTCTCCGCCATCACTACCGGAATTGAATCACTACAGATTGCTTCCCAGAGCCGTATCGAGTTCGGTCCGGTGCCAGAGGGGCAAAGGGTAAAGACGCTCTGACGCATGACCTCCCTGAACTCCTCAGACGCCGCCTCATCCAAAAGCACCGAATTGGCCTCGACCCGTCTGAGAATCTGGGAGTCGTAAACGATACGATTATAGTGCCAGGTGGCGCGTTCGCGAACTAGCCCCATCGGATGACTCGCGAGCTCTTCGATAATATGGGTCCGTGCCTGGCTTAGATAAATCGGGGTCGCCTTGGCGCCGACAAAAGAAAACAGGTAGCGGCGAGCTTCATAGCTAACCCCCCGGCCATCGCAAGCCTGCACCGGATATAACGGAAAAGGATGAATGGTGAGTCCGTGCTCTGCAATCTCCGGCTCGTCTGTTACCGCGTGAGACCAGAACACATCGGTGACGCCCGCCTCGGATAGAAGCGAAGCATATTGCTTCATATGAATGTGCTGGCAGACAGTTGCGATGCGACCGTAACCTTTCAGCCGGTCCGCGCAGCTATCGAGCGCTGCACGCAATAGCGTCCGGCGCTGCTCGTCCTGTTTGTTGTGGTTGCTGACATCTATGAGGGTCGCCCAGGGAAATCCAAGATACGCAACACTACTTTCTCTTGGCGCAAGTGCCTTCAGCCTGTTGAATGCGTGTTGCTCGGTAATCGCGGGATGCTGCCAGTGCGCATCAAAACCAGCAAGATTTCCGTCCGCAAACAGACCCCCACCTTCCTGTGGCAAGCGCTTTGTCGGCTCTGCAGCTCCTAGCGTGCCGGGTAGCACAGATTCGATCAGTGGCTGGGTTTCCGGGATCGAAAGCTCTAGCTCTTTGGCCCATTTACCCAACGACTTATTGACAGTCACCGACTGGAACAGCTCGGGTCGCACCGGCCAGAGTTCGAAATCGAGGTTAGAAGGGGCGATGAGAGATTCGCAAGGATGAACCATCGCCACCCCGCCGACTATCCGCATGTCCCCCTTCTTGGAGTAGGACCGGATGGCACTCTCATGGACATGAACCGACCGTATATGGTTGCATGGATTGTAGACATGGTGCCCGTAAGCAGCGAACACGTAGGCTACCTTGTTGTCACACCTTGGCACACCCAGCGGGAAACCGAGCTGCGCATCGCGGCTCTGGTTGCGGCAGGCACGTGGAAGGAACGCCCAGCTGTCTTGTGACCAATGCGGGTTTGGATGCCGGACCAGCTCAGTGTTGTGGCCATCATAGCGGCTTAGCGCGACAAAACCGGAGGGGTCATTGGCGAATATCTCTGCAAGGCGGGGCACATCGTCCAGAAAATATATGTCGGCGTTCGCGAGCAGCGATATGGCGTCGGGCGCGTACAGATAGCTCAGCTCTACCCAGTCCCGGTAGGTCGGGCGGGATTCAACACGGTAAATCTTTACACGATCAGTGGCCAGATGCTCATGCCCAGGCTCGTCAACGATAAGGCATATGCTGTGCAGAGCCGGATTGGCCTTGTTCTTTTCAAGACACAGCTCGATCTCTGCCCGTCGCGCTGGATCGTCCGGTCTGAAATAGGGCACGAAAAGTACAGTATTCAAAATTTATGCTCCCGGACACCCAGTCCTGTTATCGATTTGCCTACAGGGATCAGGCTGTCGACGGGTCATACCCCAGGCGCTCGCAAAGTGTGTGGTAATTTTCGCTTTGCGCGGCCTCTTCAACCAGATAGCCGGAAATCTCCCGCCTTGGACGCGGTCCGATGACATTGCCACGGCGGCCGCTATCACCCGTCATGCGGATCGCGGGAATCAGCATGGGCCAATCAACATTGAATGGTAGCTCCAGAATGTCGCAGAGCATTCTTATAGTGGCGTCAGGGTCTGAAACAAGCATTTCATATCGAATTGATGGGATTTCGGCATGCCGGTCGAGGAAGGCAAGGTATCTGAGGCAATACTCATCCAGGCAAAATGGTGAAAAGTGGTGCCACTTGTTATGGTCAAGGGAGGTAAACGATTCTATCGGGTGGCGAAGCGTGACTACGGAACGCACTGGCGCCAACCCGGCAAGCATTTCATTGAGCGTTGGCCGCAGGTTCCAGTCCACCTCCGTACAAAACTGCGAGTGTGCGTGCCCCCGGATTACCAGTCTGCGCCCTGTCCGCTCGAGCCGAGCACGCAACACACCCACAGCAGCCAAGAACATTTCCACCGCGGTTTCGTCATCGATCCGGTTCAGGCCTGCTCTCGCCAGCAGAATGGGGTCGGTTGGCGCAAATCCCGACCGCTGGGTCTTAAGCTGTATCGTGCTGATAGGGTCCAACTCGCTGAGAACGGTCGTGTTGGGCTGGGCCTGCAAGCAGCGGGAGAAAAGTGTACCGCCGGTGCAGGCTAAATGCTGAATCACGCGGATGGGCTCAGCTGACCTCTCCAGGAGCGGCATCAGACCGGAAAGCGCGTTCACCATTTTTTCGCGCGCCGAAGACGAGGCCGGGTTCGCGTAAAGACCTTGCAGCGCCCGGATGGGTCCGGAGCCGGGGGTCAGCTGTCGATCATTTGTCGGATTCATCATGTCAGACCATACGCTTTGATCCGCCGGCATTGCGTCCCTATGCAACATTCTCATCATGCATCGTGAACCGGCTCAATGGTTCGCCCCTCCGCCTGGCCAAACCGGAGATAGTGAACAAGAGGGTTTAGCCCGCGTTCGGCGATATCGGGATTGGACGCCAGATAGGCGAATGAGCAAAATCTCGGCCCGGGTGCGCGCCCCTCCGCTCCACCAAGCCGGACGAAATGCAGCGCCGGATCAACACCGGCAGCCGCGACGTCAGGATAACGCTCAGTATACCAAGGCCCATCGAAATACTCGCTTGTGCTTACTAGTTCGACATCCAGACGCAATTGCCTGGAGAGGCGCGGCCACTGCCTGAAATGTGCGCCAATTCTTCGCAGAGACAGAAAAATTTGACCCAGCTTCGATGATTTAATCGAATTCAGTTCGGCGCCCAATGCCGCCCTGGCGGCCCTCTCCTTTGCGAACATTCGTTCACTGTCGCCCAATTTTTCCGTCAGATCCGCCATACGGGCCTCAAACGCATTGCGAGCCTGCACCAGCTCGGTTGCCAGCTTCTCGCGCTCCTTCAAGGCGACCACTGAGGCAATCGCATCCAGGGCAAGCTCCTGGGCACTAGGCCGAATAACGAGGCTGCCTGGAACAGTCGCGACCTTGTCCAGCAGGGACATGTCTTCATCAGTGCCCCCCAGATCACTCACAATATAAGATGCTGCCGCGAGCAATAGCGGGGAAAGTGTGCCCACATGGGCCGGGGGCATACCTGCCGCATCAAGTTCCTGCTCCAGTCGCTCGCCAATCTTCCCCTTGGCCAGATCAGGGTGAGAACGAGCGGCTCCAACGTGGAGTAGCGCTGTGCGCAGCGGAAAGGCCTCGAGCAATGACAAGATGACTTTGCAATCAAGCCGCCACCGCTCGAGCGCGTCCAGCGGGTCTGCTCCATTGTGCATTGCCGCTGCCGCCACCTCCTCCGGTGCCGCATACCCGAGCACGCAGAGCGCGGTCGGCGCCGACTGAAACGTCCGGGCAGCGCTTTCCTCTACTAAGCCGGCCCCGCCAGCAAAGTCCGGCAACCGCTCTATCGACACTGCCAGTTGCTCGCTCCCGGACGGCTTGAACAGGGCTTCGAGCTCCTGCCAGTCTGACTGGCGCATACCTCCAACTAGAACCCTCACACCATGATCCTTTTGTTGCACGTTCATGCCGCCAGCTACGCAACTCTGCGACGCCGCTGGAACAACTTTCCAACGCACATTTCACGTCCGAAAAGCATTCTCACCCGTATATCGTAGCGTGTTAAGTCAGCTTGCGCATCCTGGCTTGCGCTGCGACATTCACCCTCGATGAACCTGCTGAAATGGACGGAAAATGACCGGTCGTGGACCCCTAAAGGCCCAGTCGTTGAAGATTTTACGGCGTAGGGGTATTCCGGTAACAACAATTCTGGACGTCGGCGTACTGACGGGGACTCCAGAGTTAATTGATGCCTTCCCCGACAAGCATCATGTGCTGTTTGAACCGGTCGAGGAATATCACCCGCAGATCAGGGCAACCTATCGCAGACTTGATGTCCGAATTGAGGGAATTGCCATTGGCAATTGCGAGGGGATCGCTGCTTTTTCTGTAGAGGGCTTTGAAGGGAAAACAGACCTTGTGCGGGCCTCTTTGATTGCAGAAGGCATTACAGGCGCACCCGGCGAACGGAAAGTCGCGATTACTACTCTGGACAAGTATATTTGGACCAACGCCCTTACAGGGCCTTTTCTTTTAAAAATTGATATAGACGGACGTGAAATGGACGTATTGGAAGGCGCAAAAAACATGTTAAAAAACTGTGCCGTTGTTATAATAGAGTGCACTGGAGACACGCTTGCGGAGCGGGTGAGGACTGTAATGCAGTCCGGCTTCCGGTTATTTGACGTCGTGGAGCCCTGCTATTATGATAGCGCTTTCTGGCAGTGCGATGTCATATTCATTAGGAACGATCTATTTGAAGAACATTTTCAGCAGCTTGACGGAAGCCAGTTCAAGCCACATCTGTATGCGACATTTCAGGGGTACAAATGGCCTTGGAGCCGCACCGTAAAACGCATAGCCGATCGGCTGCGAAACTTCTGAAAGAGGCGACAACAGGTGAGTGAGGCTACCAAACACGCCAAAACTCCAGCGGATCAGCTGGAAACGGCAAAGTCACAGGCGATTGTCGTCTTGGGTATGCACCGCAGTGGAACCAGCGCGCTTTGCGGATCACTCAAGGGTGCGGGTCTTTATTTGGGTCAAGTGCTTGACCACAGCATCCGCTCTAATCCCAAAGGGTTGCAGGAAGCGCCATCCCTGCTCTACATGCATGAAGATCTGCTGCGTACAAACGGTGGCAGCTGGGACAATCCCCCGCACAAACCGGTGTGGGGCAAGCTCCACGCGTCGGTACGTGACCTGTTCATCGAGTCACGCAAGGATCAAAGCCTCTGGGGATTTAAAGATCCCCGCACGCTGTTCGCCCTTCATGGCTGGCTGGAAGTGTGCCCGGACCTGCAGGCGGCCGGGATATTCCGGCATCCTGCCGCTGTAGCGAAATCCCTGCAGCAGCGTAATGGATTTTCCATCGCAAAGGGCTTGCACATCTGGACCGCATACAATCAGAAACTTCTGGAGTGGACCGACGTTCTAGACCTGCCAATCATCGAGTTTTCTCCTGTGGAAGCGGTGATGCGTCCAAGACTTGATGCCATCATCAGCAAGATCGGTTTAGGTGCACGAGACGCTGATAGCTTCTACGACCCGGCCATTCCGACTTCAGAGGCTCACAATCAAATGACCTTGCCAGAGGAAACACGGGACACCTACCACGCGCTCCGGGCTCGGGCGTTGGCCTGAGCGGCCATGAACGGCAGCGGAACATTTGACCGCGACTGGGGGAACGGACAGAACCGCTTAACACTCGGCTGTTTCCCAAACATCAGGGCGCGGACAAGTACCAGATTACCGGTATTGCAAAGCGCTGTGACTGGGTGTTTCTCAGCGATACGCAAGAACCACGTGTTCACCTGATCAAACAGACGCCGCCTCATCAGGCCCCGCAGACGCTGTTTCTGTCGCTACGCTCGCCTGCCATAGCAATCGAGCGCTTCGCGGTTGAGGTTCTGCCACAGCTCACTCGTCCATTTGTGCTGGTGTCAGGTTCGGAAGACGCAACAATTCCGCGTCAGGTCGACCTGCGCTGGCCGTCCTTCGGCAAGGCGCTGCAGGACATTGTCGACGACATACGAAGCCATCCATTGCTACTCCACTGGTGGGCAGAGAACCTGGACACTCAAGGCCTCGACAGGCTTTCACCCCTCCCCCTTGGTCTGGTCACCACTGGGGACCGGGCATCGTGGTTCTCGCCCGGGTTTTCGTCGCTTGGTTCGCGGCCGCTTACCGCTTTGTGCGCTCACAGGGTACGCGGTGGCGATCAGTGGGCGCTGCGAAAATCGGTGAGCGCGATCGCAGCCACGCATTGGGCGAGCTGGGCGTACCGTCCCGGAGAGGAAGTGCCAGAGCAGGAATTTCTGAACCTCCTTCAGCGGCACAGCTTTGTTTTTTGTGTCGAGGGAGGCGGTCTGGACCCGTCGCCGAAAGCCTGGCTCGCTCTACTTAACGGGGCCGTTCCGATAATCCGGCGTAACGCCACAACAGCTGCGTATTCCAGCCTGCCAGTCATCTACGTGGATGAATGGCAGCCGGACGCGCTCGACCGCGCTCGTCTTCGTGCCGCACGCACAGATATCATCTCCCGGTTTCAGTCCGGAACGGATTGGCGGGACCGCTGGCTCGCGCCATTGACCCTGGACCATTGGTGGTCGCGCATTTGCGAACCACTAAAGGCAGGGCGTTCGCTGGTGCCTGACAGTTAGGCGCAGATCGCGAGCGTTTCAGCCAGCACGCGGGCCTGTCGGGCGTCCAGCAGTAGGTCTGAAGCCGGACTGGTCCCAGATACAAAGTCCAGCCCCGTCATAAGCTCGGACAGGTCGCCTGCCGCCGGTGTTTCACAAAACCGGAGTAATGCGCCGATCTGCATCCGGGGTGCCTCACTCAGCCGGTCATAGCTAAGGAACATCACACGGTCGGGAAACCGTTTGTATATCCCGATCATTCGCGCCTGAACCTCGAACCAGTACCGCAGAACCCTTGGGCCTTCATATAGCCCATCGTCGTCAAGAAATACAGGCCCCCAATTTTTAATCTGATTATTGTTTTTACTTGCCATCATGTATCTGAAATCTCGTACAATGTGCACGTATTTTATATCGTCTTTTGATTCCATAATTCTTTCTATGAAAATGTGTGTATTCGGCTCCTTCCAACCCAGCAGTTCCCCCCCCGGGGTTGGCCCGGGAGTCCGCGCACGGCCAAGGCGCTCAGTCAGCCAGTCGGCGCTGTGGCCTGCCCGGCCGGCAGCCGGGATGTCCGCGAGAGTCCCTACCATGCCTTTGGGCAGGTGGCCCGTTTGCAGATGGCTGAGGAAGGCTGACAGGTAGCACTCAAATGTCGTGCGGTTCCACATCAGCGCGGACTGGCGTTTGAATATCAGCGAGAAGGTAAGATTATCCAGCGCCTCATTCAGATCGGAACCCAGATGATAGCCGGCATTAAGCAGGATCTGGGCGCAGGCACGGGTGCCGCTGCCGCCAATCCCCCCCATTGCGATAATCGGTGCCGGCACCTCAAAGCTCCCGAATATTACTGGATATCAAAGCTGTAAAGGCTGGACATGGCCAGGACGAGGCTGACAACGACCAGGCCGATGATCGAGGCAATGAACGCGATCGCCAGGGGTTCTGCCAGCGATGTCAGGCGCTTGCTCAGGTTTCGTGCCTGCTGCTCGCCGCTTTCGGCCACGAATAGCAGCATGTCGGCCATGGCGCCGGACAGACGCCCGGTGCGGATGAGGTTGAGGGTCATGGCGTCCATATCGGTGTTTGCGCGCAGGGCCGCCTCCAGCGGCTCGCCTGAACGCACGGCCCGCCTCGCCTCGGCAAGCCCTTCACGCCGGCGCGCTGACATGACGCCCCGTTCGGCGAGGGTCAGCGCGTCGAGAAGGCTCGCCCCGGCGGCGAGGGCGGTGCCGGTCACACGCGCCCAGCGCGCGGTATCCGAAGCATTGAGGAACCGGCCCAGAACCGGTGTCCGGAACGCCACCCCGACAAGCGCCCGCCGGGTGGAGGACAGGCTGACCAGCCGGATGCCTATAACTACCAGCAGGGCAAGGCCTCCCAGCACAAGGACCGAGTGCTCGCTGACCGTCTGGCCGATACTGAGCACGATGCGTGAAACCAGGGGTATCTCGCCGCGTGCTTCGCTGAGCAGCGCGGAGAAGCGGGGCACCACCACCATGAAGATGAACAGCACGGCGCCGACCCCGGCAAATGCCAGGAAGGCCGGGTAGGCCAGCGCATTGCGCAACTCCTCCGCTGCGGTGAGGTCACGCTCCATCTGTCCGGACACCTCAGCGAGACGTTCGGCGAGCGAGCCCGTCGCCTCGCCGAGTTCCACCAGGCGGGGTGCATAGTCCGGCAGGTCGGGGAAATGGCGTGACAGCGCCAGTGACAGACGTCCCCCGCCCCTGAGGTCGGAGCGGATGCCCCTCAGCTTGTCATGTATTTCTAGGCAGGGTTCATCTTCCAGTAGGCTGTCAAAGCAGGTCAGAAGCGGAGCACCTGCGCGCACCAGCATGGAGAGCTGGCGCAGCACGCGCACCCGGTCGCGCGCTCCGGCCTTGCGCCGGGCAAAGCGGCGGCGGTTTGCAGTATCGGGAACCACTTCGAAGGCCTGGATGCGCTGGCCGGCCAGCTGGGTGACGGCCTCCTGCTCACTGGCGGCGGTGATGCGTCCCTCGACGGACCGCCCGTCAGGGCGCAGGCCTTTATACCGGTATGCCCCGCTCATGGCCGTGCCCGCCCTAGATTTGTGCGCTCAGGCGTGCGGGCGGTGCCTCGTCGATCACGACTTCCGGCCCGCCGCCCAGCACACGCATGATTTCCGCCACGGAGGTAAGGCCCGCTCGCGCCTTTAGCATCCCGTCCTCCAGCATAGTCAGGAAGCCGGCGGCGCGGGCGGCGGCCATCAGGTCACGCGAGGGGGCATGGCGGGCGACAGCCTCGCGCAAGGCCCCATCGACATAGGCGGCCTCATAGACCGCGACGCGGCCCAGATAGCCCTGCCCTCGGCAGTGATCGCACCCTTGCGGTACGCGCCAGTGCGCAGGCGCGGCGAATGTGCCGGCCGGCCACAGCGCGCCTTCGCTGCGGGACTGGTCGAGCAGCTGCTCGGCAATGACGATATCTTCCGGCGGGGCGGGCAGGGCGCAATGATCACACAGCCGGCGCACGAGGCGCTGAGCCATCAGGCCCCGCAAGGCAGCCGAGACCAGGAAGGATTCCACACCCAGATCGACAAGCCGTTCAATGGCGGCCATGGCCGAATTGGTGTGCAGGGTGGAGAAGACGAGGTGGCCGGTCAGCGCGGCCTGGATGGCGATGCGCGCCGTCTCGCCGTCCCGGATTTCGCCGATCATGATGACGTCGGGGTCCTGGCGCAGTATGGCGCGCAGGCCGCGTGCGAAGCTGTAGCCGATGTCGGCGCGCGCCTGCACCTGGGTGATCCCGTCCATATCGTACTCGACCGGATCCTCGATCGTGATGATCTTGCGTTCGCCATCATTGACCAGCTCCAGCGCCCGGTAGAGCGTTGTCGACTTGCCTGAGCCGGTCGGGCCGGTGACGAGGATGACGCCATTGGGCTCGCGGATCATGCGGTCAAAACCGGTTCGCGGCGCGCCTTCAAGGCCCAGACCATCGAGCGTGGGCAGTTCCTGGCGCTTGCGCAGAAGGCGCAGCACCAGCGATTCGCCCCATGCGCCTGGCAGGCTGGACACGCGCAAATCCACTTCCTCGCCGGCAAAGCGTATGGTCTGACGGCCGTCCTGCGGCAGGCGGCGCTCGGCAATATCCATGCCCGACACCAGCTTCACGCGCGAGGCAACCGCATCAAAGCGCGAGCGCGGCTGGGTCTGCACCAGATGCAGCACGCCATCGACGCGGAAACGCACCTTGAACACGTGTTCAAAGGGCTCGACATGGATGTCGCTGGCCCCGTCGCGCAGCGCGTCCTCAAACAGTGCGTTTACAAAGTCGATGACGGGCGCTTCCTCGGCCATTTCGCGCAGGCGTTCGGCATCGGTCAGCACACCGTCCGGGCGCTGGGCCGAGAGCGAGTGCAGGCGCGCCAGCGCGCTGTCGAGCAGACGGTTTGAGGCCAGCACACGCTCCACCCGGCCGGCCCAGCCGGTGTGCAGGCGCTCATTGAGCGCGGGGTCGAGCGGGTTGCGCGCCAGCAGGATGAGCTTTGCCTCCGCCTCATCGCCGGAGCCGTCCGGCACGGTCCAGACCACGGCCTCCTTGGCGGCAAGCCAGCGCAAGGGGAGGCCGACGGCGCGGGCAGAGGCGGCAAAGACCTCGTCATTTTCGGGCAGGGCGGCGCGGTCCAGCACGGAAAAGCCGAGCTGGGCGGAGAGGGCGCTCAGGAGCTTTTCCTCGGCGACCGCGCCAAGGCGAAGCAGTGCCTGACCGAACAGCGCGCCGGTCTCGCGCTGATAGGCGAGCGCCTGCTCGGCATCCTCTGCCGAGATGGCCCCGCTTTCGCGCAATATGTCCCCTATCCGGCGCTCGTCCATCGTTGTCCTGCCAGCCATGCGCGGGAGCCTTTGCCCCCTCAATGCTTTGTCACGATACAGGCGCCCGGGCGGGGGCGCAAAAGGGGAAACACATGAAAAAGAAGGGGCGGTCCGAAGACCGCCCCTTCCCTTGGCTTTTCCGTAAAACCGGAGAGACGACTTAGTTGTCGCTCGCGAGGCCCGGCGTAGCCACGAAGCTGGCCGTGTTACGGTTGATCAGCTGACGCAGGATCGTGCCGTTGCCCACACCCGGCTCATCGTCGGAGTGTTGCAGGTCAACACCCGTGATGTCGGCATTGCCGCTCTGGCCGGAGGCCGCACCGAGACCACGCGAGTTGAAGGTGATGGTCGCACCCTGAACCACGAAGCCGTCATTGGCGGTGCCCGCCACGAGCGTCACGGTTTGAGCGTCAACGCCATTGCCGGCGTCAACGTCCACACGCACTTCCGTCACGGCATTGGCTTCATCTGCATCCGCGAACTGGATGCGGAAATTGCTTTCCGTTCCGCCCGTGCCGAAGCGGACCCAGGCGAAGTTCGCATTGGCCAGCGACGAGGTGTCGAGACCATCATCAAGAGTGATTTCGGCCAGATCGGTGGCAGCGACGCCGTCGAACACGTCCGCATCGGCATTCGCACCCCCATCAGCGACGAGCGATAGCGAAGCAGACGGCGTTTGGGCTACGGCCCCGTTGCCATCGACATCGAAGGTGATGTCATGAGCGCCATCAATTTCGAGCTGAGCGATATCGACCGCACAGGTAAAGACGTTACCCGTAGCCGGGCAGTCCACACCGTCGAGTTCGATGAAGTCGATACCGGCAGCGCTGGCGAGGGTTACAGTCAGTTCACCACTGGCAACAAGGTTGTCAGTGCCAATGTTGGCAGCGGCGAGAGTGTCAGCGAGATCATAGTTCAGCGTGTCATCATAAGCGACGGACAGCACGCCGAGAATACCGCTGCCAAGCAGGTTTTCGCCATTAGCATCGAGCTCACCGGCGCCAGCAGCGCCAGCCGCGATGGAGTAGGTCAGCGCGTTATCAAAGCTGACGATATCGTCCGCATCAACGTCGAGCGAAACCACCGGGCCATACGTCCCGGCATCGGCGGTTGCCGTAAACGTTGCACTGACAGAGATCTGTTCGCCAAACGTTGTGGCTTCAATCGGCAACGTGATCGTCGCGGTACCAGCCGCGCAAAGATTGAGCTGACCGGTGCTTGAAAAACGCACCGTGTTCCCGCCAGCGCCGCCGCCGAGCGACGGTGCAGCACCGAAGCCGCAGTTGGCCCCGGCAGACACCAACGCCGTGTTGGACACCGGGCCGTCAAACGTGGCACCGTCAATCTGGATGTCCAGACGAACCGCACCGCCTGCGCCCATGCCGGCAAATGCACCACTCAGGTCAAATTCCAGCACAAGATCGCCAGCCAGGTCCTGGCCGCCCTCGAGCGCGACCACCTGGCCTTGAAAATCACCAGCGCCAGTTACTGTCACTTGCTGCGCAAACGTCGCGCCCGTAAGCAGGGCGGCAGCAGCTACACCGCCGAGAAGATGTTTAATAGTCATAGGGGTTCCCCCTCCATAGTTACAACCGTGTCATGGCCATGACACGCCACGACGTCTCGCATTCATGGACGGGACGATTATTTGTATACCCCGCCCATTTACGTCAGACAGTGTCGTGACGCTGGCGGCGAGTTAAGGGCGGCAATCCGGACCTGTCAATCGATTTTGCCCTTGCTGTGCCACAATTTCAGGTGCCCGCGCACGGCCTGACGGAAAGCGGTGCCAATCTGCAACACCCTGTCAAATAACAGTCATTTTATATTGCCGAGCAAGCAGATACGGGCCGGGCGGCGGTACCGCCAAGCCATCTGACACATAATCGCCATGTTATTCACATCAGGGGGGGGGAGAGACACTGAACGCCGGTGTGGGCCATCCGTCAAGACAAAAAACGCCCGGCCACCAAGTATTCCGGTCAGAACACGGCCACGCCGCCCTCACCGGACTCCTGCACCGGCGGGGGCTCCAGCACGCATTCGCTTCCCCTGGCCAGGCGCGCCCAGCTGCGCCCGCCGGGGGCAGAGAGCACAAGATGTACCGGCACCTCCCCCTCGAGGCAGCGTCCGGCCGGGCTGATGGCAAGCTGGCCTGTTGCGGCAAGGCTCCAGCCCTGTCCCGGCGGCGGCAGGGCGGCGTTCAGATCCGCGTCTTCAAGCTGTATAGCGCGCGCATCTAGCGCGGCCTCCATGCGCAGGGCGCGCAGGCGTGCCTCTGCGGTGCGGAAATAGCCCGAGGCCTCACGCGCTTCCAGTCCGCCTAGAAGGCCGGGAACGGCCATACCTGCCGCCAGGGCGATGATCGCTACCGCGATCAGCACTTCCAGCAGGCTGTAGCCGGGCCGCAGGCGCATGGCGCGGATCAGCTTTGCCCGCCATCGTCGTCCGGCCCGGCTCCTCGCGAATAGATGTCGGCGGCAGAGCCCTCCCCGCCGGGCTGGCCATCGGCACCGAAGCTGTAGACCACGCCGCGGCGCGAGGGGCTGGAGGCAGGGCGGTACTGGAAGGGCGTGCCCCACGGGTCGCGCGGCAGGCCGCCATCCAGATAAGGACCATTCCAGATATCGATGAGGTCGGCAGGCGGAGTGACCAGCATGGCCAGCCCTTCCTCTTCGGTGGGATAGCGGCCCACATCCAGGCGCAAGGTGTCCAGCGCGGTCTCGATCATGCGGATCTGGGTGCGCGCGGCGGTCACCTGGGAGCTGTCGAGCTGGCCGAACAGGCGCGGCGCGATAAGCGCGGCCAGAAGCGCAATGATTGCCACCGCGATCAGCACCTCCATCAGGGAATATCCCGGCCGCATGCGAAACAGGCCCGGCCTGCGCATGCCGGGGGCTCCGGCCCGTCCTGCCCGCCATCTGGTCATCAACATCAATGCTACTCCCCGATACGCCACGGCAGGGCCTTGCCTGCTCGACGGAAACCCTCCCGATAGTAACGGTTCATCGCCAGCAGGGGAATACGCACAGGTGCGCTTGCGCTGGGGGCAGGGAGCGGACTAGCCTCCGGCCCATGCGGCCCGGATTTACCCTGATCGAGACCCTTATCGCGCTGATCATTGCCGCGATGGTGACGCTCGTTCTGCTGGATACGCTCAGCGCCGTCTCAGCGCAGGCCGCACGGCTGGACCGGGCGGTGGCGGGCACGCAGGAGCAGATCATCGACTGGCTGACGCTCGACCGCGCCATCGCAGGCCTTCAGCCGGACTATCTGGAGGGCGGCACGCCGTTCGAGGGCGATGAGGCGGGTTTTCGCGGCCTTACCGACCTGACACTGACCGGTCACGCAGGGGCTGTCGGCATTGTCACCGTGACTCTGGAAGAGGACGAGGCGGCTAGCCGCGATGGCGGCCCTGTCTCGCGCCTGGTCTACACCGAGAACGGGGAGAGGGTGGCAGAGTACGTGCTGGCGGTGCCGGCCCGGCTGGCCTATCTCGATTTCGACGGCAATGCCCATCCTGCCTGGCCGCCGGAGCAGGGCTTTCCCGTTGATCCGCTATTCTTCCGGCCGGTTCCGCGCGTGATCCTGATCGTTCCGGAGGATGGCGGCTCCACGGCCGTTGTGCATGCCTTCGCCATAACCCGTTCGCGCCCGCCCATGGCGCGTCAGAGAGATGTGGACCGATGGTTCTGACCCGGCCGGGCTATGTCTTTCCGCTCACGCTCGGCGTGATCGCCATACTGGCGGTGCTGATCGCGGCAGCCTATGCGGTACACGAATCCGCCTCTGGCAGTGTACGCCAATGGGTGGACCGGCAAGCGCTGGAGCGCGACCTGCACTCAGCCGAAGTGCACGTGCTGCACACCTTTCTAGCCGAGCCCATGGGCTGGGACGCCGTGCATGTCGGCGGCGTACCCAGCCTTGACCCCGACTATCCCGACTTCGTGGTCGAGGGGGAAAAGGTGAGCCTGCGGGGCCAGCCCTACCGGGTGGTTCTGGATGGCCGCGAAATGATGGTGCGG
This sequence comes from Glycocaulis alkaliphilus, assembly GCF_004000605.1. Classification (NCBI taxonomy): domain Bacteria; kingdom Pseudomonadati; phylum Pseudomonadota; class Alphaproteobacteria; order Maricaulales; family Maricaulaceae; genus Glycocaulis; species Glycocaulis alkaliphilus. The sequence continues at coordinate 581,290 of NZ_CP018911.1, read as the reverse complement.
ATCATTGCCGTTGCCGGACTGATCAGCATCGACACCACACGGCCCGGCTCCGTCAGCGCCTTCCTGGTCACGCAAGGGCTGGACCTTGCCGAGGCCAGCCGGCTTGAAGCCCGGCTTTACGACTATGAGGACGACGACGATTTGCGCCGGCTGGGGGGCGCGGAAGCAGACGATTATCCGGACGGGCGGGCACCGGCGAACACCTATCTGAGACGGGCCAGCGAGCTGTGCGCGGTACTCGGCTGGGACCAGCTTGACCTGTGCCGGCAGCCCGTATTGTTCGACCTGTATGCCAACATAGTCCCGGGCACGCCCATGAGCCCGGCTTTCATGCCCGACCATGTCGCGTCGGTCCTGATAGATCGCGAACGGGAGCGGGAAGTGGCGCTCGAACGCCTGCAGGCTGGCCAAGCGCTTACCTTCGCCGACCTGTTCCTGCCAGGCTGGGACAGCGTGCACTACGACGAGTTCGGCTATGGACCCGCAGGCAGCGAGTTTCTATTCTTGACGCAAGAGGCTGCCGGGACACTGATCCGGGTGGCCCGCATCCGCTTGACCTACGGCGCGTTCGAAGCGCCATATGAGCGGATGTTCGAGTTTCTCACAGGGGGAGAACAGGTTGAGGCAGCTTTCCGTATCGACGATCCCGGCGAGCTGGCGGATTTCCCTGCAACCCAGCCGCAGAGCCGTCAGGGCTTCAGGCGTTGATCCGCGGGCGCGGCATGATCTGTGGCGCGCACTCGTACTGGGCGAACAGTTTGTCCTCAGCCGCAGCCTCGTTCACTTCGAACGCATTGCGCGGCCCCGCAGCGCATCTCAGGCAACGACATTTAAAGCTGCAGCGCTCGCCGCCCGCGCGCGCAGCCCCTTCGCCGATCCGGGCTGGCACCTCAGCTGGGGACCTACCCATATCGGGATCTGGTCATGGGACAAGCAGAGGCTCGAAGCGCTCGGTGTCCCGCCGGGAAGCTGGGTCCTGCCTGAAAGCCTGCTGGACGCCCCCCCTGCCGAGGACGGATATCGCCTGCTTGTCCGGCCGGAAGGCTATGAGGGCCAGATCTGGACCGGTGGAGAGCTGGCTGCGAGCCGGTTCTGGGCGGCTAGGCCCGACCCGCAGGACATTGCCGTTTTCCGCCGCAGCGCAGCGCATTCCGGCGAAGCCGCCGCCCCTGCCCTGCCCGGCAGCTCACTGACACGCGCCGGTCTTGCCGCACACCAGGCAATCGCAAGCGGACGATTTCGACCAGTCCACCTTGCGACCGCGCTGTCGGCGCTTTTGCTCATCCCGCTCGCGTTCACCGCTGGGGGGTATCTGCGCACCGCCGCAGAACTCAACGCAGTGCGCGCCGCGCAATCAGCCTTTGCAGAAGCCGGAGCCGACCAGTATCAGGCGCTCGAGCTCTACCGCAACCGCGCCCAGAGGCTGGCTCTGTACAGGCGGGAGCTGGACGTGCCCAACCCGCTCGCCGCTGCCGCAGACATTGCTGAAGTGGCTGCAACGCTGAACGCCCAGATATCAGCGTTCCGGATTGAATCAGAGCGGCTCACCGCCCGGCTGACGGGACCAGCAACCCTCGAGCCTGCCGAACTTGCAAGTGCGCTGGAGGCTCGCGAAACCCTGCAGGATGTGCGCCTCTCAAGGTCAGGTAATACGCCCGGGTGGGATATCGAAGCGCGTGTCGTTCCGGCGAACGCAGTCAGGACCTGAACCATGTCAGACCGTCCTTCACGCTTTCTGCCTCCTGGGCTCGCTTTGCGGATTCGATCTGGCTTGACTGCACGTGCCCAGCTCGGCCTGGCCATTTTCTCCGCGATTGCGTGCATTTACGCCTTGCTCGAGACTGGTGACAGGTCGAACCAGCTTGACCAGGAGCTGGATCTTGCCCGCCGCCAGCTGGCTACCCGAGAAGCCGCGCTCGAACAACGCGATTGGGCAAACCTTGCCGGCGAAGCAGCACAGCTGGCTGACGCCGTTGAGGCACGCTTCTGGCGTGCACCGACGGAAGGAATCGCCAGCGCTCGTATTCAGGGCGCGATCGAGGCCGCCGCACGGCGCGTGTCTCTGGCGGGTTCACGGGTAAGCATTGTCCGGGCGCAGTCCCTGCCGGGCGGGCTGGTCGTATTTGAAGCTGAGCTCTCGGCGCAGGATCGAGCCGGCTCCTTTGCGCCTCTGCTTGAAGCTGCTGCCTCAGCGGATGGCGATCTGCGTCCCACATTTATCGATTGGAGCGCCTCCAACCGCAGATTCACGGTGCGCTTCCTCGCTCCGGCCATGATCGAGTCGGACACGTGAGGAACATCGCCAGCGTACGGCTGTCGCTTGTTCTGGCGCTCGCCCCGGTCGCCGCAATGGCCGGATTCGCGCTGTCTCCGCCGCCGGCACCCGAAGCAATAATCGGCGGCCAGACCGTGGACACGTTTGTCGCGCCTCTTGGTGCAGCCGATGTCGCTGTTTTGGTTGAACGTCTTGGCAGCACCGGGCTGTTCCCGGGATCAATTCCGTTGGAACGGCCGACGTCGGAGGTAGCGACGGAAGCCGTAGAGACAGATATGATTGACTTGGAGGGGGAGCTCGGAGAAGGCGCCCCGCGGATACGAGCTCTGTATGCTCTCGACGGACAATGGCGGGTGATAGCCCGTTTTGCTGATGGCCGGCAGGAGGTCCTCCAGCAGGGGGACCTAATCTATAATGAGTGGCGGATTCTTGCTATTGGACCCAATGGCATCGAAATTGCCAGCGACTCCGAACAACGAAGCATCAACGTTTTTGTAACTCAGGACATCTGACTCCATGCGCAGGGCTATCGTAACATCAATTGTTGTCGGCTTCGCTCTGACTTCGGGCGGATGCGCGGGGTTCGATGAAAGCGGGATGCTCCGCGCACAACTGGCGGACGTTGCACCGCGTCCGGCAGAGCCCACGGCAGAACAACAGGAATACATCCCGCACCAGGCCCAGGATGTGCCGGAGGCACGCCAGGACCATGCAATCGTGAGTGGATCCTGGCGAGTACCTGCCATGGCCCGGGAAAGGCGTTCATCTCTGGCCGAACCGGACTCGCGTCCCCGCCTGTCTGGCAGCTCGGTCAATGCCACTATTCCCGCTCAGCCGCTGGGTGCGTTCGTAAATACGGTCCTCGGGGACATATTGGAGCTGCCCTATACGCTGGGGCCAGGTGTGGCGGACAGAAACGACGTGGTTACCCTGCGCAGCGTCAGGGACATGGATCGCGAGACCTTCTTCCAGCTGTTTGAGGCGGCGATAGGAGAATACGGGCTGGCGGCCGCCTATCGCGACGGTCTTGTGCGGATTGTCGAGCGCTCCGAGTTACAGGCTTCCAGGCCTCAATTTATCCGATCGCGCGCGCGGAGCGATGTACCGGCAAGCCTGCGTCCGATTGTGCAGTTCGTTCAGCTTGAAGCGATCGATGCCGCTGAGATGGAGCAGATTCTCCGCGTGAGCTTTCCCGGGCGCTCCGAACTGGGTATCCAGATGCGACGCGACGTCAACGCACTGACGCTTAGCGGACTATCGGACAATGTCGACGCAGCACTTGCCATCATACTTCAGATGGATGATCTGCGCTTTTCCAACTCCGACGCGGCCACGCTTGCGCCACGGAACTGGCGAGCAAGCGAGTTGACGCAAGCACTGATCGATATTCTGACAACGGAGGGCTACCAGATCGGCTTGGGGCCCAGAGCTGTCCGGCCTGTCACACTAATCCCCGTACCCCAGACAAACCAGATTATCGTGTTTGCCGATTCCGAGCGCGCGATGGGCCACCTGATAGCAACCGCGCGCAGGCTGGACGCAGCTGCGGCCGCCAGCGACGCCAGAACGCCGCATATTTTCCAGGCGCGCGCTCGTGAAGCCCAGACACTCGCTGAAATTGCCGCCCGTATCATGGGTGAGACGACTTCCGCGGATACGCGCGTGGAATCGGAAACAGCGCAGCGTCCGCAAAGCCAGCCCGGCTCACGTATCTCTGTAGACTCTGTGGGGAACCGGATCATTTTCGTTGGCACACAAGCCGAATTCCGAACGCTTGAGCGCCTGTTGATTGATCTTGATACCGCTGCTCCCGAAGTACTCATTGAAGTAACCATTGCGGAAGTGACGCTTACCGAAGAGCAGCGCTACGGTTTCGAGTTTCTTCTGAACACATACGGGGGCGACGTCGAACTTCGTACCCGGGGCGGGCTGGGGCTGGAGTCCGGCGGCATCAGCGCTGTCCTGCGCGCTGGCGATGTGGATATTCAGGCTGCCGCGCGCGCGACCAACACGCAGATAAACATCCTATCTACGCCGCGAGTGACGGCTAGATCGGGCTCATCTGCATCAGTCCAGGTCGGTACCGATGTGCCCATCATTACAAGCCAGCGAGCGGCAACCACCCAGCAATCCGGGTCCACCGACATTCTCCAGACCATTCAGTTCCGGTCCACGGGCGTCTTGCTGAATGTCGAGCCAAGGGTTTACTCCGACGACCGTATCGATCTCACGATCAGCCAGGAAGTCAGCGCGGCACAGCCCAACCCCAACCAGTCCATCGCCAGCCCGATCATCTCCAACCGGAGCCTGACTTCCGAAATTACCCTGCAGGACGGGCAGACGGCCATTTTGGGCGGGCTGATGGAACAAAGGGTCAATCGGGGCACAACTGGGGTGCCCGGTTTACAGAACGTCCCCGTTGTCGGGGCGCTGTTCTCCACCATGTCGTTCAACTCGGATCGCACAGTACTGCTGGTGATGGTCACACCATACATATTGCGCAACCGGGACGACCGGCAACGCATGGCCGAGCTCTACGCCGACGAAATCAACCGCGCGTTTGCGACGCCGCTGCGAACAGGTGGGCGGCTTGTTCCGGCCGGGCCTGCCTTGCAGGTTGAGGTTGCCCGGCCCGGTGATGATGAGTAGCCACCTGACTTGGGTCAGCCTGATGCTGGCCTGTGCGCTGGCCTGGTCCGTAAGCGCCATGTTGACGGCAGCACTGGCTGGTATGCCATCGGTCAGAAAAATCAGCGCTCCGGCAGCACTTTTAAGCTTGCTGCTGGTCGTCACTGCCATCTTCTGGCTTACCGCACCTATGGCGCCTGTGCTGTTCGCCGCAGCCGCGGGAGCAGGGGCAGTAAGTGCCACCACAGATTTGCGCCGCCAGCTGCTCCCGGACGCCGGCTCCGTACTGATCGGCGTTGCCGGCTTGGCGAGCGCCATGGCTAGTTCGCTTCTTCCCGATCGCGCAATGGCTGCCGTGCTGACGCTTGCCGTTCTGGCGCTGGCTGCCGGATTAGTCCGCTGGAGAACTGGGCGCAGGGCGCTTGGCTCAGGTGATCTTCTTCTTGGAGCGGCGTGCGCGACCTGGGTTCCTGCAAGTCTGATCCCCCTTGCCCTTCTGCTCGCAGTAGCCATAACCTTGTTGCTGGCCGCTTTCATAAGGCACACAACCAGTGAGACTGAGGCCAGACTGCCTTTTGGTCCTGGCCTCATGTTTGGTTATGGCGTCATGGCGATAGCAGGCGGACACGGCTGACCACGAACGATGCGTAGCGGATTTTCCACCATGGAAGCGTTGGTGGCAGTGGCACTGCTGGCAGCGGTGTTGTGGCCATTTTACGCACTGGTCGAAAACCTTTATAGGTCAGCCGTCCAGCTCGAGCTCATTGCCGAATACCCGCGTATAGAACGTTCAGCCTTGCGAATAATCGAGTCGCGTCCGGTGAGAGATAGCGGATCTCTGGAGATCGAAGGCTGGACGATAGATTGGACTTCTGAGGCAGATGGAGAACCTCAACTGGCCGGTGGCCGGTATCAGATGGACATGCATCTAATCTGGGTCGATATAGTGACCCTGCGGGCCCGGCGAGACGAATATTCACGCCAGAGCACACACCGAAGACTGGCCTTTCAAAGGCAATACATGTCTCCTGAGGACTTGATGGACAATTAGCGGATTGACATATTCTCATGCCAACAAGTAGCGCCTGCTATTTGCCCTTCGCAGATCTGGATTTTGTCTTGTTTACCGGGCGCCGGTTCTGACCGGCAGGCAATGCGGGCTTTTTCGCCAAGGCCGATTTTCTGGCATCCTCTAACTGAAAGTGTTCGATTAGGCCGCTGATCTGGTTTTCAATATCCGCACGTTGCGACACTGACTCAGCGTAGCGCTGCTGAAGTTCGGCAAGATCGGCCTGCGCGAGGCGCTGTATACGAAGAGACAGGCGTAGATCTTCCCGCGCGGTGTCCAGCTCCTGTTGAAGACGCTTGTTTTCGTTCTGGCGGTCCTCGACATTCCGCTCGGACGATGCGAGCGCTGTCCGCAGCCTTTCCAGCTCCGACTCGGCGGCCTGCACCTGGCGCTTGGCATTTTCGAGCGCTTCGAAATTGGCCTTCTCGCGCTCGCGTGCCGTATCCCGCTCAGCCAGCCTCTCGGCAAGCTGGCCTTCCAGTTCGCTGCGAGACGCTTCACCCTCAAACCGCACGCGCTCCAGCTCTTCTTCCTTGTCCGCAAGCTGGCGTTTGGCATTTTCGAGCGCCTCGAAATTGGCCCTCTCGCGCTCGCGTGCCGTATCCCGCTCAGCCAGCCTCTCGGCAAGCTGGCTCTCCAGCGCGCTGCGAGAGGCTTCACCCTCCGAACGCAGACTCTCCATCTCTGCAGTGAGCAGGTCAACCTGCTCCAGCGCGCCGGCATACGCCTGCGCACTGCTTTGCTGAAGGCTCTCCAGCTCGGTCCGTGCGGCCTCGCCTTCCGAATGCAAGCGCTCTAGCTCGGCTTCCTTGTCGGCAAGCTGGCGCTTGGCCGTCTCGAGCGCCTCGAAATTGGCCTTCTCGCGCTCGCGCGCCATATCCCGCTGAGCCAGCCTCTCGGCAAGCTGGCCTTCCAGCGCGCTACGAGACGCTTCACCTTCAGACCGCACGCGCTCCAACTCGGCCGTAAGCAGGTCGACCTGCTCCAGCGCGCCCGCATACGCCTGCGCACTGCTCTGCTGCAACGTGCGAAGTGAAGCTCTCTCTCTCTCGATGAGCGTATCGATGTAGACCGCAAGGCTCCGGTGGCCGCGCACGGTGCGTACAGGGCCGCTCCCCTCGCTCACCACGTCACGGAACCCACTTTCAAGAAGTCGGCTTTCCACTTCCGCCGCCGAGAGGCCGCCTTCATAGAGCGCGTGGAGCCCGCAGTGAACGCGTATATCGGACACAAAATAGCCCGAAGCCGGTTCCGCCAGCGCTTCGATGATCTCGCCTTCCAGACCATTCACATCCACGATGACCCGGTAGGGAAGGCCGAGCGCCTGGTAGCGGGTGAGCACCGAGTTCAGGTCCATCAGCCCGGCGGCGATCTTGCGCACCTCGCTGAGCCGCGGGAGCATAGCTTTGAGCGCGCCAGGCGGGCAGAAGCCGCTGACCTCGGACACATTGAAAACAGCAAAGGGCGCAGTGCCGCCGCCGCCATCTTTCCTGACTGCGCCGCAGATGACATCCACATTCGCGTAGCGGGCAGCCGACTCGCGAAGCTGCGCCGCGATATCGGGCTGGGCTTCAACCAGTACTACCTTCTCCGCAGAACCCGCATAGTCATCAAGCTCGCTGCACAAGCCAGAACCAAGATGCACGATAATCTCAGGCCGCATAATTCGCCTTTCGCTACTGGATCAGGCAGGCCGAACCGGCAGACCCGCCATAGTCGCTAGGTAGCTTATAGCCCAACGGGCCTCGCGCACCAGACCGAGGGTCATGCCGGATAAGGCCAGCCCGTGTGACCTCAGACGCGTTTGGTCCGGCATTTGAATTGAGAGTCTGTCACGAGGTGACAGACTATGCGCAAGAGCAGGTTCACCGAGGAACAGATCATTGCGATCCTGGCCGAACAGGAGAGCGGCATGGCAACGGCGGATGTCTGCCGCAAGGCGGGGATCAGCCAAGCCACCTATTTCAGGATGAACGCCTTCTGCGCCTCAGTGAACTTTGATGCCTTCATGAACTTCCGCTCCTCTCCCAGCCCAGGGAAACCTAGCGGAAAACTCCAGCTTCAAACGATCCAGTTTTTCGGGGGCAGAGCAAGGTTCACGGTGTCGACGCATGCGGGGAGGCCGTCCACCCCATCAGGTCATCAACGATCGCCGCTATTGCGCCGGCCAAGCCTACGGCGGTATCCCACTCTATAGCTGATAAAACCGGTCGCCGAAGAAGCTTAGCCCATAGAGGTCGTCGTCGGTCGCCTTGGACTTAAGTGCGATTGAAAAACCCCGGTATCGCGCGTTGTTGTCAGTGCGGGACAGATAGACATTCAACCCGACCGCATGAAGACGCGGCAGCATCTTTTCCAACACAAACCCGGCGTAAAACTCGAAGTCTTCCTTTCGGCACAGATAGGCTTTGTTATTTGCGTAAAGGAATACTTCCAGATTGCAATCGGTGCGGGCCAGATGGTGGAAACACGCTGCAACCACCTGCATATAGCTGGGATTGCCAAAATCATCCAGCACCATGAGGCCCCGCGGCAGAATAAACGGCTCCATCAACGCCATCTCAGCCGCGACATTATCGTAGAAATGACTCGCATCATGGTGAGAAAAACGGACACCCGCCTCGAGAAAGGCACGGAGTCGGTCATCGTCAACCAGCTGTTCGGACTTACCTTCAATGAAATCGAAGTTCGGATTGATGGACTTTAATTTGACAAACTCCGGATACTTGACTGCGGCATCGACCAACATCATTCGCTCCGAGGCGCGCAGCTTTGAAAGTGCTACAGCGGCCGACCGGCCGCGGTAAACGCCATACTCGACCATGTTGCCGTGAACGCCGCTTTTCAACTGCAACTCAAGAAAGGCTTCAAACAGGCCAATTGAAATCGGCCCCATCATCCCCTCGAAGCGATCAGCGCGTTGGCGGGCACGTTCAAACGCCGTCATAAATTGTGAAACTTCCTGTTCGGACAAAGCTTCAATTCCCTTTTATAGGCTCACCGACGATCGTAGTGATGCGTGGAACGAATGTCGACAACTTGCTGGGCCGCCCGCCTTATTCGTTTAGAACTGACAGGACGGGCCCTAACTCGCCACGCAGACCCACTCCAAACCATTCGGCAGCGGCCGCCGAGATGTGCGTGTTGTCAATGTAAATAACCTCACCATTTCCCAGGACCGCGCGGCAACCGCTGCGGCATAAAACATGCTGGATATCCACAAAGTGAACATTATCGAATTCGTCCGCCAGCGAGCGCAGCTGTTCATTAAACTCCGAAAGATCCACAAGCAGGTAGGGGTCCAGCGCGCTGGTGGCGAGCTCGAACCCGGGTGTGCCAACCAGCGCACTCACTTGCTCGGAAAAAATCGGCCTGACACCGAAAACCACAACCGTCTTGTCGAGTGAGGCGAGGTACTCGATCGTGCTGCGGGCCTGGGGCACGGTCCACCAGCGCCAATTCGTGGCAAGCGCCACAGCGCGTACGTCTTCGCGCCGTACTGCATCGAACCGGAAAACATTGAACTCCAGACACCCCTGGCTTCTGCTCGCCGAGTGCGGCTCCGGGTAGATCGGCAGACACCCAGCCGCGTTCGCCGGCATAATCGCCCGCGGCGGAATGATCTGCTCGAGCAGAACTACTGTTTCTGCGCCATAACTGTCCGCAATAACCATCAAGGACCCGCGTCCTGACGGGTTCTCCGCCATGCAGAGGCTGGCATTGTAGTCGTCGGCGCTCGCCGTCGCATTCAGATGGCATCCCAGATGGATGCGTCCACGCCAGACCCGTTCCCGGTTCGCACGCTGCGCAGCTGCGGCATAACTGTCGGCATCGACAACCGTAACGGCGTTATTGCTGACGCCCGGGAGGCTCCCATTCCAGATCGCGGCGGACACAGCCACACCAGCGACCATCGAAAGAACAGCAATACTGGTCCGAACCCGGTTGGGTAGCCGTTCCGCGTCATTTCGGATTCGAAGTGGCTGCTCGACCAACCGGTAAACGAGCTCCGCAAACAGGAAGCTGAGCACCAGGAGGCCTGCCTCGACGTACAAGGGTTTATCTGCGCCTATCAGATAGGTGGTGATTACAATGACTGGCCAGTGAACCAAGTACAAGGAATAGGCTCTCAGACCTACAAACCTCAGCACTGGGGAGGAAAGCCAATCCGCTGCAGGAGATCGAATGGCACCAAGGATGAGTGCAGAACCGATGGTTGGAGCGAGCGCAGCAATCCAGAAGTTGTAGTGCTCTCCATTTGCAAAAGCCGCAGCGAAAAAGACAAAACAAAGCCCTGTGAACATTGCCGCGGCCACCCAAACTGGATTGATACCGACGTCGATCCGCTTGATGTGAGCGATGGCTACCAGAGCCCCCGCAATGAACTGGAACATTCTGGCCGGCATGAGATAAAATGCAGCGCTCGAATCGAGGTGCGAGAGATATGCGGCCCCAAACAAAGAGGCAATAAACAGCGACAAAATAAAATAAATAGAAAATCTCAATTTAGCCCATGCAATTAAAATTAGCGGCCAAAAAATGTAGAACTGCTCCTCCACACTCAAAGACCATGTGTGAAGAAACATATTTCCTTGGCTTACTGTGTCAAAGTATCCTGAATTCAGGAAAAGGAATATATTAGACGCCCATAATACCGCGAAGAATCCAGTTTGCGCAAATTCAGACAATCTGGCAGACGGATAAACAAAGCTTGAAACAATTAATGTTGTAATTACAACAAAAACAACTGCAGGGGTCAGCCGGGCTATTCGTCTCCGGTAAAATTCGATCAAATCAATGCCGTTCCCGGCATGTAATTTGACCAGACCATATGTTATTATGTATCCGCTTATGGAAAAAAATATATCAACACCAATAAATCCAGACGGTATATAGCTTTCATTTATATGAAAAACAATAACTAATAATATTGCTATTGAACGAAAACCGTCGAGAGATTGGATATAATCAAATCTATCTTTTCCATATGGCGCAAGGTGGCGCATACTCATCGATCTTTCTGTGTAAAATGCTATTGAAAAGCGTCGACTAAGCTATCGAGTTACTTTGAAGGCGAAATTCACTTTCGGCATTTAGTCCCTAGCACATTGGCGTCATGACGCTTGCGACCCTTTCGCGGTACGCTTGGTAAATCGCTCGGCACCAACGCAAGTTGCACGAGGCTATTTACTATCCGGACCCGCCCGCCATACAACTCAAAAAAACGCGAAGACAGGTCCTACATGCGCTTCTCGATCATCACGCCCAACTGGAATGGCGCGAAATTCCTCGAGGAATGCCTGCTATCGGTTATCGATCAGGATTATTCCGAGCTGGAGTACATCGTTGTCGACGGCAAAAGTGCGGATGGCTCACTTGCCATAATCGACCGCTACGACGGCGACCTTGCGCAGGTGATCTGCGAGCCGGATAACGGGCATGCCGACGCCTTGAACAAGGGCTTCCGGGCGTCCACCGGTGATATCATGGGCTGGATCAACTCAGATGATATCTTGCATCCGGGGACGCTCTCTGCGGTTGCCGCCATTTTCAAGTCCCACCCTGACATCGACTGGATCACTGGCCGCCCCACCAGCATGGCAGAGAGCGGGGAAATTAACTGGGTCGGGCGAGCCCGTCCCTGGTCGCGTCCACGCTTCCTTGCCGGTGACTGCATGTGGATACAGCAGGAGTCGACGTTCTGGCGCCGGCGCTTGTGGGAGGCGGCTGGATCACAGCTCGACACCCGCTATTCGGTGGCCAATGATTTCGAATTATGGACACGCTTTTTCCGGCACGCCGAGCTCTTCTCGTTTGACCGCCCCCTCGGCTGTTTCCGCCATCGCACGGGACAGCGCTCAGTCATGTTCCGGTCGCTGTACGAAAAGGAGGCGGATGAAATCCTCCAGCGCGAACTCGATCTGCTTGATCCTTCATTCCGCGCCGCATTTGCTCCAGTCCTGCCCGAATCTGCCCGACGGCTGGACCCCGAGGAAGCAAAAGCGGCAGAAAGGCGGCTGATAGCCGCTGATCCACCGGTGATAAGGGGCATTTCGGGGCGGCGAGCAAAGGGGGACGGCCGGTTCAAACGCGCTGACCCTTTGTCACGTGCCGTATCGGTGAGCGATATCTCGGGGCTTAAAGGGACCGGGCAAAAGGGCAAATGTATAATCATTTCCCACGGCCTGCGCACAATGGGCACAATAGATCCCGGCCCCGAAACAACGCTGATCACCAGCGCGAGCGACTTCATCCGGCTTTCCTTCCCTTCCGGTCAGCCGCTAATCGTCCTGGCCACCCCAGCCTGTCCGCTTCGAGATATTGCCAATGCGCTGGACGCCGCGCTGGACGCCTCACCAGCAGCCCTGAGCCTGCTTCCAGCGCGCCATGATGGTGACACGCAGACGGACGGCGTCGCCACCCGATGCATAGTCCCCCCTGCGCCAAACCGCCTCTATCTCGACCTTGCAGCTTTTGCCGAAATCGCGCCCCCCTCCGACAGCCCTCACCTCACGCTCGCGCGGACGGCGGCGTTCCTCGGGTTTGAAACAGTCCGCATCGTGTTCGACAGTGCCAAACCTCCGGGCGACCATGAGTTGGAAGACCTAAACCGTTTGGCGGGCGAACTTGCAGCACAGGCCGTTGTGCTCGAATGGGGCGAGGAGGGCTTTGGTGGCGCTCACCCTTCTGCAGACGGCACAAACAGCGGCGGCGCCTCACCAAAATCCGGCACCCTCGATCCACTCCGTCAGCTTGCTGCGCGGGTTGCCCTCCAGACGCACACTCTAGCAATGCGGCGGGACCTCGCGGGCATGGCGTGGAGAAACGGTGGTTTCCTTCTATTGGCACTTATCGCTGTTCTGATCGCAGCGGCACTCTTCGCCGCTGTCGAGGATGCCAATATGAAGGCTGTTGTTTTTATTGGATTTTTTACTGCAGCTAACGCTATCATCATGATAACCGCACTTGTAAAAATCAGGCGAATAATGCTTTCGATGCTCGATCAGGTAAGCGACTTGCAGAAAACCGACGCCAAGAATGAAATAAAAATTATGAAGCTGGAAATTTCGCAAGAAATTGAAAGACCGGAACTTTAAGAAATTGGCAGGAGTCGCCCCATTGCTAAAAACAATTATAGATAATATATATGCATTTTTTAGTGACATATGGCAGGGCATAATCCGCTTTGATTTATGGCGGACGTTCGCGTGGGATGAAGTTCAACAACGATACCGGCGCAGTATTATTGGCATAGCTTGGATAGTACTGTCTTATGGAATTTTCGTTGCCGGAGTAGCCGTGTTTTTCACTCCGCTATCCGGGCATGATCCAAGGTATTTTGTTGCTTATGTGGCTATCGGGTACGCGGCCTACATATTTCTGGTAGGCAATATTGTAGATGGATGCTCCGTTTTTACATCATCACAAATTTGGATAAAATCTGTCAACATTCCTTATTCCGTGTATGTATATCAGAGCATTTTTAGATCAATTGTAATTTTATTGATGCATATGGTGGTTTGCTTTTTAATAATTGCATTTACGGTAAGTGGAATTGGCATCAATGCTTTTCAATCATTAGTCGCGCTTATGGTGTTCATATTCAACGCTATTTCAATTCAATATTTCCTGGGGCTTTTGTCGGCCAGAATGCCGGACATTTCCCATTTGGTTACATCGTTCAGCAGGCTACTCATTTTCGTGACACCGATCATTTGGGTGCGGGAGGGGCTGACCGGATCACGCGCCTTCATCGCCGATTTCAATCCGCTCACACATTATATCGAGATATTCCGGGCCCCGCTTCTTGGCCAGGAGCCGCGCTTGACAAGCTGGGTGGTGGTTCTGGTTCTCACTGCAGTGAGCTGGATTCTTGCTGTGATCGCGTCGGTATTAATGCGCCGCAAACTCCCGTTCTGGATATGATGGCTATGGAAAACTCATATCTCAGGGTCGATTCGGTCAGCATCACCTATCCGCTGTTTAATCGCGCGCGCAGTACGCTGGCTGTGGCCTCAACGATGGAAGACGGCCCGGAGCCTATGGCCGCCGACGCGCAGCTGGTCAGGGACCGCAAGGGCCGGATTTGCGCAATACGCGCCCTTTCTGACATCTCCTTCGCCATCGAGGGCGGCGAACGGGTGGCAATCCTTGGCCGGAATGGTTCTGGCAAAACGACACTGCTGCAAGTACTGGCGGGCATATACCCGCCCCAAACCGGCACTGTTACCGCAAAAGGAACGGCAACCAGTATCGTCAATATCAATCTGGGGATGCGCGGTGAAGCAACTGGACACCGCAATATCACCTTGAGGGGCCTCGCAAGCGGGCGCAGCCGGCCGGAGATTGAAGCCAAGCGCGATGAGATTGCGGCATTTTCTGGATTGGGGGAATTTCTTCACCTGCCTGTCGAGACATATTCTGCTGGCATGCGCATGCGCCTGAACTTCGCCATTGCAACCGCCTTCGACCCCGACATTCTTATTCTAGACGAATGGCTCTCGGCAGGTGATGCTGAATTCCAGAAGTTGGCGGGCAAGCGGATGGCACGTTTCGTAAGCAGCGCCGGTATTCTGGTTCTGGCCTCCCACAGCCGGCGTCTTCTTGAACAGAATTGTGAACGGGCAATATGGTTGGACCAAGGGCGAATCCTCGCTGACGGACCCATCATGGATGTCATGAAAGAGTACGATTCTATGGGCAGCTTACCTCGTAAGGCTGCAAGGTAGATTGATCGACTTTCGTCAGTGACTCATCAAACCTGCCGGAGAGTTGGTCCTGCCGGAAGGCACCATTGGCAAGAGCGTCCAACGTAAGCTATCATCGTAAAATTGTATCTTCCGGGTTTTCAAAAAGACCATGACCGACCGTCGCGAGAACCGTCTTGAACGCGCTCCACGGCCCGGCATGACGCCGCACGATGCGCGCCATTTCGCCAAGCCGCCGCACTGACAGGCTCGCGGTCTTGGTGTCCGCACCCCAATAGACCATCGACAAGACGTCATCGGTCCGCTCGAACCGGGCACCAGCCACATACAGGCGCACCCACAAGTCCCAGTCCATCGTGTAGTGAAGGGTCTCGTCGATGCCGCCTATGCGTTCGACCGCTTCCCGCCGCACGAAGCAAGAGGGCTGGGAGATGATGTTGGAGCGCAGCAATAGCGGAGAAATGTCGGCCACCTGGCCGTGCCGGCCTATCTCCCGCCCGGTCCTGTCGACGAAGACGCTGTCGCCATAGAACACATCAAGGGCCGGGTCGTCCCGGAAGGCGGTATCGGCCCGTTTCAGCGCACCGGGGACCAGCAGGTCGTCAGCGTTGAGCCAGGCGAGTATGCCGCCGCCGGTCTTGCGCCACCCTTCAGCGATGGCCGCCGCCTGCCCGCCATCGCGGCCTTCGCGCCGGTAAACAAATGCAAGGCCCGACCGGTCGGCTGCCTGGGCGACCCTGGGGTCCCCTGACGCGTCCAGAAGAGCCAGCTCCATCGGCACGCCCTGCCGGGCTATACTGGCCAGAACCTCGGGGAAGAGCGGGTGCCAGGACCCTACGGGGATGGATATCGAGAACATCATGACCCAGCCATGCCAGGCTATGCCGCCCGCGGGCGGTAACGCGCGAACCAGCCGGCGAACCGCTCCAGCCCTTCACGCAGCATCACCCTGGGCTTGTAGCCCGTCAGCGCATGAAGCTTGGAGATGTCCGCATAGGTGGCCGGTACGTCGCCGGCCTGCATCGGCCGCATGATCTTTTCGGCGCGCATGCCGAGCACATCCTCCAGCGTGGATATCATGTCCAGAAGACCAACGGGGTGGCTGTCCCCGATATTGTAGACTTCATGGCCACCCTGTGCCGGCGGACGATCCAGGACGCCAATAATCCCGTCAACGATATCGTCCACGTAGGTGAAATCGCGTGCCATGCGCCCCTCGCCGTAGACCTCAATGGGTTCGCCGCGCCGCATCTGTTCGGCGAAACGGAAATACGCCATGTCCGGGCGGCCCCAGGGACCGTAGACCGTGAAAAAGCGCAATCCCGACTGCGGGAAACCGTAGAGATGGGCGTAGCTGGCGCTGAGAAGCTCACAGGCACGCTTGGTTGCCGCGTACAACGAGACAGGCGAGACGGTGGGATCATCCTCGCGGAACCCCTCACCGGTCAGGGGGCGCGCGCCATAGACCGAGCTGGAAGAGGCGTAGACAAGGTGCGTGACCGCGTTGTGGCGGGCCGCCTCCAGAATGGATAGGTGGCCGGCCAGGTTGGAGCGCTCGTAAGCGAACGGATTATCGATCGAGTAGCGCACCCCTGCCTGGGCGGCGAGGTGTACGATCCTGCGGACCTTGCCACCGCGCACAATGTCCATCACCTGCGGTGCGTCAGCGATGTCGCCGCGCACGAGGATGAAGTCCGGGCGCGCGAGCAGCCGCGCCACGCGCGCCTCCTTCAGGCCGGTATCATAATAGGCGTTGAAGTTGTCGATCCCGATGACCGCTTCACCACGGGCGAGAAGGCGTTCGGCAACGTGCATGCCGATAAAGCCGGCTGCGCCGGTCACCAGAACAGGGTCTCCCATCACGCCTCAAACTTCCTCATTCATGACGGTGCACATTGATGCCGCCCTTCTCCCGGGCGCCAGGCCTGCCTGTCAATCCGAGCCAAAAACGTCGCGGGTAAACACCTTTGCCTCGACATCGCGAATGTCGTCGGTAACACGGTTGGCCAGGATAATGTCGCTTTCGCGCTTGAAGCGGTCGAGGTCGCGTTCCACCCGCGAGCCGAAGAAATGCTCGTCCTGCAGGACCGGCTCATAGACAATGACCGGAATACCCTTGGCCTTCACCCGCTTCATGACCCCCTGGATGGAGGAGTCGCGGAAATTGTCACTGCCGGCCTTCATCACCAGACGGTAGACGCCAACCATTTGCGGCGAACGGGCAATGACCTGATCTGCCAGGTAATCCTTGCGCGTGCGATTGGCATCGATGATCGCACGGATCAGGTTCTGGGGCACGTCGCGGTAATTGGCCAGTAGCTGCTTGGTGTCCTTGGGCAGGCAATAACCACCGTATCCGAACGAGGGGTTGTTGTAGTGTGCGCCGATGCGCGGGTCGAGACACACGCCTTCGATGATCTCCCGCGTGTCCATCTCTCCCGACATGGCATAGCTGTCGAGCTCGTTGAAGAACGCGACCCGCATCGCCAGGAAGGTGTTGGCGAAGAGCTTGATTGCCTCCGCTTCGCGCGCGCCCGTGATAAGGGTTGGAGCATCCTTGCGGATAGCCCCCTCGACCAGCAATTCGGCGAATATCCTGCCACGTTCGGAGCGGTCACCCACGATGATCCGCGACGGGTGGAGATTGTCGTAGAGCGCCCTGCCCTCACGCAGGAATTCCGGGGAGAAAAACACCCGGTCGGTGCCCAGCGCTTCCCGGACGCGATCAATGAAGCCGACCGGTATCGTCGATTTCACAACAATCGAGGCATGGGGATTGACGCGCACGACCTCTTCAATCACCGACTCCACGGTGGAGGTATCAAAGAAGTTCGTCCTGGGATCATAGTTAGTCGGCGTCGCAACGATGACGAAATCCGCATCGCGGTAGGCGGCCGGCCCGTCGAGCGTTGCGGTCAGCGACAGATCCCGCTCTGCCAGGAAGGCTTCGAGTTCCGCATCGACAATGGGGCTGCGGCGCGCATTGAGAAGCGCGACCCGCTCCTCGCTCACATCCACTGCCGTCACATCATGGTTCTGGGCCAGAAGCACCGCGTTGGCGAGGCCGACATAGCCTATGCCTGCAACCGCAATCTTCATTCCATCATTCCTCAAGAATACAGGCCCCGGCCGCAGCACCGGACCGGGCAGCTGTCCAATGGGAGCCATAAGACTTTATTCGGCGCATGGCGTCGACCCGCTCGCCCAGCTTGTGCCTGTGCAAGGCGCTGATCACCCTTTCAGCAGGGCCTTGAGGATGGCACGCACCTCTTCCCCGTGTTCGGGATCGGCAAGGCCGTAGGCGACGGCGGCGCGCAGATATCCCGTCTTGGACCCGGTATCGAGCGTCTGGCCATCGAACGCCATGGCGTGAAACGGGCTGGTTTCCATCAGTTTGAGCATGGCATCGGTCAGCTGGATCTCGCCCCCGGCACCGGGTTTCTGCTCCTCCAGCGCCTCGAATATCTCGGGCTGCAGGATGTAGCGCCCGGAGATCATCAGATTGGAGGGCGCATCCTTGACGGCCGGCTTCTCGACCATGCCGCGCATCTCGATCAGCTCGCCCCTGCGTTCGCCCGGATCGATGATGCCGTAGGAGCTGACCTTTTCCATCGGCACTTGCTCGACCGCAATGATGTTGCCGCCCACCGTCTCGTAGGCCTTGTTCATCGCCGCAAGGAAGGGGGTCGGCGAGCGCATGAGCATGTCGGGCAGCAGCACTGCAAACGGTTCACTGCCGACAATATCGCGCGCGCACCAGACGGCATGACCAAGACCGAGCGGCGCCTGCTGGCGCACGAAGCTGCAGGCGCCGGGCGCAGGCAGATCCGCGCGCAACTGATCGAGAAGGTCTGTCTTGCCCTTGGCGGCCAGGGTCATCTCGAGTTCGTAAGCGGTATCGAAATAGTCCTCTATCGCTGCCTTGTTGCGGCCCGTGACGAAGACGAAGTGTTCGATGCCGGCCGCACGCGCTTCATCCACCACGTAGTGAATGGCCGGACGGTCAAAGACCGGCAGCATCTCCTTCGGCATCACCTTGGTGGCCGGCAGGACGCGTGTACCCAGACCGGCAACAGGAAGAACGGCCTTGCGAACCGGCTTTGTAAGCATGCTCAAACTCCGCGGGGAGGACTATTCAACGGTAACGGACTTGGCGAGATTTCGCGGCTGGTCCACATCGGTCCCCTTGTAGACCGCGACATGATAGGCAAGCAACTGCACCGCACTGGCGAACAGGAGCACGCTGGTCAGCTGGCTGCCTGAGGGCAGGGTCACGATACGCGCAGCTTCGCCCGCCAGCGCACTGGCCCCGTCAGGGTCGGTCAGGGCGATCACATGTGCACCCCGGCTTGCCACCTGCTGGATCGAGGACCGCGTCTTGTCGAAGAGCGCGTCATGCGGCGCGATGACGATGACCGGCATCCCCTCTTCAATAAGGGCGATGGGGCCGTGCTTGAGTTCGCCGGCGGCGTAACCCTCGGCATGTATGTAGCTGATTTCCTTCAGCTTCAACGCGGCTTCAAGAGCCAGCGGGAAGTACTGGTTCCGCCCCAGATAAAGGACGGTGGGATACCCGGCGATACCCTGGGCCAGCTTCTCGATCTCGTCCTCGCTTTCAATCGCCCGAACCATGAGGCCAGGCGCAGCGAGCAGGCTGGCCACGTGGCCCGCCTCCTGCGCCCGGTCGAGATGACCGCGGTGCCGGCCGGCCAGCACGGCCAGGCAGGCCAGCGCGGAAAGCTGGCAGGTAAAAGCCTTGGTGGACGCGACACCGATCTCGGGGCCGGCCAGCGTCGGCACGACCAGCGACGCTTCGCGGGCGATCGTCGAGTGAGCGGTATTGACCAGGGCCAGCGTCTGCACTCCGGCAGCGGCTGCAAGGCGCATGGCTTCCAGCGTGTCGGCGGTCTCGCCCGACTGCGAGATGAAGAGCGCGATATCGCCGGGCAGGAAGACCGGGTCGCGGTAGCGGAACTCGGACGCGATCTCCACCTCGACCGCCAGGCGTGCAAGCGAACCGAACCAGTAACGTGCGATCTCGCCCGCATAGGCTGCTGTGCCGCACCCCACGATGACCAGCCTGCTGGCGCCCCTGAAATCGAGGCCGGAGATGTCGTGAACCCTGTTTTCAAAGGCGTCGACATAGTGCGATACGGTGCGCCCGATCATTTCGGGCTGTTCGTGGATTTCCTTTTCCATGAAGTGGCGGTGATTGCCCTTTTCGGCGAGCACATGGCTGGTTTCGGCAGGCACCAGTGCCCGCTCGACGCGCGCACCGTCCCTGTCAAACGCCTCGATTGCACCCTTGCGGATGATCACCATGTCGCCGTCTTCAAGGAACATGATCCGGCGCGCGTGACCTGACAGCGCCAGCGGGTCTGAACCGAGATAGCCCTCATCCTCGCCCATGCCCGCAATGAGCGGCGCGCCCTTGCGCGCGCCCATGATGAAGCTGCTCTCGCCATCAATCAACACGCCGAGCGCAAATGCACCCTGCAGGCGTGGCAGTACGGCCCGGAATGCCTCCACCGGATCCTTGCCGGACTGCATCTCCTGATCGATCAGATGGGCCACGACCTCGGTATCGGTCTGGCTGGAAAACGTCCTGCCCCTGGCGGCGAGTTCCTCGCGCAGGGACTTGAAGTTCTCAATTATCCCATTGTGGACCACCAGCACTCGGCCAGCCATGTGGGGGTGGGCGTTATCGTCACTGGCAGCGCCATGCGTGGCCCAGCGCGTGTGCCCGACAGCGGTCGTACCGCCCAGACCGGCAGGAATCTTGTCGGCAAGAGCCTGCACCTTGCCGGCCGCACGCAGGCGGTGGAGCTTTCCGGCCCGGTCGATCACGCCAAGGCCGGCAGAATCGTAACCGCGGTATTCCAGCCGGCGCAGGCCCTCCAGAATGAAGCTTTCCGCTTTTTGATGACCGACAACGCCGACAATACCGCACATGGGGGCCGCTCCCGTCCTGGCAGGCGCCATGCGCCAATTTCTGCCGTTAAGTGGCAGGCCGTGCCGGTTTAGGCAAGACACGCGCCAATCACGGTTGATGTGCCTTTGTAAGCTGCTCCGGCGGGGCGCCATGCCCGGCCCGCAGGCATGGACGCCTTGCCGCCGATAAGCTAGGACGTCATGCTGGTCTGAGGGATCATTCGCGGAGCATCAGGGGCATGATATTGCCGTTCAGGACTATGTGTGCGGCGGCAGCTCTGCTCGCAGGGGCGGGCTCGCTTGCACCGGCACAGGCCCAGACTGGCAATGATCCTGTCTATCTTGATGCCGTCGAGCTGGAACGCACCGCGGAGAACAACGTCATTTTCGCGCGCGGGGACGTCCGGGTCCAGTCGGGCAACCGGCTCCTGTTCGCCGACGAGGTTGAATACCGCATCGACGAAGATCGCGTTATTGCCCGCGGCAATGTCCGTCTTCACGACGGCAACATGCCGGCCCAGACCGCCGACGAAATAAACCTCACCCATGAATGGTCCGAGGCACTGGCGAGCGGGTTCGCCATGCTGCTGGAGAATAACGGGCGGGCGGCTTCGGCCTATGCCATACGCCGATCGAACGGCGCGATTGTCCTGCGCCGCGCCTACTATACCGCTTGCGATATCTGCGAGGATGGCTCACGGCCTCCGACCTGGCGCCTGCGCGCGAGCGAGGTGACCCAGGATCCTGAATCCGAAATGATCTATTATCGTGATGCGCGCCTGGAAGCGTTTGGCGTCCCGATCCTCTACTCGCCGGTTTTCGCGCACGCGGATCCCTCCGCACCGCGCCGCTCGGGCTTTCTCTTTCCGACGGCCGACATCTCCAACCGGCTCGGCTTTGTCTACCAGCAGCCCTATTATTACGTGATGTCCCCTCACCGCGACGTCGTCCTGACGCCAATGGTGATGACCGGATACAATCCTGTCCTGCGCTATGAGTACCGGCAGCGGTTCTGGTCGGGCTCCATCCGTCTGCGCGGCAGCCTGACCTATGAGCAGGAATTCGACCGGGACGGGAGATTTGGTGAAAGCGACCTGCGCGGCCATATCGTTGGCACGGGTGCCTTCAATATAGCCCCGGGATGGTTGTGGCGCTTCAACGTGCAGGTCGCCAGCGACCCTCTCTATCTTGAACGCTACAGCATGATCAGCGATGCGGACAGGCGCTCCGATTTTGCCCAGCTGAACGCCCGCCTCCTGCCCTCGGAAGTGAATCTGCGCGGCCGGACGCGCCAGTATTTCTTCAACGCGTCGGCCATGAGATTCCAGTCTTTGCGCGAGGACGTTCCTGATGGGGCGCTGCCTCTGGTGGCACCCATGATCGAAGCCAATTACCGTATCCCGTTGCCCGAATATGCGGGATTTGCCAATGCGCGGGGATCGGCCGTCTACTTCACCCGGGATGAAGGCAATGATTACGGACGGGCCACCGGCGAGGTGGATTGGTCACGCAATTTCACCTTTGCGGGCGGCATTCGCGCCATGCCGTTCGCCAGCGCGCGCGCCGACGCCTATCACTTCACCATCACCGACGCGAACGGCAGCACGCTGGAGACACGCAGCCTCACCCGCACCATGGCCAATGCCGGTGTCGATGTCTCATGGCCCTTCGTCCGGCCGGGCAATCTGGGAGATGTGATACTGGCGCCAAGAGCCCAGCTGGTGACCTCAACCGGCCTGTCGGCTGACGAGATCGCGCCGGGCGAAGACAGTCTCAACCTTGAGCTCGATGTTTCCAACCTGTTCTCGCGAAACCGCTCCAACGGGTATGATGCATGGGAGGAAGGCACCCACCTCAACACCGGCCTTATGGCCAATTTCCGTACAAAGACACCCTATCTGCCCGACACGGACGTCTTTATTGGACGCAGCTTCCGGCTGGACGGCGATGCGTCTTTCGCACCGGGGTCCGGACTTGTGCAGGAAGAGTCCGACTGGGTTGCCCAGCTCAATGTCCGCTTTGCAAGCCTGTTCGAGGTTGGCGTGCACGGGCGCTATGACGGCACTACCGGAGAGGCGAACCGGGTCGATGCCTTTTCCCGGCTGTCATTCTGGCGGATCAATGCCAACGCCGTCTACTCGCTGGTCGATGATGCGGCCGTCGCCACCCCGGTGCGCGAGTCAATTCGCTTTGGCGGCAATTTCCGTGTCACTGACAACTGGTATGTGGGCTACCGGGCCGATCGTGACCTGGAACGCGGCATCACCCGCCGGCAGGATCTGAGCCTGATCTATCGCGATGAATGCACCGATATCCGCGTCATCTATAATCAGGAAAATCTGGTCATCGGCAATCTGGGACCGAACCGGTCCATCCGGTTGCAGGTCACCCTGTTCTCCATTGGCAACTAAACGGGGTACCGATCTGCGCGGATGCAGCGCGGTAATACGACGCCGTGCACCTGATCTGACCCGGCAAAGACCGCTCGCACGCCCTGCGATCTAGAAATCCCTGATAGCCCTGATGATGAGATCCTGAGCATCTTCTTCGAGATAAGGGTGCATGGGCAGCGAGATTACGCGCCCTGCCTTCTCTTCGGTGACCGGCAGCCCCCCTGGACCTGAAGGGAAATGCGCATACGGCTCCTGCTGATGTATGGGTATCGGGTAGTAAACAGCCGTTGGTATGCCTTTCGCCTTGAGATGCGCTGCCAAGTCATCGCGCCTGGTGTGTTCGATAGTGTACTGGGCCCAGGTGGAAACACCGCCAGATATGACCTCTGGCACGCTAACGGCCACGTTCGCAAGGTGCTCGCTGTACCGGGCAGCGATGCGATTGCGCGCTGCGATCTCGTCCGGGAAAATGGCGAGCTTTTCAAGAAGTATGGCGGCCTGAATCGTGTCAAGCCGGGAATTCATCCCGATACGGACATTCCAGTATTTTGGATCATGATCGAAATGCCGCCCGGCTATGTCGCGCGGCATAGCCTTTCCATGCACCGCGAGGGACTCCATCAGTTCGGCCAGGCTCGCATCATTGGTGAGTATGGCACCGCCGTCGCCGTAGCAGCCAAGCGGCTTGGCGGGGAAAAAGGACGTCGTCGTAATGTCGCTCCAGCTCGACGGATGCTGGCCGTACAGGGTGCACCCGAAGCCTTGAGCTGAGTCCGCAATCAGCTTCAAATCGTGATTGCGTGCGATTTCTGAAATAGCCGGATAGTTGGCAGGCTGACCAAAAAGGTCGACCGCAATCACGACTTTAGGGTTGAGTTTTCCCGAAGCCTTCACCATCTCGATCGAAGCCGCGAGATGCTCGGCATCCATGTTGTAAGTATACGGATCGATATCCACGAAAACGGGGCTGGCGCCAAGCCAGGGCACAATTTCCGCCGTTGCAGTGAAGGTAAAGGATGGGCAGAACACAGCGTCACCAGGCTGCACCCCCCAAGCCATCAGAGCCAGAGCGAGCGCATCTGTGCCGTTAGCGCAGCCAAGTGCGTGAGATGTGCCGCAGAAGCGGGCCAGCGCTGCCTCGAGTTCCTGAACTTCTGGGCCCAGAATATATCGTCCGCTGCGGACCGCCGACAGGATCCTGCTGTCTACTCTCTCTGATATGCGGGCGTATTGGGCCTGAAGATCAATGAAGTGCATTTCTCGTCCTATCAGTCGGCGCGTATCGGAAATGGGCGTGATTTCCCGGGCAACATGGAGCAGGCGCGCGCGCCGAGAGAATCACAATCTGTTTCGTTGTCTGCACTTCAGGCATCTGCCTGATGAAATTACGCAAGTTTGCCCGCCAACCGCCGAACGTAGTCCGCATAATCACTTTTGCCGAGCTGTGCGGAACGCGCGCGCAGCGACGCGTGATCGATGAATTGCTGTCGGAAGGCCACCTCCTCCAGACAGGCAATCTTGGACCCCTGCCGGCGTTCGAGGGCAGCGACAAACTGTGCAGCCTGCAGCAGGCTGTCGGGCGTACCCGTGTCGAGCCAAGCATAGCCCGCTCCCATGGTCTCAACGTTCAGTTCCCCCGCATCAAGATACACCTGTAAGAGGCTGGTGATCTCCAGCTCGCCGCGCGCAGACGGGCGGACTTGCCTGGCACGCTTTGGCGCCTGGCCGTCCAGAAAATAGAGGCCCGTGACGGCAAAGTTTGACGGCGGGACAGCAGGCTTTTCGACAATCTCTATGGCGCGTCCCTCTGCATCAAAAGCGACCACACCGTAACGTTCCGGATCAGCAACCTGATAGCCGAAAACGGTTCCGCCTTCGCGGCGTTTGCTTGCTGACTGGAGGAGTTCTGTCATGCCCTGGCCGAAGAAGATATTGTCGCCGAGTACCATGACCGAGGAAGCGCCGGCGAGATAATCCTCGGCCAGAAGGTAGGCTTGCGCCAGACCATCCGGAGAAGGCTGGACAATATAGCTCAGCTGGATACCCCACTGGCTGCCGTCGCCCAGCAGTGCTTGGAATTGCGGCTGATCGTGCGGGGTGGTGATGACCGCGATCTCTCGCACGCCCGCCAGCATGACGACCGATAACGGATAGTAGATCATCGGCTTGTCATAGACCGGCAGAAGCTGTTTGGACACCGCAGCCGTGACCGGATAAAGGCGAGCGCCTGACCCGCCAGCCAGTATGATACCCTTGCGCTCTGTCACTGTTTTGTTCCCGTTCGGATCCTGTGTGGGCGCCTTGTATCCAGCTCGATCCCGTGCCCGTCAATCATAGTCTGTGCATTCAGGCGCCTCTGCCCAGACGCGAGCCTGTACCCTTGCGGCCGATCAGAGGCCGCCACCAGGCTTCGTTGGCTAGGTACCATTTGACAGTAAGGCGCAGCCCCTCTTCCAGCGGCACTGACGGGCTCCAGCCAAGTTCATCGCCTATCCGGCTCGCATCGATGGCATAGCGCTTGTCGTGACCCGGCCGGTCCTCAACAAAGCGGATGAGGCCAGCATAGGGCTGCGTTGAGGGGCGCAAGTCATCCAGCACCGCGCACAGGGCCTGCACCAGCTCCAGATTGGTGCGCTCGCTATTGCCGCCTATATTGTAGGACCGGCCCGTGGCGCCGTGCTGCAGTACGGTCAGCAGCGCTTCGGCGTGGTCTTCGACATAAAGCCAGTCACGCACATTCGAACCATCGCCGTAAATGGGCAGGGTTTCCCCTGCCAGCGCCTTGATGATCATCAGCGGGATCAGCTTTTCGGGGAAGTGATACGGCCCGTAATTGTTCGAGCAATTGGTCAGCACGACCGGCAGGCCGTAGGTCTCGTGCCAGGCGCGCACCAGATGGTCGGCTGCCGCCTTGGAGGCCGAATAGGGCGAGCGCGGGTCATAGCGCGTGTCTTCGGTGAACTTCACTGCCGGGTCGGCGGGCAGCGAGCCATATACCTCGTCGGTGGAGATGTGGTGGAACCGGAAATGCTCTGGCCTGCCCTTGCCGCTCCAGTATTTGCGGGCCGCCTCGAGCAGGTTGAACGTGCCGTTTATGTTGGTCCCGATGAAATCGGCCGGGCCGTCGATCGAGCGGTCGACATGGCTCTCGGCCGCCAGATGCATCACGGCGTCCGGCTGGTGCGCATCGAAAATCCGCTCCAGCGCCGCCCGGTCACGGATGTCGGCGTGCTCGAAGGCGTAGAGCGGAGATGCGGCTACGGACGCAACATTGTACAGGCACGCCGCGTAGGTGAGCGCATCAAGATTGATGACCGCGTGACCGCGCGCCACGGCCATGCGCACGACCGCCGATCCGATGAACCCTGCCCCGCCCGTGACCAGTATCTTCATGTCCTGAGCGCCTCCGCCGGCCCGCCGCGTCAGACTTCCTGGTCGAAGGCGCCGACTTCGCTGTAGTTCGCCAGTTCGGCCTTGATGGCGGCAAAGATGGCGCTGACATCCTCTTTCGAGGCCAGGCTCTCCACCACCACCACCAGGTTGGGCGTGTTGGAGGAGGCCCGGATCAGCCCCCACGCGCCATCGGCAAAGGTGAAGCGCACGCCATTGACGGTGTTCACATCGACAATCTCGCGGCCCGCCACCTTCGTGCCCTTCGCCTTCTTGTCCTCGAAGCTGGCGATGATCCGGTCCACCACGCCATACTTCACCTCGTCAGTACAGGCCGGCGACATGGTCGGCGAGCCATAGCTGACCGGCAGGGCGCGTTTCAGATCGGCCATCGAGCTGGCGGGATTATTGTCCAGCATGGCGATGACGCAGCGCGCCGCCGTCAGCCCGCAATCATAGCCCTTGCCCACGGGGGGCTGCAGGAAGAAGTGGCCGGACTTCTCGAAACCCGCCAGCGCGCCCAGCTGGTGAGAGCGGCGCTTGATGTAGGAATGGCCGGTCTTGAAGTAATCGGTCTTCGCGCCATTGGCTTTGAGCACCGGATCGGTGGCGTAAAGCCCGGTCGATTTCACATCGACCACGAAAGTCGCGTCCTTGTACTGCGCCGACAGGTCACGCGCGAGCATGAGGCCGACCTTGTCCGCGAAAATCTCGTCGCCCTCATTGTCAACGACACCACAGCGGTCGCCATCGCCATCAAAGGCAAGGCCGACATCGGCCTTGTGTTCGCGCACGGCATCGGCCAGCACGTGCAGCATCTTCATGTCTTCCGGGTTCGGATTATAGCGCGGGAAGGTATGATCGAGCTCGCAGTCCAGCGCGATCACCTCGACGCCCATCGCTTCGAGCGCCTGCGGGGCAAATGCGCCCGCCGTCCCGTTGCCGCAGGCAGCGACGACCTTCAGCTTCCGCCTTGCTTTGAAGCCGCCCACCAGATCGGCGATATAGCGCTCGCGCAGGCCCTCTTCACGGACATAGCCGCCGCCTGCGCGGGGCTTGCCGAGCCCTTCCAGCACGATTGTCTTCAGCCGCCCCATCTCCTCGGGGCCAAAGGTGAGCGGACGCTCCACGCCCATCTTCACGCCCGTCCAGCCGTTGGAATTATGGCTGGCCGTGACCATGGCGACGGCCGGAATATCCAGGTCGAACTGGGCAAAATACGCCATGGGCGACAGCGCCAGACCGATATCGTGAACCGTCACGCCCGCCTGCATCAGGCCGACTTCCAGCGCCTGCTTGACCGACAGCGAATAGCTGCGGAAATCGTGGCCGGTCACGATACGCGGCGTGATGCCCAGCTCGTGGATCAGCGTGCCCAGCCCCAGCCCCAGCGCCTGCACGCCATAGAGATTGAGTTCCGGTGCCTTGTCGGAGCCGGGATGTCCGAACCACCAGCGCGCATCGTATTCGCGAAAGCCGGTCGGCTTCACCAGCGCACGGGTCTCGAAATCCCAGCTATTGGGTTTCAGATCGGCACTGGGGCGGTGGGTGTCGGTCATGGCAGGCCTCGTGAGCAGGAAATGGGGTCTTGCGGGGTGCGGCCGCGCGCTAGCTCAGCCCGGCGCGCAGGAGATCGTGGATGTGTAGCAGGCCGAGGGGCTTGCGGGTTTCGTCACAGACGAAGACCGACAATATCTTGTGGTCGCCGGCGGTCATCAGGCGCAGCGCATCAGCGGCAAGATCACTGGGCGCCACGCTTTTCGGGTTGGCCGTCATGATGGCCTCCACCGGCAGGCCGGTCAGTTCCGGGCTCATGTGACGGCGCAGATCGCCGTCCGTGATGATGCCCGTGAGCACACCGCCCCTTGTAATGCCCACACAACCGAATCCCTTGGAACTCATCACGATCAGCGCATCCGACATTGGGGTGCCTTCGGCCACCAGCGGCATGTCGGCATGCATCAGATCGCCGGCCTTGAGGAAGGCCGCGCCCAGCGTGCCGCCGGGATGGAAGGTCGCGAAATCGGACGCGGTAAATCCTCGCGCCTCGATCAGGGCCACGGCCAATGCGTCGCCATAGGCCATCATCAGCGTGGTTGAAGTGGTGGGCGCGCGCGTCTCGCCGGCAGCTTCGGGTGCATCAGGCACCAGCAGAAGATGATCGCTTGCCCTTGCCAGCGCGCTCGTTGCGCCTGCGGTCAAGGCGATCAGCGGCACGGCGAAGCGGCGGCAATACGCCGTGAGGTCGCCCAGTTCACGCGTTTCGCCCGATTTGGACAAGGCCAGAACCGCGTCGCTGGAGGTGATCATGCCGAGATCACCATGGCTGGCCTCGGCCGGATGGACGTACTGGGCCGGCGTGCCGGTGGAAGCCAGGGTCGCCGCGATCTTGCGCGCGACATGGCCCGACTTGCCCACGCCTGCGCAGATAAGCCGGCCCTTGAGGGTGGCCAGAAGGCTCACCACGCCGACCGCGCGTTCGTCAAACGCCTCCTCCAGCGCCGCAAGGCCTTCGCGTTCGATACGGGCTGTCCGGCGCATGGCGTCCAGAATACGCGCCGTATCGAGACGGATGGACGGACGGGCAGGACTTGGCGTGTCAGACATGAGGGGAAATTCAATCTCAATGCGCTCGGGACAGGCAACAGTGCGCATCAGGATGCGCCGCAACCGCTCACTTGCGTTGAGGCTTTAGCAGCGCAGATACGCGCTGGCCAGCATCAGAAAGCGTGATTTCCGATATGGCTGGCGACAGATGACAGGAAGCGGTCAAGCGTTTCCTGGGTCTCCGTCTCGATGATGCGGGTCCCGGCGGCGCTGCCCGGCTCGCTCATATAAAACATGCATTCGGTCGTACGCGCGGCCAGTTCCTCGGTGAAGCTGGCTACCAGACGGTCCAGAAGCGCAGCTTCGTCCCCGTTTGCCGGGGTCACAATAGTTCTAATCATTCCCAAAACCCCCCACTCATTGACGGGCGCGGTGCAGCCGCGCCTCTCTAGACATGCGGTTCGGTCGGCAGCCCGCACTCCCCCTCGTAAGGTTGTAGTGTGCGCGCTTGCGGCAAATATGCAAGGCCCGAGCCAGTTTCCCCCAGCAAAATCGCGGAACGGGTGTGAGCTTTGTGACAGCGCGCCACCGGGAAGAGTGGCCAAACGCGCATCGCCGCGCTATTGCCCGGTCTCACAGCGCAGATCCGCCCGGAGCCCTTCGATGACACGTCTTGTCCTTACCCGCCACGGTCAGAGCCAGTGGAATCTGGAAAACCGGTTCACCGGCTGGGTTGATGTGGACCTGACCGAGCGCGGCGAGGCGGAGGCCCGCCGGGGCGGTACGCTCATGAAGCAGGCAGGCTTCGCGCCGGATATCGCGTTCACGAGCTATCTGCGCCGCGCCATCCGCACCGCGCATCTGGGTCTTGATACGCTCGACCGGCTTTGGATCCCGGTGATGCCGGACTGGCGGCTCAACGAGCGCCATTACGGCGCGCTGACCGGACTGGACAAGGCCGAGACCGTCGCCGCGCATGGCGAGGATCAGGTACTCGTCTGGCGGCGCTCGTTCGACATTCCGCCGCCGCCCCTGGACCGGGCCGATCCGCGCCATCCCGCGCATGAAGAACGTTATTCGCATCTTGATCCGGCCGTACTGCCCGGAACCGAAAGCCTCAAGGACACGCTTGCGCGCGTGGATGAGTGCTTCCGCGCCCTGGTCGCCCCGCGCCTTCTGGGCGGCGAAAGCGTTCTCATTTCCGCGCACGGCAATTCGCTGCGTGCGCTGGTGAAGATCCTTTTCCAGGTCAGCGACAGCGACATCCTGAAAGTGGAGGTGCCGACCGGCAATCCGCTGCTGATCGAGCTGGACGGCCTCACGCCCCTGGCGGCGCGCTACCTGGACACCGAGCGCGCCGAGGCGCTGCCGCCATGTCCGAAGGGGTAACACACACCGATCTGCGCCTCATGGATGTGGCGCTGGCGCTCGCCTTCACCGGGCTCGGCACAACCGCGCCGAACCCGTCGGTCGGCTGCGTGATCGCAAGGGACGGCCGTGTGATCGCCACGGCTGTCACCGCGCCGGGCGGACGCCCGCACGCCGAGGCGCAGGCGCTTGAGAGCGCCGGGGAAGCCGCACGCGGCGCCGACGTCTATGTGACGCTGGAGCCCTGCTCCCATCATGGCCAGACGCCGCCCTGCG
This sequence comes from Glycocaulis alkaliphilus, assembly GCF_004000605.1. Lineage (NCBI taxonomy): Bacteria > Pseudomonadati > Pseudomonadota > Alphaproteobacteria > Maricaulales > Maricaulaceae > Glycocaulis > Glycocaulis alkaliphilus. The sequence continues at coordinate 550,705 of NZ_CP018911.1, read as the reverse complement.
CCGAGGCACTCATCAGTGCGGGTGTGGCGCGTGTTTACATCGCGTCCGGGGATCCTGATCCGCGCGTATCTGGCCGGGGCGTGGCGATGCTGCGCGCGGCGGGCATCACCGTGATCGAAGGCGTCCGGCAGGCGGCCGGTGATACGCTCAATGCCGGCTTTTTCACCCGCGTGCGCACCGGCCTGCCGCTCGTCCAGCAGGACCGGCGCCCCAACATCTTCGATGCGGACCTGGTGCCGGGACCCGATGAGAGCGTGGATCAGGCGATCCAGCGCCTGGGCCGGGAAGGCATGACGCGGGTAAGGCTCGCGCGTTAGCGATTTGCGTATTTTACCGAAAATAGCTATTATCTCCACATGAGAGCGGAGGCGTTGGCGACATGAGCAAGATTTGCGTGACGGCTACCGAGTTCCAGACCCGTGCCGGGCTCTATATCGAGCAGTCGGCAAAAGACCCGGTCTTCATCACCAAGCACCGGCGCACGGCCCGCGTACTGATCGATATCGATGAGTATGAGCGCCTGAAAGCGCGCGACACCCGCCAGAACCATCCCACGCAAGCGCTGCCGGACGATTGGGCCGAGGCGCTCGCCGGCGCGGAATACGGCGATGCTGATCCCCGGCTGGAAGCACTGCTGAAGACCGATTCCGGTGACAAAGCCTGAGCCGGTACCGGGCCTTGTCATCCGATATGACTTTCTGTGGTCGCACGAGCGCGAGAAAGGTCAGGGAGAAGGCAGCAAGGACCGGCCCTGTGTAGTGGTCACCGCGATTGTCCGGAACGCTGACGGCAAGACCGAGGTGCTGCTGGTGCCTGTGACGCACAGCTCACCAGCAATGCAATCAGACGCAATCTGCATACCCGCCGCTGTCAGCATCCATCTCGGACTGGATGACGGACCCAGCTACGTGGTGACAGGCGAGGCCAACGCGGTCTCGTGGGATGATGCAGGCATCATTCCGGCCAGGCCCGGCAAGGACTGGGCGTATGGGCGTCTTCCCAAGGGGCTCTACGAAGATATCCGCTCCGGCATGCTGGAACAGCTCCGGCAGCACAAGCTGAAAACGGGGAAGCGGCAGCGCTGAGCGATCCTACACCTTGTTCCGCCTCAAGCGCCGCAGGCGCCGCCAGAAGCGTTTGCGTTCCGGGCGGGGCTGGGGCTTCAGGTTGGCGACGAACTGCTCGGTGCAGGCACGCCAGGAGTTCTGCTCGGCAAAGGCGCGGGCGTCCTCGCGGTTAAGCTCCAGCGCCTGCAGGCAGGCCTCGCGCAGATCGTCTGACACCACACCGGCCTTCGAACCGGGGATGATGTCGCGCGGGCCAGGCGCGATGAAGGCCGCCACCGGCGTGCCGCAGGCCATCGCTTCCAGGATCACCAGCCCGAACGTGTCGGTAAAGCTCGGGAAGACGAACACGTCGGCATCGGCAAAATGGCGCGCCAGTTCCTCGCCGGCCTTGCCGCCGGTGAAATGCACGTCCTTGTACTTGCGTTTGAGCTCTTCCAGCTGCGGACCCGGCCCCACCACGACCTTGGAGCCCGGCAGGTCGAGCTTGAGGAAGGCCTCGATATTCTTCTCCACCGCCACGCGGCCGACATAGGCGAAGACGGGCTTTGGCAGGTCCTTGTATACTCCGCCATCAATCCCGCGCAGATCGGGGCGGAACTGGTCGGTGTCGACCCCGCGCGACCATGGCACGAGATTGTTGAAGCCGCGCTTGACGAGGCCGGCCCGCATCGTCTCGGTGGCGACCATGATGCCGTTGCCCGCATTGTGGAAACGGCGCATGAAGGCATAGCCCGCTGCCAGCGGCACGAAGGGAAAGCGCGCGTGCACATACTCGGGAAACTGGGTGTGATAGCTCGTCGTGAAAGGCAGCTTCCACGACAGGCAGATGCGCCGCGCCACATGGCCGAGCGTGCCTTCGGTGGAGATGTGGATCGCTTCCGGCTCGAAGGCGCGGAAACGCGCTTCGAGATCATCGCGCGCACCCAGCGCCAGCTTGATGTCGGGATAGGTCGGCAGGGGAATGGTCTTGAAGCCGAGGCCGGGATGGATGACCTCCACCTCGTGGCCCATGGCCCGGCACTCCTCCACCGTGCGCGAAAGGGTGCGCACCACGCCATTGACCTGCGGCTCCCAGGCGTCCGTCACCAGCAGGATGCGCAGCGGCGAAATATCCATGTACACGCCTCTTCAGATCGGCCCGGCCTGCACGCGGGCAGCCCGTTCAAGGGTTCAGAGCCGGTGCTCATAACGCGTTTTTCCCGCCAAGCGAAGGGTAACGGTGCTGTGGTCTTGCCTGCCCGTTCGCGTTGTGGCCAATGTCGCGCCTGTCTGGCCACGAGGACGGGAACCTGGATGACCCACGCGAATTCGAAATCCACCGGCATCGACTGGAACGCGATCGACGCCCTGAAGTTCGCCTCCGAAAGCGAGGCCGTACGGGCGCTGAACGCGCAGGCCGGACTTGATGGCGCGGCGCGCGCCCGGGTCTCTGCCGCCGCAATCGACCTGGTGGAGCGCGCCCGCGCGGCGAAGACGCGCACCGGCCTCATGGAATCCTTCCTTCAGGAGTTTGGCCTGTCGAACAAGGAAGGCCTCGCCCTGATGTGTCTGGCAGAAGCCCTTTTGCGCGTGCCGGACGCGAAAACCGCGGACGCGCTGATTGCCGAGAAGATCGGTTCGGGTTCCTGGGGCGAGCATGCCTGGAAGTCGGAGAACTGGCTGGTCAACGCCTCCACCCTGGGCCTGATGATGTCGGGCTCCCTGATGGATGTGGACCCGGAAGCGCGCAAGGATCCCGGCGGGTATTTCCGCGCGATTGCAGGGCGGCTGGGCGAGCCGGTCATCCGCACCGCCACCCGGCAGGCCATGCGCATTCTGGGCGAGCAGTTCGTGCTGGGCCGCACGATCAATGCCGCCATCAGGCGCGGCCATGCCTGGAAAGTGCCCGAGGGGCATTTCCCGCTCTTCTCGTTCGACATGCTGGGCGAAGGCGCGCGCACGCACGCGGATGCGGCGCGCTACCACACCCGTTACATGGACGCGATTGCAGCGGTGGCCAAAGCCCGTCAGGACGGGCCGGTGGAAACCGTGGACGGCGTGTCGGTGAAGCTGTCGGCGCTGCACCCGCGCTATACCATCTTCAAGATCGATGCGATCTGGCGTGAGCTTTATCCCAAAGTGCTGGAGCAGGCCGAGGCCGCCAGGGCCGCCAATATCGGCTTCTGCCTGGATGCCGAGGAGTCCGACCGGCTCGTCCTGCAGCTGATGATCCTCGAGCGGCTTGCCCATGAGCCCTCGCTTGCAGGCTGGAACGGGCTGGGCCTCGCCGTACAGGGCTACCAGAAGCGTGCGCGCGCCGTCATCGAGAAGCTCGCCGCGCTGGGCCGTGCCAGCGGCCGCCGGCTGATGGTGCGCCTCGTCAAGGGTGCCTACTGGGACACCGAAGTGAAGTTTTCGCAGATGAATGGCTGGCCCGACTTTCCGGTCTGGACCACCAAGTCGGCAACCGACCTCAATTATCTTGCCTGCGCGCGGGTGATGCTGGCCGAGCCGGATACCATCTATCCCCAGTTTGCCACCCATAACGCGCATTCGCTGTGCGCCGTACGCGAGATCGCGGCAGAGCTGGGCAATGAGGCCTACGAGTTCCAGCGCCTGCACGGGATGGGCGAGCCACTCTACAATGCCGCCGCCAGCGCCTTCCCCCTGCGCCCGGTGCGGGTGTATGCGCCGGTGGGCAGCCATGAAGACCTGTTGCCCTATCTGGTGCGCCGCCTGCTGGAGAACGGGGCCAACACCTCCTTTGTCCATTCCTTCCTGGACCCTGACGTTCCAGCCGCCGACGTGGCGCGCGGGCCGTTTGAAGGCGCCGACAGCATGGACCGTCATCCCTTCATTCCCGCCCCGCCGCGCCTGTACGGTCCCCATCGGGACAATTCGGCGGGCGTTGACCTCTCTCAGAAAGGCGTTCGCGACATGCTGGCAGATGCACAGATGCGGTTTGACAAGGCCATGCCCTACGCCTGCGGCCCGATCCTGTCCGGCAAGGTGAAAGCAGGAGAGGCACGCGAGCAGGCGAGCCCTGCCGACACTGCCCGGATCGTCAGCACGGTGACCGAAGCCGATGCCGGCATGGTGGACGCGGCCTTCACCGCCGCCCACAAGGCGTTCGACGCGTGGGACCGGGAGGGCGGGCCGGCCCGCGCCGCGATCCTGCGCAAGCTGGCCGACGCTCTGGAGACCGACACGGAACGCTTCATGGCGATTCTGTCGCGCGAAGCCGGCAAGACCTTGAATGATGGCGTCGCCGAAGTGCGCGAGGCAGTCGATTTCCTGCGCTATTACGCCGCCGAGGCCGAAACCAAGTTCGGCCATGCCGACCGCCTGCCCGGCCCGGCAGGGGAAACCAACCATCTCGAACTGCGCGGACGCGGCGTGTTTGCCTGCATCAGCCCGTGGAACTTCCCGCTGGCGATTTTTGTGGGCCAGGTCGCTGCCGCCCTGGCAGCCGGAAATACCGTGGTCGCCAAACCGGCCGAGCAGACGCCGCTGGTGGCGTTCGAGGCGGTCCGCCTGTTCCAGAAGGCGGGCCTGCCAAAGGATGTCGTCCAGCTGGTGCCGGGCGACGGCAAGGTGGGCGCGCTGATGACCGGCCACCCGCTGCTGGCCGGTGTGGCCTTCACCGGCTCAACCGAAGTGGCCCGCATCATCAACCGCACGCTGGCACAGCGGGACGGAGCGATCCTGCCGCTCATCGCGGAGACGGGCGGGCTCAACGCCATGTTCGTCGACACCTCCGCCCTGAAGGAGCAGGTGGTGGACGATGCGGTGATCTCCGCCTTCGGCTCCGCCGGCCAGCGCTGCTCGGCCCTGCGCCTGATCTTCCTGCCGCGCGAGACCGCCGACCAGACGATCGAGGCCCTCAAGGGCGCAATGGATGCGCTGACCCTTGGCGAGCCTGCCGACCCTGCCACCGATGTCGGGCCGGTGATTGATACCGAGGCGCTGGACATGCTGAACGCCCACGCGGAGCGCATGGCACGCGAAGCCACCATCCTGCACCGTGCGCCGCTCGGCGATGAGCTCAAGGCGAAGGGGCATTACTTTGCTCCGCTGATGGTGGAACTCGCCTCGCTCGACGGGATGGACCGCGAAGTGTTCGGCCCGATCCTGCATGTCATCCGCTACAAGCGCTCCGACCTGCCAAAGCTCGCCGCCCAGCTCGCAGGCAAGGGCTACGGGCTGACGCTCGGCGTGCATTCGCGCCTCCAGCGCTTCCTTGATTCGGTGCGCGAGGCCGTTCCGGCGGGCAACACCTATGTGAACCGGAACATGATCGGCGCGGTCGTCGGCGTGCAGCCCTTCGGCGGCGAGGGCCTGTCCGGCACCGGCCCGAAGGCCGGGGGACCGCACTATCTCTACCGTTTCGCCGCCGAGCGCACGGTCACGGTCAATATCGCAGCCCAGGGCGGCGACCCTGAACTGCTGAATCTGGGGTGAGGCGGCTGGCGGGAGACCGCCAGCTTTCCACATTTAATCGCAGCAGGCCTATCGCCCCGAAAGCGTTAAAGAGTCCGGATACGGACGGCGGTGTGTTAGGAGTTTGTTTACCAAAAAATTGGTCTGAGGCGCCTTTGGGCCGTTGACGCTAGCCGAGACCCTTAGCACTATATGTTGCGGTTTCCGGGGGAAGCCACACAGCATGTATAGGTTTTGTTAAGGCAGCGCGCGCGTCCCGGCCCTGCGCCACGGATTTTTGCGCCCTGCACGAAGGAGCGGTTTGCACCATGACGCCGTTTGACTCAGCACCGATGTCCGGCACCGCCACGCAAGGGCTTGAGCGCTCGCGGCGAGGCAAGCCGAAAGCCGTCACGCTGCGCCTTGTGGAGAGCGTGAAAACCGATTCTTCGCGTGATGCGCTGCTCACCGATTTCGGCAAGAAGACGCTGGTCGACCGCTATCTCCTGCCCGGCGAAAGCTATCAGGACATGTTTGCGCGCGCCGCCAGCGCCTATGCCGACGATACCGCCCATGCCCAGCGCCTTTATGACTACATGTCGCGGCTCTGGTTCATGCCGGCGACCCCGGTCCTGTCCAATGGCGGCGCCGAGCGCGGCCTGCCCATCTCCTGCTTCCTCAACTCGGTGGGCGATTCGCTGGACGATATCGTGGCCACCTGGACGGAGAATGTGTGGCTGGCCTCCAATGGCGGCGGCATCGGCACCTATTGGGGCCATGTGCGCTCCATCGGCGAGAAGGTCGGCCAGAACGGGCAGACCTCCGGCATCATTCCCTTCATCCGCGTGATGGATTCGCTGACCCTTGCGATTTCCCAAGGTTCGCTGCGCCGTGGTTCGGCCGCCGTCTATCTCGACATCCACCACCCGGAAATCGAGGAATTCCTCGAGATCCGCAAACCCTCAGGCGATTTCAACCGCAAGAGCCTCAACCTCCATCACGGCCTCAACATCACCGACGAGTTCATGGTGGCCGTGCGCGAAGATGCGGACTTCCCGCTCATCTCGCCGAAATCCGGCGAAGTGGTGAAATCCATCTCCGCGCGCAAGCTGTGGCAGAAAATCCTCGAGCTGCGCCTGCAGACCGGCGAGCCCTACATCATCTATTCCGACACGGTGAACAACGCGCTGCCGGTATTCCAGAAGAAGCTGGGCCTGAAAGTGCGCCAGTCCAACCTGTGCTCGGAAATCATGCTGCCGACGGGCGTCGACCATCTGGGCCGCGACCGCACGGCGGTGTGCTGCCTGTCCTCGGTCAACGCAGAGAAATTCCTCGAGTGGAAGGACGAACCGCTCTTCATCGAGGATCTGTTCCGCTTCCTCGACAACGTGCTGCAGGACTTCATCGACCGCGCGCCCGACGAGATGGACCGCGCCACCTATTCGGCCTGGCGCGAACGGTCTGTCGGTCTCGGGCTTATGGGCTTCCACTCCTTCCTGCAGGCTCTGAACATTCCGTTTGAGTCCGCGATGGCGGCGAGCTGGAACCGCAAGCTGTTCAAGCATTTGCGTCAGGGCGCGGACCGCGCCTCGGTCAAGCTTGCCGAAGAGCGCGGTGCCTGCCCGGATGCGGCAGAGAGCGGCGTCAAGGCACGCTTCTCCCACAAGCTTGCGATCGCGCCGACCGCATCGATCTCGATCATTTGCGGTGGCACCAGTGCCGGCATCGAACCGATCCCGGCCAATGTCTACACCCACAAGACCCTGTCGGGCTCCTTCACGGTCAAGAACCCGTATCTGGAAAAACTGCTCGACGACAAGGGGCTGAACACCCAGGCCACCTGGAACTCCATCATCGAGCATGAAGGCTCGGTCCAGCATCTCGACGCCCTCACCCAGGACGAGAAGGACGTGTTCAAGACAGCATTCGAGCTGGACCAGCGCTGGGTGATCGAGCATGCCGCCGACCGCACGCCCTTTATCTGCCAGGCCCAGTCACTGAACATCTTCCTGCCGGGCAATGTCGATAAGTGGGACCTGCACATGCTGCACTGGACGGCGTGGGAGCGGGGCATCAAGTCGCTCTATTACTGCCGCTCGAAATCGGTCCAGCGCACCGCCTTTGCCGGCTCGGAGGACAAGGACGGCATGGAAAGCTCCATGAAGTCCGCGGCCAAGACCGAGTACGAAGAGTGTCTTGCCTGCCAATAAGGCAGACACGGCGCCACCAGCATGCGCGCGCCGGGAGGCGGAACCCCCTCCCGGCGTTGCCCGGCTGCATCGGGCTTTACGTACAATTAAACGCTATCGCGAATCCTCTGGCGGAGCAGGCCCGGAACCTGATACAAAGCTATGCGTAATTGGGTGACGAAACCGGCACTGGAGTGCATCATCGTGACCGCCCCGACGACCATTGCACAGCCTTGCGCACGCGCAACCTGCAGCTCTGCTGCAGCGATTGCGCGCCTTGCGGCCTGTGCCGGGGCCTCGGCGCTGGCACTGCAAGGCGCGGTGCAGGCGCAGTCTGCCGATTCGGCCAATCCCAGCACCCTGATCATCGCACCCCTGCTTGAGGAAATGTCCTCCGGCCCGCTGCCCTCCATGCGGCTGGCTCTCGGCGGGCCGGAAGACACGCACGGCGAGCATGGCGGCGCGTCCGCGATTGCCCAGTCGGGCCTGTCGGCCTCCGCCAGCGGCATCGCTCCGGAAAGCTTCGGGGCGTTCCACGCGCCGGAAACCGTGATCGCACGCACCAACCGGGGCAGCCAGCTGAGTGTATCGCTGTTTGACAGCGAGGAGCCGGACTGGGTGGTGTCGGCGCTGTCGCCCACCGCGATCGACATGCCGGCCTGGAGATATTCTGCGGGCCGGGCCCGCGGGCGCGCTGTCGCGCTGCGCTATGAGGGCCGCTTCGACAGCCCCGGCGGCATGGATGGGCTTGATGTGGGCCTGCGCCCGCGCGCGGGCCTCAGCGTGGGCGATGCAGGCTCCGCTACCGAGTTCGGCGCCTCGGTGCGCGTCGGCCATTTCGTCAGCGATGATGACAGCACCGGTGCCGGCTGGTGGTTCTTTGCCGGGGCCGACCGTCAGGCGCTCGTCTACCGTCCCGGCGACCGCCGCAATATACGCGAGACGCTCACCTTGCAGCCCTATGCGATGGTCGGCGACCAGCAGGCCGGCATTGCCATGCGCGTCCAGGGCGTTGATCTGTCGCTGGCCTATGTGCGCCGCGAGACCAGCTGGTCCCTGCCAGCCCAGTCCTGGGACACGTCAGAGGACTTCGCCGCCTTCTCGCTGACCTGGCGGCGCTAGGCGCCCTCGAGGGCGGCATCCAGGTCCCGCCACAAATCCTCGACATCCTCCAGACCCACCGACAGGCGGATCAGCGAGTCGCTGATGCCGGCATGGGCGCGCGCGGCAGCGCTCATGGAGGCGTGGGTCATTAGCGCTGGCACCGAAACCAGGCTCTCCACCCCGCCCAGCGACTGGGCGAGAGAGAAAAGGCCGAGGCCTGCCAGAAACGCGCGCGGATCGCCCTTGATCTCCAGGCTGACCAGCGGGCCGAACAGGCCCTGCTGCTGGCGCGTGGCGAGCGCATGGCCGGGGTGCGCGGCAAGACCGGGATAATCGACGCGGACCACCTTGCCGTGGGCCGAAAGGCGCCTGGCAAGCTCCAGCGCGGCCTCCGACTGTGCCTTCGCCCTCAGCGGCAGCGTGCGAAGCCCCCGTGTGGCCAGGAAGGCATCAAACGGTCCAAGCCCGGTGCCAGACGCATTGAGCCACCAGGCAAGCTGTTCCACCAGGTCCGTATCGCTGGCGCACACCACTCCGCCCACCATGTCGGAATGGCCGTTGATGATCTTGGTCAGCGAGCTGACGACGAGGTCGGCGCCCAGCGCGATCGGGCGCTGGATGGCGGGCGAGAGCACCGTGTTGTCCACGGCCACCACTGCCCCGGCCGCGTGACCGAGAGCGCTGGCAGCCTCGATATCGGTAATACGCAGGCGCGGATTGGACGGGGTTTCCAGAAAGAGCAGCGCCGCGCCGGGCGCCAGCGCCATCTCCAGCGCGCCGAGGTCCGTGGCGTCGGCATAGACGATCTCGAACCCGCGCTGGGGCGCGCGCGCATTGAACAGGCGCTGCGTGCCGCCATAGCAGTCATGCGCGGCAACGATGCGCGCGCCGGCAGGGACGAGGTTCAGGATCAGATCGATGGCCGCCATGCCCGAGGCCGTCAGGCAGGCCCCCGCCGCCCCTTCCAGGCCGGCGATCGCGTCTGCCAGAACCGCACGTGAGGGCGCGTTGGTGCGCGCATAGTCGAACGGGCCGGCAATGGCCGGATCGGTGCGGACATAGGTGGCAGCCACATTGATCGGCGCCGTGATGCCGCCATGGCCGGGATCGGCGTTGATCCCTGCCCGTGCCGCACGGGTGGCAAAGGCCTCGTTCACGGTCTTGCGGCTCATAGCCCCTCCAGAAACCGGCTGACGGCTTCGCGCTCCTTGAGAAATCCGTCATGTCCGTAAAGGCTGGACGCGCGCACCAGCTGCGCACCGGGCACGCAGGCTGCCAGCGCCTCTATATCGGCAAGCGGAACCAGCCGGTCTTCCTTAAGGGCGAGCAGGCGCAAGGGAGCGCGGATGGCCGATGGGTCAATCCGCGCTGCATCCATGGAACGGGACAGGGCCAGGAAGCGCTGCGGGCTTGTCCGCGCGGCGTAGTCGCCCCCGCGTGCGGCGAGATAGGCCTCTACCCCGGCCGCATCGGGTGATCCGGGTGCCGGATCGGCGAACCGCGACTGGAACTCTTCGGGCGTGCGGTAGGTGGTCATGGCCAGGCGCCGGGCCAGATCCACCCCGCCAGCGCCATCCCCGCGCGCCAGGCCGAACTCGACAATATCGCGCTGTATCGCGCGCAGCGCGGTTGTCATCGTATGGGGGCGATGCGCCGCGCACAGCACATGCAGGCCTGTCACGCGATCCGGTGCCAGCGCCGCCAGCGCCAGCGCAATCGTGCCGCCATAGGAGGCGCCGACGATCTGAAAGGTATCAAAGCCGGCGGCATCTGCCAGCGCCAGCAAGGCCTCGGCCTGATCCTCGACGCGCGGAAAGGGGCGCACCTCGTCGGCCAGAAAATCAAATGCGAGAAGCTGATGGCGCAGCGGATCGAGTGCCAGGCCCGGCCCGGCAATGCCCGGCCACCAGCTTGTCCGCTCGGCATGATCGCCCAGCAGGAAACGGTGCGCGGATATCCCGCCGAGCACGATGACAGCCGGGGCTCCGGCAGGGCCATACACACGCCCCCTCGCTGTGACAAACGCGCCCGAGCTGAGCTCCAGCGTGGTGATGTGGTCATGGATGGGGAACAGACAGGCAGGTTCGCCGTCCGCCTCCTCCGCGGCGAGGGCAGGCACGCGCATCAGCCGTGTTCCGCAACGAGCCGGACCAGATCACCGGCCATGCTGGCTGCCGTCGGCACGCCGCCTGCGCCCTTGCCGGTGAGGATCACGCCGGGCGCATCCTTCAGCGAAATGACGACACCATTGCCCTCGCGCTCCACCCGGTAGAACACGCTGTCGGCGCTGACCGCTTCCAGCCGCACCGCCGCATGGACGCCCCCGCCGACACGGGCGAGGCGGCCGACCTGGCGGATACGCAGACCCTCGCGGGCCGCCTTCGCGGCAAAACCGGGGGCCAGATCACGGATGGACTGGCGGGCAATCGAATCCGGATCAATGTCGATGCCCCAGGCTGCGCGCGCCACCAGCACGAGCTTGGCCGCCGCATCATCGCCGTCGAGATCGGCGCTCGGGTCGGCCTCGGCAAAGCCTGCTGCCTGCGCTGCGCTGACCGCGCTTTCAAGGCGTTCTCCCTTCGAAAGCCGGTCGAGCACGAAATTGGAGGTACCGTTGACCACCCCCTTCACCGTCGTGATCTCGCGGCCGCGGGCGGTCAGCGCGCCGACCGTTTCCAGCACCGGCACCCCGCCGCCGACAGCTGCGCTGTAGAGAAAGGCACGGCCCTTCTCCCTGGCCGCGCGCTCCAGATCGGGGCGGCGCGCTATGACAGCCTTGTTGGCCGATACCACATGCGCGCCTGCGTGAACCGCCCGCTCCAGCGCCGTCTCGGCTTCCGTGCAGCCCGGCAGGGCATCAATCACCAGGTCAGGCGCAAGGTCCAGAGCGGCGTCCAGATTGTCGAGCACCCGGACGGCACCCTTGCCGAGATCGCGCCAGCGGCGCACGGCAATCGCCTCGATCGCCACGCCCTGCGGCAGCCGGGCGGCGAGCTGGCTGCCTACCGTGCCGCAGCCCAGCAGAACCGCGCGCATTGCCCGCCCGCGCACGGCGGCAGGAATGTAAAGGCTCGGGGCGTTGTCCAGGGGGGCCATGGCAGTACCACTCTTCTTTCCGTCACGCGGGAGAGCGGAAAGGCAAATGCATCAGCGCCGATGGCAAAGGGATGCAGGACGATACCGGGTTTCGCCCTGTCGGGCGGTGAATGTCTTGTCCTGCTTCGCTTTAGCTGCATTTGTTCCGCGCCCGCAAGCTGAAGCTCAAATCGGCGCAAGATCAGGACATAAAGATGTCCTTATATGATGTCAAGCGGGTTGTCGCGCACTGCGCAAGGGCGCTGGCAGGACGGCCCCGACCGGCTAGTCTGACCGCCATGCGCAGCACTCCGCTTCTTGCCCTTGCGGCTCTTGCAACCCTTCTGCCGGCTTGCGTGTCCGTGCCGGCACCTGTTGCCGATCCGCGTGCGCGCGGACCGTTCATGCCGCAATCGCAAATGCCGCTCATGCCCAATATTGCGCGCATTGCCCCTAGCGAGGGGTGTCAGGGCGAGCCACTCAGCGCCGTGCATGCACCGCTGCCGGACTATCCGGCGCGGGGCTGGGCGCGCGGCGAGCAGGGCTGGTCCATCGTCCAGTTCGACGTCGCCCAGTCCGGGGCGGTGGAGAATGTGCGCATCGCGCAAGGTGTGCCCGGCCGGTTCTTCGACCGGGAGGCCCGCCGTGCGGTGCAGGCCTGGCGATTCGCCGCGCTGGGTGAAGGTGCCCACCTGACCGGCTGCACGGTGATGTTCGAGTTTGTGCTCGGACAGGTGCGCATACGCTGATATCCTGTTCTCGCGCCGGGATTCACCTTCCGTTAAACTGCTGATTCGTCCGGCCGCACCGACACGCAATGGCCACGTGTCTGTTTGCCGTGGCCGCGCAGTGAAGGGGGCATGCCATGATGGCCACCGAGCCGGCACAGCTGGCAACGTTGATCGTTACCGGCGGAGCGGTGGGTTTTGCCGTGGCGACTGCGCTCTGGGCCTGGCGGCTGACCGAGGGTGTGCGCAGCGCCCGTTCCCACTGGCAGAAGCGCGTGGCCTGGCTTGAAGACCGTCTGGCGCGCGCCTTCGCGGGCGATCTCGGCGGCAAGCTCTTCCATCTCGTAGTCGGCCTGGGCGATGGTCGTGGCCGAGAATGTGTTGGTCTCGATCAGGTCCGCGCCCGCCTCGAAATAGGCCACGTGAATATCGCGTATCGCATCGGGCCTGGTGAGGTTCAGAAGATCGTTATTGCCCTTGAGCGCCTTGCCCCAATCGGCAAACCGCTCGCCCCGGTAATCCTCCTCGGACGGTTTCAGGCGCTGGATCATCGTGCCCATGGCACCATCCAGCACGAGGATGCGCTTTTGCGATTCCGCTTCGAGCGCCTCAAGGCGCGATTTCCGGTCAAAACTCATGGGATCAGGCCGCCATTTCCACCGGACGCACGCCCAGCAGCCGGCAGGTCGCCAGCGCCAGCTCGGCCCGGTTCAGGGTGTAGAAGTGGAGCTGGTCAACGCCCTGGTCGCACAGATCATGGCACAGATCAGCGACCACATTGGCGGTGAGAAGCTCACGCGTGCCGGGATCGCTTTCCAGCCCGTCGAAAAGGTCAAACAGGCGGGCCGGGATCGAAGCGCCACACAGGCCCGCCATGCGCACCAGCCCGGCAAAGTTGGACTGCATCATGATACCCGGCACGATGGGAATATCGATGCCCGCTTTGCGCACCCGGTCCAGATAGCGGAAATACACATCCGCATCGAAGAAGAACTGGGTGATGGCGCGCGTTGCGCCATTGTCGATCTTGGCTTTCAAGAGATCTATATCGTGGTCGAAGCTCGCGCTTTCAGGGTGCTTTTCCGGATAGCAGCCGACCGACACCTCGAAATCGCCCACTGCGCGGATGCCAGCCGCCAGCTCCGCTGCATTGGCGTAGCCGCCATCGAACGGCTCATAACGATCACCAACCCCGCTGGGCGGATCGCCGCGCAGCGCCACGATATGGCGCACGCCCGCCGCCCAGTAATCACGGATGACCTCGTCGACCTCCTCGCAGCGCGCATCCACACAGGTCAGATGGGCTGCGGGTTTGAGAGCCGTCTCTTCCACGATGCGGCGCACCGTGCGGTGCGTCCGGTCACGCGTCGAGCCGCCCGCCCCATACGTCACCGACACATAGAGCGGGTCGAGCGGCGCCAGCCGGGAGATGGAATCCCACAGCCGCTCTTCCATGGCCTCGCTCTTGGGCGGGAAGAACTCGAAGGATATGGCCGGGCCGGGCCGGACCGGCAGGGTGCGCCCATCGGGCATGGTGCCGCCTCGCATCGCAAACAACTACATAAGGATATGTTTATGCGATTATCCAGCATGCTTCAATGCCAAAGACACAAATCGATCTTTGGCAAAACGCATGGACGCCTTATCTAAGTCAGCTGGATGCGGGGGCATCGGGCAGACAGCTGCGCTTGAAGGGAAATACGATTGATGCGCCAATTACGCCTTGCAGGACCTGTTGTCCTTGCCGGACTTGCTCTGGCAGCCTGCACCACACGCCCGGAATCCCTTCAGGCCAATGATCCGTTCGAGCCACTGAACCGGGCCGTGTTCAGCTTCAACGCCGCCGCCGACGAGGCTGTCATCGCCCCGGTCGCCTATGCCTATCGCGGTGCAGTACCGCGCACAGGACGCCTGGGCGTGCGCAATGCGCTGAGAAATCTCAATGAACCGGTCGTGTTCGCCAACCTGCTGCTGCAGGGCCGTCCGGGTGACGCCTTCGCGACCGCCAGCCGCTTTGGCCTTAACACGATTGTCGGCGTGGGCGGGTTGTTTGACGTTGCCAGCGAAGCCAATATCGCGCGGCGCGATACCGATTTCGGCCTGACACTCGGACACTGGGGCGTGGAGAGCGGACCCTACATGGTCCTGCCCTTCCTCGGCCCGTCCAGCGTGCGCGACACGTTTGGCCGGTTTGTGGACCGTTATCCCCACCCCACCTACTGGGTCGAGGATGTCCGCGAGACGGAGGCGATCTGGGTCTACCGGGCCATCTATGCGATAGACGTCAGGCTGCAGCTCGATGAAACCTTCCAGAGTCTGGAACGTAGTGCCATCGACCCCTACGTTCAGTTGCGCTCGGTCTACCGGCAGAACCGGGCCAATGCGCTGGGAACAGCGCAGGACTTCAATGATCTGCCCGATTTCGACTGACGTGATGGGAGCCACGCCAGCTACCAGGACAGGAAACATGCTCCAATTATTCAAATTTTCGGCCACGGGCCTCGTTGCGGCCTTCGCCCTGCTCGTCTTCGCCCAGCCTTCGTCCGCGCAGAGCGCCAGCGAGGCAGAAGCCTTTGTCCAGCGCGAGGCGCAAGAGGTTATCAACGCCCTGCAGGCCTATAACGAGGGCGAGCTGGACGAGGAGGCCCTGAAACGCAATTTCCGCGACCGGATCGACGTGCTGGCCGATGTGCCGCGCATTACCAATTTCGTGCTTGGACGCTATCGCCGTGGCGCGGACGAGGCGGAGCTGGAGGAATTCCGGACCGTGTTCCGGGAGTTCGCCATCAATGTGTATGAGAGCGAGCTGGGCAATTATGCCGGGCAGACGCTGGAAGTCACCGGCTCGGTGACGCGTTCGCAGGGCGACTTCATTGTGCGCTCCACCGTGCGGGCCAATGGCGCGGGCGATGACGTGCCGGTGAACTGGCGGGTGATGAGCACTGATGACGGCATGAAAGTTGTCGATGCCGAGGTGATGGGTGTGTGGCTCGCCCAGACACAGCGCGAGGAGATCACCAGCATTATCGGCAATGCGCGCGGTGATGTCAGCGCCGCAACGCGCGCCCTGCGCCAGCGCATGCAGTGATGGCCGCATCTGACGCTTCAGCGCCAGCGCGCCTCGGCGCGCTGGCCGCTCAGTATGACGCCATTTTGTGCGATGTCTGGGGTGTCATCCGTGACGGGGAGAGCCTGATCGGACCTGCGCTGGATGCGCTGGTCCGCTTCCGGCAACACGGGGGCCGGGTCTGCCTGGTGTCCAACTCGCCGCGCCGTGCGCCTTCGCTGGAGCGCTTCCTGAAAGGCATGGGCGCGCCCGATGGCGTGTGGGACGCCGCCGTCACCTCCGGCGATGCCACACACGCCCTGCTGTCACGCTTTGGCGCCGGTCCGGCCTACAAGCTGGGGCCGGACTTTGACGATCCGATCTATGCGGGCACGGGCCTCAGGTTTTCCGGCCTGCAGGATGCAAAACTCATCTCCTGCACCGGCCTTGTCGATTATGAGAACGAGACGCCGGAGGATTATGCCGGGCTTCTGAATGAGGCGGCGGCGCTGGGCCTGCCCATGGTCTGCGCCAATCCCGACATAGTGGTTCAGGGGCCAGGCGGGCGGCTGCTCTATTGCGCGGGCGCACTGGCGCAGGCCTATGAAGCGCTCGGCGGCACCGCCCTCTATGCCGGCAAGCCGCACACGCCGATCTATGAGCTGGCCTATGACGCGCTGGCCAAGCTGTCCGGCGAAACCCCGCCCAAGGCGCGTATCCTCGCGATCGGCGACGGGCCGGCGACCGATCTGGCGGGTGCAAACCGCGAAGGGCTGGACTGCCTGTTCATCACCGGCGGGATCAATTCCGGCGAGATCAGCTGGCCGGACGGCCGGAGCCCGCGCTGGCAGGCCCCGGACCTCGTCTGGTAGGCGCTTCCATCAGGGCTGGATGGCCCAGACCGCATCCACATTGACCGAGATCGTGATCTCGCCCGGTGCCACTTCGGTACCGGCATCCATCGAGACGGATTCGGCGCGGGCATACATCATCGGCGAAGGCTGGCTGGAACTGCTCTCGCTCAGCGAGATCAGCCGGCCCGTCGAGATTCCGGCAGCCTCGGCATAAAGAGACCGCAAGCGGTTCAGCTCGTTCACCGCGCGGCGGCGGGCTTCGTCGCGCGCCTCGGCCGGATCGGAATGGGTGAAATTCACGCCCTGCAGCTGGTTGGCACCGGAGGACACCAGCGCATCAATCGTGCGGCCCACACGGTCCATGTCGCGCACGATCACGCGCACCGTATTGCTGGCCTCATAACCGGCAATACGCTGGTCGCGCCCACGCTCGGAATCATAGGGCTCATAGACCGCATTCAGCGACAGGCCGGAGGTCTGGATGTCACGCCGGGCAATGCCTGCGCGCTCCAGCGCCTGAAACACGCCCGACATGGCCCGCGCATTGGCGGCCAGTGCCTCGGCTGCGGTGTCGGCGCGCGTGCGCGCCCCGGCGCTGACCGTGGCCATGTCCGGCGCGATACGCACCTCGCCCTGCGCCGACAGGGACAGGCGGCCCTCCTGCGTCTCTGACTGCGCCTGCGCGAAGGCAGGCACCGGCATCATCGCCGCCGCGCCCAGCAGCAGGCCAGCGGCCAGGGCCGCGCCGGTCAGGCGCCGCCGCAAGGCCATACGGGCCGGTGTAACGTTTAAACTATGGTTCATTGTCAATCTCCGCTTTCAATCCGTATCGCGCGCAGGCGAAACCCTCCCGCGCCCCGGACCGGATAACGATCCGGCATCGTCCGGGTTGCATCACGATTTGCCCATCTCCCCATGCACGCGAGGCAAAAGCAAGGCGGGGTGGTGGCGTGCCCATGGCCATCGCGTTCCGGCGGACGCGGAAATTGGCGTGAAGCGCGCGCTTCCCCCTCCCGCCAGCCTGCGCTATCAGGGCGCTACGGTGGGCCTGTAGCTCAACTGGTCAGAGCCGGCGGCTCATAACCGCTTGGTTGGGGGTTCGAGTCCCTCCGGGCCCACCATGTGCATTTATTTCTCCTTTGCTTTCATGGGTTTAGGCTCAGAACTGTCTAACCTTTTGCTCAGGTTAGACACTGTGTGTTCGCCACTTGTGCCGCCTGAGAGAAGGCCAAAGGCAGATTGCGCGAGCTGAACTTGATCGCGCGCGGCGGTGTAATGCTGAACCTCTGACAGGCTTGTGTGCCCGGTGATAGCTTGTATCTGGTGAGACGTGGCCCCGGCATTGGCCAGCCGCACAGCACAGGCCTTCCTAAGGCCGTGGGCGGTACAGCGGTCATTGCCGGTTGCCGCCTTTGCCCGCGCGGCAAACCATTGCTGGAAGCCTTTCACGCTGAACGGGCGGCCGTATTCAGTCACTATGAACACCAGATGTGAGGCGTTGCCGGCAGCAAGCTCCCGTTCAAGCTCCGGCAGGATCGGCAATAGAAGTGCCTTGCCGGTCTTTTGCTGCCTGAGCTTGATCGCCCTCGCACCGTCAGGTAGGCGCACTATTGCTTGCGGCCCCATACGTGCCACGTCGCCGCTGCGCTGGCCGGTGCACAGCAACAGCGCCAGCGCCAGACGTTCGCGCGAGCCGCTCGGATACGCGGTTTTGAAGGCGTGAATTTCGTCTTCGGTCCACGCGTGAAAGCCGTCGCTCTTGATCCTGTAGGGCCGCACCGGCGCTGCGGGGTTATCGGTGCGCCAGCCCATTCTAACGGCAAGCTCGAAAAGCGTCTTGAGCCTCTTTAGCAGCTTGTTGGCAGATGCGGGCCGGTCCCCCAGCGCGCGCACCATGGCTTCGACATGCCTGGTCTGCATAGTCCGTACGGCGAGCTGGCCATACTTGTCGCGGAGTGGCTCAAGGCTGGCACGGTAAGTGCGCTTGGTTGAAGGCTCAAGGCCGTCAAACGCGGTCGAGCCGTAGTAGATCGCAATGAGATTAGACAGGCTGCCGGGCGGTGCGCGGTTCACGCCAACGGGCGCCACCGCGCCCAGCTCGCCTTTTATGGCCGCATCATAGGCGTCCATGAACTCTTTGCTTCCCGGTTCTCCGGGCAGGTAACAGGCAGGCGCGCCCTTCCGGCGAAAGCGATAGCGCCGCTTCCCGTGGCGATCCGTAAAGGATGAAACGTATTTCAACCTAATCGAGGCCAAGCGCCCTATCCCATTCGTTCGCGTCAGAATAAACAGCGTCGGTGCGTTCAGAGCGCGCCGTCAACTCGCAAGTGCCATCAGGCAGCACCCGGCACACCGGAACTGGCCGCTCGATACCGCTCAAGCGGGCAGCGTCGAGAAGCCGCTTCATCTCCGCCTGAGTGAATGGTATCTTGCGGCGGGTACTCACTGGCCTGCCCCCGCTTCTTCGGGCGCACGGCTGCCCAGTGGAGCCATATTGAGCGGGGAAAGGTATTCCTCGCCGCCGTCGACGGCGGGAAGGTTCTCCCAGCCGCGTATTTCGTTCGGTGACAGCCATCCCCATTCCCGGCCGATTTTGTAGGCGTCATAGCGGGACTTGATATCGCCGCGCATCAGCCCGGCAAGGTCATGCTCAATGAACAGCTCGCCACGGCTGGCCGGGCTGATGAGCGTTGCCGTCATCGCCTGTTCTATCCGCTTGGCGAGCGGGAAAAGACAGCGCTGCACAAGTGCCCGGCTTTCCTGTTCGACGTTCGAATAGGTAGCATGGTCTGGAATTCCAACCACTGTCGGCGGGACGCCAAAGATGCGGGCTACGTCCAGATTGGCGAGCTTCCGGCTTTCGAGGAATTCCGCGTCCTTCGACGGTATCGAGAACGCTTCGAACTTCACGCCGCCGTCGAGCACCATAAGCGAGTTGGTGCGCAGCGAGCCGGTGAGCTGGTTTTTGAACGCACCTGAAACCTGATTGCGTTGTTCCGCATTGAGGGTCTCAGGGAAGGACAGGAAACCGGCTGGACGGAAGCTGTTGACCGCCTGGGCTTGCGCCAGCTCTGTTTGTGCCAGTGCGAGCCCCATGGTTTCGCTGGCGAGGCGAAGCGGTGAAAGCCCCATGATACCGGCCCGGTCGAGGCGGTATCTCAGGTGCAGCATTTCATCGGCGGTAAGCACGTAATTGCCGCCGCGCGCTTCACTCACCCGGTATCGCAAGCGTCCCGTGGCCCGGATTTGTTCGACAGTGACGGCGCGCGGATCGAGCGGGTACAGCGCTGTGACCTGCCCCCGGCCATTGCGCTCAAGCCGGGCATAGGCGTTGCCATAAATCAGCAGGGCAGTGGTAAGGAACTCGCGCGCCTCATAGGCCGTAAGGGCACCATTGGGGGCGTCATGGAGCACCGTATACAGGGGGTGATCAGACGCTTTTTCGCGTCCACCGTTGGAGGTGCGCCGGTAAAGGTTCAGCGGCACCGCCGCGAGGTTCTCGGCCTGCACTGCGATGCACCGGAGCGCGACAGCATGGCGTGAAGCGCGTTCCGGATCCACGTGCGCAGCAATCAGACCGTCAAAAAGCCCGCTGGATATGGGCGGCAAGGCGGGTTCGGGATCGGCGCTCCCGGCGAAGTGTCCGGCCCGCTGTTCGAGGCGCGAGAACATGGCCTTTATGGTGGAGAGCGGGTTTTTCATTGGCCTAGCTCCATCAGGCGAACGCGCAGATCAAGCGGGCTGGCTTCGCCGCGAGAACGGGCGCTGATGACGGTGCCGTCATAGGCCGGGAAAGCCGAAACGACGCTGATTTCGCGAAGATCAACCGCAATGAGTGACCGCTTGCGACCTTCCCATGTGTCGCCGCCGTGCTTCACATTGAAGCCGAACGACATGCCGCCCAGATCGCCGCGTTCAGCTAGGGCGAGAACGTCTCTGCCAAGCTGGGTATCAGGCAGATCGAAATCGAAGGCCAAGCCCCGGCTGTCTTCGGCAAGACGCAGGGTTTTAGACCTTGTACGGGCCAGCAGGCGGTTGGGGTCATGGTCTGACAGCGCCAGAATATCATTGGCTTCTAGCGCTGCCCGGAAGGCACCCGGCTTCACCACTTCGGTGAAGTCGCCAATTTCGGCAGGCGTATCGAACAACGCCGCATAGCCTTCAAGGCGGCGTCCTTTGGCGCGATATTCCAGCGGAACGGCGCGTGTCTCAGCGACGGCATCGCCCCCGCCAATACCGCGCGAACGGCGTTCGCGTGACAGCCCGCCAACCAGAGAGGCTGGGGGCATGATGATGCGGGGGCGAAGCGTGCTGTTCATGGCCTAGCCGCCTTGCGCCGTGTCGATATTGGTGGCGGCAACGAAGCTCTCGGCATGGCGCACTGCTACGTCGCAAGTGATCATGCCGCGCACCTGAACATTGCCCTTCTTGTAGGCCGTGCTCTCGTACGGGTTCACCAGAATTTCGAACGCGGACCAGTAGCCAACCAGAAGGTCAGACCAGTTGCCGAATATCAGCGCCGAACGGTCCAGCTCTTCGGGGTCGCCGCCATCGCTGAGATTGTTCGGAACGATAGTGCTGGACGAAAGGGCATAACCGGCCAGTTCGCCTGGCCCGTCCATCAAGAAGCCCGCACCGGCGTCGGTGGGCACCTTCAAGGTAGAGCGCAGCAGGCGCACCACGCTCGGGTTGGTTGCCCAGCCCATGGCACCGGCATCGGCGTTCGCGGTTGCGATTTTCTCGATGAATTCGAGAACGGCAGCCCAGCCCGGCGTAGAGAAGTCAACCGTACCGATCCCGGCCGTTTCTAGGATACCGTTCGGCTCGTTTGAACCGCCGCCCTGAATGGCGGCGGCGTCCACCGCTTCGGCCAGCACAGACGCGAAATCGGCGCGAATGAGCTGTTCGATATCGGGTGACGATTGCAGCAGCATATTGCGCGAGAATTCTGTCAGTGCGCCGACATGCTTTGGTGTCATCTGCACCTTGGTGAATTCGTGATCGCTCGGCGTGAGAGCGGTGTTCTCCGCTACCCAGCCCGCCGTAGCGGACGCTTTCAGCTTGGGCAGGTCCAGATTGCCGGACAGGCCAGACAGGACACGTGCGCCGCGTTGCTGTACCAGCAGGCGCGCGCGCAGAATGTCGATGAACTCGCCTTGCTGGGTCGGGATGATATTCGATCCCGGCCCGCCAGCCGGTGTGGTGCTGGTGAGCACCCGCTTTTCCTGAAACACGGCCATCGGGGCCAGAATGCCGTTCACCGACCGGTTGGAGCGGCGCGCCAGCTCTTGCGAGATTTCACGCTCGCGCCCGGCGTCAACATACGGCGCGAGATCAGGCACCTGAGCCGCAACCGCGCGCGTAATCGAGAACGCCTGACAAGCATTGTGGAAATCGCCGTCAGAGCCGGAAACCGGATCGGCCTCGGCAGAGCGCTCCCATTCGGCCAGCCTCTGTTCACGGGTAATCTGTTCGTCAAGCGAACGGATTTCCGTTTCCACTTCATCAAACCGCTTGCGGGCGTCATCGCTTGGCGAAGCTCCCGCGTCGGTGCTGATCTTGCGGGCCTCTGCCACTTTCTTGGCGCGCCGCTCTTTAAGTTCTGCGAGTGTCATGAGAGAAAAAAACTCCATCTAAGGGATAACGCGCCTCTCGGCGGGCTTAGGCTTGGTACGTGCTGGCCGGGCACTTCTGGACAGGGGAACCGTCGCCCGCCCCTGCCACACCCCAACCCGGCCAGCTCGAAGCGCCGCACCGCGCTTGAAGGAAAGTGGGGTGTACTGAAGATCGTCATTGTTCGCGGGCCTCCGCGAACACTTCTGCGCAATGAAAGAAAACACCTGTTTCGATGGCAGCGCTGCGTTCAACTGGCTCAAAAATCGCGGTGGTATCCGCGACCTGTTCGCGACGTTCGCTTGGATATCTTGAGAAGCGATACTCTACACCAAATGCGGTGAAGATTGCTTCGAGGTGTGAAAAGCGGACTTCGAGCCGGAGGGCTTTCAGCTTGTCTTCGAGATCGCGTTCAGCAGCGCGATACGCTGACAAGAAGTCCTGTTCTTCGCGCCCGATACCAGAAAGCACACTAGCCAAAACGGTCTCAAGCGTGGCCCCGATACCGAAACCAAGCTCTCCGAAAAAGTCAGGGGCGTCTTCGGCACGGGTGATTTCACACAATGGCAAAAGGCCAAAATACGCAACATTCTCAGGTGCATCGTGAGGATTTTTTGGGTCGAGCAGTACCGCCAAAAGGAGACGTGCAATGTGGTAGGGTTGAAGTTCCGGCGCGCCCCGGCCCGCTGGCCCCCTCGGCAGCAGCTCATCTTTATGCTTGCGCATTTCAATCGCGCTCACGCGAAGGCGTCCTTCCGGCACATTGAGCGCCTGAGACAGTGCGGTTACCGCCTTCGGTGTGGTGATCTTACGAACCATGTTTCATACGCTGCACGAATGAAAAACTCCGGTCAAGCGTTTTGTACGCTATGCGTACGAAACTACATCAGGATGATCGGCCCGTCCGTCAGGCAGGAAGGCGAACGGCGTTCGCCGGTATCCCGGCGTGACAGGCCAATGGCCATGGCCAGCGCAACCAGCCCGTCGATTTTCTCCCGCGACTTGTCCTTTGAAAGCTTCCGGTTCCCTGCGGCGTCCCGGTCCACAACCGCGTTAGACGCGTTCCATGTCAGGATGGGGTGTGCGCCATGGCGAAGCTTGCTGTCGATTATCGAAGTTTCCAGCGCATCGACGGCGGGGCTCATATCCTTGAAGCCCTGCCCCCATTCGGTCAGGCGCAAGTTCACGCCTTCCGCGTCGAGCTGCCTGCGCAGTTCCTCAATGCGCCAGCGGTCATAGGCAATGCTCTTGATATCGAATTCCTGCGCCAGCTCGCCAAGCCGCTGGACCACATACCCGTAATCAGTCGATTTGCCGGGCGTGGCCTCAATGAAACCCTTGTTCGCCCACGTGAAGTACGGGACGCGCTCCGCATCCTCCTTTTCGCGCAAGAGATCGCGGGGACACCAGAAATAGGGCAGCACATCAAACCCGCCCTGTTCATCTGGAAACACCAGAACAAGCGCTGTGAGGTCGCGGGTAGCGCCAAGGTCCAGACCTCCAAAGCAGGCCTTGCCACGCAGCGCCCGGCGATCCGGCACCGTGGCGCAGCTCTCCCATTCAACGCGGTTGATAAAGCGCGCTTCCGCGTCAACGCGCTGGTTGAGATACAGATTGCGGAACGTGCT
Source organism: Glycocaulis alkaliphilus (assembly GCF_004000605.1). Classification (NCBI taxonomy): domain Bacteria; kingdom Pseudomonadati; phylum Pseudomonadota; class Alphaproteobacteria; order Maricaulales; family Maricaulaceae; genus Glycocaulis; species Glycocaulis alkaliphilus. The sequence continues at coordinate 527,003 of NZ_CP018911.1, read as the reverse complement.
TTCGAGGCTGGGAACGCGCGCCGCGCGCTTCGCGAACGTCCTGAATTCCTCAAGGCTGCGAAAGTCGTCCAGCGCCGGATTGCAGGCGTACCACGTTGCTTCATCCCAAGGGTCTGCATCCTCTGGCGCGTTGTACAGCGTCAGGTGAAAGCTGGGGTCTTGCGTGACGCCTGAAAGTACCTGCTGACCGTAATCGATCAGCTCGGACAGGAAGTGCGTATCGTCAGCGGCTTGGGTGGAGATCACAACCATAAGCGGTTCAGCTCGCGCACCCATGCTGGTTGCGAGGCTCTCGAACAGCTTGCGGTCACGCGCCTGGGCCAGCTCGTCATAGATCACGAAAGAGGCGTTCAGCCCGTGGCCCTTGCGCGCATCCGATGAAAGGGCGGCGTAGGTCGAGCCGGTTTCATAGTCTTCGATCCGTTTGGCGAAAGCCTGCACGTTCACGCGGCGCGAGAACTCAGGGTCGGCTTTGATCATCGCCACCATTTCATTGTAGATCAGCGCGGCCTGATCACGGTCCACGGCGGCAGAATAGACCTGCCCGCGCGGCTCGGCTTCGGGGCCTAGCAGGTGCGCCAGTGCCAGACCGGCAGCAAGCGCCGTCTTTCCGTTCTTGCGAGGCATGGACACAACCGCCGTTCGCACCGGACGCGCGCCGTCGCTATCGGTTGCGTAGATGCCGTTCACAATGTCGCGCTGCCACGGCCGTATGGTCATCTTGCGCCCAGCATGTGCGCCAGACGTGATGGGCAGGTCTTCGAGAAAGGCAATTACCCGTTCCGCTCTCGAAAGCCCTTCCTCATCACGCCAGCGCCGAACCGGAGCGGGCAGCGTCGGAGCTGTCAGCTTACCCTCGAACAGGGGAAAGACGTTCTCCCCCTGATCCTTGGGGGCTGGTGTCGCTCCGGGGCCGCGCCGTCCCATGCCAATGCCCCTATTGCAGCTCTGACAGCGAAACGTAGGCTTCCCGGCGAACGGCGTTCGCTTGATCGGAAATCCCGTCAACGTCTGCCATCAGGTCAACAAGGAATTTCGTATGTTCGGGGTCGAGAAACTCCATTTCGTGGCTGAGATAGAGCCTTAGCTTCGCTTTCAGGTCGCCAAGGTTTCGCGCCGGCAGCTCGATCGCGCGCTTGAACGAGGCACGGAACGCCTCATAAGCCGTTTCGATATCTTCGGCAGTCTGTCCGGGCTGTTGCGCGTGGCTTGCAGCATAGAACTGCGAGTGTGCGAGATGGTAGTCGGCCATCGCCCGGCCCAAGGTCAGCTCATTGGTAGCGGTTTCTTCGGTCTTCATCAGTTCAGTCCTTCCCATTTTTGAAACTAACTCTGTGAAAAAGCTCCCCCCCGGTCCTCAAACCAAAGGCTTTTCGTGATTTGAGGCCCCCCAGGGGTGGGTATCATCCAGCGGAGCGCCGCTTGGGTCGCAGCCTTTCGCTGGGCCAAAGCCGAAGGCGTGGGGATTATCTTCGGCGTTGGTCTTGCGCGAGTGGCAGGAGGCGCATAGCGCCGCCAGCCCTTCGAGTGGTGGGAATGCTTCGCCGCCCTTGGCGATGGCAATGCGATGATCCACGTGAGAGGCAGGCACGATCCTGCCAAGCTTTGTGCAGACCTCGCACAATGGCTGTTCGGACAGCTTGCGAAGCCGAAGCCTCTGCCAGTTCGCAGTTGAGTACGGCCAGACAGCCATCACGCAGCAACCTTGCTGGTAGCTCTTGCGAACGTTGAAGGGGGCAGCTCGCAAAACCAGTCCGGTTCGTTCTCGGACAGGAAGCCGGTAAAGCCGTGCTCTCGCCAGAACGGGCGGTAGCGCTCGTTAAGCTCGATAGCGATTAGCTTGCTGGGTGCCAGCAAACGAGACCCGGCCACCTTGCAGCCTGCGGCCTTCTGCCGGAACTTATCGACACCGAACCTCGCCTTGAAATCGGCTCGCCATGCGGCTTGATCAACGGGCGGCGCATCATCGGGTGGGAGCTTCCGCCTAGCGCTGGGCGTGGGTTTGGTGTCACGTCCTTCGCGCGCGTGTGTATATATCTCATTACCTATATACGGTGTCGTGGGTGACACTATTTCCGCGTCACTGGTGACACTATTTCCCTCGCCAGAATGGCCGGTATTGGTGTCATTTTGACACCATTTATCGCGGGATTTTGCCTGATCGGCGCGCGTTTTTTCGGCGGGTTCCGGGTGAAAGATCGGGCGATACTGGTTGACGGCGGCGCGGCCTTTCATGGGCGCACGGATCACCTCAAAGAACCGGCCTTCGACCTCCTTGAGGGCGCGCAGTACGGTGCTGCGCGAGAGGTGAAGTTGCTCTGCCAGCCAATCGACGGATGGCCATGAGAAGCCCTTGTTGCCGTTGACCAGCTCCAGCAATTCCAATGCAACGATGCGGTGCGAAGGGTTCATGTCGCTGCGGCGAATAGCCTCGCGAAGCTCGCTGATTTGCCGCCAGAAAGGTTTGGGTGGGCTGTAAGCGCGCGAGGCCGTCATGACACCCTCCCTGCGCTTGCCTTGAAGGCCGGAAAGGTGTAGCGATTATTGAGGATTGCTGTTTGGTTGCTGCATCCGTTTTGACCCTGGCGCTGCGGCTCTCCATCCCGCGCCGGGGTTTTTCTTGCCAGCCTGTCAGGCTGGGGGAAATGGTTAGCCATTGCAGAGCTAACGCATTGATGTTGTTTCGCTGGATTTGAGCTAGTTAGACACGCTAACCCCTTGCTCTGTATAGGAAGGTCCAGCCCCTCCGGGCCCACCAATTACTTTCTCCGAATAAGTCTTTGAATTTGAAATTCGGGCGGGAGAGGCACGAAGTTACGGGCTTCTTTTCCATGGCGCAAAATCGCCGGTTCGGGTAAACGTTCTTAAACTTGGAACTGGTTACGATGTCGTCATATTACAATTTAATGACCTTCGAGCGAGAGGAGGCTAACGAGTGACAACGCGGCACATTTTCGCCCTTCTCAATTCTCACATCGAAGGCGATGAGGATCAATTTCTGTCCGTCGCGATGCAGATTGCTGCGCAACAGGCACGTGACGGTAAATCAGATGATGCCGAGAAGCTTAAGCGCCTCGTACAGAAGGCCCGTGACCAGCGCCGCATAGGTTCTCCGATAGGCGGGCAAACCCCGATCCCGATGGCGCGGCCGCGAGCTGAGCTTCAGGGGCTTGTCGAAAGCACCTATCCCAAGACAACCTTGGCGAACATGGTTCTGGCGGACGATGTGCGGAATCGCTTGGCCCGCGTGGTGCGCCAACAACATGAGCGTGCCACGCTTCGGGATTTCGGGCAGAAACCTGCTACCCATCTGCTTCTTGTCGGGCCACCGGGAACGGGCAAGACCATGACAGCCTTGGCGCTGGCCGGGGAATTACGGCTGCCTTTGTTCACTGTCCGGCTGGAATCTTTGTTCAGCCGGTACTTCGGCGAAACGGCCGCCAAGATGCGCGTTCTGTTTAATCAGATCGCGCAGACCAGGGGCGTTTATCTTCTCGACGAGTTTGATGCCATCGGCGCGCGCCGGGGTGATCCAAACGACGTAGGCGAAATTCGCCGGGTGTTAAACTCGGTGCTCTCATTTATGGAGGAGCCGAACTCCACGGATAGCCTTGTGCTGGCCGCGACAAACCATGTCGAAATCTTGGACGAGGCACTAGCCCGGCGGTTCGACGAGGTTGTTGAATATGTGTTGCCTGAACCCGATGCAGCGCGGGCGATTGTTGAGAAGCGGCTAGGCAAGTTTAGGCTGAATACCCGGTCGTGGACTGCGTTGTCACCCGCGTTGGCAGGGTTAAGCCCAGGAGAATTGGTCCGGGCTGCGGATTCTGTGGTTAAAGACGCGATTATCGACGGTGCTGTGAAGATTTCGACTGACGCGTTGCGCGCGGCTCTTCGTGATCGGCAGACTTTGAAAGGTAAGTTTCGGAGGGGTTCCGAAGTCTAACTTTGCCCGTATAACTTGACTTGAATGGTCGACCTACTGAGTCACGGGGCGGAGTTTGATGGCAGAGCAGGGTGATTACGACGCGCGCAAACATGTACATATTTCGTTCGACGTTTTTCGGGACGGGATCGGCTATTCTTTTCCCCGGCGAAAAATTGAACCCAAGCCGCTCAGAGATGACTATGCTGCGCATTCAAAGGCACTTCTCGACCAACTGACGGCAGCCTTGGGGGACATTCCCATTGCCGGGCAGGATGGTCGTTTGCCGGTGGAAGGCTTGAAGGCTGGTGCCATCGTCGAAGTGGGCACCATACCCCCGGCAGAGGGCAGCCGCGCACAAGCCGTGAAGCTGCCTAAGGGATTGGAGTTCCCCACGCGGGATGTAGTTGTGCTGCGATCAGAGCGGCGTGACGACCGGACGGAAAGCGCCCTCCTCTTTGTGCCGGACGATGCCCGGACGTTTCTGCAAGGCCGCATTCGTTCCTATGGGCAGCCACGGGGCAATCAGCCCCCGGCAGACGTGGAGAAATTCGAGCGGGTGGAAACCATCCGTGCAGCCGAGGCCCATGCCCTATTTGTCGGCAAACTGGATTTCGCGTCCCCAGAACTCCTCTGGTGGGAGCTTTGGGTTCGCCATGACGGCAAGATCGCAGAAGGGGTCGCGGCGGCAGCACGGCTAGCCGAGCTAGATGTTCATCAAGACCGACTCGTTTTCCCAGATACAACGGTACTTTATGTCCACGCCTCAGCTCAAAGAATTGTCGGATTTGTCGAGCGGATCCCGGGCGCCGTTGCAGAAATCAGGATAGCAACGGATACGATTGAACCATTTCTCGACCGAGGCGCGAAGGGCTTGGGGCAGCAAGACTGGGCCGCAGAGCTTGCCGGGCGTGTTGTGCCGCCCCCGAAGGACGCAAATGCAGTTTGTGCGCTAGATACCGGTGTTGCTGCACAACATCCGCTTATTGCACCCGCCCTGCACGGCGCTTGGGCCTATGATGCGGCATGGGGCATAGATGACCACCATCCCCACGGCGGGCACGGCACTCCGCTTGCCGGGATTGCGCTTTATGGCGATCTTGCACCTCTAATGGCTGACGCACGGCAGGTGGAACTCACCCATGCCGTAGAGTCTATGAAGCTACTGCCGCCAAATGGCTTTCCTAGAACTAAACCTCCCAGCTACGGAGTCGTGACTGAGGGCGCCGTCGCGCTGGTGGAGACAGAAAGGCCAAACGTGCGTCGGGCGTTCTGCCTTGCCAATTCCGCGTGTGATTTTCCGCCAGAGCGGCCATCCAGTTGGAGCGGGGCACTGGATCAGATCACTTCGGGGGCAATGCCTGGTGATCAAGCGGATGGGGTTCCAGCGGCAGAAAGACCTAAACGCCTAATGGTGGTCGCAACAGGCAACATGTGCGGTGGGAACATCGCCGACGTTCAGCTCTCGCACCCGATCGAAGACCCTTCGCAAAGCTGGAACGCGCTTACGATTGGCGGTTTTACTGGCAAAGAAACCCCACCTGAAACCCCAGCCGACTTGAAGCCTGTGGTGCCTGCTAACCACCGCAGTCCATTTAGCTTAGGGTCGCAGGGGCTATCTTCAGACCTCACCCCGATCAAGCCCGAAGTGCTATTCGAGGCGGGCAATATGCTTGCTGACCCCTCTGGGTACTGTAGTTGGGGGCCCTCAGTTGCGCTCCTTGCGCCCGGTTCTGACGTTTTGGAAGAACCGCTGGTTCCGTTCTGGGCCACAAGCGCAGCGGCGGGAATGGCGGGGCATTTCATTGGCACGCTGCAAGCCGCACTGCCTGAGCTTTGGCCAGAGACACAGAGGGCATTGGCAGTTGATTCCGCAAACTGGCCCGGGCCAATCCGCAAGCGTCTGATCGGTAGGGGCCAGCATTGGAAAACCGGCTCGAAGGCTGAAAAGCAAGCAATCCTACGAGAAGTCGGCTATGGGGTACCCGATCTTCAACGTGCAATAAATTCGGCCAGCAATGACGTGACGTTGATCGCACAGGCGTCAATCCAACCTTTTGTTCAGGGTGAGAATGGCGGCACCGTATTCAACGAGATGCACTTTTATGATTTACCTTGGCCCAAGGCTGCGCTCGAAGCGATCGAAAACGAAGTAGTCACTATGAAAGTGACGCTTTCGTATTTCGTTGAGCCGAACTTGTCCGGTCGCGCGGCAACCCGACCGGAAACCTACCGCTCCTTTGGCCTCCGCTTCGCAATGAAGAAGCGGTCCGACACAAAGGACCAGTTCAAACGCCGGGTTTCCGGCCAGCAAGAGAGGGACGCGCCGGGTCCGCAACAGGAAGGCGACTACTGGCTCCTCGGCTCGAATGCAGTTCAGGCTGGGTCTCTGCATTGCGACCTGTGGCGCGGGCGGGCGATTGACCTCGCGTTGCATGACGCTATCGGTGTATATCCCGTAACCGGTTGGTGGAAGACCCACCCAGGGCAAAAGCGGTTCAACGACAGCGGGCGATATGCGCTGGTGATTTCCATCTCTGCCCCCGGCTGTCCCGTTGATATGCACTCAGAGATCACCAGTTTAGTGACGGCCAAGATCGCGTCTTCCGTTACGCCGTAAATATTGACTGTGGTGCTCACCCTTCACGTGCTAGGCGAGGATTTGTAAATTGTTTACGCTCCTAGAGGCCTGTTTCCATTGCAGAAATAAGGGCCGATACGGAGCATGGCTGGCTCACCATGCGGTTCTGCCCGCCCCTACCCTTTCAGCAGCGCTTCCAGGATGCGGCGCACCTCGTCGCCATGTTCGGGATCGCCAAGGCCGTAGGTGACGGCGGCGCGTAAGTATCCGGTCTTGGACCCGGTATCGAGCGTCTCACCCTCAAAACGCAAGGCGTGGAAGGGGCTCGATTCCATCAGCCGCAGCATGGCGTCGGTCAGCTGGATCTCGCCGCCCGCGCCGGGCTTTTGCTCTTCCAGCGCGTCAAAGATTTCCGGCTGCAGGATGTAGCGCCCCGAGATCATCAGATTGGAGGGGGCATCCTTCTCGGCAGGCTTTTCCACCATGCCCTTCATCTCGATCAGTTCGCCCTTGCGCTCACCGGGATCGATAATGCCGTAAGAGCTCACCTTGCTCATCGGCACTTCCTCAACCGCGATGATATTGCCGCCAATCGTCTCATACGCCTTGGTCATGGCGGCGAGGAAGGGCACGTCCGACCGCATGAGCATGTCGGGCAGAAGGACGGCAAAGGGCTCATCACCCACAATATCGCGCGCGCACCAGACCGCATGGCCCAGCCCCAGCGGGGCCTGCTGGCGCACAAAGCTGCAAGCGCCGGGCGCGGGCAGGTCGGCGCGCAGCTCTTCAAGCAGCTTCGTCTTGCCCTTGGCCTCCAGCGTCATTTCCAGCTCGTAGGCGGTGTCGAAATAATCCTCGATCGAGGCCTTGTTGCGCCCGGTGACGAAAACAAAGTGTTCGATGCCTGCCGCGCGCGCCTCATCGACGACATAGTGAATGGCCGGCCGGTCAAAGACGGGCAGCATTTCCTTGGGCATCACCTTGGTGGCGGGAAGGACGCGCGTGCCAAGACCGGCAACGGGAAGGACGGCCTTGCGGACCGGCTTTTTCGACATGCTCGATACTCCGTGGGGAGGCTTATTCGACGGTGACGGACTTGGCGAGGTTTCGCGGCTGGTCCACATCGGTCCCCTTGTAGACGGCGACATGATAGGCGAGCAACTGCACCGCACTGGCGAACAAGAGCGGATTGGTCAGCTGGCTGCCCTTGGGAAGCGTGATGATGCTGGCGGCCTCGCCTTCCAGCGCGCGTGCGCCTTCCGGGTCCGTGATCGCAATGACGTGCGCGCCGCGGCTGGCCACCTGCTGGATGGAGGAGCGCGTCTTGTCGAACAGCGCATCGTGCGGCGCGATGACGATGACCGGCAGGCCTTCCTCGATCAGGGCGATGGGGCCGTGTTTAAGCTCGCCAGCGGCATAGCCCTCGGCGTGGATATAGCTGATTTCCTTCAGCTTCAGCGCGGCCTCAAGGGCCAGCGGGAAATTCTGGTTGCGGCCCAGATAGAGCACGGTCGGGTGGCTGGCGATTTCCTGGGCCAGCGCCTCGATCTCGCCTTCGCGCTCCAGCGCTTTGACCATCAGGCCCGGCGAGGCCAGAAGGCTCACCACATGGCCGGCCTCCTGCGCGCGGTCCAGATGGCCGCGATGGCGCCCGGCCAGCACGGCCAGGCACGCCAGCGCGGAAAGCTGGCTGGTAAAGGCCTTGGTCGAGGCCACGCCAATTTCGGGGCCTGCCAGCGTCGGCACGACGAGGGAAGCCTCGCGCGCAATCGTCGAATGGGGGGTGTTGACCAGCGCCAGCGTCTGCACACCCGCCGCCGCCGCCAGACGCATGGCTTCGAGCGTGTCGGCGGTTTCACCCGACTGCGAAATGAACAGCGCGATGTCGCCCGGCAGGAAGACCGGGTCGCGATAACGGAACTCCGAGGCGATATCGACCTCGACGGCCAGACGCGCGAGCGAGCCGAACCAGTAGCGCGAGATTTCGCCGGCATAGGCCGCCGTGCCGCAGCCGACGATTATGAGGCGGCTGGCAGAGCGGAAATCGAGGCCGGCGATCTCGTGTACGCTGTTTTCAAACGCGTCGGCGTAGTGGGACACCGTGCGGCCGATCACTTCGGGCTGCTCATGGATTTCCTTTTCCATGAAGTGTCGGTGATTGCCCTTTTCGGCCAGCACATGGCTGGTTTCGGCGGGCACCAGCTTGCGGGTCACGCCAGCGCCCTGTCCGTCGAACACCTCGATTGCGCCGGGGCGGATCACCGCCATGTCGCCATCGTCGAGAAACATGATCTGGCTGGCATGGCCGGACAGCGCCAGCGGGTCCGATCCCAGATAGCCTTCCGTGCCGCCAAGACCGGCAATCAGCGGCGCGCCCTTGCGTGCGCCCATGATGAAGCCGGTTTCGCCCTCGACCATCACGCCCAGCGCGAACGCGCCTTCAAGGCGCGGCAATACCGTTTTGAGGGCGGCAACAGGATCGCTGCCCGCCTGCATTTCGCGATCGATCAGATGGGCCACCACTTCGGTATCGGTCTGGCTGGTGAAGCTGCGTCCCTGCGCGGCGAGTTCCTCGCGCAGTGTCTTGAAGTTCTCGATAATGCCATTGTGTACGACCAGTACGCGGCCGGCCTGGTGGGGGTGCGCATTGTCATCGCTGGCCGCGCCATGGGTGGCCCAGCGCGTATGGCCGATGGCGGTGCTGCCGCCAAGTGCGGGGGGAATCTTGTCGGCAAGGGCCTGCACCTTGCCGGTGGCGCGCAGGCGATGCAGCGCCCCGCCCTTGTCTATCACGCCTATCCCGGCGGAATCATAGCCACGATATTCAAGCCTGCGAAGACCTTCGATAATGAAGCCTTCCGCCTCGCCGTGACCGACCACACCTACAATGCCGCACATTCAGCAACTCCCGGATTTGCCGCAGACACTTCGCCCCTGATTTCAGCCTGCTTAGTGGCAGGCCGCACAGCGTTAGGCAAGGCAGGGCGCAATCACGCTTGATGACGTTTTGTGAAATGAAGAGCGCCCAGGCGTTTTGCGCACGTCACGGGCCATGGACGCCCCGGACCCGATGGGTTAGGAGTTCAGATTCATGCTAGGGGACATTTGTGGAGCATTGAGGGCATGAAACTGCCGTTCAGGACCATGTGTGCGGCAGCGGCCCTGCTCACCGGACTGATGTTCGCAAACGCTGCCACCGCGCAGGAAGGCGAGCGCCCGATCTATCTTGACGCCATCGAGATCGAACAGAACCGCGAAGGCAATGTCATCACCGCGCGCGGAGAGGTCAGCGTCCAGTCAGGCGACCGGATGCTGTTCGCCGACGAAGTGGAATACCGCACCGACGAAGACCGCGTGATCGCGCGCGGCAATGTGCGCCTGCATGACGGGGATATGCCTGCCCAGACCGCCGAAGAGATCGAGCTGACCAATGAATGGTCGGAGGCGATGGCCACCGGCTTTGCCATGCTGATGGACAATAATGGCCGGGCTGCATCGGCCTACGCCGTCCGCCGGTCAGACGGCGGCGTGACCCTCCACCGGGCTTACTATACCGCCTGCGACCTCTGTGAGGACAGCCGCCGCCCGCCGACTTGGCGTTTCCGCGCCCGCGAGGTGGTCCAAGACCCTGAATCAGAGATGATCTATTACCGCGACGTCCGGCTGGAGGCGTTCGGGGTGCCGATTTTCTACTCGCCCGTCTTTGCCCATGCGGACCCGTCTGCGCCGCGCCGTTCCGGCTTCCTCATTCCGACGGTGGACCTCTCCAACCGGCTCGGCTTTGTCTACCAGCAGCCCTATTATCACGTGATGTCGCCACATCGCGATCTGGTCGTCACGCCGATGGTGATGACCGAATACAATCCGGTTGTCCGTTATGAATACCGCCAGCGTTTCTGGTCAGGTGCGATCCGGGTGCGCGGCAGCGCCACCTATGAGCAGGAGTTCGACCGCGATGGCGGGTTCGGCGATTCCGAACTTCGCGGCCATATTGCCGGGTCTGGCGCATTCAATATCGCGCCGGGCTGGGTCTGGCGCTTCAATGTCCAGCTGACATCCGACCCGCTTTACATGGAGCGCTACGGGCTGAGAGGCGATGCTGACCGGGATTCCGATTTTGCAAGGCTCAATGCCCGCCTCCTGCCGACCGAGATCAATGTTCGCGGCCGGACACGGCAGTATTTTGCCAATGCCACCGTCATGGGTTTCCAGTCGCTGGCAGACAATATCGACGATGAAACCCTGCCCATCATTGCCCCCATCGTGGAGGCCGAATACCGGCTGCCGCTTCCCGGCTGGGCGGGATTTGCCAATGCCAGGGCATCGGGCATCTATCTGACGCGCGATGTAGGCAATGATTACGCGCGGGCGACGGGCGAAATCGACTGGTCGCGCAATTTCACCCTGCCCGGCGGCATCCGCGTTTCTCCCTATGCCGGCGCACGCGGCGACGCCTACCGCTTCACACGCACCAATGCGAGCGGCGTGACGCTGGAAACGCGCGAGTTTACGCGCACCATGGCGAATGCCGGTGTGGACGTGTCATGGCCCTTCCTGCGTCCGGGCGATCTGGGCGACACGATTCTGGCGCCGCGCATCCAGCTGGCCTCATCGACGGCGCTGGGCGACGACGAACTCGCGCCGGGCGAGGACAGCCTCAATCTGGAGCTTGATGTCTCCAACCTGTTCGCCCGCAACCGGGCCAATGGCTATGACGCCTGGGAAGAGGGTACGCACCTCAATGCCGGCCTGACAGCCAGCTTCCAGTCGAAGACGCGCTACCTGCCCGACACCGAGCTGTTTGTCGGCCGCAGTTTCCGTCTGGATGGCGATGCCAGCTTCGGTCCCGGGTCTGGCCTTGATGAAGAACAGTCGGACTGGGTGGCCCAGCTCGATGTCAATTTCGGCAATCAGTTCGAGCTGGGTGTGAGGGGGCGCTTTGACGGCGACACCACCCAGGCCAACCGGATCGATGCCTTCTCGCGTGTGTCGATCTGGCGCGTCCGGGGCGACATCACCTACTCGCTTGTCGACGATGCTGCCGTCACCACGCGGGTGCGTGAATCGATCAATCTCGGCGGTAATTTCCGCGTCACCGATAACTGGTTTCTGGCCTATTCTGCCGTGCGCGATCTGGAGCGCGGGGTCACGCGCAAACAGGATGTCAGCCTGATCTATCGCGATGAATGCACCGATCTGCGGATCATTTACGACCAGACCAATTACGACATCGGCAATCTTGGCCCCAGCCGGTCAATCATGCTGCAGGTGACGCTGTTCTCGATCGGAAACCGCTAGGCCGCCACCAGCCCGCACTGGGCCGGTGTCCAGCTAGAACTCGCGGATTGCGGTGATGACCGCGTCCTGCGCGGCTTCGTCCAGATAGGGATGCATGGGCAGGGAGATCACCTTTTCTGCCTTCTCTTCCGTGACAGGCAGTCCGCCCGGCCCGGCAGGGTATTTCGCATACGGCTCCTGCTGGTGGATCGGGATGGGATAGTACACGGCGGTCGGAATGCCGCGTGATTTGAGATGGGCCGCCAGCGCGTCACGGCGGCTGTGCTCGATCGTGTACTGCGCCCAGACAGACACCCCATTTGCGATGACCTGCGGCACGGCATCGACATGCTTTTCCAGATGCGTGTTGTAGCGCCCGGCAATGCGGTTACGCGCCTCGATCTCGTCGGGGAATACCGCCAGCTTTTCCAGCAGCACCGCCGCCTGGATGGTGTCCAGGCGCGAATTCATGCCGATGCGGACATTGAAGTATTTGGGATCGTGCTCGAAGGCACGCTTCTCGATGTCGCGCGGCATGGCTTTGCCATGTACGGCAAACGATTCCATGATCTCGGCGAGATCCGCATCATCGGTCAGCACCGCCCCGCCATCGCCATAGCAGCCCAGCGGCTTGGCCGGGAAGAAGGAGGTGGTCGTCACATCGCTCCAGTGGGAGGGATGCTTGCCGTCCAGCGTGCAGCCAAAGCCCTGCGCGCTGTCCGCGATCAGTTTCAGGCCATGGCGCTGCGCAATCTCGGCAATCTGCGGATAGTTGGCGGGCTGGCCGAACAGGTCGACTGCAATCACGGCGCGCGGGTTCAGCTCGCCTTTTGCCTTCACCATCTCGATGGAGGCCTCAAGATGGGCCGGGTCCATATTATAGGTCGCCGGGTCAATATCGACGAAGACCGGCGAGGCCCCAAGCCAGGGCACCACTTCCGCCGTGGCGGTAAAGGTGAAGGACGGACAGAATACCGCGTCACCGGGGCGCAGCCCCCACGCCATCAGCGGCAGGACCAGCGCATCGGTGCCATTGGCACAGCCCAGCGCGCGCGATGAACCACTGAACCGGGCCAGCGCAGCCTCAAGCTCCTGAACTTCCGGGCCCAGAATAAACCGCCCGCTGCGCACGGCCGACAGGATCCGGGCGTCCACCCTCTCCGCGATACGGGCGTATTGGGCTTGAAGATCAATGAATTGCATGACTGGGTCCTGTAGATCGATTGCCGCCATCGGGCGGTGTTCTGATTGGCGCGACCATGATGCAGGCCTGCGCGAGGAGGGAATCACAATCTGTTTCGATGTCTGCGGGCAAGCCCTCACGGGCTGGCCAGGCTCACTTCACCCTGTCAGCGAGCCGTCGAAGGTATAGCGCATAGGCGCCGCCACCCATCGCATCGGCGAGCGCGCGCAAATCCTCGCGGGCGATAAAGCCCTGCCGAAATGCGATCTCTTCCGGGCAGGCAATCTTGGAGCCTTGCCGGCGTTCCAGCGTAGAGACGAAATCGGCTGCTTCCAGCAAGCTGTCGGGCGTGCCGGTATCCAGCCACGCATAGCCTGCGCCCATGGTTTCCACCTCCAGCTCGCCTGCATCGAGATACATCTGCAACAGGCAGGTAATCTCCAGCTCGCCGCGCCCGGACGGCGTGACCTTGCGGGCGCGCGCCGGGGCGTTTCCGTCGAGGAAGTAGAGCCCGGTAACGGCAAACTCGGAAGGCGGCGTTTCAGGCTTTTCGACGATGTGCGTTGCACGGCCCTCATCATCGAAAGCCAGAACGCCATAGCGTTGAGGGTCGGCAACCTCGTATCCGAACACCGTCCCGCCTGATGGACGCGCATCCGCCGAACGCAGCATCTCGCGCAGGCCCTGGCCAAAGAAGATATTGTCGCCCAGCACCATCACCGATGGCGCACCGGCCAGAAAATCCTCCGCCAGCAGATAGGCCTGTGCCAGCCCGTCAGGCGATGGCTGGGCGATATAGCTCAGCGATATGCCCCACTGACTGCCATCACCCAGCAGCGCCTGAAACAGAGCCTGATCGTGCGGCGTGGTGATGATGGCGATCTCGCGCACGCCCGTCATCATCAGCACCGACAGCGGATAATAGATCATCGGCTTGTCGTAGATCGGCAGGAGCTGTTTTGAGACCACAGCCGTGACCGGATAAAGCCGCGAGCCCGACCCGCCTGCCAGAATGATACCCTTGCGTGCTGTCACGGCCATTTTCCCGCAGTGCGATCCATCCGGCCCCCTGTATCCGGCGCGTGCTGCCGGACGTCAATGCGCGCCGCGCGGGTCAGACCTTCGTGCCGAGCCTGTCGCCTGCGCCCTTGCGCGCCAGCAGAGGCCGCCACCAGCGCTCATTGTCCAGATACCATTGCACCGTGCGGCGCAGACCCTCTTCAAGCGTCACAGAGGGGCGCCAGCCCAGCTCGCCGGCTATGCGGCTGGCATCAATCGCGTAGCGGGCATCATGGCCGGGCCGGTCCTCGACAAAGCGGATAAGGCTGGCATAGGGCTGCGTTGAAGGACGCAGCTCATCCAGCACCGCGCACAGGGCCGTCACCAGCTCCAGATTGGTGCGCTCGCTATTGCCCCCGATATTGTAGGCGCGGCCCACAGCGCCCGCCTGCAGCACGGTCAGCAGCGCGTCGGCATGGTCTTCGACATAGAGCCAGTCGCGCACATTGGAGCCATCGCCATAGACCGGCAAGGTCTCGCCCGCGAGCGCCTTGATGATCATCAGCGGGATCAGTTTTTCGGGAAAATGATAGGGCCCGTAATTGTTCGAGCAGTTGGTCAGCACAACCGGCAGGCCATAGGTCTCATGCCAGGCGCGCACCAGATGGTCGGCCGCCGCCTTGGAGGCTGAATAGGGCGAGCGCGGATCGTAGCGCGTCTCTTCGGTAAACTTCACTGACGGATCGGCGGGCAGGGAGCCATACACCTCGTCAGTGGAGATGTGGTGGACGCGGAAAGCTTCCGGCCTGCCCTTGCCCGCCCAGTATTTGCGCGCCGCTTCGAGCAGGTTGAACGTGCCGTTGATATTGGTCTCGATGAAGTCAGCCGGGCCATCAATGGAGCGGTCGACATGGCTTTCAGCCGCCAGATGCATGACGGCATCGGGCTGGTGGGCGTTAAAAATCCGCTCCAATGCAGCCCGGTCGCGTATGTCTGCGTGCTCGAAGGCGTAGAGCGGGGAGGTGGCCACAGACGCCACATTCTCCAGCGAGGCCGCATAGGTCAGCGCATCGAGATTGACCACGGACAGGCCGCGCGACACCGCCAGGCGGACAACCGCCGAGCCGATAAATCCCGCCCCGCCTGTGACCAGTATTGTCATCGCCCTGCCCGGCTCCCCCGCGTTCAGATTTCCTGATCGAACGCGCCGACTTCAGGATATTTCGCCAGCTCCTGCTTGATCGCGGCGAAGATCGCGCTGACATCTTCTTTGGAGGCGAGGCTTTCCACCACCACGACCAGGTTGGGCGTGTTGGAGGAGGCCCGGATCAGCCCCCAGGCCCCATCGGCAAAGGTGAAGCGCACGCCATTGACCGTGTTCACGTCCACGATTGCGCGGCCCGCGACCTTTTCACGCTTCGCCTTCTTGTCTTCAAAGCTGGCGATGATCCGTTCCACCACGTCGTATTTCACCTCGTCCGCGCAGGCGGGCGACATGGTGGGCGAGCCATAGCTGACGGGAAGAGCGCGCTTGAGATCGGCCATCGAGCTATCCGGATTATTGTCCAGCATGGCGATGACGCAGCGCGCCGCCGTCAGCCCGCAATCATAGCCCTTGCCGACGGGCGGCTGCAGGAAGAAATGGCCGGACTTCTCAAAGCCCGCCAGCGCGCCCAGCTTGTGGGAGCGGCGCTTGATATAGGAATGGCCGGTCTTGAAGTAATCGGTCTTCGCGCCATTGGCTTTCAGCACCGGATCGGTGGCGTAAAGCCCGGTCGATTTCACATCGACCACGAAAGTGGCGCCCTTGTGCTCAGCGGAGAGATCACGCGCCAGCATCAGGCCAACCTTGTCGGCGAAAATCTCCTCGCCCTCATTATCGACCACGCCGCACCGGTCCCCGTCACCATCGAAGGCAAGGCCGACATCGGCCTTGTGCTCGCGCACCGCCTCGGCCAGCGCGTGCAGCATCTTCATGTCTTCAGGGTTCGGGTTGTAGTTCGGGAAGGTGTGATCGAGATCGCAGTTCAGCGCGACCACCTCCACGCCCATGGCTTCGAGCGCCTGCGGGGCAAACGCGCCAGCCGTGCCATTGCCGCAGGCGGCGACCACTTTCAGCTTTCGCTTTGCTTTGAACCCGCCCACCAGATCGGCGATATAGCGCTCGCGTACGCCATCGGCGCGCACATAACCGCCGCCAGCGCGCGCCTTGCCTAGCCCCTCAAGAACGATGGTTTTCAGCCGGCTCATCTCGTCCGGCCCGAAGGTCAGCGGACGTTCCACGCCCATCTTCACGCCGGTCCAGCCATTGGAGTTGTGGCTGGCCGTGACCATGGCAACGGCGGGAATATCCAGATCGAACTGCGCAAAATAGGCCATGGGCGACAGCGCCAGGCCAATATCATGCACCGTCACACCGGCCTGCATCAGGCCCACTTCCAGCGCCTGTTTCACCGAAAGCGAATAGCTGCGGAAATCATGGCCCGTCACGATATGCGGCGCGACGCCCAGCTCGTGCATCAGCGTGCCAAGTCCCAGTCCCAGCGCCTGCACACCGTAAAGATTGAGCTCCGGTGCCTTGTCAGACCCCGGATGACCGAACCACCAGCGCGCATCGTATTCGCGAAACCCGGTCGGCTTGATGAGCGGGCGGGTTTCAAACTCCCAGCTATTGGGCGGGATGTCGGCGGCGGGGCGCTGGCTATCGGTCATGTGTGCCTCTTTGGGGGGTCAGGTCCGGTCCGGAGTGAGCGCGTATCAACCTAGCTGAGACCGGCACGCAATAGATCATGAATGTGCAACAGGCCGAGCGGCTTGCCGGTTTCATCACAGACAAACACGGACAGGATTTTGTGCGTTCCCGCCGTCATCAGGCGCAGCGCATCGGCAGCAAGATCGCCGGGCCGGACGCTTTTGGGATTGGCCGTCATGATCGTCTCGACCGGCGAAGCAGTGAGGTCCGGGCTCATATGGCGGCGTAAGTCACCGTCGGTAATGATGCCGGTCAGCTTGCCGCCGCGCGTAATGCCGACACAGCCAAACCCCTTGGCGCTCATCACGATCAGCGCGTCGGCCATCAGCGTGCCTTCTTCGGCCAGCGGCATGTCATCATGCATCAGATCACCTGCCTTGAGGAAGGCTGCGCCCAGCGTGCCGCCGGGATGGAAGGTGGCAAAATCAGCCGCCGTAAAGCCACGCGCCTCGATCAGCGCCACGGCGAGCGCATCGCCATAGGCCATCATCAGCGTGGTGGAGGTGGTCGGCGCGCGCGTCTCCGCGGCGGCTTCGGGCGCATCAGGAATGAGCAGGAGATGATCGCTCGCCTTGGCCAGCGTGCTGTCCTTGCCCGCCGTGAGTGCAATCAGCGGCACGCCGAAGCGGCGGCAATAGGCGCTCAGATCGCCCAGCTCGCGTGTCTCGCCGGATTTGGACAGGGCCAGCACCGCATCGCTGGACGTGATCATGCCCAGATCACCATGGCTGGCCTCGGCCGGGTGGACATATTGGGCCGGCGTGCCGGTAGAGGCGAGGGTTGCAGCGATCTTGCGCGCGACATGGCCCGACTTGCCGACACCTGCACAGATGAGCCGGCCTTTCAGCGTGGCCAGCAGGCTGACCACGCCAACAGCGCGCTCATCGAAGGCATCTTCCAGGGCGGCCAGCCCCTCGCGCTCGATACGCGCGGTCCGGCGCATGGCATCAAGGATACGCGCCGTGTCTATCCGGGCAGAGGGGCGGTTCAGGCTTTCAGGTTCAGACATGGAAAAGGGGTCGACCTCAATCACAGCCCACGGCCTGCACCGGGTGCAAAGACGCCGGGCCGAGGGGTTTCACTTGGCTTGAGGCTTTAGCAGCGCTGTTTCGTGCTGGCCAGTTCAGAAGGCGTGATTGCCGATCTGGGTGGCGACGAAGGAGAGGAAACGGTCCAGCGTTTCCTGGGTCTCTGTCTCGATGATGCGTGCGCTGGCCTGGCCGCCCGGTTCTGTCATGTAGAACATGCATTCGGAGGTTCGCGCCGCCAGCTCCTCGGTGAAGATGGCCACCAGCCGGTCGAGCAGCGCGGCCTCATCCCCGTTTGCGGGGGTAACAACCTGCCGGATCATCCCAACACCCCTTGCACTCTGCCGGACGCCGTTCGCCAGCGCCTCCTACAAACCGCCATCTTACGATGATGGCCTCCTTCTAGCCGGACACTCTGCCCCTGCCCCCCGGTGATGCAAAGAGCGCGCCGGAAAGACCCGCCCGGTTTGGGCGCGATGTGTGTCTTTTTTGCCGATGCGGCGCTACGGGAGTGGTAAAACGGGGCTGCGCGCGCTATTGCCCGGTTCCGATACGGAACCGTCTGCATGCTGGAGTTCGCGATGCCCCGCCTAGTCCTCACCCGCCACGGCCAGAGCCAGTGGAATCTGGAAAACCGCTTTACCGGCTGGGTGGATGTGGACCTGACGGAACGCGGCGAAGCCGAGGCCCGCCGGGGCGGCACGCTGATGAAAGAGGCGGGCTTCGCCCCCGACATCGCCTTTACCAGCTATATGCGCCGCGCCATCCGTACCGCCCAGCTGGGGCTTGATACGCTGGACCGGCTGTGGATCCCGATGATGCCGGACTGGCGGCTCAATGAGCGCCATTACGGGGCGCTGACCGGGCTGAACAAGGCCGAGACCGTGGCCGCCCATGGCGAGGACCAGGTGCTGGTCTGGCGGCGCTCCTTCGACATTCCGCCGCCGCCGCTGGATCCGTCCGATCCGCGCCATCCCTCGCACGATGAGCGCTATGCCCATCTCGACCCGGCTGCCCTGCCCGGCACCGAAAGCCTGAAAGATACGCTTTCCCGCGTTGATGAGTGTTTCCGTGCGCTGGTGGCGCCGCGCCTCAATGGCGGCGAGAGCGTGCTCATTTCAGCCCATGGCAATTCGCTGCGCGCGCTGGTCAAAATCCTCTTCCAGGTCAGCAATGACGACATCCTGAAAGTGGAGGTGCCAACCGGCAATCCGCTGCTGATCGAGCTGGATGGGCTGCGCCCCGTCGAGGCGCACTATCTCGATGAAGACCGCGCCGAGGCCCTGCCCCCATGCCCGAAGGGCTGACCCCTTCCGATCTGCGCTTCATGGACGCGGCGCTGGCGCTGGCCTTTTCCGGGCTGGGAAGCACCGCGCCCAACCCTTCTGTCGGCTGCGTCATCGCAAAAAATGGCCAGGTGATCGCCATTGCCGTCACCGCGCCGGGCGGACGCCCGCATGCCGAGGCGCAGGCGCTGGAGAGTGCGGGAGAGGCCGCGCGCGGCGCCGATGTCTATGTCACGCTGGAGCCCTGCTCCCACTATGGCCAGACGCCGCCCTGCGCAGACGCGCTCATCCGGGCAGGCGTGGCGCGCGTGCTCATCGCGTCGGGTGATCCTGATCCGCGCGTATCGGGACGCGGCGTGGCCATGCTGCGCGAGGCAGGCATTCAAGTGATCGAAGGCGTCCGGCAGGAGGCAGGCGATACGCTCAATGCCGGCTTTTTCACCCGCGTGCGCACCGGCCTGCCGCTAGTATTGCAGGACCGCCGGGCCAATATCTTCGATGCCGATCTGGTGCCGGGGCCGGATGAAAGCGTGGATCAGGCGATCCAGCGCCTTGGCCGCGAAGGGATGACGCGGGTGAGGGTGGCGCGTTAGCGATATTGCGTCCGGCAAAATCTGAAATCCCGGCCGAGCTTGCGAGAGCCGGGACCTGCTGCCGGATAGTCCTGAGAGAGGCCCCGGATCGCTTCGCGTCCGGGGGTTCAGCGCGGTAACGCTAACCCTTGTTCCGCCGCAGGCGCCGCAACCGCTTCCAGAAGCGTTTGCGCTCCGGGCGGGGCTGGGGTTTGAGATTGGCGACGAACTGCTCGGTACAGGCGCGCCAGGAGTTCTGCTCGGCGAAGGCGCGCGCATCCTCGCGGTTCAGCTCCAGCGCCTGCAGGCAGGCTTCGCGCAGATCGTCTGACACCACACCGGCATTGGAGCCGGGGATGATGTCGCGCGGACCCGGCGCAACAAACGCCGCCACCGGCGTGCCGCAAGCCATCGCTTCGAGGATTACCAGCCCGAACGTGTCGGTGAAGCTGGGGAAGACGAACACATCGGCGTCCGCAAAATGGCGGGCCAGCTCCTCGCCCGACTTGCCGCCGGTGAAGTGGACGTCCTTGTATTTGCGTTTGAGTTCTTCGAGCTGCGGGCCCGGCCCGACGACAACCTTGGAGCCGGGCAGGTCGAGCTTGAGGAAAGCCTCGATATTCTTTTCCACCGCGACCCGGCCGACATAGGCAAAGACGGGCTTTGGCAGGTCCTTATAGACCCCGCCATCAATGCCGCGCAGGTCCGGGCGGAACTGGTCTGTGTCCACCCCGCGAGACCACGGGACGAGATTGTTGAAGCCGCGCTTGACGAGCCCGGCCCGCATCGTCTCGGTGGCGACCATGATGCCGTTACCCGCATTGTGGAAGCGGCGCATGAAGGCATAGCCCGCCGCCAGCGGAATAAAGGGGAAGCGCGCATGCACATATTCGGGAAACTGGGTGTGGTAGCTGGTCGTGAAGGGCAGCTTCCATGACAGGCAGATGCGCCGGGCAACATGGCCCAGCGTGCCTTCGGTGGAGATATGGATCGCTTCCGGCTCGAAGGCGCGGAAACGCGCTTCCAGGTCCTCACGCGCGCCCAGCGCCAGCTTGATGTCGGGATAGGTCGGCAGGGGGATGGTCTTGAAGCCAAGGCCCGGATGGATGACCTCCACCTCATGGCCCATGGCGCGGCATTCATCGACCGTGCGCGACAGGGTACGCACCACGCCATTGACCTGCGGCTCCCAGGCGTCTGTCACCAGCAGTATGCGCAGCGGCGTGTTGTCCATGTCCCAGCCTCTTCTCGAATGCCGCAAGCCTGTTCGGGCTACCGGCAGGATGCCGGGCCGGTGCTCATAACGTGTTTTTCCGCCCAAGCGAAGGGTAACGGTGCTGTGGCCTTGCCTGCCCGTTCGCGTTGTGGGCAATGTCGGCCCAGCTCTGGCCTGGAACACGGATCGACAATGAACGGTGCATCTTCTCCCGCCTCCGGTATCGACTGGGACGCCATTGACGCCCTGAAATTCGCACCTGAAAGCGAGGCGGTGCGGGCGCTGAACGCCAAGGCCGGGCTGGACACAGCTGCGCGCGCGCGCGTTTCGGCAGCGGCGATTGATCTGGTCGAGCGGGCCCGCGCTGCCAAAACCCGCACCGGGCTGATGGAATCCTTCCTTCAGGAGTTTGGCCTGTCCAACAAGGAAGGCCTTGCCCTGATGTGTCTGGCCGAAGCGCTGCTTCGCGTGCCGGATGCGAAGACCGCCGATGCGCTGATCGCCGAGAAGATCGGGTCAGGCGCCTGGGGCGAGCACGCCTGGAAGTCGGAGAACTGGCTGGTCAATGCGTCCACGCTGGGCCTGATGCTGTCGGGCTCGCTGATGGATCTGGATCCGGCGGCGCGAAAGGATCCCGGCGCCTATTTCCGCAATATCGCGGGCCGCGTCGGCGAGCCGGTCATCCGCACCGCCACGCGTCAGGCCATGCGCATTCTGGGCGAGCAGTTCGTGCTGGGGCGTACGATTGGCGGCGCGATCAAGCGCGGTCATGCCTGGAAAGTGCCTGAGGGGCATTTCCCGCTCTTCTCCTTTGACATGCTGGGCGAAGGCGCGCGCACACACACGGACGCGGCGCGCTATCACACCCGCTATCTGGACGCGATTGCCGCCGTCGCCAAGGCGCGCCAGCAAGGGCCGGTGGAAACGGTCGATGGAGTATCCGTCAAGCTCTCCGCCCTGCATCCGCGCTATAATATCTTCAAGCTGGAAGCGCTCTGGCGCGAGCTTTATCCCAAAGTGCTCGAACAGGCGCAGGCGGCAAAGGCGGCTGACATAGGATTCTGCCTGGATGCCGAGGAATCAGACCGTCTCGTCCTGCAGCTGATGATACTGGAGCGCCTCGCCCACGAGCCATCACTGGCTGGCTGGAACGGTCTGGGTCTTGCCCTGCAAGCCTACCAGAAGCGCGCCTATGCGGTGATCGGCAAGCTGGCCGAGCTGGGCCGGAAAAGCGGGCGGCGCCTCATGGTGCGCCTCGTAAAGGGCGCCTACTGGGACACGGAAGTGAAATTCTCGCAGATGAATGGCTGGCCGGACTTCCCGGTCTGGACCACCAAATCCGCAACCGATCTCAATTATCTTGCCTGCGCGCGCGCCATGCTGGGCGAGCCGGACACGATCTACCCCCAGTTTGCCACCCATAACGCGCATTCATTGTGTGCCGTGCGCGAGATCGCCGCCGAGCTGGGCAATGGCGCGTATGAGTTCCAGCGCCTGCACGGCATGGGCGAGCCGCTTTATCTGGCCGCCGCCAGCGCCTTCGCGCTGCGCCCGGTGCGCGTCTACGCGCCCGTCGGCAGCCATGAAGACCTGTTGCCCTATCTGGTGCGGCGTCTGCTGGAGAATGGCGCCAACACCTCCTTCGTCCACTCCTTCCTCGACCCGGATGTTCCGGCTGCCGATGTGGCGCGCGGTCCGTTCGAGGGCGCCGACAGCATGGACCGCCACCCCTTCATTCCGGCCCCGCCCCGGCTTTATGGTCCGCACAGGGAGAACGCGGCAGGCACCGACCTCTCGCAGAAAGATGTGCGTGACATGCTGGCAGAGGCACAGACCCGTTTCGACAAGGCCATGCCCCATGCCTGCGGCCCGGTCATTTCCGGCAAGGTGAAGACCGGGACGGAGCGCGGACAGGCGAGCCCTGCGGATTCATCCGTGATTGTGAGCAAAATCACCGAGGCCGATGAAGCCATGGTCGATGCCGCCTTCACGGCGGCGCACAAGGCGTTTGATGGCTGGGACCGTCAGGGCGGCGCCGCCCGCGCGGCGATTTTGCGCAAGCTCGCCGATGCGCTGGAGGGCGAGACCGGCCGCTTCATGGCGATCCTGACGCGCGAGGCTGGCAAGACACTTAATGACGGCGTGGCAGAAGTGCGCGAGGCGGTGGACTTCCTGCGCTATTATGCAGCCGAAGCCGAGACCAAGTTCAGCCATGCCGACCGCCTGCCCGGACCGGCAGGCGAAACCAACCATATGGAGCTGGCGGGCAAGGGTGTCTTTGCCTGTATCAGCCCGTGGAACTTCCCGCTGGCGATCTTCACCGGCCAGATTGCCGCTGCGCTGGCGGCGGGCAATACGGTCGTCGCCAAGCCGGCCGAGCAGACACCGCTGGTGGCGTTCGAGGCCGTAAAGCTCTTCCAGAAGGCCGGCCTGCCCAAGGATGTGCTGCAACTGGTGCCGGGCGATGGCAAGGTGGGCGCGCTGATGACGGGCCATCCGCTGCTTGCAGGGGTTGCCTTCACTGGCTCGACGGAAGTCGCGCGCATCATCAACCGCACGCTGGCATCGCGCGAGGGCGCCATCCTGCCGCTGATCGCGGAAACGGGCGGGCTCAACGCCATGTTCGTCGATACCTCCGCCCTGAAAGAGCAGGTGGTGGACGATGCGATTCTCTCTGCCTTCGGCTCAGCCGGACAGCGCTGCTCGGCGCTGCGCATCCTCTTCCTGCCGCGAGAGACCTCTGACGGGCTGATCGAGGCCCTTAAAGGCGCGATGGATGCGCTCGCCTTGGGTGATCCCGCCGATCCGGCGACCGATGTCGGCCCGGTCATTGATGACGAGGCGCTGGCCATGCTGACCGCCCACGCGGAACGCATGGAGCGCGACGCGACAATTCTCCACCGCGCGCCGCTGAGCGATGAACTGAAAGCGCAAGGGCATTATTTTGCGCCCCTGCTGGTGGAGCTGCCCTCGCTGGACGTGGCCGACCGCGAAGTGTTCGGACCGATCCTGCATGTAATCCGCTACAAGCGCGCCGATCTGCCAAAGCTCGCCGCCCAGCTCGCGGGCAAGGGCTACGGGCTGACGCTGGGTGTGCATTCGCGCCTCCAGCGATTCCTTGATTCGGTCCGAGAGGCGGTTCCGGCGGGCAATACGTACGTGAACCGCAATATGACCGGCGCGGTCGTCGGCGTGCAGCCTTTCGGCGGAGAAGGCCTCTCCGGGACCGGCCCGAAAGCCGGGGGACCGCACTATCTCTACCGCTTTGCAGCAGAGCGCGTCGTCACGATCAACATTGCGGCACAAGGGGGCGATCCCGAGCTCCTGAATCTGGGTTGAACCTGCTGGCGGACTTTCCACATTTAATGTCAGCTGGGCTACAGCCCCGAAAGCGTTAAAGAGTCCGGATGCGGAGCGGTCCGTGGTAAGGCTTCATTAACCAAAAAGTTGGGTTGAAGCGTGTTTGGGCCGTTGACGCTAGGCCAGACCCTTAGCACTATATGTTGCGGTTTCCGGGGGAAGCCACACAGCATGTATAGGTTTTTGTTAAGGCGGCGCGCATTCTTCTGCCCAGCGCCTAGGATTTTTGCGCCCTGCACGAAGGAGCGGTTTGGACCATGACGCCGTTTGACTCTAGCCCGATCTCCGGCACCGCAACGCAGGGCCCTGTACGCTCGCGGCGGGGCAAGCCCAAAGCCGTCACGCTGCGCCTCGTGGAGAGCGTGAAGACCGATCCGTCACGCGACGAGCTGCTGACCGATTTCGGCAAGAAAACGCTGGTCGACCGTTATCTCCTGCCCGGCGAAACCTATCAGGACATGTTTGCGCGCGCGGCCACGGCCTATGCCGATGACACCGCCCATGCGCAGCGCCTTTACGACTATATGTCGCGTCTCTGGTTCATGCCGGCCACGCCGGTCCTCTCCAATGGCGGGGCCGAGCGCGGCCTGCCGATCTCCTGCTTCCTGAATTCGGTTGGCGATTCGCTGGACGACATCGTGGCCACCTGGACGGAGAATGTGTGGCTCGCCTCCAATGGCGGCGGCATCGGCACCTATTGGGGGAGCGTTCGCTCCATCGGCGAGAAAGTCGGCCAGAACGGGCAGACCTCCGGCATCATTCCCTTCATCCGCGTGATGGATTCGCTGACCCTGGCGATTTCGCAAGGCTCGCTGCGCCGTGGTTCGGCCGCCGTCTATCTCGACATCCACCACCCGGAGATCGAAGAATTCCTGGAAATCCGCAAACCCTCTGGCGATTTCAACCGCAAGAGCCTCAACCTCCATCACGGCCTGAATATCACCGACGAGTTCATGGTGGCGGTGCGTGAGGATGCGGACTTCCCGCTCATCTCGCCCAAATCCGGCGAAGTGGTGAAATCCATCTCCGCGCGCAAGCTGTGGCAGAAAATCCTGGAGCTGCGCCTGCAGACCGGCGAGCCCTACATCATCTATTCCGACACGGTGAACAACGCGCTGCCCATGTTCCAGAAGAAGCTGGGCCTGAAAGTGCGCCAGTCCAATCTGTGCTCGGAAATCATGCTGCCGACGGGCGTCGACCATCTGGGCCGCGACCGCACCGCCGTGTGCTGCCTGTCGTCGGTCAATGCGGAAAAATTCCTCGAGTGGAAGGACGATCCGCTCTTCATCGAGGATCTGTTCCGCTTCCTCGACAACGTCCTGCAGGACTTTATCGACCGCGCGCCCGACGAGATGGACCGCGCCACCTATTCAGCCTGGCGCGAGCGGTCTGTCGGCCTTGGGCTGATGGGCTTCCACTCCTTCCTGCAGGCGCTCAACATTCCCTTTGAGTCCGCCATGGCGGCGAGCTGGAACCGCAAGCTGTTCAAGCATCTGCGTCAGGGTGCGGACCGCGCCTCGGTGAAGCTTGCCGAAGAGCGCGGCGCCTGCCCGGATGCGGCAGAGAGCGGCGTGAAGGCGCGCTTCTCCCACAAGCTGGCCATCGCGCCGACGGCCTCGATCTCGATCATTTGCGGCGGCACCAGCGCAGGCATCGAGCCGATCCCGGCCAATGTCTACACGCACAAGACGCTGTCTGGATCGTTCACGGTGAAGAACCCCTATCTGGAGAAGATTCTCGACGAGAAGGGTATCAACACGCCTCACACCTGGAACTCGATCCTGGAGCATGAAGGCTCGGTCCAGCACCTGGACGCCCTCAGCCAGGACGAGAAGGACGTGTTCAAGACCGCCTTCGAGCTGGACCAGCGCTGGGTGATCGAACACGCCGCCGACCGCACGCCCTATATCTGCCAGGCGCAGTCGCTGAACATCTTCCTGCCGGGCAATGTCGATAAATGGGATCTGCACATGCTGCACTGGACGGCATGGGAGCGGGGCATCAAGTCGCTCTATTATTGCCGCTCCAAATCGGTCCAGCGCACCGCCTTTGCCGGAACCGAAGGCAAGGACGACATGGAAAGCTCCATGCAGGCCGCGGCCAAGACCGAGTACGAGGAATGCCTCGCCTGCCAGTAAGGCACTGGAAAACATGCAAGCGGGAAAGGGGAGGCGCGCAGCCTCCCCTTTTTCGTGGCAAGGTTGCGGCAGTATTCACACACAATTAAGCAGCAGCGCGCGATTCTGCGAGCGCGCTGCGAGGGAACGTGATACTCCTTCGGGCGTATATTGAGGTGACGTAACCGGCACTGGGGAGCGCCAACGTGACCACTGCGAAGCACATTTCAGGGCGTTCCAACGCGAGGGCATATTGCCTTGCCGGCGCCGTAGCCCTTGCTGGCGCCAGTCTGGCGGCCGGCACACCTGCAGCCTTGGCGCAGGACGCATCCTCCCTCGATACCAACGCCATCATCATTCATCCGCTGCTCGAAGAGCTTTCTGCCGGACCGCTGCCCTCCATGCGCCTGTCCATGGACCGCGGCGAGTGGGTTCAGGAGCCACACGGCGCCCGCGACGCAACAACGCTCGCATCATCCGGCCTGTCGGCTACCGACACGGGCGAGATGCGCCAGAGCTTTGGCGCGTTCAATGCGCCGCAGACCGTCATCGCCCGCAGCGCGGCTGGCAGCGAATTGCGCGTGGCGATGTTTGATGCTGAAGAGCCAGACTGGGTGACAGCCGCGCTTTCGCCGTCGGGGCTGGACATGCCAGCCTGGCAGTTCTCCTCCAACCGGATGCGCGGGCGGGCCGTGGCCCTGCGCTATGAAGGCCGCTTTGACAGCGCCGGCGGACAGGGCGAGCTGGATATGGGTCTGCGCCCGCGCGCCGGTGTCAGCTTTGGTGATGGCGGGTCGGCTACCGAGTTCGGCGCCACCGTGCGGGTCGGCCGGTATGTCGGCAGCGAAGATTCGGCCAATGGCGGCTGGTGGTTCTTTGCCGGCGCCGACCGTCAGGCGCTGATCTACCGCCCCGGCGAGTCGCGCTCCTTGCGCGAGACGCTCACCCTCCAGCCCTATGCCATGGTGGGAGACCAGCAGGCAGGCCTCGCCATGCGGGTGCAGGGCGTGGATGTCTCGCTCGCCTATGTGCGCCGCGAAACCAGCTGGTCGCTGCCGACCCAGTCCTGGGACACGTCTGAAGACTTCGCCGCCTTCTCGCTGACCTGGCGCAGATAGGGGCGGCGTCAAGGCAGAGCGCTAGAGCGCTGCGAGAGCCGTCTCCAGATCGCGCCAGAGATCGTCCACATCCTCCAGCCCTACCGACAGGCGCACCAGCGAATCGCTGATGCCGGCATGGGCGCGCGCCTGCGGGCTCATCGCGGCATGGGTCATCAGGGCGGGAACCGAAACCAGGCTTTCCGCCCCGCCAAGCGATTGTGCCAGCGAGAACAATTCCAGCCGCTCCAGAAACACGCGCGGATCACCTTTGACCTCAAGGCTCAATAGCGGCCCGAATAGCCCTGCCTGCTGACGCGCGGCAAGCTCATGGCCGGGATGATTGGCAAGGCCCGGATAATCGACGCGGACCACGCTGCCATGCCCGGCCAGCCGCCCCGCCAGTTCCAGCGCGGCCTCTGACTGTGCTCTGGCCCTCAGGGGCAAGGTGCGAAGCCCGCGCGTGGCCAGAAACGCATCAAACGGCCCCAGCCCTGTGCCCGACGCATTCAGCCACCAGGCGAGATCCTCCAGAAGCGCCGCATCGCGCACGCTCACAACACCGCCCACCATATCGGAATGGCCATTGATGATCTTGGTCAGCGAGCTGACGGATATGTCGGCCCCCAGCTCCAGCGGGCGCTGGATGGCGGGCGAGAGCACGGTGTTGTCGACCGCGACGAGGGCGCCTGCCCGGCGGCCCAGCGCGCTCGCCGCCGCAATGTCGGTAATGCGCAGGCGCGGATTGGACGGGGTTTCCAGAAAGAGCAGCGCCGCGCCGGGCGCAAGTGCGGTTTCCAGCGCAGTAAGGTCTGTCGCATCGGCATAGACAATCTCGAACCCGCGCTGGGGGCCGCGCGCATTGAACAGGCGCTGCGTGCCGCCATAGCAATCATGCGCGGCGACAATGCGCGCGCCTGCGGGCAAGAGGTTCAGGACCAGATCGATCGCGGCCATGCCGGAGGCGGTCAGGCAGGCCCCCGCACCGCCTTCAAGATCTGCGATAGCCTCTGCCAGCACGGCGCGTGTGGGCGCATTGGTGCGCGCATAGTCAAACCGGCCGGGTATGGCCGGGTCTTCGCGCAGATAGGTGGCGGCGACATTGATCGGCGCGACGATGCCGCCATGGCCCGGATCGGCATTGATCCCGGCGCGCGCGGCGCGCGTGGCAAGGCTTTCGCGTGTCTCGTCCCGGCTCATATCGCCTCCAGAAAGCGTGTCACGGCCTCCACCTCCTTTAAAAATCCGTCATGGCCATAAAGGCTGGAACAGGTCTGCAGGCTGGCACCGGGAATGGCATTGGCCAGCGCCTCCATGTCGGCCAGCGGCACCAGCCTGTCTTCGGCCACCGCGAACAGCCGCGCAGGCGCACGGATGGCGGACGGATCGATGCGCACCGCATCCATGGAGCGCGACAGGGCCAGAAAGCGCTGCGGGCTGGTATGGGCGGCATAGTCCGCGCCGCGCGCCGCCAGATAGGCTTCGACGCCCCTGGCATCGCACGAGCCCGGCGCCGGGCTGGCAAAGCGCGCCTTGAACTCGTCGGCCGTGCGGTAGGTCGTCATGGCAAGGCGGCGGGCGAGATCCACCCCGCCCGATCCATCTCCCCGCGCGAGGCCAAACTCGACGACGTCGCGCTGGATGGCGCGCAGGGCCGTCGTCATCGGATGGGGACAAGCGGCCGCGCACAGCACATGCAGGCCCGTCACCCGCTCCGGCGCGAGGGCGGCCAGCGCCAGCGCAATGCTGCCGCCATAGGAGGCCCCGACAATTTGGAAGGTCTCGAAACCAGCGGCATCGGCGAGCGCCAGCAGGGCCTCTGCCTGATCCTCCACGCGCGGGAAGGGGGCCACTTCCTCTGCCAGAAAATCGAAGGCGAGAAGCTGATAGCGCAGCGGATCGAGCGCGAGGCCCGGCCCGGCAATGCCCGGCCACCAGCTGGCCCGGTCTGCGTGATCGCCCAGCAGGAAGCGGTGCGCCGAAATCCCGCCCAGCACGATAATGCCCGGCGCGCCGGCAGGGCCGTAGACACGGCCCCTGGCGGTTACGAACGCACCGGAGGACAGCTCCAGCGTGGTGATATGGTCGTTTATGGGGAAAGGACAGGCGGGATCGGCTGCCCCCTCCCCCGCCTCTGTGGCGGCAAGCACGGCAGGCATCAGCCGTGCTCCGCGACCAGACGGGCAATGTCTCCGGCCATGCTGGCCGCCGTCGGCGCGCCGCCTGCGCCCTTGCCGGTAAGGATCACGCCCGGCGCATCCTTCAGCGCGATGACCACGCCATTGCCTTCACGCTCCACACGGTAGAACACGCTGTCGGCGCCCACCGCTTCGAGACGCACCGCGGCGTGAACGCCGCCGCCCGAGCGGGCCAGACGCCCGACCTGCCGGATGCGCAGCCCCTCACGCGCCGCCTTGGCGGCAAAGCCGGGGGCCAGTTCAGTGATCGACTGGCGGGCTATGGCCTGAATATCAAGATCAACACCCCAGGCGGCGCGGGCGGTCAGCACCAGCTTGGCTGCCGCGTCATCACCATCGAGATCGGCGCTGGGATCGGCTTCGGCAAAGCCGGCGGCCTGCGCGGCGCGCACGGCATCGTCCAGCGCCTCGCCCTTGGCCAGCCGGTCGAGCACGAAATTCGATGTGCCGTTGAACACGCCCTTTACGGTCGTGATTTCGCGTCCGCGCGCATTGAGGGCGCTGACCGTTTCCAGCACGGGCACACCGCCGCCCACCGCGGCGCTATAGAGAAAGGCGCGGCCCTTTTCTTTCGCCGCGCGCTCCAGATCGGGGCGGCGGGCGATGACGGCCTTGTTGGCGGAAACAATGTGGGCACCGGCCTGAACCGCGCGCTCCAGCGCCGTCTCGGCGCCCGCGCAGCCCGGCAGGGCGTCAATGACCAGATCAGGGGCCAGGTCCAGCGCGGCATCGAGACTGTCGAGTACGCGTACCGGACCCTTGCCCAGATCACGCCAGCGGCTCACCGCGATGGCTTCAATCGCCACGCCTTGCGGCAGGCGGGCGCGAAGCGCGCTGCCGACCGTGCCGCAGCCCAGCAATACCGCGCGCATGGGCCGGCTGCGTACGGTTACGGGAGACACAAAGCTCGGTGCGTAATCCAGCGGGGCCATGGCAGTTCCACTCTTCTTTTTTCCGTCGCGCGGGAGAGCGGAAAGGCAAATGCAAGAGCGCCGATGGCAAAGGGATGCAGGACTATTCCGGTCGTGCCCGGTCCGGGCCGCTTTGTCTTGTCCTGCTTCGCTTTAGCTGCATTTGTTCCGCGCCCGCAAGCTGAAGCTCAAATCGGCGCAAGATCAGGACATAAACATATCCTTATGTGATGTCAAGCGGGCAATTCGCGCTGCGCAAAAGCGCTGGCGCGTCCGGCCCCAGCCGCTAGTCTGGCGGCCATGCGCACCACCCCTCTTCTTGCCCTTGCAGGCCTTGCCACACTCCTTTCGGGCTGTGTGTCCGTGCCAACGCCGATGACCGACCCGCGTGAGCGCGGGCCGTTCATGCCGCAATCGCAAATGCCGCTCATGCCCAATATTGCCCGCATGGCCCCCAGCGAAGGGTGTCAGGGCGAGCCCTTGAGTGCGGTCCATGCCCCCTTGCCCGAATACCCGGCGCGCGGCTGGGCGAGAGGCGAGCAGGGCTGGTCCATCGTCCAGTTCGACGTGGATGAGACCGGCGCGGTGGAGAATGTGCGCATTGCGCAAGGCGTGCCGGGCCGCTTCTTTGACCGCGAGGCCCGCCGCGCGGTGGAACAATGGCAGTTTGCACCCTTGTCCGAGGGCGCGCACCTGACCGGCTGCACGGTGATGTTCGAGTTTGTCCTCGGACAGGTGCGCATACGCTGATAACCTCTCCTCGCTTGCGGATTTACCTTAAGTTAAGGTGGTGATTCGACCGGCTGCACTGACACGATGGCCACGTGTCCTGATGATGCAGCCGCGCAGTGAAGGGGGCATGCCATGATGGCCACCGAGCCGGCTCAGCTGGCAACGTTGATCGTTACCGGCGGCGCGGTGGGATTTGCCGTGGCGACCGCCCTGTGGGCCTGGCGCCTGACCGAAGGCGTGCGCACTGCAAGATCCCACTGGCAAAAGCGTATTGCCTGGCTTGAAGACCGTCTGGCCCGCGCAGACAGCGTGTTCGGCGCCCATCCCGGCCTGGTTCTGGTCTGGGAGACACCGCCCGACCCTGAGGCCACTGGCTGGTCCTCGCCGCGCGTCTATGGCTCACCCACCGCCCTTGCCTCTCTGGTCCAGTTTGCCGATCTGGGCTCTGGCGTGATAAACGAGCCTGATCCGGCGACCGCCCTTCTGGACGGCATCGCCGATTATGAGGCGCGCTCGGCGGGGGGAATGGAAACCACGCTGCGCCAGCGCATGGGCGAGCTCATGCGCGAGGGCAAACCCTTCTCGCTGACCGTGTCCGGCCCGTCGGGGCGCTTTATCGAGGCCGATGGCCGCCCGGCCGGATCGCAGCTCGTCCTCTGGATCGCCGATGCGACCATTCGCGGCCTTGAGGAATCCGGTGCGCGCGGACGGCTGGAAGAAGCCCGCTCGGTCGTCGCCGATGATCCGCTGGCCTTCCTCGACATGCTGGGCAAGGCCCCCTTCCCCTCCTGGCGCATCAGCGCATCGGGCCGGCTGCACTGGGTCAATCCGGCCTATGTGGAGGCCGTTGAGGGCAAGAGCGCAGCCGACGTGATCGACCGCCAGCTCTTGCTGGAGCCGGGCCTGCCCGCGCAGGCCGGAGAGGCGCTCAAAGCCAGCGCACCCGTCGCCCATATACGCGGCGCGGTGATCAAGGGCGAACGCCGGGCGCTGGACGTGGTGGTCTTCCCCATCTCCGGCGGTGTGGCGGGCGCAGCCTTTGACATTACGCGCGGCGAAGAGGCGCGCGCGGCGCTGAAACGCTTCCGCGAGGCGCATGACGAGACGCTGAACCACATGGCCGAGGCGGTCGCCATTTTCGACCGCACCAAGCAGCTCATCTTCTACAACCGCGCCTTTGCCCGGCTGTTTGCGCTGGAAGAGGCGGTGCTCAATGACCGGCCCTCCCACGGCGCACTGCTGGACCGGCTGCGCGAGGACCAGCTTCTGCCCAACCCCGCCAATGCCGACTACAAGAACTGGAAAGCCGGCGAGCTGGCCTATTATGAGCGCCCGCCGGGCACCGAGACGCCCGATGAGCTGTGGCCGCTGGGCGATGGGCGTACCTTGCGCGTGGCCCGCCAGCGCCATCCGCTGGGCGGCGTATTGCTGATCTTTGAAGACATGACCGACCAGCTGGCCCTGCAGGCGCGCTACAATACCCTCATCAAGGTGCAGCGCGCCACGCTGGACCGGCTGCATGAGGCGGTGGCCGTGTTTGGCCCGGAAGGCGAGCTGCAGCTGCATAATCTGGCGTTTGAAACGCTGTGGAAGCTGGCCCCGGAAACGCTGGAGAAGGCCGACTTCACCGCCATCGCCGATGCCTGCCACGCGCTTCACCCCGACAAGGAATCCTGGGCGGCCATCAAGGCGCGCATCACCGACACCTCACCGGAATCACGCACCGCCAAGACGGGCGAGGTGCGGCGCGCCGATGGCTCGGTGCTGACCTGGCTCAGCCGTCCGCTGCCCGATGGCGCAACCCTGATCGCATGGGATGACATTACCGATACACGCCGGGTGGAAGAGGCGCTGCGCGACCGCGCCGAGGCGCTGGAAGCGTCTGAAAAGATCAAGACCGGCTTTGTCGGCCATGTCAGCTATCAGCTGCGCACGCCCCTGACGACCA
Organism: Glycocaulis alkaliphilus; assembly: GCF_004000605.1. NCBI lineage: Bacteria > Pseudomonadati > Pseudomonadota > Alphaproteobacteria > Maricaulales > Maricaulaceae > Glycocaulis > Glycocaulis alkaliphilus. Next base: position 493,821 of record NZ_CP018911.1, on the reverse strand, counting down.
TTGGCGGTTATGCCGACCTGCTGGCGGGCGGGTTTGCGGGCCCGCTCTCTGACCGGCAGAAAGACCCGATCGCCGCCATCCAGACCGCCTCTGCCCAGCTGGCCAAGCTGATCGACGATATTCTGGACATTGCCGCCATTGATGCCGGCCAGCTGGAGCTGGATCTGGGCGATACCCGGCTTGATGCGCTGGCCGCCGAGGCCGCAGAGCTGGTCATGCCGCGCGCCGAACACGCCGGCATCAAGCTGAACGTCAATGCGGGCAAGGGCGAAGGGCCGGTACGCGCCGATGGCGCCCGGCTGAAACAGGTGCTCTACAACCTGCTCACCAATGCGCTCGATCATGTCGATCAGGGCGGCCGCATCGAGGTGGGCGCCGAGGTGAAGGACGGCGAGGCGCGCCTGTGGGTTTCCGACAATGGCGAGGGTATCGACAAGGACAGGCAGGCAAGCGTGTTCGAGCGCTTTGAACGCGGTCAGTCGAACCGCGCCGGGGCGGGCCTCGGCCTCGCTCTGGTGAAGGAAATCGTGCGCCTGCATGGCGGCTGGGTGGAGCTGGACTCCACGCCCGGACGCGGCACGAAAGTGACCTGCCATCTGCCGGTCAACGCGCCGCTGGATCATGCCGCGCCGGAGCTGGACCTTGCCAGCGCCCGCAAGGAGCGGGGCAAGGCCTGATCAGTTCAGGGCTTCGGCGACCATGTCGGGATGGCGGGCAATCACCTGCACATAGGCAATCGCGAAATCGGGCGCGGTAACACGCGCCTGCTCCCAGTCTCGCAAGGTGCCGACCGGCACGCGGAAACGCTGGGCGAACTCGGCCTGCGACAGGCCGAGATTATTGCGCGTCTGCCGGATCAGGCGGGCGCGCTGCCCGCGCTCCATGCCTTCGGCAGAGACGGCGAAATCCTCGTCATCCATGGGATCAGCCGGCAGAATGATAGGCTCTTTCTTCACCGGAATTGCTCCTGCGAACCGAGATAAAGCGGGGGCGGCCACCCCGCCACGTAAACACGCCAGTGAACAGCTTTGCCTCCACCGCGCCGATCACCTTAAACCGCTCTTCACCGTCAACAGGACGGATTGACGGCAGGATCAGATGCCCGGCATCGCGGAAAATCCGGTCACCAAAAGCCAGTGACAAGCCGTGCTTTGCCAGATTGGCGGCATCCTTGGCCGGATCAAACCTGTCGCTCACCGCAAGACTATACGGAATTTCCGTATTTTGGCAAGCCGCCTAAACCCGCAACTCCCCGCTTTCGATGGCGGCGCGGATCTCGGCGGTCAGCGGCACATAGGCCTTCTGTTCGGGGTGATCGATATAGAGCGGTTCGGAGATTTTCGCCGGATCCCACCCTTCGGCCACCAGATCGGTCTTCTTCAGCTTGAACGTGCCAGTCGTGTGCTCTGACGGGTCTTCCTGGTGGATGCGCACAAAGAGCGGGCGGGCATAGGCCGGCAGCTCCTTGGTCACATGCGCATGAACGGTGGCGAGATCGAAATCCTTGTTCACCACCAGAGCGGCCATGCCGGCCTTACCGGGATAATCGGCCACCGGCACGCCATAGATATTGGCCTGCACGATGCCCGGCGCCATGCCCATGATCTCGGCCACTTCCGAGGTCGCCACATTCTCCGACTTCCAGCGGAAGGTGTCGCCCACCCGGTCGATGAAGTAGAAATAGCCTTGCTTGTCGCGCTTCATCAGATCGCCGGTGCGGAAATACAGATCGCCCTTCTTGAACACGTCGCGCAGGAGCTTCTTCTCGGTCGCTTCCTTGTCGCCATAGCCGTCAAAGCGGTAGCGGGCATCATCGGGGCGTATCTCGCCAATGGCCTCGCCCACCTCATCGGGGCCGCACGGAATGCAGCGCCCCCTGGCGTCGCGCACAGGCGCTTCGGAATCGAGATCAAACTTCACCAGCGCCGAGTTGAAGCGGCTTTTCAGATAGGGCGGCACGCGGCCAATGGCGCCGGGCTTGGAATCCAGGTTCAGGAAGCTGACATTGCCCTCCGTCGCGCCATAGAACTCCATGATGCGCTTGATGCCGGAGCGCTCGACAAAGCGCGGCCAGACATCGGGGCGCAGCCCGTTGCCGATGGCGATGCGGATCTTGTGCTTCTTCTCGTCCGGCGAAGGATCGGCGGCGACCAGGAAGCGGCACAACTCGCCGACATACATGAACATGGTCGCGCCATGCTCGGCGGCGTCCTTCCAGAAGGCGCTGGCGGAAAACTTGCGGCGCACGATCAGCGCCCCGCCCTTGGAGAGCGCGCAGCCCACACCGCAAAGCCCGCCCGTGGCGTGATAGAGCGGCAGCACCATCATCATGCGGTCTTTCGGCGAGGCGTTGGACGCCACCGCAAAGCCCTGCAGGTAGTAGAGCGAACGGGTGTGCGCCACGATCGCCGCCTTGGGCAGGCCGGTCGTGCCGGAGGTGTACATTTTCAGGCACGGATCCTTGGCCAGCAGGTGCGCGCGGTGCTCGCGGCCGGGGCGCTCGTCAGAGACGGCATTGAGCGCACCGGACAAATCCTGCCCGCCGGGCACGGACGCGGCATCACCATCATATATCCAGGGCGTGATCGGGCCGATGGCCTCGGCAGAGGCCGCATAGGCCGGGCTGAGCTCGCCCTCGATGATGGCATGGGCGGCCCCGGCGATATTCACCCCGTGGGCGAGCGCCTTGCCGGTCACCTGATTGTTCAGGAGCGCGGCAATCACCCCCACTTTCGACAGGCCGAACCAGAAGGCGATGTATTCCCAGCGATTGCCCATATAGAGCGCAACCGTGTCACCGGGCTTGATACCGCTGGCCAGCGCCCAGTTGGCAACCCGGTTCGCAAACGCATCAAACGCGCCATAGCTGATCGTGGAGCCGTCCTCGAGAATGAAGGCGGGGCGGGTTTTGTGCGCATCGACATTGCGCTCGATAAGGTCCGGCGTCAGATCGGTTGAATCCGGCGTGATCGACTTGAGCGTTTTCAGAAGCCGGATCAGCTCCTTGGTGTAGAAAATCTCACGCTGGATTGCGCTGAAAAAACCCATCTCGTCTGATCTCCCGCTAGCCGCCTCTTGCCGGGCGAAGCCGCGACAGTAAATGGCGCGGGGGACGGGTCAAGACAGCGGCGTGTACGCGATGCGGCAAAGCGCAGCAAGTGCAGCAAAACTGCACCCCCCCCTTACTGTCATAAAATAAAAACATGCATGCATCCGCGTGTCAGAAAGCTATTCGGTACTGTCCGGGGGGTTGTCGAGGGGAATTTTCTGGGGAGTGTATGGTTGACGCAAGACAATGGGGCCTGGCGTGAGGGGACGCCTGGCAGGTGGGGACTAGCGCTGCGGGCCTTGCGGCTGCGCAGTAATATGAAGCAGGAGGATGCCGCGAGCCGGCTGAAAGTCAGCCAGTCCTATATCTCGCGGCTGGAGAACGGGGTGATCGAGCCGTCATGCGAGATTACCACGCGCCTGCGCGAACTTCTGTGTAATCCGGTACACCGGCCCCTGGTGGACCAGCTGCGCACCATCGTGCGCCACGCACCACATTCAGTGGCATTGCTGGCATTGCGTGATGGCACTGTCCGCGTGATCGAAGCCAGTGCGCGCTACCGGCAGGCCGGACCGCCTTTTGAAGCTTATGTGCCAGACATGGAGACCGCCGATCCGCTGGGTCAGGCCGTGTCGGACATCGTTCGCGAAGTCCTCGCCTGCGGCGCGTTCGCGGGTGATGTCGCGTGCGTGGAGCAGGTCTGGCAGGCGCCCGTCGATGGCGAGAGACGCTGCTTTCATTCCGTGCAGACGCCGGTCTTCACCGGCGCTGAATGGCTGGTGCATTCGGCAACCGCCTCCATAAGCCCTGAAACCTACAACGCTTTCCTGGGCAGGAATGGCGGGCCGGAACGGGTGCATGATTTCCGGGCAGCGCGGGCGGAGTAAGCGCGCGAATTCGTTTATGCTTTTCTGTGAGACGAACACCGGCACCATTGACTGCGTCTGCCGCGCCGGGGGTGCAGCAGCGGCAGATTCAAGGATCGAAACCCATGTTTCTCACCCGCCTCGTCTATCACAGCGTTGCTGATTTCATGTCCGGATCGCGCAATGTATCCGATGAGATGGGCCGCATATTGTCAGCCGGCTTGCGCAATAGTCCGCCCGAAGGGCTGACCGGCGTGTTGGCCGTCGATGGCGACCGTTTCCTGCAAGTGCTGGAGGGATCGCGCCAGGCGGTGTCTGCCACGTTCCGGCGCATCGCGCGCGACAGCGCCCATCGCACGCTGGAGATCGTGTTTTGCGGGGAGGTGAACGAGCGCTACTTTGACGACTGGTCCCTTGCCATCCTGAATGAAGAGACCCTCCCGGCCGCAGAGGGCCGGGACGTGGATTATGGGCACATCACCGCCGATGGCCTCGTTGAGCGGGCAAGGCGGATACGCGAGACGGGGCTGATCGCGCGCAGGGACACGATGCACCCCGTCTCATCGTGAGCGGCCTTGCCGGCCTGCCTACCAGCGGGCCGCTTCCTCGCTGGAGCCGCTATCGCCTTCATCGCCCAGCGACATCTCGTGCCACATGGCGTTCAGGATGGCGAAGGAGCAGGCAAGGCCGATGCCGAGTACCCAGGCAAAATACCACATGGTTCAAACTCCTTTGATGGCGGGAACCAACGTGCCGGTTGCAAACGGCAGGGTTGGTTCCGGCATTGTTGTTGTCGCTTTTTCGAACCGCAAAACCGGTGCCCACTTTTGCTGAAAAAGCTCTAATAATAGTCGCCGCCGCCGGTCACTTCCTCGGTCGTCACCCGGCCCCACATCACCTTGAAGGCCCATGAGGTGTAGGCGAGGATGATGGGCAGGAAGATCGCGGTCGTGATCAGCATGATGAACAGGGTGAGCTGGCTCGATGAGCTGTTCCACACGGTCAGGCTGGCATTGGGCTGAATGCTCGACGGCAGGATGAAGGGGAACATGGACAGGCCCGCCGTCGAGATGATCCCGAAGGTGGAGAGCTTCGATCCGATAAAGGTGATGCTCTCCGAGTTCAGCTTCAGGCCCGCCAGCGCCGCAAACGCCCCGCCAAAGCCCAGCACGGGTGCCAGGATCATCCAGGGATGGGCGGCATAATTGGACAGCCACGCGCCTGCCGCCGCCACCGTTTCGGTGCGCAACGGGTTGGACGGGCCTGCCGGGTTCACATCGCCCACTTGGGCAAAGCCGTAAGGGCCATAGGCCATGACCAGGCCGCCGCCGGCAAAGAGCACGATCGAGAGAACCGCGAAGATGGGGGCAAAGGTCCGCGCGCGGTCCCGCACCGGGCCATATTCGGCCTTCATCGACAGCCAGGCCGCGCCATGCAGGCCCATCATCGTCACCGAGAGCAGTCCGCACAGGATCGCGAACGGATTGAGGAGGTCAAAGAACGACCCGTCCCAGAAGGCGCGCAGATCATCGTCCAGCCGGAAGGGCAGGCCCACCAGCACATTGCCGACCGCCACGCCGAACAGGAGCGCGGGCACAAAGCCGCCGGTAAAGAGCGCCCAGTCCCACATGGCCCGCCAGCGCGGATCTTCCCGCTTGGAGCGGTATTTGAAGCCGACAGGGCGCAGTATCAGCGCGGCCAGCAGCACGAACATCGCCAGATAGAGGCCAGAGAACGAGACTGCATAGACCATCGGCCAGGCGGCAAAGATCGCCCCGCCACCCAGGATGAACCAGACCTGGTTTCCTTCCCAGGTCGGGCCGACCGTGTTGATCGCAACCCGGCGTTCAGCATCGGTCTTGGCCACGAAGGGCAACAGGCCGGCCACGCCAAAGTCAAACCCGTCCGTCGCGGCAAAGCCGATCAGGAGGACGCCCAGCAATCCCCACCAGAGGACGCGCAGGACTTCATAAGAAATCGGGATTTCCATCTTGCGGTTCTCCTATTCGGCCGGAATGGGGGTCATGCCGTCATCGGCAATCGCGGGCTTGTGGGTGGGGCGTTGCTTCATGTCTCCGCCCTTGCCCGCATAGGGGCCCTTGCGGATGAAGTGCAGCATCAGCAACACCTCGACCACGGCCAGCGCACCATAGAGCGCGGTGAAGCCGGCAATGGTCATCCATATCTGCGTGGCATTGAGGCTGGAGACGCCAAGGAAGGTCGGCAGCATGCCCTCGATGATCCAGGGCTGGCGGCCATATTCGGCCAGCAGCCATCCCAGCTCCGCCGCGATCCAGGGAAGCGGCAGGGAGAACAGCGCCACCCACAGGAACCAGCGCGTCTCGTGTTTTCGCATCGTGCAGAGCACAAAGGCGGTGCCGAAGAGAAGGATCATGTAGAAGCCGATCCCCGCCATGAAGCGGAAGGACCAGAACATGACCGGCACGTCGGGTATCGTGTCGAACGCAGCCTGCCTTATCTGGTCGGGCGTCGCGTCCCGCGGGTCTGCCATATAGCGCTGCAGGAGCAGGCCATAGCCGAGGTCGAACTTGGTCTCCTCAAACTGCGTGCGCGCTTCAATATCATTCTCGTCGGCACGCAGTCTTTGCAGGGCGTCATAGGCGCGTATGCCGTTCTCCACGCGCGTCTCGGCGATGGCGACGAGGGGCAGAATGCCCTGCACCTCCTGATCGAGCGAGCGCGTGGCGATAAGGCCCAGAACCCAGGGCATGTCGACGGCAAAATGCGTGGTCTGGTTTTCCACGTCCGGGAAGCCAACCAGCGTCAATGGTGCGGGCGCGTCATGCGTCTCCCACATCGCTTCAAGGGCGGCGAGCTTCATGCGCTGGTTGTGGGTGAGCGCGTAGCCGCTCTCATCGCCCAGCACCACGACCGAGAGCGAGCCCATCAGGCCGAAGGCGGCCGCGACCGTCATGGAGCGCTTGGCAAAGCTGCGATGGCGGCGCTGCAGGAGGAACCAGGCCGAGATCGCCAGCACGAAGAGCGCGCCGGTGACATAGCCGGCCGCCACCGTGTGGACGAATTTGGCCTGCGCCACCGGATTGAAGAGCACGGCCATGAAGTCGACGACTTCCATGCGCATGGTCTCCGGATTGAATTCGGAGCCCACCGGGTTCTGCATCCAGCCATTGGCGATGAGGATCCACAGCGCGGAGAGATTGGTGCCGATGGCCATGAACCAGGTGACGGCCAGGTGCGCCTGCTTGCTCATCCGGTCCCAGCCGAAGAAGAACAGGCCCACGAGCGTCGCCTCGAGGAAGAAGGCCATCAGGCCTTCAATCGCCAGCGGCGCGCCGAACACATCGCCCACATAGTGGGAGTAGTAGGACCAGTTCATGCCGAACTGGAACTCCATCGTGATGCCGGTGGAGACGCCGAGGGCGAAATTGATGCCGAACAGCGCGCCCCAGAATTTCGTCATGTCCTTCCAGACCTGACGGCCGGTCATGACATAGACGCTCTCCATGATGGCGAGCATGAAGGCCAGGCCCAGCGTGAGCGGCACGAACAGGAAATGGTACATGGCTGTCAGCGCAAACTGCCAGCGTGATAGGTCGGCAACTTCCATGTCGATCATGGAAAAACTCCCCGCAGCGATAGGTGCAAACCAGCACAGGCAATACCCATAACTGATTTGCGGACTTTTATCCCTATGCACGTTCAGGTTTTTTGTGGATAGCGCGCATTCTGACGCAGGGCAGGGTGACGCAGGGGGGAGCGGCCGCGCTTACCGCTTCTCGTCATGCCCGCGCAGGCGGGCATCCAGAGATCGTAGAGCGAGGACAGCGCCAAGTGGCTCTGGGTTCCCGCCTGCGCGGGAACGACGACGGATGACAATCTTCGACGCGCAGGCGACTATTCGCGGAACATCGCGGGCGCGGCCTGTCCCCGCCAAGGCGGGGAATGCGTTGCGGAATCAAAAAGGACTGGGTTCCAGATAGCCCTTCGGGCTTCTGGAATGACGAGGTGAAAAGCGTGTGGAGCAAAAAGATGGACCCCGGCTCGGAGGCCGGGGACCCGGTTGTGTTACCGTTACGATAATTCTGCCAGATTGGGCGCTGATCTCTCTACCGCGGTCCCGGCCCCCGAGCCGGGACCCATAAAGCGGGGAAGCCGGAGAAGCCGGGGCCCGGTCTTTTTCTGGATCCTTAGCTTGCGCCGGGAAAACGCGAGGCCGGTAGCATCAGAGATGCCCACGCGAAGACCCCTCTCCCTCGTCATTCCGGGCTAACCCCGGACTTGATCCGGGGGAGACCCGGAATCCAGCCGGCGCACAGCGCCGCAAGCGCGACTCTTCGCGGAACATCGCAACGCGGAAGCATTGCGGAATCAAAAAGGACTGGGTTCCAGATAGCCCTTCGGGCTTCTGGAATGACGAGGTGAAAAGGGTGTGGAGCAAAAAGATGGACCCCGGCTCGGAGGCCGGGGACCCGGTTGAGAGGCATGCGCATCGACCGGCGCCGCCAGCTAATCGCCGGACATAAGAAACCGCGGTCCCGGCCCCCGAGCCGGGACCCATAAAGCGGGGAAGCCGGACAAGCCGGGGCCCACACTTTTCGTTTTCCCGACTCCTGCCCTCTTGCCTTCCTACCCCTCCTGCCTTCCTACCCCTCCTGCCCTTCTGCCCTCCCTACCCTCCTGCCCCGCCTACCCCTCCTGCCTTCCTGCCTTCCTGCCCAACCATTCCCGCGCTTCGCGCGTCCGTGCCACTGTGTTAATATGATATGCAAGAAAGAGAGGCGGGATGGCAGCTTCGGCCAGGTGATGACGGCCCGCTACGGCGCCGAACCTCTCACCCCCCTCTGGCAATTCGCGCGCCCTGCGTTAGACAAAGGCCCCTGAGACGCTGCGCCGCAGGGCGCGGGCCACCGATATGCGCTTTTAACGAGGCCGATGAGCAATCCTGCCCTCACACCTGAAGACCGGCGCGCGCTGGGCGGCCTTCTCTCCGCATGGGGGAAGGCCGGGCGCGGGCCGTCCATGCTGGCGAGCGCGTGCGGCATTGCGCAATACGGCCTCTTTATCGGCTTTGCGGGCTTTGCCGCCAGCGCGATAGCGAGCCTCGTCAATGGCGAGGATTTTCTTATGCCTGCGCTTGTCGCTGCCCTGTTTGCGCTCGTGCGTGCAGGCGCTCAAGCCCTGGAGACGCGCGCAGGGTTTGAGGCGGCCGCGCGGGTGAAGGCCCATGTGCGGGGCGAAGCCGCCCGCGCGCTCGCCGCCAAAGGCCCCGCCTTCACCGAGCGGCTGGAGACCGGCGCAGCCGGCTCTGCCCTGACCGACGCGGTGGAAAAGCTGGAAGGGTATTTCGGGCGCTACCGCCCGCTCATGCCGGTGATCGCGGGCGCGCCTATCCTGATGGTCGCCGCCGCCTTCACCCAGAGCTGGGTGGTGGGCATGCTGTTCATCATCACCGCGCCCCTGCTGCCGCTTTTCATGGCGATTGTCGGCGGCGCGGCGGCAGCGGCCAGCAAGGACCAGATCGCGGTGCTCGCCCGCCTCGCCGGGCGCTTCAATGACCGGCTACAATCTCTCGCCTTGCTGAATGCGTTCAACGCCGCGCCGCGCGAGCGCGAGGGGCTCGCCGCCGCATCGGAAGATTTCCGCCAGCGCACGATGAAAGTGCTCCGGCTTGCCTTCCTCTCCTCGGCGATTCTGGAATTTTTCGCGGCCCTCTCGGTCGCCGCCATCGCGGTCTATGTCGGCTTCTCGCTGCTGGGGGAGATGCCCTTCGATACGGGCGAAACTGTCACCCTGCGCGAGGGGCTGTTCGTCCTTATCCTGGCACCGGAATTTTACATGCCGCTGCGGCGTTTATCCGCCGCCTATCATGACCGCGCCGACGCCGAAGCCGCCGCCAGTACTATAAAACCCCTGCTGGAATACCCGAAATCGGGTGTTTCCATAGTACCATCGACCCCCTTTCATACCTCACCCTCTCTGGACCTATCGGGAGTCTCATGCACTTACGAAGGTGGGCGCAAGGGTTTGAATCCCATCACGCTTTCCATTCCGTCCGGGAAGATCAGTGTTTTGTGGGGTCCGTCGGGTTCGGGCAAGTCCACACTGCTTAAAATCCTGATGGGTTTTGCGCCTTTATCCTCCGGCGAGGTGCGGATAGACGGCGAGGCGATGGAGGCCCCGCTCGCCGGACGCGCTGGCTGGATTGGCCAGAACCCGCGCCTGTTTCATGGGAGCTTGCGGGATAATATCACCCTGCATGACGGCTCTATCCCGGCAGAGATGATCGAGCGCGCGGTGGCAGAGGCCGGCGTCGCGGACTTCCTTATCCACCTGTCGGACGGCCTCGACACCCCCCTTGGCGAACGCGGATTTGGCTTGTCCGGCGGGCAGATACAAAGGGTAGCTCTTGCGCGGGCGCTGGCCCGTGACATGAAACTTGTCCTCATGGACGAGCCCACCGCCCATCTTGATGGCGAGGCAGAGGCCCGCTTCCTGGAAGCGCTTCTCTCCAACAAAAATGGGCGGACAATCCTCATCGCTACCCACAGCCCGGCCGTGCGCGCGATTGCCGATGAGGTGTTCGAGATCGCCGATCTGCAGGAGGGCGGAGCGCCATGAAAACGCTCGCCTTTTTCCTCTCCCTTGCCCGGCCTGACCGCTGGTGGCTGCGTGCAGGCGCTGTGCTCGCCATCCTCACTCTGCTCGCCGGAATCGGGCTTTTATCCCTGTCGGGCTGGTTCATAACCGCCGCCGCTATCGCCGGTGCGGCGGGGCTGGGGCGCAGTTTCAACTATCTTTTTGCATCGGGCGGTGTGCGCGGATTTGCCATGGCGCGTACCCTCGGGAGATATGCCGAGCGGCTGGCCACGCATGAGGCGACTTTCCGCATCCTGGCGCGCCTGCGCCTGTGGGTGTTTGACCGGGCCGCACCGCTAGTCCCTGCAGGGCTGGGCGGCTTGCGCGCAGGCGATCTGCTCTCGCGCGTGACCGGCGATGTCGATGCGCTCGACGGGCTCTATCTGCGCCTCGTAACCCCGGCGCTATCCGCGCTTTTTGGCGCGCTGGCGGTGGTGCTTATCCTCGCATTCACGGCCCCGGCGGCGATATTGCCCGTGATCGGGCTTTTTATCCTGTCGGGTCTGGGCCTGCCTCTCCTCGCGGCAAAACTGGGCCAATCCGCCGGGGAAAGTGTCACCCAGTCTGCCTCCGATACGCGTTCAGAAGCCGCTGACCTGATCGCCGGCATGGCCGAGCTCAAAGCCTATGGCGCTGAAACCGCAGTGCTTTCGCGCCTCGATGCGGCCAGCGATAGCTGGATCTCCGGCCAGCGCCGCCTTGCCGGACTGGCGCTGATGAATACGGCCGTACTCGCCTTTGCGGGTCCCGCCAGCTTCGTGGCCGGTTTCCTCAGTGCGGCCGCAGCGGGCGCATCGCCGCCTTTGGCTGCATTGGCCGGGTTTATTGCCTTCGGATTGTTCGAGGCTGCGGCCCCGCTTGTCCTCGCCGGGGAGCAGTATGGCCGCACGCTCTCTGCCGCCAAGCGCCTGAAAGCGCTCGATGATCTGCGTCCTGCAATGGAGGAGCCGCAAGCGCCCCTCCCCCTGCCGGATGGCCATGATGTGGTGTTCAGCTCGGTCGGATTTACCTATCCCGGCGGCCAGTCCCGCCCCGCCCTGCAAGATGTCAGCTTCGCCCTGCCCGAAGGCGGGCGGCTGGCCCTTGTGGGCGCTTCGGGGTCTGGAAAGTCCAGTATTATCCGTTTGCTGATGGGCTTTTATGCTCCGGATAGTGGGGATATTCGTCTCGGCGGGACGGACTTGGCTGCCCTTGGCCCGGCGCGGACAAGGCAGCGTCTATCCCTCGTCGATCAGCGCGCCGATCTGCTGTCCACCACGGTGCGGGCAAACCTTCTGCTGGCCCGGCCCGACGCGACAGAAAGCCAGCTCTGGCAAGCGCTTGAGCAGGCAAGGGCCGCCGATTTCGTGCGCGCTCTGCCCGATGGATTGCTGACCTGGATTGGCGAGGAGGGGCGGCTCGTATCCGGCGGACAGGCAAGGCGCATCGCGCTCGCCCGCGCCTTCCTGCGTGATGCGCCCGTCATGCTGCTTGATGAGCCGACCGAAGGGCTGGACAGCCGGACAGAGGCCGAATTCCTCGACGCGCTTGATGCCTGGCTGGATGCAGACAAGCGACGATCTGTCCTCATCGTCACCCACCGCCCAGCCCTGCTGGCGCGGGCGCGCGAGGTGCTGGTGATGGAGCATGCCCGCATCGCGCAGACCGGCAGCGTGGACGCGCTGACGGCTGAAGACGGAGCCTTCAACCGCCTGTTTGCAAAGCGGCTTTAGGCGCTAATCATTACGCCAGAACATCCACCAGGGATCGGGTTCGGGCTGGTGAATGCCCAGCCATTCGCGCACCTGCAATATGGCCGGAGACATCCGCTCCCAGGCCGGCACCTGGCCGATTATCCACGCATCCGCCGCCGGCCAGAACACCGCGAGCAGGAAGGCGCCAAGGAAAATCGTGACCACAATGGTCAGGATAGGCTTGAACACATCCCCGATAAATCTGAACAGACCGCCCATAAGGACCTCCCCCTGTCTATCTCTCCACCCTAACCGTTTCCTGGCTGAATGGGGAGTGAAAGCCGGAAAACTCCGCGCGCTTTGCCTTGGCCCGGCCGCCCTGCTAGCGTCCCGCGCTGATCCGCCGACCCGCCAAGCTGCGTAGAAAGCCTTATGACCCAGACGCTTGCCGCTCCCAGCCCTGCGCCCTTCACCGATCCGGACATCACCGCGAAGGGCGAAACCCGTGCGAGCGTGGCGTTTGACAGATTGCAGACGCTCTGGGTGCTGACCGGCACTTTATGCAACATCGCCTGCACCCACTGCTATATCGAAAGCTCGCCGGATAATGACCGGCTTGTCTATATCAGCCCGGACGAGCTGGAGCCCTATCTGGACGAGGTGGACGCGCTGGTCCCGGGGCCCATCGAGATAGGTTTTACCGGGGGAGAACCCTTCCTCAATCCCCATATGGCGGGGCTTGCCGAAGCGGCGCTGAAACGCGGGCATCGCGTCCTCATTCTCTCCAACGCCATGCGGCCCATGATGCGCCCGCGCGTGCAGGCCGGATTGCTGGATTTGCAGGCCCGCTATCCGGGGCAGATAACCCTTCGCATCAGCCTCGATCACTATACATCAGACGTGCATGATGCAGAGCGCGGAGCGGGTGGTTTTGCCGGGACGCTTGAGGGCATTAACTGGCTGAGCAAAAACAGGTTCCTGCTGGCGCTGGCAGGCCGCCAGATGACCGATGAAACCATGGCAGAGGCACGCGCGGGCTATGCCGCCCTGATCGCGGCGCACGGATGGGATATAGATGCGGCCAATCCGGCTGAGATGGTGATCTTCCCGGAGATGGACCCGGCGGGTTCACCGCCTGAAATCACCGTCGATTGCTGGGGCATCCTCAACAAAAATCCGGCCGATATCATGTGCGCGTCCAGCCGGATGATTATCAAGCGCCGGGGGGCGCAAAAGCCAGCTGTCGTCGCCTGCACCCTCCTGCCCTATGACCCGCAATTTGAGCTGGCCGGGACCCTCGCAGAGAGCCTGAAACCGGTGAAGCTGAACCATAGATTCTGCGCGCAATTCTGCGTGCTCGGCGGAGCGAGCTGTTCAGCCTAGGGCGCCTTAAGCCTTGAAATGCTTGCCGAGTTTCAGGCCCTGCCCCTGATAGTTGGAGCCGTTCGCGCCATAGGCCGAACCGATTTTTCCTGCCATCGGCTCATGGACCAGACGGGCCACGGCCTGACCGTGTTCCAGGATGAAGGGCACGTCGCGCCCCCTTACCTCCAGCACGGCTTTTGCCGGTGCGCCAAGGCCGAAACCCGGATCGAAAAACCCGGCATAATGGGCGCGAAACTCCCCTATTTCCGGCGCAATCGGCGCCATCTCGGCAGCGTCTTCGAGCGGAATCTCCACCGCTTCGCGTGAAGCCAGTATGTAGAACTCCCCCGGATCGAGCACGATCTGTCCACGTGGCGCGTATAGCGGTTCCCAGAAATCGAGCGCCGCATGCGCGCCAATCCGGCTTAGGTCGACCAGCGGGCTGTGGCGCTTGGCCCGCCAGCCGACAGGCGCATTGCCCGCCGCCTGCAGATCCACGCTAAGCACCTGGGAAAGCCCGGCTTTGAGCGCACCCCGGCGCAGCCGCACCTGCACCAGACGGTCGCCCGGACGGGCCAGGATGGAGAAGGTGCGCGGGGATATTTCCACCCAGAGCGGACCGGAATAGCCGGCGGGAAGCTGGTCGAACGCGGCCGCATTATTCCCGATGACACGGGTAAAGACATCCAGCCGGCCGGTGGAGCTTTTCGGGTTCATCGCCGCGCTCAAATCGCCCGGAAGTGAGAGGCTTTCCATCAGGGGGACAAGATAGACGCAGCCCGTCTCCAGCACCGCCCCGCCCGTCAGCTCGATCTCGTGCATGACAAGGCCGGAGGCAAGACAGTCATCCACGGTCCGGCCGGGGCCGGGCAGGAAGCTCGCCCGCAGGCGGTAAGCCCTTGTTCCAAGGCGCAGATCAAGGCTTGCAGGCTGTATCTGGCCATCCTCTATGCCCGGCGCGGCAATGGCTCCGGAGGAGACCAAAGCAGCTAGGTCGAGATCGGTCAGGATACCGGGCTTGGACATGGGAAAGACGCGACTCACAAAGAGGGATAGAGGGCGCACCGTTCCGCATGGCGGCAGGGTTTGCAATGGCACTGGCAGGCATACCTGCGCGAAACCTCTTGAGCAGCAGCACCAAGACGTGTCTCATCCTGTGCAGAGGAGTTTTACACCGCCATGTATATGCTGGAGACCGAAGGCGTTATCATCCGTGTCGAGCCGGATTATCTGGAAACAGAATCCGAGCCGGACGAGAACCGCTATATCTGGTCCTACACTGTAGAGATTGAAAATTCAGGCAGCGCGCCGGTGCAGCTGATGACGCGCGAATGGCGGATAACCGATGCCAAGGGCCGCACCCGCGTGGTCAAGGGCGAGGGCGTGATCGGGGAGAAGCCGGTTATCGCCCCGGGAGAGTGCTTCCGCTATACATCAGGCGCGCCCCTGCCCACGCCGTCGGGTTTCATGAGCGGCCAGTATGAAATGCGCCGGGCGGACGGAGCCGTATTCAATGCCGCCATTCCCTCCTTTGCGCTCGACAGCCCCTTCATGCCGGCCACGCTGCACTAGGCCGGAAGGCTGATAGCGTGAGCATCTATACCCGCACCGTGATCTTTATTCTGGGCGTGCTGCTGGCGGCGCTGGGCGGTGCCATGCTGGTGCCCGCCATTATCGATCTCCATGTCGATGCGGAATCTGCCCATGCCTTTTTCGGTTCGGCGGTGCTGTGCGGATTTACCGGCGGCATCATGACGCTGATGGGCCGCGGCGACGGGTTCGACCTTGATGCCCGAGGCGCGATCCTGGTCACGTCCGGCTCTTGGATTGTGCTGGGTCTGGCGGCCGCTATCCCGCTGCATCTGGCCGGTATCGGCATGAGCTGGACCGACGCCATCTTCGAGTCCGTCTCCGGCATCACCACAACCGGCGCGACGGTGCTGACCGGCTTGCAGGACCTGCCCGCAGGCGTGCTGATCTGGCGGGCCATACTGCAATGGATTGGCGGGATCGGGATCATCGTCACGGCGATGGCTATCTGGCCGGTACTGGGCATTGGCGGCATGCAGCTCTTCCGGCTGGAAAGCTCTGACAAGGTGGACAAGGCCCTGCCGCGCGCGGGCGAGATCGCGGGCGCTGTCGGTCTGATCTATCTGGTGCTGAGCTTTGCCTGCTTCATCGCCTATGGCTTTGCCGGGATGAACGCGTTCGATGCGGCGGCCCACGCCATGACAACGGTGGCGACGGGCGGGTTTTCAACCAGCGACGCCTCGATCGGCGGGTGGGCACACGAGGGTGCGGATCTGGTAGCGCTGGTCTTCATGCTGCTCTCGGCCCTGCCCTTTCTGGTGTTTCTGCGCGCGGTGCAGGGGCGCCCGGACCGGATTATTACCGATCCGCAAGTGCGCGCCTTTCTGGCGATTGCATTCATCTCCTGTGCGGGCCTGACCTTGCTCCTGCTGGCGAATGATGTGGACACTGGCGAGCTACCCGCCTGGCGCGTGGCAGCTGTAAATGCGGTCTCGGTGATGACCGGCACCGGCTATGGCAGCGCCGATTTCGCCCAGTGGGGCACCATGCCGGTCATGGTCTTCTTCATTCTCTTTTTCGTGGGCGGGTGCGCAGGCTCCAGCTCCTGTTCGATCAAGATATTCCGCCACCAGATTGCCGCTTCGGCCATGCTCACCTATCTGCATCGCTATGCCCGCCCGCGCGCGGTGCGCTCCGTCCATTACGACGGCAAGCCGGTGCCCGAAGCGACCGTGCGTTCGGTGCTGGGCTTTGTGTTTCTGTTTTTCGGGGCGTTTGCGGTATCGGCAGTGCTGTTATCGCTGATCGGGCTGGACCCGGTGACGGCGCTGTCAGGCGCGGCCACGACAATAGCCAATGTCGGCCCCGGTCTTGGCGACATAATCGGCCCGGCGGGCACATTCCAGCCTTTGCCGGATGCTGCCAAATGGGTGATGAGCTTCACCATGCTGGTGGGACGGCTGGAGGTGCTGACCATGCTGGCCCTGTTCACGCCTGCCTTCTGGCGCGGGTGAGCAATATGTCTGGACACAGCGGGCAGAAGGTATAAAACGCGCGCCGCTTGCCGGGGCATAACCGGCGTTGCAACGGAGTCTGCGTTGGCAGATTCATCTTCCAGCCTGAAACGGCGCGCTCTTCGCGTCTGGGCAGGCATCTGGGTGCCGGTGAAGCTCTTCTTCAAGAAAGCGGATGCAGCCCAGCTACTTCTCGCAGGGTATCTCTTTTACATGCTGGCGGGCTGGGGCCTGTTGTCTCTGCCTATAGCCCAGGCGGTCCCGGTCAATGCGCTCGACAATTTGTTCATTGCCTCGTCAGCCGTGTCCACGACCGGGCTGGTGACTGTCGATCCCGGCAGCAGCTACACCCTTTTCGGTCAGATTATCATTCTGCTGCTGATCCAGCTGGGCGGCATTGGCTACATGACCTTCGGGTCGTTTCTCGTGCTGTCGCTGTCGCACCGCTGGACGCGCTTTCGCGAAACGGTGACGCGCGCTGCCTTTCCGCTGCCCTCAGACTTCGACGCGGCAAGGTTCATCCGCCGTGTGGTCTATTTCACGCTTGGCGTAGAGGCTGTGGGCGCGTTGCTGCTATGGCCAATGTTCGCCGATGCCGGTGTCGATAATGCGCTCTGGAGCGCGGTATTCCATTCTGTCTCGGCCTTCTGCACCGCCGGATTCAGCCTGTTTCCCAACAGTTTTGAAGACTTCACCGGCCATGCAGGGATCGTCTTCACCATATCGGCGCTCAGCTATCTGGGTGCTATCGGTTTCATAGTGATGACGACGCTTTTTGAGCGGCTGACCCGCAAGCGGGAGTCGCTGGGCTTCACGTCGACCGTTATCCTCTCGATCACGGCCAAGTTTGCCATAGGCGGCACGGTGATCCTGTTTGTCGCCGAACCCAGCATCGCTGCGCTGGACCCCGCCGAGCGGCTGTTGGCCGCCTTCTTCCAGGTCATGACCGCAAGCACGACGGTGGGGTTCAACACAGTGCCTATTGGCAATCTTGGAATGGCTGTGCTGATGGTGATGTTCGTTTTGATGGTTTTTGGCGCATCCCCGTCAGGAACGGGGGGCGGCCTGAAATCAACTACGCTGGCGGCGCTGGCGGGCCTTATGCGCAGCGTGTTCAAGCGCCGCGATACCATAACCTATATGGGCCGGGAGATTTCCGAAGACCGTGTCCACCAGGCGAGCGTCAGCTTCGGATTCTACTTTCTTGTGCTGGCCATCGCCCTGTTCGTGCTGTTTCTCACCGAGGCAGGCGCCAGCTTTGAAATGGTGGTGTTTGAGGCGATTTCGGCTCTCGGCACGGTTGGTTTGTCGATGGGACTGACCGGGGATCTGAGCGCGCTGGGCAAGCTCATGGTCATCCTGCTCATGCTGATCGGACGGGTTGGCATTCTCACATTCGGCCTCGCCATCGTGGCGCGTGACCGGAACGCGGCGGACAAATCGGACAACGAGCTGGTAATGTAGCCAGAAGGCCCTACCCCGCCGCGTCGATCTCGGCCTCGGTGAAGCGCCAGTCGCGATTGCAATACTCGCACGTCATCACAACGGCGCCGTCTTTGACCATCTCGTCACGGTCTTCGGGCGGGAAACCGGCAAGGATGCGCGCCAGCCGCTCACGCTCGCACGTACAGCGTTTCACAACCGGTTTGCCAGGCTGCAGGCGCACGCCATCCTCATGGAAGAGCCGGTAAAGCAGCCGGCCGGAGGAGACGCCGGGATCGAGCAATTCATCGTCTTCCACGGTATCAAACAGAACCTGCGCATCGGCAAAGTCATGGGCGTCATGGCCGCGCGCATCATCACCGGCAATGCGCTGCAGGATCGCCCCGCCCGCACGCCAGCGCATGTCTCCGCCGGGGAGCATTTCCTGACCAACGGCCAGACGGATGCGGGTGGGCACCTGCTCGGACTGCGCAAAATAGTGTTCTGCGCAGGCCGCCAGCGAAGGACCATCCAGCGCCACCACGCCCTGATAGCGGTCCATGTCCGAACCCTGGTCAATCGTCATCGCAAAGGCACCCGAACCCAGCAGGCGCTCGGCGCCGGGGCGCGGGCCGTGTTCGGCCTGCAGCGCGGCGACGCGCTCCGCATCATAGCGGGCAAAGCCGCGCACGCCCTCGCCTACGGCATAGTCCGCGACCACGAAGCTGACAGCGCCCTCGCCGCCCAGACCGCCGGGATTGGTGTTGGCACCGCTGGCCTGCACGATGAGGCGGCCTTGAAATTTGAGGGAATCCCCGATCAGCACTGCCAGCAGGACGGCTTCACCCAGCAGCGCCGCCACCGGCACGGGCAGGTCATGCGCGGAGAGTATCTCGTCAATGACCGGGCCGAGCCGCACCACGCGGCCCGAAACGGGCCGGGCATCCAGCTGGAATGCGGCTACTACGTCATCGTCCTGACCCAGCGTGTCCGGGCCAGATACACCCTTGTTCTCGTCCATGGTTAGCCTTGCTGTGCGGTATCAGCCCTGCTCAAGCGCAGTGAGGGCCTTATCCAGCGCCTCTACCGCCTGACGGGCGTGAGCTTCTTCAATGATCAGCGGCGGGGCCATACGGGCCACATTGTCTCCGGCCGCTCCGATCAGCAGATGGTTATCGCGCGCATGCTTTGCCAGTGTCTTGTTCACATAGCCGGTCTTCAGCTTCAGACCGACGAGCAGACCCTTGCCGCGCACCTCTTCAACCTTGGCTGAATGCGTATCGGCCAGCCCATGCAGTTGCTGGTGCAGGAAATTGGACATGTCCACCACGTGCTCCAGGAAGCCCGGCGCGGTCAGCTCGTCATAGACGACATTGCCAACGGCCATGGCCAGCGGATTGCCGCCAAAGGTGGAGCCATGCGTGCCGACGACCATGTGCGCGCCTGCCGCCTCGGTCGTAAGGCAGGCCCCCATCGGGAAGCCGCCGCCGACCCCTTTGGCGACCGCCATGATGTCCGGCGCGGCGCGGCCCGCCCATTCATGCGCCCAGAGCTTGCCGGTACGGCCTGCCCCGCACTGCACCTCGTCATAGATCAGCAAAAGCCCGTGCTCATCGCATAGCTGGCGCAAACCCCGCAGGCACACATCCGGCAAAGCGCGTACGCCGCCCTCGCCCTGTACGGGCTCGACCAGGATGGCGGCGGTTTCTTCGGTGATGGCGGCTTTTACGGCGTCGTGATCGCCGAAGGGAACGGAGTCAAACCCCTCCATGCGCGGGCCGAAGCCTTCCAGATAGGCCGGATTGCCGCCCGCATTGATGCCGCCATAGGTGCGGCCATGAAAGGCGCCGGTGAAGGTGATGATGCGGTAGCGGTCCGGCCGGCCATTGACGAAATGATAGTGGCGCGCGGTCTTGATCGCGCACTCAATCGCCTCGGTGCCGGAATTGGTGAAGAAGACGCGGTCGGCAAAGCTGTTCTGGCAGTATTTCGCCGCCAGCTCGTGCTGTCCCGGCACGGTGAACATGTTGGAGGTGTGCCAGAGCTTGTCGGCCTGGGCTTTCAGGGCAGCCACGGCCTTGGGGTGGGCATGGCCCAGCGCATTCACCGCAATGCCGGAGATGAAGTCGAGATATTTGTCGCCGCTGCGCTCGATCAGAAAGACGCCTTCACCACGCTCGAATATCTGCGAGGGCGGGGCATAGGTGTCAAAAAGCGGTGTGGGCATGTCGGTTATCTCCGGTAAAGAAAATCAGGTTCTCAGCCGCCAGCCGGAACGCAGAACGCCGTAGCAGGCAACAACCAGCACGGCATTGATGACAAGCGTTACAGCAACGCCAATGGCGATATTGCCGTCGGCATAGCCGATGAAGCCATAGCGGAAGCCGTCAATCAGATAGAAGAACGGGTTGAAATGGCTGATGGTCTGGAAAGGCTCGGGCAGGATCGAGATCGAATAGAACGTGCCCGACAGGAAGGTCAGCGGCATGATGATGAAATTGGTGATGACCGCAAGGTGATCGAACTTCTCCGCCCACACCCCGGCAATCACGCCCGCCATGCCCAGCATGGCCGCCGCGCCCATTCCGAAGAATGCAATCGCCCAGAAATGGGCAACGGGAAGAGAGGCGAAGGGAATAATCACGGCGGCAGAGGCCGCCGCCACCAGAACGCCCCGCGTGATCGCCCCGCCAATGAAAGCGGCCGCCAGCTCACCGGCGGACAAAGGCGGCATCAGGAAATCGACCGTATTGCCTTGCACCTTCGCGACGATCAGCGATGAGGACGAGTTGGCAAACGCGTTGTTCAACAGCCCCATCATGATAAGGCCCGGCCCGAGAAAGACGACGAAGGGAAAGCCGCCGGGCGCCTCGCGCGTGACACCAATGGCCAGCGAAAACACCATCATGTAGAGCAGGGTCGTGGCGACAGGGGCTGCAACCGTCTGGAAGCTGACCTTCAGAAAGCGGCGCACTTCCTTCTTGTAGAGTGTCCACAGGCCCAGCCAGTTTACCGCGCCCATCACGCGCGGCTGCGGCGGCACGGCCCCGGCGAGGCTGGCCTTCACGGCATCGCTCTGGCTGGACGTGTCTGGCATGACCGGACCCTTTTCGCCTCGTTTTGACGGATAGTTGCACGTCCTCTAGCACGGTCCGGCGGCGCGATGCGAGTGCGCAAGGCGGAAGTTTTCCACGTCCGAATCAGCGCCGCATCTTGTGCTGCTGTCACCTGCCGATACTGTATTTCGTGTCTGACCCCAAGATGTAGGGTGTAGCGGGAAGATCGCTACCAATCCCTTGGGGTCCAATATCGAAGCGTATAAGGCGAGGAGCGCACCGCCATGGCATGGACTGATGAACGGGTGGAAACCCTGAAGAAACTGTGGGCTGACGGTCTGAGCGCCAGCCAGATCGCCAAACAGCTCGGCGGGGTAACCCGCAATGCCGTTATCGGCAAGGTCCACCGGCTTGGCCTTTCGGGCCGGGCCGCACCGTCACGTCCCACGCGGCGCGTTGCAACGCCCAAGCTGGCTCCGAGGCCGCGCACGGCAGCAACCCCGTCGACGGCTGGCGCGAAGCCCAAGACCGCCAATGGCAGTGAGCCGGCCATTGTCCGCGCTCCGGCACCCGCCCCCGTTCCTGTGGAGCCGCACGTGCTGCCGTCTGGCGACTACGCCACCGTGCTCACCTTGCGCGAAGGCATGTGCAAATGGCCTGTCGGCGACCCGGCTGACGCAAGCTTCCGCTTCTGCGGCCACAAGACCACGCCCGGTCAAGCCTATTGCGAAGCCCACTCCCAGATGGCCTACCAGCCCCAGGCCAAGCGCAAGCGCAAGCCGTCCGAGGATGCGCGCGCGGTGCTGGACAGCCTGGCGTCGGGCCGGAGAGCCAATTTCTAGGAACGCAGTCCTTACGCTCGAAAGAAAAGCCCCGGTGATGTCACCGGGGCTTTTTTCTATTCCGCGTTCAGCGCGTAACCGGCTGAGCGCACCGTGCGGATAGGGTCGACCTCATGGCCGTCATTGAGCGCCTTGCGCAGCCGGCCGACATGCACGTCGACGGTACGCGCCTCGACATAGACATCCGAGCCCCACACCGCATCGAGTAATTGCTCGCGCGAGAATACGCGCCCCGGATGCTGCATGAAATAATCCAGCAGGCGGAACTCGGTCGGACCCAGATGGATGTCACGCCCGGCGCGGGAGACGCGGTGGGCCACCCGGTCGATCGTGATCTCGCCAACCACCACCTTGTCGTCGGCAAGGCCCGGACGGATACGGCGCAATATGGCGCGGACACGGGCAAACAGCTCGTTCATCAGGAACGGCTTGATGATGTAGTCGTCGGCGCCGGTATCGAGCCCGCGGATACGGTCAGCTTCCTCACCGCGCGCCGTCAGCATGATGATCGGGATATTGCGGGTTTCCTGGCGTCCGCGCAGGCGGCGGCATACCTCGATGCCCGACACGCGCGGCAGCATCCAGTCCAGCAGGATGATGTCGGGCTGGCGCTCCTCCACCAGGATCATTGCCTCCTCGCCATCGGCCGCGACCGTGACGCGGAAGCCTTCCTTCTTCAGATTGTACTGGAGCAGCTCGGCCAGCGCATCTTCATCCTCAACGACCAGAACATGCGGTTGCATGGCAGTGTTCCCTAGCTAGCGCCGCTTTCAAGCGGCGTGCCCTTGGGCCGTTCGGCCGTAAGCTCGCTGCCCGTGACGGCATAGTGAACCAGCTCGGCGATGTTGGTGGCGTGGTCGCCCACCCGCTCGAGATTCTTGGCAATGAACAGAAGATGCGTACCCGGCCCGATAAGCTGGGGGTCGCCAGCCATGCAGGTCAGAAGCTCGCGGAAGAGCGCATTATAGTGCTCGTCCACATCATCGTCGCGCTCCCAGACCCCGACAGCGCCGGCGATCTCGCCGCTGACATAGGCGTCCAGCACTTCATGAAGGTGGCGCTGGACCAGACGGCCCATGCGCTCGACGGACTTCGTGAGCGCCAGCGGTTCTGCCTCGTTGAGCGCGCGCGTGCGCCGGGCGATGTTCTTGGCCAGGTCGCCGACCCGCTCCAGATCCGCCGAGATTTTCAGCGCGGCGATACAGACGCGCAAATCCCAGGCCAGCGGCTGGCGCAGCGCCAGCAGGCGGATGATCTGGCGTTCGACATCGTGCTGAAGGGCGTCAATGCGCTTGTCGCGCTCGACGACTTCCAGCGCGAGATCACTGTCGCGGGTGATGATGGCGTCAATCGCATCGGAGATCATGCTCTCGGCGAGGCCACCCATGGTGGCAACGGAGGCCGAAAGCTGTTCCAGCTCCTCGGAGAAGGCCTTGACGATGTGATGACCCTGCTGTGCCGGGCTGTTCATGGCGGTTACCTTTTTGCGGAGCAAAAGCGCTCCCTGGTCAGGCGGCCAGCCGCTTATCCAAAGCGGCCGGTAATGTAGTCCTGCGTGCGGCGGTCACGCGGGTTGGTAAAGATCTCTTCTGTCGGGCCGTACTCGACAAGGTGCCCCAGATGGAAGAAGGCGGTCATCTGTGACACCCGCGCGGCCTGGGCCATGGAGTGGGTCACGATGATGAGGCAGTAATTCTCGCGCAGCTCGTCGATCAGCTCTTCAATGCGCGCGGTCGCGATAGGGTCCAGCGCCGAGCATGGCTCATCCATCAGGATCACTTCCGGGTTCACGGCAATGGCGCGTGCGATGACGAGACGCTGCTGCTGGCCGCCGGACAGCGAATTGCCCGGCTGGTCGAGGCGGTCAGCTACCTCGTCCCACAGGCCCGCCTTTTTCAGCGAGGTCTCCACTATGGCGTCCAGCTCATCCTTGCCGGAGGCGAGGCCATGAATGCGCGGGCCATAGGCCACATTGTCAAAGATGCTCTTGGGAAACGGGTTGGGCTTCTGGAACACCATGCCGACGCGCGCGCGCAGCAGGACCGGGTCAACGGCGCGGTCATTGATTTCCTCGCCATCGATACGGATGGAGCCGGAGACACGCGCGGTATCGATCGTGTCATTCATCCGGTTGATGCAGCGCAGGAAGGTGGACTTGCCACAGCCAGACGGGCCGATAAACGCCGTGACCGAGCGGTCCTGGATGTCCAGGTTTATGCCGTGCAGCGCCTGCTTGTCGGCGTAGAACACCTCTACGCCGGAAGCGGCCACCTTCACGGTATGGCTGCTCTCGGCGGCGTGATAGACCGTCTTGCCGGTCTGCGTGGGGGCAGCAGAATCTGCCATCTCACCATCTCCGTTCGAAACGGCGGCGCAGGATGATTGCAGCCGCGTTGAAAATTATCATCAGCGTCAGCAGCACCAGAATGGCAGCCGCTGTCCGCATCTCGAAGGCGCGTTCGGACGCGCCCGACCACAAGAAGACCTGCACCGGCATCACGGTAGAAGGCTGGGTCAGGCCTGACAGGCCCAGCGACGGCGCATCTGCGACAAAGGCCACCATGCCGATCATCAATAGCGGCGCCGTCTCGCCCAGCGCCTGGGCCAGACCAATGATCGAGCCGGTCAGTATGCCGGGCATGGCCAGCGGCAGGACGTGCTGGAACACCGCCTGGGTGCGCGAGGCACCGATGCCCAGCGCCGCCTCGCGGATGGAGGGCGGAACCGCACGCAGCGCCGCGCGCGAAGAAATGATCACTGTCGGCAAGGTCATCAGCGCCAGCACGAAGCCGCCCACCAGAGGCGCGGAGCGCGGCATGCCGAACGTGTTGATGAACACGGCCAGCCCCAGAAGGCCGAACACGATCGACGGCACAGCAGCCAGATTGTTGATATTGACCTCGATAAAGCCGGTCAGGCGGTTCTTCGGCGCGAATTCTTCCAGATAAATCGCTGTGCCGACACCAATCGGCACGGCCAGCAGCATGGTGACGAGCATGGTCAGGATTGAACCGATGAACGCGCCCATCACGCCGGCGAGCTCAGGCTCACGGCTGTCGGCGTTGAGAAACAGATTGGTATTGAGGCGGCGCGCGACCATGCCACGCTCTTCAAGCGCGCGGGCATAGACAGCCTGCTGGTCGGTGATGCGCCGGCCAGCCGCCGGGGTTTCAATCACCCACTCGCTCCAGTCTGCGGACGCGCTGGCGGTCTCCAGAGGCAGCAAGACCCGGCCCTCGGCTTCGCGGCCATCGGGTGTCAGGGCAGAGACGGCGACCACACCGCCATTGAGGCGGATCAACAGGCTGGCGGTACGCGGACCGAGCGTGATCCGGGTTTCAGGATCAATTACCGCTTCAAAGCGTTCCGCTTCATCGCGCGCCCGGCGCGCCGCCGCCAGCCCGGCTTCACGGGCATCACGGCTCTCGGCACCTGCTGCGCCGGCTTCCAGGCGGGCAGCACGGTCCAGAAGTGCATCGCGATCAGACGTGGCCTGCTGGCGGATGCGCGCAATGGCATTGGCAAAGGCAGGCGTATCCGATGACAGGGTGACATCGCCCGACACGGCATCAGCCTGGATCGAGCCACTGCCCGTGGATATGTGCTCGTCGACGGTAATGCCCTTCAGATAGAGGTCTATCTCGTGATTGGCCGGCATGGTGACGCGGATTGTCGTGCCGACCAGCGAAGGATCGGCAATCACGCGGCGCATGACCGAGGCTGCATTCAAGCCGCTATAGAGCCCGAACAGCTCACGCAGATCCGCGCGCGACGAGGCAGCAGGAAATTCAGACTGCAAGCTGCGCTGGAGAAGCTGGTTATAGCTGCCCCGCCTCAGGGATGCCTCGGTCATGTCGCCGCGTGGATCGGCAACCTCACGTTCCAGCGTGACCGGCAAGGTGATGACATAATTGGTGAAAGCGCCACTGGCCTGCAGCATGATAGTGCCAAGCAGCACGCCCAGAAAAATGATGGCAAGCGCAATGGCACCAATACCGAAGGCCCGGAAACGGCCCTCCGCACGGTGGCGGCGCGCGAGGCGCTGGCGGACCGCGTCCGCTATCGCTTGGCGGGGCGCGTCAGTCATATTTTTCCCGATAGCTCTGCACCACGCGCAGCGCGATGATGTTGAGGATCAAGGTGAGCACGAACAGAACCAGGCCCAGCGCGAAGGCGGAGAGCGTCTTGGGGCTGTTGAACTCCTGGTCGCCAGTGAGCAGCGTCACGATCTGGACGGTGATGGTGGTGACCGATTCCAGCGGATTGGCCGTCAGATTGGCCGCCTGACCGGCCGCCATCACAACGATCATGGTCTCGCCCACCGCGCGTGACACCGCCAGCAGCAACGCGCCGACAATGCCGGGCAAAGCTGCGGGGAAGACGACGTGGCGGATGGTCTCCGACTTGGTCGCCCCCATCGCATAGGCGCCATCACGCAGCGATTGCGGCACGGCGTTGATGACATCGTCCGACAGCGAGGACACGAACGGGATAATCATCACGCCCATCACGAGACCCGCTGATAGCGCGCTCTGGGTTACGGCGTCTTCATAGCCCAGGAAGAGCGCAAAATCGCGCAAGAGCGGGCCAACCGTCAGCAGCGCGAAGAAGCCGTAAACGACCGTCGGCACGCCTGCGAGAATTTCAAGGGCCGGCTTTGCCCAGGCCCGCACCCGGCTGTCAGCGTATTCCGACAGGTAGATGGCGGCAAAAAGCCCGACCGGCGCCGCCACCATCATCGCAATCAGCGTGATAAGGGCCGTACCAGCAAATAGCGGCACCGCGCCGAACGAGCCGGACTGGCCGATCTGGCCGGGCCGGATCGCCGTCTGCGGACTCCATTGGATACCGAACAGGAAGTCGAACACCCGCCAGTCGATGGCCGCAAAGAAGCGCAGGCTTTCAAACAGGAGCGAAAAGACAATGCCCAGCGTCGTCAGGATCGCAATCAGGGAGGCCAGCGCCAGCGCAGCCGAGATAACCCACTCGACGCGGTTACGCGCGCGAAAACGCGCTGCCAGATGCGTGCGGGCCAGCGCCAGCCCGGCCAGAGCGAGCCCCAGCGCGCCAAGGCTTGCACCCCATGCGATAGCGGAATGAACCGGGCCCAGCGCATCGGCGGTGGCGCGCAGCTCGGCTGTGTCGCGGCTGGAGAGGCCATCACCGAAGGCCAAAGCACGGGCATCGGCCAGAAACACCTCGCGCTCCTGAACCGGGAGCCGGCCAAACTCAAACCCGGCACGGGCCAGCGCATGATCGCCAGCTTCAGGCACAGCCTGCAATATTTCACTGGCGATCACGTCCGCGCGGCCATCGCGCGTGAAGCGGGCATCGTCCTGGGCGAACTGCAGCTCGTCCTGACGCCCGCGCAAGGCCGTTACCGCATCCGACTGTACGCCTTCGGCTGCAATGACCTGTTCGGCTTCGCCGCGAAGCGCCGCTATCTCGCCCTCGAGCCGGGCGATCTCGCGATTAGCCACCGGCCAGACCTCATCGGCATTGAGCGCCTGTTCATACCGGACCTGCAACGGCTGTGCGGCACGCTCCATCTGACCCAGCACGATCGTGTTCACGATCATTGTGCCGGCGAGGGCGTACAAGGCCAGAAAGGCAAAGCCGGGAAGCCCGGCCCAGATGGCAACATAATAGCCGTGATAGCCGGGCAGCGAGTGAAGCCGACCGCCGTCCTTATCGGCAAGCGCGAGCGCACGGCTGCGGCCGGCAAGGAAACCGACAGCCGTGAGCACAAGCAGCGCGAGTGCCGTGATAAGGGACAATTGCATCTGTAACCTCGTCCGGCGAATGGTTTGCTTGACCCGCTCGCCGGTTAGCGGCGCAAACTGGCGCCGATCGATCACCCAAATATGACGGTCACGTTACAGTTTTGCGACAAGGCCAGACCCGGCCGGGGGATTACTCTGTTTCAGCCTCCAGTGCGGTGGCCTCCGTTGCAGGCGAAGGCGCGCTGGCAGCGGCAACTGCCTCGGCTGGCTTGGGCAGGAATACCGAGAAGGCCGAGCCGACGCCTGTCGCGCTTTCGACACTGAAGCCGCCCCGGTGACGGGTAATGATATGCTTGACGATGGCCAGACCCAGCCCGGTTCCGGCCGTCGGGCCGCTCTTCTGCCCGTCGACCCTGTAAAAACGCTCGGACAGGCGGGGCAGGTAGCGCCGGTCAATGCCAGCGCCATTATCGCGAACACGCAAGACGCCATAGCGCTGGCGCGGATCAAAGGGCGGACCAGCCAGCAGCAGGCGGGCGCTCTGCGGGGCCAGTCTTTCGGGCGTGTGTTCGGCAACATCACGCGCGCAGTTGTCCAAGGCCTCGATGGTAACGACAGCGCCTTCTGGCGAGTATTTGATCGCGTTCTCAACCAGATTTTCGACGACCTCGTAAACCTGATCGCGGTCGCCGGTCACTTTTGCTGGTGCTTC
This sequence comes from Glycocaulis alkaliphilus, assembly GCF_004000605.1. Lineage (NCBI taxonomy): Bacteria > Pseudomonadati > Pseudomonadota > Alphaproteobacteria > Maricaulales > Maricaulaceae > Glycocaulis > Glycocaulis alkaliphilus. The sequence continues at coordinate 465,451 of NZ_CP018911.1, read as the reverse complement.
GGGCAGTGAGAGCTCGAAGCTGATGGAACGCGCATCAGCCATGGGCCGGAGACTGTCAACGACATCACGGACAATAGCGCCGAGATCTGCCTCGCCCGAGGGCGGCAAATGCTCGTTCATTTCAACGCGGCTGAGCGAAAGCAGGTCATCAATCAGGCGGCGCATGCGGTCAGTCTGCTCGCGCATGATCGTCAGGAAGCGGTCCCTTGCCTCCTCGTCGTCACGGGCAGGCCCGCGCAACGTATCGATAAAGCCGGACAGGGAGGCCAGAGGGGTGCGCAATTCATGACTGGCATTGGCGAGGAAGTCCGCGCGCATGCGCTCTGCCCGCTTGGACGAGGTTTCGTCGGCGAGAACCAGCATGGCGCGCCACGGCATGGGACCCGCTACGGGCATGCGCAGCGGCTCCACGAAGGCGCGCACATGGCTTTCTATCGGCGCAAGGCTCGCATACTCGACAACCGTTCCGCGTTCCCCGCGCAACGCCGCACTGACCGCCTCAAGCACGCGCGGCTGACGCAAGGACGTCGATAACAGCCCGCCTTCAGCGCCCAGGGCAAGAAAGGCGCGCGCCGCCGGGTTGGCCCGCTCGATACGCCCGCCCGGACCGATCAGCAGAACCGGAACAGCGATTTTCTCCAGCATGGCGCTGGCCGTTTCCAACTCGCTGGAAACCACCGGACGGGTGATCTGCGCGGATGGTTTGGGCGCGGCTCGCGTCACTGCCGTCAGGAAGTAGATGAAGGCCAGGGCCGAGAAGGCCAGCGATGCGGCCAGCCAGGCGCCCGGCGCCAGCACACCGCCAACCAGCAAAACCAGCAGAACCACAAGTGCGAGCAGCGCCGTAATGACGATGTCACGGCGGCGCGGGCGGTCCGGCGTGGTGCGCGTTCTGACGGTGGGGTTCTCGCTGGTCATCTGCCGGTCTTAGCACGGGTTTTTGACGACTCAATGTGGCTGCGGCGTGAAAGCCGGGATAGCGGTCACAAGATGAATTTTCTGTAATTCGAGATATTTTTAGCGTTTTTCGATAAACTTTTGTTGACATTCGCATAGTCGCCAGTAGGGTGCCCCCATCTTGAACCACCACGAAAAGAAGGAATCCGGGGTGCTCCGGTATAGCCTCATACTCTCCTCCTCATTGATCGTCGTGGCGTGCGCAGGCACGCCGCACCTCTCTGCCGCCCCGGATCTCGCCCTGCCGGACACCTATGTCAGTGCGCCCGCAGCGCATGGACCGCAGGAGCCCGACTGGGTAAGCGCACTGGGCGACGGGGCCCTGCCCGGCCTTATCGGCACGGCACTGGCCAACAACCCGGATCTCGCAGCGGCGCGCGCCAATACAGAAGCCGCCAGAGCTTCGGCACGCGCCGGCCAGGCGCCGCGCCTGCCTTCGGTGGATTTCGGCACCACAGCCGTCACCCGTCCTGCAGGCGAGGTGTACTCGGCAGGAATTGATGTCAGCTGGCAGGCTGATGTGTGGGGCCGGATATCGAACCTCGCCCGCGCCAGTGCGCTGAGCGCCGAGGCCGCCGAAGCAGACTATGCCGGCGCGGAGCTTTCCATTGCCGCCAGCGTCGCCAGCACCTGGTTCGCGCTGACCGAAGCCCGGTTGCAGCGCGAGCTGTCCGAACATGATGTCGCCACCCGCCAGCGTCAGCTCGATATCGTCGAGCGGCGCTTCGTGCGCGGCGTGGTGCGTTCTTCGGACGTGCGCACGGCGCGATCTGCGCTCGCCAGCTCGCAAGCCACGCTCTCCATCCGCCAGCGCGCAGAAAGCCAGACGGCCCGCGGCCTGCAGACGCTTCTGGGAGCCTACCCGGATGGTTCTGTCACGCCGGGAGCAGAGCTGCCAATGCTCGCCGCGCTGCCTGCGCCGGGGACACCCGGAGAGCTGATCAGCCGCAGGCCCGACGTGGTCGCTGCCGAGTTCCGGCTGGCGGCTGCCGGATTTTCTGCCGAAGCAGCCCGCAAGGCGCTTTACCCGTCCCTATCGCTGATCGGCTCGTATTCCGGCCAGACGACGGAGATTTCCGACCTGTTTTCGCCTTCCACGCTGGTGGAAAGCCTGACGGCATCGATCACTGCGCCGATATTCCGGGCAGGCGCGCTGCGCGCCGAACGCGACCGTGCCGCCGCTCTGGCCCGCGCGCAGGCCGCCAGCTACGTCAACACCAGCCTCACCGCCTTGCGCGAGGTGGAGAACGCCCTGACCGCAGACAGCCTGCTGGCGGACCGCGTTGCTGCACTGGAAACCGCCAGGGAAGAAGCGCAGGCCGCGCTCGAACTCGTCGAGCGTCAGTATGCGAGCGGTGTGGGCACCATTTTCGAGCTTATTGATGCGCAAACCCGGCTGATACAGGCCGAAGGCCAGCTGATAACGGCCCGGCGCGAGCGCATCGACAACCGTATCGCCTTGCATCTTGCCATTGCCGGACCGTTCAACGCCCCGGCCGCACTTATCCCGTCAGAACAATAAAAAGAATACGTCTTCAAGAGGTTGGTCATGTCAAAAACTACCGGACGCTTCCTGCTTATCGGTTTGCCGATACTGATTATCGCCGCGTTCATCGCCCTGTTCGTCATACTGGGCGCAACCCAGCCGCGTCCCGAGCGCGAGACGCCAGTCCCCCGGCCTGCTGCGGTCTTCGTCGCTGAAGCGGTGCAGAGCCCTGTCCGCCTGCTCGTCAGCACGCAGGGCGAGGTTTCACCCGTCACGCAGATCGGGCTTGTCGCTCAGGTCTCAGGGCGGATCGCCTATGTGAACCCCAGCTTCACGCAAGGCGGGTTCTTTGAAGAGGGCGACGTGCTCGTGCGCCTCGAAGATGAGGATTACCGTCTGGCGGTGACCCGCGCCGAAGCGCTTGTGACCCAGCGCCGGCAAGCCCTCGTCCGCGAGGAAGCCGAGGCCGAGCTTGCGGCGGAGGAATGGGGTGCTATCGGGGAAGGCGATGCGTCGGCCCTGACGCTGCGTCAGCCTCAGCTGGCTGATGCGCGCGCGCAGCTGGCCGGCGCGGAGGCATCTTTGCGCGAAGCCCGGCTGGCCCTTGCACGCACCCGTATCACGGCTCCGTTCAACGGACGTGTCCGCGAGAAACTGGCTGATCTCGGCCAGTATGTGGGTCCGGGTGCCCGGATCGGGGAGATATTCTCCACCGACACCGCCCAGGTACGCCTGCCCTTTACCGACAGCGAGCTTGGCCGGGCTGGTATTCCGGTCGCGTTCCGCGCCGACAGCTTCGAGACGGCGCCTGTTGTGACGCTCGGCGCCAATCTGGCCGGTGCGTGGCGTGAATGGGAGGGCCGCATCGTGCGCACCGATAGCAGCATCGATCCGCAAACGCGCACGCTCTACGCCATTGCAGAGGTCGCGGATCCGTTTGGTGCAGCCGCTGAAGCTGCCGGCGCGCCTCTTGCCATGGGACTGTTTGTCGAAGCACGCGTGCCGGGCCGCTCACTGGAGACCGCCATCACCCTTCCGCGCAGCGCCCTGCGCGGCGCAGACCAGGTGCTGGTGGCCCGCCCCGACGGGACGCTGTCTGTCAGGACGGTGGATATTGTCGAAAGCAGCCCGCAAAGACTGGTCGTCGCGAGCGGTGTCGAGGCAGGTGAGTTTGTTGTCACCTCACCGCTTCGCGGCGCTGCCGATGGCATGCGCATCCGGGCACTCGACAGCGATGGCGAGCCGATATTCCCCGGCACCGAAACCATCGAGCCCGCTGCTGCCGAAGCCGGTGAGTCGCAAACCGCCAACCCGGACGCCAATGCGTCTGTAGCCAGCGCCGACTAGAGGCAGCTGCCGAGGATCTGAACCATGGTTGAACGTCCAGACGAAAAACCCCACGGCGGCCTGCTGGCCTGGTGGGCGGGCAATTCCATTGCCGCAAACCTTCTGATGATTATCGCCCTGGTGGGCGGCTTTATCGGCTACTCGCAGATCCAGCGGGACGAAAACCCCGCTGCATCATTTGCCGGCGCCACGGTATCGGTGGCCTGGCCGGGTGCCTCACCGCAGGAGATCGAGGAACAGATCATCCTGCGCGTCGAGGAAGCCATCACGGCGGTCGATGGTGTGCGCCGCGTGACCGCTACCGCAGTCGAGGGCAGCGGATGGGTCAATATCGAGGGCAATAGCACCGTTGATCCCAAGGAGTTCCTCGACGCGGTCAAGCTGCAGGTGGACTCCATCAACAACCTGCCCATTGACGCCTTCCAGCCGCGCGTGACGCAATGGCAGTCGCGCAGCCAGGTCGCCGGCATCGCTATCCATGGCAATATCGACCGGCGTGAGCTGCAACGCATAGCCCGCGAAATCCGCAACGAGCTGAGCGCCGCCATTCCCGAAATCGCCTCTGTCAACACACAGGCACGGCTGCCCGAAGAAGTCTCGATCGAGATTTCGGAGGAGAATATGCACCGCTACGGCATCACGATTGCCGAGCTGTCACGGGCCATCTCCACCAGCTCGCTCAACCTGTCTGCAGGCTCGGTGCGCACCGATCTGGGCGATGTGCGCTTTGCCGCGCGTCAGCTGGCAGATACGGGCGAAGAGTTCGGAAATATCATTGTACGCCAGACCCCCGGCGGCGGGATTATCCGCGTGCGCGACATCGCCACTGTCATTGACGGTCTTGAGGACCGCCCCTTCGAGGCGACCTTCAACGGCGAGCCGATGGTGCTGATCACGCTGATGTCGACCGGCAATTCGGATGTCATCAATGTCTCGCGCCAGCTCTCGGCCTATATCGAGCGCAAGCAGCGCGACCTGCCGGAGACCGTCACCATTTCGGAATGGTGGGACGGGGCCGACCAGTTCAATTCCCAGCTTACCGTTATCGGCAACTCGGCCCTGCTCGGCCTTGCGCTGGTGCTGGTCATCCTGATCCTGTTCCTGCGCCCCATCGTGGCATTCTGGGTGACGATCGGCATCGCCACGGCGTTTGCGGGCGCATTCATGTTGCTGCCGCTGATCGGCGTCACCCTGAACTTCCTCTCGCTCTTCGCCTTCCTGATTGTGATCGGGGTTATCGTCGATGACGCCATCATTGTCGGTGAGAATATTCACAACCGGGTGGAGCGCGGCGAGGAAGGGCTGACCGCGGCCGTCGTGGGCGTGCAGATGGTGGCCAAGCCGGTCGTGTTCGCGGTCATCACCTCGATGATGGCGTTCGCGCCCTGGATGATGCTCTCAGGGCCGGAAGTGCAGTTTACCCGGCAGATTTCGCTGGTTGTGATTGCCGCGCTGACCTTCTCGCTCATCGAAGCCTTCCTGATCCTGCCTGCGCACCTGGCGCATATCAAACCGCAGGAGCCCAAAGGCGTTTCCGGCTATTTCATCCGCTTCCAGGCGAAGATTGCTGACAGCCTGGTCTGGTTCTCCCGCCACGCCTACGGACCGTTCCTGGCGCTGTCCCTGCGCCATCGCTATGCAACGTTTGCGGTCTTTGTCGGCCTGTTTGCGCTGGCGATCGTGCTGATGAATACGGGCCGGGTGCCGTTCCGCTTCATGCCGGAAATCGAGAGTGACCTCATTCAGGTGAATATCCAGCTTGCCGAGGGCACACCCTGGCAGCGCACCGACGAGATCCGTGAGCGGCTGGAAGCGGCGCAACTGACCGTGCAGAATGCCTACCGCGAAGAGTATCCCGGCGAGATAGACGTCATCCGCAACCGTTCCACGCTGGCCACGCAAGGACAGATCCGGGCATGGATCAGTCTTGCTCCGCCCGAAACGCGGCCCGGACGCTTGCCCTCCGCCGACATTGCCCAGCGCCTGCGTGACGAGCTGGGCCCGGTACCGGATGCGGAGGAAATCCGCTTTGACGCGACGCTCAACGAGGTTGGACCGGCGATCGATTTTGCCATCAACCATCCGGATATCGACATATTGCGGGCCGCCGCCGACGAGCTCAAAGAAGCGCTGCGCGGCTTCCCGGCCACCTATGATGTTGTCGACAATCTGCAGACGTCGGCCGATGAGCTGCGTCTGGTATTGCGGCCCGACGCACAGGCTCTGGGGCTGACCCTGGTCGATGTAACCCAGCAGATCCGCCAGGCCTTCTACGGCCAGGAAGTGCAGCGTCTGCCGCGCGGTGGCGAGGATGTCAGGGTGATGGTGCGCTATCCCCGCGACGCCCGCGAGAGCCTTGATGCCATCAACCAGCTGCGTATCCGTACACCCGATGGCCGTGAGATCCCGCTGGCGGCTGTCGCGGAGGCGGAATTTGCACCGGGCATCAACCGTATCCAGCGCCGCGAACGCCAGCGTACGGTACGTGTCAGCGCCGAGGTCAGTGACCCAGATGGCGCACGTGCCATACGCCGCCAGATCACCGAGGAGTTCTTCCCGGCGTGGCGGGAACGCTATCCGGGCGTGTCGGTGGGCGCCATCGGGCAGGCCGAAGGCGAGGCGGAGTTTCTCGGCGAGATTGTCATCCTGCAGATCGTGATGATCGGCATGATGTATGTCCTGCTCGCGGTTGCTTTCCGCTCCTACGCCCAGCCCGTGCTCATCATGACCGCCATACCCTTCGCCTTTGCGGGCGCAGTGTTCGGCCACATGATACTGGGTGTGCCGTTTGCCCTGTTCTCCATGTTTGGCGTGGGGGCCGCAGCAGGCATCGTCATCAACGACAATCTGGTGCTGGTGGACTTCGTGAACCGGCTGCGCGAACGCGGTGTCGGCGCATTCCAGGCGCTCGTCGATGCGGGGGTTCAGCGGTTCCGGCCCATCCTGCTGACGACCGTGACCACGTTTATCGGCGTTCTGCCGATGATCGCGGAGCGCTCCACGGCCGCGCAATTCCTCAAGCCCATGGTCGTATCTCTGGGGTTTGCGGTGGTGTTCGCCCTCTTCCTGACGCTCTTCATGGTGCCTGCGCTCTACGCTATCGGCGTCGACATCAAGCGCACGGTCCTGTCCTTGTGGACCGGAGAGAAGCGGCCCGGCATCGGCTCAGGCTATGAAGGCGATACCAGCGGCACCGATATTGATATCGGTCAGCTCGAACATCCGGCCGAATAGGTCTGGAATCTGCCATGGCGGGGCGCAGATACTGCGTCCCGCCATGGCCATTTTTATGGGTGGAGCCTAGTTTTCCACCCGTTTTGAGGCGGAACCGCCACCCGGTTGCCGCATCCGAAGGGGAGACTGAGATGAGACATTTTCTGCTAGCAGGGTGCTGCGTGGCCGTTCTTATGGCGTGCGACACACAAGGCACGAACGGCAGTGACGGCGCCGAGGATGCAGCCGTTGCCGAAACCACCGAAATTGCCGGCGAGCCGCGTTTTGGCACGTTCGGCTTTGATACGGCCGGCATGAACGCCGATGTGGCGCCGGGCGATGACTTCTTTGCCTATGCCAACGGTGTGTGGGCTGAAACCACCGAAATCCCGTCAGACCGCGCCCGCTATGGCGTGTTTGACATGCTGTCGCTGGAAGTGGAGCAGCAGGTTCAGGCCATCGTGCTGGAAGCTGGCGAGCGCGGCGGCCCTGCCGGCTCCAACGAGCAGCTGATCGGCGACCTCTATGCCAGCTGGATGAACGCGGACGCCATCGAGGCGCGCGGCCTGGAACCGGCCCAGCCTTATCTTGATACGATTGCGGCAGCCGAAAGCTTTGAGGACATTGCCGCCCTGATGGCCCGGCGCGACTATCACGCGCCCTACTGGGTGTCGATCAGCCCGGACCCGGAAAACCCGGACGCCTACATCATGCGGTCCGGCCAGTCGGGCCTCGCCCTGCCGAGCCGTGACTATTACCTGCTCGACACCGGACGCTTTCCGGAATACCGCGACGCCTACCGCGCCTATATCGCGCAGATTTTCGAGCTGGCGGGCATGCCTGATGGCGAGATGCGCGCCCAGCAGATCCTCGACCTCGAAACGGCGCTGGCTGAAGTTCACTGGACCCGCGAAAACTCACGCGATGTCACGCTGACCAATAACCGGATGAGCGTTGAAGACTTCATCGCTCTGGCCCCGGAGCTGAACCTGCAAGGGGCGCTGGACGACCGCAGCCTGCCCGCAGAAGGCGAGATCGTGGTTGCCCAGCCAAGCGCCATCACCGATGCGGGCGCCCTCATGGCGCAGACGGATGTCGATCTTCTGCAAGCCTGGCTCAGCTTCCACTTCATCTCCGGCCGTGCATCCTGGCTGCCATCAGCTTTCGATCAGGCCAATTTCGACTTCTACAGCCGCACGCTGAGCGGGACCGAAGAGCAACGCACGCGCGATCTGCGCGGTGTGCAGCTGGTCAATGGCGCCCTCGGCCACCCGGTCGGGCAGGTCTATGTCGAGCGTCACTTCCCGCCAGAGGCCAGCCGTCAGATGGACGAGCTGATCCAGAATCTGGTGGAAGGCTTCCAGGGCCGTCTTGAACGTCTGGAGTGGATGGATGACGAAACCCGCGAGCAGGCGCTGACCAAGCTGTCGACGTTTGAACCGCGCATCGGCTATCCGGAAATCTGGAACGAGTATGATGGCCTCGAAATCCGCGCTGATGACTATTTCGGCAACCGGGTGCGCATGAGCGAATTCGCCTGGGCCGAGCAACTGCGCCGCTTCCCCGATCCGGTTGACCGCCGCCTGTGGAGCTGGCCGCCGCAAATCGTCAATGCCAGCTACAATCCGCTGATGAACCAGATCACCTTCCCGGCGGGCATTCTGCAGGCACCCTTCTTTGACATGAATGCCGACCCGGCCATGAATTACGGCGCTATCGGGGCGGTTATCGGTCACGAGATCGGCCACGGCTTTGACGATAATGGCCGCCGCTTCGATGCCGAGGGCCGCATTCGCGACTGGTGGACGGAAGAAACCAATACGCGCTTCGTCGAGCGGTCTGACCGCCTGGTTGAGCAGTATAACGGCTTCTGCCCCTTCCCGGACGAGTGCGTGAACGGCCGCGTCGCGCTGGGCGAAAACATCGGCGATCTGGGCGGCATGCAGATGGCGTATGAGGCCTACCGCGCCTATGTGGCCGAGACCTATCCGGACGGTGAAGCACCGGTGATTGACGGCTATACCGGCGATCAGCGCTTCTTCCTGGCCTGGGCACAGGTCTGGCGGACCCTGTTCCGCGACGACGCGCTGCGCGCCCAGCTGGCCACCGGCCCGCACTCTCCGGGCATGTACCGGGTGAACGGCGTGGTGCGTAATCTGGACGCCTGGTACGAGGCGTTTGGCGTCACTGAAGAGCATGAGCTCTACCTGCCGCCAGAAGAGCGCGTACGCATCTGGTAGTTCCAGAGCACGATCTGACACTGGCAGACGCCCGGCCCGCTGCGGCCGGGCGTTTTGCTATTGGCCGGCAGGCGGCGCGTTAGCCTTTTGTCCACCATCGGCAGGCAAAACGGCACGAGGGACGTGTTTTTTCCGGGAATCAAAGCCATGACGAGAGCGCTTGCATCTACACTGCTCGCCGGAGCGCTGCTGCTCGCCCTGACGGGCTGCAACACGATTCAGGGCGTTGGCCGCGACATCACCCGCGTCGGCGAGTTCCTTGACGACATCACGCAATAATTGACGCGGTGAGACCAAAACGGCACGCCGGGCGTATAAGGATCGGGTATACTGGCCCGTGGCCGGTTGCGGCCCTTAAAATGGAGATATGGGAATGAAACGGATGATTATGGCAGCAGCCCTGTCCATGCTCGCTCTGGGTCTTTCGGCCTGCAATACCATTCAGGGTGTCGGCCGCGACATCACCCGCACTGGCGAGGCGCTTGAGGACATCACCAGCTGATCTCTGAGAGAATCGGCAACGGAGGGAGCCAAATTCCAGGTCGCGCGTTAACCCGTCACCACGGCATGAAATGCCGGATGAAGACAGGAGAATTCCGATGCGTGAGACCCTTCAGATTCTTAGCGTTGCCGTCATGATGTTCGCCCTCGCCGCCTGCAACACCGTGCAGGGTGCGGGACAAGACATCCAGCGGACCGGCGAAGCCATCGAGGACGCGGCGGACTAAAACCTGCGCCTCTGAGTTTTCTTGACCCTTGCGAACGAGGGCGGCCCCTGCCGGAGCCGCCCTTGTTTCTGTCTGGTCATCCGGCAAGTGCCTGCAACCTAGTCGCGGCGCATGAGCGGACGCACCGCAATGGTGAAGGACGTTGCGAAGAGCGCGATAATGACGCGCGCGATGATCGTGAAGAACACCAGCGTGAACTGCGGCTCACTCGTCCACTGGCGCAAGGCAGCGCGGTAGGTCGGCGGCAGATCGGTGCTGGTGATGAAGCGGTAGACGACGCCGGACGCGTCTTGCACCATAAGAAGCCATGAAGGCTGGAACAGCGCAAAACTCACCAGAAGGATCGGCGCAAGGATCGCGGATAGTGCCAGCGTCATCGACGCAGAAAACGGACGAAGAAACAGACGATTCATTTGGAGTGACTCCCTCAGCATCACCGGGCTGGCGGCAGTCATCCCCTCGTGCCGCCTATCAGCCCGCCTTACGCACCTTACCAAACATAAAAGAACCCGTCGCCTGCCAAGACAACGGGCCCTTTCAGATTGCTGCCCTTTTGGAGCTTTACTCGATCCGGGTAATGGTGATCTCCACCCCGTCAGCGCGCCACTCATCCGTCGTTACGCTCTCACCGACTTCGGACGGCTCGAACGGATTACAGAGCGACGATTCACCGATAATGATGCACAGCTCGCCATCTTCGTAGGTCCAGCGCCCCTCATTGCCCATGTCATTGGTAAAGCGGCCATCGGCATGGAAGGTGGAGGTGTAGCTGTAGCCTGACTCCGTTTCGGTGCTTTCATAAACCTGGCCCGCAGGACCGTCCGCCAGCGCGATGCCGGCCACCCCCATAGCCGCCACAAGGCCTGCTGCAAACATTTTCATGATGTCCTCCCCGACTGGTCTGTTTTTTTGCTGGCACGCCTCATGGCAAGCCATGAGGGTATGGTTAACGGGCCTGCGATGGAGTCAACCCAAAACCGGAAAATTGCGGCAAGGCGTACTGGTGCGAGTGTGCAACGCACGCTATAGACACCGCTAGCCAGTTTCGTGTGGTCCTTCACGGGCCCAGCAGAAGAAGAATGGAGCAGACCTCATGGCAGCCCTCATCGCCCTTGGCCTTTGCTTTGGCCTTTTCGCGCTTTTCAACCTGATCGAGTTCAAGCGCCTCGACTAGAGCCTGACGACCAGCCCCCGGCACCGGAGCGTCCATGTCCGCCACCCTCCTTGATGTCCTGCTGCTGGTCATCGGCATCATCATCATACTGTTTGGCGGCGACTATCTGGTGCGGGGCGCCACGGCGGTCGCCAAGCGCACGGGCGTGCCCTCCCTGCTGATCGGCCTGACCATCGTCGCGTTCGGCACGAGCGCGCCGGAAATGGTGGTCAGCGTTTTTGCCGCGCTTGCCGGCTCTCCAGGGCTGGCCGTTGGCAATATTGTCGGCTCGAATATCGCCAATGTATTCCTGGTGCTCGGTCTGCCCGCCCTGATTGCCGCCATGGGCACCACGGCCAAGGGCGTGCGCACGAATGCACTGATCGCACTGGCCGCCTCCTTGCTGTTCATCGCGCTGTGCTGGGACTGGGAAGCCAATGCGCCCGGTGCGCTCAGCCTGCTTGAAGGCGCCATACTGGCCGCGATGATCATCGCCTACATTGTCTATCTCGGCTTCGTGGCCATGGGATCACGCGAAGATCCAATGCTGGCCGAACTGACCGGCGTGGACTCCATGGAGGGCCTGCCCAAATCGGCGCTCGGGATCGGTTTCAGCCTGATCGTCGGCCTCGTCGCCCTGCCCATCGGGGCCAATCTGATTGTTGAAGGCGGCGCGAGCCTTGCCGTCACGCTCGGTGTCTCGGAGGCAGTGGTCGGACTGACCCTGCTGGCCATCGGCACCTCGCTGCCGGAGCTGGCGACCTCTGTCGTCGCGGCCGTGCGCCGTCAGGCCGACATGGCCATCGGCAATGTCATCGGCTCGAACATCTTCAACATCTTCGCCGTGGGCGGCATTACCGGGCTTGCTGCAGGCGGGTTCTCCGGCGGCGTGGCCATTGATCCCGGCTTCTTCCGGCTTGATCTCTGGGTGTTTCTCGCCAGCGCGATCTTCATCACCTTGCTGGTGTTCTCGCGCCGGCCACTCGGACGCATGACCGGGGCGGTCCTGCTGCTGGCCTATGGCGCCTATCTGGCTGCCCTGCTGTATTTCACGATGGGTATTGCCTGATCTGGCGTCAGCTGTCGGGGCCAATCTTGTAGTGCTGGCCGATGAGCATGACCGTGCCAAGGGCGCCGGCGATAACCAGACCGATCCCGGTCCATAATTCCCAGCCCATCAGAATGACGACGAGAAGGCCCACCAGCCCCAGATCAAAGGGAATCGCCCAGATAAAGAGCTGGCGGAAGCTGATGCCGGTTGAGGGCCTTTGTTCGTTAGCCATGACAGTTCAATACTCCGGTTCAGACTTGTAGGGCCAGCCCGGCGGCAGGTCGCCGGGCATCTGGCCGGGGAAGGCGGGGGAGCGCTTCTCCAGAAAACTCATCACGCCTTCGCGCGCGTCCTCGCTCATGCCACGGCGCAGGATCGCCCGGCTTTCCAGCCGGTGCGCTTCCATCGGGTGCGTGGCGGCGAGCATCTGCCAGGCCAGATGGCGGTTCATCGACACCGAAACAGGCGCTGCGGTTTCCACGATCAGGCGCGCGCGCTCATAGGCGCGCTCCAGCACCTTGTCAGCCGGCACCAGCTCGCTCACCAGCCCCTTTTCATGCGCTTCCTCGCTCAGAAAAGTGCGGCCCGTCAGACCCCAGTCCAGCGCGGTCTCGATTCCGACCACGCGCGGGAGGAACCAGCTGGCGCATCCATCCCAGGCGATGCCACGCTTGGTGAAGGGATAGGCCATCTTGGCGCCCTGAGCCGCAATGCGGATGTCCATGGGCAGGATCATGGTCGCGCCGATACCGACCGCCGAGCCATTAATGGCCGCGATCACCGGCTTGGCGCTGTTGAAGATGCGCAGGTTCAAAAGACCGCCAAAGTCGCGCCATTTGGGATCGGTCTCGTCGAGCGCGCCGCTGGCAACGGCCTGAGAGACCGCGTTAAACGTCTCCGCGCCCAGCGACAGGTCCGCGCCAGCGCAAAACGCCCTGCCCGCCCCGGTCACGATCACGCAGCGCACCTCGGCATCGGCATCGGCGGCGTCAAACGCTGCCGCCATCTCCTCACCCATCTCCCGGGTGAAAGCGTTCATCGCCTCCGGCCGGTTCAGCGTGATGAGCGCGATGTGATCCGCGACGGCATAGGTGATCGTTGAATAGCTCATTGTCCCTCCCCGGACGGCAATTTCCCGAAGGATGGGCGGCACACGCAGACCTGTAAAGCAGTGGCGCGGTCTAAACGTTGAACTTGAACAGCATCACATCGCCGTCCTGAACCACGTATTCCTTGCCTTCCTGGCGCAGCTTGCCAGCCTCACGCGCACCCGCCTCGCCATTCAGCGCAACATAATCGTCAAAGGCGATGGTTTCAGCCCGGATGAAGCCCTTTTCAAAATCGCCATGGATCACGCCCGCCGCACGCGGGGCTTTCCAGCCCTTGCGGATGGTCCAGGCGCGCGCCTCTTTCGGGCCGACAGTGAAATAGGTCTGCAGGTCCAGCAGGGTATAACCGGCATGGATGAGCCGGTTCAGGCCCGGTTCGGAAAGCCCCAGCGATTCCAGATATTCAGCGCGCTCGTCCGCGTCCAGCAGCGCGAGTTCAGCCTCGATCTTGGCAGAGATGGTGACGCAGACCGCGCCTTCTTCCGCAGCGCGCTTTTCCACCAGCTCGCTCATCGCATTGCCGGTGGCTGCGCTCTCTTCGTCCACATTGGCGATGAAGAGGACCGGCTTGGAGGTGAGAAGCTGGAGCATGCGCCATTCGCGGCGCTGATCCTCGGGCACCTCGGCAAAGCGGGCGGGCTGGCCCTCGCGCAGCTTTTCCAGCGCCAGATCGATGAGCGCCACTTGTGCTTTCGCATCCTTGTCGCCGGACTTGGCCTTCTTTTCCACGTTGGCGCGGCGCTTTTCGAGGCTTTCCATGTCGGCGAGCATCAGCTCGGTCTCGACCGTTTCGAAATCGGCGAGCGGATCGACCTTGCCGGCCACGTGCGTGACATCGTCATCGACAAAGCAGCGCAGCACGTAAACGACGGCGTCCACCTCGCGGATATTGGCCAGGAACTGGTTGCCAAGCCCCTCGCCCTGACTGGCGCCCTTCACCAGGCCTGCAATATCCACAAAGCTCATCCGGGCCGGAATGATATTGGCCGAACCGGCAATGCTGGCGAGCTTTTCAAGGCGCGGTTCAGGCACCGCGACATCGCCGACATTCGGCTCGATCGTGCAGAACGGATAGTTCGCCGCCTGCGCCGCCGCCGTCTGGGTGAGCGCGTTGAAAAGCGTCGATTTGCCTACGTTAGGCAGGCCGACAATACCGCATTTGAAGCCCATGGATGGCCCCTGTCTTCTGAAAGGATTTACGAAGCTGGCGTGGGGTTAGACGCGTGGGGGGCCAGCGTCAATGTGTGAGGGCGGTCAGCGCCCGCCGCAGGGAAACTCGTCTCCGCCAGCGAGGAGAAGCCCCCAGCTGGCGCGAACGCCGTCGAAGACCGGCTGCACCGCCTGAAAAGCCTCCGCCTCTGCCTCCAGCGTCAGCATGATGTCGGCGCCGCAGCGCGTGGTAGCGACACCCGTCCAGCGCCGGCCTGCATCACCGCCCGTATAGGAGAGGGCTTCCACATCACCAGCCTGTTGGCGGTCAGAGACGCTTGATCCTGTCACTACCAGCGGCACACGGACATGGGCGCCGCGCCGGAATCCCGGCCCATCGAGACGCAGGATCAGCGCATCAAGCGTGTCATCGGGCAGGCCCGGCACACCGGATGGCTCCACCGCCACCGCGAAGGCCTCAATGCGGGCGTCCAGCGTATCGTGGAGCAATGCGATGCCTGATCCGTCCTCCAGCGGCAGATACCGCCAGCCTGCAGGCAGGGTAAGGGCGAAACCTCCCGCCTCATGGATGTAGGGCAGCGCCCGTTCGGGCACGGCGCCCGGCTCCACGGCCGGCGCGGGCTGAAGCGTGAGGGCGAGGATGATCGCAGCAAGGCTCATGGGCGCAGTCTAGCGCCGCGAAGGCGCGCGACAAAGCGTGTTACTCGTCCGCGGTGCCCGGAGCGGGGGCAAGATGGGTGACGCGGGTCTGGAAGGCATCAAACTCTCCGCCTGCCAATAGCGGGAAGCTGCGGGCGATGGCATCGGTCAGCGCGTCGAACCAGACGGCATCGGCTTTTGGAAAATCGGAGAGCACATAGTTGGTGACCATGTTCTTGTCGCCGGGATGACCAATGCCGATACGCCCGCGCCGGAAGTCCGGGCCGATATGGGCGGCAATCGAGCGGATGCCATTATTGCCACCATGCCCGCCGCCAGCCTTCAGGCGGAATTTGCCGGGCGCGAGATCGAGCTCGTCATGGAAAACCGTCACCGCCTCCGGGCCGACGCGGTAGAAATCGGCTGCCGCGCGCACGGCGAGGCCGGAATTGTTGTAATAAGTCAGAGGCTTCATCAGCAGGGTCTTTTTCGGCCCGGCAATCGTCTGGACCAGGCCTTCGCTGATCGCAGCCTGAAACTTTTCCCGCCACGGCCCGAAGCCGTGCGTGGACGCAATTCCGTCAAGCGTCATGAAGCCCGCATTATGGCGGTTTTTCAGATATTTGCTTTCGGGATTGCCCAGACCGGCAATGATCAGCATGTCATGCCCCTTGCGAGCCTGTCCGGCACGGGCCGGTCATGAAAAAGGCGGCTGCAGGTCATCCCGCGCCGCCTTTTAAAGGTATAAGGCGCCCGGCCGCACGCAGCGGCCAGCGCAAAGGCGACTAGTCCTCGTCGCCCTCGTCCTCAGCAGCGCCCGTATCGGCATCTTCGCCCTCGACACTGTCTTCGATGACAGCGCGCGAGCCTTGCAGCGTCGCGATGGTGAAGTCGCGATTGGTGATCACCGGCTTCACACCCTCAGGCAGCTTAACGCTGGAGATGTGGATGGAATCGCCGATGTCATAGCCGGAAAGGTCGACCACGATCTCGGTCGGGATGTTGCCGGCCTTGCAGCGCACTTCGATGTCGTGGCGGACAATGTTGAGAACGCCGCCGCGCTTGATGCCCGGAGCCTTCTCGTCATTGATGAAGTGAACCGGCACGTTCAGCGTGATGACGGAGTTTTCTTCCACACGGTAGAAATCGATATGGATCGGCTCGTCGGTAACGGGATGGAACTGGATGTCGCGCGCGATGACGGGCTGACGCTCGCCCTTGTGCTCGATATCGACCATGTTGGCGATCAGCTTGCCCGTATTGATGGCTTTCACCAGCTCGTTGCGCTTGACGCTGATCGACACAGCGCCGCGCGGACCACCGTAAAGGACACCGGGAACCAGGCCGGAGCGGCGCGATTCACGGGCGCCACCGGTGCCGGTGCGATCACGCAACTCAACGGAAACAACAATATCACTCATGGGGTCCGGTCCCTGTGGTAAATTCTGGTTTCAAACGCGTTCGCCGCCTGGAAGCGGGCGGCGCTCAAGCGAGCGCGGGCTATTAGCCGGTTTTTGCACGCCGTGCAACAGGGCGCAGTGAGTCTTGTTGGCTCTGCCCTCTTGCTGGCAACCGCTAGTCAAACAGCTTGGAGACGCTTTCTTCGTTGGCGATACGCCGGATGGCCTCGGCCAGAAGCGGCGCGATGGAGACGGCGCGCACCTTGGCACAGACTGCGGCCTTGTCGGTAACATCAATGGAATCGGTCACCACCAGCTCCTTGAGCACCGAATCCGTGATCCGGCTGGTGGCCTTGCCCGAGAGCACGCCGTGCGTGATGTAGGCAGACACCTCGGCAGCGCCATGGTCCTTCAGGGCGGCAGCGGCATTGCAGAGCGTGCCGCCACTATCGATGATGTCATCAAAGATGATGCAGCGGCGGCCGTCGACATCACCGATAATATTCATCACCTCGCTCTCGCCCGCCTTGGGGCGGCGCTTGTCGACAATGGCAATGTCGGCGCCCAGGCGCTGGGCGAGCGCGCGGGCGCGCACCACGCCGCCAACATCCGGCGAGACGATCATCAGGTCTGATGCATCGTAATGCCTGCGGATGTCCTGCTCGAAGACCGGCGTGGTGAAGAGATTATCCGTCGGAATGTCGAAAAAGCCCTGTATCTGGCCGGCATGCAGATCCAGCGTCAGCACGCGGTCTGCACCCGCCTTGGCGATCAGGTTGGCGACCAGCTTGGCCGTGATCGGCGTGCGTCCGCCGGTTTTGCGATCCTGTCTTGCATAGCCGAAATAGGGGATGACCGCCGTGATCCGCCGGGCGCTGGCGCGCTTGAGCGCGTCCATGCAGATCAGCAGCTCCATGAGGTGGTCATTGGCGGGCTTGGAGGTCGACTGGATGAGGAAAACGTCCTCGCCGCGCATGTTCTCCTCGATGCGCACGAAGAGCTCGCCATCGGCGAAGGTTTCGATCTCGACATTGGACAGCGGAGCGTCGAGATAATTGGCGATTGCCTTGGCCAGAGGCCGGTTGGCGTTGCCGCTCATCAGTTTCATCGAAAGCTTCCCCTCGCGCTGGCCGTGATGGGCGCGCTCATAGCAGACAGTTGGGCGTATCGAAAGCGCCGCAGCCGTGTTTGTACACCGCAGGCCATATCCCGTACACGGATTATCCGGCGAGGGGCGGGGCGGGCAGGCCCGGCGCGCTGATGACGATGACCTTGAACAGTTCACCCATCTCGTCTGGCGCGGTCAGGCGGTGAAGCTGGCGGGCGATTGTACCGCGCTGGTCAGGCCGGGATGCAGCCAGCGCCGCGGCGCGCTGCTCCATGCCCAGACCCTTGAGGAACGCGCCCTGCTCCACCGGACCATAGACATCCAGCGCCGCGGCACGGGCGCGCTGCGCCAGCGTGCCAAAATCCACCCGCGCGGTCAGGTCCGCCGTGCCGGGCGCATCCAGCGGGTCCACTTTCTGGTGCTCACGTATCGCCTGCAGCGTATCGCCCGGCTCGGACACGGCCGGTCCGTAATCGATGAACAGGGCATGGCCGGGATGGTCTGAGTAACGCGCAGCCAGCGCATCAATCACCTGCGCATCACCGGGGCGCAGCTCGGCCAGCGTGCCGTCCGGGCTGTCGCGCAAAGCCTCAGGGATGAAGGGATCATCCTCAGCGATTACCGGCCCGGTGACGAAGGCGAAGCGGCTCTCATCATCAGGGTGCAGCGTCACGCAGCGTTCCCGCCACTGGCCCTCCACCCGCACGGCCTGCCGCACAGGCAGGCAGTCGAGAAACTCATTACCGAAAATGATGGCCGGGCCTGCCGGAATGGTTTCAAGGCTTCTGGCCCAGCCCACCGGCACACCCGCCCTCGCCAGCGTCTGGCCTTGCACCATTTTCAGCGCGGCGCTGGCCTCGACCAGGCTGACTTTCAGGGCATCGGCAAAGCCCGGCACAGCCCGCGCAGCGCGCAGCATGTCGGCCATCATCGTGCCCTTGCCGGGGCCCAGCTCGGCCAGAACAAGGCTCTCCGGGCTGCCCATGTCCTGCCAGCATTGCGCCGCCCACAGGCCCAGAAGCTCGCCGAACATCTGGCTGATCTCCGGAGCGGTCACGAAGTCCGCCCCCGCCCCGATAGGGTCGCGCGTGGCATAGTAGCCTGCCATCGGGTCGAAGAGCGCCTCCATCATGAAGACAGAGACCGGCAATGGCCCTTGCGAGGCCATGCGCGCGCGCAAATTCGATGCTATGCGCGCCGCCGGGTTGAACTCGTCCGCGTCAGTCACCGCTAGCCCGCTTTGGACCGGGACTTCTTGCGCTCAGGGCGCACCTCGCCCGGCACGGAGGCAGGCGGCGCCTTGAGCGAACGCCAGATCAGGTACGCTCCGGCAGCGATCATCGGCACGCACAAGAGCATACCCATGGTGACATATCCCTGCAGCGCCTCTGGCATATGCCGGTCCGGCTCGCGGAATATCTCCACGAACGCGCGGAATACGCCATAACCGGCAAGGAACACGCCGGTGACGAGACCTGGCCGCGACAGGGCGCGGAAACGCCAGATCAGGAAGGCGATGAGCGCCAGCAGAACCGCGCCCTCAAGGAAGGCCTCGTAAAGCTGACTGGGATGGCGCAGCGCACACAGCGGATCATCGGCAAAGCGCATTGCCCAGGGCAGGTCGGGTGCCGGACGGCCCCACAGCTCGCCATTGATGAAATTGGCCAGACGTCCCAGCAGAAGGCCGATGGGCGTCGCCGCCGCGACGGCATCAGACACGTTCAGCAGCGGAATCTTCCACAGCCGCGCGGTGATTATCATGGCCAGCATGACGCCGATCAGGCCACCGTGGAAGCTCATCCCGCCTTCGGTGATGCCGGTTATGACCCAAAGCGGGCGCTCCCAGAGCGCGCTTGTCTGGTAGAAGAGGACATAGCCGAAGCGGCCGCCGACAATGACGCCGACCATCACCCACAGCATCAGCTCCTCGACATAGGCCCGGTCCATCGGCGCAGCCTTCGGGCTGGCATGTGTGGTCCACAGGCGCGGCCGGGCGATCAGCTTGAGAACGTAAAACAGGCCGAGGAAGAAGCCGGCAATGTAGGCCAGCGCATACCAGCGCAGCGCAAACGGGCCGATCTCGAAGATGACGGGATCAATCAGGTCGAAACTCGCGGGGCACGGGGCCATGTGGCGTATCGTCTCCAGAGCGGCGTTAACGGTGAAATCTGCGAGGCGGACATTGCGTTGGACGGGCCGAAAGGCCTATATCCTGACCTCTATACCAGCAAGGACCGTCTTGTCATGCAGACGCGCAACCCCGTTTTCACTGATCTGGCTGATCTGATGACCGATGCCTTCGGCGCAGCGCGCGCGGCGGGCGATGAGGCGCGCTCGGTTTTCCGGGCGCAGGCCGAACGCGTGGCCGCTGACATGGATCTCGCTTCGGGCGAGGAAGTGCGCGCCTTGCAGGCAATCATCGCCCGGCAGGGCGAGGAAATCGAATCACTTAAAGCCCGTCTGACGGCGCTGGAGGGCAAAAAGCCTGCTCCCTCGCGCGCTGCGGCGGCTTCGAAGCGCAAGCCCGCTTCGAAAAAGGCTTCCAGCTGAACGGCTTAAATTCAAACCCCTTGCACACCGTTGCACACTCTCCCCGGAGCGGCTTACCGTCGCAGCAAGGGACGAGGCCGGCATGTGCTCTGAGGGAGGCGCAATGATGGATCTGCATACCGAAACCTACATTCAGACAATCGATCCGCTGGAAAGCGTGGAGCAGGCGGTCATCGCCGAGCAATACGCCTATGAGCGCGATGATACCGAGCTGCACATGGCTGTACCCGGTGAGTGGCGTGACCATCAGGTCTGGTTCGCCTGGCGCCCGGAGCTGGATGTGATGCATGTCTGTGCCAGCCTTGAGCTGAAAACGCCGCAGGCACGCTTTCGCGAGGTCTGCGAGCTTGTCACCCGCCTCAATGAGCGCCTCTGGCTTGGCCATTTCGACGTCTGGGCCGAAGACGGTTCGGTTGTATTCCGCCACGCCCTGTCGCTGGCTGGCGGAGAGACGGTAAGCCCGGCGCAGGCGGCAGCCCTGATTGTGGCTGCCCGGGAGGCCGGCGAACGGCTCTATCCGGCTTTCCACTACCTCGTCTGGGGGGGCAAGAGCGTCGAGGAGGCTGTCGCCGCCGCGATGTTTGACACGGCCGGGGAGGCCTGAAGGTCAAGCCCATGTCTGCCAGCAACGAACGTACAGGCAAGGTCGCACTTATCGGTGCAGGCCGGATGGGGCTGGCTTTGGCCGCAGGCTGGCTGCGCGCGCGCCGGGGCGGGCTGGATTGCGATACGCTGATCATCGTCGAGCCAAACCCGTCAGAAGAGCTCAATGCGCTCGCTGGCAAATACGCCATCAAGGTCATGCCCACGCTGACCAAGGCCGCCGCCACAGGTCTCGACCGCGTGGTGCTGGCCGTAAAGCCGCAGGTGCTGCCAGCTTTGGGGGAAGACCTCGCCGGAAAACTGCCCCGCGATGCGCTGATTATCTCCATCCTCGCCGGAGCGGGGCTGATCGGTCTGGGGCGCCTGTTTCCCGGCCATCCCATCGTGCGCGCCATGCCCAATACACCAGGTTCCATCGGCAAGGGCATTTCCGTCGCGATTTCCAATATCGAAGCCGACCCGCCCCATTTCCGCGCCGCTGCCGACGCGCTCCTGAAAGTGCTGGGCAGCGTGGAATGGGTTGAAGACGAGCGCATGATGGATGCGGTGACGGCCGTGTCCGGTTCCGGCCCGGCCTATGTTTTCCTGATGTGCGAAGCGCTCGCGCGGGCGGGAGAAGCCGAAGGCCTTCCCACAGAGCTGGCCGAGAAACTCGCCGTCGCCACGGTGGCCGGTGCCGGCGCGTTGCTGGAAGACGGCCATAAGCGCAAGACAGCGGACGCGGCAGCCTTGCGGCGTGCCGTTACGTCACCGGGCGGCACCACGCAGGCCGCTCTGGACGTGATGATGGCCGGTGGCGGCCTGCCCATGCTGGTGCGTAACGCCGTATCCGCCGCCGAGCGCCAGTCACGCAAGCTCGGCAGTGCGCTCTAGGGCCGCTAGGCCGGTATCCACAAAACCGCCTTCAGCCCGCCCAGCCCGCTGTGCTCCAGAAACACATCGCCGCCATGGGCACGTGCTGCATCGCGCGCGATCGCCAGCCCCAGCCCGACACCTGTCGTATTGCTGTTACGCGCGGGGTCCAGACGGCTGAAGGGCCGGAAGGCCTCCTCGTAAAGCTCTGGCGGAATGCCCGGACCGTCATCCTCGACGCGGAATTCGATCCGGCCACCGGTATCGACCAGTGACAGGCTGACCGTATTGCCGTGCGCGGCGGCGTTATTGACGAGGTTGGAAACCGCTCTGTTCAGAGTGCCGGGACGCACCTCGCGGGTCAGGACATCCGGCACGTCCAGCGAAATCACGCAGCCCGAACGCCCGGCCTTTGCCGCCAGCGAGCGGCAGAGCTCAGCCAGATCGGTGTGTGCGCTTTCTTCGCCGCTCTGCCCGCGCGCAAAGGCCAGATACTCATCGAGCGCCATTTCCATCTCGGCGATGTCCTGGATCGCTGCCTCGCGATCAGGCCCGGCCGGCATCATGGCGAGCTGCAGGCGCAGGCGCGTCAGCGGCGTACGCAGATCATGGCTGACACCTGCCAGAAGGGCCGTTCTCTGCTCGACATAGCGCACCAGGCGTTCGCGCATATCGATGAAGGCGGTCGCGGCCAGGCGCACCTCTCGCGCGCCAGCGGGGCGGAAACCGGCTGTGTCCTGCCCGCGCCCGAACGCCTCGGCGGCGGCGGCAAGGCGCTGGATGGGTTTGGCCTGATTACGGATGAAGATGATGGATACCGCGCTGAGAAGCGTGGAGGCACCAACGATCCACAAGATGAAGATATGGCCCGTGGTGGCGAAAGCCCGCTCTCGCGATGCAATGAAACGCAAGACGCCTGCATCCACCTGCACGCGTATATCGACATATTCAGGATAGCGCGTGGTGTCGAACCAGAACTCGTTGTCCAGCCGCGCGGTCAACGCCCGGCGCAAGGAGCGGTCGAGCGCCCGGAAAAAGGCCGTGCGCCGGCTGGTCGGCAACACATCGCCCTCCCGCAGATCCACCGACAGGCCGACGGTCTCGAAGGCAAGGTTGGCAATAGGATCAACCGATTCCGGACCGGAGCGTTCGACCAGGGCAGTCACCAGTGCGACGTCACCAGCCACACTTTCAGACAGGCGCGCCGTGACTGTCTGCCAGTGCTCCTCGAAAAAGGACCAGGTGACGGCCACCTGCATGATCGCCACCGGCAGGACGATGATCAGCAGAGAGCGGCCGAACAGGCTCGTCGGCAGATAGCGCTTGAATGCAAGCCTCATGGACGCGTGCTCACTTTCCCGCCGGGGCCTCGAATACCGGCTCGGCCACCAGCTTATAGCCTTCACCGCGCACCGTCTGGAGGAAAACAGGATTTTTCGGATCATCCTCGATCTTGCGGCGCAGGCGCGTCATCTGCACGTCAATCGCACGCTCCCCTGCGCCGCCCGCCGCCCGCTCGGACAGCAGGAAACGGTCGACAGGCTCTCCGGGCGACTGGGCAAGGGCTGTCAGCAAGGCCGCCTCGCCGCCGGTCAGGCGCACACGCGCCTCGCCCTGCAGGAGCTGGCCGGTTTCCAGCTCGAATATCCAGCTGCCGAAGCGAACGCGCCTTGCCCCCAGCTTCTTGGGGATCATGCGGCGCAGAATTGCCTGCACGCGCAAGATCAGCTCCTCAGGCTCGAAAGGCTTGGCCAGATAGTCGTCGGCGCCCAGTGACAGGCCCTTGATCCGGTCTTCGGGTTCGCCGCGCGCGGTCAAAAGCAGGATCGGGCAATCATGGGCCTCGCGCACGGCACGCGTCAGTTCAAATCCGTCCATGCCGGGCATCATCACATCCAGGATGAGCAGGTCAAAGGCGAGCGAGCGCAACATCGACAATGCCTTGTCCGCATTCGGGGCGGAGGACACGCGAAAGCCCCGCTCACGCAGGAAGCGGCTCAGGAGCGTGCGGATACGGTCATCATCATCGACGACGAGTATATGGGTTTCAGGCGGCAGTCCGGTCATCCTCGCTCCGCTATGTCAGCAAAGTCAGTGCCGAGGATGGACCGAATTGCCCGGCCTACAAAGTGGCAGGATGTTACGCAGCATTTCAGCCCGCTTCACGCCGCGCGGATGCGCTCCAGGAAGCGCGACACATCTCCGCGCAGCCGTTCGGCCTGATTGCCGAGCTCTGCGGCCGCACTCACCACCGCGCCGGCAGAATTGCTGGTTTCCTGAGCGCCGCAGAGCACTTCGGTGATGGTCTGCGAGACCATGCCGGAGCTTTCTGCAGACTGGTTGGTATTGCGCTCGATTTCGGCTGTGGCCGCGCTCTGCTCTTCGACCGCCGCCGAGATGGAGGCCGACACGCCCGTCACCTGCTCAATCGAACCGGACACAGCCTCGATCGCCTTCACCGCCGTGTTGACGACGGACTGGACATTGGCGATCTGGCTGGAAATCTCTTCTGTGGCATTTGCGGTCTGCGCCGCGAGCGATTTTACCTCGCTCGCCACCACGGCAAACCCCTTGCCGGCTTCGCCCGCACGGGCGGCTTCAATCGTGGCGTTCAGCGCCAGCAAATTGGTCTGCTCGGCCACTGTCTCGATCAGGCTGACAATCGTACCAATACGTTCTGCGGCGGACGACAGCTCGGCCATAGTCTCCGCAGTGCGCCGCGCCTCTTCGCGCGCCTGTGACGACGCGCCTGCAGCCTCGCTGGCACGCTCGGATATTTCGCCAATGGCACGGGTGAGCTCGCCGGCTGCCTGAGCCACCGTGCGAGCCGATACGCTGGCTTCCTCGGAGGCGGCCGCTACGCTGGAGGACCGTTCGGTAGTCCCTTCAGCCGTCTGCGCCATCGCCTTTGCCGTCGTTGACAGTTCTTCAGACGCAGCCGCGACCGATGACACAATGGAAGAGATCGTCTTTTCAAATTCACCCGCGAGCGCGTTGCGCTCCTCAGCCTTGGCGCGTGCTGCGCAGGCATCGATGGTGGACATGCACAGATCCATATCGAGCATGGCCGCCTTGACCAGCGTGTCGAGCGCTACTGCGAGCTCGCCATCGTTACCAAAGCGCTGCAGAAAATTGCGGCTTGCATTGGCCTTGTGGATGATCGCCTTGACCATTCCACCGACAATCTTGGCGTAACCGCCAAAATACCAGGCGGGTTTCAGGCCAAGCCGGGCGTGGGTCTCGCCAATGCGCTGAACGGACTGGAGATAATCGGCACCGTATTGCGCGTCACAGATGCGCAGCCAGTGTTCAAGCTGCTTCTGGCGGGCATGGCTGCGCATCTCCGCGCTCTTGAACATCGCATCGACTTCGGGGTGCTTGGAAATGTCGAGATAGAACTGGTCGAGAATCGCCGGCAGCTCGGCCGCGACAAGCGGCTTCAGGCTGCGCAGACGCGCACGGTCCGACTCGGTGAAGCTGAGAAAATCAAAACGCTCGGAAAGTTGTGAGTCGGTCATCGAAGCGGCTCCTTGTCCGCGCGCATAAGCATATGCACATCACCGTTCTCACGATGCGGTTAATGAAGAGTTTCAGATGCATATCGCTGAAATGCTACCTTTGATTGCCATTCTTTAGCGCTGTGCGCAAATAGGGTATCGCACTCCAGACGGTAAGTGCCGCGCATAGCCAGACCCCGCCAACCCAGATGTAGAACCAGTCTCTTACCTCCGTGAAACCGGCCGCCACAAGCATGAAGGGTAGCGCGACTACAATCATGGTCAGGGCCGTCTTGGCCTTGGCATCACTGGTAACCGTATAGGCGCCCCCGGCGCGCGGCGGCCCCGCCAGACGCAGCCCCGTGACGATGATGTCGCGCAGCAGGATGATACCGACCGGAACAGCCAGCGCCGGATTGCCTCCGGCGATAAAAGTGTAGGCCACCAGATAGGCGCCGGTCAGCACCTTGTCGGCTATGGGATCAAGCAGGGCGCCCAGTGAGCTGGTTGCGCTGAAACGCCGCGCCAGCCAGCCATCCAGCCAGTCCGTAAGGGCTGCCACCAGGAAGATCAGCCCGGAGAGGACCGCATAGAAAACCGCCGTCTCCTCCAGCGCCGCGCCTGCGCTTTGCAGGAGCAGCCAGGCGCCGGCAATGCCGCCAACGCCGCGCAGCACGGTGATCAGATTGGGGATATGGCGCAGCATGGCCTGTCTCCTAACCCTGCTCGTGAAAATGGTCGTAGATCTTGCGGGCGAGCGCTTTTGAAACGCCTTCGACAGCCTCAAGATCGGCAAGGTTCGCCCGTGAAACCGCCCTTGCCGACCCGAAATGCTTCAGAAGCGCGGCACGGCGCGAGGCACCGATCCCGGCAATGTCGTTGAGCGGATTGTCCTTGATCGCCCGGCTGCGCGCAGCGCGGTGGCCAGTGATCGCAAAGCGGTGCGCCTCGTCGCGCAGGCGTTGCAGATAGTAGAGCACCGGATCATTGGCTGGCAGACGGAAGGGCGCCCTGCCCGGCATGTAGAAATCTTCGCGGCCCGCATTCCTGTCCGGTCCCTTGGCGACAGCGGCGAGCGGGATGTCGCTCATGCCCAGCTCTTCCATCACGGCCATCGCGGCGGAGAGCTGGCCCTTGCCGCCATCTATCAGAACAAGGCCCGGCACCGGCGCGCCCTCTTCGCGCTCTTTTGCCAGCCGGGAGAAGCGCCGCCGCAACATGGCGGCCATCATGGCAAAATCATCGTTGGTGGCCGCATCCCCGCCCTTCATGTTGAAGCGGCGGTACTGGGATTTCTCCAGCCCCTCCGGCCCTGCCACGATCATCGCGCCGAGCGCATTGGAGCCCTGAATGTGGGAGTTGTCGTAGACCTCGATCCGATCGGGCCGGGTTTCGAGCGAAAAGACACGCGCCACGCCGTCCAGAAGCTGGGCCTGACTTTTGGACTCCGCCAGCGTGCGCCCCAGCGCCTCGCGCGCATTCGTCATCGCCTGATCGACCAGCTGGGTTTTGGTGCCCCGCCGGGGCTTGCGTATTTCAACCGCGTGCCCCGCCCTTAAAGACAGAGCGTCGGCCAGCAACTCTCCCTGTTCGGGTTCATGGGACACCAGCAGCAAGGCTGGCGCAGGCTTATCCTCGTAAAATTGCGCGATGAAAGCGCCCAGCACGTCTTCAGGCCCCGCCTCGGCATCATGGCGCGGATAGAAGGCGCGGTTGCCCCAGTTCTGGCCCGCCCGGAAGAAGAAGACCTGCACACAGCTTTTGCTGCCCTCCTGATGGACGGCGATGACATCGGCTTCCTCGATGCCCTCCGGGTTGATGCCCTGGCTGGTGGTAACGGCGGCGATCGCGCGCAGCCGGTCGCGCAGGCGCGCGGCGCGCTCAAAGTCCAGCGCCTCTGCAGCCTCTTCCATCTCGGCCTGCAAGCGTTCACGTAACGCACCCGAACGGCCGCGCAGAAACTCGCGCGCCTCGCCCACCAGCTCCTCATAGCGTTCCGGCGCGATCAGATCGACGCAAGGGCCGGCGCAGCGCTTGATCTGGTAGAGCATGCAGGGGCGCGAACGCGCCTCGAACACGCTGTCGGTGCAGGTGCGCAACAGGAACGCTTTTTGCAGCGTGTTGAGCGTGTGATTGACCGCCCCGGCAGAGGCGAAGGGGCCGAAATAATCGCCCTTCATCTTGCGCGCACCGCGATGCTTGGTCAGCTGGGCCGATGCATGATCAGTGCGGATGAGGATGTAGGGGAAGGATTTGTCGTCGCGAAGGATGATGTTGAAGCGGGGCTTCAGCCGCTTGATGAGATTGGCTTCCAGCAGCAGAGCCTCGGTCTCGGTCGCTGTGACGACAAATTCCATGCTGGCCGTCAGCGCGATCATCAGCGCTATGCGGTTATTGTGCCCGCCGGACTTGGCGTAGTTCGACACGCGCGATTTCAGCTGGCGGGCCTTGCCCACATAGAGCACCTCGCCGTCCGCGCCATACATGCGGTAGACGCCGGGCTTCATCGGCAGGCGCTTGACGTAGTCGGCAATCACCTCCGGCCCGGAACGCGCAGACGCCTCGCTGGCGCGGCCAGGCGCGTCAGGCGTGTCTGCAGGCGGTGTCCGGGGCTTCTGTGCGCGGGCCATGAGGGAAAGATAGGCCGTCTTGCGCGTGGCGTCAGCGCCAGCGCTCATAGCTGACGCCGACAGAAGCGGCATCATCGAGCGCGGTCAGCTTGTCGATTCTAAGGGCGATACGCACAATGCGCGGTTCGGCAAACATGGTATCGGCCAATGCCTGCGCCAGATCTTCGAGCAATTCGTGATGCTGGCGGCCCACCACCTGGCGCACGGTTTCTGCCAGCGCGGCATAATTCACCGCATGGCCCAGATCGGCGCCGGGATGCGCAGCCTCACTGGCCACTTCGGCCTCAAGGCTGACGGTGATCGGCTGCTTGCGGCCGTGCTCGCTGGCATAGACGCCCACTTCCGCGTCCAGACGCAGGCCTTCCACGCGCACGCTCAGACGCTCCCCGCTCGCGGCAGGCTCTGCGCGTGCAGCAAGGGCTGCATCAGCGTTGGCAGGCGTCAGTTTCATGCCGGAAATCCTGTTTGGCGGCGAAATGCGAGCTTTCAGCTCAGGCGAGCTCTCGTACCACTTCATAACCGAGAGTGGGCCGGGCAACCGAAACTTTTCTCAGTCCGGGCCAAAGCGGAGCGAGGCGCTGCGCCACAAAATCGGCAATCGCTTCCATCGATGGACCGGCCAGTCCCTCCACCTCGTTGAGAAGCGCATGGTCCAGTGGCAGCGCCGCGGAGAACAGGTCTTCACGCAGCCGGTCAAGATCTTCCACGCCCGGCTCGGCCTGCACCCAGGCGCGCACCAGATAGGAATGACCGTGAATCTGGCGGCGCGTATCGTCCTCATCCCCGATCGGGGTGAAGTGCGCGGCTTCGATATTCACCTGGGCAGAAATCAGCATCATGGCGCGCGCTCTATACTGCGAAGGGCGGTGCAAGGTAAGCCCTGCCCGCAGGTCGGGGCTTTCAACCACGCGCGCAAGGTTTAGTTTCGTCCCAGATGCAGGAGCATGACATGGCACAGAGCAAAGGGACGGCGCTGATAACCGGCGGGGCCAAGCGTATAGGGCGCGCATTCTGCGAGGCGCTGGCCAAGGACGGCTATGACATTGCCATCCATTGCAACCGCTCGCGCGATGAAGCCGAAGCGCTGGCGCAGACGCTTGAGGGCAAAGGCGTAAAGGCTGGCGTATTCGCCGCCGACTTCTCCGATGGTGCCAATGCCGAAACGCTGATGGAGGAGGCCGCCAAAGCCATGGGGCCGGTCAGCCTGCTGGTGAACTCCGCCTCGATCTTTGAAGATGACAGCGTGGAGAGCGTGAGCGCGCAGAGCTTCCGCGCGCATATGGAGGCCAACACGCTCGCGCCTGTACTCCTGTCAAAGGCCTTCGCCGCGCAGGCCCCGGAAGGCGCGATGATCTTCAACCTGCTCGACTACAAGCTTTTCAACATCAACGCGGACTTCTACTCCTACACCATCTCCAAGGCGGCCCTGAAAGCCATGACGGAGATGCTGGCGCGCGCCCTCGCGCCGCGTATCCGTGTCAACGCGGTAGCGCCCGGCCTGACCCTGCCGAGTCCCTATCATGACGAGGCCACGTTCGAGCGGCTGCATGACGACAACCCGCTGCAATGCGGACCGACGCCGGAGGATCTGGTGCGCACGCTGCGCTGGTTCCTCGCCACGCCCTCGGTGTCGGGGCAGATCGTGTGCGTGGATGGCGGGCAGCATTTCGACCCGCGCCTGACGCGCGACGTGTTCGGCGCGCTTGGCAGCTAGACGCTCGACGGAACTGTCCGCACCGCCTAACTAGAGAGGCTTCAGGACGTGGAAGGTTTTTGCGTCCTTCCTGTTCTGGACATCCTGCCGTGGCCCTCACCTCTCCCGATCCGAAGCGCCCGACGCTTGGCATGACCGAGCTGATCGCGATGACGAGCGCGCTGATGGCGCTCAATGCGCTCTCCATCGACATCATGCTGCCCGCCCTGCCCGATATTGGCCGGGCCTTTGATGCGCTGGGCAATGAACGCCAGCTGGTCATCACCTCCTATGTGCTCGGCTTCGGGATTGCGCAGATTTTCTACGGACCGCTGGCCGATGCGCTGGGCCGGCGCACGGTATTGCTGATCTCGCTGGGCGCGTACTCGCTGGCGACGCTGCTATGTCTGGCCGCACCCGATTTTGGCTGGATGCTGGCCGCGCGCGCGCTGCAGGGCGCCGCGGCAGCCGGCACGCGCGTGATCGCCACGGCCGTCGTGCGCGACCTCGTGTCAGGGCGCAAGATGGCGCAGATCATCTCCATCGCCATGACCTTCTTCATGGCCGCGCCCATTCTCGCGCCGGGTCTGGGCCAGGCCATCCTGCTCGTTGCCAGCTGGGAATGGATTTTTGCCGCCCTGCTGGCGGGCGGCGCGCTGCTGTGGGGCTGGATGCTGGTGCGCCTGCCTGAAACCCTCAGCATCGACAACCGCATCCCGGTACGGATCGGGTCAGCGGCAAAGAATTACTGGCTGGCGGCAAGCAACCGCATCACGCTCGGCTACATGATGGCCGCCGCCTTCATCTTTGGCGGACTGTTTGCCTTCATCGCGACCGCCGAACAGGTGATGGGCGAGCTTTATGGGCTGGAGGTGTGGTTCGCGCTGGCCTTTGCCGGCATCGCGGCGGGTCTGGCGATAGCCAACATCATCAATGCGCGCATCGTGCAGCGCTATGGCATGCGCCGGATTTCCCACTGGGCCATTATCGTCTTCATCGTCATCAATGGCGGGCATGCGCTCTACGCGCTGGTATCCGAGCCGCCCTTCTGGCTGTTCTACCCGCTCCTGACGCTGGGCATGATGCTGTTCGGCATGATGGGGGCCAATTTCTCAGCCCTTGTCCTCGAGCCTGCAGGCAAGCGCGCAGGCACCACCTCCGCGCTCTACGGATCAGTGACGGCAATCGGCGGGGCGATCCTTGGCTCTCTCATCGGCCAGTCTTTCAACGACTCAGTCTTTCCCCTGCTGGCGGGCATGGCAGGGCTTGGCGTTGCCGCGCTGGTGATGGTCGCAATTACCGAGCGCGGTCAGTTGTTTGGCGTAGGCGAGGCCGAAACGGACGCCCCCGGCTAGCGGAAATCTGTCCGCAGGGGGTGTTTTCAGGCATAGTATGGGCGGGTTCACCTTACCGGAGACCCGCCATGCCAACCCGTCACGTGCTCACTGTTCACGGCTGGAGCGCCCGCGATACATCGATGGGCAAACTTGCCGGATTTCTCGGCGGACAGGGCTTCGCCGTGGAGCATGTCTGGCTGGGCGGCTACCCGTCAATGGCCGACGAGGTGCATCTGGCCGATAGCGCGCGGCGGCTCGGTCAGCTTGTCGCCGAGATGCAGGCCGATGGCAGGCTGGGGCCGCGCTTCCATGTCATCACCCACTCCACCGGCGCGCTGGTCGTACGCCAATGGCTCGCCTTCGAGCATGCGGGCGGCGGCGCGCCGGTTGATAATCTCGTCATGCTGGCCCCGGCCAATTTCGGCTCACCGCTGGCGGTGATGGGCCGCTCGGCGCTGGGGCGGCTGATCAAGGGGTTTGGCAACAGCTTCCAGACCGGCACCGAGTTCCTGCACGCGCTGGAGCATGGCTCTGAGCTGCAGGAACGCCTCGCCCTGTCTGACCGTCTGTCACGCGATGGCGACCGGAAGAGCGTGTTCAGCGAGGCGGGCACACGGCCCTATGTCATTACCGGCCTCGATGTCTTCCGGCCGATGGGCATTCTGGGCGAGAGCGCGTGGGACGGCACGGTACGCGCCGCCAGCGCCCATATCGACCCGCAGGGGGTGACGGTTGATTTCAGCCAGCGCGGCGATGACGGCCTGCCCTGGCGGCGCTTGTGGACGCGGCGTGGTCCGGACAGCACCGCCTTTGCCGTGCTGCCCGACCGCCACCATCTCAACATCACCGAACCCTCAGAGCGCGGCGATACGGGCGCAGGGCGTCTGGGGCGGATGATCCTGCAGGCTTTGCGCACCGATGATGCCAAAGGCTACCGGCAGGTGCGTGATGACTGGAGAGCGGTCAACGCCGCGACCCGCACGCTGGTCCAGCCCGATGCCGAAGCCCGCCGCGCCAGCCTGGACTCCGAGGAAGATCTGGGTCCGGACGCCTTCAATGAGCATTATCAGATCGTGTTTTCGGTGCGCGATGATACCGGCCTGCCGGTCAATGATTATTTCGTCTGGCTGACCACACCCACCGAAAACGAGCTTGCCTCGGGTCTGGGTGCATCCGTTTCAAGGCCGGAGGAATACGCGCTGCGCCATGTACTGAAAAAAGTGCATGTGAACCGGCGCGATGCCTCGCGGCGCGTCTTCCATATCGACCGGCGCGTGCTGATGAAGCAGGGCGGGCTGAAATCAGCGATGACGCCGGCCCGCCTGCCTTTGCTGGCTGCGGGGCTCTCTGCGCCGGCACCGGGCAGGCTGATCAGCTATTTTGAACGCGGTGATGCCATGGGATCGGGCCTCATACCGCTGCGCAGCCTGACCGGCGACGGGGAACAATTCCTGAAACGCTATGCCACCCATTTCATCGAAGTGATCGTGCCACGCCGCCCCGATGAGAGCGTGTTCACGGTGCGCGCGAGCGGTTAGGGTCTGGACTTTTCTTTCGTGAACTCCCGGCCAAGCGAAGCGCAGAGCCGGGACCTCGTGCAGGAGAAGCGGCGACAGGCCCCGGATACCGCTTCGCGGTTCCGGGGTTTCAGGAAGTGAGAACCCCCTATCCCTCCCAGCTGGCCGCCATCTCGCCGGTGACGATGCCATCGAGCCGCCAGCCTGCGCCCTCACCCTGTCTGAGCGCCTCGCAGAGCCAGGGCATCAGGACCAGCAGATCGGCTTCGAGCGTGTGGGGCGGGTTGATGATGACGAGGCCCGCGCCGGCCAGCTTGCCCTCGCTCTGAAGATCACGCACCCACATATCGGCGCGCAGAATGGATGATGGCTCCACATCACGCTCGGTGACCAGCCACTCGGCCAGCCCCTCGTCGAACCTGTCGAGCGACCAGAGATCCTTCATAGGCCGCCAGAAGACAAACGTACCCGATGGCCAGCGCTCCAACCCCCTCATCGCCGCTTCGGCAAGGCGCACAAACTCGTCGCGGCTTTCAAAGGGCGGATCGATGAGGACAAGGCCGCGCTTCTCGCGCGGCGGCAGCAGGGCTTTGAGCGCCTTGTAGCCGTCGCGCTGTTCCATTTTCACCCGGGCATTGAGGGCGTAGCGCTTGTCGAGCGTCTTTGAGTCCGCCTCGTGCAACTCGCACAGATGCACCCGGTCAGCGGGACGGATCAGCCGTGCGGACACTTCCGGCGAGCCGGGATAGGCGGTGAGGTCTGCGCCCGTATTCATGGCCTTGATGATACGCAGCAGGGGCGCGAGCACGCGCTCGACATCTGCGGGGCGCTCTGCCGCCATGACCCGGCCAATGCCCTGCTGCCATTCCGGACTGCGCCGCGCGGCATCGCTGGTCAGGTCATAGGCGCCGATACCGGCATGGGTGTCGATGACGGCGAACGGCTTGTCCTTGCGCTTGAAATGCTCAAGGCACAGCGCCAGCACGGCGTGCTTGAGCACATCGGCAAAGTTTCCGGCATGGAAGGCGTGGCGGTAATTCATGGGATGAGCTTCTAGGCGGGCAGGCGAGGCCACGCAATTGTGAACGCGCATCCGCATTGACCCGTCAGGTATCGCGGCTAGCCTGCCCGCCAGATCACAACGGCACCACAGCCGTACCGGGGAGGCATCATGATCAGATCCATCGCAGCAGGGCTTGCAGCCCTTGTTCTTGGCGTTTCCGGCGCTGCCGCACAGGCGCCCGATACCGCAAACGATCCACGCGAACCGCGCGTGTTTGAAAGCCGGGGTGAGGTTACCGCGAATGGCCAGCGTGTGCGCTACCGGGCGGTCGCCGGCGAGACCTTCCTGCGTGATGACGATGGGAAAGCAACCGCCGCCATCTTCTCCACGAGCTATATCCGCGAAGGCGTGTCTGATCCGCGCACCCGGCCCGTAGCCTTCATCTTCAATGGCGGGCCGGGTTCAGCCTCGCTCTGGCTGCATATGGGCGTGTTCGGCCCGGTCCATCTGGTCCTGCCCTCCGAGGCCGAAGACGATGGCGCGGCGCCTTATGACATCCGCTCCAACCCGCATTCACTGCTGGATTCAGCCGACCTTGTTTTCATCGACCCGGTCGGCACCGGCTATAGCCGCGCTCTGGGCGATGCTGACCCGGCCCAGTTCTGGGGCGTCAACGAGGATGCGCGCGCCATCGGCCAGTTCATCCGCATCTGGCTGACCGAGAACCGGCGCTGGAACTCGCCCAAATACCTGATGGGCGAAAGCTATGGCACGACGCGCATCGGGGCGCTGATGAACGAGCTGGAGCTGGGCTGGAACAATGTCGCCTTCAACGGCGTGGTGCTGATCTCGGTCGTGATGGAGATGGCCAATGCGCGGCCCGACAATCCGCTGGGCCTGACCGGATTGCTGCCGGGCTATGCGGCCACCGCCTGGTACCATAACCGGGTGGACCGCTCTGCCTGGAGC
The DNA here is from genome assembly GCF_004000605.1 of Glycocaulis alkaliphilus. Taxonomy (NCBI): domain Bacteria; kingdom Pseudomonadati; phylum Pseudomonadota; class Alphaproteobacteria; order Maricaulales; family Maricaulaceae; genus Glycocaulis; species Glycocaulis alkaliphilus. The sequence continues at coordinate 431,199 of NZ_CP018911.1, read as the reverse complement.
AATGATTTCAACGCCTTTCTGCGCGATGCGCGCGACTTTGCCACTGACGAGTTCCTGCCCGTCCTGTTGCGCGGCCATGATGTGGATGAAGCCCGCTTCAACGCCACTGCCGTGCGGATGGCAGAGCTGACGGGTCTGTCGGCAGACTATCTGCGTTCAGCCAGCCTGCGCGTACCGCTTAACCGCTTCCGCACCGAGATACTGCGCGAAGATGGCCGCAGCGTGGGCCGGTTTGATTCCCGCTTTGCCGGGGTGGAGCCGGACTCACTGCGGGAGAACCCCGAAGGTGATCCGTCGGGCTATGGCATCTCGGCGGGCTACACGGCAGCGATGCGCGAGCACTATACCCGCAATCTCGGCGTCGACATCGCTGACACCTATGTGACGCTCGGCGGGGTACGCAACTGGAACTGGAATGCGGGCGAGGCCGGCGGCAACAACTCCTACCTCAACACCTCGATCTGGCTGGAGCGCGCCATGCGGCAGAACTCCGACCTGCGCGTACTGGCCACCAACGGCATCTACGATCTCGCCACGCCCTTCTTTGGCACGGAGATGACGTTCAACCAGCGGGCCTATGACCCGTCACGCGTGACGCTGACCTATTACGAGGCCGGGCACATGATGTATCTGCACCACCCGTCCATCGAACAGCTGGCGCGTGATGTGCGCGAGTTCGTGGCCGCGGGTAACCGCTAGGCGCGCGACTCCCGCGTAAGGTCCGCGACCGCCGCAAGGCCGGTCAGGATCAGAAAGACGGCCAGACTGGTCATGGCCAGTTCCTCACCGCTGGCAGGCGGTTCACCCAAGAGGTGGATCGCCTCCAGCGCGAGGAGTACGCCCACCAGCACGAACGGCCAGATGCGCCCGATAATGCCCTTGCCCCGCGTCGCGCGCAGATAGAAGACCAGTCCCGCAATCACCAGCGCCACCTCAAGGCCGAGCGCCAGCTCCAGATTGTCCCAGAGGCCAAATCCCACCATCGGCCCGCCCGGCCAGAGCAAGAGGTCGGGCACATGGACGATCAGGTCCAGTAGCCAGTGCGAAAAGCACGCCGCGGCCACCAGCAGGCCGCCAGCGAGGCGCGCCTTGCGCGCAATAAGCCAGTAGGCCAGCCCCAAAAGGGCCGACAGCGCGAGCGCACCCGGGAGCGAGTGCGTATAAGGCATATGATGCAGGTCCAGCGGGCTCACGTCGGTGAAGCCCGGCACAATGCGCACCTGCTCGATCCCGGCAAGGATCAGCACGCCCCACACCACATCGATGAACTGGACAGCAAAGAACAGCGCCCAGAGCGGCACGGTTCGGACGAGCACTGGCGCAGCCAGAGCCGGACCATAATGGCCTATGAACATGATGCGCCCTCCCCTGATGCCAATTTGCGGGAGAGCTTAGGGCCTAATGCCCGTCGAACGCCACCAGCGTCGCGACCGGCACGTCGAGCGCGCGGAGACGCTCCACGCCGCGCAGCTCTGGCAGGTCCACGACAAAGGACGCCCCTTCCACATGCGCGCCGGCCCGGCGCAGCAGCTTTACCGCCGCCTCTGCGGTGCCTCCGGTGGCAATGAGATCATCAACCAGCAGGACACGCTCGCCGGGCTTTACCGCATCGGTGTGCATCTCCACCTCGTCCGTGCCGTATTCCAGCTCATAAGACTGGCCGATAGTGGCAAAGGGCAGCTTGCCCTTCTTGCGGATTGGCACAAAGCCGATGGAAAGCTGGTGGGCGATGGCCCCGCCCAGAATGAAGCCGCGCGCCTCAATACCGGCCACCTTGTCGATCTTGGAGCCCGCGTGCGGCGCGATCATCGCGTCTATCGCAGCGCGAAAGGCCCGCGCATCACCCAGCAGGGTGGTGATGTCGCGGAACATGATACCGGGCTTTGGATAGTCCGGGATGGTCCGGATCGCCGCCTTGATGTGGTCCATGAAATTTCCCCGCGCTAAACAGACGGCCAGACCATCCTGTTCAGCGCGGGAGACGTCAAGGCAAAGGGGTGCAGCTAGCCTGCGCTATACGCAACAGCCTGCTGACGCGGCGCGCGTGCCTGCGTGGCGGCACCGTGAAGCTGCGCAAGGGGCGCATGGTCCAGCTCAGTGACAACAAGGGTCACCATGGCCTCAACGCAGACCGGATATTCCACCGACTCGCGCGCGACAATGCCACCGCAATACTCGCCCGCCTCGCTGACCAGACGCGCATAGATGCCTGCCGTGTTGGCTTCATCGTGGAGCGCGACCCGTTCAACATCGAATTCGAAGACCGGCACGTTGTGCGTCTGCTGGGCTGAAGCCACGGCACTGATCGCAAATGATGCAAGGGCAGCGAGAGCAAATTGTTCAAATTTCATTTTGTCCTCCCGGGAGGCTTGGCCAGACGCAAGGCCGGGAATGCCGGACGGCGGCTGACAATGGACGGAAACTGCCGTCCCCACGCGGTCCGCGACACATAATCGTCTCGGATCAGTCACATTACTGTAATACATCTGGATACGGATGAAAAGAGCGCGCGAAACCGCCCGCAAAACCCTATTATCCAACTGATATTTTTGATAGTTTTTTTAATTTGCCGCGAATGTGGTATAAATTGATTTGTAATTTTCAAGCATTTCCGGAGTGCGGCAGCGCCCTTGTCACCACAAGCCTGTGGATAACTTTTCCGGATTATCGTGCAAATCTGGTCCTAGCCGCGCGACAATACGCGCCCTGCAATCGTGGACAGCCGGGCCACCAGATCGGGATCGCGGTGTTCGGGCGCGGTGATGATGGCGTGATCGAGCACGCTGCCAATACCGGCCGGGTCGGGGGTGCGCTCCTGCTTTGACATCACCAAAGTCAGAGCTGAAATCAGATCATGGGCCCGGCCGCTATTGTCCGCCATCACTTTCAGGATGTCGTTGATGTCGACGTCGGAATGCGCATCGCGCCAGCAATCGTAATCGGTCACCATGCAGACGCTGGCATAGGGGAGTTCGGCTTCGCGCGCGAGCTTGGCTTCCGGCATGTTGGTCATGCCGATCACGTCCATGCCCCAGCTGCGGTAGAGAAGGCTCTCGGCGCGGGTGGAGAATTGCGGCCCCTCCATGGCCAGATATATGCCGCCCTCGACCACGTTCTCTACGCCCGCAGAACGCGCCGCCTCCGCCGCCATCGCAGACAGGCGCTTGCAGACCGGATCGGCCATCGGAACATGGGCGACGCAGCCCGGCCCGAAGAAGCTCTTCTCGCGGGCATAGGTGCGATCCACATACTGGTCCACGATGACGAAGCTGCCAGGGTGCAGCTCTTCCTTCATGGAACCGCAGGCCGACAGGGAGAGGATGTCGGTCACGCCCGCACGCTTCAGGGCATGGATATTGGCCCGGTAATTAATGGCGCTGGGTGACAGATGGTGCCCTTTGCCATGACGGGTCAGAAACACCAGCTCCACGCCATTGAGCGTCCCGCGGACCAGCTGGCCCGAGGGCGACCCCCACGGCGTTTCGACTGTCTGCCGGCGCACATTCTCGAGGCCTGAAAGCTGATACAGACCCGATCCGCCGATAATCCCCAACACCCAGCCTGTCATTACTCGGCACTCCTCCAGTAGGCATCCGGGGCGCCAGGCACCCACCGGCTCAATTCGGCCCAGCTTTCCGCACTGCGCAGGGCAATGGATATGAAGGGACGCTTGATCGTCTGATAGGCGTCGCGATCTTTGCGGGTTTTGGCCGCCAGGGCCATCTTGAATTCGCTGTAGTCACGCCGGGACGGCGCGTCGTCGCGCAAGAAGTCACGCAGGAGAAGGGCATTGCGCGCAGCGGCGGCACCGTTGCGGCGGATATGGATATGGACGCGGCGCGCGCCCTTTGCCTCACGAAAGTACAGCTTGCGCCAGTCATCCTCGCCCAGCGCGGCCGGGCTTTCGGGATGCGGCGGGTCATAGGTATTGGCGTCGCGGAAGCGGTAGCCTGCTCCGGCCATTGCTGCCGCAATCCCCTCGTCTTCGAGGCGCATCACCAGAGCCTGTATGTCTATGACGTCCTTGGCGGCAAGCCCCGGCACCGCAGTGGAGCCGACATGGTCAACCCGCAAGGCAAGCGGGCCCAGCGCGGCGGCGACAGCCTCGGCGTGGCTGAGGCCTTCCTCCACCCAGCGGGGCTCATAGGCGATGACGTCGATCGGGTCTTTCTTCATGCCGTCCTGATAATGCCTGAAACAGAAAAACAAAACGGGCCGCCCCATGCAGGAACGGCCCGTTTCAGCAAGGTATCGGCGTTACTGCGAAGTAGCCTAGTGCTTCACTTTCGACCAGATCTGGCGATAGGTGAAGAACAGCAGGCCGCACAGAATGACGAGATAGGCCAGCACCATCAGGCCGAGACGCTTGCGCTGCTCCATGTGGGGGTCTGACGCCCACGCCAGGAACTCGGTCACGTCATTGGCCATCTGCTCGACGGTCGCCTCTGTACCATCGTTATAGGTGAGCAGCCCGTCTTGGAACTGAGGCGGCATCGCAATCAGCCCGCCCGGGAAGTACGGGTTGTAGTAGAGGCCAGCGCCCACGGTGACGCCTTCAGGCGGCTCTTCCCCGTAGCCCATCATCAGCGAGCGGATATAGGGCGCGCCATAGTGGCGGGCGCGCGTAATGATGGAAAGATCAGGCGGATAGGCGCCGTTATTGGCCGCCCGGCCCTGCGCCTCGTTGGCATAGGGCGAGGGGAAGCGGTCAGACGGACGGCCGGGGCGCTCGAACATGTCGCCATACTCGTCCGGCCCGTCCTCGACAATGTACTCGGCCGCAATGGCGCGCACGATCGGGTTGTCGTTCGGATTGGGGTAATTGGGGTCATGGAACGGGCCGCCGGGCTGTCCCAGATGGCGGATCGCCAGATGCTCCAGGCTGTGGCACGCCGCGCAGACCTGGTTGAACACGTAGAAGCCCCGCTGGACCGCGCCGCGGTCAAACGAGCTGAAAGGCCCGTCGAACGAGAAGCGGTGGTCTTCCGGCTTGCGGTACTCGCCGGCGGCAGAGGCCAGGCCTACAGCGGCCAGAGCCCCGGAAGCGGCAACGAAAAGGGTGCGGATCAGACGCATTGTTCCATTCACTCCTATTCAGCCGGAACCGCGGCAGGCGCGGGTTTGGACGTGTTACCCAGGACCGATTCCTCGATCGAAGCCGGCCGTTCGGATGGTTTTTCCACGAAACCCAGAACGGGCAGGATCACGAGGAAGTAGGCGAAGTAGTAGATGGTCAGCACCCGGCCCAGCAGCAGGAAGTCGACACCGATTGCGCCCAGTCCGGGTACCGGCGTGTCGGGCAGTTCCGCGCCCGCCCAGCCCAGACCAAGGCAGGCGACCACGAAGAAGCCGAAGAACCAGCGCGCCAGCGGGCGGTAACGCATGGAGCGCACTTTGGAGGTGTCGAGCCACGGCAGCACAAAGAGAATGCCGATAGCGCCGAACATCAGCAGCACGCCGCCCAGCTTGTCCGGCACAGCGCGCAGGATGGCGTAGAACGGCAGGAGATACCATTCCGGCACGATCAGCGCAGGCGTGACCAGCGGGTCAGCGGGGATGAAGTTGTCCGAGTGACCCAGCGCGTCCGGCCAGTAGAAGACGAAGAAGGCGAAGATCACCATGAACAGCGCGATGCCGAACCCGTCCTTCGAGGTGTAGTAGGGGTGGAAGGGCAGCGTGTCGCGATTGGACTTCACCTCGATGCCGGTCGGGTTGTTATTGCCCGGCACGTGCAGAGCCCAGACGTGCAGGCCAACCACACCCGCGATCAGGAACGGGATCAAATAGTGCAGCGAGAAGAAGCGGTTCAGCGTGGCATTACCCACCGAGAACCCGCCCCACAGCCATTCGGTGATCGGGCCGCCAATGATCGGGAAGGCGCCCAAGAGGTTGGTGATCACCATCGCGCCCCAGTAGGACATCTGGCCCCAGGGCAGCACATAGCCGAGGAAGGCAGCGGCCATCATCAGCAGATAGATGACAACGCCGAGAATCCACAGCAATTCACGCGGCGCCTTGTAGGAGCCGTAATAGAGACCCCGGAAAATGTGCATGTAGACGGCGAGGAAGAACATGGATGCGCCCACCGCGTGGATGGAGCGAATCAGCCAGCCATAGTTCACGTCGCGGTCAATGCGCTGCACGCTGGCAAAGGCGTGGTCGATATGGGGCACGTAGTGCATGGCGAGCACGATGCCGGTGATGATCTGGATCATCAGGCAGACGGTGAGAATGCCACCGAACGTGTACCAGTAATTGAGGTTGCGGGGCGTCGGGAAATCCACAAAGGAGTCCCAGCCCAGACGCACAACCGGCAGGCGCGCATCCAGCCATTTGGTGAAGCCGGTTTTCGGTTCGTAGGTCGAAGGTCCGCTCATCGCTTGTTTTTCCCCTAGCCGAGACGCAGCACTGAGGCTGAGGTGAAGGTCATGACAGGCACGGAGAGATTCTCCGGCGCCGGCCCGCGGCGGATACGCCCCGAGGTGTCGTAGTGAGAGCCATGGCACGGGCAGAACCACGCGCCGTAATCGCCGGCGCCTTCGGTCGGCACGCAGCCAAGGTGGGTACAGTTCGCGCTGGTGACCAGAAGGGCGGCGCGCAGCGCGTCTTCGATCTCGACACCGTCGGCAATTTCGGCCGTCATGGCAGAGCGGTTCTCGTCGGTGGCCGGCACGCCATCGCCCAGATTGAAATTGCGGGCATCCCGGTCCGGGAGGCTGGCAATATCGACATCGCGCGCTGATTCCACTTCAGCAGCGGTGCGGCGGCGCACGAAGTGCGGGCGCTCGCGATAGATCACCGTGATTTCCTGGCCCTCTTCCAGCTCGCCGATATTCACCTCGGTGGAGGCCAGCGCGAGCGTATCAGCCGCCGGGTTCATCTGGTCGATGAACGGCCAGATCGTAAACGCGCCACCGACGGCAAGCGCGCCGCCCGTTGCAATGTAAATGAAATCGCGGCGGCTTGGCTCTTGGCCATGGGCGCCGGTGTTTTCAACAGCTTCTGTCACGCGCAGACCTCTCTCACGGCGGCTGGTAACGTCGCCTACGCCACCTGTATGGCGTAAGTCTGCACGCAGCCGCAAGGCCCGCGCAGACACGTCGTTCCCATTGATCTAGCGCGACAGGCCGGCCCCGCCCTTGCGTCTCAACGCCGCAGCGTCCGCCCCGTCAACGCTTTCTGGTGCGGCGGGATTAGAATGAGAACCGCAATTTTTCAACCAGATTATCTGCGTGAAAGCGTCTCAACCTGCCGATTTGGCAGGCGGACGGGCCGTTGAAGCGGCTCCTGAGGGCAGAATAGCCACGCCGGAAACAGCGGCCGGCTTGTGGAAAACCGTGGCGCGGGACCATTTCCTCGCGCCGCAGAGACATGCGCAGCGCAGCGCCAGTTCTGGAGGCAGGCCGGACGCCCGGCAATATCGCCGCTAGGGAAGGGTGAAGCCCGCCCGCACGAGCGCTTCGCGCACCGGCTCAATGCGCGCGCCGGCACGCTGGTTTAGGCCGACGGGGTCTTGATCCAGGCTGTTCTTGCGCTGGGCTGCTGCATCTGCAGCACTGTCAGCATCAATGCCGGTGAAGAAGGCGATACGGCGCACCTCGTTCTCGGTGTCCGCGGCTAGATCCTCGTAGCGCACGGTGAGGAACCGGCCCGGGAACAGGGTTTCCCAGTGCTCCACCAGCCGGTTATGGGCAGCGAGCGCGCGGGCAATATCATCTGCGTGATAGGTCCAGTGACGGGCGCGCTGGTAGCGGGTTTTCAGAATCGACCAGGCCTGATCAAGCGGGTCACGGCGAATGCGCACGAACCGCGCAGCCGGCAGGCAAAGCCCGATTGCGCCCGCCGCCAGTTCGCCCAGCGATGTCGGATCAACCCAGCGGCGCACATCGCCGAGAAGTTCCTGCGCATACTCCAGATACGCCTCGCCTACCCCCGTCAGCACATTGCCCTCGCCCGGCGCCGAGAGCGCTGCATGGATGTGCTCGCGCGTCTGGTCACCCAAGGGTGACGCGCTCATCCAGAACAGCGAGTTGCTGCGGGGCAAGGCGGCTACGTCGGCCGGTGCGGCAAGCACTGATGCCAGCCAGCTGGCACCGCAAGAAGGGGGCGCGACGATGAAGACCGGACGGCTGTCGATCAGCCCCGCCTCCTCGTTTGCGCCGGTAAAGCTGGAATCGTAGACAGTCAGTATCCGTCTTACACCTTCCTCGTGCTGGTCCATGTCAAACGGGGCCGATGCGCGGTAGAAGGCGGCCGCCTCGGCAACACGGCGCGAGGCGACATCGTACTCGCCGACATCCTCGTAGGCTTTCGCCAGCGCATAAGACAGAATGCCCCGGTCCCGCGCGCTCATCTCTTCACCCGCAGAGATTCGCGCCTGTTCCAGCTGCGCCAGATCATCATCGCCGGCCACGAAGGTCTTGGCTTTGACGAGCCCTTCCCAGGCGAGTGCGTCCAGCCCGTTGGAGGACAGCGCCGAGCGGAACAGGACTTGCGCCTCGTTCTTCAGACCGAGATCAAGCAGGATACGCCCGACACGCCGGTTCAGTCCGGCATCGCGCGGATTGGCAGCCAGCAAGGGCTGCAGGGTTTGCAGCGCGGAGCGGTGATCGCCGCCAGAGGCGTAGGCGCTGGCAAGCCAGATATGGGACTGGGGGTCATCGGGCACCTGCTCGACCAGCCTGTGGCAGGCACCCAGCAGGCAGGCTATATCGCCCGCTTCGTTCATGATGCCGGCAACTTCACTCCAGCGCGAGCCCAGCTCGATACCGGAATTGACGAGCGCGCGCGCTTCAACCGACATGCCCAGCAAATCCTCACGCGAGGCTGCATTGTGAAGGCCCGCAAGCGGATCATCCTGTCGCGGCTGAAGCATGTCAGCTCCGTTGGGCTGGTGCCGTGCTGGCAATGAAATGCCGCAAGCCCCCTGCTGCGGCCCGGTAAAACTAGCCAAGCTTGACGGGCAAGGCCAGCCTGCGGCACTGCGTCACTTGCGCTTGCGGCGTTAAGTGTCTTTTGTGCCGCCCGAAAAGCCATGATCGAAAAAGGGTTATTAATGTCCAGCCAACCTGCCGCCTCCCCCGTTGCCGCCGCCACGCTGGAAGCCCGCCGCGAGGAAGCCCGTATATGGTTTGAAGGCCTGCGAGACCGCATCTGTGCAGCGTTTGAGGCCCTGGAAGATGAAGCGCCCGCTGATCTCTACCCTGGCGAGCCTGGCCGGTTCGAGCTGACGCCGTGGAAGCGCGGCAATGGCAGCGAAGACCTTGGCGGCGGCGTGATGGGCATGATGCGCGGGCGGCTGTTTGAGAAGGTCGGGGTCCATTGCTCCACCGTCTACGGAAGCTTCTCGCCGGAGTTTGCCAAGCATGTGCGCGGTGCAGCCGAAGATCCGCGCTTTTTCGCCACCGGCATCTCGCTCATCGCCCATATGCGCAATCCGCATGTGCCCGCCGTTCACATGAATACGCGCTTCATTACCACGACGGTCAGCTGGTTTGGCGGCGGCATGGACCTCAACCCGACGCAGGACTATCAGCGCCGCGAGGATTTCGAGGATGCGAAGGACTTCCACGCTGCGGCGAAGGATGCCTGCGACACCCACGACCCGGCCTATTTCGAGAAGTACAAAAAATGGTGCGACGAGTATTTCTGGCTGAAGCATCGCTCCGAGCCGCGCGGCGTCGGCGGGATTTTCTACGACCATCTCGATAGCGGAAACCACGACGCGGATTTTGCCTTCACCCGCGATGTGGGCGAGGCGTTCCTGGAGATCTATCCGGAGATCGTGGCCCGGCGCATGGATACACCCTGGAGCGACGCTGATCGTGAAGAACAGCTGATCCGGCGCGGGCGCTATGCCGAGTTCAACCTGCTTTACGACCGGGGCACGAAGTTTGGCCTGGAAACGGGTGGCAATGTGACGTCGATCCTGTCATCCATGCCGCCGGAGGCGAAATGGCCGTAAGGCATACCAGACGTCAGCCGAGAAGGCCGTACTGCGCGGCCATGAGGCCGGCATAGAAGGATAGTGCCATCGCTCCGCCGAGGATGAGGACGCGTACGGCCCACTGGCTGATACGGCGCATCATTTCGGCGCGCTGCGCCTCACGTACCCTGAAATCGACAAAGCCGGAAAGCCGCCCGCCGCTGCTTTCGGTGCGCAGGTCCGGCTTGTCAGCGCCCGCCGCGTAAACGCCAAGGCGCGCCATCAGGTCCACGACCATGCGCGCCACCACCTCGTCTTCAACCAGCAGCTCGTACCTGGCACCGCGCGGCGCACCGACAATGCGCGCATATTCCTCCGCCTCGCTCTCTGACGGTCCCATCAGAACAAGCCGCGCGAGAAACTCGGCCAGCGGCGCGCGCTCCAGCATGGCCTTGCGGTCGGCCGCGCCGGGCAAGGCGCGCGGCAGGTCATGGCCGGAAATCATATATTCGCTTAGCTTGCGCAGCCGCCACGCCGCTGCCTCGGGCGAGAGCTCGCGGGTATGGGCGGTGCTGTGGGAAGGGCCTGCCCCTTCTGCGGTCCGCGCCCGGCCCTGCGCAGGACGCCGGCCAGACTTGTACTTGACGAACGGGCCCAGAATGGAGCCACGAAACGCCTCGGCGCAAATGTCGAAAGCGGCCCGCGCAACGTCCACGGCCTTGCGGTAGCCGACTTCTGTCAGCGCAGGGTCCGTGACCAGCAGGCGGTCCGCCGTAGCCAATTTGGCCGCCGCCTTTTTCAGCTTCTCGCGAATTTCTTCCCGGCGGGCCTCTGCCCCCGGCGGCAAGGGCGCCAGCGCCGTGCTTTCCTCGCCCACCACATAGTTTTCGCCCAGGCGCGCATTGAGCTGACGGCGCAAGGCTTCGTCCGTTTCCGACCACAGGGAATGCAACACCGAATCGAAAGGATTGTCCCGGTCGGCAGGCCATGCCTCGCGGCGCCAGCACCCCATGACCAGCATCCAGGGCGAGCGGCCATTGGCGAGGCGCGAATTGAGATCGCGTGCAAACTCGGTCTTCACGCTATCGGCCAGCGCCGCATAGTGCATCTCGACATAGTCCATCAGCAGCACGCACGACCACATCGCAAAGCGGTCGGCACCGATCGGCTCGCCGTCGGGCGGCTGGATGGACTGGGACGCATCAGGCGTGGTCGGCGGCATCAGCCAGTCGAGGCTGGGGCGGCGGATCACACCGGCCAGCGGATTGGCGACCTGTTCATACAGATCGGCCAGCGCGAGACGCGGGCCATCAGGCAATGTCCCTGCGCCCCGTCCGCCAAGACTTTGGGTTACGGCCACCCGGACCTGATGCCGCAGCACCAGTTCGCGCGTGACGTGTTCGTTAGCCTTAACGCTGCCAATCTCGCCGCGGCGCTGATTGAGGAAACGCTCGACCGCATCATAATCGTGCAGCTGAAGCTGATCGTCATAGAGACCGGAGCCGATCCGGTACTGAAAGCGCCGGGAGAACACGTCCATCAGGACTCTCCTGGCTGCTGCGCGATGGCCAGAAGGTCAGCGCGGCCGAGGACAAAATCGCTTTCCACCCAGCGGGCTTCGAGCGCTTTCAACGTGCGGCCGAGCGCCGGGCCGCGTTCAAGACCAATGGCCAGCAGGTCGGCAGCCTTCAGCGGAAAGGCGGGACGCTGCCAGCGGCTGACGGCATCAAGATCGCGTGAGAGCACATCGCGGCGCCCCTCGCCACGTGCGGCGGCCAGCAGGAGCTGGTCCTCCACCGCCTGACGTCCCTGTTCGTAAAGAGCGGCGCGCAGCGCCACGCGGTCCATGCCGGGGTGAACGCCCACGCGCCGGACGGCGGCATGAAGCCGCGTCCGTTCGGCGTTTGACACCTTCATGGTGCCGCAGAGCGCGTCTACCCTCATAGCGTCTCCCCCCGCGAGGAGCGCCGCCACCCTCAATAGCGGATCGGGCGGGCAGAACTCCTGCGCTTGCAGGGAGTGTAAGCTTAAGAAAAGCTTTAAGTCGATACGTTCCGGCAATACTTCGTTAAGAACGTTGCCTTCCTGCATCGCTTCCAGCACCTCTCTGGGGTCAGGCGCCGCGAGCAGTTTTTTCAGCTCCAGCCAGACGCGCTCAGCCGATAGCTGGCCAAGACCCGCCTTCAGGGCAAGGCACGCCGCATGGCCCTCAGGATCGAGCGGAGTGCGGGCATACCAGGCGTGGAAACGGTAGAAGCGCAGTATGCGCAGATAGTCTTCCGTGATGCGCTCGCCGGGCTCGCCGATAAAGCGGATACGCCCCGCCATGGCATCGTCTATCCCGCCAACAGGGTCGAAAAGCTGTCCGTCACGATCTGCATAGATGGCATTGAGGCGGAAATCGCGCCGGGCGGCGTCATCGCTCCAGTCCGTCGAAAACGCGACAACCGCGCGGCGGCCATCGGTAGCGACATCCTTGCGCAGCGTCGTAACCTCAAAGCCCCGCTTGCCGGATACCGCCGTGACAGTGCCATGATCAATGCCGGTGGGTATGGCCTTAAGGCCCGCAGCTTCAAGGGCGGCGACCGTCTGCGGCGGCGTCAGCACGGTGGCGATATCGGTGTCGCTCACCGGCGCCCCTAGCAAGGCATTGCGCACGCAGCCGCCGACATAGCGGGCGCCACCGGGCGCCGCTGCCAGCAGCGCGTCCATGACCGCGAGCCCGGCCGGATCCCTCAGCCAGTCATGATCTTCCGGCCTTAGCCGGTCAGCCACGCGCCCCATCCCCGGCTGGCTCCTGTTCCTCCTCCGGCGGCGCTTCGCGGCGCTGCTCTACCGGATCGATGCGGCCGGGCACCACGCGCCCGCCTTCCAGCGCGGGCGGACGGAACTGGCCCGTCTGGGCGCCGCCGCCAAAGGCCGTCCCGATGGCGAGCGCGAGAATCCCGGTGATCGCAAGGCCTGCGCCCACCAGAGCCAGCACTTGCAAGGGCGGGGGCGGCAGGTCGCGTGCCTCGCCATTCTCTCCTTCGCCCGCGGCTGAACGCGCCGCCTTGATGCCGCGCCAAGTGTAATAGCCCGCAAAGGGGAGAAGAAAGAGGACGGCAATCGTCAGAAGAAAGCGCATGTCTGGTGACCACCTTTAGCGGAACGCGTTGAACCTGTCGGCCAGCGCCTTGAGGAGTCCGGCCGTCGCCCCCCAGATATAGCGCCCCTCATGGGGCATGGCGTAATAGCGGCGCAGCTGACCGGCAAACATGCGCTCTTCGAGCACATGGTTGGCGGGATTCATCAGAAAGTCGAACGGCGTTTCAAAGATTTCCGCAACTTCACCCGGATCGGCGCGAAACCGAGCGCGGGCGTCAACCAGGCCCACAAAGGGGGTAATCTGGAACCCGGTGACGGTCTCATAGGGGTCAAACCGGCCGATGAGCCGGACCCGGCTGCGTGGCAGTCCGATTTCTTCTTCGGTTTCCCGTAACGCCGCATCGGCCGCTCCCTCACCGAGGTTTAGACGTCCGCCGGGAAAGCTGATCTGGCCGGCATGCGAGGAGAGATGATCGGCTCGCCGGGTCAGCACGACACTCAGCCCGGTTTCGCGCATGACCAGCGGGGCCAGCACCGCCGCCGGACGCAAGGCCCGTCCGGTCGGCGAGGGCGTTCCGTTCAGATCACCATCGCCGCGAGCGGGCACAGGCGGCGAACCCTCAACCGGGTCGAGCGCCCGGCTGAGACGCTCCACAAGGCTATTCAAATGGTACGGATCGTCCAGCATCATCTCCGGTCCAGCGGCACGAACACACCGTCACTCCACACGCCTGTGGCCTTGCGGCCATCGGGTGCCTGCCCCTCAACGGCCAGATTGGCCATCTCGTAGAAGACAGGCCGGGTCAGCAGGGCTTCCAGCCGCCCGCGCACATGGACATAGGGCTCTGGCTCGCCGTCTTCGCCAAAGGCAATGCGCAAGGGATGCTCAGGCCCGGCAATGATGGTCTCGTCATGATCGGTCGTGAAAACGAGCTTCTGCTCTGCCCCCTCGCCCAGCGCATCGACGCGCACGGCGAGGAAGTGCCCTGCCTCCACCTCGATACGTATCTTTTCAACCGGGGTGACGAGATAGGTCTCGCCATCCTCGTCCTTGCGCAAGATACGCGCAAACAGGCGCACCAGCGCCTCGCGGCCAATGCGCGTGCCCTCATGCCACCAGCTGCCATCGCGGCGGATGACCATGTCCATCTCGCCGCAATACTCCGGATGCCAGCGCTCGACCGGCGGCAGACCCTTGCCGGAGCCGCGCGCCGCCTCGATCAGCGACTGCATTCCATCCGTCTCTGTGCGCTGTGAACCCATGGACACCTCAAGCTTCAGCGGGGCATGCTGCACCTTGGGGCTACAGCAATGCGAACCAAGGACATAGGCTCATGACCGCGCCGAAGGAAGATGTCACCCAGCTTGCCGCCAGCGCCGATGCCGCTACAGCGCGTCTGGCAGAGGTCCGCGCCTCGATAGCCCGCTCCATATTCGGCCTTGAAGAGGTGGTAGAGCAAGCCTTGTGCGTCCTGCTCTCTGGCGGGCACGGGCTGCTGGTCGGCGCCCCGGGCCTTGCCAAGACGCGCCTCGTACACACGCTGGCTGTCGTTACCGGGCTTGATGACAAGCGCGTGCAGTTCACGCCCGACCTGATGCCAGCCGATATTCTGGGCTCTGAGGTGCTCGACGAGGATGCCAGCGGGAAGCGCTCTTTCCGCTTCATCCCTGGCCCTGTCTTCACCCGCCTGCTGATGGCCGACGAGATCAACCGGGCCAGCCCGCGCACGCAAGCCGCGCTATTGCAGGCCATGCAGGAAGGCTTCGTCACCGTTGCGGGTGTACGCCACGATTTGCCCAAGCCCTTCCACGTACTGGCCACGCAAAACCCGATCGAGCAGGAGGGCACCTATCCGCTGCCCGAAGCCCAGCTTGACCGTTTCACCATGCAGATTGACGTGCCCTATCCCAGCCGCGAGGCCGAACGGGCCATATTGATCGCGACCACAGGCGCCGCTGAAGACAGCGCCGTGCCGGTTCTCGACGCGCAGGAGCTTGCCGGCTTGCAGACACTGGTACGGGCCATGCCTGTCGGGGAGCAGACGCTCAACGCCATTCTGGACCTTCTGGAACGCGCGCGCCCGGACGGGTCTGCGGACGCTGAAGTCGCTGAAGCCGTGGCATGGGGTCCAGGACCGCGTGCCGGACAGGCGCTGATGCTGGCGGTACGCGCCAGAGCGCTTCTGCAGGGGCGTCTTGCCCCCTCCACCGAAGACGTGGCAGCGCTGGCCGGACCAGTCCTCAAACACCGCATGGCACTGACATTTGCGGCGCGGGCCGACGGGCTGAATGTCGACCGGCTGATTGCACGCCTCGCCGCCAAGGCGGCCTGACGGGCACTGGCATGAAGCTGCGAAACGAACTGCCTACTCTCTTTCCTCCCCCGTTTACGGGGGAGGTGTCAGCGAAGCTGACGGAGGGGGGATGAATGCGTGAAAAGGAAACCCGTTCACGTCCCTTGGCTCGCGTTCTTCGCAAAAAGCTGACGAATGCAGAGACCATTCTCTGGTCCAGACTGCGCGGACGCCACCTCAATGGATGGTTGTTTCGCAGACAGCACCCGATTGGTCCCTATGTGGCCGATTTTGCGTGTGTGAAGGCAAAGCTCATCGTGGAAGTGGATGGTGCGACGCACACCCGTCTTCGAGAGCAAGCCCATGATCTGGAAAGGACCACTTACCTCCAAAGCCAGGGCTGGCAGGTCCTGCGCTTCTGGAACCCGGACATTTACGACAACCTGCATGGTGTCATGGACGCGGTTCTGGCAGCTCTCCCCCCCTCGGCCCTGACGGGCCACTCCCCCCGTGAACGGGGGGAGAAAGAGGTCTGCGCAGCAAAGAGCCAGCCATGACCGTGCGACACACCCAGACCCTGCGCCGGGCCGCCGAACAGGCGGCTGCGCCGTTTCCGGCTCTCCTCGCCGAGGCCGAACGCATTGCCGCAAGCGTGGCATTGGGTACGCATGGCCGCCGCACGCCGGGCCATGGCGAGACTTTCTGGGAGTATCGCCGCCACCGCACCGAAGACGGCGCGCAGGCCGTGGACTGGCGGCGCTCGGCCCGCGGCCAGCATCTCTTCGTGCGCGAAACCGAATGGGAAGCTGCCAACGCCGTCTATCTATGGCGCGATGGATCGCCCGGCATGGCGGTGAGCTCAAAAAGCCTGCCCCTGAAGAAGGACCGGGCTGCCGTTTGCCTGATGGCACTGGCATCGCTACTGGTGCGCGGCGGCGAACGCATTGCGGCCCTTGGAGAAACCGGGCGGGCACGCGCCGGGCGTTCAGGCCTTGATATTGCCGCGCGGGCACTGGCTGAGGGCACAGGCGCGGCCAGATCGGTCGAGCAGGCCGACATAGTGCGTCATGCGCGTATCGTGCTGGCCAGCGACTTTCTTGATCCGCCAGAGACCTGGGGGTCGCGCCTTGCCCGGCTGAATGCCAGCGGTGCGAGCGGTATCCTGTTGCGCATTATCGATCCGGCAGAGGAAGATTTCCCGTTTGCCGGGCGCACGCGCTTTGCCGAGCCGTCCGGGCGCAGCGCGCCGCTCGTGCTGGGCCGGGCGGAGGATGCGCGCGACAGCTACCGGCAAGTCTGGGCCGAGCATGGCGGCGGGCTGGCAGCCATGGCGCGCAAGGCGGGCTGGCCACTTCTCACGCACCGCACGGACAGGCCGGCAGGTACAGCCGTTCTGGCGCTCCATCAGGCGCTCGCCCCCAGCATCATGGAGCGGGGGTGATGCTCAGCCTTGGACCGATCGGATTTGCGGCGCCCTGGGCGCTGGCAGCACTGATAGCCCTGCCGCTGCTATGGCTGCTTCTGCGCGCGACGCCGCCTGCGCCGCGCCACGTTGTGTTTGCACCCTTGCGCCTGTTGCAACGCCTCGCCCAGACGCCGCAAACGCCCCAAAGCGCGCCCTGGTGGCTGATCCTGTTCCGCCTGCTGGCCGCTGCCATCATCATTCTGGCTCTGGCCCAGCCGGTCTGGCGCCCCGCCGACACGTTGCCTGGCGACGCGCCCCTTCTGCTGGTCGTTGATAATGGCTGGCAAAGCGCGGATGGCTGGCCGCGCACACTCGCGCAGGCACGCGCCTATGCTGAGGCAGCGTCCGCTGACGGCCGGCAGGCCGCGCTGCTTCTGACCGCCAATACCCAGCCGCCTGAATTTGCCGAGGCCAGCCAGACACTTTCCCGGCTTGAAGCGGCCCGCCCGCAAGCCTGGGTCCCTGATCGCGCGGGCGCACGGGCCGCGCTTGAAGCTGCGCTGGAGAGCGGCAGCGCGCCGGCGCGCTTCGAGACACGCTGGCTGAGTGATGGCATTGCCAGCGAGGACGACAATGCGTTTGCCCGCGCGCTTTCCGAACGTGGCCGGCTGACACTCAGCCTGCCCGGCGCGCAAGACCAGGTGATCGCACTCACCGGCGTCAGCGCATCGGCAGACGGGTTTGAGGCGCGTCTGTTGAGATCAGGCAGCGGCGCAGCCCGCGAGATTGATGTCAGCGCCATCGGCCAGGACGGGCAGGTTATCGCCCGCGCGCAGGCCCGCTTTGAGGAGGGTGCCAGCACCGCGAGCGCATCGGCGCGCCTGCCGCTGGATTTGCGCAACCGGGTGCGCTCTGTGCGGCTGGAAGGCATCAATTCAGCAGGCGGCGTCCATTTGCTCGACGATAGCTGGCAGCGCCCGCGCATCGCCCTGATCGAGCCGGAAGGCGGGGACAACCGTCAGCCGCTCCTCTCCGATCTGCACTATGCGCAGCAGGCCCTCTCCGCCCACGCCGAGCTGGTGCGCGGTCCGCTGGAGCGGGTACTCGAAGACGAACCCTCCGGCCTTGTGATGGTGGATGCTGCGCGCATCGAAGACCCGGCTGTCGCAGAGTTTGTCGAAGCCGGCGGCTTGCTGATCCGCTTTGCCGGGCCACGCCTGGCCGCGCGCAGCGATGATATGCTGCCTGTGCAGCTACGCGCAGGTGGCAGGCTGCTGGGCGGGGCGCTGAACTGGGAAGAGCCGCAGCGCATCGCCCCGTTTGCCGATGACAGCCCGTTTGCCGGTCTCTCCGTCAGCGAGGATGCCAGCATTCGCAGCCAGGTACTGGCCCAGCCGGAAGCCGATCTCGACCGGCGCGTATGGGCGCGCCTTGAAGACGGCACACCGCTGGTCACGGCAGACCGGCGGGGCGAGGGCTGGATCGTCCTGTTCCACGTCACGGCAGGGCCGGACTGGTCGGACCTGCCGCTGACCGGCACCTTCCCGGCCATGCTGCGCCGGGTGATCGCGCTGGCCGAAGGCGCTGGAGCGGGCGGCGCGGGCAGTGATGGCAGCTGGCAGATTGAACGCGCACTGGACGGGTCTGGCCGCCTTGGCGCACCCACAGGCCAGACACGCGCCATACCGGCAGATGAATTTGCGTCCGCCTTGCCGGCCGCTGATACGCCGCCCGGCATCTGGCAGCTAGGCGCGGCCAGCGCGGCGCTGAATGCTACCGGGCCTGACACCCGCCTTGATCCGGTCGCCCGCAACCTGCCGGGCGCACTTTACGAATTTCGCGACGGGCTGCGTGAACAACGCCTTGCAGGGCCTCTCCTGACACTGGCCCTCCTCATGCTGCTGGCCGATACCATCATCGCGCTGGCCTTTGCCGGGCGCCTACCGGCCTTGCGCAGCTCGCGGACCGTTGCGGGCCTGGGCGTCATGCTGGCCCTGTCTGTGACCGTCCCGCCGCCGCTTGAGGCGCAACAGGGCGATGCGCCGGACACGCCCCCGACCGACATAGCCGAGGCGCTGGACCGCGCTCTGGTGGTGCGGTTTGGCTATATACTTACCGGCAATGCGGAAACAGACCGGATCAGCGAGGCCGGGCTGGCTTCACTGTCTTCAGAAGTGACACGCCGCAGTTCCATCGAGCCGGAAGCCCCGCGCGGCATCAATCCGGACGAGGACGAGCTGATCTTCTTCCCGCTCATCTACTGGCCCGTCAGCGCTGATGCACGCCCCGTTTCAGAGGCGGCAGCGGCCAATATCAACACCTATCTGCGCTCCGGCGGGATGATCATATTCGATACGCGTGATGGCGGGGCCGGCACGCGCGGCGGCGCGCATCCCGGCCTGGAGCAGGTGATGCAAGGGCTGGAGATACCCGCCCTTGCGCGTCTGGACGCAGAGCATGTGCTGGGCCGTACCTTCTACCTCCTTCGCGGTCTGCCGGGACGGCTGGCCGGCGGCGATGTCTGGGTGGAATCAAACCCTGACGGCACCGCGCGCGACGGGGTGTCGGGCGTCATTATCGGATCAGCGGACTGGGCGGGGGCCTGGGCGCGCGGCGATAATGGTATTCCCCTCCTGCCCGTCGAAGGCGGCGAGCGCCAGCGCGAGATGGCCTACAGGGTCGGCGTAAACCTCGCCATGTACGCCCTTACCGGCAATTACAAGACCGATCAGGTGCATGTGCCGGCCATCCTTGAACGCCTCGGACAGGGAGGGCAGCGCAATATGCCGCGTCCGCTGGAACCATGAGCGCGTCAAGCCTGGTCCTCGCCCCGCTGGTATCGCAATGGATTCTCACTGCGCTATGCATCGCGCTCATAGCGGCCTCCGCCTTTGCCGCTTGGCGGGGCCTCAAAGGATGGGTCTGGCGCACGCTGGCCGGGCTCGCCGTTCTGGCAGCACTCGCCAATCCGGCACTGGTGCGCGAGATACGTGATCCTTTAAGCGATATTCTTCTGGTGGTGCGTGACAATTCAGCCTCGATGGAGATCGGCAACCGGGCAGCCAATGCGGCAGCCGCCAGCCAGTCACTGCGGGCCTTCGCTGACGCCGATGACGGGCTGGACCTGATTGAGGTGGAAGGCGGCGCCACGCCCGATGGCACGCGCCTGATCGACACGCTTCGCAGCGGGCTTGGCGATATTCCCAGAAACCGGCTGGCAGGCATCGTCATGCTGTCGGAGGGACAGGTGCATGATGTGCCGTCCGATCCAGCGTCACTGGGCCTTGATGCGCCCTTGCACCATTTCGCCATTGGCGATCCGCGCGCGACGGACCGGCGCCTGATCGTGGAGGAAGCCCCGAGGTTCGGGATTGTCGGCGAGCCGGTACGCTTCCGCCTGCGGGTGGAGGATGAGGGGGCACCGGCGGGAACCGCCATGCTGACCCTGCGCCTTGATGGCGGTGACCCGATCCGGGCGCGCGCCACAATCGGCGAGACGGTCACGGTAGAGGCGCTTGTCCAGAACCGGGGCGCGAACGTGATCGAGATGGAAGTGGAGCCCGGCCCTAACGAGCTCTCCCTCATCAATAACCGCGCGGCGGTGAGCGTTACCGGCGTGCGTGACCGTCTACGTGTGCTGCTTGTGACCGGCGAACCGCATAATGGTGCGCGGGCCTGGCGCAACCTGCTGAAGTCCGACCCGTCGGTCGATCTCGTTCACTTCACCATTCTGCGTCCGCTGGACCGGGGCGATGGCGCCCTGCCTGAAGAGCTGGCGCTCATTGCCTTCCCGGTCTTCGAGCTGTTCGAGCTGCGCCTGCACGAGTTTGATCTGGTGATTTTCGACCGCTACCGGCGGCGCGGGATTCTGCCCGCCAACTATTTCCAGAATATCGCGCGCTATGTAGATCAGGGCGGTGCCCTCCTTATCACTGCCGGGCCGGACTATGCCGGTGAGGAATCCATCGCCCGGTCGCTGCTGGCGAGCGTCCTGCCCGCCCGTCCCACAGGGGCTGTGCGCGAGGGTGCCTTCCGCCCGCGCATTTCCACCGCCGGCGAGCGCCACCCGGTAACGGCGCCCATGCGCGGACAGGAAGAGGGCTGGGGCCGCTGGTACCGTTATGTGGGCGGGCAGGCACTGGCAGGCGAAACCCTGCTGGATACGCCCTCTGGCGAGCCGCTTCTGGTGCTGTCACGGCAGGGAGAGGGACGGGCGGCCATCCTGCTCTCCGACCAGTCCTGGCTATGGGCGCGCGGGCATGATGGCGGCGGGCCGCATGACGAGCTGTTCCGCCGCGTTGCGCACTGGCTGATGAACGAGCCGGAGCTGGACGAGGAGCGCCTGACGGCCGCGCTGTCCGACGGGACACTGAACGTGACGCGCACAACGCTCAGCGATGACGCACCTGATCTCGACATCACATGGCCTTCGGGGCGCGAGGAGAGCGTGGCAATGGAAGAGGCAGGCCCTGGCCGCTTCACCGCGAGCGCGGAAACCGGCAATGAGGCCGGGCTGATCCGCCTGCGTTCGGGCGACGCCACCACCGTCATCTCTGCAGGGCCGCTCAATCCGCGCGAATACATGGATCTGCGTGTCACACGCGAGGCACTGGCCCCGCTGGTGCGGGCAACGCGCGGCGGCAGCTTCATGCTGGGCGGCGCTGAAACTCCGCAAATGCCATCTCTGCGCCGCACCCGGCCGGATGGCCTGCAGGCCGGGCCCGGCTGGGCCGGCCTGCAGCGCAATGGCGCCTATACGGTGGCGGAGTCGCAGCGCACGCCGCTGGCACCCGGCCTGCTGATTGCGGCGCTCATTCTGGCGCTTCTGGGCGCTGGCTGGTGGCGCGAGGGCAAGTAGGGCGCGCGGGTCATGCTTGCCCCCGTCCAAGCCGCCGCCTAACGTACTGATATGGCTGCAAACGAACCGGCTCCCTTCTCCACTGAGTGGACCTCCGCGCTGATCGAGCGGGCGCAAGGCGTGCTGATGGAGGCACGTGACGCCTTCATCACGCCCGAGATCGGTCTGCAGACGATAGTGATCGTGGTCGCTTTCGGTGTGAGCTGGCTTTTGCGCGCGCCGGTGCGTACCGCGCTGGAGCGCGCCTTTGGCTGGCAGTTCATGTCGCGGGTCAACACCACCACGCGTGACCTCGTCCTGTCGCTTATCCTGCCTGTCATCGCCTTCCTCATCCTCACCCTGACACGCATCGGGTTTGACCAGGCGGGCCTTGGCTCCTTTGCCATCAATCTGGCTGCGAGCCTCACCGGCGCCTGGGTGCTGATCCGCATCCTGACCGCCTTCATTGCCGAACCTTTCTGGTCGCGCACCGCCGCCACCCTGATCTGGTTTGTGGCGGCGCTGAACATTGTCGGTCTTCTGGCACCGCTTCTGGGGCTTCTGGCATCGGTCGGGTTTGATGTCGGCGACAGCCGCATCTCACTTCTGACCGTCGTACGCGCCGCGATATTGCTCGTCGTGCTCTACTGGGTTGCCAGCCGCATATCGAAGCTGCTCGCGGCGCGGGTGGAGCAGGTCCCGACCCTGACACCGTCCGCGCGCCTGCTCATCACCAAGAGCGTGCAGATTGCGCTGCTGGTCGTGGTGGTGGCAGCGGCGCTCTCGATTGCAGGCGTCGACCTGTCGGCACTGGCGATCTTCTCAGGCGCGGTGGGCCTGGGCATCGGGTTTGGCCTGCAGAAGATATTCTCCAACCTGATTTCCGGGCTGATCCTCCTGATGGACCGCTCGGTGAAGCCCGGCGATGTCATCACGCTGGACGAGACCTATGGCCGGGTAAATGCGCTCGGCATGCGCTTTGCCAGTGTGGTGACGCGTGACGGTCTGGAACACCTCATCCCCAACGAGGAGTTTATCACCACCAAGGTGATCAACTGGTCGTTCTCCGATGAAGCGGTCCGCATCAAGAAGCCGGTCGGCGTCGCCTACGGAACGGATGTGCCACACGCCATGCAGGTGATCGTGGATGCCGCCAATTCGGTCGAGCGCGTACTGAACAAGCCGGAGACCCGCTGCCTCTTGCGCGGGTTTGGCGACAACTCGATTGATCTGGAAGTGCGCTTCTGGATCGCCGACCCGCAGCAGGGCGTGAACAATGTCTCGTCGGAAGTGCTGCTGGCGATCTGGAAAGCGTTTCAGGCCGAAGGCATCCAGTTCCCCTTCCCGCAGCGCGATGTGCATCTGGATGCACGCGGGCCGGTGCGCGTACAGATCGAGAAGGGCGAGGGGTAGGTTTCTTGCTTGTGAAACCCCGGAACCGCAAAGCGGTATCCGGGGCCTGTTGCCAGTTCTGCACGAGGTCCCGGCTCTTCGCTGCGCTTGGCCGGGATTTCAGTTAGCCGGGAAGCTCTCCCTACGGCTCCAGCTCGACATCCCAGTAGAGATAGTCCAGCCAGCTTTCATGCAGGTATTTGGGCGGGAAGCGCCGCCCCTGCCCCTGTAGCTGATGCACGCTCGGCCGCATGGCAGGCTTGCGGACCGGCATGCGGGCCTGTTCCGGCGTGCGCCCGCCTTTTTTCAAATTACAGGGCGCGCAGGCCGCGACGATGTTCTCCCACGTGGTACGGCCACCGCGCGAGCGCGGGACCACATGATCGAAAGTCAGCATGTCGAGCTGTTTCGAGCCGCAATACTGGCACTGGAAGCCATCGCGCAGAAACACGTTGAACCGGGTAAAGGCGGGCGGACGATCCTGGCTGATGAAGTCTCGCAAGGCCACGACCGACGGTGCGCGCATGGCAAAGGAGGGCGAACGGATAGCCGTCTCGTACTCGGAGACCACATCAACACGCTCAAGGAAGACCGCCTTGATGGCTTCCTGCCAGGGCCAGGTAGACAAGGGGTAATAGGAGAGCGGCTGGTAGTCGGCGTTCAGGACAAGGCAGCGCAGGTCTTCGGGCGCCGTTCGGGATACGCGCATCATGTCTGCACCCCTGCTTCAGAGGGCAATAGTGCAGCGAAAGAGCAAACGTTCCCGGCGAAACCGCCGGTCCGGTGTCTCTGGCCACCTGGCTTATGACACGCAACCGTTCTGAAGACGCACCTCCCTCGCTCAATTACCGACTCAGGAAACGAATCAGCAAATCAGGCACGCTGGAGAGACTTTACTCCAACTCGTGCAACGGGCCTATGACACCAGGGACACAGCTTTGTTGCACGCGAATGCCTCTACAAAGGTGGGGCGGCGAGGCTCAGGCGGCAAGCGCGGAACGGTATCTGCCCGAAAGCGCTGCCTTGAGGAAGCGGCCACCAAGCTCCAGCCCGTCCGGGCCAATGGAGTGCGGCAGGCCCTGGCTGATATGAAACTCCGCGCCATGGCCAGCTGCGGCCAGCTGCTGGGCGGCCAGCAGCGAGAAACCGACAGGCAGCACATCATCGCGATCACCATGGATCAGCATGACAGGCGGCTTGGATACCATGTCCTCTTTCAGGCTCTCACCGCCCGCCAGCGCGCCGGAATAGCCGAGTATGCCGCCAATGGCCGAAGGCTGGCGCAAGCCCAGATGGAGGGCCAGCATCGTCCCCTGACTAAAACCTACAAGGGCCAAGTCTGCGTGGGTGAGGTTATGGCGGCGCAGTTCGGAGGCGATGAACTGGTCGGCAACCGGGCCTGCCATGCGTACGCCTGAGGCCATGGCTGCCGGATCAAGCCTGGAGATGGGAAACCATTGATAGCCCCCCGGGGCGCCCGGCACCGGCTCCGGCGCATCGGGCGCCACCCAGGCGGTATCAGGAAAGTCAGGCGCCCAGTGCTGGGCAAGCCCTGCCAGATCGGCACCGTTGGAGCCATAGCCGTGAAACAGGATGACAAGCTTTTTCGTCTGTCCTGAACGCGCCGGAATGCGCGGACCATCAAGCAGGATCATCGGGGCCAGTCTCCAAGCATCTGGGTAAGGGAAGGCTGGCGATCATGCGCAGCCTGCCTTCGCTGACAACCCCCTCGCGGAAATTGCGCGCATTTGCTTATGGTGCGCCCATGACCGGCCTCGTCACCCGATTTGCGCCCTCCCCCACAGGCGGCCTGCATCTGGGCCACGCCTATGCGGCGCTGTGCGCCTATGGGGCCGCGAAAGCCGCGGGCGGACGCTTCCTGCTGCGTATCGAGGATATAGACACCGCGCGCTGCAAGCCGGCGTTCGAGGCGGCAATTTTTGAAGACCTTGAATGGCTGGGTCTGGAGTGGGAAAGCCCCGTCCGCCGCCAGAGCGAGCATCTGGACGATTATGCCCGTGCCCTTGAGCGCCTGATCGCGGACGGCCTAGCCTATCGCTGCTTCCGGACCCGCAAGGAGGTGATGGCCGAGATAGCCAGCGCGCCGCACCTTGCTGCACATGGCCCTGAAGGCCCGGCCTTCACCGGCACCCCTCTGCCACCCTCGCGGGAGAAGCGCCTGCTTGAGGACGGACGGCCCTATGCCTGGCGCCTGTCCATGAAGGCGTGCGCGGAAAAGCTGGGGGACGGGTTCAACACGCTAGTCTGGCGCGAGGAAAGCCTTGGTCCGCCGCATGCGCAACGCAGCGTGCCTGCCAGGCCCGAGCTGTTCGGTGATGTCGTGATTGCGCGCAAGGATGCAGGTACCAGCTATCATCTGGCCGCCATCCACGATGATGCGCTGCAAGGCATCACCCATGTGATACGCGGGGTGGATCTGCGCCCCGCCGCCGGCCTGCACCGGCTCTTGCAGACACTCCTGGGCTATCACGAACCCGTCTACCGCCATCATGGCCTGCTGACCGGGCCGGACGGCAAGCGCTACGCCAAGCGCGACCAGTCCATGACGCTTCGCCATTTGCGCGAAACCGGGTACGAGGCTGCTGATATACGCACGCTCATCGAGACCCATCTGGAACGCGGCGATGTCGTCAAGGGACCGGGCGCTGATGACTGAACCAGCAGACGGCACAGCCTCCACAACCGGCACGGACCTGCCCGCAGCCAGCATGCTGGCTGGCACGCTTGCGGTCCTCGCTGGCGCGTGCGTCATCGGGTTCGCAGCCATTCTGGTCAAGGCATCCGATCTCGGACCGCAGGCCACCGCCTTCTGGCGCCTGACGCTGGCCCTGCCCGCCCTGGCGCTCTGGCTGGCACTCCACCGGCACGGCAAAGACACACCGCCGGGACGCCCCGACATGCGGCTCATGGCGCTGGCAGGCATATTCTTCGCTCTGGACCTCGCCTTCTGGCATGTGGGCATCAAGATCACGACGGCGGCCAATGCGACCCTGCTGGCCAATCTGACGCCTATACTCGTGGCGCTGTTTTCGTGGCTGATATTCCGCGAGACGGTGACGCGCAGCTTCATACTGGTCTGCGCGGTCATGCTCAGCGGCGCCGCGCTGCTGGCAGGGGGCAATCTGACAATCGACCCGGACCGGCTGACCGGCGATGTCTTCAGCATCCTGACGGCGTTCTGGTACGCCGCTTACCTTCTGACCGTGCGCAAGGCGCGCGATGGCGCAAGCGCGCCGCGTGTCATCTTCCTGTCGACCCTGATCGCCGCGCCCATATCGCTCGCGCTTGCGCTGGCGTTCGGCGAAACCCTGCTACCGGCGGGCTGGGAGGGATGGGTACCGCTCATTCTGCTGGGCGTGGTGGTCCATGCCGGGGGGCAGGGCGCCATCATCTTCGGACTTGGACGTATTCCCGCGCCGCTGGCAGCCCTGCTCCTGCTGGTCCAGCCCATAGTGGCCGCAGCGGCCGGATGGATGCTGTTCGATGAGGCGCTAAGCGCGATCCAGCTTCTCGGCGCGGCCATAATTCTTGCGGGGCTTTACATCGCCCAGCGAAAATCACCCGCCCCGCCGCCTAGTGTGCCGCGAGACCCTTAATGACGAGCTCCAGACGGCTTCGCATCAGGGCAGATGCCGCCGAGCGGTCGAGCTGTTCGCCGCGGGCGCGCCGGACAATCCCGGTATAGCAATCCTCGATCAGACGGGCTGCATCGGCAGGAGCCAGATCGCGGCGCAGCTCGCCTTTTTCGACACCCTTGGCCAGCAGGCGCTCAACGGCGCCCCAGGCCTGCGACATCTGCGCGGCCGCTTCGGTATAGCTGTCTCCTGTCCACAGCCAGGTGTGCGCTATGGCAGCGGCAAACAACTCTTCGTGGCGTAGCTGCGCTTCCATGATGACCTGCACAAGCGCGCTCAGCCGGTCGAGCAGATTACCCGACAGGGCCGCTTCCAGCCGGTCCACCGAATCACGGATTGCCTCATACTCTTCGCCCAGTATCACAACGAGCAGCGCGCTCTTGGTGGGCGCAACATTCAACACCGTGCCGGCGGAGACGCCCGCCGCGTCCGCGATCGTCTTGATCGTGGCGCGCTCATAGCCCTCATCAAGGAAAACCCGGCGCGCTGCCTGGATTACCTGATGATGTGTTTCCTGCTTACGGGCATCGCGGCGGGTTAACCGCCGTCGGGATTCGTCACGCATAGCGCCAGCCTGAAACTGCCTGTTGTAAATAAACAAAAACGCCAGTTCACCGGGCCGGTTCACTGAGCGCGTGGTAAGTTTCTTTAGATGAGCAGCTTTATGGTGCGACTGCAAGCAATTCGCACGTGGGCCGTGCAACCGGGCCGCGCGCAATTGCCTCACTGCCAGCTTGCAGAGCGCGATTGAGGATTGAAGGTTTCCGCCCTATCTATGCGCCATGAGCGGATTTCTCGACATACTACTCTACATTCTCATGGGCGTGGTTTTCGTCATTTTGTGCGTGGGCATCTACTCGCTTGTACGCGGCGGAGATTTTGGCCGGTCCTGGTCAAACAGGCTGATGCGCGCGCGCGTCCTTTTCCAGTTTCTCGCGGTGCTGGTCATCGTTGCGGGATTCTGGGCGAAGGGCGCGTTTGGCAGCTAGTCCGGTACTGCCATCACGGCATCGAGCGCGGCGCTGACAGGCCCGGCTACGGAACCCAGCCGTCCATCATTGACCCCGGCGGCGGCCGTGACACCCCGCGCGGCATCTACCCGCATCGTCACGAGCCACATGGTGTTCGAGCCCGAATGGCTGAGCGAACCGTCATCGCGCACACCCCAGCCCATGGCGTAATTGCCTTCGGGTGTATGCAGGCGCTCAAAGCTCTCCACTGACAGATAACCCGTCTCCTCACCTGACGCCCCGCGCCGGTGAATGTCGAGAAAACGCAGAAGGTCCGCCATCGTCATATGGGCACGCCCTGCGGGATTCAGGGCTGGCGGGTTATCGGCGCTGGCACCCGGCTCAATGGCGGAAAAGCCGAAGATACCAGGCCGGTGACCGCGCGGCTGGTCGGCCGCATCGCGAATGCCGGGAGGCCCCCAGCCTGCGCTGTCCATGCCAAGAGGGCCGAACACCTCGCGCTCCATAAGCGTTTCATAGGTTTCACCCGTCAGCTGTTCGAGCATCAGCGCAGCAATGACATAGCCAGCGTTGGAGTAGAGAAAATCGCCCACCGGCCCGCCGGTAGAGGCCAGTACCGCACTGGCATAAATCAGGCGGTCTGCTGGCGCGTCGCGGCTGGAATCGGTTCCGCCGAGCCGGATCGCCGTAATCGGACCGGCATTGGCAGCGAGGCCGGAGCGGTGCATCAGCAGGGCTGAAAAGTCAGCTCCGGCCAGATCGTCATGAATATCGAGATAGAGACTGCCGAGCACTTCGCCAACCGTCATCTCCCAGCGTACCACGCCCTGTTCGACGAGGCGGGCCACAAGCGTGGCCGTCATCGCCTTGGTGTTGGAGCCCATATGCCAGAGATCGTCCGCCTCCACCGGCGCGTCCCGCCGGTGAATGCGCATCCCGGCAACACCGATATGAACACCGTCATTATTCAGAACCGCCACGACAGCGCCCGGCGCACCGGAATCGTCCAGCAGAGCCTCTGCAGCCTCATCAACACCGGGCGAGGCCAGTGCCAGTGCAAGGGCTGAAGCAATCAGAGTAAGCATGGTGAAGCCTTTCGCGTAACGCTACGCCGTTGTGAGTTGAAATGCTCATGCCACACGGGCCAGTCTGGGTCAGCTTAAAAAATGTAAAGGAAACTTGTCCATGGTCCGCCTGACAAAAATTTACACCCGCACCGGCGACAAGGGCACGACCCGGCTCGGCGATATGAGCGAGGCGGCAAAGCACGATCCGCGCGTGGAGGCCTATGGCACGGTCGATGAAGCCAATGCGTCGATAGGTCTTGCCATAGCCGCGCTGGAGGACGGCGCGCTGAAAGACACGCTTTTGCGCATACAGAACGAGCTTTTTGATCTCGGCGCGGATCTGTGCGTGCCGGACAGGGGGCAAAAGCTGGAATGGGAGCCTTTGCGCGTCACGCCGCAGCAGGCCACCCGGCTTGAAACGGACATTGATACGTTCAACGCGAAGCTCTCACCGCTGGAGAGCTTCATACTGCCGGGCGGCACCGAAGCCGCTGCCCGCCTGCATCTGGCCCGCACCATAGCCCGCCGCGCCGAACGCAGGGCCGTGGAGCTGAAAGACCTTGGCGAACCGGTCAGCGATGCGGTGATCATCTATCTCAATCGCCTGTCTGACTTCCTGTTCGTGGCCGCCCGCATCGCCAATGATGAGGGCCGCGCCGACGTGCTCTGGGTGCCGGGAAAGACTCGGTAGGGAGCGCTATTTCCATCACGGCAACGCGGTATTTCACTCCACGCACTGGAAATTGCCCCTGCCCGCTCCCTATGTCTGGTCCTGCGGCGTGTGGCCGCACGCCAAGGTTCAACAACCGGAGACAGGCCTGATGAAAACCGTATTTGCTGCTGCCTCGCTGGCGGCCTTCCTTACCGCGCCGATGATGGGCGCCACCGCCTTTGCCGAGCCGGTCGCCTACGAGTTCGACCGCACCCATACCGCCATCCGCGCGACCTGGGACCATCTGGGCATGTCGCGCCAGTCGATCTACTTCACCGACTATGAAGGCGTGCTGCTGCTTGATCTTGAAGAGCCGGAAAACTCCACCGTCGACGTGACATTCAATCTTGATGGCGGTTTCTGGGTCGGCGCCGATCAGGAAGGGTTCGAGGCTCACCTGAATTCGGATGATCTGTTCAACACGGCCGAATATCCGACCGCCCGCTTTGTCGGCACGAGCTTTGAAACAGAAGATGGCCAGACCGGCGTCATGACCGGCGACCTGACCCTGCTGGGCGAAACCCGTCCTGTATCGCTGAACGTCACGCTGAACTTTTCCGGCCCGCACCCGATGAACGAGCGCCAGACGGCCGGTTTTTCCGCCTCGGGCACTATTGTCCGCTCCGAATGGGGCCTGGGCTATGCCGCCCCGTTCGTGTCTGACGAGATCGAATTGTCGATCGAGACCGAGCTTAGCGTCGCGGACGAATAGACCATAATTTCCTGATCTCCCGGCCATGTTAGCGAGCCGGAAAATCAGGACCTGACGGGTTCATGCAAACCCCGGAGGCGCCTATGGCGCGCTTCCGGGGTTTCGTTTTTGCCCCTGCCCCGGCAGGCGTCTCCTGCCACTCCCCGCGACAGTTTTTGCACCTGCGTTGACACGACGCGTGGGCGAAGGCAGTTTCCGCGCCTATTTTGCCCTGCACCATGGGCGGCAAGGATCAGCACAGCGCTGGCTTTACCGTCCATATCAATCGCAACCAGAGACAACCGGAGCGGCCGATGAAAATCCTCGTCCCCGTCAAGCGGGTGGTCGACTATAACGTGAAGGTCCGGGTGAAACCCGACCAGACCGGCGTCGACCTTGCCAACGTGAAAATGTCCATGAACCCGTTCTGCGAGATCGCCGTCGAAGAGGCGATCCGCATGAAGGAAAAGGGTCTGGCCGAAGAGATCATCGTGGTCTCCATCGGCCCGGCAGGCGCGCAGGAAACCATCCGCACCGCCCTTGCCATGGGCGCTGACCGGGGCATTCACGTGACCACGGACGAGACGGTGGAGCCGCTGGCGGTGGCGAAAATCCTCGCCAAGATCGCCGGCGAGGAAAGCCCGCAGCTCATCATTCTCGGCAAACAGGCCATTGATGACGATGCCAATGCGACCGGCCAGATGCTGGCCGCGCTGCTCGGCTGGCCGCAAGGCACGTTTGCCTCCAAGGTGGAGAAAGACGGCGACACGCTCAAAGTCACCCGCGAGATTGATGGCGGCCTGCAGACCGTGTCCTTCGGCCTGCCCGCCATCGTGACCACCGATCTGCGCCTCAATGAGCCGCGCTATGCCTCGCTGCCGAACATCATGAAGGCCAAGCGCAAGCCGATCGATGCCAAGACGCCGGAAGACTATGGCGTTGACCTCACCCCGCGCCTGTCGGTGGTGAAGGTCTCCGAGCCGCCCAAGCGCCAGGGCGGCGTGAAGGTGGAATCGGTCGCCGAGCTGGTTTCAAAGCTGAAGAACGAAGCAGGAGTGCTGTAACCATGGCCACGCTCGTTATTGCTGAACACGACAACAAATCGCTCAACGAAGCCACGCGCGCAGCCGTGACGGCCGCGAAGAAAATCGGCGGAGACATTCACATTCTGGTCGCTGGTCAGGGCGCGAAAAGCGTTGCTGACGAAGCCGCCAAGGTGGAGGGCGTTGCCAAGGTGATGCTGGCGGAGTCCGACGCGCTGGGCCACAAGCTGGCCGAGGCGCTGGAAAGCCTCGTCCTGTCGGTGGCCGATGGCCATGATGCGATCCTCGCCCCGGCCTCGACCGTGGGCAAGAATTTCATGCCCCGCGTGGCGGCCAAGCTCGACGTGATGCTCATCTCCGACATTACATCGGTTGAAAGCGCGGACACGTTCATCCGTCCGATCTATGCCGGCAACGCGCTGATGACGGTGAAGTCGAACGACAAGGTGAAAGTCATCACCGTGCGCCCGACCACGTTTGAAAAGGCCGGCGATGGCGGCTCTGCCAGCGTGGAGACGGTGTCCGCTCCCGACGCGGCCGCCAAATCCGCCTTTGTCTCCGAAGAGCTTTCCAAGTCCGACCGTCCGGAGCTGGGCGCTGCCAAGATCGTCATCTCCGGCGGGCGCGGCATGGGCAATGGCGAGAATTTCGCCATCCTGGAAAAGGTCGCCGACAAGCTGGGCGCCGCCGTTGGCGCCAGCCGCGCTGCGGTCGATGCGGGCTTTGTGCCGAACGACTATCAGGTCGGCCAGACCGGCAAGGTCGTCGCCCCGCAGCTCTACATCGCCGTCGGCATTTCCGGCGCGATCCAGCACCTGGCGGGCATGAAGGATTCCAAGGTGATCGTCGCGATCAACAAGGATGAGGAAGCCCCGATCTTCTCCGTGGCCGATTACGGCCTCGTCGCGGACCTGTTCAAGGCCGTGCCGGAGTTTGAAGAAGAGCTGGCCAAGATCGGCTACTAGGCCCTTCTGCCTCGCACACGAAAAAGCCCCGGAGCCACGCTCCGGGGCTTTTTTCTGCCGTGCCGCCAGACAGTTCAAATTGCAGCGCTCTTTGCAGCTTCCTTTGCCTTTTGGGCGTTATCGGTTCCATACTGAATATCTGAAACATCAAAGGAGTACGCTCATGGCGATCAGCCGCAAGGACGAAGCCCGTTTTCTCGACAAGGACGAAACCGCGCTGGTGGAAAAATCCCACCATCCCGAAATCGGCAGCCTTGATGACAAGGAATTGTCCAGCACCATCAAGCTGATCCGTGAGCGCCGCGACCGGGCCCGCGAAATCGGTCAGCGCCAGCGCCGGGAAATGCGTGGCAAAGCCAAGCCACAGGGCGCCAAGCCTGCCGGCGACAATGCCGGTACCAAGCAGAAAATGGCGGTGCTCGCCCAGGCCCTCAAACGCCTCAATTCAGAGCAGACGCGCCGCGAACAGCTTTCGGCGCGCAATGCGACCGCCTCGGGCATGAAGCGCGCCATGGAATTGAAATCTGCCGCGAGCGCCCCCAAGCGCCCGTCCAGCAAGACCGCGGACAAAGGCATGAAGGCCAAGCCGAACAAAAAGAACGAACAGATCACTGATCCGCGCGAGGTTGGCCGGGTCAGCCAGCAGATAAAGAAGGCGCAAGCGAAGAAGGACCGGTAATCACGTTTCCCATTCGTCCTTCCCGCGCAGGCGGGAACCCAGAGCTGGTAGGCGACTGCATTCGCCCTTCGATCTCTGGACCCCCACCTGCGTGTTGTGTTCCGTGAGATTGTTGAGGATTTCGAGCGGGCTTTGATAGCCGAGGCATCGCAGGCGTGTGCGGTTATAGTTTTGGACGAAGTTTCGGATATAGGCGTTGCGCTGCTCGTGCGTGTCGAAGCAGTTGCGGCCCTGATTGCGTCCGTTTGGCGGGTGGGCGTCGAGATGTTCCTGCAGGCGGCGGTTGAAGCGTTCTGCCATACCGTTGGTCTGCGGACGGAAGGGGCGTGTGAGCCGGTGTTTGACACCGTGGGCGGCGCAGACCCGGTCGAAGGCATGGGTACCGCTGGGACGGTCTTCGGGCTTGCCCTTCTTGTCGACGGCGAACCGGTCTGTGAACTCTGATCCGTTATCGGACAGGACGGTGTGGACCTTCAGCGGGAAGCTTTCCAGGAAGCGCTCGAAGAAGGCGGCGGCGTTGGCTGCGCTGCGCGTGTTGAAGATGTCCAGATGGACGAAGCGCGTGGCCCGGTCGATGGCGATGAAGGCATAGGCGGGCTGCCGGTTCAGGCGTGTCAGGTGCTTCACATCGACATGGATGAACCCGGCGGGCTGGCCGGTCTCGAACACGCCGGTGCGCGCACGCGCCTGCACGGGCCGGGCCGAGATGCCATGACGGCGCCAGCAGCGGTGCAGGGCCGCGCGTGACAGGTCCGGCTTCACACAGCGCCGCATCACCTCCAGCGCATCATCCAGCGACAGGCCCACATGACAGCGCAGCTCGACAGCCAGCGCTTCCTCCACGCCGCTCATAGAGGTCTTCAGCGTATGGGGCACATGCGGGCGGTCAGCCACTTCGCTGCGCGCCCGCCAGCGTCTTATCGTAGTCTCTGACACCCCCAGCTCGGCCGACAGCACAGCAACCGGCTTGCCACAGGTCTGGATGTAACGCCGTGTCGCCGGCGTCGTGCGGGCATTGGCATGAAGACGCAACTCCATCACCGGCCTCCCAGTCTGGACCGCACATACTCTACACCCGCAGACACCGAAGCGGTATCCAAACAATCAAACGAGATGAAACACCTGCGTGGGGGTGACGAGGTGAGAGATGGAGGTTGCCCCCTAATACCGCTCCAGCGCCGCCTCGATGAGGGCAATAGCGTCATCGCTCGCCCAGGCCGCTTCGCCCGTCAGGCGGCCAATCTCGCCGCCATGACGGTCATAAAGAATGGTCGTAGGCAGGCCGCGTGAGCCTGCTGCCATGGCAAGGCGAAGCGCGGGATCGTGATAGAGCGCCAGATGCTCCAGAGCGTTTTCTTCATAGAAGCGGCGGGCCTCATCCATGGTGCGGTCCATGGAGATCGCCATGACCTCGAAATCATCAGAGCCAAGCCTTGCCTGCAGCGCGTCAAGCTCGGGCATTTCGACCACGCAAGGCGCGCACCAGGTGGCCCAGAAATTGACCAGCACCAGCTTGCCGCGCCGGTCTGCCAGCGTGATCTCCTCGCCCTCGCCCGTAATGATGCGCCCCAGTGGCTGGGGCGGCGGCTCGCTTACCGAGATGAAGCTGCTCATCGCGCCGCGCGCATAGCTGTCAAGCGGACCGGGTGTGGAACTGACAAGCGCGGTGGAAATCACGTATAGAACCCCGGCAATGCCGAGTATCGCCGCTGCGATAATCGCGCTAGCAAGGCCCCGGGCTTTGAAAAAAGCCGCCAAACGTTCAATCATGATTTTCCTTCCAGAAGGTCCGTTTTGCCCATGAGCACGTCTGATACCCCCAGCAACCGGCCCGGATCTGGCACCGATATGTGGGGCGGGCGCTTCTCTGGCGGTCCGTCGGCCATACTGCAAGCCATCAACGCCTCAGTGGATGTCGATCAGCGCCTTGCAGAGCAGGATATTGACGGGAGCCTGGCCCACGCCGCGATGTTGGCCGCATGCGGGATAATTTCAAGGGAGGACGCCCGCGACATCTCCGCCGGGCTGGAAGCCATCCGCGCCGACATACGCGCTGGAAGCTTCACATGGTCGGCGGCGCTCGAAGACGTGCATATGAATATTGAAGCCGCACTGAAGGAGCGTATCGGCGCGCCTGCGGGCCGGCTGCACACTGCACGCTCGCGCAATGACCAGGTGGCGACCGATTTCCGTCTCTGGCTGCGCGAGACCTGCGCGCGCATGGAGGATGGGCTTCGCGCCTATCAGCGCGCACTGGTGGCACAGGCGGCGGCCCATGCTGACTGGGTGATGCCGGGCTTTACCCATCTGCAGACCGCCCAGCCGGTGAGCCTTGGCCATCACCTTTTGTGCTGGGTGGAGGCTGCCGAGCGCGATATTGGCCGGTTTTCCGATGCCCGTGCGCGTCTCAATGAAAGCCCGCTTGGCGCAGCGGCGCTGGCTGGCACGGCCTTCCCCATCGACCGGGATATGACGGCAAAGACGCTGGGATTTGACCGGCCCATGGCCAATTCGCTTGATGCCGTGTCCTCGCGCGATTTCGCACTGGAAGCCTTGAGCGCGGCCACGATTGCTGTGGTCAATCTCTCCCGTTTTGCCGAAGAGATTGTGCTGTGGACCTCACGCCGTT
Source organism: Glycocaulis alkaliphilus (assembly GCF_004000605.1). Lineage (NCBI taxonomy): Bacteria > Pseudomonadati > Pseudomonadota > Alphaproteobacteria > Maricaulales > Maricaulaceae > Glycocaulis > Glycocaulis alkaliphilus. The sequence continues at coordinate 395,846 of NZ_CP018911.1, read as the reverse complement.
TCGGCTTTGCAAAGCTCACCGACGCCTTCTCGACAGGCTCGTCCATCATGCCGCAAAAGCGCAATCCCGATGCGGCCGAGCTGGTACGCGCCAAGCCGGGGCGGATTTCCGGCGCGCTGCAGGGCCTCATCATCGTGTGCAAGGGCCTGCCGCTGGCCTATTCCAAGGATTTGCAGGAAGACAAGGCGCTGGTTTTCACCGCCTTTGATGATCTGGAACTGGCCATCGCGGCGATGACCGGCATGGCCGCAGACCTGTCTTTCAACCGCGAGGCAATGGAAGAGGCGGCAGGCGAGGCCTATTCGGATGCGACCGATCTGGCCGACTATGTGGTGCGCGAGCTGGGCCTGCCCTTCCGCGATGCCCACCACATTGCAGGCAGTGTGGTGAAAGAAGCCGAGGCGCGCGGTGTTTCACTGTCCGAACTGCCGCTTGAGGTCTTCCAGGCCATCGAGCCGCGCGTTGACGAGGCGGTTTTCAACGTGCTCACTGCCCGGGCATCGATGGAAAGCCGGACCAGCTATGGCGGCACCGCGCCGGTACGCGTACGCGAACAATGCGCGCTTTGGGCCGAGCGGCTGGCACAGGAGTGAGCAGATGAAAACGAGATTTCTGACCCTAGCAGTCTGCGTGGCCGCAACAGGCCTTGCCGCCTGCGGCAATCGCGGCGCCCTGGAGCGCCCCGGTCCGCTTTGGGGCGATCCACGGGACGTGCCGGTACAGGACGGCACGCCCGGCGAGGATGACAGCGTGCTGGACGAAGAGCGTCCCGAACAGCGCCTGCCCCCGATGCCCGGCGACGATCCGTTCGACGACGAATAGGCGCCACCGCTCGCTGACATGCATTCTGGTGCATGTAGCAGATGCACGCTGCAGACGGGCGCGTTAGGCTCGCCAGCGCGATGACACCCTTGCCCGTCCACCTTGCCCGCCTCGCCTTGCTGTGGGAGCGCGCCGCGCCGGTACTGGCCTGGCCACTGGCCATGCTGGCTGTCTACGCGACGCTGTCACTGGCGGGGCTGATCGAGCGCATGGGTGATCCCTGGCGCGCTGTTCTCGCCGTTGGATTGCTTGCGCTGGGGGCGGCCTTCGCGACACCGGCGGTACGTGCCTGGCGCTGGCCATCCCGGAACGAGGCCCAGCGGCGCGTAGAGGCCGATAGCGGCCTTAAAGGGCGCCCGTTTGAAGCACTGGAAGACGAGCCTGCCACCGGCGAGAGCGTGCTCTGGCTGGCGCACAGGGGCCGGATGCGCGAGGCCCTGCGTCAGGTGAAAGCGCGCCGCCCGCGCGCTGCCTGGGCTAGCCTCGACACCCATGGCGCGCGGATCAGCGCGGTGATCGTGCTGGCAACGGCCTTTGTCTACGCCGGTGACATGGCCACCGTGCGCCTGTCTGACGCATTTTCGCCGCTGCCGCTGGCTGGCGGGGGTGAGCGAGCCGTGGCCGAGTTCTGGGTTGAGCCGCCAGACTATACCGGCAGGCCGGTCGTGTTTCTGCGCGAACGGCGCGAAGCGCGGGTGCCGCAAGGCTCGGTACTGGCTGCCCGCATTACCGGCCTTGCCCGCCAGCCGCGCGTATCCGGCGGCGAGGCGGTGATCGAGGAGATCGGCGCCGGCGTTCACCAGCTGCGCATGACACTGAATGCAGATAGCGCTGTCATCGTGCGCAGTGGCGCCTTCACCGAACGCCTTGACCTTGAGGTGATAGAGGACACACCACCGCGTCTGGCACTGGTGTCCGAACCGGAAAGCGACGGGCAGGGCCTTCTGATGCTGGAGTTCACAGCGACGGACGATTACGGCGTCGAGCGCTACCGGCTGCAGATTGCGCGTGATCCGGGAGACGGAGCCAATCCGCCTGACGATAGCTGGGACGCCATCGATATTCCGCCAGGTGCGGTCGTGCCAGCACGCGGGGAGAACCGCTATCGCGCGACGGTGGAAACCGCGCGCCATGTCCTTGCCGGTGAACGGGTATTGGTGCGGATGGAAGGCATTGACGGGGCTGGCCAGTCAGGTCTGACCGGGCCGATAGGTTTGCGTCTGCCCCAGCGCCTCTTCCTTGATGCCATGGCCCGCGCAGTGGCCTATGAGCGCCGCCTTTTTCTAGAAGGATCAGGCGAGTACGCGCCCCACCCGGGACCACTGGCACGCCATGTGGAGGACGGGTTCTGGCCGTGGCTGGATGACGAGCCGGAACTGCGTCTGGAACGGGCTCCACACGGCGTACAGCGCCTTGCCCGCGCCCTTGATGCGCTGGGTGATGCGCCCTCGGCCCACTTCCCGGACCGCATCGTTTTTCTGGGCTTGAGAACGGCCATGCATCAGGTGCGCCGGGCCCGCGAGATCGGCGATCTCGACCATATGGAGGAGGATCTCTGGCAGATCGCCCTGCGCGCGGAGCTGGGTACGCTGGCAGACGCCGAAGCGGCTCTCAGAGCCGCTGAACGCGCGCTTTCCGATGCGCTGGCGCGCGGGGCTGACGAGATGGAGCTGGCGGCGCTGTTTGAACAGTTCGAGGAGGCCACACGCAACTATATCGCCGCGCTGATGCGCGAGGCCATGCAGTCAGACCAGCTCGCCAGCGGTGGCGGGCAGGGCATGAATCTGAACGCAGACATGCTGCAGGAATTGCTCGATGCGCTGCGTGAAGCGACCGAGCTGGGCGATACCGAAGGCGCACGCCGGGCGCTGGCACAGCTGACCGAGCTTCTGCGCAACATGCAGATCATGGCGGGCGGCGGCGGTCAGGGCCAGACAGAGAGCGCGCTCGGACGCGCCTTGCGTGAAGCGCTTGAAGAGCTGGGCGAGGTCATTGGCGAGCAGCGCGGCCTGACCGACGAAACCTACGAACAGTCGCGGTCCGGCGACCTTGCGGAAGGGCGCGAGGGCGAGGAGGGGCGCGCACTGGCCGAGCGGCAGGACGGATTGCGGGGCCGGCTCGCCGAGCTGCTGGAGAACATGCCTGACGGGATGAGCGAAGAGGGCGAACGCGCCTTTGATGAAGCAGCACGCCAGATGGACGAGGCCAGCCGCGCCCTGCAGCGCGGTGACGGGCAAGGCGCGCTGGACGCGCAGGACGAAGCCCTAAGCGCCTTGCGCGAAGGCGCTGCCGAAACGGCCGAGAGACTGCAGGCGGAAAACGAAGCCAATGGGCGCGGGCAGGGTGATCGCGATCCGCTGGGCCGCGACACCGATGGCGGCGGCGTTGGCGGGGACACCGAAGTGCCATCCGAGATGGAGCGCCAGCGCGCGCGCGACATACTCGAAGAGCTGCGCCGCCGCGCCGGTGACGGCTCACTCACCCCGGAAGAACGCGCCTATATCGAACGCCTGCTGGACAGGTTCTAGCGTCTGCCCTTCACCCTTCCGGCGCGAAGAGCACTTCAAGTTCCGCAGCGCCCGCTGGCGGATCGCTGAGAACCGACCGGAAGCTCTCTTCGCCGCGGGCCGGCAGGCTCAGCGAATCGAGCATGACAACCCACTCGACCAGAACCGCCCCGTCTTCGCCGGTAATCACGGCGCGCAGCGGCAGCGTCGCACGGTCACGGCCCGTTGTGTTGACGACAACGCCCTCAATGATCAGCGCGCCCTCCTCGTCTTCAGACGGGGTGACGCGAAGATTACGCACTTCAAGACCAAGCGGGTTTACCGGAACGCCTATAGCCGCATAGGCGCTGGCTGTACGCGGGAAGGTGTCGACAATATCGACCCGGAACAGCCAGGCCGCGCCCATCAGGAGAACGCCGCATGCCGCAACAACGGCCCAGCCTGCGCCTTCCACCGTCTGGCGGCTGCGCTGGCGGCGGGTTTCGGCGCGCTTGCGTACTACTTCATGGGGTTTGACCGCTTCCATGCCACCGACGGGCCTCGGCGCGGCATCGGAAGCGACAGCTTCCTTGCGCAGGGTCGGCTTGGCCGGTTCCTCAAGCGTGAGTGCCTCTTCATCCGCCTTCCAGCCATGACCACACGCAGCACAGCGCACACGCCCCTTGCGCAGGGCAATGGCCTCGGGATCAACCCGGTAACGGGTCTCGCAGCTAGGGCAGGTAACGATCATGGACGCCGACCTCTCATCTCCTGCATAGTCAGATTCGCCTGCTTTCCGTATGCAGGCGTAACACCTGTTCGCTTCTGTCTTCCGAACCGCGACCCCCGGGACACGCCTTCCCCATGGATCAGCCGACCAATGCCAGCAGTCTGACAGACGAAAGCGGATCAGCCCCGGCGGTCCGCTTTGACAATGTCGGCATGCGCTACGGGCGCGGACCGGAAGTGTTAAGCGACATTTCCTTTGATTTACCGCGTGGAAGTTTCCAGTTTCTGACCGGACCGTCCGGAGCCGGCAAAACATCGCTTCTACGGCTGATTTATCTCGCTGAGAGACCCTCGCGCGGACTGGTCTCGCTGTTTGGCGAGGATACGACGGCCATGGAGCGGGGCGCCCTGCCCGCCTTCCGGCGGCGTATCGGGGTGGTGTTCCAGGATTTCCGCCTGCTCCAGCATTTGAGTGTTTTCGACAATGTGGCGCTGCCCTTGCGCGTCGCCGGGCAGAATGTGCGCCAATACGGCGAGGACATAGTGGAATTGCTCAACTGGGTAGGGCTCGGCCACAGGGTCGATGCCCTGCCGCCCACCCTGTCAGGCGGTGAACAGCAGCGCGCAGCCATTGCCAGAGCTGTGGTCAGCCGCCCGGAAATCCTCATTGCGGATGAACCCACCGGCAATGTAGACCCGGATATGGCAAGGCGGCTATTGCGCCTGTTTGTCGAGCTGAACCGGCTGGGCACGACGGTACTGATCGCGAGCCACGACATCGCCCTGATCCGCTCGGTCAACGCGCCAGTGCTGGAGCTGGCAGATGGCAAGCTCAACCGGCGGGCGAGAAGCGCATGACAAAACCGCGCCGATCCGCTCCGCTACTGCCCGGTGAGGCCGGGCGTGACCTGCCTCTGCTGGCGGTCTGCGCCATACTGGTGTTCCTCGCCTGCCTGTCGGTCATTGGCGCGGCAGGCGCCTGGCGGGCGGCCAGCGGCTGGTCGGACCAGCTGGCCTCTGAAATGACCTTGCAGGTTCTGCCCGGTGAAGAAGATGACGGCGATGAGGCCGCCCGGCAGGCGGGCGCGCTGGCCTCCGGTCTTCCCGGTGTACTCGGCACTGAAGTGCGTTCGCGCAGCGCGTCCCTGGCGCTCCTGCGGCCTTGGCTGGGTAATACATCCCTGCCCGATGACTTTCCGCTGCCGCGGCTTGTCACACTTCAGATTGATCCGGAAAACAGGCCTGCGCCGGGAGCGGTAGATGCCCTGTTTGCCGATGCGCCTTACCGCGTGATCGTTGATGACAACCGGCTTTGGGCCGGTGCGATTGCAAGGGCATCGGCCACGGTGCGCTATTTTGCCATCGCTCTGGTGGCACTGGTGTGCGGGGCGGCAGCCGCCGTCATCGTGTTTGCGGCGCGCGCCGCCCTCTCCATGCGCCGCGACGTGGCAGAGGCCCTGCATCTGGTCGGCGCGCCGGACGGCTTCATCACCGCCCTTTTCCAGGAGCGTTTCTTCATGCTGGGGCTGAAGGCGGGCGCTGCAGGATCTGTGCTGGCCCTGCTGGCGGCGGGAGCCTTGAACCTTGCCGGTGGCAGCGCGGCCTCCCTGTTCTTCCTGCCCAGCCTTGCGCCGGGCTGGGGTGTTGTCGTCATCGTGCCGGTGGCGGCTCTGGTATCCGGCCTTATATCGGCTCTTGCAGCCCGCCTGACGGTCACAGCGGGACTTAAAGCGCGCTGGCCGTGAACACACACGATTGGCAGGCAGGCCCGCCGGGGCCATAGTCTGTCTGCCCGTCACTGCCCTCCGGGCACCAGTAGGAGAGACGCAGGAGATGAAAGCCGCCTTCTCGTTTATCCGCTTTGCCGCATTCGCGCTTGTCATAACGGCGGTAGCCGGCTTTGCCCTGTTTGTCCGGGCGGGCATTTCCCATGTGCAGGAGGAAGCGGTCAGCGGCGACGCGATTGTCGCGCTTACCGGCGGTGAAGGCCGCGTGGCGACCGGCGTTTCGGTGCTCGCGCAGGGCCATGGCGCACGCCTGCTCATTTCCGGCGGCAATCCCGAAGTGACCATGGATGCCATCCGTGCCGCAGCCGGCGCGCCACCCGAACTGTTCGACTGCTGCGTGGATATCGGGATCGAGGCCGCAAATACGGTGGGTAATGCCGAGGAAACCGCGCGCTGGGCGAGCGCGCACGGCTATCAGCGCCTGGTTATCATCACCTCTGATTTTCACATGCCGCGCGCCCTGCTGGAACTGAAGGCCGCCATGCCCGAGCGCGAGCTGATACCGCATGGCGTTGCGACACCCCCGCCCTGGTCCAGCACGCGTGCCGCGCGCCGCTGGCTGCAGGAATATCTGAAGTTTTCTGCCGTTTATGCACGCGAGACGGTGCGCGCGCCCCTTGGCGGGACGGCATAGCGGCACGTAAAACCCGCCCAGCGGCAAACATTCAGGACAGATCAGCGTGCATATTATCGGTTCAGCATTTTTCGTCGTCTGGATGTACGGCCTGATGGCGGTGATGGGCCTTTTGTGTTCGCCGCTTCTTCTGGGACCGCGCAGCTGGGCTCAGCGGTGTTTTGCCGTCTATCGCTGGCTGGTCTTTGGCGGGTTGCGGGTGCTGTGCGGCATTCGCTTCGAGGTCCGCGGGCACGAGCACATTCCGTTCGGGCCAGCTCTGGTGGCTTCCAAACACCAGTCCATGTTCGAGACGCTGGCCTTCTGGCACATACTGCCCGACCCGGCGATCATCCTGAAGAAGGAGCTCAAATACCTGCCCTTCTTTGGCTGGTATGCGATGAAGCTGAAGAATGTGGCCGTGGACCGCTCCGCCGGCGCCAGCGCGCTGAAAGCCATGCTGCGCGCCGCGCGCGAGCGCGCCCATGAGGGCCGCCAGGTCGTCATTTTTCCCCAAGGCACGCGGGTGAAGCCCGGCGAGGCGGAAAGCTACAAGCCGGGCGTTGCCGGGCTTTATGGCGCGATGGACGTGCCTTGCGTGCCGGTGGCGCTCAATTCCGGGCTTTACTGGCCCCCTTCAGGCTTTGTACGCAGGCCCGGCACCATCATCATCGAGTTTCTGCCGCCCATTCCGGCTGGCTTGCCGCGCGCGAGCTTCATGAGCGAGCTGGAAACGCGAATAGAGACCGCCTCCCAGGCCTTGCTGCCTTCGCCACAAGGAAACGTTTCCCCATGATCCGCGATTTCAGCACACCGGCACCGGCGCGCCGGTCGCGCCTCGGCCTGATATTACCCTTTGCGGCTTTTGGCGTACTTCTGGCCGCCTATGGCGGATACTGGCTGTGGATGTCAGGCGAGATCCGCAAGACCGCTGACAACTGGATTGAGGAGCGCGAAAGCGAAGGCTACGCCATCACCGTGGACCGGCTTTCGGTCAGCGGGTTTCCCTTCCGGTTCACGGTAAGGGTACGCGATCCGGAAATCATCGCACCGCCGGAAGATGGCGGCTGGCGCATGGCGATGCCCGAACTGTCAGCAAGCGCCCTGCCCTATAATCTCTCTCACTGGATTATTGCGTTCGCCAGCCCCGCAGAGCTGGATTTTGAAGGCGATGAGGAAACCAGCGCCCTGCTGGCCACCGCAGCGCGCGCACGCGTCAGCCTGGCCTCAAGCCGTGCCGGCACGGTGCGCGCCGGGGCAGAGCTGGAAGAGTTCCGCCTGATCGAACGCGAAGGCGGGGACGTTCTGATCGAGGCGCTCGATCAGCTGGTTCTGTCCAGCGAGCTGGTCGATGAAGACCGGATGCGGATCCGCGTTGAAATGCGCGGCCTGGAACTGGGTCCCGATCAGCTGGATGAGCGCACGGCCAACGCGTTCGGCCGCCGGATAGAACTGATGCGTACCGATACAACGCTCTCCCACTGGAGTGCGCTGGCTGCCGACGCCAATCTTGCCAGCTGGAGCGAGAGCGGCGGGCGGGCGGAGATCGCCATGGCGGAGCTGCACTGGGGCAATGCCCGTCTGGGCGGCGAAGGCGCCATGGGCGTGGACACCATGCTGCGTCCTGAAGGGCGCCTTTCCGTCATGGTGACAGAACCGGAAAGCCTGGTCGCCGCCCTGGTGGCAGGCGGTGTCGTCAGCTCCAGCGATGGTGAGGCTCTGCGCCTTGCCCTGATGATGGCGCCACGCCGGGATCAGGGCGTGGCGCTGCCATTCCGCTTCCAGCAAGGCGGCATCTTCCTGGGCCCCGTGCGTATCGGCGAGGCCGGCCCCCTGACGGGGCAGCTGCCATCGCCGCCGGAGCTACCTGATGCGGACGATTTGCCGGGGGCTAACCCATAAATTCCGACAGTGCGCCGGCCACGCGGCGGTTATCGTCGTCGAGACCAATGGAAATGCGCAAGGCATCCGGCAAGCCATAGGCTTTCACGTCGCGAACGATCAGGCCCTTCGCCGTCAGGAACCGGTTGGCATCGTCAGCCGTCTTGCCGGACGTTGACGGGAAATGCACCAGCACGAAATTGCAGACAGAAGGCGTGACCTCAAGGCCCACGCCGCGCAGTTGCTGGGTCAGAAAGTCCACCCAGCGGGCATTATGCTGCTTTGAGCGTGTGATGAAGCCGGTGTCGGCAATGGCTTCAATGCCCGCCTCAACGGCTGGCACGCTGACATTGAACGGCCCGCGCACCCGGTTGAGAATGCCGATCACCTCTTCACGCGCATAGGCCCATCCCAGGCGCAGGCCCGCCAGTCCATGTATCTTGGAGAAGGTACGCGTGACGATGATGTTGTCGTACTGGTCCACAAGGCCCATGCCGGACTCAAAGGCCGGATCATCGACAAACTCGCCATAGGCAGCGTCGAGCACCAGAAGGCAGTCATCGGCCAGCCCCTCACGCAGCCGGATGATGTCCTCGCGCGGCACCCAGGTGCCCGTGGGGTTGTTCGGGTTGGCCAGGAACACGATGCGCGGCTTGTGTTCGGCCGCCGCCTCCAGCATGGCATCAATGTCCGTGCGGTGGTCACGCTCCGGCGCGCTGACAATGCTGGCGCCGCTCTGCATGGCCACCAGACGATAGACCAGAAAGCCGTACTGGCTTTGCAGGACCACATCATCGGCGCCGAGCCATGCACGGCCGATCAGCTGCAGGATTTCGTCCGAGCCCGCACCGCAAACGATGCGTGCCGGATCAACGCCTTCGGCCTTGCCGATGGCTTCACGCAGGCTGGATACACTGCCATCAGGATAGACATGCAATTTCGCCGCTGCGTCCTTGAAGGCCCGCGCCGCGTTCTCGCTGCAGCCAAGCGGGTTCTCGTTCGAGGACAGCTTCACCGCCCCGGCGGGCGCCGGCAGGCCGGGCTTGTAGGGGGTGATGTCGAGAATGCCCGGACGGGGATCAGGGATCATTGGCTCTTGTCCTTCGCGGTGAGGGTGCGGCTGGGTTCAGGCGGGGATAGCGCGGCTCCGGGCGCGGTATCAAGGGCCTTGCGCCGCACCGGGACGGCAGCGGCGGTGGGTCTTATCGCGCCGACATGCTTGACCGCTTCAACCAGTATAAGCCCGCCAAATCCGGGCCAGACGCGCTCACCTGCCGATTCAAACAGGCCGGACAGGCGCGGTCCGCAGAACAGGTTCCAGGGGGGCGCATACAGAGCCCGTGCCCAGGCAACCGGCTCAAAAAGCGCGCCCGTCAGCAGCCGGGTGAGCTGGCCACGCGAAAACGGGCGGCCATGACCAAAAGGCGTTGAGTCAACACGTGCCCAGGCCCCTGCCCGATGCGCCGCGACGATGACGAGGCGCCCTTCCGGTGCCAGTACCCGCCAGAGTTCGCGCAGCAGCCGCTGAAGATCATCGGCCTCCTCCAGTGCGTGAACAGCCACGATGCGGTCGAACATGGCTTCGGCAAAAGGCAGGCGCGTTTCCTCGCCCAAGGCTGACGCGCACCGCTCGCCATGCCGGTCTGGCCAGGCGACCGCACCTTGCGTTGAGGGCATGAAAGCCACCGCGCGCCGGGCATGTTCGCGGAACGGCTCCAGATAGGGACCGGCAAAGCCATAGCCGAGCATGTCGAGGCCCTTGACCTGCGGCCATAGCGCCTGCAGGCGCCGGTGGACCATGGTGCGGGCCGCCTCGCCGCGCTGCGAGCGGTAGAATCTGTCGATCTCGATCGCTTCGGTACGCATGGCGCTCCTGGTGCGGTGGCGGGCTCGCCTCTGAAGACGGGGATGATAGGTTGGACAGGGCATTTGTGTAAGCCAGCACACCCGCGCCGCGCAGCAAGGAGGAGCCAGCCCATGCTCGAAATCCGCCAGATCGCCTGTCTGGACGATAATTACGGCTTTCTGATCCGGTGCAGTGAAACCGGGCAGACAGCCAGCATCGACACGCCGGACGGCAAGGCCCTCATCGCGGAGGCCGAGCTGGCCGGCTGGCACATCCACCAGATCTGGAACACCCATCACCATTGGGACCATACCGGCGGCAATGCCGATATTGCACAGCAGTTTGGTGCCCGCATCACCGCTCCGGCTGCAGAAGCGGACAAGATCGGTCATGTGGACACGCGCGTGTCACCCGGTGACCGGATCCGGCTCGGTGCGCTGGAGGCCGAGGTGATCGACACTGGCGGGCATACGCTCGGCCACATCGCCTACTGGTTTGAGAGCGAAAATGTTCTGTTCAGCGGTGATGCGCTGTTCGCGCTGGGCTGCGGACGCCTGTTTGAAGGCACGCCGCAGCAGGCACAGGCAGGCCTTGCCCGGCTACGTGCGCTGCCCGATACGGCTACGGTTTATTGCGCCCATGAATACACGGCTGCCAATGCCCGCTTCGCGCTGAGTATCGACCCGGACAATGCTGCGCTGAAGTCCTACAGCGCCGAGGTGGAAGCGGCGCGAAAAGCCGGTAAGCCCACCGCGCCCTTCCCCCTCGGTCGTGAAAAGCAGACCAATCCCTTCCTGCGCTGGGATGATCCGGGCTTGCGCGGCCGGCTGGGCCTTGAAGCCGCCAGTGATGCCGATGTTTATGCGGCGGTGCGCAGCGCAAAGGACCAGTTCTGATGAAGTCGATCAGTGGCGATCTCGGCGCGAACGAGATCATTCGCATGCTTTCCATGCAGAAGCATCCCGAAGGCGGCTGGTATGCCGAAACTTTCCGGGACAAGGACAGCTCCGGCGGGCGGGCGCATTCCACCGCCATCTATTTCCTGCTGGCCGCCGACGAGGTGTCGGCCTGGCACTGTGTGGACGCCAGCGAGGTCTGGCTCTGGCATGCGGGTGCGCCGCTGGTAATGACCCTGTCGGCCGATGGTGTGGAGGCCCGCAGCCTGCGCCTTGGTGCTGATCTCCGGTCGGGCGAGCGGCCGCAGGCCGTAGTCCCGGCAGGTCATTGGCAGACCGCCGAGAGCCTTGGCGCCTGGACACTTGTCAGCTGCGTGGTGGCGCCGGGCTTTGAATTTTCCGGCTTTGAACTGGCGCCTGCGCACTGGCGGCCCGGACTACACAATGCGCGTTAGTGGCTGCTTGACGCCTAGCGGCGATCAAGCGCGCGCCTGATGAATTCCGAGGAGGGGCGGCCGGCATAGCCCCGCCCCGCCGCAATCGTGATTTCCAGCGTGCCCCCGGAATAGACCGCGCCGGGACGCGATCCGGTCTGCACCCGGACAGACTGCAGGTCCCGCAAGGCCCGGCGATTGGCACGGTCAATGCCCAGCTGGGCCAGACGCAGCGTATCAGCCAGATAGGCGTTGTCGGATGGGCCGAGCGAGGGAACCTCTACCGTGACCTGGTTGCGGTTTATACGCGTCACTGAATCAGCCAGATCGCGCGCGGCCCGCTGTAATTCTGCTGCACTCACGGGCGGTGCCACCAGCGTATGCGCCGGACCGATCAGCTCGACAATGACACCGTCAGGGGCATCGGGCGGGAAAAAGGTCGCGCCGCCCAGATTGGATAGCCGCAAAATCGCACGGTCTGTATCGGTGAGCAGAACCTCGCCTCCGCCGGAAGCCCGGTTGGAGTAGACGGCATGAACTTCCGCCGTGCCTTCCTGCCAGAGCAGGGCAGGCACCGAAGAACGGTCGAGCACCAGCCGTCCACGGCGATCAGCCCGCTCGTACCAGACTGCGGATGCTTCAATCGGCTGTTCCCGGCCCGTCAGGCGCGAGAACGGATTTTGCTGGCCAAGCCCGTCGCTTGCCAAAGCCGCCCAAGCCCCGGCGACAGCAAGCATAAGGGCGATGATTCCCCTGCTCATGGCCGACAATCTCTCTGCAAAAAGGGGCAGTTTCGCGGCGAAACTGCCCCCTTGCCAATTCCTTGACGCGTTTTCTTGCGGTGTCGACTCTTCAGACCAGATACTGGCCGCCATTGGCCGTCAGTGTTGCGCCGGTTATGAAACCGGCTTGATCAGACGCAAGAAAGGCCACGCAGCGCGCTATTTCCTCCGGCTCGCCCAGCCGCCCGACAGGGATGGTCTCGATGATCTGTTCACGCACCTTTTCCGGCACGGCCATGACCATGTCGGTGGCGATATAGCCCGGACATATGGCGTTGACCGTAATCCCCTTGCGGGCGCCTTCCTGGGCCAGAGCCTTGGTAAAACCAATGTCACCGGCCTTGGCAGCAGAATAATTGGCCTGCGCAAACTGGCCTTTCTGTCCATTGATCGAGGAAATGGTGATGATGCGGCCAAAGCCGCGCTCGCGCATCCCGTTCCAGACGGGGTGGGTCATGTTGAAGACCCCGGAGAGATTGGTCTCGATCACATCGCGCCATTGCTGCGGGGTCATCTTGTGAAAGGGCGCATCGCGCGTAATCCCGGCATTGTTGACGAGAATGTCGACCGGACCATGAGCCAGCTCGACCCGGCCAATACCCGCCACGCAAGCCTCATAATCGGCTACCGACCATTTATAGGCGGCAATCCCGGTTTCCTTGCTGAACGCTTCCGCTGCAGTATCATTGCCCGCGTAGTTGGCCGCGACCGTATACCCGGCCTCCTTCAACGCGATGCAGATGGCCTTGCCGATGCCGCGCGTTCCTCCGGTCACCAGAGCGGTGCGTGCCATGAAGTCCCTCCCTATGGCCCTCTTGATCGGAGCCGTCTATTGTGCGCAGCAAAAGCGCAGCATGCTTGCAGCATGACGCATACCGCGCGATGGTCTTTCTTAACGCGAATCCGCTTGTTGTCGAGGGCGTTCGCGTCAGAATCTGACACCGCACGAGAAAACGATGCGGCGCAACAAACCCAGGGGGAGACATAGCGTGAGCGCACATTCCAAGTCCGGCAAGATCACAATCAAGAAATACGCAAACCGCCGCCTCTACGACACGTCCGCCAGCCGGTACGTGACCCTCGACCATTTGCGCGACCTCGTAAAAGAGAATGCGGAGTTTGAGGTCGTCGACGCCAAGACCGGCGAAGACCTGACCCGCGGGGTTCTCGCCCAGATCATTTTCGAGGAAGAGGCCAAGGGCGCCAATCTTCTGCCGGTTGAATTCCTTCGCCAGCTGATCGGGTTTTACGGAGACTCCATGCAGGCTTTTGTCCCCGGCTATCTGAAAATGTCGATGGAAGGGCTGATGCGCCAGCAGGACGAGCTGCGTGAGAAAATGACAGGCGCCATGAGCTCACCGGCAAGCTCGATGGCGCTTCTGGAAGAACAGACGCGGCGCAACATGGCCATGTTCGAGCAGGCCATGAAAGTGTTCAGCCCGTTCAATGCCGCAGGCCAGCAGGATAGCGGCACGCCAGCCCCTGCCGCCAGGGACAAGAGTGATGATGTCAAAGCCCTGCGTGACGAGCTGGAGGCGATGCGCGCCAAGCTGGACAAGCTGGCAGGCGGCTAGCGGCTAGCGGCTATATGTACGGCGGGCAGCACGCGTTGCGGCGTTAGTGTTTCATTAAGGAACACCAACTGACCGGCTACCGGGCCAGGGTGCGCCAGAACGGCTCGCTGGACACGGTTAACCGGCCTTTTACAAAGGTTTACGAAGGGTAAAGGCTGGCCCCGTTCTTGCGCAGACATTGCGCATGAGCGAACCCGTCACACCCGTATCCGGCGCCTTCCCGCCCCCGGCCATCATTGTCCGCAATGATGACGCTACCGCGCGGACACGCCCGGAAACGCTTGCGCCGGTGGCGTCTCCGGCCGTGGCTTCAGCGCGCATGGTTTCAGGTCACGCAGTGGCGCTGGCGGGTAGCGGTTGGGTGCCAGTGCTGCACACCTCGCAGCGCCGGGGGCTGCGTGCCGACGAGACCGAGCGGCGGCGCTACCGGGCGAGCTATGCCGGCGCGGCCGCTACACCTGCCCCGCAAGCCCCGCGCATGGAGCGCCGGGCATGAACCGGACCGAGCCGCTATTGCTGCGCGCGGCTGACGCACTTCTGGCCGTCAGCGTCTTCTTTCTCGTCCTTTGAACGGCAGCAAAAAGGCCGCTCCCGGTACAGGAGCGGCCCGCTTGCCTTGACGTCTCAGCCCCTGGCTCAGACGTCGCCACCTACTGCAAGGTCGCGGCGCGCCGCAACAATGGTGACGATGAAGCCGGCCACCGTATCCAGCAGGGCCATCAGCACCAGCAGGAAGAAGACCGAGGTGGCGAACTGGCCGACCAGAAGGAACAGCACCAGCCCGATAACGAACACCAGCATGGACATGCCGTGATTGATGATGGACGCCGTGCCCGTGTCTGACGATTTCACCATCTCAACGAACAGGAACAGCAGGGCCAGCATCAGGATCAGGTCGCCCGGCGTCAGCCCCCATGTGGCGCCAGACATCATGCCTATCTCGAACAGCGGGTCAGCAAGCCGCGCTGCCACCGTATCTGCCCCGCCGATAAAAGCGATGATGGCATAGATCACCATCGGAATAATCAGCTTCGGAAATATGCTAAACATGGAAAGCCCCCTCCTCACCGGGCCGCCCCGTCTCCGGCGGCGTGCCGCTTCTACGCCCATGAATACACCGCTACCTGCGCCAGTTGCCATGGCGATACTCCTCACCTTTGGCGTTCCGGGACTTCAGGATTCCTCCCATCCCCCCGTTTGCCTGGAGCGGCTATTGAGCCACATCACCCCCATTATGTCACTGATCGAGGCGAAAAGACGTCCAATATTCGTGTATTTTGATGTGCCTGCCGTGCGCGGCCTGTGGCTTACGGGGTGAAATTCCACAATATAGCCCTCGCGCTTCATTAGCGCCGGCAGGAAGCGATGCTGGTGATCGAAATAGGGCAGAGCCAGATACGCCTCACGGCGCATCGCCTTGATGCCACAGCCTGTGTCCTTCGCCTCGTCATTGAGAAGCCGCTTGCGGATGCCATTGCCGACGCGCGACGCGAATTTCTTCCAGGCGCTGTCCTGCCGCCCCACGCGCTCGCCGCCTACCATGGCGAGCGCTCCGGGAGCGCCATCCCGGGTAAGCTGCGCTATGAGGGCAGGCAGATCCGCAGGCGGGTTCTGTCCATCCCCGTCAAGCGTGCAGACAACCGGCGCGCGGGCCATCATGAAGCCGGTGCGGACCGCACGTGACTGGCCTGCATTATTGCGGTGGCTGACGATGCGCAATTGTGCCACCTCCGCCTTGACGGCCTGCAGCTCGGCCAGCGTGCCATCCTTGCTGGCATCGTTTACAGCGACAATCTCGAACGCCTGTCCGGCAAGCGCTGCTGCGATCTCGCGCACGAGCGCGCCAGCATTGCCTTCCTCATTATGCATGGGGACCACGACAGAAACGGCAGGGGCAAGCGATGACATCAGATTACACCTTCATTCGGCCGCAAGCCTTGCGGCAACTTCCAACCCGATACATACCCAATAGCCGGGCCCATGCCAGCGTGAATATGCAATGGGCTACATTGTGCAACGCCGTTATGGGGCCGAGATGATGCGCCTTGTCCGCACTGTGATGCAGCAGCGCCCAGGCTGGCTGATCGTTGTGGCCGTGACGCTTGCCGCATCGATGGCCGGCGTTTTTTCCCTGCCTGCTCTCGACAGGGACGAGGCCCGCTTTGCCCAGGCAACAGCGCAAATGCTCGAAACCGGCGATTGGGTGCGCATCAGTTTTCTGGATGAAGACCGCAACAAGAAGCCGGTCGGCATTCACTGGATACAGCTGGCCACGGTCTCCGCGGGCGAAGCCATTAGCGGCGCGCTTGAGAACCGCCAGATCTGGGCCTGGCGGCTCGCATCAACGCTAGGCGCTGTTCTTGCCGCGCTTGGCACCCTGGCGCTAGGCAACAGGCTGCTGGGGCATCCGGCGGGCCTTTACGCCGGCGTTCTGCTGGGCGCCAGCGTGCTTTTGGGGATTGAAAGTGGCATCGCCAAGACCGACGCCATGCTGGCAGGGCTCACCATCTGGGCGCTCTATGCGCTCATTCGGCTGAGAACCGGCCCGCCAGAAGCAGCAAAGCGCTGGGCGGTCGCGCTCTGGGTGCTGATGGCGCTCGGCGCGCTGGTCAAAGGGCCGGTGACGCCGATGGCTGTGGCGCTGGCGGCCATCGGGCTGGCGTTGTGGGAGCAGCGCTGGAACTGGCTGCGGCCACTCGCCTTCTGGCCCGGCCCTGTGCTGGCAACGCTGATCCTTCTGCCCTGGCTGATCTCGGTGCAGATTGCCACCGGCGGCGATTTCCTGCGTGAAGCGCTCGGCGATGATCTGGGACCCAAGCTCGTCACCGGCCATGAAAGCCATGGCGGATTACCGGGCTATCACATCCTTTTGCTAAGCTTTCTCTTCTTCCCGGCCATACTCTTCCTGCCGGCGGGGCTTCGCGCTGGCATTTCCGCCATACGTTCCGGCGGTGAGCACGCTGCGGCCGCGCGCATGCTCATCGTGATGAGCATCCCCTTCTGGATCGTGTTCGAGCTCCTGCCGACAAAGCTGCCGCACTACGTGCTGCCTGCCTACCCTGCCCTTGCCATCTTCGCTGCCTGGGGCGTCCTTGCGTGGCAGGCAACACCGGCGCTCTGGCGGTGGCTCGGGGCAGGGCTGATGGTCGCCGCCAGCCTGCTCCTTGGCGCAATTCTCTTCCTTCTCAGCCATCAGTATAACGGGCCCGTTGTCCTGGCGTCGGTGCTGGCGGTAATGATCATCGCCGCAGCGATCGGCGCCATCGTGCTGGCTACGCGCTCACGAACAGGCCCGGCTGTGCTGTGCGCAGTGCTGGCCGGGCTGGTCTGGCAGACGGCCGGGCGCGGGATCATCGCGCCGCAGACGAATCTATTTCCCTCGCGCGATGCCGCCGCCCTTGTTCATGCGCAGGACTGGCTCAGCCTGCAGACCGTGATCCGCTCCAGCTATACCGAGCCGAGCCTTGCTTTCGCCCTGCGCAGCGATACCGATCTGATGGATTTTCCGGCACTCGCCGCCCTGTCCGGCGACTTCTCTGCCGAACAGCTCCTGATCATCGACCTGTCGCGCCTCCCGCAGGAAGACGAGCCGGCGTCCGTTGCCGCCAGCTTCCTTGATGCGCTTCGCGCGAACGCGTGTGGTGTACGTGAGATTGAGGGCTTCAACTATTCGCGCGGACGCGCCACATCCCTGCTGATCGCCCGCACGGGCGATTGCGCTGCTGTCAGGAGCTGATCGGGCCATGAGCCGGAAGATCGACATTGTTGAAGTTGGACCGCGCGACGGGCTGCAGAACGACAAGACCTTGCTGACCACGCCGGTAAAGCTGGAATTTATCGGCCGGCTGGTAGAGGCCGGCGTGACGCGCATGGAGGCGGCCAGCTTCGTCAATCCGAAGCTTGTCCCTGCCATGGCCGATTCTGCCGAAATCATGGACGCCGTACCCCGTGACAAGGACGTTTCCTATATCGGCCTGGCCCTGAATGAGCGCGGCATGCGCCGGGCGATCGAAGCGCGCTGCGACGAGATCAACTATGTGCTGGTGGCATCTGAAGGCTTTGGCAAGGCCAACCAGAACGCCACGCCGGAGGAAACCGCCGACCTTCTCGACCGGATTGCGGTGCTGGCGCATGATGCGCGCATCCCGCTCTCGGCTACGGTTTCGGTCGCCTTTGGCGATCCGTTCGATGGCGAGGTCGATCCGGGCATTCTGGGTATGCTGGCGGCGCGGGCTGCAGCCGCTGGAGCCGTCGAATTTGCGCTGGGCGACACGATCGGCGTGGCCACCCCCTGGGACGTGGAGCGCGCGATACGCATTGTGCGCGACGCTGCGCCATCCCTGAAGCTGCGCCTGCACTTCCACAACACACGCAACACCGCGCTGGCCAATATCCATGCAGCGGTACAGAACGGCGTCACCATTATCGATGCGTCCGCGGGCGGAATTGGCGGATGCCCGTTTGCTCCGCGCGCCACGGGCAACGTCGCCACTGAAGACGTTGTCTACATGCTGGAGCGGGCCGGGTTTGACACCGGTATTGATCTGGACCGGATGATTTCGGTTGCGCACTGGCTGGAAGAAACCGCCCTCAAACACCCGATACAATCGGCGCTGGCCAAGGCGGGCGCGTTTCCGGCGAAAGCCGGGCCGGCCTAGTCGCCTGCATTCCTTCGCCGCTGCGCCAGACGCAGGCGGGCGCGAACACGGTTACGGGCCTGCGAAGCGCGCACATTCACGCGGATCAGAAGAGCGCGGCCGAGAAGCGCCATTGTCATGAGCGGACCGGCCACCACCAGCGCCAGCTGGCCGGCAGGACCGGAATAGGTGCGGAAAAACAGGTTCAGACCCTTTGCCTTGTACCACTCGACAAGGAGGATATTGGCCGAGCTTGTCGAGCCGACATGAACAAAGGCTGCGCGGGGTTCAAAGACGATTCTGCCGCCCATCCGCCGAGCCCGTTCGCAGATATCGATATCCTCCACATGGAGGAAATAACGTTCGTCAAAGCCCTTCAGGGCGCGATAGGTCTCGCGGCTCATCAGCATGGCCGCGCCGGATACGGACGGAGCCTCCACCGGGCCGGAGGGGAGAGGCTCGTTTTCACGGTGGAAGTCACGAATGCCGGGCAGGATCCGGGCAAGGCCGGTAAAGCTGAGCATGGCCGACATCAAGGTTAGGCCACCCCGGCGGCCGCCGCGTTGCTCGGTGCCATCCGTGTTCAGAATGCGGGCGCCGACAATGGATACCGGCGGCAGGGTCTGCGCCGTGGAAACCATGATACGGGCAGCGCCGCGTGCGATCAGCGTATCGGGGTTGAGCAGCAATATGTAGTCACCCGACGCTGACCGCGCGCCGATATTGCACCCGCGGCCAAAGCCGAGATTGGCCCCTGTGTGGATCACATTCAGGCGCGGCTCAGCCGCCGCCATGGTATCCAGACGGACGGTGACATTGGTCGGATTATCGTGATTGACGAGCACGAGCTCGTGAATATCCGGGTCGCTCAGGACCGAGCGGATCGAGTCAAACAGGACCGGCCCGGTCCGGTAACTGACCATTACCGCGCTTATGCGCCCCCCCGAACTCATTACTGCCCCTCGTGTGCCGCTTTTACAGCTGATCTACTCTATTGCCGGTCCATCCGTTCCCCGGAAGGCCCAGATTTTCCACCAGGGTACGCCGGTCCGCGTTAACGGCGCCGGATCATACCCGTGCGTCCCTCCCGGCCTGCACCGGCCGATACGGCCCAGCGCCAGCCAAGAACCCCGCCAGAGGCCCTGCGCCATGATGGCGTCCATGGCATAGAGCGAACAGCTGGGCTCATGCCGGCACCGCACACCGAAGGCGTAAAATACCGGCGACAAGGTCCACCTGTAGGCCGTGATGGCCGCAATTCCAATCCACTTCTGGGGCGTTTGCGCATTTTTTTTCTGACAACACATGACAGATATTCATCTTTCGCGCGCGGCGGCCCGGTCGAACGCTTCCAACGCCGCCTCGAAGGCCAGGCGGATGGAGCCATGCCGAGCGGGATATTGTGCAGCCGGTTCCAGCACGCGCAGGGCCCGAAAAGGGCTATTGTCCGGCACCGGAGTGCCTTTCAGCAGGGCGTTGAGCGTATCGAGCCCCTCGGCCAGCAAGTGCCGGTCTGCGCCGATAATGACGCTGCCCAGAATGCTGGCCGAACTTTGCCCCAGCGCGCAGGCGGAGACATCCCAGCCAATCTCGCTGACGCGGCCATCGGCAAGGTTCATGTCCAGCGTCACTTGCGATCCGCACAGGCGCGAGACCTTGCGCACGGTCACGTGTGGCGCGTCCAGCCGTTTCAGGTGCGGGATGGCCGCCGCCAGCGCGATGACATCCCGCGAATAGGGGTCGGGCGTCGTCACGGCGGCGCTCAAGCCTCCTCTATCGCCTTCATCCGCCAGACAGGGCCTTCGGGTGTATCATCTACCAGAATGCCCATTAGATCGATCTGCGCGCGCAACAGGTCGGCTTTAGCGAAGTCCTTTGCCACGCGCGCGGCCTGCCGCTCGTTGAGCAGGGCATCGATTTCAGCACGCCGGTCCGCATCGATGCTGTCGAGCCCAAACCAGCTGTCGGGCTCCTCCCGCGGGAAGCCCAGCACGCGGCCTGCCGCCAGCAGCTCGCCCTTGGCTGTGGACTTCTCCTCAGGCGAAGCGGCCTTGTTGGCACGGGCGAGGATTTCAAACACAGCCGCAAAGGCTTTCGGCGTGTTGATGTCATCGCCCAGCGCCTCAAGCACGGATGCCGGCACTGGCACGTCCGCCGCCTCGACATCGCCCAAGCGGCGCAGCACGCCATAGAGCCGGTCCAGCGCCTTGCGGCTCTGCTCGATCAGCTTGTCATTCCAGTCCAGCGGGGCGCGGTAATGGCCGGTCAGCAGGCCATAGCGGATCACCTCCCCGCGAATGCCGCGCGCGATCAGCTCGCTCGGGCGGATCACATTGCCGAGCGATTTGGACATCTTCTCGGTGTCCATCGACAGGAAACCGTTATGCAGCCAGTAATTGGCCAGCGGTTTGCCATGGGCGCAAGCGGACTGGGCGACCTCGTTTTCATGGTGCGGGAAGACCAGATCGATACCACCGCCATGAATGTCGATGGTCTCGCCCAGCGTCTTGGCGATCATCGCCGAGCACTCGATATGCCAGCCCGGACGGCCCGCACCGAAAGGCGCCTCCCAGACCGGCTCGCCCGGCTTTGACGGCTTCCAGAGCACGAAATCAGCCGCATCTTTCTTGTAGGGCGCCACCTCGACGCGCGCCCCGGCAATCATCTCGTCAAGCGAGCGGCCAGAAAGCCTGCCATAGGCCTCATAGCTCTTCACCGAGAAGAGGACATGGCCTTCAGCCTCATAAGCGTGGCCCGCCTCGATCAGGCCGGAGATCATGGCGATCATCTCGGCCATATGTCCGGTCGCGGTCGGCTCGAAGGTGGGCCGCATAATGCCGAGCGCATCGCTGTCGGCGTGGTAGATTTTGGTGAAACGGTCGGTGATCACCGAAATATCAACACCTTCGCTAGCCGCAGCCGCATTTATCTTGTCATCGACATCAGTAAAATTGCGCGCATAGGCCACATGATCTGCGCCATAGGCCTCGCGCAGCAGGCGGAACAATACGTCAAACACCACGGCCGGGCGGAAATTGCCGATATGGGCGGGGCCATACACTGTGGGGCCGCACACATACATCGTCACCCGCTCACGGTTGGCGGGAACGAAGCGGCGGCGGCTCCGGCTGGCAGTGTCGTAAAGGAATATGTCGGTCATGAGCGCTATGTAGCTCAAGCGCGCGCCTTGCGCAGCCCCAAAGCGGTGTGCGGAGCACACTGGCCTCACATGCTTGTGACAGCGCAGCAGGCACGCTAGAAAGAAAAGACGTCATGACGCAGTGGAAACGGCGAAATGACGCCATATATGCATGGCAGCCCACGGAGAAGCATGGTCTTTTCCACCGGACTGCAAGCCCCGGCGCTGGAGCATGTGACAAGGGCCTTCCAAAAGCCCGCCCCGCCGCTGGATCCGGAAACCGGCACTATACCGGCCACGCCGCAAGGCATTGGCCGGGACCCGACAACGAAAGGATCCGCCCTTCATGGACGCGATTTTGAAAAAAACCGACCTCGGCTCTGCCGCCGAAATACTTGAACCTGTTCAGCGCCCCAGCCGCGAGGAGGCCGAAGAGGCCGTTCGCACCCTGCTGCGCTGGGCCGGTGACGACCCCCGCCGTGAAGGCCTGATCGAAACGCCAAAGCGCGTGGTCAAGGCCTATGAAGAATGGTTCCGCGGCTATCACGAAGACCCCGCCAAGATTCTCGGCAAGCGCTTTGAAGATGTGCAGGGCTATGACGACATGGTCATGCTCACCCATATCGATGTGGAGAGCCATTGCGAGCACCATATGGCCCCGATCCTTGGCACGGCGTGCGTCGCCTATCTGCCGGACCGTGCGGTCGTCGGCATCTCCAAGATCGCCAAAGTGGTCGAAGCCTTCTCCAAGCGCCTGCAGACGCAAGAGACGATGACCGCCCAGATCGCCGATGCCATCAATGACGCGATGGCGCCGCGCGGTGTGGCCATCTTCGTGGACGCCAAGCACCAGTGCATGACGACGCGCGGTGTGCATCACCCCCACGTCTCCACCATCACCACGACCTTTACCGGCGAGTTCAAGGCCAATCCGGAACTGCGCGAGCGCTTCATGCGCCTGTGCGAGCAATCCAAGCGCTAAGGGTCAAGCCCGGCCATTGGTGAAAAGCCCGCCGTCCTGCGGCGGGCTTTTTTCATGCCTGCGCCATGGCTGGCTGCGGAAGGTCAGCGCTGGCGCAGGCAATGGCGGCTTCACACCGATCCATGCGCGTATAAATCAAATTCTACATATGTTCAGTAATATAAATGCTGGCAAATAAGCCTTGCAATCAATTTATAACATATTTGTAATGATGGCTGCGGCCGACGAGCAGATTTATGAATTACAGCATTTGAGGTGATACTCATCAGGAACGATGTTACTGTTGAAACGTTCCCGTCATATCACGCGCAATACAGCGCTTATTTTCCGCAACCGGGAAAGGACTTACCCATGAAAAAATCATTCCTGACAGCCGTGCTGGCGTCCACCATGCTCGCCGCTGGCGCCTCCGTGCCGGCTGCTTTCGCCCAGCAAGGCGCCGCGCCGATGCAGCAGCCCGCCCCGGCTGACTCCGCCAGCGTGACCGACGAGCAGATTGGTTCGTATATCGCCGCGGTCCAGAGTGTGAACATGATTATCCAGACCTATCAGCCCCAGCTGGACGCGGCGGAGAATGAGGAAGCTGCCATGGCTGTCCAGCAGGAAGCCCAGGTTGAGCTGCACGCCGCAGTCGAGCAGAGCGGCCTGAGCGTCGAAGAATACACCGCTATCGCGGCGGGCTCGCAGAGCGACCCCGAACTGGCCGCGCGCATCAATGCGCAGGCCGAAGCCGCGATGGGACAGCCTCAATAGACAGGCCTGTTTGAGACGACCGGCGGGCGGCCTTCAGGGCCGCCCGTTTTCGTTTCAGCCCAGCCGTTCTACCTGCTGCACCGGCCCGCCATTGGCCGGGCGGACGCGCCAGACACTATCAGGGCGGATCGAGAACTCGCGATCCTTGATGGTGGACAGGATCATTTGCTCGGCAATCAGCTCATCGCGCGTCAGGGTCAGGCGGGTATAGCCCTTGTCCCAGGCATTATTGCGCAGGATTTCCGCGTTGCGGTCCTCAGCCATCGTGCCGAAATCGACGCCCGGCGCATTCACCGTTTCAAAGGGCGAGGGGCTGGTTACGGAAGTGACGCCAAACTCGGTGCCGACCCGGTTTCCTTGCGCGTCATGCAGATCATTGACCCAGGTGTTATGGGTGTCCCCGGTCAGCACGACGATGTCGGCACCCGCATCACGCACCGTCTGATAGAGGCGCTCCCGGTCCGCCGGAAATCCGTCCCAGCTGTCCAGATTGAGCGGCACGCCGTGCGCGGTCCGCTGGGCGAAATGCCAGTTGAACCCGCCCTGCAGGCGCATATAGGTACGCAGCCAGAACGGTGTCTGGGTGAGGTAGTTGGGCGCTTCGAGGCGCCCCATCAGCACCTGGTTGGCGATGATACGCCACGGCTTGCCCGCCTGCACGGACGCGTTCAGTGCCCCGCCAATCATGGCGCGCTGTTCGTCATCGATCAGGCGGCGTTCGGGATCCCCGATAACCTCATCGCGCCAGCGCTGCACGGCTTCCCTGTTTTCAGGGTCTTCGGGATCGGATTCCACAGGGATCGGGAAGGTGTCGAGGGTCAGCTCCTCCGAGCGTGCCGTCAGACGGGTTTCCACAAAGATCAGCGTTGCGAGATCACCGATTTCCACCGCGCCATAGCGCGCTTTGAGCGGTTCGGCCTCGCGCACCGGCAGCCAGTCATGCCAGGCGCGCAGCGCATTGTCCCGGCGGGTGGCCCAATCACCTTCCGTCTCGGGATCATGGTTCTCCGCGCCATGGCGCCAGGCATCGTTGGCCGTTTCGTGATCGTCCCAGATCAGGATCCATGGCGCGCTCGCTTTGAGCGCCTGCAGGTCAGGGTCGGAGCAGTAGAGTGCATGACGGCGGGCATAGTCTTCCTCGGTGAGGATTTCATGCATGGGGTCAGGCATGCGCGACAGGCGCTCCGCGTCGGCAGTCCCGTACCCGCCATAACCGTACTCGTAGATGTAGTCGCCCAGATGCACCACGAGATCGAAATCGCCCTGGTCGGCGGCATCGCGGTAGGCATTGAAAAAGCCGAACGGATAGTTCGAGCAGGAAAAGGCCGCGATACGGAAACGGTCGACACCGGCCTCGGGAAGCGTACGGGTGCGGCCCACCGGGGACACCTCATCACCGTGACGGAAGCGGTAGAAATACACCCGTCCCGGCTCCAGCCCCTCAACCAGGGCCTTGACCGGCAGTGCGCCATCAATGGCGATCACGCCCTCGCGCGGACTGATTTCGCGGCGTTCCACAACCGTGTTGAAACTTTCGTCCGTAGCCACTTCCAGCGTGGCGCGGACATCGCCATCAGCCGTGACGGCGGTCCAGACCATAAAGCTGGTCTGATCGGGGTCGCCGGATGCTACGCCGTGCTTGAACGGACCCTCAGGGGCGGGCAGCGGATCAAAGCGCGGCGCTTCCTGTGAACAGGCAGCAAGGCCCGCCCCCACACCCGCCGCCGCCAGAAGCGCGCCCCTGCGCGTCAGATCGATACGTTTGACCATGATCCTGCCCTTACCCTGATTTGTCTGTCAGCGAAGATGCCCGCCCAATGTGACAGGCACAAGAAAAAGGGCCGGACCCTTTGCTCTTTCAAGCAGTGGCCCGGCCCTCTTTGCACCGCCCCCCGGCCGTGTGCTGCTTAGAAGTTTACGCCCAGACGGACGCCATAGGTGCGCGGCGAACCGGCAATGAAGGTCGGCAGGCCAAATGTCGCCCCGGTATTGCCGGCATCGATGAGATACTGCTCATCGGTGAGGTTGTTGCCGAAGGCCTCGCCATACCAGCGCATGTCGGCGCTTTCAAAGCGCAGACGGGCACGCAAGAGGCCGTAGGAGTCCTGACGCACACCGGCAAAGCGCTGATTGTCCTCATCGAAGAAGATGTGGGACTGCCAGCTATAGGCCGGAAGCAGGCTGAGCGTACCCATTTCATTAGAGAACAGCTCGGCGCGCACACCGATGGATACAGCGTGCTCAGGCGCGTAGCGGAAACGGTTGCCGCCAAACTCCTGCGGCGCCCCGCCCAGCGTGTCGTTGATCTTGGCCAGGTTGTAGGCGTAGGTGGTGTAGACCTCGATCGCGTCGGTGATCGCGTAATTGGCCTGAAGTTCGAGGCCGTACTGGGTGGCTTCACCGGCATTCGTCGGCACCAGCGAACCGTCAAACGGATCGAACTGGCTGGACTGGAAGTTCTCGTATTCCGACCGGAAGATGGAGCCGGAAACGGTGCCGCGGTCCAGCGTCAGAAAGGCGCCGGCTTCAAGCGAGTCCACGATCTCGGCTGGTGCAATGGAGAAGAAGCCCGGAGCGGTCGTGTCCAGCGCCAGAACGTCAGGACGGCGCCCGCGCGCGTAGGACACCCAGGTGTTCAGCCGGTCATTGACCTCATAGGCCGCCACCACGCGCCAGGTCACGTCGTTGAAGCTGGCTGACTGACTGACCACCTCGCCATTGGGCGTGCCCGGCAGGAGCAGGGCGCGACCGCCCACGATCAGGTTCGGTGCGTTGACGAAGCCGCCATAACCCGACGTGTGCTTGCTTTCGTCGGTATAGCGCAGACCGGCGGTGATGCTGAGCCGGTCCGTGGCGCGCAGCGTGATCTCGCCGAACAGATCAAACGCCTCGGTGCGGCCCGAATTGGCGGCTTCTTCCTGGTAAAGGCCGAGCGGCACGGGAACGCCGGCCGCCAGCGTGCCGCCAATCGACAGCGGGAACGGGTTGAAGATATTGGTGAAGTCGCTTGCAGGCACACCCAGCAGGAAGCTCAGCGTCGGGAAGAGCGCCGCGGTGGGAACACCCAGCTGCTGGGCAAACTGGGCCTGAACAGCGGGGGTCTGCAGCAGAAGAGCCTGAGCACGCGCCTCATTGACGATGAGCGGGATGCGCTGGGTACCGGATTCGTAGAACCAGGTGCCCCCGATCACGGCGGCCACGCGGTCACCGGCATCATAAGTCAGGCGGAATTCCTGGCTGGACTGGCGCCCGCGCGCATCCTCGGCAAGGTTGATGAGATCAAGGCCCGCCCCGATCGGGTCGAACACTTCGCGGGAGTCAAACTGGCGGTAGCCGGTGATCGAGCTGAGCGTCCAGGCATCGCTCAGGGCGTATTCTGCGAGTGCCGTCACGCCCCAGACCGTACGCTCCAGGCCAAGGCCCTGATCGTTTTCAAAACCGGGGAAGGTGAAGAGCGCAGCTGACGTGTACGGGCTGGTATCACCGCCCGGGGTCGGCAGTACGCCGGACTTGAACGAGGTGCCCGGACCATTGTCTTCCTGATAATTGCCGATCAGGTCGAAGCTGAACCCGTTATCCAGGCGGGCGGAGAATACACCGCGCACCGCGCTGACATCGCGGCCCTGCAGCGTGCCGCCCAGCAGATTGTCGATATGGCCGTCACGGCTGCGGTGTACACCGGCCAGACGCAGGCCCAGCCCGTCGCCAAGCCCGTAATTGACGTGGCCACCGACCTCGCGCTGGTCATAATTGCCAATTCCGGCAAAAGCCGATGCGGAGAAATCATCCTCGGCCTTGTTCTGGATCAGGTTGATGCCGCCAATGAGCGCGCCGCGCCCGAACAGGGTCGGCTGCGGGCCTTTGGCTACCTCGATGCGCTCCATGTCGAACAGCTCGACATAGGAACCGCGCGAACGGGTGATCGAGATGCCGTCCTGGAAGATCGCCACGCGCGATTCCGCATAGGTATCGCCGCTATCTGTGGTGATGCCGCGCAGCGAATAACCGGTATTGTTCGGGCTCTGCTCCTGCACCACCAGGCCCGGCGTGAACGCGGCCATATCTTCCAGATTGCGGATGTCGAGCCGGTCGATCAGCTCGGCATTGAAGGCGGTGACGTTTACCGGCACTTCGGCGAGGGACTGCTCACGGAACTGCGTCGTCACGCGGATCACTTCAACCGGCTGCGCCGTCTCGTTCAGCTCGGCAAAGGCCGGGGCCGATACCGCACCCAGTGCGACGGCAGACATGAGGATTGACTTGCGGATCATGATAATGGCTCCCTCGCCCAAAGCGTGCGGCACACTTGCCGCGTCGAGGGACCGCTGCTACGCCGCTAATGTGACGGGCACGCTTCATTCATGTTACAGAACTTTGACGCGCTGCAGCATTACACTGACGCGTTGCACAAAAAGCACGCATGGCGCAGCAATCTCCCGGGCAGGATGCAAGCAGTGAACCCACCAGACACCCGTCAGATCGAAGCCGGAGCGGATGATGCCGGTGAGCGGCTGGACCGCTGGATTACCGGACAATGGCCGGAGCTGTCGCGCTCCCGCTGCAAGGCATTGATCGAGGGCGGCGCTCTGGCCGTGAACGGCGAAGCGCTGACCGATCCTTCAGCCAAGGTGCGCGAGGGTTATATCTACACCCTCACCATGCCCGCGCTGGAACCAGCTGTGCCCAAGCCGGAAAACATTCCGCTCGACATATTGCACGAGGATGACGACCTGATCGTCATCAACAAGCCGGCGGGCCTGACGGTACATCCCGGCGCCGGCGCGTGGACCGGCACGCTGGTGCATGCCCTGCTCCATCATTGCAAGGACAGCCTTTCAGGGATTGGCGGGGTGGAGCGGCCCGGCATCGTCCATCGCATCGACAAGGACACGTCCGGTGTTCTGGTTGTCGCCAAGAACGACATCGCCCATCGTTACCTCTCCAAGCAGTTCGCGAAGCACACGGTCGAGCGCGCCTATCTGGCGTTCACGCGCGGCGCGCCGCGTCCGCGCGAAGGGGTGATCGCCACACGGCTTGCCCGCTCGACGCGCGACCGGCTGAAAATGGCGGTACTCAAATGGGAAAGCGCTGGCGGCAAGGACGCCATCACCCATTATCAGGTGCAGGAGATTTACGGGCAGGAAGCCAAGGCACCCATCGGCACGCCCCTCGCCGCGCTGGTGGAATGCCGGCTGGAGACGGGCCGGACGCATCAGATCCGTGTTCACATGGAGCATCTGGGCCATGCCCTGATCGGCGACCGGGTATACGGTCCCCAAAAGACCAGCCAGCTTAAAGGCGTTCCCGACCTGCCCGAGATCAAGGCGCTGGGCCGGCAGGCCCTGCATGCTTCGGTACTGGGCTTTGTCCATCCGTCAACGCGCGAGGAAATGGTCTTCCAAACACCCCTGCCCGATGATCTGCAAAGCCTGCACGCGGCCCTGAAGCGGGTTTAGGGATGATTTACCTCGTCCTTCGAGACGCTTCGCTTGACCCGCGCAACTCCATCTCATGCGTCATTCCGGGCGAGCCTCTGGCGAGACCCGGAACCCAGCCTTTTCAAAACAGGGTCTCGTAAAGGTCGCGCCAGTCCGGGTTCATGGCTTCGATGAGTTCGAGCTTCCACTGGCGCTTCCACCCCTTGATGTGCGTCTCACGCGCGATGGCGTGATCCATCATGGAATGCATCTCGAACCAGACGAGCTGGTTGACGCCATAGCGGCGCGTGAAGGCCGAGGCGCGCCCCTCGCGATGCTCGAACACGCGCCTCACCAGATCGCTTGTCACCCCGCAATAGAGCGTTCCGTTGCGGCGGCTGGCGAGCATGTAGACCGCTGGCTGGAATTCCCGTTCGCGCATTCACCCATCATGAACGCTGTGAAGGCAGCGCGCAGCTTCTTTCTGGGTTCCGGGTCTGCGCTTCGCTCCGCCCGGAATGACGCGGGAAGGGGAGTCAGAGTCGATAGGCGGGTTTAACCCACCACCCGGCGCCTGGCCCGCGACGCCACCCCTGACCAGCGGCGCGCCCACAATATGAAGGCGCCTGCGGTTACGAACATGAGCAAGCCATAGATCGCGGCAGGCACGGCGTAAGAAACGCTGCCCAGCATCGATACCGACACGACGATCGCGAGCGTGGCGTTCTGCAGCCCGCATTCCAGCGTCAGGGCGATACGCTGCTTCATCTTCAGCATGACAAGGCTCGCCACAGAGAACGCGACCAGCATGGCCGCCACGTTCAGGCTGAGCGCGATCAGCCCGGCCTCTGCAAAGCGCGCCACCAGCTCATCGCGGTCGGCTATGAGCGTTGCCAGCACGACCGCGGTGAACACGATGCCCGACAGCAGGCGCGAATGGCGGTCCAGCACATTGGCAACCTTCGGCGCGAACTGGCGGATCGTCATGCCGATGCCAACCGGCACAACCGTCAGCAGGAAGATGACAAGTCCTGTGGTGACAAGGCCCACCGAAGGCGCTTCCGGTCCCATGAAGAGCGCCAGCGCAATCATCAGCACAACCGGCACAGTGAACATGGAGGTGAGGCTGGTGAGCGCCGTCAGCGATATTGAAAGCGCCACGTCGCCGCGCGCCATGTGGGTAAGCAGGTTGGATGTCGTACCACCAGGACAGGCCGCCAGAAGGACAATACCCACCTTCAAAACCGGCGGAGCGGGCAGGAATGCCACTATCGCAATCGCCAGCAATGGCAGCGAAATATATTGCAGAACCGCGCCCACCAGCAGCGCTTTGGGTTTTGTGAATATGCGCCGGAAATCACCCGGCGTCAGACCGACCCCCAGAGCCAGCATGATGAAGGCAAGGGCGAGGGGGAGAAGAATCTGTCCGATAAAACTGTCCATGCGGGGACGTTAGCCGCGGCCGGACAGATTCGTCACCTGCCAAACTCTTCAATCCACACACCGGCCGGAAACACCGCCACGATATGGTTTACCAGCGGTTCACTCGTAGCGGTGCATAGATTTATACAAAGCAGGAGATTCGCACATGAGCATTCGTCTGAAGATCATGGCCGCTGTCGGCGTACTGGGTGTTGTGTCTGTCATTCTGGCGGGCCTCGGCATACAGAGCATGCAGGCCTACAACACCCGCGTAGCCGCCTATGAGAATGCCGCGACCCGGGCTTATCACGGGGCACATCTCAACCGCCTGGTGACCACGGTGGTGATGGAAGCGCGGGGCATCTATGCCTCGCAGACCACCGAGCAGGCAGCCCCGTTCGGCGAAGGCCTGTTGCGCCGGCTGGACCAGATCGACGAGCTGCTGGCTGAGTGGAGCACTCTGGTGCCGGCCTCGGGTGAGGAACGCGCCCTCTTTGAGGCCGTGGTGGCACGTTCGTCCGAATTCCGCTCCTTCCGCGCCGAGACAGTGCGTCTTGGCGGTATTGATCCTGCCCTCGCCAATGAGCAGGGCAACAATATGGAGAACCGCTCCAACCGGCGTGCCTATCAGGAAGAAATCGACGCCGTGGTCGAGCGCGACCGCGCACAGCTGAACGCCATCGAAGCCGATCTTGCCAATTTCTACCGCACCCGCTTCATCATGCTGAGCGGCATCGCCATTCTGGGCGTTCTGGGCGGCCTTGGCTTCGCGCTTTACGTCGCGATCTTCCAGGTAAGCCGGCCGCTGACCAAAGTGACGGACGTGCTCGAGCAGGTGGCCGGCGGCGACCTTCAGATCGAGGTGCCGTCCGTGCATTCCCGCGACGAAGTCGGCCAGCTCTGGTCGACGGTGAGCGTGCTGCGCACGGCACTGGCCGATGCAGAAGCAATGAAAGCCGAGCAGGAGCAAAACGAGACACGCCAGCGCGAGATGCAGCGCCAGCTCATGATCGAGACTGCCGACAGGTTCGAAGCCGAAGTCGGCAGCCTGCTTGGCGAAGTGCTCCAGGCCGCTTCGCAGGTCTACACAGCGGCTGGTATCGTGGACACCAACGCGACCCGCACAACCGAAGAGTCCAGCTCGGCAGCCGCTGCATCTGAAGAAACATCGGCCAATGTCCAGTCTGTCGCGAGTGCGTCGGAAGAGCTCTCAGCCTCAATTCAGGAAATCTCCCGTCAGATCTCTGAAGCTTCATCCCTTATTGGCGAAGCTGTCGGACAGGCCCGCGCAACCGATACCGATGTACGCACGCTCGCGGAGAACGCCAGCAAGGTGGGTGAGGTGGTTACCCTCATTCAGGGGATCGCCGAGCAGACCAACCTGCTGGCGCTCAACGCCACCATCGAGGCGGCCCGTGCAGGGGAAGCCGGTAAAGGCTTTGCTGTTGTGGCCAACGAGGTGAAGGCGCTGGCCACCCAGACGGCCAAGGCCACAGGCGACATCGAGGCGCAGATGACCGCTATTGAGGCTGCCACCGGCCATGCGGTGGAGCGGATCGCGGATATCGTGAAGCGGATTGGCGACCTGAACTCGCTGACCGGCGGGGTCGCAGCCTCTGCCGAGCAACAGGGCGCAGCGACAGGTGACATTGCCCGCGCCATTCAGGAAGCAGCGGCGGGCGCAAGCCAGATCGCGTCCACGATCGAGGCGCTCAACCAGATTTCCGACGGTAATGCGCAAGCCTCGGGCGAGTTGCTGGAAGCCTGCAAGACGCTCAACTCCCGCTCCGAGGATCTGAAAAGCCAGATGACCCGCTTTGTTTCCGGCATCAAGGCGGCATAACCGCCGCCTTGAGCCTCGCGGCGCTAGAAGATGACGATGTAGGCGATGACGATGCCGATAACGGCAAGCACGACGCCGCCTACCAGAGCGTGACGCGTCATATGGTTGGGAGCGGGCTCGCCTTGGCGTGCTTCCGTTTTTTCCTTCTCGATCATGACGCGTCTCCTCTTCGTCCAGCGGGTGCGCCAGCGCGGGAGCGAATGCCCCGCGCACCTGCGCGATACCGAGGGAAAACGCAAAATACGCCAGCAAGTTCCATGAAAAGGCCGGCGCCGGCTCAGACCGCGCGCCCCATCACCCAGTCGCAATAGACATTGCCGCCCACATCAAACTGGCGTTCGCCCAGTGCCTCGAAGCCGGCCCGGCCATAAAAGGCCAGTGCCCTTTCATTGCCCTTGTAGACACCCAGCACGACGTTGCTCCGGCCGGTTTCCCGGGCATGATCAAGAGCCGTACCAATCAGCTCGCGTCCGAGGCCTGAACCATGCAGGCGCGAGAGCACATAGATCCGCTTGATCTCGATATCTTTCGGCCCGGTGGGTACGGGCAGGTCAGCGGGTGCCAGATGCAGATAGCCGACCGGCGCGCTGCCGGGTGCCATCTCGGCAAGCCAGAGCGCCTGCGAGGTATCCGCCAGCGCGCGGGCATAGACCTGCGGCGTGTGGCGTTCCTGGCAATGGCGGATGATGCCCTGCCCGTCGACAATACCGGCATAGGATTCCAGAAAACTGGCAGCGCCTACGAGCGCCAGCGCAGCTTCATCGCCGGGCCCGGCCCGCCGGATAGTGACAGATTGCGTGTCCATGGCTCCAGCGATACGGCCAGAATCGCCGCTCTGGCAAGCCAGCCTTTCTGAAACGTCACGGGACAATTCCGGGCCGGTTTTGTATTCTTGACGGCAGAGGTGAGGATTTCTTCACTCGCTGCCTCTCGCATAGGGCTTGCCGCCACCCTAAATGGACTGAAGCTGCACCGCCAATATCGGTGCCAGCGAAACGGGGGCGGCAGCCAGTGCGTTGGTCTTGAGACCCGGTACGAGCTGCCCGCCAAGGGAGGATTACGAATATGAACGCCATGCGTCTGGCATCATTGTCGCCCGAAGGCGGGCTATCGCGCTATCTCACCGAGATACGCAAGTTTCCGATGCTGGAAAAGGATGAGGAATTCATGCTCGCCAAGCGCTGGCTGGAGCACGAGGATTCCGAGGCCGCCCACAAGCTCGTCACCTCCCATTTGCGCCTGGTGGCCAAGATCGCCATGGGCTATCGCGGCTATGGCCTGCCGATTGCGGAGGTAATCTCCGAAGGCAATGTCGGCCTGATGCAGGCGGTGAAGAAGTTTGACCCTGACAAGGGCTTTCGCCTTGCGACCTATGCGATGTGGTGGATCCGGGCGAGCATCCAGGAATACATTTTGCGCTCCTGGAGCCTGGTGAAAATGGGCACTACCGCAGCGCAGAAGAAGCTGTTTTTCAATCTGCGCCGGATGAAAAGCCAGATGCAGGCGCTCGAAGAGGGTGATCTGCAT
Organism: Glycocaulis alkaliphilus; assembly: GCF_004000605.1. Taxonomy (NCBI): domain Bacteria; kingdom Pseudomonadati; phylum Pseudomonadota; class Alphaproteobacteria; order Maricaulales; family Maricaulaceae; genus Glycocaulis; species Glycocaulis alkaliphilus. Next base: position 362,276 of record NZ_CP018911.1, on the reverse strand, counting down.
CCGGATCAGGTGGACACGATTGCTACCAAGCTCGGCGTCACGAATGATGACGTGATCTCGATGAACCGCCGCCTGTCCGGGCCGGACGCATCCCTGAATGCGCCCATGCGCGTCGATGGCGACGCTGAATGGCAAGACTGGCTGTCGGACGACAATGCCGAGGACGCCGAGGACAGCCTTGCCGAAAGTGACGAGTTCTCCGCCCGCATGACGCTTCTGCAGGAAGCGATGGGCGGGCTCAATGAGCGTGAACGTCACATCATTGAGGAGCGCCGCCTGGCCGAAGAGCCCAAGACGCTGGAAGAGCTGGCGGAGGTCTACAATGTCAGCCGCGAACGCATCCGCCAGATCGAGGTGCGCGCGTTTGAGAAGCTGCAGACCGAGATGAAGCGCCTCGCCGAAGAACGCGGACTGGTGGCGGCTTAGTCAGCGGCTATCACGCTCATTCCTGACGGCCTCAACAATCGACTGTGTCGTAGTTGCCGGGGCCGTGTCAGCCTCGGCGGCGTTTATGTGCTTCTGAATGCCGATGCCTTCCCGGATCAGCTGCTGTATCTGCGTAAAATACCGCTCACACCGACCTTTTACTATTGTTCTGTGTGGGCTGCCTAACGATGCTGCTTGAGCTTCCAGAGCCAATTTAAGCCGCTCAATCCAATCATGCTCGTCAAACAACCGCCCACGGCCACGATCATATTCATAGCGCCGCTTAAGGCAGTTCATCATGTCCTGATCCAAGACCGCATTCCTGATTAATCTTCGTGCAAAAATCTCCGGCTCTACGAGATGAAGAAACGGGTAGTGCCCATATTTTTCACTGGAGAAATCTGAATCATAAAGCAGACTTCTTTTCGTTGGCTCATCGAATAAAATCTCTATTATAGATTCCACCTTTTCTTTAAAAAATTTCAAAGTTTCTATTTTTATCTCGTTACGTACAATTTCTAAAATCCCTTTAAACTCCTCGCTCTCTCTGGAAACAAATCCTAAATCACCATATGAAATCCAATCACCAGACGCGAAGTCCGGATTAAAGTTTACCTTCCGAACATCTCGAATAGATTCCATGTATCCCTTAAAATAATCAACCACACTACAATCCGTTATAAAATGATCATCATATTCAGAAAGCTTTATAATTAAACCGGCAACGTGCAATATTTCTTCAAATTCCACAATGGACCTGGAATCTAGAAGCTCCAAGATTTCCTTCTTCGCCTCTATGTAGTCCGCCTCCGAAAGGTTCGGATAGTGCCAAAGTCTCCTCCATGCGGGGATGCCAACAGGGTCCGAGAGCTGAGGATTCTGAGCAATGCTTTCATTAATCTGTGTGGTTTCCAGAATCCCCGATTTCGTGAATTTGATTAACAGCTCCGCGGGTAAAACGGTGTTCCCCCAATCGATATCATCGTATCGGCGTTCGATATCAGATAATATCTGTGTTTGCTCAGCTAAACTCCCACTATCATTCGGATTAGATTTTTTATAATAATACTCGAATGTTCCGATTTTAACGATTTCCTCGTAAGCAACACCTTGACCTCTGCATTCTAGCTCAATAGCCAGCATATGATTCGCTAAACTGCCTGCAACCTCCTTTGAATTTCGCAAACGTTCATCGACAGCATTGATCAAATGATCAAAATCATGCAAGACTGCGCGCATAATTCGGAAACTAGGAGTGCTGCAAGCGTTAAAGGTTCTAAGAAACGCCGCCTTGTTCATTCGAATTATATCAGCTGTTTCAGGTTTTACGCTATTTAATTGGCACTCCAAAACTACATCAGGGTCGGATCTAATTTCTATAGTTTTTCCAACAAGCTTCTCTTTTCGTCGTTTGTATTTATCCTTTTCATCATCTCGGATATCGTGTTCGTTAGCGATGATGATTGCCTTTAGTCGATCGTGTTCAACAAAAGAATTTATCAGGCCCATCGCCTCTGATATTGGCATCTCGCTACGCTCTAGGTCATCAAAAATTAAAACCTTATCTTTCAAGTTCAAAAATACTGACTTTAATAGAGCATGGTTTTGATCTTCGGAGTTCACCTCGGTTCCAGCGCGGAAGTTTATAAAGCGAGCTATAATTGCACCGCCAATTTTGGCATGCGTCGAACTCAACGCCGGGTGAGCCTGGACAAAAAACTGGTCCAGTATCTCATTCTTTGAGCTTACCCCGTACAAACTAGCGTAAAGATATCGGCGCTGTGGCTCTAGCTCCTTCTTGTTCTGCCAAGGCCACAGAGAGGATCGACGGGGCTGAGTTCCCAGTCGGCTTTCAAAGTAAGATTTGATGAAATGGGTTTTGCCGACGCCCCATGGACCCGTGAGCATCACGGCATATTCCGCCTTGGTGTCTGGCGACACGTAGTAGTCGAGATATCTTGCGGCTTCTTCTGCTGAATACATTTTCTACCCCGCCTGAAATGCCTTTCTACGCACGATGCCGATGGCGAGGCAGAACTGCGCCGCGAAATAGGTGATCCAGACGGCGACCCCGCCCCAGTCCAGACCGTCAAAGACCAGCGTCTCACGGAACAGGCGCGCGGCGATCATGCTGTCGGAGATGAGGAAGAGCAGCGCACCGGCCACGATCAGGCGAGGCCCGCGCACCAGCCCGGCGGCGATGACCATGGCAAGGATAATGCCCAGATACGCGCTGGCCGGCACCAGCAGCTCGCCCATGCCCGGCCGCAGCCAGACAAACATCGCAATGCCGAAGGCCAGCAGGGCCACCGCGAGCACCAGACCGTCCTTGCGCCAGCCATCTTTGAGGATAAACCCGGCAAAGATCACCAGATAGACGAGGTGGGCCGCACCGAAAAAGCCGATCCCCGCCTCCATTTCCGGCGGGTTCAGGGCAAGCGCGAAATCACCGCCGGCAGACAGGACAAGCGCCAGAGCCAGCACAAACGCCTTTCGGAAGGCGGCGTACATCGCCAACAGGATGATGCCGCTGACTTTCACCAGGGCGATCTGGGCACCGCCCGCCGTCACCTGATCGAGCACCAGAAACACCAGGGCGGCAAAGATGGCGACGCCCAGATAGGCCGCGCCGGTCCATTCCGGGATTAGCGCGCCAGCTTCCTTGTAACGGTTTGCTGACGAAAACTCGTTATCCTGTTCTGACATGCAGATCGACTCCATAGGGTGTTTGGCCTCGGCCTTGCGATCACGCTAGAACAGGTTTGCGTGCGCCAGAACCCCTCATCGGCGCATGATCTTGAACCTGGCTCTGCAAGCCCTCGAAGGAAGACACCCCCATGTCGCCTCGCGCCCGTACTCATCCCGCCCTGCAGGCCCTCGCAATCGCCGTCGCACTGTCAGGCACTGCGGCAGCGCAGGAAGCACAGCTTCCCGGTATCCTGACCGAGCTGCTGGAGGCGGCCAATGAACAGGGGCGCACCGAGTTCACACGCGCCGTCCAGCTGATCGCGCTCACCCGCCCGGCAGACGAGATCGTACGCGCGGCAGAAGGGCTGGGGCGCGGTGATGCAGCGCGCCAGGCGCTGGGCCTGGAGCCTCCGCAGCTTCCGGACGATGCGGCCATTGCCGCCGTTGAGGAGATCGCCGAGGAAGACGACGCGGCCGGCTACACTAACGGCATTGTCGGCACGGTGGCCGCGGTGCCTGTCGGCGTTGCGCGCACCTTTGCCTCCGGGCGGCTGGAGCTATGGCAGGGCCGGGCGAGCCTTGGGGTACGCTTCGACAGCGGCAATACAGCGCGCGAAGATTATACATTTGGCCTGCAGGTCCGCAGGGAGCTGTCCGGCTGGGGCTTCCAGGGCCATATCGACTATGCCTATTCAGAAGTGAACGGCACGATCGGGCGGGACAATTTCCGCACCCGGCTGCGCGGCGAGCGCGAGGCTGGTGAGCGTTTTACCTATTTTGCGGCAGCTGATTATGAACGCGACCGGATCGCCAGCTATGACTGGACGGCCTTTGCCGGTGTGGGTGGCGGTTACCGCGTCCTGACCAGCCCTGGCCGGACATGGATATTGCGTGCGGGTCCGGGTGTGCGCATCCTTGGCGAACCCGGCCACGGCACACAGACAGTTGGCGCGCTTGATGTCGGGTCGGACCTCGCCTGGCGCCTGACCGAGTCCATCAACTTCACCTCGGAAACAGGCTTGCTGGTAGCCGATACCAGCCGGTTCGACCAGCTGTTCGGACTGAACTCGGCTCTCAACGATCTGTGGTCGCTGCGCCTGCAATACCGCTACCGCTACGAGTTCGAGCCCAATCCGGGATTTGTCCGGGGCGACAGCCGCACCGACATCTCGATCGTGCGGGAATTCTGACGCGCCGCCCTTCTAGCCGTCAGCCTTGATAGCCACCGGCGAGCCGGGCTTTCCGGGGCCCTGCGGACGCACGCCGCCTGCACCGATACGTCCGGCGGCAAAGTCGTCGAGCAGATGCACCCAGCGGCTGGAGCGTGAAGAGATATAGATGAAGGGGCCGTCGGGATTGCGCCGGAAATTGGAGTCCGTTGCGATCACCTGCCACTCGCCGCCCTCATAGACCATGAAGGGTGAGCCGGAATCGCCACGCGTAGTGTCACAATCGTGGGAAATGGTGTCATCGGGGTAAGCGACGAGGATGCGGCAATCCTCATTGCCTGAGAGATTATCGCCGGTGTCCCACGAATAACCGGCCTGCCAGATGCGCGCCTCGCCCACCTCACGCTCGCTGCGGTCTGCGACGATGTCGAGCACACCGACATAGCCAAGCTCGTCGCCAAGCGGCTGATCGAGGCGCAGCAGCGCCCAGTCCGTGCCATCAATGTCGTCAGTCTGGCTGAAGCGCTGATTATCCCATTCCTCATCGATGAGATGATCGACGACACGTGCCGTGCGCGGCCCGCCCGGAAGCGCGAACCCGGTCGTAAACACGCCCCCCGCATAAAGCTGGCCGTCGCTATGAATGCAGTGAGCAGCCGTCGCGATGACGTTCGGAGCAACCAGCGTCGCTGTGCAGGTGCCGCCGCGATCAGCCTGGATCGTGCCGACCACGCTCCACGGAAACTGCGCCGTATCCATGAGGACACGGTCATCATTGCCGAAGAAATGGTCATTGATGGTCAGCGGGCGGTGACGCCCGCCGCAATCTGCGCGGTCTGTGCGCGCCGGGCAACGCCCGGTACCGATCTCCGGTTCATCACAGACGCCGTCAAAGGCAAATTCGCAAGAATCGTCACGGAAGCGCAAATGGGTGACATCGCCGCAATCGGTAACGTCCGTTCCTTGCGTGCAGGCGCCGGTGCCAAAGCCGGGCTCATCGCACTCGCCATCATTGGCCCAGCGGCAGCTATCATCTTCCTGGCCCGTTGCGATGCGCCAGCAGTCTGAATAATCGGTGCCAGCCGCGCACGCGCCTGTGCCGATCCCCGGCTCGTCACATTCGCCGTCATTGGCGTGACGGCAGCTGTCATCGCCGGTAAATCCGGCCGGACGGGCATCGCCGGGGCGCTGGGGCGCGGGTTTCTGGAATTGCTGCAGGATGCGCGTGTAGTCGCGCGACGTCAGTATGGTGGGATCAGACTCAACAGGCAGTGACTGCGCCGGATTCTGTACGCCAGCACCTGCCCGGTCCTGAACGGCGGCAGCCGCCGCAATAGCAATACCCGCCGCAAGCGCAACAGCGCCCAGAAAAGCCCGCATACCTGTTTCCCTCAAAAGCCCGTGCGGCGGCCTACGCCCCGCATTACGGGCTTGCAATACACATTCCCAAAGCAGCCGTCACCTGACCATGGCGGTCAGCGGCAAGGCAAGCATTGTATGAGGGTATGCTGCCTAAAGGTATAGCTGGCCTTCGACAAACAGCCGGGCACGCCCCTCCAGACCCACGCGGCCTGTTCCGGGCGCAGCCCGCCCGGCCTTTACCACCAGATGACCGGGACGCGGGCCGGTCTGGCGGGCATTGAGGACATCCCTGCCCAGACGCTCCGCCCAGAACGGAGCGAGCGCGCAATGGGCCGAACCTGTTACCGGATCCTCGTCTACGCCGATCGCGGGCGCGAACAGGCGTGATACGAAGTCCGTGCCATCGCCGCCCGGCGCAGTGACCGTCCAAAGAGCGCCGCTGTCTTTCAGTACGCGCATATCCGGCTCAAGGGCGCTGACCGCCTCTGCGCGGTCATAGACCACCATATACCAGGGCCAGGGTTCGGCGCGTACCAGCTCGAAGACCTCAACAGGCTGCGCGCCACGCTCATCGGTCCGGAGCGGGTGGAGAAGCGGGCAATATCACCTGCCGTGCGGCCATTGCCGAGAAGCCAAGCGCCTGCGGCCAGCGTGGCATGTCCGCAGAAATCCACCTCAGCGCCGGGCGTGAACCAGCGAAGCTGCCAATGATCCTCACCATCGGCCAGCAGGTAGGCGGTCTCGGACAGATTGTTCGATCTGGCTATGCCGGCGAGCGTTTCGTCATCAAGCTCGCCCTCCAGCAGGACCACCGCCGCCGGATTGCCGGTGTGCGGCGCGTCACCATCACAAAAGGCGTGCAGCTCGGCAAAGGGCAGGCTGGTCATGGGCGCGATATGACCGCGCGCTGCGCATTTTCCGGCACGGGTGCTTCAGCGTAGCGGGTGAGGTAATCGAGCACGTCCTGGGGGTTGCGTTCGCGCGCGGTGCGCCATTCGGCAGACGTGCCGGTATTGATGATCTCGCCTTGTGCGGTGGTGATGATGACGGTCGGCACGCCCTCGAGCTCGTCCAGACCGAAGCGGGCGACGACATCCATATTGCGCTCATACCGGCCGACATCGACCGCCACGATCTCGTAGTGCGCATCGGCGTAGGCGCGCACCGGCGCCAGCTCCAGCATACCAGCGAAGATCCGGCAATCCGGACACCAGTTGCCACCAAATTTCACCAGCACGCGCGTGCCGCGCTCCGCTGCGCGCTCATAGGCCGCGTCCAGCTCGCCATGGGCATCGGCCTCGGCGCTGTAGGGCTCATCAATGGCTGTGACCTCGAGACTGGACACATCTATCTCCTCAGGCTCTGGCGAGCAGGCGGCCAGACCTGCCGCAACCATCAGCGAAACACAAGCGGCGGCAAAACGCATATCCATCCCTTTCACAACCATCAGGCTTTCAGAGCTAATGCCTCGCCGGCGCAATGGCCATACGCACGGCCCGTTAGACACGCTGAAGGGCATGCCGAGCTATGCTGCGGGCGGTATCAATCCGGCTCGACGGCTTCCGGCTCGCCGCCATTGAGCCAGTCACCCAGCCGCTGGCGCCCATCGCGTGCCGACAGGGCGATACGCCGCAAGACCTGCGCGCGGACAAGGCCGGTATCGACCGGGCCCAGCCCCGCCGAACCCTCGGCCAGCGCCGCCAGCAGCGTCTTTTTCAACGACTGGAATGCCTTTTCGGTCTGGGCGGCCGTGTCGGTGAAGGTCTCGCGGTCTGCCGCTATGGACAGGCTGGCGCGCACCTCAGCATCCATCCCGTCCCAGGCCGGTTTCAGGGCAGGTCCGGTCCGGGGAGCAGGCAGGGCCTGCAGCTGCGCACTGGCCTGCAGCAATTCCTCGGTATGCTGGATGACGCGGACAAGGTCGGCCAGCGCCTTGCCGCTTTCGGGCGGCAGGCTCACTTGCGTCAGCTGATCGATAAAATCCCGGATGGCGCCTGCCAGTTCGGACAGCGCTTCGCGCCGGTGATCGGGCGCGGTAGTGCGCCTACCGGATTCGCCCAGATACGCAGAGGCCAGATCCAGCGCGAGCGTATGGAGCCGCCAGCATTCCAGCGCCAGCGAGCGCACCGCCAGGGACGGCGTCTGCAACAGGTTGGAATCCAGATATTCCGGGCGCGACACGGCTTCATCAGGCGTGCTGAACAGACCCGCCAGCCAGCGCGTCAGGCGCGGGGCGAGCGGCAGGATCAGGAGAACGCCCAGCAGGTTGAAAATCGTGTGAAAGGCGGCCAGCCGGCCGGGCGTGTCATCGACCAGATGCGCGCCGTCCAGTACGCCTTCTGACGCCCACAACAAGAGCGGCAGCAAGGCCAGCGCGCCGATGGCCGTTACCGCGTTAAACGCCACGTGCGCCATCGCCACGCGGCGGGCGGCGGGCGTTGCCCCTATCGAGGCGAGAAGCGCGGTCGAGGTAGTGCCGATATTGGCCCCTATCACGGCCGCGGCGGCCAGCGATAGCGGCACAGCGCCGCCTGCGCTCGCCGACAGGGTGATGGCCATGGCGGCGCTGGAGGACTGGGTGAGCGTGGTCAGCAGCGCGCCGACCAGAATGAAGAGCGGGATGGCAAACATTCCCGCCCCTTCCAGATCAAGAGCGGCAATCTGCGGGGTGAGGCCGGAAAAGGCCTGCTGCAACAGCCCGACGCCCAGAAAGAAGAGACCAAAGCCCGCAACCGCCTGCGCCGCGCCGCCAAGCCTGGGGCGGGATTTCAGCGCCAGCCCCGCAATCATGCCCAGTCCGATCAGCGGCAGGGCGAGCGCGCCCCAGTCCAGCTTCAGGCCCACTTGCGAGACCAGCCAGCCCGTCATCGTGGTGCCGACATTGGCGCCGAACACCACCCAGATCGCCTGACCCAGCGTCAACAGGCCAGCGTTGACAAACCCGATCGTGGCGACCGTCACTGCGCTGGAGGACTGCACTGCTGCCGTGATGAACGCGCCTGCGACGAGGCCGCGCGCGCGGGTGCGTGTCCATGCGCCGAGAATGGATTTGAGCGCATCGCCAGCGGCGGTTTTCAGCCCGTCCGTCATCAGCGCCATGCCGAGCATGAACAGGCCAAGTCCACCCAGCAATGGGGCCAGTATCTCCATCACGCGCCGCTCACCCTTCCGCTTGATCCCGAAAGGCAAGGTTTAGCACTGTGCGGGAGGGAGGGGGAGGGGTGGGTTTGTCGTCTCCCCTTTAAGGGGCGACACCGAAAGCTCGAAGCACTTCCGGAGATAGCCCTCCCCTCTTCGTACTAATGTCGGACAAACGTTTAGAGATTATCCTAATGGATCGTCGTTCGTAGTCTCTGATCTTGTTTTCGAACGCAGGCCAGTTATCAAGAAAGCGATAAACACCAGAATATGACTTGCGCGCGGAGGATACAAATCTGAGCGCAGACAAAACCTCGCCGTGCGCTGGATTTTCAAGATTTAAGAACGACTTTTCAGAAAATCGGCCGTCTAATCTATCAAATTTCGAACTGGGAATTCGCATTCTATAGATGTTTTTTGCTTTGTATATATCTATTCCAAGAAATTCAACATGTTGACTTGGTTTGCATATCTCTGTTTTCCCTTCCCGTATATTTGGAAGCTCTAGATGTCTTTCCGAAAGCCAGCTCTTAGCAACTTCAAATGCCCGCACCGCCTCATCTTTGGAAACGCCAAAAAAGACCAGATCGTCCACATAACGCACAAACTTGATGCCGCGACTTTCTAGGAAGTTATCAAGTGCTACCAGTGAGATGTGAGCTAGTAATGGCGACAAAGGCATTCCTTGGCGAAGCCCGCGGCCACGCGTAATCCCGGACTCATTCATCTTATGCGGAGTTCCCGGACGCGGCACGGCCTCTACATCGATCACCTGATCGATAAGGGCGTACAATGAGCGCTGTCTGCATACGTTTCGGTACGCAGCCTTTACAGAATCCCGGCGCAACTCGTCAAAAAATGCTGATATATCAGACTTTACAACCCACGGGCTCTCTTGTCGTAGGGCTAAAGCAACCTTGGTCGCCGTGCGCTCTGCCTCGGCCCCCTCCCTTTTGAGGGCGCCAAAGCCGAACTCCGTTCTAATCTTGCTGTGGGCGCCCTGAAGAATGACTTCTGCGACTCTTCTCTGCACAAGCCGGTCCCGAATAGTTGGAACGCAAATCCAACGAACCTTGCCGTTCGACTTCAAAAACGCAAATGCCTTCAGAGACTTATGCACATAGGCGCCTGAAATGATCTGCTTTGATAGGTCTGCTATGTTTTCGGTAAGTTCGTCATCGAAATCGATCAGGCCGACGCCGTCAATTCCTGCGGAGCCTGCCTTACGAAACTTAGATCTGTTTCGCGAGTAGCAGTCTGCGAGAGCTTTTGTTGAGAAGTTTTTCTGGAGCGCGTTCATCTTGTACCGGAAGGGGTGAGGAGTTCAGCGGCCCCTTCCGTCAAGGCTCAAGCGCTCGCCCCGATCGACACGGTCACATGGTGCCCGGACCAACTAACGCGAAGCGCTCCTGCGAAGCTCGCCGCCAAGCGGACGGGCTTCTGGAAATCAACCACGGCGCGAAGCCAAGGGCAAGCCCTCAGAGCGACCGTAGCCAAATGTCCCGCCGCTGCTCGAGCCAGCCCCGCCCAATTTGGCAGAACAAAACAAGAACGTGTGTTGGCGCGACCCCGCCGTCCGGCCTCGTGGCGCCGTTCGTAAGAAAAACCCATAGCCCTTACTCCTCTTCTTCGCTTAGGGCATTAGTCCCCATTGCAGCATTGGCCCGCAGATCAACGCTCGCCCCGATCGACACGGTCACATGGTGCCCGGACCAACTAACGCGAAGCGCTCCTGCGAAGCTCGCCGCCAAGCGGACGGGCTTCTGGAACGAAACCACGGCGCGAACGCCGTACCAATGCACTTAGGAATGTGCAGGGGTTAGCGCAACCTGCTTCAACAAACTTTATCCGGTTTTTCAAACTCACCCGACAACAACAAGAAAAAAGGGGCGGGTTGCCCCGCCCCTTTCTCATTCCCGGATGGGCCGTAGCCCCTACTCCGCGAGTTCGGCCTGTGTTGGCAGGGTGCGCTTTTTGGAGACCCAGTTGTCAAAGTTCGACCACACGCCTTCATCGCCGTGCCAGTCGCCCTTGGTCGCGCCCTTGGAGTACTCGGTGGCGCGCGCCTCGAAGAAGTTGGCGTGCTCCACCCCGTTGAGTATCTCGGTGAGCCAGGGCAGCGGGTGCTCCTTCGCGCCATAGACGGGCGGGAGCTTGAGTTGCTGCAGGCGCCAGTCGGCGATATAGCGGATATAGGCCTTGATATCGTCCGGCGTCATGCCTTCCACCTCGCCGGCCTCGAAGGCCAGCTCGATGAACTTGTCTTCAAGGCTCACCACCGTCTTGCAGCAATCGATGATGTCGTCCTTGACGGACTGGGTATAGGCGCCCGTCTCCTCGGCGAAGGTATGGAACATTTTCATCATGCCCTCGCAGTGCAGCGATTCATCGCGCACCGACCAGGACACGATCTGGCCCATCCCCTTCATCTTGTTGAAGCGCGGGAAGTTCATCAGCATGGCAAAGCTGGCAAAGAGCTGCAGCCCTTCGGTGAAACCGCCAAACACCGCCATGGAGGTGAGGATGTCGCGGTCGGTCTCCACCCCGAACTTGCCGAGATAGTCGTGCTTGGCCGACATCTCCTGATACTCCATGAAGGCGGAGAATTCGGTGTCGGGCATGCCGATGGTTTCCAGCAGCAGCGCATAGGCCGCGATGTGGACCGTCTCCATGTTGGAGAAGGAGGCCAGCATCATGCGCACTTCAACCGGCTTGAAGAGCGGCATGTAGTTTTCCATGTAGTTCGCGCCCACCTCCACATCAGACTGCGTGAAGAAGCGGAAAATCTGCGTGAGCAGATTGCGCTCGCCATCGGTGAGCTTGGTCGCCCAGTCCTTGCAGTCCTCGCCCAGCGGCACCTCTTCAGGCAGCCAGTGAACCTGCTGCTGGCGCTTCCAGTACTCATAGGCCCACGGATAGCGGAAGGGCTTGTAGGCAAAGCTGGGCGTCAACAGGCCGGGGCGGTCGCTGGAAATGATGGGGCCGGTGCTCATGGCGAATGCAAATCCTTCTGTCTGGCGCGTTGAGACTATGGTTGGGCGCGCGGCCGATTCCGGCAAGGCGCGTATTTGCCGCGCCCCTTGCGTGAATCACATCGCGCCTCGCCCTCAACATCTAGATATTGTGGTTAAGCTAACCCTAACGTCCACCCCTAGTGTGCGCCAGACGTGAAAATGTGATGAGCATGACGGTGGAAAAGTGGGATTCTTGGTGGGTCGCAACCCACACACCTCGTCATTCCGGGCGAGCCGCAGGAGAGACCCGGAACCCAGTTTTTCCAGAAGCACTGGGTTCCAGATAAGCGCTGACGCGCTTTCTGGAATGACGAAATGAGGTGGACTGCCCGGCGCGCAGCGCCGCAAGCGCGAACGCGCGCCCGCGACTTTTCGCGGAACATCGCAGCCCGGATGGGCTGCGGAACTATAAAAATCCCCTACACCTTCGAGAAGATCACCGTGCCATTGGTGCCGCCAAAGCCGAACGAGTTCGACAGCGCGGTGGTGATCTCGGCCTTTGTCGTCTCACGCACGATGGGCAGGCCGTCAAATTCGGGGTCGAGATTGTCGATATTGATGGACGGGGCGATGAAGCCGTCGCGCATCATCAAAAGACAGTAGATCGCCTCCTGCACACCGGCTGCGCCCAGAGAGTGGCCCGTCATCGACTTGGTCGCCGAGAGCGCCGGGACATTTTTCCCAAACAGATCGCGCAGCGCGCCCATCTCCTTGATGTCGCCCACGGGCGTGGAGGTGGCGTGCGGGTTGATATAGTCGATTTTGCGCCCGCCCGCCTCGGCAATGGCGTTCTGCATGCAGCGCACCGCGCCTTCGCCGGAGGGCTGTACCATGTCATGGCCATCGGATGTCGCGCCATAGCCGACGATCTCGGCATAGATTTTCGCGCCGCGTGCTTTCGCCCGCTCATACTCTTCCAGCACCAGAATGCCCGCCCCGCCCGCGATGACGAAGCCGTCGCGGTCCTTGTCAAAGGCGCGGCTGGCGCGCTCCGGCGTGTCATTATAGGCCGAGCTCATCGCGCCCATGGCGTCAAACAGGTTGGAAAGCGACCAGTGCAGCTCCTCGCCGCCACCGGCGAACATCACATCCTGCTTGCCCCACTGGATCTGTTCAGCCGCCGCGCCAATGCAATGCAGCGAAGTCGTGCAGGCCGAGCTGATCGAATAATTGATCCCCTTGATCTGGAAGGGGGTGGCGAGCGTTGCCGAGCCGGTGGAGGCCATGGCCTTGGGCACCGCGAACGGGCCGATGCGGCGCGGACCCTTCTCGCGCGTCACATCGGCGGCGGTGACAATAGCCTCGGTCGAGGGGCCGCCCGTACCGACGATCAGGCCGGTGCGCGGATTGGACACATCGCCCGGCTCAAGGCCGGCATCGGCGATGGCCTGCTCCATCGACATATAGGCCCAGCCCGCACCCTCACCCATGAAGCGCATGGCGCGCTTGTCGACATGGTCGGCCGCCTTCACCGGCGGGCGGGCATGGACCTGGCACTTGAAGTTCAGCTCGGTGTATTCGGGCGCGGCAATCACGCCGGACTTGCCGGCTTTCAGCGCCGCTGCGACCTTTTCCTTGTCTTCCCCGATGGACGAAACAATGCCAATTCCGGTTACGACAACCCGTCTCATGCAGACGCTCCTGACTGGTTCATGTCCTCGGGCTTGAACAGGCCCACGCGCAGATCGGAAGCGGTGTAGATCACCTTCCCGTCCGCCTCGACATGGCCATCGGCAAGCCCGAGCACAAGCTTGCGCATGATGACGCGCTTGAGATCAATCACGTAACGCACATTCTTGACGTCCGGGGTCACCTGGCCGGTGAACTTCACCTCGCCCACGCCCAGCGCACGGCCCTTGCCCGGCGCGCCTGACCAGCCAAGGAAGAAGCCGACCAGCTGCCACATCGCATCAAGGCCAAGGCAGCCCGGCATCACCGGATCGCCCTCGAAATGGCAGGCGAAGAACCAGAGATCGGGATTGATATCCAGCTCTGCAACGACCTGGCCCTTGCCGAACTTGCCACCCTCACCGGAGATGTGGGTGATGCGGTCTGCCATCAGCATGGGCGGCAAGGGAAGCTGGGCGTTGCCGGGGCCGAAAAGCTGGCCTTTTCCGCACTCGATCAGACCGTCATAATTAAAGCTGGAAGGGTATTGGGACATGTGTGTCTCTGCCTGATGAGCCATCCTGAACGGCGCGCCTTGGCGCCAGAACGGCGAAGGGATTTTCAAGGCGGTTCACACCGAACCGGCGCTTGCTGATTGGCGGGCAATCTAGACCGGGCAAAGCGCCCGTGTCTCCCCCCGATGCAGCCGTGCCGTGCCTACAGGCCTGCCGCGCCCTGCACGGCGGCTTCCTGCGCCACGGACCGCGCGCCATGACAGGGCGGCCCGGCAGCAGACTCAGGGTCCGGCGCGGCCGCCTGCTCGTAAGCATAGGTGCCCCATAGATGAGCGGCTATGACCCAGCCGCGTATTCCATCGGATTCCAGGCGGCACCAGCCGGAGCGGCAACGCTCCAGCCACAGGATCGCGCCGGGTTCGGCGCGTGCTGTCTCCGGCGATTCGACATCGGGGCGCGTGTGCAGCCCGGTTTCCTCGATCACATGCACTGCGCGGCGGCCAGAGAGCGTGCGCCGGTGCATCCAGCTTTCCTCGCCTTGCGGATCGCGCACGCGCCGCCAGTCGGGAGTTTCGGCGACGATCTCTACGGGAAGGCCCTGACGGCGATACTCCCAGCGCACCGGATGGCTGGTCGACGGGCCGATACGCCCGCGCACTTCAGAAAATCTCAGCGTGACAAAGCGCGGCACAGGCTGGCCCGACGGTGTGTCGCAGGCCTGCGCCCAAGCGGGCGCAGCCGCCGACAGCGCGGCGGTCACAGCAACCAGAACAGGGGCGAGGGCGAAGCGGATCATCACAGCAGCCGAAACTGGCGCGCTGTGGTGAATTCGAGGTTAAGCTTGGAACCCGTTTGCGCCGAACCATGTATGCTACGGAAAATCCTAGGGAGACACCCATGTTGCGAACCCTCACCACCATAGCTGCAAGCCTTGCCCTGACTGCCGGGGCCTGCGCGCAGGAAAACAGTTTTGAGACCACCGATCTTGGAGACGGCATCTACATGATCGCCAATGACCGGGCGGGCAATGTGGGGCTTATCGATGCGGGCGATCACCTGATCATGATCGATACCCAGATGCCGCCTTTCCTGGATGATCTTGAAAGCGCGGTACGCGAAGCCAGCGGCGGACGCGCGCCGACGCTGGTCATCAACACCCATTTCCACGGCGATCACGTGCTGGGCAATGCGCATTTCGCCGCTCTGGGAGCCGGCATCCTCGCCCACCGCAATGTCGCCGAGCGCCTCGCCAACCCTGTACTGAATCAGCTGACCGGCAGCACGCCCGAAGCGCTGGATGAGGCCTTCCTGCCGGACATTTTCGTCAGCCAGGCCATGATGCTGATGCAGTTCGGCGTGACCGGCGAGGTCTTGCACTTTGCCAATGCGCACACCGATGGCGACATCATCGTCAACATCGCCAGTGCGAACATCATCCATATGGGCGATCTGCTGTTTTCGGGCCTCTACCCCTTCATCGATCTCGATGCCGGTGGCTCGGTAGAAGGCTATATCGCGGCGCTGGACGAGATTATCGGCTTTAGCGATGAGGAGACCCGCTTCATCGCCGGCCACGGCCCGCTCTCATCCCGTAATGACCTGATCGCCAGCCGTGACATGCTGATCGAGGGCCGCGCGCGCGTTGCCGCGCTGGTGGAGGAGGGCCATGATCTTGCGGCCATTCAGGAACAAAATCCGCTAAGCGACTTCCATGATGCGTGGAACTGGGGTTTCATCACCACAGAGCGCATGACATGGACCTTCTATCGTGACATCACCGGCCTCACGGAATAATCGCAAACTGCCGCCTTTAAGGGTGATGGTCTTGCCCATCGGGACAGGGGTGCTGCTGGCGCTCCTGTTCACCCTGCTCATGGAAAGCTGGGTGGCGGGCGCGGTTGTCGGCGCGCTCTTTGCCCTTGGCTTTACCGGCGTGCTGGTGATGACGGCCCAAGGGGCAAAAAAGAAGAAAAAGACGACGCGGCTGCGTTAGGCGTTCATGGCCTGCCAGCCGCGCAGGGCTCAGCCGACCTGAGCTGCCAGATCACCCACGCGCCGGGTCGATTCGTCAATCGACTCGCTTGACTGGACGATCCCCCGCACCGTTGCCGATACCTGCGCCACGCTTGCAGCGGCGGTCTGCATGTTACGGCTGATTTCCTCTGTTACCGCGCCTTGCTCCTCTACGGCCGCAGCAATGCTGGAAGAAATCTCGTCGACCTGGCTGATAACCTTGCTGATATCGTCAATCGCCCGGACGGCCTCTTCGGTCGATGTCTGCACAACGTTTATCTGCTCGGTAATGCTGCCAATGGCACGCGCGGTCTGACCGGCCAGTGATTTCACTTCCGACGCCACCACGGCAAAGCCCTTGCCGGCTTCCCCGGCACGGGCAGCTTCGATGGTGGCGTTGAGGGCCAGCAGATTGGTCTGCTCGGCCACGGCATTGATCAGCTCGACAACCTTCCCGATGGCATTTGCTGACTCAGACAGGCCGGACATCGTCGTGCGTGTCTCGCGCGCGCTGTCCACGGCCCGGCGAGACGTTTCGAGCGCTTGGCCGACGCGCCGTCCGATTTCGCCAAACGAGGCCGACAGTTCCTCAATGCCGGACGCGATGGCCTGAACATTCTCTGACGCCTGCCCGGAAGCCGTTTCCGACTCACGCGCCATGGTTACGGATTCTGCCGTGCCTCTGGCAATCTGGCTCAGCTCGCCAGCAATCCTCGCCGTCCTTGCATTAACCCGCTCGGTGATGTCGCTGGCGAGCTTGACCACTTTCACCGGACGCCCGGCAAGATCAAACACGGGATTATAGCTCGCCTGCAGGATGATCGGCCGGCCTCCATTCGCGAGCCGCCTGAACTCGCCCGCCTCAAAAACGCCCCCGGCCAGACGCTTCCAGAAGCCGTCATACTCGGGCGACGCCGCATAGGCAGGTTCACAGAACATCCGGTGATGCTGGCCGGTCAATTCCGCCAGCGAATACCCCATCGCGTCGCAGAAATTGGTGTTTGCCGTGAGAATATGGCCTGAGAGATCAAACTCGATCACGGCCAGGGACTTGTTGATCGCGGCGATCTGGCTTTCGTAGTCAAAGCGCGCCAGACGCTTATCCGTCACGTCCAGGGCGAGCTTCACGATCCGCTCCACCTCGCCCTTCTGGTCCAGTACCGGATTATAACTGGCTTCAATCCAGATCTTACTGCCGTCTTTCCTGACGCGCTCAAACTCGGCCGCCTGGTGCTTGCCAGCGCGCAGCGCCTGCCAGAACGCGGCGTAGTCCGCTGATGCGGCCTCGGCTGGTTCAACGAACATGCTGTGATGCCGCCCGGCAATCTCCTCCAGCCGGTAACCCAGGGCGCCAAGGAAATTATCATTGGCCTTGACGATCGTACCGTCGGGCTTGAACTCGATTACCGCATAGGAGGCCTGCAACGCCTTCAGCACACGCTCGTCGCCATTTGATCTCGCGAACATTCCTGCAATTCCTCAACCGGCGCCACTACGCAGCACCTGAACACAAGTCGTCGCGCATCCGGAGGTAAGAATTCGTGAATGAAGTTGCCCTTTAGCCCAGCACACGCCGCGAAAAAGCCCAACGCTGAAGCCCCAAACATGGCGGCTCATCTCAGGTCTAGTGCTCGGCCACCCCCTCAAAACACGCGCACAGGCCCTCGCGCGCGGCGCTGGCCGGCGCATCACTGCGCCAGATCAGGGCCGGGCGCACGACAAGGCCCGAGACCGGGCCGGGCAGAGGTACAAGCGCGTACTCGGTGAGGATGCGCGCCATCACCGGCTCCGGCGCGATCAGGATATGGTCCGACACCGCGCAGGCGCGCGCCAGCACGCCATAATCATCGCAGACAATGCCCGGCGCGCCTGCATTCCAGCCGAGCGGAAACTGGCGCAGGCGCTCTGGCGGCGTGGCGGTCGCGATGCGGAAATCCTCCAGCGGCGCGCCTGCCAGTGCCGGGTGGCCGGGCCGGACGGCAGCGGCAAGGCCCTGATCAGGCAGTGCGCGCGTGGCAAGGGCCGGATCAGCCTCGTCATCGCCCCGGTCGGCCACCACCATGTCCAGCTCGCCCCGGCGCAGGCGCTCGATCAACTCCCCGGCGGCGCCAGAGCGCACGGTCAGGCGCGCGGCGCTGCCAGAGGCGTAAAACCGTTTCACGGCATCGGGCAGCAGGCTGAACGCCACTGCCGGGCCAGCACCGAGCCGGATCAGGCCGTCCTCGCCCGAGCGCCAGCGCTTTGCCTCCGCCTCCATATCGCGCGCCTGCTGTACCAGCGCGCGGGCACGCGGCAGCAGGGCTTCGCCCAGCGCGGTCAGGGAGAGGCGGCGGCCCGCGCGCTCGAACAACGCGCCGCCGAGCGCGGCTTCCAGCTGGGCAAGGGACTTGGTGGCCGCAGGCTGGGAGACGTTCAGCACGCCAGCCGCCGCCGTGAGCGTGCCGTGATCGGCGCAAGCGATGAAGAGGCGGGCGGTGCGCAGGGTGAGCATGCGCACACCATGCCATCTGGTTATGTTTCGATCAATTATTTGTATTGGAAGTTATGATTTGGGTCGCAGATGGTGGGGTCAAGAGGAGCCCCATCCATGTTCGACGAAAAGCTTGTCATCCCGGCCATTTTCATCGGCTTTGCGTTGCTGGAAATTCTTGTCGGCCGGTTCAGCCCGAAAGGACGCGTCTCGACGCGCGATGCGGTGATCGAGGCGGTCTCGACGCTGACCATCATCCTTCTGACCGTGCCGGCCATCTTCGCGATTGCGCCGCTGCTGGTGGAATGGGTGCGGCCCGGCTCTGAAGGCGCGCTGGCCTTCCTGCCCTGGTGGGTGATGCTCGCCATATTGCTGATCGGCGATGACATGACGCAATACTGGTGGCACCGGGCGAGCCACACCTTCCCCTGGCTCTATAACTTGCACCGCGCGCACCATTCGGGCGGGTATATGAGCGTGCGCATCGCCTACCGGAACAATCTTTTCTACTATCTCTTCATGCCCGGTATCTGGGTGTCGGCTGTGTTGGTCTATCTGGGGTTCGGCCCGGTCTATATCGCCTATCTGATCGTGAAAATGAGTGTGATTTTCGGCGCCCATTCCTCCTGGCGCTGGGACGAGCCGCTCTACCGGATCAAGGCGCTCTCACCGCTGATGTGGGTGATCGAGCGCACCATCTCCACGCCCGCCACCCATGCCGCCCATCACGGCCTTCACAAGGAAGACGGCGTGACGCACTACAAGGGCAATTACGGCAATCTGCTCTTCTTCTGGGATGTGCTGTTCGGCACCGCCAAGATCACGCGGCGCTATCCCGAACACTACGGGATTGAAGGGCTGGAGCCGGTCAGCACCGCGCACGAGCTCGCCTGGCCGCTGGTGCGGAAGTAGGGCATAGCCGCAATCAACGGCGCCATTCCTCCATCAACAGCCGAAGGGCCTTTCTCCCTTCGACAGTCCGAAAGCCATCGTACTCCACGGGACTTTTGCAGTTTTCCTGAATTTCCATAATAGCCCGGCGCGCGTTCTCGAGATGCTCCTTTTTGTATTTCATGAGAGTGAACTCATATAATGCGCTATACTCGAAATCGCTGTTTTCGCCATCGAGGCATGCCTCGATCATGGAGGCGAGTTCGCGGTGTGTCAGGTCATCGAACCCCTTGCCGGGAATCTTGACGTAGGACTTGAAGCCCAACATCCGCAGCATTCTGCTGACAAGGCTCATCGCCCTACCGCCCCTTCCCCGGCTTGGGCTCTGATGGTTTGAACTCGGCCACCCGCACTTTCGTCTTGTGGTCGGCGGGGCCTTTTTTTCCGTCCGGCATCAGGCCCCGGTAATAGCCCTTCTGCCATTTTTCCTCTGCCGCTGCCTTGTCGCCGGTTTTCAGGCGGCCCGCGAAATCCTCGCGGCTTTCGCGCCAGGCATTGAGCTGTTCCAGCGTCTTGGGGTCTGAATGGATGGTGCGCAGCTCCGGCGTGATCCGGTCAAACAGATCACGGCGCACAGGGAAGAAATGGGCGACCGCCTCCCCCGCTTCGAAGCGCACCTCGCCGGGCCGCGTAAAGCGCCAGTTCATGGTGAAGGAATAGGGGCTCCAGTCGGTCTCGATCACACCGGATAGCGGCGCGATGCCGTCCTTGATGCCGTTAATGGGCCCTGTGACCCAGGTGTTCCAGCCCGGCGGTGTACGCAGGAGAAAGCTCATCTCGAAGGTGAGGATGCCAGAGCCGAAATTGGTCATGGCGCTGCCCGGCTGGTGCATGGTCAGCGGATCATCGAGGATCACCTCGACATCCTCCACCCGCACCCCGCCATTCCAGCGCGCGGTGAGGCCTGAGGGCGTGAACACCTCCCAGCCATGCTGATTAGCCACCGCCAGTGGCAGGCAGCGATAGGCAAAGCTTTCAGGCGTGTCATCCATCCACTGGCGGCGGCCGGAGGCGGCACGGATGGTGGGGGCCTGCGCGGCGAGGGGATGGCAGAGAAGTTTCATGGATCAGTCCGCATAATGGCTTGCAGCGCGAACCTAGCGCGCGCTGTCACGGCAGAGAACCCGCATCGGGCAGGCGGTCTCGCATTTTCGCCCTGATTGGCGTATATCGCGCGGCCATGAGCACGACCCTTGATCTTTCCGCCGCCAACCGGCCTGCCGTCACGCCATCCCTCGCCGGGATGACGCGCAACCAGATTCGCGATTGCCTCATCGCCACCGGGCTGGTCGAGGAGAAGAAGGCGAAGATGCGTTCAGGCCAGATCTGGCGCTGGGTCTATCAGTACGGCATCACTGATTTTGCCGCGATGACGGACATCTCCAAGGAGCTGCGCGAGCGTCTGCCTGAGCATTTCACCCTCGCCCGTCCCCGCCTGACCGAGCGGCAGGTGAGTGTCGACGGCACGCGCAAATACCTGATCGAGCTGTCGCCGGGCGTGGAATGCGAGACGGTGTTCATTCCAGGCGTTGGCCGGTCGGGCGCGCTGTGTGTGTCCAGCCAGGTGGGCTGCACGCTCAACTGCACCTTCTGCCATACCGGCACGCAGGCGCTGGTGCGCAATCTCACCGCCGCCGAGATCGTCCAGCAGGTGCTGATCGCCAAGGATGATCTGGCCGAGTGGCCGAGCCGGCTGGAAGACCGCCAGATCACAAATGTGGTGTTCATGGGCATGGGCGAACCGCTCTATAATCTCGACCATGTCGCTGATGCGATTGACGTGATTTCCGATGGCGAGGGCATCGGCATTGGCCGCCGCCGCATTACGGTCTCCACCTCTGGCGTGGTGCCGAAAATCGAGGAGCTGGGCGCGCGCACCAACACGATGCTGGCGATTTCCTTACACGCCACCAATGACGCGCTGCGCGACGAGCTGGTGCCGCTGAACAAGAAATACCCGATTGCCGAGCTGCTGGACGCGATCCGCGCCTATCCGGAACTTTCCAACTCCAAGCGGGTGACGTTTGAATATGTGATGCTCAAGGGCGTGAACGACTCGCCCGGAGAGGCCAAGGCGCTGGTGCGCCTGCTGCAGGGCATCCCTTCGAAGATCAACCTCATCCCGTTCAACCCGTGGCCGGGTTCGCCTTACGAGTGCTCTGACTGGGCGACGATCGAGCGCTTTGCCGACATCGTGAACAAGGCCGGCTATGCCAGCCCGATCCGCACGCCGCGCGGCCGCGACATCCTTGCCGCTTGTGGGCAGCTGCGCTCTGAAAGCGTGAAGCAGCGGGCCAGCGAAAAGCGCCGTCTGGAGAGAGAGGCTACCCAACCCTAGCGCGCTTACCCATATACTAAGGGATCGAATTGCGTAATCCTATCGCCTTCGAGAGGTTTGGAGCCTGCCATGTCAACCGCTGTAAACACGAAAGATATCGAGCTTCGTGCTGCTTTGCGAATTTTAAGAATGGCAACGCATACGAACCGGCGCCGTCCCGACCACCTCCACCACGTGCTAGTTGGGATGAACAGTTGGGACTCTGACTACGTTCAGTTAAACCTCGACATAGAATTAGATGAATTCAAATCGTGTAAATCTGATTGGCAAAACTTCGCCAATGACTTTTATGCCTCACTATACAATTCGGTCAGTTCCATTGACAGAAACGCATCTGAATTCAAAAAAGCATTGTCTGTAATAATAAAAAATTACAATCAAAATCAAAACGCCTCTGAGCAGCTTTCTCTTCCGTTGGAGCAGGCTGAATGAATGACGATCACAGCGCCAGCGCCGACAAGCGCGGCTTAGAAAAATTGAGTGAAGAGCTTTCGGCAGAGACGGGAGAAATCATTACAGCTGAACAACTTGCGCAAAACCCGGCTCTTATGAGCATGATGGAAATGACGACGGGCGCCTATCCACCACCTTCGATGTTACGAGACTACAAAGCTCTCGACGAAGAGCTGTTCAGAGAAATTGTTCGAGGGGCTGTGGCCCAACGCGACCATCGATTGGAAATTGAACGAGCAGAAGCCGCTCAGTCCCGCAGTCTTCGCCGTTGGGGACAAATATCCCAGTTTGGTCTGGGCTTCTTTGCGCTGGCGATCGCCGCATTGATGAAGGCCGTTCCGGCTTTTTATGGGATTGATGCGGGTTGGGCTGTTCCTGTAGCCATCGCCGTCCTCGGTGTTGGAGGCCTTCCAGCAGCAACGATTATGGCTCGTGTTTTTGCTGGGCGGCGTGACAATTAGGCCTGCCACTCGCCCCAGACCCCGCCCGCTGACCGCCCGTGAGGCGGCGCTCAAAGCCTTTCTCGCCATGGAGGCGGACGGCGCGGCGCTCGATAGCGCGCTGTCGGCCCAACCCGGCTACAAGGCGATGGAGGCGCGCGACCGCGCCTTTGCCCGCGCGATCCTCTCTGCCGCGATCCGCCGCCGGGGCACGCTGGAAGCGGCGTTTAACACCTTCCTCGACAAGCCCTTGCGTCCGCGCGAGGTGTTCGGCCGGGCCGTGCTCACCCTCGCCTCAGCCGAGCTATTGGTGCTGATGACGCCGCCGCATGCCGTGGTCGATGGCTGGGTCAGGATTACCGGCGCTGCCGAAGAGGGCCGCCGCCTGAAAGGGCTGGTGAACGCCGTGCTGCGCCGCGTGTCCGAACGCGGGGCGGAGGCATTCGTGGCAGCCGATCCGCTGGCCGATCTGCCAGACTGGCTGCGTGCGCGATGGAGCGAGATTTACGGCGAGGACACGGCCCGCGCGATGGCGCTGGCCAGAGCCGGTGCCCCGCCGCTGGACCTCTCCACAAAGCCCGGTTTCGACGCGGCAGATTTTGCGGCGGAGATTGGCGGGGCGCTGCTGCCCACCGGGACGGTGCGCAAGGACGGCATTGGCGATGTCACGGCGCTGCCCGGCTTCGAGGCCGGCGACTGGTGGGCGCAGGACGCAGCCGCCGCCCTGCCGGTAAAGCTGCTGGCGCCCAAGGCAGGCGAGCACATTGCCGATATCTGCGCCGCGCCGGGGGGCAAGACGCTGCAGCTGGCGGTCGCGGGCGCGGATGTCATCGCGGTTGATCGCTCGGAGAAACGCCTGAGACGCGTGACACAAAACCTCGTCCGGACGGGTCTTAAAGCCACGATCATCACCGCCGATGCCACCAGCTGGCACCCCGACCAGAAGCTCGACGCGGTATTGCTGGACGCGCCGTGCAGCGCGACCGGCACGCTGCGCCGCCGCCCCGATGTGGCGTGGTCCAAGGGGGAGGCTGACATTGCGAACCTCGCCGCCCTGCAGGCAAAGCTGCTCGACAATGCGTTTGCCATGCTCAAGCCCGGCGGGCGGCTGGTCTACTGCACCTGCTCGCTGGAACCGGAAGAGGGCGAAGCGCAGATCGCAGCCTTCCTGGCCCGCACGCCGGGTGCCCGCCGCGAACCCGTCAGCGCCGATGAACTGCCCGGTCTTGGCGATGCTCTCACACCAGAGGGCGATGTGCGCACGCGGCCGGATATGTGGGAAAGCGAAGGCGGGCTGGACGGCTTCTTCATCGCACGGCTGGTGAAGCCTGATTAATCCTGACTGGCAGGGCCAGCTTGCCCTTGACGGGGGGCGCTGATATGCCCGTTACCATGGCGCGCACGGTCAAGATTTCACCCTCTATCCTCTCTGCGGACTTCGCCCGGCTGGGCGAAGAAGTGAAGGCTATAGACGAGGCGGGGGCCGACTGGATCCATGTCGATGTGATGGACGGGCACTTCGTGCCCAACCTCACCATTGGCCCGGCCGTGGTGAAGGCGCTGCGCCCCTGGTCGAGAAAGCCTTTCGACGTGCATCTGATGATCTCGCCGGTCGATCCCTATATCGCCCAGTTTGCCGATGCGGGCGCGGACATGATTACCGCCCACCCGGAAGCCGGGCCGCACTTCCACCGCACCATCCAGACGATCAAATCGCACGGCGTGAAGGCCGGTGCGGCGCTGAACCCGGCCACGCCAGCGGAAATACTGGCGCCTGTGATCGAGGATCTGGATCTGGTGCTGGTGATGAGCGTCAATCCCGGCTTTGGCGGGCAGAGCTTCATTGCCAGCCAGCTGAAGAAGATCGAGGCGCTGCGCAGCCTGATCGATGCAGCCGGCTGCGGCACGCTGATCGAGGTCGATGGCGGGGTGAACCCTGAGACCGCCCGGCAATGCGTGGACGCGGGCGCGGATGCGCTGGTGGCGGGCTCTGCCGTTTTCACCGGCGGACCGGCACGCTACGCGGCCAATATCAAAGCTCTGCGCGGAGGCTGACACAGCGCCCATGGGCACTCTCGTCACCAGCCGGGATATAGGTCAGGCCGCCCTTGGCGCGATGCGCCGCGAGTTTTCCGATTTTGCCAATTTCCTGCCACCCTACCGCATGTTGTCTCTGTCAGGCGGCGCGGGCAGGCGCACGCTTCACCCGCTTGAACCGCTGCCCGGCGGCGATGCCGCACGCGGCGCGGCGCTGCTGGCCGGCCGGTTCACGCTGGGCGGGGAGACGCTGAACGTGCCCGCAGGCGAAAGCGTCTGGGCCCTGCCAGCGCCCTCGCGCGCCTTTGCTGCGCGGCTGCACAGCTTTGAATGGCTCCCCGACTTGCTGGCAGTGCGCGAGGGCGATGCGCAGGACGCGGCCCTCACGCTGATAGATGACTGGCTGTCATGGTTTGGCCGGTGGAACAGCTTTGCCTGGAGCCCGGCCATTCTGGCCCGCCGGGTGCATGTCTGGCTGCAAGTCCTGCCCCTGCTGGACAGCGGAGAGGACCGGCGCGCCCGCGACACCCGGATGAAAAGCCTCGTCCGGCAAGCGGCGCGGCTGCGGCGCGCCTTGCAACTCCTGCCTGCCAGTGCTGATCGGATTGACGCTGCTATCGCCCTGACGGCAGCGGCGATAAGCATGGAGCTGGGCCAGCGCACCCGGCAGGCCGGTGAACGCCAGCTGGCAGCCGATCTGAAAGCCCAGATTCTTTCCGATGGCGGCCATATCAGCCGCGCACCGCTGACCAGCGCGCGGATCCTCGCCGCACTGGTGCAGCTCGATACGCTGGCCAACGCGCAAGGGCTGACCCTCGACACCGAAATCAACCGGGCGATGGACCGGCTGGCAGGCGGGGTCCGCTTCTTCCGCATGGGACCAAAGGGCTTGGCCAGCTTTCATGGCGGCGGCGAAGGATCAACGCGGCTCATCGAAACCGCAATGCGCGGGCGCGAAAAGGTGAAACCTTTCAATGTCGCGCCCCATTCCGGCTATCACCGGGCGGAAGCAGGCGGCACGGTCGTGATTCTCGATGCTGCCGGGCCGGCCAAAGGCGCGCACGGGGTGAACGCCCATGCCAGCGCGCTATCGTTCGAGTTTGCCCCGCCGGGCGGCCGCCTGATTGTTAATTGCGGCTGGAGCGACGACCAGCCTCCGGGCTGGCGCGAGGCCGTGCGCGCCACAGCGGCCCATTCTGCGCTGACGCTTGAAGAGACATCGTCGGCCCGTCTCATCCGTCCGGGCTGGAAGCGCAATCTTCTGGGCGAGCGGTTCGAGACCGGGCCGGATCCGGTGCGCGCGCGGCGCAATGAAGAAGATGTCGGGGTGTGGCTGGAATCCAGTCATGACGGCTACCGGGCACAATTTGGCGTCGGCATACGCCGGCGCCTGTTTCTGGCTGTGGATGGCGGCGATCTGCGCGGCGAGGACGGCATTTACCGCCCTGTCGAGGACGGCCCGCCCGATGATCCTGAAAAGCTGCTCAGCTTCGCCATACGCTTCCATCTGCATCCGGGTGTGAAGGCATCCCTGTCACGCGATTCCCTTAGCGCCCTGCTGGTCCTGCCCAATGGCGATGGCTGGCGGTTCCGCACAGATGGCGGCCCTGTCCGCCTGGAGCGGTCGGTCTATCTGGCAAGCGGTGCCACGCCAGTGCGGTCCACCCAGCTGGTGATTTCCGGCGAGGCAGAATCGTATGGGGGAGGCGAGCGGCCGCCAAACCGTGTAAGATGGGCGTTCCAGCGCCTTGGTCGCGTCGGCGGGGCGTGATAGCCAGACGCCAGATTTGTATGGAGCATTCCCCTCATGTCGGATGAATTCCTTGCGCCGGTACGCCGTGCGCTGATCTCGGTATCGGACAAGACCGGCCTGGTGGCCCGCGCCCGCAGGCTGTCGGAGATGGGTGTCGAGCTGGTCTCCACCGGCGGTACGCTCGCCACCTTGCGCGAATCCGGGCTGGAGGCGCGCGACGCAGCCGATGTCACCGGATACCCTGAAATGATGGACGGGCGGGTGAAAACCCTGCATCCGCGCATTCATGGCGGATTGCTGGCCCGGCGCGACCGGGAAGATGATCTCGCTTCGATGGAAGAGCATGGCATTCCGGCCATCGACCTTCTCATGGTCAATCTCTACCCGTTCGAGGAAGCCGTGGCCTCCGGCGCGGACATTGATGGCTGTATTGCCAAGATCGATGTCGGCGGCCCGGCCATGATCCGCGCTGCCGCGAAAAACCACGCCAATGTCACCGTGTGCGTGGAAGGCGATGATCTGGAGAAGGTCATTGGCGAGATGGAAAAGCATGAGGGGCAGACCACGCTCGCCCTGCGCCGCCATCTGGCAGCCAAAGCCTTTGCCCGCACCGCCGCCTATGACAGCGCGATTGCCGAGCGGCTGGCGACCGAGACGGAAGAGCCCGACAATCGCTTCTTCGCCATTGGCGGCACGCTGTCGCAAGGCCTGCGCTATGGCGAGAACCCGCACCAGAACGCGGCCCTCTATGCCAGCCCCGCGCCGCGGCCCGGCATTGTTTCGGCCAGGCAGCTGCAGGGCAAGGAGCTGTCCTACAACAATCTGGCCGACGCAGACGCCGCGTTTGAACTGGTCAGCGAGTTTGACGCCGAGGAGCAGGCGGCCTGCGTCATCGTCAAGCACGCCAATCCGTGCGGGGTCAGCGCTGCCGACAGCCTTGCCACCGCCTATGACCGTGCGTTTGCTGCCGATCCGGTCAGCGCGTTTGGCGGCATTGTCGCTCTTAACCGCAAGCTGGATGCCGATACGGCCGATCTCATCGCCTCGCACTTCACTGAAGTGGTGATCGCGCCGGAAGCCGATGATGCGGCAATGGAAGTCCTGGCGGCGAAGAAGAATGTCCGCGTACTGGTGACAAATGGTCTCGCCGATCCTGCGCAGGCCGCATGGATGGTCAAATCGGTGGCGGGCGGCCTGCTGGTCCAGTCGCGCGATACCGGCCATGTGCTGGCCAAGGATCTCAAAACCGTCACCGAGCGCGCGCCGAGCGAAACCGAGCTGGCCGATCTCCTGTTTGCCTGGCGGGTGGTCAAGCATGTGAAGTCTAATGCCATTGTCTACGCCAAGGGCGGCACCACCTCCGGCATCGGCATGGGCCAGACCAGCCGGCTGGATGCGGCGGTACTGGCGGCGCGCAAAGCCGAGCTCGCCGCACAGGAAAATGGCTGGGACGAACCGCGCACGCGCGGCTCTGTGTGCGCGTCGGACGCCTTCTTCCCGTTTGCCGACGGGCTGAACGCGGCCATTGAGGCCGGTGCCACGGCCATCATCCAGCCGGGCGGCTCGATCCGCGATGAGGAAGTGATCAAAGCCGCCAATGAGGCCGGCCTTGCCATGGTCTTCACCGGCATGCGCCATTTCCGGCATTGATGGTCTGGCGGGCCGCCATTCTGGCGCTCACCGCACTGCTGCTGGCGGCCTGCAGCAATGCGCCTGATACGCTTGAACAGCGGATCGCCATGCTGGAGCCGTATATCAGCGTTCAGATGCCTCAAGACACCTCGGAACCTGTCCCGGCGGTGCTGATGTTTTCCGGCTGCGGCGGGGTGATCTCCGTCCAGCATGACTACGCCGCCATTGCCAATGAGGCGGGAGTAGCCGCGCTGATCGTGGACTCCCACGCGGCTCGCGGAATTGGCCGGATGGGCGCCCGCCTGACGGTATGTACCGCTGCGCGGATGCGGGGCGATGAACGGGCGGGTGATGTTGTTGCCGCCCTCGCCCATGCCCGGTCACTGCCCGGCATTGATGCCTCCCGGCTGGCCCTCATCGGCTGGAGCCATGGCGGCTGGACCTTGCTGGACACGTTGACGCTGGCCCATGACGGCGCGCCGCCCGGCGGGATGGACGCGATGCCGGACAATGCGCTGGAAGGTGTTCACTCGGTCATGCTGGTCTATCCGTGGTGCGGCTTTCTCAGCCGGGTGCATCGCCACGCCCTGACTGCCTCTCCGCCCGTCCACGCCCTTCTGGCCGCTGATGACATGATCGCCAATCCGGGTGCCTGCGCCGACATGTTCACATGGCAGAGCGAAGACGGCGCGCAGATTGAATGGCAGGTGCTCGATGGCCTGACCCATGCCTTTGACGCCCCTGATGAGCCATTCGATCCGCGCGTGCGTCATGATGAGGCGGGCACAGCCTTTGCCCATGACTGGTTCGCAGCCCGCCTCCGCGCGAGCCTGCAGGGCGCTGCACACTAGCGTTTCGCCGCGCACTCGCGCATGGTGGCCCCACCGGGACAGACACGACAGGGGAAGACCGGATGGCTTGGCAGATTGCGACACGCGCTCGGCGTATCACCCTGGCCGGGTTTGTGGGCCTCATCACAATTCTTGCAACGGGTCTGATATTGACCGGCTGCGGCCGGGACAGCGTGGACTCAGACGCGATCGCCCGCACCGGCCCGGTGGTTCTGGTCATCACCGGGGTCGATAGCGACCATCGTGGCAGCCGGCCTGTTGCCTATGAGGGCCTCTATGCCATTTACGGCATCGAGATGCAGGGCGCGCGCGGATTTACCCGGCCGGAGCTGACCGCGATGAGCTGGCGCCAGATACGGGCGGACTTTCCCGTCGGCAGCGCGCCGCGCGTCTTCGACGGGCCGCGCCTGTCTGATGTGCTGCGCAGCGCCGGGCTGGAGGGGGCCAGCGTCCGTCTGACCGCTTTTGACGGGTACGAGGCCGAGGTGCCGGCAGAGCTAATCGCGCGCTACGAGCCGATACTGGCGCTCAGGGCGGATGGCGATCCGCTGGCCGTTGGCGGGCTGGGGCCCGTCATGCTGGTCTGGCCGCGCCTTAACCAAAGTGATCTGGCCGACATGAACGATGATCTGTGGCCGTGGGGCGTGTTTGCCATCACGCCGTATCAACCGGCAGGCACGCCGTAGAAATTCAGCGCCATTTGCACGCGGGGGCTTCCCGTCTTGCATGCGCCTGCCTAGGGTCTTGCCAAAATCAGTAAATTCCGGGGAGCGGGAATGGACACTTTCTTCGACAATGTCACGATTTTCAGTGACTTCCTTTGGGGAGGCACGTGGGGCGAGCAGCGCATCCTGCCCGTTGGCATCATCACCATCGCCCTTCTGGGTACTGGTATTTTCACGATGATCGTGCTGGGCGGGCGTCCGCTCAAACGGCTCTTCCCGGCCTTTGCCGAGCTGTGGGCAGGGCGCAAAAGCGGCGGTGAGGGTGAGATCACGCCCTGGCAGGCGCTGTCGACCGCGCTCTCCGGTCAGGTCGGCACCGGCAACCTGGCCGGTGTGGCAACCGCCATTACGCTTGGGGGGCCGGGCGCGATCTTCTGGATGTGGGTAACGGCCATTTTCGGCATGGCGCTCGCCTATGCCGAGTCATCGCTGGCCGTGCGTTTCCGCGAAAAACATCCCGACGGCCACTATCATGGTGGTCCCATGTACTACATCCAGAACGGGCTGGGCAAAAACTGGAAATGGCTGGCCGTGCTGTTCTGCATCGGCACCATATTGTCCGCACTTGCTACTGGCGGCGCCATTCAGGCCAACTCGGTCACCCAGTCCGCCGTCGAGGCCAGCACCTCGCTCGGGATTGATCTTCCGCGCTGGGTTGTCGGCGCGGCCCTCGCCCTCCTGGTCTTTGCCGTCATCATTGGCGGCATCAAGTCCATCGGCACGGTGGCAGGACGCGTCGTGCCCTTCATGGCAGCGGCCTACATCTTGATCGCCCTGATCATCCTGATCACTCATGCGTCCGAGATCCCCGACGCCTTCGTACTGATCTTCACCGAGGCCTTCGGCTTCAGGGAAGCGGCAGGCGGGTTTGCCGGCTATGTCATCCTGGCGGCCATCCGCGCCGGTGTGGCGCGCGGCCTGTTTTCCAACGAGGCGGGGCAAGGGTCGGCGCCCATCGCGCACGCCGCCGCACAGACCAGCAACCCCGTCAAGCAGGGCGAGATCGCCATGCTGGGCGTGTTCATCGACACAATGATCATCTGCACCATGACCGCGCTGGTCATCCTCGTCGTATCGGGCAGCTATGCCAATCTGGACGGCTCCATCGTGGAGTTTGCCTGGCAGTCCGACGCCCTCCAGGCCTCGGCGATCACGACCGCTGCCTTTGCGGAGGGCATTTATGCGGGCGGCTGGATCATTCTGACGGCGCAGGCGCTCTTTGCCTTCACCACCATAATCGGCTGGTCCTATTATGCCGAAACATCGGCCACCTACATTATTGGCGACTGGGCGGCGCGTCCGTTCCGCTTTGTCTGGGTGGCGGTTGCTTTCCTCGGCACGCTGATCGTCAATGTGGACGGGCTCTGGCGGGTGGGCGATGTCGCCAACTCGATGATGCTGTTCCCGAACGTCATTGCCATTCTCCTGCTGACCGGCGTCGTGATCCGCTATACGCAGGAATATGACCGCAAGGGTATCGTGCCGCCTGCCTGGCACGGCGATACCCCGCGTGATGCGGACGGCAAGCCGGTGGTTTCGGCCAAGTCAGAGAGTGTGAAAGGCGAGAAGCCCGCCGGGTAAATCAGGGAAGGGGCAGTGCTGTGGCCACCAGATGGTCCAGCACTGCCCATTTCTTGTAGCCGCGTGCGGCGTCATCCGCACCGTGCCAGGCCGCTCCGAGAGCGGCCTTTTCTTTTGCGTCCAGCGCCGCCACCGGATCAAGGCAGATACGGATGGTGAAGAGGACCGCGCCGCTAGTCGCCAGCTTCGTGATCGTCTGGCGCTCTACCCGCACATGCAGGAGGGCTTCTACGTCGCCCGGCTCTGCCGCCAGTGCCCGTGCGCGCAAGGGCGCGCCATCCGGCGTGAATCGGTCATCACCCGCCTGCAGGGTCCAGTTGAAGCGCTCGAGCACCTGTCCGGGGCGGACATGGTCGAACACGCGGGCAATCCGGCTGGACAGCTGCTCCCCGCCGGGGACGGGCCGGTGGAGTGCGTGAAGTGTCTTTCCCGCGGCATGGGGGAGGGAGAAGAAGGTGGGCGAGGTGAGCACTGCCGCGCCCACATACCAGCCATCCCTGCCCGGCATCATCAGCACC
Source organism: Glycocaulis alkaliphilus (assembly GCF_004000605.1). Taxonomy (NCBI): domain Bacteria; kingdom Pseudomonadati; phylum Pseudomonadota; class Alphaproteobacteria; order Maricaulales; family Maricaulaceae; genus Glycocaulis; species Glycocaulis alkaliphilus. The sequence continues at coordinate 330,594 of NZ_CP018911.1, read as the reverse complement.
AGATCGTCGCTGACATGATGGGCGAGCTGCCAGAGCGCGGGCAGACCCTCCGCCAGCTCGGGCGCATCCATGCCAGCGTCCTGCAGATGGCCTATCGCCCGCGCTGCCGCTTCACGCGCTGCAGGGCCGGCCGCAGCGGCCTCAAAACTCGTCAGGGCGCGGTTCGCCAGCAGGCTGCGGCGCGCCGGCAGGCTGGCGGCCTGTGTATCAGGGACAAGCCAGCTCTCCGGCGGTATGGGCTTCAGGCCAACAGCAAAGCGCGGCGGGCCATCGCGCCAGGGTGTGTGCAGCGTGCGTCCGGTTTCTACCACGGCTCACCGGCCAGGCGGCCCGCGATCCAGACCAGAACAAGGCCCAGCATGATCCCGGCAGCATCCACGGCCCAGTCATAGAGCGACATGGAACGGTTGATGACCGGCAGCGATTGCAGAAGCTCTATCAGCCCGCCATAGGCCCAGAGAAGCGCAAAGAGCCAGACCCGGCGCAGGCCAGGCCATGCGGCGCGCCCCAGCATGGTCAGTATGATGAAGGCGGCGAGATGGTGAACGACATGCCAGCCCAGCGCTGAGGGCGAGCTGGCATTGCCTGGCCAAAGGGCGAAGACGCTGGTGGCCAGAAGCGCCATCAGGAAAAGCCAGCCCCACCAGGGGCTGAACACGTCTGCCAGCCTGGCCGCCCAACGCGCTTGAGGCGGCCTGCCGCCCTCGCCTAATGTAGCGCTCCGGCCATTTGAGGATTTGAACAACATCATGACGCTTTCACTGATCGACACGATTCGCGCTGCGGGCACGCCCCGTTCTGACTGGTCCCGCGAAGAGGTCAAGGCGATCCATGATGCGCCCTTTGCCGAACTGATGCATGCGGCGGGCGAAATCCACCGCCTCCATCACCGTGCTGGCGAGGTGCAGAAGAGCCAGCTCCTCTCCATCAAGACCGGCGGATGCGCAGAAGATTGCGGATATTGCAATCAGTCCGCCAAATTCGATACCGGGCTTAAAGCGTCCAAGCTCATGGACACGGATACGGTGCTGGAAAAGGCGCGTGCGGCCAAGGCGGGCGGGGCCACGCGTTTTTGCATGGGCGCGGCCTGGCGCTCGCTAAAGACACGCGACGAGCCGAAAATCTGCGAGATGATTGAAGGCGTGAAGGCGCTCGGCCTGGAGACCTGCATGACGCTTGGCATGCTGGAAGAGGGCCAGGCCGAACGGCTCAAAGAGGCGGGGCTCGACTATTACAATCACAATCTGGATACCTCGCCGGAATACTACGAAAAGATCATCACCACCCGCACCTGGGAGGACCGGATAGAGACGCTTGCACGGGTACGCAGCGCGGGCATCAAGGTGTGCTGCGGCGGTATTATCGGCATGGGCGAAGGGGCGGAGGACCGTATTGGCCTTCTGACCGAGCTGGCCCGGCTGGACCCGCACCCGGAAAGCGTGCCGATCAATCATCTGGTGCCGGTATCGGGCACGCCGCTTTCCGGGTCGGCTCCGCTGGACGGGCTTGATTTCGTGCGCGCCATCGCCACCGCCCGGATCATCATGCCGCTCTCGGTGGTGCGTCTGTCGGCGGGCCGCGAAGGCATGAGCCGGGAGTTGCAGGCCTTGTGCATTCTCGCCGGTGCGGGCTCGATCTTCGTCGGCGAGGAGCTGCTGACCACGCCCAACCCGTCTTTGACGCGCGATGCGCAGATGTTCGAGACGCTGGGGCTGGAGGCGCGTTAGAGCGTTGTATGACCTGACTTGTGTCAGGCCACACGCTCTAACTTTTTATCTGGAGCGCAATTTTCCCGAAAACCGGTGCCCACTTTTCGGATTGCGCTCTAGGGTCTTGTCTGCCCCGTCCCAAACACCTGGTACTTCCAGCTGGTGAGCTGATCGGCGCCGACGGGTCCGCGCGCATGGATGCGGCCCGTGGCGATGCCTATCTCGGCTCCGAAGCCGAACTCTCCGCCGTCTGAAAATCCGGTCGAGGCATTGTGCATGACTACGCCGGCATCCACGCGGGCGAGGAAGGTGTGCGCTGCCGTCTCGTCGCCGGTGATGATCGCCTCGGTATGGCCGGAACCATGGCGGGTGATATGAACCAGCGCGCCTTCCACCCCCTCCACCACCGCCATGGAGACGATGGCGTCGAGATATTCGGTGTCGAAATCTTCCGGGCTGGCGGGCGTCACAGAAGACGCGAGGGCTCGCACCGCGCTGTCGCCACGCACCTCGCACCCGGCAGCCTGCAGGGCGCTGACGAGGCGCGTGACCATCGCTTCGCCAGCCTGCCGGTCGATCAGCACGCACTCAGCCGCATTGCACACGCCGGTGCGGCGCATCTTGGAGTTCACCACCAGGCGTTCGGCCATGTCCGGCTCCGCTGCGCCATCCACATAGACATGGCAGAGCCCGTCGAGATGACCGAGCACCGGCACCCGTGCCTCTTCCTGCACGCGTTTGACCAGCGCCTTGCCGCCGCGCGGAATGACGAGATCCAGCGCGCCATCCACCCCGGCCAGCATGTCACCCACATAGGCGCGGTCTGCATCGGGCGGCGTGGTGATGATGGCTTCCGGCAGGCCCGCCTCGCGCAAGCCGCCTCGCAGTGCCGCGATAATAGCCGCGACGCTGGAGGCCGCGTCCGATCCGCCGCGCAGCACCACTGCATTGCCTGAACGCACGCACAGGGCCGCCGCATCAGCAGCCACGTTAGGGCGGCTTTCAAAGATCACACCGATCGCGCCGATGGGCACGCGCACCTGCGCCATGACGAGGCCGTTGGGACGCGTCCAGCGCATGATCTCACGCCCTATCGGGTCGGTGTGACGGGCAACGGCGCGGATACCCTCGACAATCCCATCAAGCCTTGCCGGGTCAAGGCGCAGCCGGTCCAGCATGGCCCCGCCCGTTCCATTGCTTTGAGCGCGGGCCACATCATCCGCATTGGCAGCCAGCACGCTTTTTGAGGCTGCCTGAAGCGCATCGGCCATGGCGGTGAGCGCGGCGGTACGCCTGTCCGCGCTTGTGTCTGCCAGCGTGCGCGCAGCGGCGCGAAGGTCTGCGCCAGCGCGGCCTGCCCAGCCGGGCTGATACTTGCTCATCCCTGATCCTCCAGCACCAGATCGTTGACATGGATGGCGGCCACGCCGCGCCGGTAGCCCAGCACCGCTTCAATATCGGCTGAGCGCAGGCCCGCAATCCGGCGCAATTCCTCCGCCCCGTAGGCAGAAATTCCCTTGGCGAGCACCGCGCCGTCAACGCCCGCCAACGCCACTGTCTCCCCGCGCGAGAACTCACCGTCCACCCGCGCGATCCCGGCGGGCAGCAGGCTTTTGCCCGACCGTACAGCCCGGGCCGCTCCATCGTCGAGGTGAAGCGTACCCCGAGGCGCTATCGCACCGGAAATCCAGCTGCGCCGCGCATTGGTACGCGAGGTCTCCGGTGCAAACACCGTATGGGGCGCGCCTCTGCTCAGCCTGTCCAGCGGATCATCTTCAGCGCCAGCGGCAATGATCGTGGCGATGCCAGCCCGCGCGGCAATGCGCGCAGCGGCAATCTTCGACGCCATGCCGCCCGTGCCTGTGCCGGCCTTGCCCGGCTCCCCGCCCAGCGCCTCGATCTCCGGCGTTATCGCCGCGACATGGGCGACGAGCTTTGCGCCGGGAACACGCGACGGATCAGCGCTGTAGAGCCCGTCCACGTCCGACAGGAGGACGAGCAGTTCCGCATCGCACATCTGCGCCACGCGCGCGGCCAGCCGGTCATTATCACCATAGCGCAGCTCGGCGGTGGCAACCGTATCATTCTCATTGATGACGGGCAGCGCACCGGCAGCCAGCAGCGCATCCAGTGTCGCGCGCGCATTGAGCCAGCGGCGGCGGCTTTCCATGTCATCAAAAGTCAAAAGCGCCTGCGCGGCGGGCATGCCGTGGGGTTCCAGCGCGCCATTCCACGCCATCATCAGCGCCGTCTGTCCTGCTGCTGCGGCGGCCTGCTTCTGATCGAGTGCCAGCTTGCCGGCGGGCAGGTTCAGCCGCTTGCGGCCCAGCGCCACGGCGCCAGAGGATACCAGTACGGTTTCGATGCCGCGCGCACGCCAGCGCGCCAGCGCTCCGGCAATCGCCTCGAAACGGGCGGTGTCCGGACCGCCCGTTTGCGCATCAATGAGAAGGGAAGAACCGATTTTCACGACGGCGCGGCGCACACCGGAAATCAGCTCGGATGCGGACGCAGCCACGGCACATTTTCCTTCAGACCCAAGTATCCGGGACACCATATCGCAGGCGCAGCATTGCGCAATGAGGAGGGCTAGCGCCCGGCTTCCAGTTCCTCACGCAGCATTTCCAGCTCCAGCCAGCGCTCTTCCTTGGCTTCGCGCTCTTCACTGGCTTTTGCCAGTTCACCGCTAGCGGCATGGAAGCGGTCCGGATTGCGTGAGAACAGCGCCGGATCGGCGAGTTCGGCCTCCAGCTTGGCGATTTTGCTCCCCAGCGCCTCGATCTCTCCGGGCAGGGTTTCCAGCGCATGCTTGTCCTTGAAGGAGAGCTTGGCCCGCTGCTGCGGCGGCGCTGAGGCCGGTGATTTCGCGGCGGGTGCAGCCGTCTGCTTTTGCGCGCTTTCCTGCTGGGCGCGCGCACGCACGCCCTCGCCGCGCTGGGCCACCATGTCGGAATAGCCGCCCGCATAGACCTGCCAGTCGCCATCGCCCTCATAGGCGATGACGCGGTTTACCGTGCGGTCGAGAAAATCGCGGTCATGGCTGACCAGCAGCACTGTGCCCGCATAGTCGGCAATCAGATCCTGCAAGAGGTCGAGGGTTTCCAGATCGAGATCATTGGTCGGTTCGTCCAGCACCATGACATTGCCCGGCAGGGCCAACGCCCGTGCCAGCATGACGCGGGCGCGTTCGCCGCCCGAAAGCACGTGAACCGGCGTGCGCGCCTGTTCGGGACGGAACAGGAAGTCCTTCATCCAGGCCGCGATGTGACGCGTCTGGCCGTTGATCTCGACATGGTCGCCGCCCCCGCCGGTCAGCGCCTCGGCCAGCGTCCAGCCGGGTTTGAGCTGAGCGCGCTTCTGGTCGAGCTGGGCGATCTCAAGTCCGACACCCAGCCGCACCGATCCGGTGTCGGGCTGCAGATTGCCGATGAGCATGTTGAGCAGCGTCGTCTTGCCTGCCCCGTTCGGCCCGACAAGTCCGAGACGTTCACCGCGCTGGATCCGCGTGGAGAAATCGCGCACCACCACCCGCTCGCCGAAGCGCTTTGAAATATTCTTCGCCTCGACGACGAGCTTGCCGGACTGTTCAGCATCGGAGGCTTCCAGATTGGCCACACCTTGCGGTCCGGAATGGCTGCGATAGCGGGCTTTCAGGGCTTTAAGCTCATCCACACGGCGTACATTGCGCTTGCGCCTGGCGGTGACACCATAGCGCATCCAGTCTTCCTCGCGCGCGATCTGGCGGGCGAGTTTATGGTGTTCCAGCTCTTCGGCCGCCAGCACCTCGTCGCGCCAGTCTTCGAAATGGGCAAACCCCTTGTCGAGCCGCCGGGCGATGCCCCGGTCCAGCCAGACCGTGGAACGCGAGAGGTTTTCCAGAAAGCGCCGGTCGTGACTGATCAGCACGAGCGCGCTTTTCGTGCGCGACAGCTCATCCTCCAGCCACTCGATAGCGGGCAGGTCGAGATGGTTGGTCGGCTCGTCGAGGAAGAGAATGTCGGGTTCCGGGGCCAGCGTACGCGCCAGAGCGGCCCGGCGCGCCTCCCCGCCCGACAGGCGGGCCGGGTTTTCCTCGCCGGTCAGCCCCAGCGCTTCGAGCAGCATGCGCGCGCGCCACGGATCATCGCCGGGCGTCAGCCCGGCCTCGACATAGGCGAGCACGGTGTCAAAGCCCGTCAGGTCCGGTTCCTGCGGCAGATAGCGCACGGTGGCGCCGGGATGGATGAAACGCTCGCCTGCATCTGCCTCCAACAGGCCTGCAGCGATCTTCATCAGGGAGGACTTGCCAGACCCGTTCCTGCCCACCAGACAGATGCGCTCGCCGGGTGCGACCATCAGCTCGGCGCCCGTGAGCAAGGGGGTGACCCCGAAGCTCAGCTTTATATCCTGCAAGGTGAGAAGGGGTGGAGCCATGATGATGCGTGCGATAGCGCAAACCGCCGGGGCTGTCAGCGCCCTTGCGCTGCCGCAGCAGGGCGTTGATGGTAATTATTGCGAACAGGAATCGACAGGGAATCCGGGCCGATGCACCGCAACCGCCGCCGTATTCTGATGGCCACTGTTATTGTCAGCGCTCTGGTGGGCGTGCTGGCGATGGGCTGGGTATGGTCGACACGCAATCCGCTCGAACTGACCCTGCAGGAGCTGGGGCAGGCCGCCGGCCAGTCCTATGTTTACGGCTATCCGCTGGTCCTGATGGACGAGACACGGCGCGATGTGACGGAAAGCGGCGGGCTGCCGCCCAACCGGCTGGGGCATATCCGTAGCCTGCCGGGCGCCGGTTTCACCGCGGTGGTGCGTCCCAACGTGGATACGCTTTACTCCATCGCGTGGCTTGAGCTTGGCGTACACCCGCTGCAACTCGACATACCCGCCATGGAAGGGCGCTACTGGCTCTTTCAGGGGCTGGATGCGTGGACGAACGTGTTCGCCGATCCGGGCGTGCGCACTCTGGGAGATGGTTCGGTCAGTGTGCTGATCGCCGGTCCCGATTTTGAAGGCACCGCACCGGAGGGCATGACGCTCTACCGCTCGCCAACCCGGACCGCCTGGTTGCTGGGCCGCATCGAAATAGACGGCGAAACCGACCTGTCGGCGGCCCACCGCTTGCAGGATGCGCTGCGGCTCTATCCGTACCGCGCCATGCCCGGCGGCCATGGGATCGCGCTGGAAAGGCCCGCTGCAAACCCGTCCCTGCCCTCGCCGCCCGAACGGGTGGCGGCAATGGATGCGCCGGACTTTTTCAGCCGGCTGGGTGCCCTGATGATGGACAATCCGCCTGCGTATGCTGATCGCGGCGCGCTGGCGCGGATGCAGGCCCTGGGGGCTGGCCCCGGCGAGAGCGTGGACTGGTCGGAGTACGGCATTCTGGCAATGCAGGCGATGCTGCGCGGGGTACGGCTGGCCCGCGAGCGGCTGTCCGAAGGCCCCTCACAAGCTACAGGGTGGGTCGTGCCGGAGAGCCATATTGGCCGCTACGGGACCGATTATGCCTACAGGGCCGGGGTAGCCCTCTACGGCCTTGGCGCCAACCTGCCCGAAGATGCGGTTTATCCGGCGGCGCGTACGGATATGCATGGCGAGCCCTTGCGGGGTGGTGAGCGCTATCAGATCCGGTTCGAAGCCGATGACCTGCCGCCCGTCAACGCCTTCTGGTCGGTGACGCTCTATGACGCTGACGGGTATTTCATCGCCAATGAGGCAAACCGTTTCGCCCTGACCAGCCGGGATGCACTGGTGGCTGATGAGGATGGAACGATCACGCTCGACATTCATGCGGGGCCGCCAGAGGAGGGCCGCGAGGCGAACTGGCTGCCTGCGCCGGAAAGCGGCGATTTCACCCTGCTGGCACGCCTCTACTGGCCGCAGGAAAGCGTGCTGGATGGAAGCTGGGCCATGCCGCCCGTGGAGCGCGTTGAAGCTCCTGACGAGTAGCTATTCAGCAGCGCGCGGCAGACCGGCTTCACCGGCATCGGCCTGCGCCTTTCGAAACTGCAAATGCCCGTCTTCCAGACGGCCATAGCGGATGGTCAGCATGTCCTGCACATAGTTCTGATAGGTGCGCCAGGGCGCTTTAGTCCCCTGCCGGGGCAGGTGTGGCAGGGCGCGCTGGACATAGCCGGACGAGAAATCGAGCAGCGGTGCCAGCTCAATATCGGCAGGCGGCACTGGCACGCAGTAATCTTGGCCCTGCCGCTGCATATGGTTCAGCAGGCGGCAGACACGCTCAGCCGTCAGATCGATCTTGAGCGTCCAGGACGCATTGGTATAGCCGAACGCCAGAGCGGCATTGGGCACGCCGGATAGCATCATGCCGCGATAAGTGATCTTGTCGGCCGGCACCAGCGCCTCGCCATCCACGCTTATGTCCATGCCGCCACCGACCTGCATCTCCAGCCCCGTCGCCGGCACGATGAGGTCGGCCTCGATCAGCGCGCCGGATTTCAGGCGGATGCCGGCCCTCTCGAAGCGTTCGATATGATCGGTGACGATGCTGGCCTTGCCACCTTTCAGGGCCGCGAAGAAGTCGCCATCGGGGGCAAGGCAGAAGCGCTGGTCCCATGGCTTGTAGTGCGGCGAGAAATGGCGCTCGACGTCGAAATCCTCTCCCAGCTCTGCGCGTATCGCCTTGATGACGCCACGCTTCACGAAGTCCGGCCAGAGGCGCGACAGCTGAAAGAAGAACATGGACAGGGTGATATTCTTCACCCGCGAGAGCGTGTAGGCGAGCCGTCCGGGCAGAAACTTGCGCAAGGCATCGGCAATCGCATCGCGTGAGGGACGCGCCGCGATATAGCTGGGGGAGCGCTGCAGCATGGTCACATGCGCGGCTTTCTCCGCCATTGCCGGCACCAGCGTCACCGCCGTCGCGCCAGAGCCGATAATCACCACGCGCTTGCCCGCATAATCATGGCCTTCAGGCCATTTCTGTGGATGGATGATCTCACCAGCGAAGTCGGCCAGCCCCTCAAATTCGGGCATATAGCCCTGCTCGTAACGGTAATAGCCAGAGCAGATCATCAGGAACCGGGCGGAGATTGCCTGGCGGCCTCCCGGCCCTTCCGCAGTCACCGTCCAGCGGGCAGTCCTGCTATCCCAGCTGGCCGCAATGACTCGCGTATTGAATTGGATATGCTGGTCAATCCCGGCCTCACGCGCGGTATCGGTGACATAGCGGCGAATGCTCGGCCCGTCGGCAAACACCTTGCCGTCCACCCAGGGGCGGAAATTATAGCCGAACGTGTACATGTCCGAGTCAGAGCGTATGCCGGGATAGCGGAAGAGATCCCAGGTGCCGCCGATCTGCGCGCGTGCCTCAATGATGGCATAGCTCTGTCCGGGTGCGCGGTGCTGCAAATGCCAGGCCGTGCCAATACCGGAAATACCGGCCCCGACGATCAGCACGTCCACACTCTGCGCATGATTATCGGCCATGGCGCCTTGCCTCCGAACCCTCTGCCTGAAGAAAAGTGAACACTGTTCACTTCACTCTGGCAAGAGCCTCCAGGCTAGCCGCAATTCAGCCGCTGGCGCATGGTATCCAGACTGCCGCGCGGACGCCAGGCGGCGATAGCCTCAACCACCGCGCAGCGCTGGGCATCATCGAGGCGGGTATCGGCGGCGAGGTCAGCCTCCAGCGCCTCGAAACTGTCCGTGCCCGTGATGAGCTCCTGTCCATTATCGTCCGGGCTGTCGAAACGCATCAGCAGGCCGTCAGCATTCCACCGCTCCCAGCTCGGCAGGTTGGTCGGCCCGCCCGTTCCCGGCTCGCCGGTGCGGGCAAACTCGGCCCAGTAGGCACCCATGGCAGCGGCCAGCGCTTCGCGCCCGCTGGCATTGTTGTTGTTGAACATCGCACCATCCAGACGCCCGAAGAAATCGAAATGGTTAAAGACGAAGGGTATCTCCATCGCATGGGCTGCGCCCAGCAGATGGGAGAGGTCCATCACGAACAGGGCGCGGCCCTGCTCGTCCCAGTCAAACCGGTAGGCCCAGACATCGCGATGGCCGCCGGATTGCATGAGGCTGGCCGCCTGATCGACCGCCAGGATGCGCCAGGTGCGGCTCTGATACTCCGCTACGGTGTCGTAGAATTGCGCATCGCGGCTGATCAGGATGACGCCGAAATAGCGCTTCACCAGATCGTCGCGGAACGCGTTGAACAGCTTCATCTCGTCCCGGTTGGTGCCGGTGACGACGGGCACGGCATTGAAGGTGTCGGGCGAAGCAAACGCGTTGGCGAGGCCATCACGCGGTATCGTCACCCCGTCCTCGATCATGCGCGGAAGGTTGAGAAAGGGCGCGCCATCCTCTCCGCGATAGGCGTTGAACACGGTTTCCAGATCGGCGCTGCGCAGGGCGTCGGCAGTGTAGCCATCTCCAGCTATACGCAGAGCGATGTCCGCTGACGTATTGGACTGGCCAGGTTCGGCGCCGCTGGCCGCTTCCCAGCTGACACTGTCAAAGCTGCCCGACTGAATGATGGCGCGGTGGAACAGGCCGGACGCCAACGGGGAGGCGAGCAGGCCCGCCACATTATGCCCGCCAGCGCTTTCGCCGAAAATGGTCACATTGCCGGCATCACCACCGAACTGGGCCGCGTTCCCGCGCACCCATTCCAGCGCCGCGATCTGGTCCAGAAGCGCGAAATTTGCCGCCGCATCGCGCGGGTCCGTGGCATCGCTGCGAATGGCGTCATGGGCGAAGAAGCCCAGCCCGCCGAGCCGGTACTGGATGGCGATCACCACCACATCCTGATCCTTGGCCAGCTGCGCGCCATCATACTGCCCGGCAAAGCCCCATACATTGGCGCCGCCATGAATCCACACCATCACGGGACGCGAGGCGTTGTCCGCGCTTGCCCCTTCGGGCGCGTAAATGTCGAGGCGCAGGCAATCCTCGCTGCCGACCAGTTGTCCGGGCCGCACACCAGAAGACGCCTGAAGGGCGCTGGTAAATTGCGGGCAGGGCTCAGGATGGTCCAACGCCTCGAAGCGGCCATTGAAGGCCGGGGCGGGGCGCGGTGCGCGCCAGCGCAGATCGCCTTCGGGCGCAGCCGCAAACGGCACACCGCGCCAGGCCCAGGCGCCGGGCGAATGCTGGAAGCCGACCAGCTCGCCTTGCTCCACCGTGCGAAGGCTTGCCTCCAGCGGTTCGGGCGGGCGCTGTTCCGCGCTGCCTGCACAGGCCGATACCGCCAACGCGCCCAACACACCTAGCCATATATGCCGCATGAAACCCTCCCCGATATTTGCATCTTTACCGGAGAGGGTAGCCTGTGTTTGAGGACCTGCAAGCAGGTTATGGTGCTATCCCACCTTTGGTATGTTCACCAGCCGCACCCAGCCGGTTTTCTTGTCGCGCACAACGATGATGCGGGCCGGATCGAGCCCTGCGACATCGCGGCCCGTCTCCTTCAGCATGGCGATGGACGCATCCCTCACCAGCTTATCATCCGCCTGCGGAGCAAGCTGCACAGATCCGCGCTTCTTGCCGCCCTCCTGCACCACGATCTCGATTGTTTCGACCGCAGCGCGCAGCATGTCGGCATCAGCCTTTGGCCAGTCCGCATGGAAGACACTGCCCTTTTGTCCGGCACGTTCCCACAGCTCCTCGGCCATGTGCGGGGCGAAGGGGGCCAGCACACGCAGGAAGGTCAAAAGTCCGTCCCTGGTGACAGGCTGACCCTCTACCGCATTGAGGAATTTCATCAGCTCGGCAATGGCGGTGTTGAGGCGCAGATTCTCCAGATCCTCCGTCACCGCCTCGACCAGCTTGCCGGTGGCGATAGTGACAGCTGAGCTTTCCGCATCGGCCGGGCTGGCAATACCGGACAGGGCGTAATTCCAGACGCGGCGCAGGAACTTCAGCGAGGCGGCCGCCTTCTCGGTCTCCCAGACGCGCCCGCCCTCCACAGGCCCCATGAACATCAGGCAGACGCGGAACGCATCCGATCCGTATTGCGCTACCACATCGTCTGGCGTCACCACATTGCGCAAGGATTTCGACATCTTCGCGCCAATGCGTTCAACCCGGTCACCTGTCGGCACGTGGACAAACTCGCCCTCGCCGCGCTCCTCAACCTCGTCCACGGGCAAGATCACGCCGCGCGTATTCTGGTAGGCAAACGAGGTGAGCATGCCCTGATTGACAAGCTTGCTGAACGGTTCGGCCGTCGAAATGACGCCGAGATCGTGCAAGGCCAGATACCAGAAGCGCGCATAGAGCAGGTGCAGCGTCGCATGCTCGGCGCCGCCCACATAGAGATCAACCGGCCCCCACGCTCTCTCCTTAGACGGATCAACCGGCGCATCAGCGTTCTTCGGGTCCATGAAACGCAGCGGATACCAGCACGAGCCGGCCCATTGCGGCATGGTATTCAGCTCGCGCCGCCCCTTCATGCCGGTCTTGGGATCGGTCACCTCCACCCAGCCAGCCGCGCGCGCAAGAGCCGGCGCGTCATAGCTCGTCGGCTTGTAGTCATCGACATGGGGCAGGGTCAGCGGCAACTCTGACACATCAAGGCTGGTGCGCGTGCCATCTTCCCAGTGAATGATCGGGATCGGCTCGCCCCAATAGCGCTGGCGGGAGAAAATCCAGTCGCGCAGATTATAGCTGACAACCCGCTTGCCGAGGCCACGGGTTTCAAGGAAGTCGGCGACCGCCTCGCGCGCATCGCGCCAACGCTGGCCAGCCTGATAGAGCCCGGCTTCGGTCCCGGCGGGCGGATCCAGCATGATGCCGTCTTCGGTCCAGCAGGCTTCGCCCTTCAGCACGGCGTCGCGCTCAGGGGTGTCCGCGCCCGGATCAATAACGGGGAAGACTGGCAGGCCATACTTCTTCGCAAAGGCAAAATCGCGCTCATCATGGGCCGGCACGCCCATCACTGCGCCGGTGCCGTAATCAGGCAGCACATAGTCGGCGACGAAGATCTGCACTTTGGCGCCGGACACCGGATTGATGGCGATGAGACCTGAAGGCACGCCTGTCTTCTCGGCATCCACCGTGCGGTCGAGATCGGACTTGCGGGCCGCCGCCTCGCAATAGGCGTCCACCTCCGCGCGATGGCTTGCAGGCACCAGACTTGCCACCAGCGGATGCTCCGGCGCGAGTGCGAGGAAGGTCACGCCCGCGAGCGTATCGGCGCGCGTCGTAAACGTGGTAACGCTCTGGTCCGCGCCATCAATCGCAAAGCGGATTTCGGCCCCTTCAGACCGGCCGATCCAGTTGCGCTGGCTGTCCTTGATGCCTTCTGGCCAGTCGAGCCCCTCAAGCCCTGCCAGAAGACGCTCCGTATAGGCCGTAATGCGCATCTTCACCTGGCGGATCGGCACGCGCACCACGTCAAAACCCTGCTCGGACTTGCCGTCAAACACCTCTTCATTGGAGAGGATGGTGCCCAGCGCCTCACACCAGTTGACCAGCGCATCGTCGAAATAGACCAGCCGGTGCTTGTCCTGATAGTCCTGGATGGCGAGCTTGCCAGCGGCCTTCACATCATCGGGGATGGGCAGTTCGCGAATAGGACGGGCCTTGTTCGCTTGCTTGTCGAACCAGGCCTCGTACATCTGTACGAAGATGAACTGCGTCCATTTATAATAGTCCGGCTTAGACGTGGTGATCTCGCGATTCCAGTCATAGCCCAGACCCAGCAGATCCATCTGGCGGCGGAAGGTCTTGATATTCTTGGTGGTGGAAACTTCCGGGTGTTCGCCGGTCTTTATCGCGTGCTGTTCGGCGGGCAGGCCGAAACTGTCCCAGCCCATCGGGTGGAGCACGTTGAAGCCCGCCATGCGCTTGTAGCGCGCCACGATATCGGTCGCGAGATAGCCCACAGGATGGCCGACATGCAGGCCTGCGCCCGACGGATAGGGAAACATGTCGAGCACGAAAAAGGTCTGATCGCCGGGCTTGGGGTCCGGCGTGCGATACGTGTCCCGCTCAGCCCAGAGCTGGCGCCATTTGGTTTCAATCGCGGTGAAATCATAAGTGTCGGACACGGGCAGGCAACCTTCCTTGAAAACAGGCGAAGCGGCGGATGAACCGCCGCTTCTACTAGGCTCCAGCGTTTCTGGCAAAGCCCTGACGGGCAGCGCCGGTCTCAGGCCGCGCTGGCCTGCTCGAAGCGGGTAATGGCATCCTCGCGCGCCAGGAGGAAGCCGAGCGCGTCATGGCCTTCAATGAGGCAGGTGCGGGCAAATGGCTCCAGTGTGAAACCAGCCCGCACATTGCCGCTGGTGACGCTCATATCGGCAAGGCTTACAGTCACTTCCTCGCCTGTCCGCTCCAGTAGTGCTGCATGCGCCTCGGCATCAATCTCGGCCACGACCAGCCCGTTATTGGCCGCATTGGCCTTGAAGATATCGCCCGCGCGCGTGGTGATGACGGCGCGCACGCCAAAGTCACGCAAGGCCCAGGGCGCGTGCTCGCGCGAGGAGCCACAGCCGAAATTATCGCCCGCGATGAGAACGGAATGGGTCTCGGTCTCAACCGCGTTCAGCGGGTGATCGGTAGGCTTTCCCGCCCCGTCGAAGCGCCAGTCGCGAAAGCAGGCATCGGCCAGCGCGCCGCGCTCTGTGGTGGTCAGGAAGCGGGCCGGGATGATCTGGTCGGTATCGATATTGTGCTCTTGCAAGGCAAAGCTGCGCGAGCGGATTTCGGTTATGGGTTCACGCTGCACCACACATCTCCATCATCTTTCGCGGATCGGTAATCGCACCGGCGACAGCCGCCGCAGCGGCGGTGGCGGGGCTTGCCAGCACCGTGCGCACGCCGGGGCCCTGACGGCCGGCAAAGTTGCGGTTGGAGGTCGAGACGACCAGCTCCCCCGGCCTGCCGCTATCGCCATTCATGGCGATGCACATTGAGCAGCCGGGTTCGCGCCATTCAGCTCCGGCGGTGCGGAAGATCGCATCCAGCCCCTCGGCTTCTGCTGCCTTGCGCACGCGCTCCGAGCCGGGAACAACCAGCATGCGCACGCCGGGCTTCACATGGCGTCCGGCCATGATGAAGGCGGCCTCACGCAAGTCCGACAGGCGCGCATTGGTACACGAGCCGACAAAGACGGTGTGGACCGCCTCGCCCATCAGCGTTTCGCCGGGGGTAAAGCCCATCCATGCGAGCGCTTTGACATCGTCGGCTGTTGCGGGCGCCGGAACCATCGCATCCACGGGCGCAGCCATGTGGGGGGATGCGCCCCAGGTGACCATGGGGGCGAGACGGCTGGCATCGAGATGCACCTCGCGGTCAAAGCTGGCACCGGAATCGCTGCGCAACTGCTTCCACTTCAGGCGAGCCGCCTCAAAGGCCGCACCCTTGGGCGCGTACTCCCGGCCTGAAAGCCAGGCGAACGTCACCTCATCAGGCGCGATCAGGCCGGCGCGCGCGCCCGCCTCGATCGACATATTGCAGACCGTCATGCGCCCTTCCATGGAGAGCGCCTCGATGGCCGGGCCGCAATACTCGATGACGTAACCCGACGCCCCGCCCGCGCCGAGCTTTGCGATGATGGCCAGGATCAAATCCTTGGCACCGACCCCGTAGGGCAGGCGGCCATCGACATGGACTTTCATCGTCTTCGGCTTGCGCTGGAGCACGGTCTGCGTGGCCAGCACATGGGCGACTTCGGTGGTGCCGATGCCAAAGGCCAGCGCACCGAACGCGCCATGAGTGGAGGTATGGCTGTCACCACAGACAATGGTCATGCCGGGCTGGGTCAGGCCCAGCTCCGGCCCCATCACATGGACAATACCCCGGTCTGAACTGCCCCAGCCCGCCAGGGGAATGCCGTGGCGGGCACAGTTTTCCTCCAGACGCTCCACCTGCGCCTTGGCCGCCGGGCTGATATAGGCCGGACGCTGCCCTTTCCTGCGCGGTGTGGTGGGTGTGGAATGGTCGAGCGTGGCGTAGGTGCGTGACGGCGCACGCACCTTCAGCCCCCGCTCGTCCAGCATCGCGAAAGCCTGCGGGCTCGTCACCTCGTGTACAAGGTGAAGATCAACATAGAGCATGGCCGGTGCCTCAGGGCTTTCCGGCATGACGATATGACTGTCCCACAGCTTGTCGAACAGCGTGCGCGGTTCAGACGGCGATGCGCGTTCCATTTCCGGCTTCCTTGTCAGTAGTGGTGGCGGGAACCGGCTCCAGCCAGTTCCAGCGGTCGGGCGTGCGCCCCTCGAACAGGCCGAAGAAGCGGTCCTGCAGGCACTTGGTGATCTCGCCGGGGCCGCCTGCACGGGTGGGCTTGCGGTCGACCGAGCGCACCGGCGTCAGCTCCACCGCTGTGCCGGTGAAGAAAATCTCGTCGGCGAGGTAGAGAATCTCGCGCGGCAAAGCCTGCTCGACGACTTCAATGCCTTCGGCCTTTGCCAGCTTGATGATGCTGTCACGGGTAATGCCCTGCAGGATGGATGAGGCCGCCGGCGGGGTGAGGATGCGGCCATCTTTAACCGCAAAAATGTTCTCGCCCGCGCCTTCAGAGAGGCGGCCTTCGGTATCAAGACCAATGCCTTCGGCAAAACCGTTCAACTTCGCTTCGCGCGAGATGAGGAAGCTGGAAAGGTAGTTGCCGCCGGCCTTGGCGCCGGTCGGGGCCGTATTGGGCGCAAGGCGGTTCCAGGAGGAGACGCAGACATCCACGCCCTTGGTGCGGCCCTCGTCTCCCAAATATGCACCCCAGGGGAAGGCGGCCATGTAAATCTCGACCGGCGGCAGGGTCAGCGGTGCAACACCGATTGAACCATAGCCCAGGAACGCCACGGGACGGATATAGGCCGAACGCAAATTATTGGCGGCCACCGTATCCAGACAGGCTTTGGTCAGCGCTTCAGCGTCATAGTCCAGCTCGATGCCGTAAATCTTCGCCGAATCCACCAGGCGCTGCATGTGGTCATGCACGCGGAAACCCTTCGGCCCGTCCGGCGTGTCGTAGACGCGGATACCCTCAAACAGCGAGGTGCCATAGTGCAGGGCGTGGGTGAGCACATGCACCTTGGCGTCCTGCCAGCGTATAAGCTGGCCATTGTGCCAGATATGTTCGACTTCCTGAATGCTCATCGGCGTATTCCTATTCTGCTGCGACACCATTGGCCGCTGGATGATCGGGGCCGCTGCCCGCACGATGGCGGGCGACGGCGCTGGCATTGCACAACGCGTCTATATACGCGCCAACACAGGCCGGCAGGATATCGCGGTTGCGCGCGCGGCCGGTAAAGCTTTCACCGCAGCTCGACACAGTCATGTCGATCAGCACGTCGGCGGCCTGCCCTGCCTTGCCAGCCTCGTCAGCCTCGGCCGCGATGTAGCGCATGTCGATGGAGTCGACGCTGCCCTCGATACCGATGATATGGCTGACGGCGAGAAAAGCCGCGTCCATGGCGCCAGGCGCTGCAGCGACATCTGTCACACGCCCCCGGCGGGGATGGTTGAGTTCCACACGCGCCACCGGCTCGGCATTGGAGGCCAGAGGAGCGCGGATCTCGACCCTCGAGAGCTCCCACAGCTCGTCGTCGGACGCGCCTTCACTGCGCGACAGAATGGCGGCCAGACGCGCCGTATCGACGGTACCGATCTCGTCGGCCACGCGCTTGAATTCGGCGAAGGCACGCGCGAAGGCCTCATCATCCAGCTTGAAGCCCAGTTCGGCAGCCTTCGCGGCCAGGGCGTGCTTGCCAGAGTGCTTGCCAAGGACCAGCGAGCTGGATGGCCAGCCGACATCTTCCGGCTTCATGATCTCGTAGGTTTCACGGTTCATCAGCATGCCGTGCTGGTGAATACCGGCCTCGTGGGCGAAAGCATTAGCCCCTACAATCGCCTTGTTGCGCGGCGGCAGGGTTGAGGTGATGCGCGACAAAGTGCGGCTGGCATTCATGATCTCGCGGGTCTCGATGCCGGTGGCGACGCCCGTAGCATCGCGCCGTGTACGGATCGCCATGACAATATCTTCCAGCGCAGCATTGCCGGCCCGCTCGCCAATACCGTTAACGGTACACTCCACCTGACGCGCCCCTCCGCGGATCGCCGCCAGAGAATTGGCAACCGCCAGACCCAGATCATTGTGACAATGGGCCGAGAAGATCACATCGTCATTCCGGCTGACCTTTTTTCCCAGCATGCGGAACAGTTCGAAAATCTCGTCCGGCGTGGCATAGCCAACCGTATCGGGCACGTTCAGCGTGCTGGCCCCCGCAGCAGCAGCCGTAGACAGGGCCTCAACCAGAAAGCCGGGCTCCGTACGGATCGCGTCTTCGGCGGAAAATTCCACATTATCGCAATAGGTGCGGGCATGGGCGACCATGTCGGAGATGGCGGAGAGTATTTCCGCCGGGGTCATTTTCAGCTTGAATTCCCTGTGGATCGGGCTGGTGCCGAGGAAGACATGGATGCGCTTTTTCGGCGCGGCCTTCAGAGCCGCTGCCGCTGCATCGATGTCGGCTTTCGACGCCCGCGCCAGCGAGCAGATGCGCGGGCCTTCAATCTCGGCGGCGATGCGGGCAATCGCCCTGGCATCGCCGGGTGACGCAGCAGCAAAGCCCGCCTCGATCACATCAACTTTCAGGGCGGCCAGCGCTCTGGCCATGGACAGCTTGCCCGCCTCGGTCATGGAGAAGCCAGGCGCCTGCTCGCCATCGCGCAAGGTCGTATCGAATACGGTGATCTGCCGGGTCATGATGCAGCTTCCAGTCTGGGTGAACCCATCCGCTCACTGACAGAGGTCACGCCATACATGCGTGCGATCTGCGCCTTCAGGGTTTCAATCCGGCGCGGACCGGGGCGCGGCCGCACCGTCATGGTCAGCCTGTGCGTCGTGCTGGCAGGCGCATAGCTCATGGCGTCCAGCTCATAGCCCCGGCGCTCTACAAGGCCGATGAGACGCACCACGGCCCCTTCGGCGGGCAGGAAATCGATATCGATCTGTGTGGTCATGGCTCAGGCCTCCATCATGTCGGAATTGGCTTTGCCCGGCGGCACAAGCGGCCAGACATTTTCACGCGGGTCGATGCGCACATGGCACAGGACCGGCCCGCGCGTGGACAGAAGACGCTCCACGGCGCCCGGCACATCGGCCCGGCGGTCCAGCGTGAACGCCTCGATGCCGAAGGCTCGTGCGAGCTCGGCAAAGTCGGGATTATCCCAGAGATCGACCTCGGAGAAATTCTCCTCGTAGAACAGCTCCTGCCACTGACGGACCATGCCGAGCTGGGCGTTGTCGATAAGGACGATTTTCAGCGGGATGCGATAGCGGCGCAGGGTCGCCAGCTCCTGAATATTCATCATGATGGAGCCGTCACCGCTGATGGTGACAACCGTCGCGTCCGGCTCGGCCAGAGCCGCGCCTATACCTGCTGGCAGGCCATAGCCCATCGTGCCGAGCCCGGCACTGGTCAGATGGGCTTGCGGCCGTGAGAAGCGGCAATGCTGGGCCACCCACATCTGGTGCTGGCCAACATCGCAGGTGGCGATGAACTTGTCCCCGGCGGCTTCGGAGATCTGTTTGAGCAAGGCAGGCGCATAGACGCCCGAACCCGGCGCGTCATAGCGGAAGGCCCAGCGCCCGGCATTCTCCTCGCAGGTGCGCCGCCAGCCATCAATCGGCCCTGTCTGGCCAGACAGGGCGGAGAGGATTGCAGCAACATCACCCGCCAGTGCCACATCTGCCTCACGCAGCTTGGAGATTTCCGCTGCATCGCCATCGATATGCACAACGCGGGCATTGGCGGCGAACGTGTCCAGCCGGCCGGTGGCCCGGTCATCAAAGCGCGCACCGACACAGATCAGCAGATCGCTGTCATGCACCGCCATGTTGGCAGCCCGCGTGCCGTGCATGCCCAGCATGCCGAGAAAGCCCGGCCAGTCGGTGGGTAGCGCGCCCAGGCCCTTCAGCGTGGCCACGGCAGGAATGCGCGACCGCTGGAAGAAGGCGCGCAACGCGTCCTCGGCCCTGCCCAGCGCAATGCCGCCGCCGAAATAGAGGACGGGGCGGCGGGCCGAAGCGATCAGACGGTCCGCAGCAGCGAGCGCCTTCGCATCCAGGGGAAACACGGCCCGCGCCGCCGTCCGGCAGGCCAACGAACGGGGGGAAATGCCGTTTGCCTGCGTTACGTCCTTGGGAAGATCAATCAGAACCGGGCCGGGCCTGCCCGATCTGGCAAAGTGGAAAGCCTCAGCAAAAACGTCAGGGATGTCCGCCGCATCGCGCACCAGCCAGGAATGCTTCACGACCGGCAGGGTGAGGCCGAAAGTGTCGATCTCCTGAAAGGCGTCAGTGCCCATCAGAGGGGTCGCCACCTGACCCGTGATGGCCACCATGGGCACGCAATCCATGAAGGCATTGGCCAGCCCGGTGACGAGATTGGTCGCTCCTGGGCCAGAGGTGGCCAGACACACGCCAGGCTTGCCTGTCACCCGCGCCCAGGCATCAGCGGCGAGCGCTGCGGCCTGTTCGTGGCGGACCAGAATATGCTTCAGGCTGGAGGCCGTCAGCGCGTCATAGACCGGCATGATCGCGCCGCCCGGATAGCCGAAGACATGGCTCACACCCTGATGCTCCAGCGCGTCGATGACCAGCTGCGCACCCGAACGCGTGTCCGGCCTTGTATCCAGTTTGGGGGGCGATGCGGGCGTCATGATCCGGTTCCCTGCCTTCTACGCCTGACCGGCATTCGCGCCGGGCTGCAGCCAGCCCATGCGCGCACGCAGGCGCTCGCCGGTGTGCTCGATCGGCTGGTCGAGATCCTCGCGCAGGAGAGCTGCATAGCGCGGCTTGCCTGCCTGATTTTCCAGCACCCAGTCGCGGGCAAAGCTGCCTGTCTGGATGTCGCGCAGCACCTCGCGCATGCGCTCTCTGGTCTCGGCATTGATGACCCGCGGACCGGAAACCAGATCGCCATATTTGGCGGTCTCCGAGATGAAGGAATGCATCTTGGCGAGACCGCCCTCATACATGAGGTCGACGATCAGCTTCAGCTCGTGCAGGCACTCGAAATAGGCCACTTCAGGCTGGTACCCGGCCTCCACCAGTGTCTCGTAGCCAGCGATGACCAGCTCGCTGGCCCCCCCGCACAAAACCGCCTGCTCTCCGAAGAGATCGGTTTCGGTTTCCTCGGCAAATGTGGTCTCGATGGCGCCGCCCGCCGTGCCGCCATTGCCCGCGCAATAGGCCAGCGCCTTGTCACGCGCCTTTCCGGACGCATCCTGCCAGACGGCAAAGAGGCTCGGCACGCCAGCCCCGCGCTCATACTCGCGGCGGACCAGATCGCCCGGCCCTTTGGGAGCGACGAGGATGACATCGACGTCCTTCGCAGGCTGGATCTGGCCGTAATGGATGGAAAAGCCGTGCGCGACCAGCAGGGCGTCGCCTGCGCTCATATTCGGCGCAATGTCGCGGGTATAAACCTCGGCATGGCTCATATCGGGGGTCAGAAGTGCGATCAGCGAAGCGGCCTTTGCGGCCTCGGCCGGGCTCATCACGGCAAAACCGTCTCCCTTCGCCGCAGCCTCCGCCCGGCCGCCGGCGCGCGCGCCGACAATCACATCATGGCCGCTGTCGCGCAGATTGCGCGCATGGGCGCGGCCCTGACTGCCATAGCCGATAATGGCCACCGGCCCCGGCTTTATCGCGGACGGGTTGGCATCGTTGTCTGTGTAGATCCGGGCTTGCATTCTCGAGGTCTCCTTGGTGTGCGTTTGGCGCAAAAGAAAACCCCCGCTTCCGGGTGGGAGCGGGGGTTCTTGCATTTCAGGTCTTGTATGGACCGTCAGGCAGGGACAACCGCTCCCGGTATGGGAATGGTAAGTACAATCACAAGTACAAGCGTAATGAGCCCGGTCACGGCAATCATCCGTGTCCGGGTCTCGCGCTCTGCGCGGGCAGCCATGGCAATGGCGCGGCGGCTCATGCTTCTGTTTCCTTCATCAGCCCTGACGGCTGCGTTTTGGCGGCGCGAAACCGATACGTCTCGCATCTGCAAAAACCGTGAGCCAAGCGCAGCAAAAGCGCAAGAGGAAATTTGGCGCTTAGTGTAATTTTTATTTTCTACAATTTTTTCAGCATCTTATACCCGCTTCCGGGTCAAATTCCGTGTGCTTTGGAGACATTTCTGGAAAATTTTGTTTGACGCCGCGCACAATTTGCACCGAAGCTGAGCAAGTCTTAGCAGCCGCAGCAATGCGTTTGCCGGTCAGATTGAGGAAGCAGATCAATGTCGGCGCTTAACGCCTTCACCAGCAACGCCACCGTCCGGGCTGAAGCCCGAGGCGGCCGCGCTGTGCCTGCGCTTCAGATCACCATTACCACGATCATCATCACCACCACCGGCGGCACCGGGGGCGGAGCGGATATGGTCTGACGAGGCAGGTAAACCTCACCACACCAAACCGACCCGCTCCCCACCCGGCGAGCGGGTTTTTTCGTGCCTTGAACCACCCGGCCAGACTTTCAGCACCAGACAGGACACCGCCATGAAACCCCAATCGATGAAAGCCGGCGCAGCGCCCCTTTGCGTGCTCAAGTTCGGCAGCTCCGTGCTCGGATCAGAAGCCGATTACGACGCGGCAGCGCAGGAAGTTTTCCGCCATGTGCGGCGCGGCGAGAAAGTCATCGCCGTGGTCTCCGCGCTCGCCGGAGAAACCGATGCGCTGCTGGCGCAGGGCGAGCTGGTTGGCGGCGGCGGGGCGACGCCCCACGCCGCCACGATGGCACGGCTTGCCAGGGTGGGCGAGCTGCGCTCCGCCGCCCTGATGGGGCTGGCCCTGGGACGGATCGGCGTTCGTACGAGCGTTCTGGACCCGCATGAAATCGGACTGGAAGCCGAGGGCGATCCGATGGACGCCGATCTGTGCGCGCTGGACAGACGGGCCGTGGCAGACGCGCTCTGCAATCATGAAGTGCTGGCCGTACCGGGATTCACCGCCATGCATGCCCGTTTCGGCGCTGTCACGCTCGGACGTGGCGGCACCGATCTGACGGCGGTCTTCTTTGCGGCGCAGTGCGGGGCGGCGCGCGTCCGCCTGATCAAGGACGTGGACGGCGTCTACGCCGAAGATCCGGCCGAGAACCCGCAGGCAGAACGCTATGCAGAGCTGGACTATGACGCGGCCGCCGATGTCAGCGCGGGCCTGATACAACCCAAGGCCATCGCGGCGGCGAAGGCTGCCAATCTCGTCATCGAGATCGCAGCCATGGGCGCCGGTGATGCCACCCGCATCTGCGCGGCTCCGGCCCGCAAGGCGGCAGCGAGGCCGGCGCGGCGTTTACGCGTTTCGCTGCTGGGTTGCGGCGCCGTCGGCGCAGGCGTGCTAGCTCATCTGCGTTCGCGGCCAGATCTGTTTGAGATCAATCCCGTACTCGTCCGCAATACGGCATCGCGGCCAGGTAATGGCCCGGTACGCTTCACCGATACTCTTGATGCCGCACTCTCGGGCGAGCCGGATCTGGTGGTGGAGCTTCTGGGCGGCGCCGAGCTGCCTGCGGACATAATGGCCGATGCCCTGCACCGCGGTGCCCATATCGTCACCGCGAACAAGGCGGCCCTTGCCCGCCATTATGACCGTCTGCACGCCGCCGCGCGTGACGGTGGAGCCCGGCTCTCCTTCAGCGCCGCTGTCGGTGGCGGCACGCCCATTCTGGAAACGCTGGACCGGCTGGCCGCCACTGGCGGAGCTGCGCGGATTGAAGGCGTGATGAACGGCACGGCGAACTTTCTGCTGGACCGGCTGGCCGCAGGCGACGCGTTCGACCGTGCGGTGAAAGAAGCGCAACGCCTGGGGTTTGCCGAAGCCGATCCGGCAGCCGATGTTGAAGGTCATGACGCTGCCGACAAGCTGTCCCTGCTTATCCGGGCCGCTTTCGGCAAGGCGGTTGATCCCGCCGGCATACCCAAGGACTCGCTGGCCGACATTGACCCTGCAGCCGTGAAATCTGCCCGTGACGAGGGCATGGCTTTCAAGCAGATCGGCGTTTGCGAGCTATCTGAAAACGGAGAGGTGAAGGCAGAAGTACGGGTGCGCGCGGTACCCGTGGAGCACCCGCTGGCGGGCGCCCGCAACGAGGAGAACCGATTCACCCTTGTCCACGCAGACGGCGGCGAAATCACCCTGTTTGGCAAGGGCGCCGGACGCTGGCCGACCGCTGCAGCGGTGTTTGCAGACATCATGGACATTCATCGCGGACTGTCGGAGCCTGATCGCGCGGAACCCGCCGCATCGGCACCGTCCAGAGCGCCTGCACTGCTGAGGGCCTGACCGATGGGCGGCAAGGAAAGGATGCGCGCGATGACAGACATCGCAAGAGCGAGTGCGCCGGCCAGTATCGGCAATGTCGGGCCGGGGTTTGACATTCTGGGCCAGGCTTTCGACGCCCTTCAGGACGAGGTCACGGCGCGGCGCGAGGCCGAGCCCGGCGTGCGGCTTGGCAAGGTGTCCGGCCGGTTGAAGAGCCTGCCCGATTCCCCCGAGCGCAATACCGCGCTGGCGGCCGCCAAAGCCCTTCTGGATGATGCCGGAGCCGATTTCGGCGTAAGGCTGGACATCGACAAAGGCGTCCCGCTCAGCGCGGGCATGGGCGGGTCTGCCGCCTCGGCGGTTGCGGCCGCTGTTGCCGTCAACGCCCTGCTCGACAAGCCCTATCCTCATGCAGAGCTTTTGCCCTTCGGCCTTGAGGGCGAGCGCGTATCGTCTGATCCGCCGCCCTGGGACAATGTCATGGCAAGCCTTCTGGGCGGGCTGGTTATTGCCGCCAGGCTGGACGCCTCTCAGGTGCGGCGCATACCGGCGCCATCGGGCCTTGTCTCCATCGTTGCCCACCCGGATGCCGAAATCGAGACACGCGCCGCGCGCGGGATACTGCGTCCGTCCGTGGCCATGGAGACGGTTGTCGAACATTCGCGCAGGCTGGCGGCCTTTGTCGCGGGCTGCGCAGCAGACGATCATGATCTGATCCGTGCCGGACTGGATGATGTGCTGGTCGAGCCCCAGCGCCGCTATCTGCTGCCCGCCCTCCCGGCCGTGAAAGCTGCCGCCTTGCAGGCCGGCGCGCTGGGCTGTTCATTCTCCGGGTCGGGACCATCCATGTTTGCCTGGTGCCAGGAGAGCGACCGCGAGCATGTTGAAGAGGCCATGCGCGCGGCTTTCGCCGCCGCGGGGCAGTCGGCGCACATCTATCACGCCGCGATAAACTCGCGCGGCGCGAGGCTCGAGCCGGTATCGGAGGCGGTGGGGTGAAATACGTCTCAACGCGCGGTAGCCAGCCTGCCCGGCTGAGCGAGGCGATATGCCAGGGCAGTGCGCCGGGAGGCGGGCTGTTCATCCCGCAATCGCTGCCGCGGATGACCCTTGAGGATCTGGGTCCGGATCTGTCACTGGCCAGCCTTGCGGAGAGGCTTCTCGGCCCCTTCTTCGAGGACGACGCACTGGAAGCTCATTTGCCGTCCCTGTGCGCGGGCGCTTTTGACTTTCCCGTCCCCCTCACGATTCCCGACCCGGCGAGACCCGGCCTGCGGGCGCTGGAGCTGTTTCACGGGCCTACCGGCGCGTTCAAGGATTTCGGCACACGTTTCCTGATGGGTGCTCTGGATCATCTCGGCGCTGAAGATGATCCGTTTACGGTTCTGGTGGCCACCTCCGGGGATACCGGCGGCGCGGCCGCTCAGGCAGCGGAAGGCCGCAAAGGTGTGCGGCTGGCGGTGCTGTACCCGAAAGGGCGGGTGTCCCGGTTCCAGGAGCACCAGCTGACCTGCTGGAATGATCCGGTGCGCGCCTACCGCGTCAGCGGCGATTTCGACGCCTGTCAGGCCCTTGTAAAGCAGGCATTTGCCGACAACGCGCTGGTACGCCGGTTCCGGCTGACATCAGCCAACTCAATCAATATCGTGCGGCTATTGCCGCAAATGGTCTATCTGGCCGACGCGGCACTGAAAGCATGGCGCGCCAGCGGCACTGTCCCCGGACTGATAATCCCCAGCGGCAATCTGGGGCACGGGCTGGCCGCACTCTATGCGCGGTCCATGGGCCTGCCCATCGGCCCGGTGGTCATCGCGACCAATGCCAATGCCACCTTGCACGAATGGAACCAGACCGGCGTGTACCGGCCGCGTCCATCCATAGCTACGGTGGCGAACGCGATGGACATCGGCACGCCCAGCAATTTCGAACGGCTCGATCATCTGGCATCGGATCAGCGCGCCATCAGTGTTGAACTTGTCAATGATGATGCCATCCGCGCCCGGATCCGGAACGATTTTGAGCGGACAGGCTATATATGGTGCCCGCACTCCGCCATCGCGGCAGAGGCTTGGCACCGCCTGCCTGAAGCCGCGCGCGAGCAGCGCGTCTGGATCGCGGCGGCAACCGCCCATCCTTACAAGTTTGCCGACATTGTCGAACCTCTCATCGGACAGGCTATCGAGCCCAGCACACCGCTGAAAGCCGTTATAAGCCGCCCGTCGAGGGTGGATGAGCTGGCAGCGAATGCCGACGCGCTGGCTGCAGCGCTGGCCGCCGCCTTTCCCTACACACAAACAGCCGCAGGACACGCATAATGGCAAGGCACCCCTCTTCACCGTCGCGAACACTTGTCGAAGGGCCCAGCCGGGCACCGGCACGGGCCATGTTACGGGCTGCAGGCTATGACGATGCAGCAATGGCGAAACCCATGATCGCCATTGTGAATACCTGGACCAGCGTCACTCCATGCAACATGCATCTGAACCGGCTGGCTGACTACGCGCGCGAGGGCATCATCGCAGCCGGTGGCACGCCGGTGGATTTCAACACCATCGTCGTTACTGATGGCATCGCGATGGGCACCGAAGGCATGCGCGCCAGCCTGATGAGCCGGGAATGTGTGGCCGATTCAGCCGAACTGGCCGTACGGGGACATTGCCTTGATGCGGTCCTGTTCCTGGCCGGATGCGACAAGACTATCCCGGCCGCTGCCATGGCCGCAGCACGTCTCGATCTGCCGAGCGTCGTGCTCTATGGCGGATCGATCATGCCGGGGAAGCTGCACGGCAAGGCAGTCACTATCCAGGACGTGTTCGAGGCGGTCGGCGCATGCGCTGCTGGCAAGATCAGCGAGGACGAACTTGGCGAGGTAGAACGGCAAGCCTGCCCCGGAGCAGGCGCGTGCGGCGGGCAGTTCACCGCCAATACGATGGCACTGGCCCTGACCGTTCTGGGCCTTTCTCCGATGGGTCTCAATGATATTCCGGCAACGGATCCCAGAAAGCCCGATGCCGCCCGGCGCGCCGGGGAGCTGGTCGTCGAAGCCTTCCGTGAGGGGCGTAATGCCAGACAGTTTGTTACCCCTCAATCGCTCAAGAACGCCGCCGCCGCCGTCAGCGCCACTGCCG
Organism: Glycocaulis alkaliphilus; assembly: GCF_004000605.1. Lineage (NCBI taxonomy): Bacteria > Pseudomonadati > Pseudomonadota > Alphaproteobacteria > Maricaulales > Maricaulaceae > Glycocaulis > Glycocaulis alkaliphilus. The sequence continues at coordinate 303,539 of NZ_CP018911.1, read as the reverse complement.
GGTCGACCAATGCCGTCCTGCACCTTGTAGCGGTGGCGCGCGAGGCCGGTCTGGGACCTGACGCCTTTGGCATTGATGATTTTGACGCGATCTCGCGCCAGACCCCCGTCATCGCCGATCTGAAGCCCGGCGGACGCTATATGGCACCAGACATGGCAAGGGCGGGCGGCACCGCGCTCCTCGCCCGGCGGCTGATGGAAGCGGGCAAGATCACCGACGCGCCCACCATTACCGGCGATAGCCTGTTCGGGCTTGCCGCCCACGCGCAAGAGGCAGAAGGCCAGGACGTCATCCTTACAGCGGACAAACCTCTCAAGGCGCGCGGCGGGTTCGGAATATTATATGGCGATCTGGCCCCGAAGGGCTGCGTTGCCAAGCTGGCAGGGCATGACCGTCTGGCTTTTGAGGGTCCGGCGCGCGTGTTCGACAGCGAGGATGCCTGCTTTGCCGCCGTTCAGTCCGGGCGCATTGCAAAAGGCGATGTGGTGGTGATCCGCTATGAAGGGCCCGCCGGCGGGCCGGGCATGCGCGAAATGCTGGCCGTCACGGCTGCCCTGCAGGGTGCAGGCCTTGGCGATGATGTTGCCCTGATCACGGATGGACGCTTTTCCGGGGCCACTTATGGCTTCATGGTCGGCCATGTCGCGCCCGAAGCGGCCCATGGCGGTCCGATTGCCTTCCTGCGCGACGGTGACCGCATACGCATCGATGTGGAAGCCCAGCGGATTGACGTGGACGCCGATCTGGAAGCGCGCGCGGCGGAAGGCTTTACGCCGCCCGCACCACGCTACCCGTCCGGTGCCTATGCCAAGTATGCGGCGCTGGTATCATCGGCATCCGATGGCGCGGTGACGTCCTTCCCGTTCGCCAGCGCCTAGCGGCTGGCCCAGAGCAGATTCAACGCGCCGCGAACCGTGCCGGCACCGCCCAGTGACCTCACAAGGCCATCTCCAGCCGTCCTCTCGGCCATCGTGACAAGCCGGGCGGGGCGGGACATCAGGCGGTTAATGACGGCGCGGCCAGCCAGCCAGGCCAGCACAGGCTGCACATGAAGGCCGGGCGGCTGGCGGCCATCGACAAGCGCGCCAAAGGCCGGTTCAACCCAGGCAAGTGCCCGGTGCGCATCGCGTCCCGGCGCGCCGACAAGGGCAAGGCCCGCCCCGCGGCTGGCGGCGAGGTGGGCCGGGCCGGCCATTAGCGGCCAATGGTCAGACAGCCCCAGAGGGCTGGCGCTGCGCGTGCGCACACCGGTATCAGCAGCACCGCCCCCGGTAATACGCTCCAGCGCGCCGTCGAACTCGGGGCGGCGCTCATCACCTGAAGGCGCTATGCGAACAGCCTCCACGACCGCCTGATCAGGGGCCAGAGGCAGAATGGTCTCAAAAGCCAGGGCGCGGCCCTCCTGGCGCAGGCGATGCACCAGAATAGCCGTGTCAGGCGCAAAGCAAGCAGAGCCGGCACGGACTTCAGCGCGCACGCCTGTGCGCACCCAGCGCGCGGCGTCCATCAGCTCTGCTCCGGCGGGCCGGGTGTCGATCACCCGCAGGGCGGTCAGCGTGCCATCAGAGGTTTCCAGCCGGACGAAACCGGATGCCCTGTACATCGCGTTCACGGTGACTCCGGTGCGCAGCTCAACATCCTGGCTGGCTTGAATCGTATCCACCGCCCGTTGAACCACCGTCTCGCTGCGCATGAGGCCGTAGCGGCCGTCTGCAAACCTGCGCCCGGCCGTGAGATTGCCCCCGCCCACCTGCCAGGCTGGCCAGCTGGCGGCGAAGGCGGTCCTTGGCTTTCCCGCCTCGTACCAGCTCCAGCTGCGCCCTGATAAATTGATTGCGGCGGCCTGCTCCAGCACCTCGGCCCGCATGCGGCGGCGGCCCGAAACGGCCAGACGCTCTGCCAGCATGAGGCCGGCAAGCCCTGCACCGATAATGATGACATCCACATCGGGGCGCACGCGCAAGACCTCCAGACAGGTTCGCCCACCATTCCCAATACGGGCGCGCACCGCAATACGGCAAAACCTGTTGAGTGATGTGTCAGTGAACAATAGTCTGAAGCGAAAAGCATGACGGGAGGAGACAGCATGGCCGCAAGGCCGAGCCTGGAAGACTGGCGCAAGACCGCCCAGCGCCATGACTGGCGCGGGCACGAAATCGCGTTCTGGCAGGGCGGCGACTGGTCCGACGCGTCAAAGCCGGTCCTGATGCTCATTCACGGCTTTCCCACCGCCAGCTGGGACTGGGTGGATATGTGGGCGCCTTTGAGCGCCCGTTTCCGCCTGCTCGCGCCGGACATGATCGGGTTCGGGTTCTCGGCGAAGCCCCCGTCTTATGACTATTCCATCCGTGATCAGGCCGACCTGCATGCGGGCCTGTGCGCGGCGCTGGGGATCGCCGAATGCCATGTGCTAGCCCATGATTATGGCGATACGGTCGCGCAGGAATTGCTCGCCCGGCATAACAAAAGCGAAGGCGGGACGCCCAAGCTGCAATCGGTCGTGTTCCTGAATGGCGGCCTCTTCCCGGAGACCCATCACGCGACCTTCAACCAGAAGCTCCTGCATTCGCCGATCGGCTTTCTAATCTCGCGCCTGATGACGCAAAAGCGCTTCCGCAAGGGCTTTTCCGAGGTGTTCGGTCCGGACACCCAGCCCGATGATGCGGCGCTCAAGGAGTTCTGGGCGCTGGTGACCGCCAATGGCGGCATGCCCGCCATTGGCCACAAGCTGATCCGCTATATCGCCGAGCGGCGCGAGAACCGCGAACGCTGGGTTGGCGCGCTGCAGGCGGCGCAAATTCCCTTGCGGGTCATCGATGGCGGGGCTGATCCGGTATCGGGCGCGCACATGGTTGCCCGCTATCGCGAGCTGGTGCCGGACCCCGACACGGTGATCCTTGAGGGGATCGGCCATTACCCGCAGGTGGAAGCGCCAGACGCGGTGCTGGCCGCCTTTCTGGATTTCCACGGCATGCCGCAAACTCTTTAGAGCAACAAAACAAGGGAGGCCCTGATGGCCGCCAGACGCGAATGGGACACACTGATCCGGGGCGGCCTCGTCATTGACGGGACCGGCGCCATGCCGGTGACCGGCGATGTCGCCATTAAGGATGGCCGGATCGCCGCGCGCGGGACAGGGCTTGATCCGGCCAAGGCGACAGACGTGATCGAGGCCGAGGGTAAGTGGGTGATGCCGGGGCTACTGGACATCCACACCCATTTCGACCTTGAGGTTGAGCTTGATCCGGGCCTGCCCGAAGCGGTGCGTCACGGCACCACGACCGTGCTCATGTCGAACTGCTCGCTGGGTATCTGCTTTGGCCATCAGCGCCGCAATGGCGAGGATCCGATCGTCGATTGCTTTGCGCGCGTGGAGAACATGCCCAAGCACGTGCTGAAAAAAGCTGCCGACCTCGCGACCTGGACGACGACGGCTGAGTATCTGGACCATCTCGATACGCTGAAACTCGGCATCAATGTGATCCCCATGGTGCCCCACTCCATGCTGCGCGCCGAAGTGATGGGGCTCAGGGAAAGCGTCACGCGTGATCCGCGCGAAGACGAGCTGCAAAAGATGGAGAGCCTTTTGGAGACCGCGATGGGCGAGGGCTATGTCGGCTTCTCAACCGACGCGCTGCCCTTCCACTTCCTGGCCGAAGACCCGCACCGCAAGACCAAAATCCCCTCCCAGTTCGGCAGCTACAAGGAATTGAAGCGCCTGACCGCGATCCTGCGCCGCTGGGACAGGCTGTGGCAGGCAACCCCGCCAAAGGACAATCCGGCAGAAGTGTTCCGCAACTTCCTGCTGACCAGCGGACGCGCGCACGGCAAACCGCTCAAAGTCACCGCCGTCGCCGCAATGGACGTCGCCGCAAACCGCAATCTGGTAAAGCTCGCCAAAATCCTGACGCGTTTGCTGAATTCCAGCCTCTTCAAGGGTCATTTCCGCTTTCAGGCGCTCGCCGCCCCCTTCCGGCTCTACTGGGACGGGCCGGTCAATCCGCTGGCGGAGGAAATTCCTGAACTGCGCGAACTGAACGAGCCCGATCTTGAAGACCGCGAGGCGCGCCAGCGCATTCTTGCCGACCCGGACTATCAGGCGCGCTTTGCTGCCATGTGGATGCACGGCAAGCAGGGCGGGCTGGCTGGTTTCAAGCGCAAGATGCGCGCCGAGCAGATGGCGTTCGACCGTGACATGGCCCAGATGGTGTTCCATTCGGGCTGCCCGGCCGACTGGGTAGGCGAAACCTTCGAGGACGTGTTCCGGCGCTATCAGGTCAGCTTTGGCATGCCGGACGTCATCCGCTCCGAAGAGGAGCGCGCGGCGTTTGATGCCCTGCCGCTGATGGCGACCACGCCGGATGTCGGCGAGCCCTATTTCATCATCGGCCTGTTCCAGCTTTACGATACCGATCTGCGCTGGTGGACGATCTCGGCCAACCGGGACATGGAGGTGGTGAAAAAGCTGCTGGTTGATCCGCAGATCTTCCCCGGCTTCAACGATTCCGGTGCGCACCTGACCAATATGGCCTTCTATGACGGCAATCTACGCTGCCTGCAGCTGGCGCAGGCCGATGGCATGGAACGCGTCGCCGCGCAGGTGAAACGCCTCACGCGCGACCCGGCAGACTTCATCGGCATCGAGGCCGGCCGTATCGAAACCGGCGATGTGGCCGATATTGCGATCATCGACCCTGAGGCCCTCAAGACCTACGATTCCGATGCCGGGCTGCAATTCATCCATCGCGATGTGTTCGACCACGAGCAGCTGGTGAACCGTTCTGACGGTGTGGTAACCCACGTGCTGGTCGGTGGCGGGCTGGTCTGGACGAAGGACGGCTTCACCAAGGATCATGGCACGACCAAGCTGGGCCGGGCGCTGCGCCACCGTGATGCAGGCGCGGCGGGCGCCGACAAAATCGCGGCGGAATAAATAGGCTCCGGTTTTTCTGTCAGCCCCCGTTCATCGGCGTATAGTCACTCTTGCACGCATCAAGGGCTGAGGAGCTATACCAATGGACCGCCGCACATTTCTGGCCACGGGGCTGGCCTTCGCAATCACGCCTGCGGGCTTTGCGCAAGCCGATGGCGGCGCGGCCATCCGCCAGCTTCTCACCACCGCCACCGAAGCGGCGACCACGCGGCTTGGCCGGCGTGACGGCTTCTTTGGCGATCCGGTGGTGCGCATACCCCTGCCCGGCACGATGCGCAGCGCGCAGCAGCGCCTGCAGCCGCTGGGCCTCGCCGGGCCGCTCGATGATGTGGAAATGCGCATGAACCGCGCGGCGGAACAGGCCATGCCGCCCGCGCGCCGCCTAGTCGTCGATGCCATCCGGTCCCTGACGATCCAGGATGCCGCCTCGATCCTGCGTGGGCCGGATACGGCCGCCACGCAGTACTTGAGAGGCCGCACTGAAACGCCGCTGACGCGCCTCTTACGTCCGCCCATGGAAGAGACGCTCACTGCGTCTGGCGCATATTCCGCGCTCGATGGAGCATCAAACCTTGTCACTCAGCGCTCCGGCCTTGGCGGGCTGTTTGGGCGCGGCGGCGGGAACAGCCCGGCGGCGAGTTTGCGCGGCCAGCTGACCGACTTTGCCGTGGAGCGCGCGCTAGGCGGTATCTTCCACTATGTTGGTGAGGAGGAGCGCTCCATCCGGCGTGATCCGGTGCGCCGTGCATCGGGGCTTTTGCGGGGGCTGATTGGCGGCTAGACAGGCCGCATGACGACACGCATCGAACCCTTCAAGGCCATTGCCATTTCAGAGCTTGCCCACCGGCTGAAAGCCGAAGGCAAGCCCGTCATCCATATGGAGTTTGGCCAGCCCTCCACCGGCGCGCCAAAGGCCGCCATTGAGACCGCGCACCGCGTGCTCGACAGTGATGCGATGAGCTATTGGGAAAGCGCGCCGCTACGTGCCCGCATCGCCGCGCAGTATCGCGAAACCTATGGGCTGGATATTGCGCCGGAGCGTGTGGTCCTGACCGCAGGGGCCTCTCCTGCCCTGCTGCTGGCCATGCTGGCAGGGTTTGAAGCCGGTGACCGCATCGCCATGGCGCGCCCCGGCTACGTCGCCTATCGCAACACCTCGCGCGCCATCCATCTGCAGCCCGTCGAGATCGATTGCGGGCCGGAGACCCGCTACCAGCTCAGTGCGCAGATGCTTGCGGAGATGGACCCGGCACCAGCCGGCATTATCATCGCCAGCCCGGCCAATCCTACCGGCACCATCCTGCCACCGGAAGAACTCGCCGCCATCGCTGAAGTCTGCAAGGCGCGCGGCATACGGATCATTTCCGACGAGATCTATCACGGCATCGCTTACGACAAGCCGACGCCCAGCGTTCTGGAGTTCGATGACGGGGCCTTCATCGTCAACAGCTTCTCCAAATACTATTCCATGGTGGGCTGGCGGCTGGGCTGGATCATTGCGCCTGAGGACAAGGCCGACACGGTGCGCGCCTATCGCGGCAATCTCTTCCTCACGCCGCCTTCCTTAAGCCAGCATGCGGCACTGGCCGCGATGGACTGCCACAAGGAGCTGGAAGCCCATGTGCAGACCTATCGCGCCAATCGGGCCGCGCTGCTGGAAGCCCTGCCGCGCATGGGGCTGAGCTCCATCGCGCCGCCGGACGGAGCCTTCTATATCTGGGCTGATATTGGCCATCTAACGGACAACTCGCTGGCCTTCTGCGAGCGGCTCCTGCGCGACACCTTTGTGGCCACCGCACCGGGGCTCGATTTCGATCCGGTCAATGGCCACCGCTTCATGCGCTTCAGCTTCGCTGTGTCGACGCCGGAGGTGAAGGAGGCGATTTCCCGCATGGAGCCGTGGTTCGCGGCGTTGAGAGGCTCTTGAGGTGTCATGGCCCGGCTTGTCCGGGCCACCCATTTTCTCTTGATGCTCCGCACATCCGTGCGTCGCTCCTCGCATTAGCTCGGGCGCGCGTTCGCGCTTGCGGCTCTGCGCGCCGGGGAGCCAGTCCGGCCCCGGCAGGGGCCGCAAGGCCGACCGGCTGCCCGCGACTTTTCGCGGAACATCGCAACGCGGATGCGTTGCGGAACTAAAAGAGGCATGGGTCCCCCGGACCGCTTCGCGGCCGGAGGATGACAATGCGCGAGGATATTCCCAGCCCTACTTCTTGCGTACCCGGATCAGGCCTTCCTGCGTGGTGGAGGCGACCAGCCTGCCATCGCGGGTAAAGAGCCGGCCCCGGTTAAAGCCGCGTCCGCCGCCCGCCCACGGGCTGTCCGTGGTGTAGAGCAGCCATTCATCCATGCGTACACGCCCATGGAACCAGACCGCGTGATCAAGGCTCGCGGACTGCAGGCCCGGCGACACCCAGCTGACCCCGTGCGGCTGCATGGACGTGCCCAGAAGCGCCATGTCGGACGCATAGGCGAGCGCGGCCTGATGCAGTAACGGGTCGTCACCCAGATTGCCGCGCACGCGGAACCAGATATGGCGCACGGGATCGAGCTTTGGCGGATTGCCGGGCGACCACGGGCCGACCGGGCGCAGCTCTATCGGGCGCGGGCGGGTGACCATGTTGAAGAAGGCTTCCGGCAGGGAATCCTTCTGTTCCAGCGCCAGTTCCGCTTCGCTTTTGAGTTCTTCCGGGCCAGGCACCTCCGGCATGTCGTCCGAATGGGAGAGGCCTTCCTCGTGACGCTGGAAGGAGGCCGCCATGTTCAGAATGGGCTGGCCCTTCTGCATGGCGATCACACGGCGGGTGGAAAAGCTGCCGCCATCAAAATCGCGCTCTACGCGGAAGATGATGGGGTAGTCCTCATTGCCCGCGCGCATGAAATAGGCGTGCAGCGAGTGAGCTACGCGGTCCGGATCGACCGATGCTGCCGCGCTGCGTAGTGCCTGGCCCACCACCTGTCCGCCAAACACGCGGCCCTTGCCGCCGGGATTGCGCGGCCCCCGGTAAAGATCGGTGTCGAGTTCCTCCACGGTCAGGAGCCGGGCAAGGCCATCGGCGAGCCCCTGCACATCCTGACTGTCGACGGGGAAGGGCTCGGCGGCGCGGGCGGGATCGTATTTCATGGGGCAATATCCAGTTTATGCTGCAATGCGGAAGCCATCTTAGCAGTTTTTGCCGGGCCGCAAGCCCTGTTAGGCCTGGCAGGCAGCGGGGGCCGCCGGCGCCCGTTAAGTGTAAGAACTTATTATGATTGTGGAGCTAGAATTCATGACGTTTTAAGCTTTACGGATCAGCCTTATGCCCTGCTCTGCATGCCGCGACGGCGTCAAGGCGCCCTTCGATTTCACCATGGCGTTTCATCCGATCATCGACATCCGGGCCCGCCGGGTGTGGGCCTATGAAGCGCTGGTTCGCGGCCCGGAAGGCCAGGGAGCGGGTTGGGTCCTTGATCAGGTGACAGCCGAGAACCGCTACGCGTTCGACCAGTCCTGCCGGGTAAAAGCCATCGAGATGGCAGCGGCGCTGTTCAACGAGGCTGACGGCCCGATCCTGTCCATCAACTTTCTGCCCAACGCCGTCTATGTGCCAGCCGCCTGCATCCGCGCCACACTGGACGCCGCGGACCGGACCGGCTTCCCGGTCAACCGGATCATGCTCGAATTTACTGAAGGCGAAAAAATGGAGGACGTGGATCACGTCAAATCCATTGTCCGCGAGTATCAGGCGCGTAATCTGATTACCGCGATTGATGATTTCGGGGCCGGGTTTTCCGGCCTCGGCCTGCTGGCAGAGTTCCGCCCCGACGTCATCAAGCTGGATATGGGGCTGGTGCGCAATGTACATGCCGACAAAGGCCGCAATGCCATCCTTAAAGGGATAGTTGCGACCGCCGGGCTTCTCGATCTGAAACTTGTCGCTGAAGGCATCGAAACCGTCGAAGAGTTCCATGCACTTCAGTCGCTCGGCATTGATCTGATGCAAGGCTTCCTTTTTGCCCGCCCGCAAATCGCCGGTCTGCCCGACATCAGCTGGCCGGAGCCGGCCCCTGTCGGGCTGGCAGCGGCGGGCTAGTTCTGGCCGCCTTCAGACGGGCGCTCGGGTGCATCATCGCGCCCATCCCAGCTTTCCTCATTGGCCGGGTCCATGGGCAGGCCGGTAAAGCCTTTGAGCGAATCGGTGAGCGGTTCGGCGTCGCGGCGTATCTCCACGCGCGATGCGGCATAGGCATGAATCAGGCGCGCCACTGAGTGCAAGGCATGCATGTGGATGCGCTCATAGCCGTGGCTGGCGTCTATGCCGAACGTGACCAGCGCCGTTCGCACATCGGCCCCGGATTCAATCGCCGCTGCCGAATCCGAGCGGTAATACCGGAATATGTCGCGCTGATGCTCGATCTCTTCCTCCCGGCACAGGCGCAGCAGTTTCTGGGTGAGGTGATAGTCAAACGGCCCGGTCTGGTCGGCCATCGCTATGGTGACACCAAACTCCCGGCTATTCTGTCCAGGCGCGGTGGTGCCATTATCGATGGTCACCATGGAGGCAATGTCGTGCGTGAGAACCGAGCTTGCGCCATGGCCCACCTCCTCGGTCACTGAAATCAGGAAATAGGTATCGACCGCCAGTTGCACTTCGCCCTCAACCAGGGCCTTGATGGCGCCAAACATCGCCGCGACACCGGCCTTGTCGTCGAGATGGCGCGAAACCACAAAGCCGTTATCGAGAAACTCCGGCTGCGGATCAATGGCGACAAAGTCTCCGACATTGAAGCCCGTGACGGCCAGATCCGCCGCATTCTCGGCCACTATGTCAGGGCGCAACTCGACCTGGCTCCAGGCCACGGGCTGTGTGTCCACCTCTTCATTGAAGGTGTGACCCGACGCCTTGAGCGGCAGGATCGTACCCCGGAACGCGCCGTGCCCGGCGGTAAAGACCGTGCAGCGCGCGCCTTCTGCAAAGCGCGAGGACCAGTGCCCGATCGGTACCAGCTCCATGCGTCCGTTCTCTTTGAGGAATTTCACCTGCGCGCCCAGCGTGTCGACATGCGCGATGAGGGCGCGGGCCGGCTGGCGGCGGCCACCCTGCAGCCGGGCGCGGATCGCGCCGCGGCGCGTTATCTCATAGCTGACACCCAGCCTCTCCAGTTCGGCACAACACACCCGTGTTACCGCATCGGTGTAGCCGGTCGGGCTTGGGGTCTCGAGCAAGGTCTTGAGAAAGCTTGCAATATAGGTGTCGTCGATAAGGGGCATGACGCTATTCTTCATTCAGGGCGCCTCGCCGACAGCGGAAACAGCAGGTCGATGAAGCGCTCGGCAGTCGGCTGAGGTTCGTGATTGGCAAGGCCGGGACGTTCATTGGCTTCAATGAAGACATGGTGGGTGCCTGCCGGATCGGTGACGATAAAGTCCATGCCAGCCACAGGTATATCAATGGCGCGCGCCGCCTTCAGGGCACTGGCCGCAATAGCCGGGCCAAGCTCGGCGGTTACGTCGTGCAGCGTGCCACCCGTATGCAGATTGGCCGTCCGGCGCACACGCAGGTGCGCGCCGCGTGGCAAAACATCATCCAGGCTGTAGCCGCCTGCCCGTACGCACCGGCCCGTCTCATCGTCAAGCGGGATGCGGGACTCTCCTTGCGTGGCCGCTGACCGGCGCCGGGACAAACGCTCTATCAGCTGGCGGATGGTACGCTCGCCATCGCCGAGAATTTCAGGCGGCTTGCGCAGCGCAGCCGCGACCACCTCGTCATTTATCACCACCACGCGCAAATCATCGCCCTGCACGCACTCCTCGATCAGAATGTCAGGCCCAATCGATGCGGCGTGCTTCAGTGCAGCGTCCATATCGGCAAGCGTCTCAATGCCCACCACAACACCGCGCCCCTGCTCCCCCCGGGCCGGCTTGACCACCACCGAGCCGCACGCATCGAGAAATGCTGTACGGTCGGCTTCGCTGGCATTTGCGCTGAGCTGGCGCGGCACCGGAACACCGGCCGCTTCCATCAGCCGGCGCGTCACGGCCTTGTCATCGCAACGGCTCATCGCCACCGCCGTCGTCAGTTCAGACAAGGATTCCCGGCAGGTGACGGCGCGCCCACCCCAGCTCAGCCTGAAGAAGCCGCCTTCCGCGTCCAGTACCTCGATGCCGATGCCGCGCCGCCGGGCTTCATCGACAATGATGCGGGCATAAGGGTTCAGCTGCTCCTCCGGGGGCGGACCGATGAAGAGCTTTTCATTGATCGTGTTCTTGCGCTTGAGCGTGAACACAGGGATGCGCTTGAAGCCAAGTTTCTCGTAGAGCGCTATCGCGGATTCATTGTCGTGAAGCACGGAGAGATCCAGAAACGCCGCACCGCGGGCCTGGAAAAGCTCCGCCAGGCGGCGCACAAGCGCTTCGCCAATGCCCGGCTGGCTGGCGCGCGGGTCCACCGCCAGGCACCAGAGCGAGGAGCCGTGCGCGGGGTCATTGAAAGCCCGGCTATGGTCGACGCCCGTGACGGCCCCCAGAACTTCGCCCGTTTCATCGTGCTCCACCACCAGGACCGTCAGTGTGCGGCTGTCGCGCTGGCGCCAGAAAAATTCTGGTTCCACGGGCACCATGCCGCGTGCCCGGTAGATCCGGTTTACCGCCTTGGCATCCGCCTCGGAACATAGCCGCCGGACAAAATAGCCGCGAACAGGGGTTCGGCGCGGGCGGTAGGTGGCAAGATCAAGTCTGTAGGTATGCGACGGATCGAGAAACAGCTCCTGCGGCGCAGCGGCCAGCACCACATGAGGGTCACGGATGTAGAAGGCGATGTCGCGCTTTGCGCTTTCCTCGCTGCGCAGAACGTCCACCAGCTCGTCGGCGGTTTCAAAGGTCTGGGCAAAGGCCAGCCGCCCCCAGCCACAATCAACGACAACATTGGCGGGCAGAGAGGGAGGCGCCGCATCGTCCGCACCCGGAACAGCAGCACGCATGGACTGATCGCGCATACGCTTCAGGCGGTGACCCATCGGGTTGCGTTTGCCGGACTTGCGTGGCTGGCTCATGTGCCGCCTCCGATCACATCCCGATTACACATTATGCGCTTCAAGCCACATGGCGAGCAAGCCGATCTGGTAGAGCTTCGAGCCGCGCAAAGGCGTGATATGGGCCTCCGGGTCTGCCAGAAGCCTGTCGACATAGCCATCCTGCACGATGCCACGCGACCGGAAGCTGTCTGATGTGACAGCGTCACGAACCCGCTCCAGATACGGGCCGCGCAGGTATTTCAGCGCCGGCACCGGGAAGTATCCCTTGGGCCTGTCGATGACTTCGGACGGTATCACGTCGCGCCCGACATCTTTCAATATGCCCTTGCCTCCATCAGCGATTTTCAGCTCCGCAGGTACACGCGCCGCCAGCTCCACCACTTCATAATCAAGGAAAGGCACGCGCGCCTCCAGCCCAAACGCCATGGTCATGTTGTCGACCCGCTTTACAGGATCGTCGATCAGCATGATCTCGGTATCGATGCGCAAGGCCTTGTCTATCGGCCGCTCCGCCCCGCCTTTCGCGAAGTGCTGGGCGACGAACTTGCGGGCGAAATCGCCATCGGCCCATCCATCGTGCAGCAACTCGCCCATTTCCGCGCTGTCACGGTCAAAGAAGGCCTTGGCATAGGTCCCGACGGCATCGTTGGCGTCCAGCATGGGCGGATACCAGTGATAGCCGGCAAAGATCTCGTCAGCGCCCTGACCGGACTGAACGACCTTGACGTGCTTTGACACCTCTTCGCTGAGAAGGAAGAAGCCCACGCAGTCATGACTGGTCATCGGCTCGCTCATGGCGCCGATCGCGCGCTCCAGCGCAGGCAATGCGCGGGCGGTATCAATGCGGATCTGATGATGATCGGTCTGGAAACGCTCCGCGATGATGTCCGAGTACTGAAACTCATCGCCAGCCTCTTCGCCCACGCTCTCAAAGCCGATGGAGAAGGTCTTCAGGCCCGTCTGCCCGGCCTCTGCCAGCAAGCCGACAATCAGCGAGCTGTCGAGCCCGCCCGACAACAATACGCCGACCGGCACATCCGCAACGAGACGCCGCTTAACGGCCAGGCGCATCGCATCGGCGACACGCTCTTTCCACTCGCCGCGCGACAGACCGGCTTCGTCATCGCGCGGGCCGAAGGGCAATGTCCAGAAACGGCGCTCGGAGCGCGTGCCGTCAGGCTCGATCCTCAGGAGTGTTGCCGGGGGCAGCTTGCGCACGCCCTTCAATATCGTCCACGGCGCCGGGACAACAGCATGGAAGGAGAAATAGAAATTGAGCGCCTGGGGATCCAGCGAGGTGTCAATATCGCCAAAGGCCAGCAGCGCAGGCAGGCTCGATGCAAAACGGAACGCGCCTTTTGTCTCATTATAATAGAGGGGCTTGATGCCCAGGCGATCGCGCCCAATCAGTACACGTCCTGAATCTCGCTCGACAATGGAGAAGGCGAACATGCCGTTCAGACGCTGGACGAAATCCTCCCCCCAGGCGTGATAGCCTTTGAGCAGCACTTCGGTGTCACCGTCAGAAAAGAAGCGGTAGCCCTTGGCCTCCAGCTCCGCACGCAGCTCCTTGTGGTTATAGATGCAGCCATTGAACACGCCCGAAAGACCAAGCTCGGAATCGACCATGGGCTGCTGTGCGGCATCGGTAAGATCGATGATCTTGAGGCGACGGTGCCCAAGGGCGGCCGCGCCTTGGACATAAAGACCGCCCGCATCCGGTCCGCGCGGCGTCATCAGGCCCGTGACAGCCTCCAGCGCGGAGATGTCGGCAGGTTCTCCGTCAAAACGCAATTCACCGGCAATACCGCACATACAAAATGCCTCCTGAAATCAATACTGTTGAAAAATCCGGATGATCCGCCGGAACCGGCGATGAGTTTTCCAGATATGATGCCACAGACGAAGTTCAACCGTATGCGGCAAATCCGCAAACAGCTGTCCTCCTCACTGTAGACCATCTAACGCGGCACTTTCCAACGCGATCCCTGCCATCTGCCAGTTTTTTGGCGGAACTGCCCGGCATGAGCTACGTTTACAGATGGGGCATGATAAGGAGAACCAGATGAATTCCGACGAAATCAAAGGCAAGTGGAAACAGCTCACTGGCGACATAAAAAGCCGTTGGGGCAAGCTTACCGATGACGACCTGAAACAGATTGATGGCGAGAAAGACAAGCTCGTCGGCAAGATTCAGGAACGTTACGGGAAAACTCGCGAAGAGGCCGAGAAAGAACTGGAAAACCTGTAGTTTTGCCTTTCTGTCTTGACTGCATATTCCCATGCGCCCGCCGCTCCGGCGGGCGCATTTGCGTTGAGGGCCCGGAACCGGGCTTCACGCTTGGACGTATATCTTCAGCTTGCCCCGGCCGTTGTGCGGGCGATCACCGTGGAGATGTCCCCTATGACAAGCCCTCTCATCTTGCGCCTGCGCCATCATGGCAAGCTGGGTGACCGCGCCGCGCAAGCGCTGCTCGCCTGCAGAAAACGCAATCGTCTGGTGGAGCCAGGTCACTGCCTCATGCGGCAGGCGGAGAGGACAAGCTCGCTGTTCTGGATCGAAAGCGGCTGGGCCATGCGCTATCGCAACCTGGCCAATGGGCGGCGCCAGATACTGAACATGCTGCTGCCCGGCGACATTTGCGACCTTCAGGGCCTGATCGACACCCGGGCTGACCATTCCGTCAAAGCGATGACTGCGGTCATGCTGTGCGAAGTCGATCCTGCGCGGTTTCTGCAACTGCTCCACGACGACCCGGAAGTGGCAACCTCGCTCTTGTGGAGCGTGGTTCAGGAGGAGGGCATTCTACGCGAGCACATCGTCCGCATCGGCCGCCGCAGCGCGCGTGTCCGGCTGGCGCATTTGCTGCTCGAACTCGTCCGGCGGCAGGCGCTTGGCGGCGGACCCAGCGACGGGCTTGTCGAGGTGGCGCTGACCCGCGAGGTGATGGCTGACTGCCTTGGCCTGACACCTGTCCATGTATCGCGCACGTTGAGTGAATTGCGGCGCGAGGGTCTGGTCGTCCTTGAAGCACAAGGCCGGCTGCGGATCACCGACATCGACGCGCTGGCGCGCGAAGCCGACTACGATACCCGCTATCTGCATCTGGCCCGGCCCGATCACGCGCTGGACCTCGCAGGCGCCGGGCAGGCATGAGGGCCGCCAGACAATCTATGTTAGCGCGCCAGACGCGCGCGATTGGTAAGGGGAGTGGGCGTTAGACAAAGGAGCAGGCGGCAATGCCGTCAGCCAATGCCCGTTTCCAAACTCCCCCTCGCCATCCGCCTTCACAGGTACGGATTCCTGCTGACCGCTGATCTGGCCGCCGCCGGCATTGTGCTTGGCCGGCTTCTTGCCGACACGCCCGCCAATGACCCGGACGCGCAGCTGACCAGTACCGAGCGCGAGCTGTTCCGTCAGTTTACATCCCGGCTGCAGCACGCCAGCCCGGTGGCCAACACCAATCTGCGGTCATTTCCAGCGTCGGCCCCGGCAAGCCCTGCCTCGTTTGCGGCGGCCCTGTGGGGCCTGCCCTTCACGGCAAGAGCCTCACTGATACTCGTGTGTGTAGAAGGTTTTTCGCTGGCGGAAACCGCCTTCATTCTCGACTTGCCCCTGCACCGGGCCGAGCAGTCCATGTTGAGCGGCCTGTTCACCCTGCAGCCCGGCACAGAATAAAAAAGGCCCCCGCGCATTGCCGCGCAGGGGCCATTTTGGCACGGATACTCCGCTATCTAGCGGGCATCGTCGTCCTCGGTAATACGCTCGATATCAGCTTCGGTGATCGACCGGGCGTGTACTTCCCAACCATCGCCATTGTGCTCAAGCGACAGGTCGGAAAAGGCCAGACGGCCCGTTTCGCCCAGCATGTTGAAGAAGCCGCTATCGCGGACGATGGCGTATTCGGCCCGGCCATCTGCGCTCAGTTCCACATCGCGGATGACCGCGATGGCTTCACCGTTGGCGCCATGGACTTCCGCGCCGGAGAGGTCGGAATAGTAGAGCGCCGTATCGGAGCGCTCTTCAACCAGCTCCAGCGACATGGCCGAACGCTCGCCCTCTGCCACGGCTTCCATCTGGGCCTCGGTGATATTGGCCTCGACGACAATTTCGCCATCGTCGAGATCATGGCGAACAGACGCCGACACGGCATCAACTTCGACCTCATCACCGAACATGCCAAGGAAACCGCCATGGGCGACGACAATCGCCTCGATCTCGCCATCCGTGCTCATGCGAAGATCACGGATCGGCGCCGAACCGCCCTCATACTCAAGGTCCGTCGAGGTCAGGGTCCGCGCGGTCAGGCGCGTGCGGTCCGGAAGAATGGCATTACCCAGCGTATCGCCGGTTTCAGATGCCCAGTTGCCAGCCTGGTCAGCACGGTCTCCGGCCCATTCACGCGCTTCCTGTGAGCGGTCGGGATTTCCGGATGACGGTTCGTCTGCGAAAGCCATCGGCGACAGCAGGCCACCTGTGGCAATAATCGTGCATGTTTTCAGAAACATTTTCATGTCCACCTCCATATAATCAGGAGTCGAAAGCTCCTAGGCAGACAAACGTTACACCCTCGTATCCGTTCCAGAATAATTCACTAAAAAAGCCAGACCATAATTTATGTTATGATCTGGCTTTTAATGTCTTCAGAACTGAGAATTTATACCGGCGGGCGCCCACGGAATGCCTGGATGACCGCCGACAGGACAGCTAGCCCCAACGCGATAACAAAAAGCACCTGAGCGATCGTCGCGGCCGCTCCGGCAAGTGTCATGAAGCCCAATACCGCGCACACAATGGCGATTATCAGGAACAGCAAGGCCCAGCCAAACATGGTTCATCCCTTCCAGATCAGGAGGCTTCAGCAGGTTCCGCTGCAAAGAACAGCGCCTGGCTGATCGTCGCGGCAACGGTTTCAGGCATAAACGGCTTTGTAATGAGATAGGTCGGCTCCGGGCGTTCGCCGGTGAGCAGACGCTCAGGATAGGCGGTGATGAAGATCACGGGCACATCCTGAGCGGCGAGAATGTCACGCACCGCATCAATGCCGGAAGAATTGTCGGCCAGCTGAATGTCGGCGAGCACGAGGCCAGGACGATGCTGTTCGGCCTTCTGCACAGCCTCGCTGCGGGTGCGGGCGGTATCGCACACGCGGTGCCCCAGACGCTCGACCACAGTGGCAAGATCGAGGGCGATAATCGGCTCGTCCTCAATGATCAGCACGGAGGTGGCAAGCCCCTGCTCCAGCTCTTTTTGCGCACTTACCAGAGCGCCCTCCGCCTGCTCCTTGCTGATGCGCATGATGGTTGCAGCATCTTCAAGGCTGAACCCCTCGACGGAGGTGAGCAGCATCACCTGGCGGTGCAGCGGGGTTATCTGCGACAGACGCTTGTCCAGCGCCGACGCGAACTCCAGGCCGCCGGAACTGTCCCAGGTGGCGTGGAAAAGCTGATAGAGCGCAATCTTCGGACTCTGCTCGCGGTCAAACCCTTGCGGATTGGCAAGAACAGCTTCCAGGCAAGCGCGCACATACGCGTCACCGCTTGTCTGGGACCCCGTCAGAATACGGGCGTAGCGCCGCAAATATGGCAGATGCGGGCGGATAGCATTCGAAAAACTCATCAGTCTCCTCCGGACGGAACCTGCCCTGTTAACGCGCGCGGCCGATACCCGTTCCATGGCAGCTGACAAATACAGCCGTTCAGCGGAACCTCTTTGACGCAGGCGCGTTTTGTGGCTCGATGGGACGATACAGCAAGATGTTTCAGGCGCTATGTCAGATAGCCGTACCGCCGGAATGAAGCGCAACCGCAAAGAGTAAGTATGAGTGCTATGAACAAGTCTGATGACAAACCGGACGCGCAGGCGGTCAAGAGCCGCCAGCGTGTCATAGGTGCGCGCCTGCAAGCCGTATACGACGATGTCGTACGTCAAGGCGTGCCGGACGATTTCGAGCAGATGCTGGCGGCGCTGGACGAGCTGGATGACCAGAGCGGCCCGGTGAAGAACGGCTCCAACGGGAATGAGGGCTGACACATGGTTAGCCCCGATTGCGATACAGTTGCGGACACGCCTGCCGAACCGTTGCCCGTCGGCGAATTCAAGCGGGAGATGGCCGAGGCCATTCCCTACATGCGAGCCTTTGCCCGCTCACTGACAGGCGATGACAGCGCGGCAGACGATCTGACCCAGGATGCACTTATGAAAGCGTGGAATGCGCGCAAGCGCTTCCGCGCCGGGTCAAACTTCCGAGCGTGGATATTCACGATCGTCCGCAACCAGTTCTACTCAAATTGCAGGCGGAGCTGGCGCCAGGTGGCCTGGGACCAGGAACAGGCGGACCGGACGCTGACTGGTCCCTCCTCGATGAATGGCGTGATGGAGCTGGACGAGACGCGCCGCGCGCTGCTCGAGCTTCCCGATGACCAGCGCGAGGCGATCATTCTGGTTGGTGCGGGCGGCTTTTCCTACGAGGAAGCGGCCAATATCTGCGGATGCGCGGTAGGCACGGTGAAAAGCCGGGTCAGCCGGGCGCGCGCTGCACTGGCCGCGATACTGGAATCCGGTCCCAAACAGCGCTCTGCCGGTGACGACATAAAGCCCTCTGAATCGGCTGATCTGATCATGGCTGAGGTCAAATCCCTCACATCGGGGGCCTGACGGTATTGCTGACGGGGGTCTCGGAAGCGCTGGAAAACGGATCGCGCAGGGGTCTGCGGATCCAGCTACTCGCAGTGCTGGTCCTTGCGCTCATGCCTTTGCTCGTCTTGTCGAGTGTGCAGGGGCTTATGGAGTATGAGCAGCAGCGCGAACGCGAGATTGACCGCCTGCATGCAGCTGCGCTCACAGCCTCAGAAGCCATAACAGCGGCCTTTTCGCGCGCTGACGGCAAGGCAGGCGCGATTGCGTCCTGGTCTTTTGCGCTGATGGATGATCCCGCGGCGTGCGAACGAACGCTCCAGCACATGGCCCGGGCGGACGAAACCGTCTCGAACATCGCCGTTCTGGATGCGCAAGGCGAGCTTGTCTGCTCTGCCGTGCAACCGGCCACCAATGAGCGGAATTTCGGCTCCCGCGACTGGTTTCAGGCGTTACGTGACGGCGCTGACAGGACCCATAGCGATGTGGTTTTCGGTGCCATGTCCCAGCGCCAGGTGGTACTGACCGTCAGGCGCCTGCGCGCGGTCCCGGCCGCTGACGGGACAGAATCCAACACCTTTGCCGGCGTGGTTGCGGTTGCGACAGACATGAGTGCCGCGGCACGCCTTGTCCGGCGCGAGCGGCTGAGCGCGGACGCCCAGATCGCCCTGATCAGCCGCCAGGGCGCCCTGAAACTCGAAGGCAGCACCATCATTGATAATCTGTTCGAGAATGTCGCTGTCGGCGCACTTCTGGAGCAGGCCCAGCCTGGCGAAGCTATCCGCGCGCAAGGCACAGGCATGCGGTCCGGCTATGAGGTGATCGTTGCTTCGCTGATCCCGGAACGGCTCGGAGTCGCCATAGCGGCGCCCGCACGCGTGTTTGAGGACTGGAGTGGTATCAGCGTCATCAGCACGTTCGCGATACCGGCTCTCATGACCTTGCTGGTGCTGGTTTGTGTCTGGGTGGCGGTGGACTATTTCATCCTGCGCTGGCTTACCTATCTCCAGCGTATCGCACAGCTATACGCCGCAGGCCGTCTGGATCTGGTGCCGCAGCGCGCACGCAAGGCGCCGCGTGAGGTGGCCCGGCTTGCGGCGGTGATGGAACAGATGGCCGCCTCGCTGGACGAGCAACGTACCGAGCTTGCAGACGCCGTTGACCAGCGCTCGGGCCTGCTCCGGGAAATCCATCACCGGGTCAAGAATAACCTCCAGGTGATTGTCAGCCTTCTGAATCTGCAGTCTGGCCGGATAAGCGATCCGGCAGCGGCAGAGGCGCTGATGGATGCACGCCGGCGGATCAATGCGCTCGCCCTGGTCCACCGCAGTCTCTACGAAACCGATGATCTGCGTTTCATTGAAGTCGCGCCGTTCCTGAACGACCTGATCCGCAATCTGGGCGACGTTCTGGGCGGACATGACAGCAAGATCAGGGTGGACGTGGATTGTGAAGAGCTGGCTCTGAGCCCCGATCAGGCCGCACCCATGGCCCTGTTCGTCACCGAGGCGGTCACCAATGCCTTCAAACATGCCTTCTCCGGCCGAGAGACGGGGCGCATACTGGTGCGTCTGACGTGTGAGGAAGACGATCAGTGCCTGATTTCGATTGGCGATGATGGCACCGGCGTTGATCCTTCGGCCAGCGCTGGTACAGGCTCGTCCCTGATGCATGCTTTTGCCCAGCAGCTGGGCGGCCAATTTGAAACACGCGTCAGCGGGCTGGGCGGCTATGAAGCCGCCGTCTCCTTCCCCATAAGCAAGAGCTGGGACGACTAGGCTTTGCTCAGATCGTGCCGAGATTACAGGTGCGCACGATGACCAGCCCTGTCTCGCGGACAAAAGCAGCACACGAGGACGGTACAGGCTGTATACCGCCGCCAGCGCCACCAAGGCGAACCATCAGCACCAGCCCGGCTCCGGGCTCTGACGCGAGACGTTCCACCTCTCCGAACCGATGGCCCCGGTCGGTGATGACCGGAGCGCCAGCAAGCGCTGCCCGGTCACTATCGGCAATCTCCACGCTTGATGACATCTGCTGTGCCAGCAGGGCGCCCTCACCGTAGGCGGCAAGAGCGATACCGCGTTCGGGATCAATGTGGATGTCGGCTGCATCAACTCGGGCAGGGAGGGTAGGGACGAACCGCGCTGCGGTGCGCGAACCGGCGCCAATACGCACGGTAAAGGCGACAGGCGAACCTGCCTCGCCATAATGCACCTGATCGATATAGGCGCGCCCTTCGGCAAGCTGGACGCGCATGCCCTCGAACGCATCTGCAGGCGCTGCAGACGCGGCCAGGACACCGCTGCGCCCGGTTTGCGGGTCAGCGAGCATCACCGCTGTGCCAGCCGCGAGACCCGTCAGCGCTGCGGCGATTGTCGATCCGATTGCCATGTGCATCGCGTGTTACCTCCGTTGAAACGGTAAACGCGCCTGCTGCCATCAGGTTTCAATTATCTGTCTTTTGCGGGGTCCTGCAGGCATCGACAAACCGCCGGAACAGACGGCGCATATCCTTGCGATGAGGCAGAAGCTCAGGGTGAAACTGGACACCGAAACGCAGCACATCTCCCTGCGCCTCGATGGCTTGCACGCCGCCCCCTTCTCCGCAGGCCGCCGCCCTGAAACCGGGCGCCACATTACGCACGGCACGCCGGTGCAGGCTGTTCACCCGCAGCGGTCCTGGACCAAACACGCGGGCCAGAAAGGTTTCAGGTAACACCTCGACCGGCTTGCGGAACAGCGCATAGCCGACCGGGCCGCTCGGCCAGTTTCTCGTTACCTCAGGGTCGAGGCGTTGATGAAGATCGCCGCCCGCCTTCACATTGAGCATTTGCAGCCCGCGGCAGATGCCCATAACGGGTATGGACCGCTCAAACGCGACATCCAGCCACGCCAGCTCAAGCTCGTCCCGCTGCAGGTCGAACTGGCTTTCGACCTCGATCTCAGCGTTGTAACGGCTGGGGTGTATATCCAGACCGCCCAGCAGGATCAGCCCGTCAATGCGCCGCTCTTGCGTGCCGGGGGGTTTACGCAGGCGGACCGGCTTGCCACCCGAAAGGCGGATGATGAGCGAGGTCAGAGCGCCAACCAGCCGGTCACCGTCCGGAGCGCCGATATATCCGATAACAGGTTTCAACAGGGACTAGTCCATGGGCTTGTAGGAGATTTCCGGCGGCAGCTTGCCGTGGCGTGCGAGATGGGAGGCAATGAACAGCACTCCCAATGCGGAGCGCGGATCATCTTCGGCGATCAGATCGATATCAAGATCAGACCTGTCGGTGAGCCGGAACATTATGTCGTCTATCGCTTCACCGGCCGATTTCGCGCTGCCCAGCGTTCCAAGAAAACGGCCCACGCGCTCCAGCAGGCTTTCGCCCGAAGTCTGAAGGTGCTCCCAGGCATCGGACAGCTTTTCGGCATATTCCGTCTCGGAAAAAGCCTCCGTCACGGCAGAGGGCATCCAGATCATGGGTACCTTCGAGCGATGGCCGATTTCCGGCTCTCCGGGGTCGGAACGGATCTCGCCAAACAGGACTTGCTCCAGCAGCAGGCGGGGATAGTCGACGCCGGACAGTTTGGAATGACGCACGCCGGCCCAGAAGCGGGCATTGATCTCGATGAGGAGCGGCGTATCGCCCTCCTCACCCGTCCACATGAAATCGGCCTCAAAGATGCCGTCCCACCCGGTTTCGCGCGCAATTTTGCGTATCGCTTCCACAAAGGGCGCGGCATCCACCGTTTCACGCACCACACCGGCCCCGTGCTCCTTGGGAAATTGCTCCAGATTGGTGTAGGCCGAGCAGATCACCAGCTCGCCCTTCCGGCACAGAGCGGAGACACAATAGTCTTCACCCGGGGCAAGGGACTGGGCCAGGATGACATCCTTCTCACGAAGACCCGCCGCATAGGCATCCAGCTCATCCCGGCCTTCCACCTTGCTGATGCCGCGACCGCCGGCACCTTCAGACGGTTTGACGAGGAAGGGATAGGTGAAGCCCTCCGGCTCGTTCAGCCCGGATTTGCCATCTCCTATGATCTCGGTAGCAGGGGCAGGAATGTCCGTGCCGGAAATGGTCTCGGCCAGCTTGTGCTTGGGCGTGACCTTGCCGATAGCCTCTGCCTCAGGCGCTGCGATTGTGACATTGGCGGGAAACCGGTGCCGCTCACGCGCCAGCAGTTCCATCTCCTCGAATACCGGCATGATGATGATCGGTTCGCCTGCAAAGCGGGCACACACTTCGACGAGGCCGTCGACAAAGCCTTGCGGATCACTGCGGCAATCGGCTGTTACGGCCGCCTCATCACAATTCTTCGAGAAACCCAGAGGCGTCAGGTCAACACTGTCGACCGCGACGATGCGGCCAGCAAGTTCACGGCAGGATTCCGCCACCGTCAACGACATGAGGCTGCGGGCATAGGTGATAATCACAATCGGTTTTTTCATGCGGTGGAAACGCGCCGGGCGCGATCGGGTTCCAGCTTCACCTCTTGCGCAAACAAACCTGACAGGGTCAATTTTCTCTGATAAGAGAATTGATGGAGAAAATGAAAACGGGGAGACCGGCCATGACTGGTATCATCACGAAGTTGGCCCTGGCAGGCGCTCTGGCGCTTAGCCCGGCCGCGTTCGCGCAGGATTATGACCTTGTTCTGAACAATGGCCGGGTCATCGACCCGGAAACCGGGCTGGACGCGATCCGCCATGTCGGTATCCGGGGCGACGAGATAGCGATCATCTCCGAAACCCCGCTGGAAGGCACGCGCACGATTGACGCGGCGGGCCGCATCGTGGCGCCCGGCTTTATCGATCTGCACGGACACGGACAGGATACGCCAGCCGGACGCATGCAGGCGCTGGACGGGGTGACGACCACGCTGGAGCTGGAATCCGGTGTGCTGCCCGTGTCGGACTTCTACGCCCGCGCCGCCGAACAAGGCCGTCCGATCAATTACGGCGCGGCGTCCAGCTGGGCGCATGCACGCATCGCTGCGGTCATGGATGTCGAGCCGCATGCCGACACATACTGGTTCTTCCGCTATATCGGCGATCCACGCTGGCAGACCGAACTGGCCGACAATGAGCGCCTGTCAGCAATCCTGCGCCATATCAATACCGGGCTGGAAGAGGGCGGGCTGGGCATCGGCATCCTGCTGGGCTACGCGCCCGGCATCAGCCGGGGCGAGTATCACGCCGTCAACGCGCTGGCCGCAGCGCGCGATGTTCCCACCTTCACCCATGCACGCTTCCTGAGCGCGATAGAGCCGCAAAGCTCGTTCGAGGGCTTTCAGGAGATGGTGGCTGTCGCTGCCGGTACCGGCGCGCACATGCATATCAGCCATCTCAACTCGATCAGCCTTTCGGACATCGACCGTATCGCCGACATGATCGAGACGGCGCAGGCCAATGGCGTGAACATCACCGTGGAAGCCTACCCCTATGGCGCAGGCGCAACCGGCATTGGCGCGGCCATGTTCCGGGGCGAAGGCTGGCGCGACCGCATGGGCGGTATCGAGTATTCCGACTTCACCGTTCAGGGCGTGCCGCTGGACGAGGAACGCTTTAACGATCTGCAGGAAAATGCGCCGGGCACCGGCATTGTGGTCCACTTCCTGAACCCCGATGAGCGCCCGGAGCATCAGGCCTATCTGGACAGGTCCATCCTCTTTCCCGGCGGGGCAATCGCCTCTGATGGCGGGCCATGGTCTGTCGGCAGCGAGCGTCTTGATGGTGACATCTGGCCGATCCCGGAGGACGCCCATGCCCACCCGCGCAGCGCTGGCACCTATGGCCGCTTCCTGCGCATCTATGCGCGAGAGCGCGGCGTGATCGACTGGCCGGAAGCCGTCGCCAAGGCGAGCTTCTATCCTGCCCGCATCCTTTCAGACGCCGTGCCGCAAATGCGCCGCAAGGGCCGCCTGCAGCCCGGCATGGACGCCGATATCGTGGTGTTCGACCCCGAAACCGTGGCCGACCGCGCGACGTTTGAACGGCCCGCACAGGCGAGCGTCGGCTTTGAGTATGTGATCGTGAACGGCACGGTGCTGGTCGATGGCGGCGAGCTGGACACCTCCGTCCTGCCGGGCCGCCCGGTCCGGGGGACAGTGGCGAGCGGGGCGGAGTAGGAATCAGTCGTCAATCCCCCAGCTTTCGAGGCAGGGGGCGCTCTCCTCATCCGGGATCGCCACCCGGACCAGTTCAAGCTGGATATCGTTCAGTTCCCAGCACGGATTGTGGGGCAATAGCGGCTCATCGGGATTGCTGGCCTTGCGCAGGCGATAGCCGTGATAGGCCACCTCGCCTGCCACCTCGAAGCGCGGCAGGTTCCGGGCCGCCGTTAGCGCACGCTCATCGCGCTCCCCGCTAACCTGCCAGCGCCGGTAGCCTGTTTGAAGCCGGTAATAATCCACATATTCATAGCCGGTGGAGGCGGCAAAGCGCCATTCGTCACTGGCTATTTCGCAATCAATAGCGCCCAGATCGCCTTGCCAGGCTGCATCGTAAAGTGCGTGAGGATCAGGCCAGTTCGCGCACGCTGCCTCGTGAAGGAGCCGCGCTGCCTCCATTTCCGGTGTCTCCACCCAGTCTGGCGCACGCTCTTCCTCTGCAACGCAGGCCGCAGCGGCAAACGCCCCTATAACCGCCGTGAGAAATGCCGGTTTCATGCCGCTGTCCCCGCTGAAATTCCGGCAAGTTCTTCAATCGAAAGAGCACATACGGAACTAATCCGCCCCCTCCCGCGACGGCTCTATAATGCACAGCCTAATCGTCGAGGCCCGCAATATGAAGCCTGTATCCAAGAACCCGAAACAAGCTCAACCCGAACCGCCAGTCTGCGAACGGATAAAGCGCAATATCCAGCTCGATAGCGCCCAGCAAGCACAAGCGGGCCGGGACTGGAGGAGAGCTGAGCAGTCTCTCGTCGCCATTGAAGCCGAGATACCGGCACTACGCGCCGAGGTTCGCAGGCTGGAGACATTATCGGTTCTGCCCCACGGCCCTGTGCCGCCGCGCCGGCCAGGCCGGCTGGTTGGTGTGCTTCAGGAGGTGCCGGGAGCAGGAGCGGCTGCGTTGGCCAGCCAGCTTGACAATGCACGGAGCAGACTGGCTCAAGCTGAACGCCGCAGAAGCACCCTGCAGGCAGAGATTTCTCAAGCGCGCAATGATCTGAGCCGCCTTGAACGGAACATGGAGAACAATGTCGCCGAGTTCCACGCCACTGGATGCGAAGGCCGTCCTATGAACTGGGTGCGCCAGTAGAGCCTGTCCTCATCAGCTTCCAGACGCCGAGCGTCAGGAGCGGCAGGACGAAGACGGCGATGATCGCAAAAGCCAGCATGCGATAGCCATTGGCGATCAGGGCGATGAGGCCGAACCGGTCCGCGACCACCATGGCGGCGAGCAGCAGCGCCCCAGTGAATGCAAGACGGGTACGTATCCCGATGGGGCGTGGCCGCACCGCCGAGATACGTTCATTGACAGCGTGGACCGCGCTGACGCTGGTTTCCACCAGGGCCACAAAGACCATGAACTGGAACGCCATCTGGAAGACCGGCGAGCCGAGACGTTCGAGGATATAGTTTGACGGCAGGGCCGCTTGCGAAATCTCCGGATAGAAGGCGATCATGCAGGCAAAGAAGAGAATGGCCGGAAGCGCGGCCAGCGGTCCGGCCAGCGTGCCGGCAATCACGGCGTCCTTGCGGCTGGTCAGATGGCGCAGCATGGGCAGGATCACCACCGCACCGATCACGTTATAGCCCGCATAGGTGATGCCGCCGGACACCCAGCCCGTGGCCGGAATACCGGCATCAAGGCCAGCGAGAATGTCCCCGCCAAATTGGGTGAAGCACATCACCACGAAGACGAGATAGACCAGGTAGAGGAAGAGCGAGGCGTATTTGAAAAGCCGCTCAACGCTCTCCTGGCCGAGGGCCGTAAAGACCAGGATGGAGAGCGCGAGCGCCACCGATCCGACAAGGTTGGGCAAGCCGAACAGCGCTGCGCCGATTTCGCCTGCTGCCGCGCCGAACACGGCGAGGATCAGGAACAGAAAGAGCAGATAGGCGATCTCGAAGAGCGGCCAGAACGGCCCCAGCAGCGCCTTGAAGAAGGTCAGATAGTTCCCGCTGCGCGTGGCATGCGCGAACACGAAGGTCAGGGCGCAGATACCGCTCCACAATGCGGTGACCAGCGCCAGCCCCAGCAATCCGCCCACCGGGCCGGACGGCATGAAATACTCAACCAGTTCGCGCCCCGTGGCATAGCCTCCGCCGATCACCACTGCCTTGAAGGCAAGACCCGGCAAGATCAGGCGCTGAAAGAGGCTGGGCGCCGCGCTCATTGGGCGAGGGCGGCTTCGGGTTCCAGGCAAGCCTCCACAAGCCGGTCGAACGCTGCGCCGCCGCGGATCGGATCGGCGCATGGCAGGCCGGTCCGGCGGCTTTCAGTCTCGATGGCGCGCCGTGCCTCGTCTTCTGACAGCTTGGAGGTGTTCAGGCTGATCCCGCCCACCCGCACATCGGGGTTCACCCGGCGCGCATGCATCAGGTTGAGCTCGATAACCTCCTCGATGGAGGGAATGGGGTAGTGCGCGTCGAGACCGATAATCCGTTTGCGGCCAAACTCATGGCAGATCACCAGCACATCGGGCTGGCTGCCGTGCAGGAGGCCCAGCGAAACGCCTGCGTAGGAGGGGTGAAAGAGCGAACCCTGCCCTTCGACAATGTCCCAGTGGTCGGCTGGCGCATCGGGAGACAGAGCCTCGGCAGCACCCGCCAGAAAATCGCTGACCACCGCGTCCATCGGTACACCGCCGCCCGCGATGAGTATGCCGGTCTGGCCGGTGGCGCGGAAGGTTGCCTTGGCTCCGGCGCGCGTGAACGCCTGGGCCAAGGCCAGAGCGGTGTATTTCTTGCCCAGCGCGCAATCGGTACCGACGGTCAGCAGCCGCTTGCCGGTGCGTTTGCGGCCCGTGCCAAGCGGGAGGTCAGCCGGCGGGCGCCGGACATCAATGAGCTGGCGTCCAAGCCGCTCGGCGGCGCTTTTAAGATCCGGAATGCTGGCCAGCGGCATGTGCATGCCGGAAATGATGTCGAGACCGGCTTCCATGGCCTCCAGAAGGGCCGGCACCCAGGCCGGACGCAAGGCGCCGCCCATGGTCGCTGCGCCGATTACCAGCGCGCGCGCACCCGCCCTCGCAGCCTCCGCCGGGTTCATGACGGGCAGGCCCAGACGCAGCGGATTGCCCGGCAGCGCCCATTCGGCGACGCACTGGTCTGGCACCCAGTCACGCAGACCCGCCGCCGTCTTGGCGTAGGACAGGTCGGTCACGTCGCCCAGAAACAGCAGATAGGGCCGCGGAAGGGACAGAACACTCATCAGGCCGCTTTCCTTTCCGGCAGACCCCAGCCGCGAGGCGGGCACAAGAGATAGCCATTCTCGTAAACAGCCGCCGGGTCCCGGTCGGCCGACAGATGCCAGGGACCATCAAGGTCCACCACATCGCAGAGTTGTCCGACAATGGCCGCCGGGCCGCACGAGAGCGAGGTGCCGACCATGTTGCCGACCATGACACCCATCCCGTGCTCGCGCGCGAGATGCGCCATTTTCAGCCCTTCGGTGAGACCGCCGGACTTGTCGAGTTTGATATTGATAATGTCGTAGATGGGCGCGAGCCGGGCGATGTCGGCGCTGGTCTGCGCGCTTTCGTCTGCCGCCAGCGGGATGGGCGAGTTCAGCCCGATCAGGCTGTCATCAGCGCCGATCGCACAGGGTTGCTCCAGAAGGCTTACCTTCTCCTCGACCAGAACCGGCATCAAGGCTTCCGTGCCTGCGCGGTCAAACGCCTGGTTGGCGTCCACACCGATCCAGACATCGGGCGCTGCTGCCCGCACGGCCCGAACGCGCTCAGCATCGAGTCCATCCCCGATGAGCTTGAGCTTGAGGGCCTTTGCATATGTCAGCCCCGCCGCCCTGGCACCCATCACCTCAGGGCTGTCGGCGCCCAGAGTGAAGGTGGTGAGCAGGTTGGACGGCGCGGGCAGGCCAGCCCGTTTCCACGCCGCTTCCCCGGACTCGGCACACTCCAGATCCCAGAGCGCGCAATCTACCGCGTTACGGGCCCCGCCAGCGGGCAGCAACGTCTGCAGCGCCTCGCGGGTAATGCCCGCCTCAATACGACCCCGGACGGCCTCGATCTGCGCCAGCATGCTGGCGCCGGTCTCGGCGTGATAATAGACGCCTGTCGCCTCGCCGCGACCCTGATGACCGGCACGCGCCAGCGTACAGACCACCAGATCGACCTTGTCCATCACATGGCCCGTGATACGGAACGGTGTTTTCAGGCGGACCGGATCAATCCGGACCGATAGGGATAGCGGCTTGGCAACGGACATGATGTGCAGTGCCCCTTCCTAGTAGGTCAGACCGAAATTGAAGAAGCCGGCGGCTATCACGAACCAGATCAGCACCAGCGTGGACGCAACGAGCACAAGGCTCCAGAGCCGGGCAAACCAGCTTGCACCGCCCGTCCATACGACGAAGGCGTTCCAGATAGCGATCAGCAGGGCTAGTACCGGCAGGACAGACAAGAACTGCATGAAGACGATCATGCCATCCATGCGCCCATCAAGCCTGTTCAGCTCACCCATCAGGTGTGTGATGAGGAGCAGCCAGCCAGCGGCATAAACCAGAGGCAGCAAGGCACCGATGTTCGAGAGCCGGTAGGCCATTGCCTGACGGCCAGTGAGCGCAAAGCGCGTCCTGAACCGCCAGCGGACGATAGCACGGACCGGCCAGAACAGTACGGTCAGCAGAAGCGCGGCGGCGGCAATGCCCGCCAGCGGCATGAGAAGCGCGCCATTGCGCCACCACTCGACCGGCGTGAACATCATGAAGGGCGCGAAGAAGGCAGCGGAGAACATCTCCACCTCGCCATTCTCGTTAATCCGGGCAGACAGGCGCTCGACCCCGTTCACCTGCTGCCAGACGAAGGGCTCCACCTCGCGGAAACGCAACGGCGTGCCCGACGCATCGGTCAGGATGGACAGGCTGATTTCATTGTCGGCATTCATGGTCACGCTGGGCTGGGTCAGCAGAGCCGTCGCCGCAACAAAATTCTGGTGGGCACGCCGGGAGATCACATAATTGCCAACCAGCATGCGGCCATGCTCTTCGGCCGTGTCCAGCGTCGGCAGGTCTTCGCCAGCTTCAGCCGGGAAGTAGCGGTCCGTGAAGCCTTCAAACAGTGCCTGGCGGACACGCCCCGTGGCACCACTACGCCCGGTGCTGTTCATCGAAATGAACAGGCCGACGCCATGGTCGAGATACAGGTGCAGGTTGGAATGGAACAGCGTGGTGTCGCCGCCATGGCCGATAATGCGGTGACCATTGCGGTTCTGCTCGTAAAAGCCGAGCAGCATGGCATTGACGCCGGTGAGTTTGCGGTCGGCCGTGGTGTGCATCTGCTCAGTCGTTTCCGGTGACAGCAACCCTTCGCCGCGATTGAGGTGGGCGATCATGAAGCGGGCCATGTCATTGCCACTGGCCGACATGGAGCCCGCCGGGGCAGCCGTCACGATCTCGAAAGCACGTCCTTCGCCATCCGAACCGCGCATATAGCCCGAGGACATCAGGCCTTGCAGGTGTTCGGGCAGAGGCTGACGCATGGAGGAATACTCCATGCCGAGCGCCGCAAAGATGTGCTCGTCGACATAATCGTCGAATGACTGGCCTGATACCTCTGCCACGACATGACCGGCCAGCGCCGTGCCGTAATTGGAGTACGCAGGCACCTCACCGGCCGGGTAGACCGCAGCCGGGATGTTGTTGCGGACATATTCGTCCAGCGGTTGCAGCCGCTCCGGGTCATCCATGATGAGGGCACGCACCTGTTCACCCCAGCCCGGTGTATGGGTAAGCAGATGACGCATGGTGATCGGGCGCTCGACACCCGTGACCTCGAAATCGAGATAGGTGTTGATGTCAGCATCCAGATCGATCAGCCCCTGCTCGACGAGCTGCATGACAGCCGTCCAGGTGACGAGTTTGGAGATCGAGCCGGGGCGGAAGAGCGTTGTTTCAGGATCAATCGCGGTGCGGGTTTCCACATCGGCATAGCCATAGCCGCGCGAGTGCAGGATTTCACCGTCTGCCACCACCGTTACGATGGCGCCGGCAATGTCGCCTTGGGCCAGCGCGTAGGGCATGAAGCCGTCAAGCCAGCTTTCAAGGTCAGCCGGGTCGACAGGGCCGGATGCGGTGGCAGTTGCCTCCGGCGGCGCCTCGGGCACCGGCAATTGCAACACCTCACCTTCAGCCTCAGGCTGATCGGGTACCTGAGCTGTGGCTGCCGACAGGGTGAACCCCGCCAGCAGGGCGCCAAGCGCGCCCCGCATCCAGTGCCTTACCATCACTTTTCCTTCCCTGTCCCAGTTCCGGCCGCTGTTGGCCGCTTCGGGTATCGTTGCGTTAACGCAGGCTGCCGGCCAGTGGCGGCGGAAGGCCGGAGCCTTCCGCCGCACACCGGAACATGCACGAGGCCTAGTAGCGAAGGCGTACGCTTATGCCGACGCTGCGGGGCCGGTTGACACTCGTTGCAATGATCGGCGCATCCAGCTCGCCTTCAGGCGTGATGAATTGCTGGAGGGCGTTTGAGCCGATGCTGATTGCTTCGACATCGTTCAGCAGGTTCGCACCATACAGATCAATCGACCAGACATCGTTCGAGAAGCCGGCACGCAAATTGAGGTATTCGAGCGTGTTCAGCCGGGCTGACCGATAGTTCTGAACGTTGGAATAGCGCTCATCGATGAACTGGAAGGAGCCGCTCGAGTTGAACGACCACTCTCCCCCGCCAACCGGGCGCGAGTAGGAATAGCCGGCCGTCAGGGTGAGCCCCGGAATGTTGGACGGGCTGTTGCCTTTGCGCAGATCAAACGGCCCGACTACCCCGCCCGGCGCAGAGGTGATGAGCATGCCTTCCTGGAATTCCGCATCAATAACTGACGCGTTGAAGAAGGTGGAAAGGTCGCTATTGACCTGGAGGGTGGTTTCAAACTCCAGCCCGAGAATGGTCTGCTGCGGACCGTTCACGGTGTTGTTCGCCGGCGTGTTCACCTGGATCTGGGTGTCGTTATAGGTGGTGTGGAACACACCCAGATTGGTGACGAGATTGCCGCCGAACCAGGACGCCTTCACACCGCCATCGATGGAGATCACCTCGTCGGCGTCAAAGGACAGGTTGGCCAGGAAAACATCCTGATTGCCGCCGGACGCGCCCAGCGCCGCCAGCGCATTGCCGATGCCGCCATTACGTACGCCGCGAGCATAGTTCGCATAAAGCAGGATGGAATCGGACAGATCGAACTCTATCCCGACGCGCGGCAGGAATTCTTCCAGATCAAAACGGAACTCCGTGCCAACGCCCGCGCCCCTGAGGACGTCCAGCGTGCTGACAAAACCGATCGGATTGGCTTGGGTCCACGGGATCAGGTTGCCGCTGCCGTCAAACTGCGGAACTAGGTTCACCGTGTTATCCAGCTGCAAGGCACTCGTGACGGTGTCGTTCACATAGCGCACGCCACCGATAAGGCGCAGCCGGTCCGTCAACTCGTAGGTCAGTTCCACGAACGCCGAATACTGCTCGGTGTGGGTTGTCGAGAGGCGGCTTGCCAGGCTCTCGCTCTGGGGCGTGGTCACGGCCGCGCACCCCACACAGGTCAAAAACTGGCCGCTGCTGCTCTCACGGTCGCGGTAGTAGAGGCCCGATGTGAAGTTGAGCGGGCCGTCAAGATTGGAGACGAACCGGAATTCCTGCGACCACTGCCGGGTGTTACCCGAACCCGTATTGTAGGTAGTCGTATCGACGGTCGGGAAGAACGGGGCGAGACCAAAGGAATTGCCGGCGCTAAACAGCGCGGAACTGGTGCGCCTGTTATAATAGCCGGTGATCGAGGTGATATCGAGCCAGTCCAGCCCGCTATAGGAAACCCGAGCCGAGTAAAGATCGAAATCATCGATATAGGTGCCAGAGAGCGGCGAAGCGGAATATGTCAGGTCGCGGGGGTCAGACCCCGGATCCACCTGCGTTGCTTCACCTGCCTCGTCGCGCGTCACGAACGCGGAGAGCCGGAGCTCGAGATCGTCCGAAAAGCGCGCCAGCAAAACCGCACGTCCGCCATAGGATTGGAAGTCGTTGACGTCAGAGCCTTCGCTGGGATTGTCGATGAACCCGTCATCCTGACGGTGGAAGCCCGAAACGCGGATGCCCAGACGCCCGGGAACAAGGATTACCGACAGTGCATTGTCCACGCTGTGTGCAAAGCCGCCATCGGTGATCGTCTCGTAGCGCCCTGACGCCACACCCTCAAAGGTCGGGCCGTCCAGATCAGGGTCGTTGGTAAAATAGCGGATCACGCCGCCAACAGCGCCTTCACCAAACAGGGTGGGCTGAGGCCCGCGGATAACCTCGATACGATTGAGGTCAACAGAGCTGAAATCGCGGATGCTGCCCGCGCCGGTCACCGACACATCGTCCAGGAAGACGCTGAACACTGAGCTGGTTTCATAGCCGCTGCCCGCCGTACGCACGCCGCGAATGGCGATATTGTTGGCGTTCGGGCGCGACCGGACATTTTCCAGACCGGCGACGGTTCGCGCCAGATCCTCGATGTCATAGATGCCCTGCTCGCGGATCTGCGTTTCCGATAGGCCGGCAATACTGGCACCGATGTTCTGGACCGACTCCTCGCGGAAACGCGCGGTGACAGTGATGACCTCGCGCGCCTGCGAGGTGGCAACGGCCTCTTCGTCGGGCGCGTCCTGAAAAGCGAGTGCCGGTGCGCACATGGCCGTGGCGGCCGTGCCCAGAAGCCCCGCGCGTAGTGAATGCCTGATCATGATGTAGTCTCCCCTCCTGAACTTTGCGTTCATGGTTGCGCCCTGACAGACTGGTTGCGGCAATCAGATCAGGCCTGTGAACCGAAAGTCGATCCCAATAAGAGAATTGTCAACAAAATTTTCTAATCAGGATAATTCTGTCTCGCGCGGGGTGATCACCTTGCCCTGTCAGGGTTACCGGTGGGTGGGACAGCGAGTTTGACCGGAGATTTGCAAGTCCCGGATGGAAATCGGTTTTCCGAACGGGTCGGTTCTGGTTATTTTGAGAATCAGATGAATCAGGGGCCTGCAATGAACAATTCCGCCGCCGACACCCACACGACACTCGGTCAGGTCGTGCGCGCCATACGGCAGCGTAATGGCTGGACCCTGAAGGAGATGAGCGAGCGCTCCGGCATTCCGCTCTCAACCCTGTCCAAGATCGAGCATGACCGGCTGACCCTGACCTATGACAAGCTCTTGCAGCTCAGCCAGCGGCTGAACATCCCGCTGTCAGACCTGTTCAGCGTGCCCGCGCAGGACAGCGCACCCGCCTCCGGTCCGGTGACGGGGCTGCGCGCCAAGGGCACCCTGGATACCGGCATGCGCGTCGAGACGGACAATTATGATTATTTCTATCTGTGCACCGAACTGCGCAAGAAGAGCATGATCCCCATTTTCACGAAGGTGCGCGCCCGCTCGGTCGAGGAGTTCGGGGATCTGATACGCCATGGCGGGGAAGAGTTCATCTTCGTGCTCGAAGGCCGCGTCGAGGTGCATACCGAGTTCTACGACCCGGTCGTGCTGGAGAAATGGGAATCCTTCTATCTCGACAGCTCTATGGGCCACGCCTACCTGGCCGGCGAAGGGTGTGACGAGGCCCTGGTTATCGGCGTATGCGGCGGTGATGAGCGCATAGATATGGAGAGCCTGGTCCATATCGGCGAGAAGCGCGACGCCACAGGATAGCGCCTGATACCTCTTGCCCGCCTTTGCTGCCATGTAAAAATTGCGAACTATTCGCAGTAAAGGCACTGCCTTTGCCGAAGGCGTGCGTATCATCCTGCCGGAATAGCGGCCCGTCAGGGCGGGCGGATAGCGCACGGCCGGTCTGGCACCACCAGACTCAAAACCGAAAGCGCGAGTTTCGCGCTTCGCTCAATCCGGCGTCACAGAACGTGGCCTGCAAAGGCCTTGGGCGGTCAATTCACCTTCGAGAGCGAAGCCTGTTTAAGGCATCTCGACGCACTCACCGCTCAAAGCGGCGCACATCAGCATGGTCGGCGATGATCTCCGGCATGCGGAAGCGGCGCACCGTGCCCGTGGGCCGGTCAATCGCGTAGAGAATGCCCGGGTTCGCGCGGTCAAAGGCGAAGGCCTGCCCGGCGGCGTCAATATCGATGGTTGCGACGTGAATGAGCGCCGGGCCCATGGACGGGCGTGCCAGCACGTACATTTCCGGCGCCGAGTGACCGAACAGGTAGAGCAGGCCATCATCACCGATGGAGCCGCCAGACGCGGCATGCGGGCTCATGCGCTCCTGCACACTTTGCGGGATCAGCCAGCCGCCGGTGCGCCGCCAGTTGCGGTCGAAGGTAACGATGCCGGAATGGGTGGAGTCCTTGAAACCCACCCCGCCCACGCCGTCATAATGGGCGAAACCGGCGATCCAGCCCTCGCCATAGGCTTCAAACCAGACAAACGAACCCTCATCCATCACACCCAGGCTATGGGTTTCGAGGTGTTCGAGGGTCTCGGCGTCGTAAATCTCCACCGAGCTGGCCTGCGGCAGTTCGGGGAAGTTGGAATTGGCGCAGATCAGGCGTGCATTTTCCGCATAGCAGGAATTGAGATGGCGGATCAGCCCGCCGCGCGGACCGATCCAGCGCGTGACCAGCTCCCCGCTCTCCACCTCGTATCTGGCGATTACGGTGTTCACCACAGCGTAGAAATGATCGCCCTCAATGGCCACACCCTGCCGGGCCTCAGGCGCCTCATAGACGCGCTGGAGTTCGGCACTGAGTTGCCGGACTTCCACCGGCTCGTACTCGGGAATGATCGAGCGCCAGCCTTGTGCCTGCTGGGCGGAGACCGCGCCGGCGCTGGCCAGAATGCACGCAAGCGCGGCGGTGCAGGTACGGATGGACATCATGTCTTTCCTCATGCCCCTATTCGCTCACCGCGAAGATCGCGATGTGGTTGCCGAGCGGGCGCTCCCGGCCCGGTACGCGGGTGTGGATCGGCCGGTTCATGATCACTGGGCCTGTCTCTCCGCGCACGCCCATGGTGGAGGAGCCACCGCCATCAAGGCTCATCGCGTCATGGGCGCCATAAGCCTGGAACAGCTCGATGAGCGCGGCATGGTTCATGCCTTGCGAGTATCCCGGCTGGCGCCCGTCTGCGACCACCATGATGAGACGGGTACCGTTATCAGCGAGGCCAATGGCGGTGCGCGGACCACCAGGACCGGGCACGGCGGGATCGGCTTCTGGCTGGCCGGGACGCTGCCGAGGCGTCTTGGCCTCGCCGTTCTCGATCAGGTGCGGGCCTGATGACAGGCCGCTGGCAAAGCCGTCCGGGCAGATCTGGCCGGCGACAAGTACCGCGTGACCAGGCTCAAAGCAGATAATGGCTTCGACACGCCGGTCGGTCTCCCAGTCGACCGGGGACACGGTTTCACCGTCCACATAGACCGCGCCGGACACTTCAGCGGCGGCGAACTCCTGCGGGATGTAGTCATCCCCGCCGTCACTGCCGCCAGCAAAGGGCAGGAAATAGCTGGCATTGATCGCGGCCAGCGCCCCGGTGCGCTCAAGGAAGGTACTCAGGCGCATCGCCCGGTATTGCAGGCCCGCTGACGGGTCCGGCTCGGTCAAGCCTACGCTCAGGCCGGGATGGCTCATATCGGCGACAAGCACGTGAACGACCCGCTCTGCGGGATCAGAGCTCTCAATACGGTGATATTCCAGCCCCTCGGCAAGCTGACAGCGCTCCAGACGCTGCTGGGCGCACTGGTCTGCGCTGACCAGCGCCCCTTGAGCATGGGCAGCCGCCGTCAGGACGAGGGAA
Source organism: Glycocaulis alkaliphilus (assembly GCF_004000605.1). Lineage (NCBI taxonomy): Bacteria > Pseudomonadati > Pseudomonadota > Alphaproteobacteria > Maricaulales > Maricaulaceae > Glycocaulis > Glycocaulis alkaliphilus. The sequence continues at coordinate 267,011 of NZ_CP018911.1, read as the reverse complement.
AGCAGGCATGGAGCAAGTAATGATCGCAGCATGGCAGTATCCAGTTCTCATAGGGAGGGTGTCTGTTGCGGCAGGGCTTGCGCGCCCGGAAAACCCCTCGGTATTTCCGGGCGCGCCTGGGTGAGGGACCTAGTAGCGCAGGGCAGCACCAACCCAGAACTGACGGCCAAAGAAGTTCACATCGCGTGCGATGTTCTGGTCCGGGCCGGTATAGTTCAGGCGGCGCTCATCGGTGAGGTTGCGTACCTCGGTGATGAACTCGATCCGGTCAGAGAAGGCATAGCGCGCCTGCGCATCGACCGAGTTGTAGGGACGCTCGGTGCGGTCCGCTGCCGGGTTGGTCGGGTTGACAGAGGTCAAGTGCGACCCGGTATGGGCGTAAGATACCCGCGCCCGGAACGGACCTTCCTCGTAGAAGACCGCGAAATTGGCAAGGAAGTCGGCCTGACCGGGCAGGGAGTCCAGCCGGCGGCGCACGCCGGTCGTCTGGATGGCGGTACGGCCCTGCAGGAATGTCAGGTTGGAAGACATGCCGAAATTCTCCAGCCGGCCGGGCAGGAAGGGCATGCGTGACACGATCAGGTTGAGCTCCAGGCCCGTAATGGTCGCATCTTCCACATTGCGCGGCGTCGTCACCTCGGTCATCACGCCGTTCACATCTTCCAGCTCACGGATCGAGAATATCTCGTTCTCGATCTCCTTGTGGAACAGGCTGACCGCGAACAGGCCGAGATTGTCAGGGAAATAATATTCCAAGGCCGCGTCATAGCTGCGGCCATAACGCGCTTCGAGTTCGGGGTTGGGCCGTGAGATTGAGCCGTCCTGGTTTTGAACCTCGCCGCCAGCAAGCTGGGACGGATTGGGACGGCCCAGAGCCTCGGCATAGGCCAGCCGCAGGCGCATCCCGTCAAACAGCTCATAGCCAAACGTCACCGATGGCAGGAAGTTGTCATAACTGCCCGAACGCGTGACGGGCGTGAAGGTGTCCACACCACCCGCGGTGGTACGGGTGAAGAAGTCTGACGTGGTTTCGGTATGCTCATAGCGGCCACCGAAAATCAGGCTATGGCGCGGGCCGGCATGGCGTGCCAGCGCATAGACAGCCGTGATGTTCTCTTCAACCCGCGAGTCGTTGCCGATGGTGCGGCGCCCGGTGTTCAGCTCGTCGAGCACGAAATCGTTCGGGTTGGCGTTGAAGTATTCCAGGAAGCTCTGGAAATCGACGAAGAGCTGCTGGAAGTTGGCGTAGATAGGGGTGTAATTCTCTACCTGCTCGAACTGGCTCAGACGCAGATCGACGCCGGGAGCAGGAAGATAGACGTTCGCATCGCGGTCAGTGTCACGCACCATGTTGCGGTGCTTGATGCCGGTGCCAAAGCCCCAGCCTTCATCGCCGCGCTGTGAGTTGAAGCCGTAATCGAGCTGGAACTCGGTGACGTAATCGTCTGAGTCATCAAGATAGTTCTCAAAGCCCGTCAGCGCGTACTGGGTGGCATCGCTGACACGCGGGTCGAGATTGGACGCAACCGCGATACCATTCTGCAGGCTGACATCAAAGTTCAGCGCGGGGCCGGTCAGGGTGAAGACAGGCTGGAAGGACGGCTCATAGAAGGTGGCTTCGGAATAGGATGCCCGCCCTGAAACCCTGTGCGGGCCGTCCGGCGTCCACGCAAAATCGGTCTGGAACACGAAAAGCGGCTTGTCGATGAAGAAGTCATTGAACCGCACGAACGTGCCCGCCGAACCCGTACCGTTACGCAGGCGGTGGGAATGGCGCAGCTCACGGTCTTCCTGGATGAAATAGGTTGTCGTGACGGCAGCCTGGAAGTCCATGCTCGGCCGGTATTCGAGCTTCAGCGTGCCGCCATAACGGTTCACCGTGTTGGGGTAATTGGACCAGAGAAGGTCGGTAGGACCCGTCGGCGCATTGGGGACGGAGCCGGTATCGACCGGCACGATCTGCGGCAGGAGGCGTTCCTGGTCACGGCGTTTGCGGCTGTAGGAGCCGGTGAACAGAACGCCGAACTGCTCATTGCGGCCAAACACGTTCGACACCGTACCGTCCAGGCGGAAGTTCAGCCCGTCATCGCTGTCGCGGCCAAAGCCCACACCGGGCACGTCCTGCGAGTCCGACGTGCCGACGAAGAAATTGCCGACCGCGTAAAGACCGTCAGCATCAAAGGCCGAGCGGGTCATCAGATTGATCGTGCCGCCAATAGCGTTGCCGTCGACATCAGGCGTGCGTGACTTGATCACTTCCAGCCCGCGCACCGCGGTGGAGGGCACCGCCTCCAGATTGAGCTGGCGGTTGAAGCGCTCTGCCGTGGCAAGCGTCGCTCCGTCGAGCGAGCCTAGCGTATAGCCGGGATTGAGGCCCCTGATGGAAACGTAGCGTCCCTCATCCTCGTCGAAGATGGTCTGCACACCTGGGACCCGGCGGAAGCTGTCGGCGATATTATAGTCCGGCTGCTGTCCGATATCGTCACTCAGCAGAAACTCGGCGATCAGCTCGCTGGAGCGCTTCTGTTCGACCGCCTGTTCGGTCTGGGCCCGATAGCCAACAACCGCAATCCGTTCAGGTGACTCGGCTGCAGATTCCTGGCCGAAAGCGCTGGCAGGCAAGGCACCTGCCGATACGGCGATGGCCAGGCAGCTGACGCCGGACGCGATAATCTTTCTGTTCATGGGAGCCCCCGCTCAATAGAGATGTGAGGCCAGATTGGTGGCGAGGAGCCACGACAAAACTATGTAGAATTAATGAAATAACATATCTGTTTTTTCTCACTTTTGTTTAAATTTCATCCGTACAGATATTTAATACAGTTATATGACGCCACTTAAGCGATTACAGAAAAATGGAAATTTTCGGGCTCATCTCGCCGGGCACACTCGGGCCTGCACTGCCTGGGACGGGCAAGCCATTGCAGTGATCGCGGTCACGACCCCGTGAACTCACGCCCCCTGCACGGGCAGCCTTGCCCGAAGCTCGTGCAAACACGAATTTCCAGGAGCATGGGGCGCCCCGCCATGGCAGCGGACATCTGGCCGGCCAGCAACCCAGCCTGGCGCCCACAACGCCCATTTGGGTTCGCGGCCGGCTCTTTTTTGCTCTGCAACATTTTTGTTGCGGCCGCGATGAATTGCCGGTCACACTCATCCCCTGGAGGCGGCGCGCGATGAGCTTTGACGAAATGGCCGGGCAAGAAGCAGCACGCCAGGTGCGCGAAAGCTATCGCGCACTGGCCCAGTGGCTTGAGGAATCTCCGCCCGGCCTTCTTGAAGCGCGCTCCCGTCAGGCGGAATTCTTTTTCCGGCGTCTGGGGATTACGTTCTCGCTCTATGGCGAAGCCAACGCAAGCGAGCGGTTGATCCCGTTTGACATCATCCCGCGCATCCTGTCGGCGCGCGAATGGTTGCTGCTGGAAGCCGGGCTGGTGCAGCGCGTGAGCGCTCTGAACCTCTTCCTGAGCGATATTTACGGGCCGCAGGAATGCATCCGCGCCGGGATAATCCCCGCCGACATCGTTCTGACCAATCCCTATTTCCGCCCGGAAATGTCGGGCCGGCCTCCGCCCCAGAACATCTGGGTCCATATCGCCGGGGTTGATCTTGTGCGCACCGGCGAGGATGCGTTCTATGTGCTGGAGGACAATGCGCGCACCCCTTCGGGTGTGTCTTACATGCTGGAAAACCGCGAGATGATGATGCGGCTTTTTCCCGACCTGTTCAGCGAATATCCCGTCCGGCCCGTCGACACCTATACCGACATGCTGTTGCAGACCCTCAAGGACTCTGCGCCTTCCGGGGCGAAGCGTGAACCTTGCGTGGTTGTACTGACGCCTGGCCCCTACAATTCGGCCTATTACGAGCACTCTTTCCTGGCCGACAAGCTGGGGGTGGAGCTGGTGGAGGGCTCAGATCTCTATGTCGACGACGCCCAGGTGTTCATGCGCACCACGGAAGGCCCGTGCAAGGTGGACGTCATCTACCGCCGGGTCGATGACGACTTTCTGGATCCGCTGACCTTCAATCCCGACAGCGCGCTGGGCGTGCCGGGGCTCATGCTGGCCTATCAGGCGGGCCATGTGACGCTCGCCAACGCGGTGGGAACAGGGGTCGCAGACGACAAGGCCGTCTACACCTACATGCCGGAAATCATCCGCTTCTTCACCGGCGAGGAGCCCATCCTGCATAACGTGCCGACATGGCGCTGCCGTGAGCCGGAGGCGCTCAAGGAAGTACTCTCGCGGCTGGACGAACTGGTGGTCAAGGAAGTCGGCGGGTCTGGTGGATATGGCATGCTGGTCGGCCCGGCTGCCACACGCGCCGAGATCGAGGCGTTCCGGCGCAAGCTGATGGCCGACCCGGCTGCTTTCATCGCTCAGCCAACCCTGCAACTATCCACGGCTCCCACGCTTTGCGGCTCCGGCCTTGCCGGACGCCATGTCGATCTGCGTCCCTTCGTGCTGACCGGACCAAACGGCGTTCAGGTTACGCCAGGCGGCCTGACGCGGGTCGCGCTGAAGGAAGGGTCATTGGTGGTCAACTCAAGTCAGGGAGGCGGCACCAAGGATACCTGGGTGCTGGACACGTAATGCTGTCTCGCAGCGCAGATCATCTGTTCTGGGTTGGCCGTTATGTGGAGCGTGCCGATTTCGTTGTACGCATTCTGGAAGCCACCTTGCGTCTGGCCGTGGTCCCGTCGCGTGAGGGCAACGCGGATCAGGCCTGGCGCACCGCGCTGGACTCATCTGGCGCCGGCGCGCTGTTCGACGCCAGCGGACGCAGCGTCAGCGAGCAGGCCGCACGGGAGTTTCTGGCATTCAGTACCGGCAACCCGTCCTCGATCAGCAACTGCATCATCGCTGCGCGGACCAATGCCCGTGCCGTGCGCACTGCACTGACCATCGAGCTGTGGGAAGCCATAAACGGAGCCTGGAATGCGCTGGAAGATCAGGGCCAGCCTGCGAGCCGCGCGGAGTTTGGCGATTTCCTGAGCTGGGTGAAATCGGTCACCCAGTCGGTGGAGGGGGCGGCCAGCCGCTCCATGCTGCGCAATGATGCCTACTGGTTCCTGCGACTGGGCGCGGCGCTGGAACGGGCCGACAACACAGCCCGCCTGCTGGATGTCAAATACCACCTGCTCCTGCCAGAGGGCGAGCCGGTCGGCGGGCAGCTGGACTATTATCAATGGACAACGCTGCTTCGGCAGGTCTCGGCACTGACCGCCTATAACTGGGTGTACCGTGACGGTGTGAAGCCGTGGCTGGTGGCCGATCTTCTGGTTCTCAACCGGCAGATGCCGCGCTCGCTGGCCAGCTGTCAGGCCGCCATCGTTGACGCTCTTGAGCGGCTGGCAGCCGATTATGGCCGCCGCGGCCCCGCCCAGCGTCTGGCCACTGCACGGCTCGGCAAGCTGGAGGAGGCGTCCATTGATGCGATCTTCCAGTCCGGATTGCACGAATTCATCGAAGACTTCCTGGCCGGAAACAACCAGCTGGGCCAGACCATCACAGAACAATACCTGACCTGAGGAGCGCGCCGGATGCTGATCCGCGTCGATTACGCGACCTGCTATCACTATGACCGCGCACCACGCTTCGTGGTCCAGGTATTGCGCAAGACACCACGCGCCTGCTCCAGCCAGCATGTCCGCCGCTGGCGCATCAATGCCGATGCCGACGTGCGTATCCGCCAGGGCGAGGATGCTTTCGGCAATATCACGCACGCGCTCTACACGGACGGGCCGGTAGAGAGCCTTTCGGTCACCGTGTCGGGAGAGGTGGAAACAAGCACCAGTGCCGGCATGCTGGATGGCTGGCCGGAGCGCCAGCCGCCTCTGGTATTCCTGCGGTCAACACCGTTGACTCAGGCCGATGATGCAATCCGCAGCTTTGCCAGCGAGCTGCCGGGCCGCGACCAGCTCGACATGCTGCATGCGCTGATGGCGGCTATCCACACGCGCATAGCCTTTGACACGGCCGTCACAGATGTGAGCCACAGCGCGCAGGAGGCTTTCGCGCTCGGCCGGGGCGTGTGTCAGGACCACACCCACATCTTCCTGGCGGCAGCCCGATGGCTTGGCGTGCCCGCCCGCTATGTCTCCGGCCATCTTCGCCGGACCGATGGCGAAGCCGAACAGGAAGCAGCGCACGCCTGGGCAGAAGCGCTGGTGGAAGGGCTGGGCTGGGTCGGCTTTGATGCGGCCAACGGTATCTGCCCCGACGAGAACTATGTGCGTGTCGCCTCGGCGCTGGACTATCTCGGCGCAGCGCCGGTACGCGGTGCCAGCTATGGCGGGCAGGGCGAGCGCCTGACGGTAAGCCTGCAGGTGCGCGGCCAGCCGCTCGGGCAAAGACAGCAATAGACCACGTGCATGGACGCGGAATCAGCTATCACGTGGGATTATGATTCAGGCGTGGGAGCGCCCCGTCCATGACCTATTGCGTTGGCATGCTGTTGAAAGAAGGTCTGGCGATGATCGCCGATACCCGCACCAATGCGGGCGTCGATAATGTCTCCACCTACAAGAAGCTGTTTGTAACCGAGCAGACCGGCGAGCGTGTCATCGCCATCGCCACGGCCGGCAATCTCTCTGTGACACAAACCGCGCTCAGCCGGTTGAAAAGCGGCATCAAACTGCCAGGGTCCGATCAGCCTGAAACTCTGTTGAACGTTCCCACGCTGGAACGCGCGGTGGAACTCGTCGGGTATGCCCTCAAAACCGTCCGCAACGATTTCGAGGCCGGGCTTGAGGCCGAAGCCGTGGATATGGGCGCGACCGTCCTTCTGGGGGGCCAGATCAGGGGCGGGCCGCTTGGGCTTTACCTGATCTACCCCCAGGGCAATGCCATCGCGTGCGGATCGGACACACCCTATCTCCAGATCGGTGAATTCAAGTACGGCAAGCCCATTCTGGACCGCGCCCTGCGCACCGACACACCGCTTGTCGAAGCGATCAAGCTGGGGCTGATCTCCTTTGACTCGACGCTGCGCTCCAATCTGGGCGTCGGCCTGCCGTTTGACATGGTCACCATCCGGCCTGACCGGTTTGCCGGCACACAAAGGCGCATCGAGGCCGACGACCCCTATTTCCGTGAACTAGGGGCGCAATGGTCTGATGCCCTTGCAAAAGCGCACAGATCCATGCCGCCACCGCCCTGGGCCGATGACTGACGCTTTGCGCCCTCAGTCAGGTTCAGGACGAAGAGGGCGTTGCGAGAGCAATCTGGATAAGCTTCCGCGTGGCGGATTACGGACCTTGGAAGCGTTTCTGTCGCATCGCGAAACCAATCAGTGCGCAAAAGGATGAAGCCGGCGAAACCGCGCAGTCATCCGCTTCATCGCGTGATCACCGATCAAGCCTGTCTGTGTAGGCGAGATGACGGGGCACTCATACATTCACCCCTTTCATACCTTCGGCAGTGTAACGTTCGCCGGTGAAACTGCCCGGCGCATAGGCGCGGTCGAGCCTGGTGATGTCATCGGCGGACAGGCGGAGACTGGTGGCGGCGATGTTCTGTTCCAGATACGCCAGACGCTTGGTACCGGGGATCGCAAACGCGCCCTTGGCAAGCACCCAGGCGAGCGCGGCCTGTGACGGTGCCGCCTCGCGCATGTCGGCGATGGCACGCAGGGTGTCGAGCCGCGCATTATTGGCCCCCAGCGCCTCATCGCCGAAGCGCGGGGCGTTGCGGCGGAAATCGTTCTCGGCAAGGCTGTCGCGGTCAAAAACACCCGACAGCAGGCCGCGACCCAAAGGGCTATACGCGACAAAGGCGACGCCCAGCTCGCGGCAGGCAGGCAGAACTTCTGCCTCCATATCACGGGTGGTCAGCGAGTATTCGCTCTGCACGGCAGCAACAGGATGCACGGCATGGGCGCGGCGCAGTGTATCGGCGGACACTTCGCTGAGGCCGATCCGCGCAATCTTGCCCGCCTGCACGAGATCGGCCAGCACCTGCACCGTTTCCTCGATGGGGCGTCCCGCTTCGGCCCGGTGGACATAATAGAGCCCGATCTGTTCAACGCCCAGACGCCGCAGCGAGGCATCGCAGGCCTGCCGGATATAGTCCGGGCTGTTGTCGATGCTGCGGGCATATTCGCCCGGCGCCTTGCGAATGCCGAACTTGGTGGCAACCAAGGCGTCTGGACGGCCCTCGTTCAGGAATCGCGCCAGCAGTTTCTCATTATGGCCGTTGCCATACATATCCGCGGTGTCGAACATCCGCACGCCCAGTTCATAGGCGCGGGCCAGAACGGCGAGCGATTGGGTATCGTCGGTCTCCCCGTAAAATTCGGACATGCCCATGCACCCAAGACCAAGCGCGGGCAGGTGGGGGCCATCGGCTCCAAGCGGGAGTGTGGGGATCATTGTCGGTGCTCCTGTTCTGATTAATTCTTTTCGCAGCCATGACACCTGATGAAAACTGCATGATCTCGCACGCTATCTGTGTAATATCTATCAGATGAACTGGGATGATCTGCATGTGCTGGCGGTGCTGGAGCGCGAAGGCTCTCTGGCCGGCGCGGCGCGGGCACTGGGTGTCAATCACGCCACGGTGTCTCGGCGTATCTCGGCGCTTGAAGAGAGCCTGGGTCAAACGCTCGTGCGGCGCCTCGCACGGTCCACACCTTTGACCGAGAGGGCCAAGGAGATCGCCGCAATAGCCCGCGACATGGAGCAAAGCGCGCAGCGGATCGAACGTCTGACACATGCCGCGCAGGGCACGCTGTCTGGCCGAGTGCGGTTGACCGCGCCACCCGCACTGGTCAGCGAGGTCATCATCCCGGCCATGCGCGATCTGCGCGCCAATCATCCCGATTTGCAGATCGTGCTTTCTGCCAATTCGCACATCGCCTCTCTCGACAGCGGCCAGGCCGATCTGGCGGTCCGGATGGTCGAGCCGCAAGGAAAGCAGAACATCGTCCGGCGGATCGGTTCAGTCGAATTCGCGCTCTATGCGGCGCCGGACATTGCCAGACTGCCTCCACAGCAATGGCGGTTCATCGCCTTTGACGAAACGCTGGCGCATGTGCCCCAACAACGCTGGCTGGAAGAGTTTGCCGGAAGTCGCCCGCTCGACCTGCTGACCGGGGATTTTCACAGCCAGTTCGCCGCCGCCCGGGCAGGCCTTGGGGTGGCCTTGCTGCCTTGTGTGATTGGGCAACCTTGCAAGGAACTCGTCCGTGTCTGCGGCGAACAACCAGCGCCACGGTCGGTCTGGATGGTGATCCACGCCGATCTGAAACACGCCCCCGCCGTGCGAGCGGTCGCCGATATGCTGGTGGCCGCCTTCAGCAAAGGCTGAAACTGCAGCCGTCTCCCGGCGCGGCATTGTCTGTGAAGCGCGAGCGATCCGCGCTTCTTCTCTCTTAAGTCATGTGCGGCAAACGCCAAACGATCAAGCAGCAAACCGTGTTGCACGCCAAGGATATGTACGGCAAGCCAACTCCACCTCCCAGATCAGCATGCGGTGATCGGCGGCGAATGGCGGGGATGAGGCCGCCAAACTAAATCCGGAAAGGCGCGTTTCGGAAATCACTCAATTCCAGGTCGGCCAAGATGACGGAGGCCAACCCAAACAGAACGCTGGCACCCCGTTTCAGGCGTCTTGGCTGTCATCAGACCCGAGTGTGTTGGTCAGTTGCAAGATGTGGCGGCGGATCTTTGCGTCGTCGATGCGGTTGAAGGCCTGGGCGAGTTGCACCCCTTCCCGGCTTCCGATGAAGACTGAAATGGCTTGTGTTTCCTCTTCGCTACGCTTCGAGGGGTCAACAGCCGGGTCAAAATCCTCGTAGAAATAGCCTACCGGGACGCCCAGCGCGCGTGCCAGCTCGTAGAGCCGTCCTGCGCCGATACGGTTCACCCCGTTTTCGTATTTCTGCAGCTGCTGGAAGGTGACACCGAGTTTGGCCGCCAGAGCCTGCTGGGACATCCCCATGACCCGGCGACGCAGCCGGATGCGTATGCCGACATACCGGTCAATTGGGTTGGGTGACCGTGGAGTGCCTTTATCTACCATAGCCTGAGCCTCCCTTGTTAGACTCGTTCCCGATCACCGTTCTCGATGGCCGGATCACAGGTTGCCAGCGCACCGGTCTGCCGGTGCCGGACAACAATCTGATAGCGGTATGACTTCATGATCTCGCACGCATCGTCGAGCACCACGCTCCTGCGTTCGGGATCTCCAAAGCTTACCTCGAAATCATCCGATTGCGGGAAGATGGCGAGCCCCGGCCAGGTCTTGCCGTCCAGCTCGAACTCGTGAAACTCCCAGTCCTCATCGGCCAGTGCAAAAACAAACCGCGTGGGATAGGTTGCCTGGAAATCACCAGAGCCTGCACCGACATAGACCTTATGGGCGGTCTGCCCCGCACCGCCAGCGACTTCCTGATACGGAAACACCCGTACCAGTATGTGCAGGACGTTGGGGCCTTGATGACCCGCTCCGGTAAAAATCTCAGTGTCGTTTTTAGCCGCCATTTCCTGTGCTTTCCGCGTTCAATGTCGAAACTGTCTCTGGAGCGTCGGAACGTTCCCAGAAATACACAAAATCGGGCCGTGCATAGCCTGCTTCTTCCAGCCCGGTACGAAGGGCCAATGCCTGATCGCGCTCACCGGCAAGCCAGTAGACCCGCGAGGCCAGATCACGCATTCGCAGATCGCGGACCGAATCCATATCCTCGATCAGCGACAGCGCTTCACGCAGGACACGCGGTGCTTCCGGCCTGCCAAGTGCCACAAACGCGTCATGGCGCAACAGGTGAGCCCTCAGGGCGAGCAGGCGGGCATTGGCACGGCCAGACTCCAGCTCCGGTGTCAGGCCGGCGAGCGCATTGGCCGCGCTGACAGCTGCGTCATCATAGGCGTTTGCGGCAAGAGCGATCTGGCCACTCAGGATGTCAAAGCTCGCGTTTTCGAGCACACGACCATCATAACCGCCCTGCGGATCCCGGCTCACACGCAGGCGCCGCGCTCGATCGATCAGCAACTGGGCGCGTATCAGGGCGGTATCAAAGAGCGACAGTTCAGCCCGGTCCCGCTGGACGCTCAGAAGCAGGCGCAGATAACGCGCATTTTCGGGGTCCTGAGCCACGAGGCCCTCCAGAATGGAGGCCGCCTGCTCGAGCGCTGCTGAGGCGCCTGCAGTCTCGCCAGCATCGACCCGCAGAGCGGCTTCAGCATGAGCCGCACTGGCCAGCCGGAAGGCGGTCAGATGGTTGTCCGGATCATTTCTGAGCTGACCGGCGAATACCTCCGCTTCGCGCCGGCGCGCATCAGCGGCCTCACCCAGCTGGCCGTTGGCCCGGAACGCGTCAGCTGTCCAGCCAAGGGCATTGGCCAGATCGCCCGCATACTCGCCGTACTCGCGCTGCAGCTCGTCAAATCCCGTGATCGCTGCCTGGAGGTATTCGAGCGCCTGATCCGGCTCATCACTCTCCACGGCCATGACGGCAGAGTTGACATAGGCACTTGCGGCGCGCCGGCGGGTTTCACGGTCACCGGGCGCCAGCACGAGGAGCGCGTCGGCATGTTGGCGGCTCGTATCCAACATCGTGCGTGCCCTCTCGAGATCACCGGCACGATAGGCCGAAATGCCCGCCGACATGGTCAGTTCAGCCAGAGCCAGCACGCCAGCCGAATCCGGCGGAGTGTCGTGCCATTGATCACCAAGGGTCATCGCCGTCGAATAGGCCTGTGCCGCACCTGACGGATCGCCGGACAGATCGCGCGCCTCTGCGAGCCAGGTCAGCAGCCGGATACGACGGGCCATGTCTTCGTCGGTAGGTCTATCTGGAAGTCCTCGCTCAAGGACGGCCTCGCTAGCCGCAATCATCACACCCTGGCGGGCGCTGGTTTGCAGGGAACCTGCGATCTCGATCAGCTGGACATCTGCGAACCGGATTGCTTCGGCTTCAGCAGTGCGGCTGCGCTCCAGCTCGTTGCCTAGCTGGACAGTAAAAATGCCGAGCACAAGGCTTATGGCAATGGCGGCGTTCAGGGCGATAAAGGATGTCCGCAGGTACAGCGCGCGCCGGCTCTGAGCTTTGCCGGTACCCGCCACCTCCAGAAGCTTTGCGCCCACGGTCTCGATGTCTGCCGTCTCGCGTGCAGGGCGCAAGGCCCCCGCCAGAAAAGGAGGCGGCTGGGGGACCAGAAGACCTTCCGGTCCGCGGTTACAAGCCAGAACGGGCGGCAAGACTGGCCCGTTACTCCCGCCCGGATCGGTCCCCAGTTCCACACGCAGCAGGCGCTCGCGCGGCGCATGGCCAAGAAAGCCCGCAACGACGCGGCTTACCTCGATATCTTCCACGGTTGCGTCAGAGTAGCACACGACAAGCCAGCCCGGGACGGGATCGGTGCTGGCATTCCAGCCAACGACAACGGGACTGCCCTGGCGCATTAGCCAGGCCGCGAGCCCCCAGATCCGGGGACGGTCAACTTCAGAGCAGATAAGCGCGATGGCTGGCGCACTACTCATGGCCCGCCCCTTCATTGAGATGGTTGCCATACTGCTCCTGTGCCGACGCCATTCGGTCCGGCTTGCCTGTACGCAGATCCTCCGCCAGATCCGTAACATGAGCGGCCAGGGCAGCGCGTTGTCCAGGAGACAGTGGCGCGGCGGCGTAGAGCAGCTCGGCATAGGCAATGTCGAGCTCGCGCATCGAGCCGGGGTCAATGGGCACGAAAGAGGTGATGGGCACGCTCAGGATGCGCGCAATCTCTACCGCTTCAGGAAAGCTCGGATCGACGCCATCATAAATCTGCATGAGACGGGCAAGCCCCAGAAACTCGATCAGCTCCCGCTCAGCCGCAAGCCCGCGATGCGATACGATGGTCTGTACGCTTGCCCCGAACGTAGGCAGACGAAACTTGCCATTTGGCCCGACATGCTTCTGGGTCAAACTCCCGCCCCGCACAATTGCCCCGCGCAGATCAATCATTTGTAGTAAATTATTCTTCACGCAACCCTCAACTCGCATTTTACACGCTATGCGGGTATCGAGCCGCGAAAATCATCAGAGGTAAAGCGTTGAGCAGCGCCTCGCTGCGTCGGACACATCCGCCAGGAAGTCCAGGCTCCACCGCTCGCACGGCCCTAGGTACGAGCATCGGCCGAGCGCTCTCATTTTCGAACTGCCTGAGCCGGCGAGCGTCCGGCACCTCCATCCCGCCGCATTTCGACGTCCAGCGATAGAAGGTGTTCGCGCTGATTCCGTGCGCGCAGCAGACCTCCGGCGTCGGCCTTGCCTGCTCCTGCTCACGCGCGATCGAGATGATCTGTTCCTCGCTGAACCTGCTCTTCCTCATGGGTCCGTCTCCTTGTTGAGCAGACTCCCATTTCAAATGCGGGGCCAAACGGGGCGCAGGTCATTAGGCATCTCAGTCGGGTCATTAGTATGCATCACCTTATGCCCCCTATACCGGTGAGCGTGGTGGGCAGTTGTGAGATAGCGAGCAGAGATCGATTCTACAAAATTACGCATGGCACAATGATGACCGCCATGCTGTCCGGAGAGCCAGTCAGTATTTTAATGCATTGATTTTAATATAAAAATGGCGGAGAGGGAGTCCGCCTCCATCGCGGCTACGGGTGTCTATGGAAGGCTTCAAAACTCCATCTAGACCAATGTTTTAGCTAAGCCGCCTGTCTATGGGTGACTCTTGACGGCTCCCCCGATCCACGCTTTTATGTTGGCCGGATTGTTGGCCAAGGATCGGATATGCCCAAGCGCGCGAAAGAACTGACGGCAACCGCCGTTGACCGGCTGAAGGCCGAAGGCTCGAAAAACCGCCGTGTCATGGTCGGCCCTAGCGATTGCGCCGGGCTGCATCTGCGCATTGAGGGCGGAACGAAGTCATGGGCCTTGCGGATCAAGGTTGGCGAGAAACGCCGCGATATTGGCCTTGGACCGTATAACGCGAAGGCTGGCGCAACTGACGCTGAAGCCGCCAAGCTGCCCGGACTGTCATTGGCTGAAGCCCGTGCGAAGGCTCGCGAGTTGCGCGCGATGGCACAGGAAACCGGCACCGTCATTTCCCCCACAGTTGCCAAGACAGAAGCGGTGAAGGCTCAAGCCCAAGCTGAACTTCTTGAAGTCGCCAAGGCCAAGACGTTTCGTGAATGCGCTGAAGCCTTCATTGAAACCAAGCGGCCCGAATGGAAGAACGAGAAACACGGCAAGCAATGGCTGGCCACGCTTGAAGCCTACGCATTTCCCAAGTTCGGCAAGTTGCCGGTGGCGTCGGTGGACCGGGCAATGGTGCTGGACGTGTTACGCCCCATTTGGTCAACCAAGACGGAAACGGCCAGCCGGTTGCGTGGGCGGATTGAAAGCATTCTGGATTGGGCAACCGTCAGCGGATACCGCGAAGGCGAGAACCCTGCCCGTTGGCGTGGGCATCTGGACAAGCTGTTGCCTGCCCCTAGCAAGGTGAAGAAGGTCAAACATCATGCCGCTTTGCCATACGCTGAAGTCGGTAAGTTCATCGTTGAACTTCGCAAGCGCGACGGGATGGCGGCTAAGGCGTTGGAGTTCGCCATTTTGTGCGCCAGCCGGTCAGGCGAGGTCCGGGCCGCGACGTGGGCGGAAATCGACCTGAAGGCCCGCCTGTGGGTGATCCCGGCAGAACGCATGAAGGCAGGCAAGGAACACCGCGTTCCCCTGTCTGACGCCGCTGCGAGGCTCCTAGAGGGTGTTCAGCGCGTGAAGGGTTCGCCCTACGTCTTTCCGGCACTCCGGGGCGGGGCCTTGACGGATAGCGCCTTGACGGCAGTTCTCAAGCGCATGGGCCGTGATGACATCACACAACACGGCTTCCGTTCGACGTTCCGCGATTGGGCTGGCGAAACTACGTCATACCCGCGTGAAGTCATTGAACACGCGCTGGCGCACCAACTGAAGGACAAGGCAGAGGCCGCGTATCAGCGTGGGGATTTGCTGGCCAAGCGGGCAAGGTTGATGGCGGATTGGACAACGTATTGCGCGAAGCCACAAAAGCCGTCCGGCAATGTCGTTGCGATCAACGAGGCGGTTGGCCAATGAGCTTTGTGATTGAAGATGGCGTTCCCGTCCCCCCGATCAATCGCGGGCGTCCGCGTGATGCCCGGCTTGAACAACTCGACGTTCTTGCAGCCCAAGACGTAATTGCTGGCAAGTATCGTAACGCTCGCGAAGCTGCTAAAGCATACCTGCCTGAATATGCCGGCGTTCAACATCAATCTTATGATAAAGAAATGCGGAACATTAAACTTCGTGATATAACCGACCGAATTAAAAGTGAACTAGACAAAGCTTTGATGGAATAATTATTCCCCACGACGCCCCTGATCTTGTCGGCCAATTCTGCGTCTACACCAAGACACAGGAGGCTTCAGGTGAGCGAGTTGTTGCGAATGCCAGAGGTGAGGCGCGTTAGCGGCCTAGCCCGGCCAACCATCTATAGGGACATTCGGCGCGGCACGTTCCCTAAACCGGTCAAGATCGGCACAGCGTCGGCATGGCCGTCAGAGGAAATCGCGGCCATCAACGCCGCCCGTATCTCTGGCAAGTCCGATGATGAGATCAGGGTGCTAGTCGCGTCCCTTGAGGCCCGCCGCGCCGCAATGCCGGTGTAAGCCCCATGGAAAGCGAAAGCCGCCGCCCCGGCAATGAGGCGACGGCTAACGATAGTCACGATGGCAGAGACTACGTTAGTCTAAATTCACCGACAATGCAAGCTAGCGCGCTCGATACCACAAAGCAGTTCGAGTGCATTCCTGTAGAAATGCGAAATTACAGGCAATTTGTTTGTTGGCGATATGAACATCGTGAAGGAAACAAGCCAACTAAAGTTCCATATAAGGCGGTTGGACACGGTAAGGCCAGTGTGTCGAACCCCGAACATTGGACCGGATTTGATGAAGCTGTTGCCGCATTCAAGGCAGGCGGGTTTGATGGCATTGGCTTTGTGTTCACGGACAATGATCCGTTCACCGGCATTGACCTTGATGACGCTGGCGATGACGCTGAAGCTTTTGCCGTCCAACGGCGGATTTATGAAGCGTTCGATAGCTACGCCGAACTTTCACCGTCAGGACGCGGACTACATATCATCGTGAAGGGCAAAGTGGCGTCGAGACGACGCGGCAAGGTCGAGGTCTATTCCTCTGGCCGGTATTTCACAATGACCGGCAGGTTCGTCCGGCCCGGCCCGATAAACGACTGTCAGGGCCTCCTAGAGCGCCTTTCGGCAGATTTGGGCAGTCCGGCACCGGAAACACCCCCACAGCCCTCACAGGCCCCTTCTGTGGGCAATGGCGAGGTGTTGGCCAGCCTGTTTGCCGATCCGGCCCTAGCCGCCCTCTATAACGGCGATCTAAGCGCCCACGGCGGGGATCACAGCGCAGCCGATCAAGCCCTTTGCAATGCACTTGCTCCGCGCACGAACTTTAACCCGGCTGAAGTTGAACGCCTTTGGCTGGCCAGCCCGTTAGGTCAGCGTGAGAAGACGCAATCTCGACCGGATTACCGTGAACGGACAATCAACAGGGCGATGGACTCGCGACCGAACTTTGCCTTGGTTGATAGCAGCAAGCTAACCGCTGAAATCGCCGCGAAAGTCGGAGGCAGGCCCGCCCGGCAAACCTCATACACGGCTGAAGAACTGTGGGATGCGGACTTTGCCCCGATTGCATGGATTGTGCCCACACTCGTTGCCGCTGGCCTCACATTGCTGGTTGGCGCGCCGAAGCTAGGGAAATCATGGCTAGCCTTGGATTTGGCGAACGCCGTTGCGCATGGCGGCTTTGCGCTGAACATGCATTGCCCGCAAGGGAGCGTGCTGTATGCGGCCTTAGAGGATACACCGCGCCGGATTAAGGACCGGCTTCAACGGATTTGCACCGTGAAGCCCGGCCCGGCGCTAACGATCTGGACTGAAATGCCAACGCTCGACAAGGGCGGCGTTGACGCTTTGCGGAACTGGATAACTTCAGCCGTGAACCCACGCCTGATCGTGGTTGATGTTCTCAACATGGTTCGCCCGTCCAAGGGCAAAGGTGAAGACGCATACGTTTATGATTATCGAAGCGTCCAGCCATTGAAGGCGTTGGCGGATGAATTTGGCATTGGCGTGGTTGTTGTTCACCACACGCGCAAAGCTGAAGCTGACGATAAGCTAGAGCGAACCAGCGGAACCAATGGCCTGACCGGCGCAGCCGACACCACACTTGTGTTGAGCCGCGATAGCAATGGGCCTGTTCTGGCGGGCAGGGGGCGCGACGTTGAAGAATTTGAACTCGCGCTGGACTTCGACCGGGATACCTGTCGTTGGGAAAGTCTAGGTGCGCCGTCAGAGGTTCGCCGCTCCGA
Source organism: Glycocaulis alkaliphilus (assembly GCF_004000605.1). NCBI lineage: Bacteria > Pseudomonadati > Pseudomonadota > Alphaproteobacteria > Maricaulales > Maricaulaceae > Glycocaulis > Glycocaulis alkaliphilus. Next base: position 249,653 of record NZ_CP018911.1, on the reverse strand, counting down.
TGAGCGCGCGGCCATCCTGTCCGCTGTGGCCCGTGCAAACGCCCCTCTCACCCCTCAAGAGATCGCCAATGTTACCGGCCAGTCCCCCGGTAACATTCGCCGGTTACTTGGCAAAATGGTGGCGGCGGGCGAATTGCGCAAAGAAGGGCGCGGAAAATACGCTCACCCTTATACCCCCGGTAACAACGGTAACAAAGTAACGAATGAGGGGGGTCTTTTTTCGTGATTGTTACCTTGTGACCGTTGTTACCGCCCCTTCTCTAGAGCGCCCCGATTTCGGCGCTCGCGGATTTACACTCCGCCACATTCGACAGAGTTTGCAGGACTTTTGATTGAACAACATCAACTTGGCCAACATACCGGCCAACATAAATAACAAAAGGAACTTTGAAATGACGGATGAACCAAGGGCGGATTGGTGGAATGAAACACCGTGGGAACGCCAATACAAACCGGACACGGGACCGGCTCCAACCGATGAAGAAATCAATCGGCTAATCGAGCGCAGTTACCTGAAAACGGCTGAACGGCTGGCGAAGCATTGGGTGAACCAATCGGATCGCAGCACGGCCATTGCGGCCCTTCAGATTCTTATGACCCGTGAAGAATTCAAACCCAAGGGTGAAGAAGGCAACTGGCTCTTGAATCACTCAATCGAATGCCTGTTGCGAGCGGTGAATTCGCCGGATAGGGAAGTCGCTTTTGAAGCGACAAAGTTGATGTTTGAATTATATGATGAACACATGCGCAAGAAAGCGAGTGGTGAACTTTAATTAAACAATATGCATTCGTTGAATATGTATTGCAGATTTCATTATTATTGACTAATGCAAATAATCGCCTCTAGGCTGTGGGTAATAGCTGCCTTGGGTGTCGAGAAATGCAAGTCGAGCAAAGCGAGTTTCCGGTTGAAGACGGGGTTCCCCTGCCTGCCCCCGCTAAAGGGGCTGTGGGTGGCCGTCGCAAGGCGTTCAGGGCGCGGCTGTCGAGCGTGACCGACTGTGCCCACCAGACCGCAAGGCTTTTCAGGGACGCGCGCTCCGGCTCAATCAAGGTCGAAGACGCCAGCCGCCTAGCCAACATTCTGTCGATCCTGTCGCGGATGATTGAGGGATCGGCCCTAGAGGCCCGTGTAGAGGCGCTTGAGAAGGGCAGGACGCTGCAATGAGCCTTCGCGGCCTGTCCAGACGCCTAGAGCGCCTAGAGCGCGGCACCGGCACCCACTGGCCGCATGTTGTGGGGGTGCGTTGGAACGAGACTGAAGACGAAGCCTTTGCCCGGATGCAGCGCCAATACGGCGACATACCTGAAGGCCACCGCTTGATAGTTGTGCCTGAAGTCCCGCGCGAACCTGAAGACATTGCCGCTGTCGATAAGCTCATTGAAGAACAGCAAGCAAAGCTTCTTGAAGAATGCCGCGATGAAGACGCCCGATCTGACGAACTCAACAACCGCCCGGCTAGGGCGAATTACAACTGAAGAAAGTCCACGCCATGTTTAACGCTCAACCGATCAAGCCGCTGAACAACAGCCCGGATGCGGCCAAGTTTTTTGCTGACATGTCCATACCGACCGGACGCAAGGTGCTGCTTGGTGATGCGTCGAAGCTGCCAGCGAAGGCGCTGAATTACGTGAACCGCGCCCATGACTCGATCAAATACGGGATTGAGAAGGTGGCGGCGCTGCATCAAGACGAAACGCGCACCGAAGTCTCAAAGCATGTCGTGGCGCAAAAGATTGCCCACGATGTTGCTCGCGAGGTTGAAAAATCTCAAGCCGGACTTCTCGCGCTTCAAGATGAGTTTTTCAACGAAGGCGTGAAGCTCATTGATGAGGCGTTCACGCTCAACGAAAAGCGCACTGCCATTCATGCCGACATACGCGGATATATCCGTGAACTCTCAACGAAAGAAGACGGTCTAGCCCGCATTCGTGAAATCGCTGGCAAAGACCTTGAAGCCGCCGCCGTCCTCTACAACACGCCGCATTATCTGCTTGGGCTGGCAGAGGACACTTACGGTTCGATTTCAGGTGACCTCATCAAGAAGCATTGCCCTGAAGGCGCGGGTTGCATCGCTCAATCCATCGACGTTGGCAAAGCCGCCGCGAAATATCCCAAAGCCATCAGTGCGGTTCACCGATCCTTTTACAACTCCGCCTTGGCCGACAAAGGCAACAGCCGGGTTGAACACTGATCCCGTGCGACTGCGTTCCCTCGCCACGGGTAACTAGCCAATCGCTCTTGTCGGTCGCCATCCTCCAAGGGTGATTGGTTGCCCCGGCTGTAATGGCCGGGGCTATTTTTCTTCGAATGATTCAGGTTCACCGATTTCAACTTCGGGCTTAAGCGGCAGGCCAGCCAATCTTTTTATTTCTGCATCCAAAACATGCAACTCACTTGACCTTATAGCGTTGCCGAGATGCATCATGCTGCCAACAGAGAAGCGAGGCGCTTTCGAAAGTATGACGCTCCCTTCATTTGTAATTAGTGGGCCTGCATATAGCACGCCGATTATGTGCAGGCGCGCTGCCCCCATCAGAGTCGCGTTTTCTTTTCTACTAAAATATCCAGACTGATTGTAGAGAAAAATTGGCGAACCCGACGATCCTGGAAAGCACGCCATATCAACCATGAATTCATCTCGGCCTTCATATCGCTTGCCGACCGGTGTCGCAGTTATGCCGCGCCGGATAATGGGTAGGTTGTTATGCTTGTCGTATATCCCATTTGGGCAACCTATCATTAAAACTTCTTCAAGTGCGTCAAAATATTGCCAATCATCCTGCGCAGGAATTAGGCTAAGATCAAGAAATCTAACAAAAAGAGGCGTCCCTTTCTTCTTCGCATCTGAAAGAATTCCCGTTATAGGAACAGCACACAAATCCACGTTTGGATCAGGGTGATTAATTATTATCTCAGGTGCGATTGAAATTATACAGTTTACGAATTTACCGGAAGGTTTTTGATCTTCTGTCGAATTTTGATCTTCTGCCAAATGACAAACTGCAATTACCCTGTCCTTATTGTTTACAACGTGTTTATTTGTTACAATGGCGGGCACAAAACTACCGTTGTCCTGCCTTGCAAACCTAACAAAAAAGCCGGTGCCAGAGCCGGTAACCTTGCCTTCACAAGCCGTGGTCAACTTCACGGTTGAATGCAAAAGTTGCTCGACGATTGTTGACTGCATGACTCACCTCATCGCTTTATAGCAGTTCAATAATACGATTCTGGGTTCAGCTTAATCGGTAACACCGGCTTGAATTTGGGCCACTCAATGATGGCCGCTATGTTGGCCGCGAAGCCAACAATCGATCTAACATATTGAAATTGCTATGAAAATGGCGGAGAGGGAGGGATTCGAACCCTCGGAACGCTTGCGCGCTCAACGGTTTTCGAGACCGCCCCGTTCGACCACTCCGGCACCTCTCCGCGAAGGCGCGGAACCTAGCGACAAGCCTTGCCCCCTGCAAGCGGGTAATGTGCATGAGAAGCGGCAACGCCCGGACGCCCCTGCACGCCCGCCCCAAAGGGCCTTCCAGCCGTGCATATACAGGCCCGGCAGCGCCCTCGCGCGATTGACTCGCGCGCGCTCATGGGTATAAGTCCGCGCCTCTGATGCCCGCCTCAGGCCTTGAGTGCGGGCACTTCGTTGTGACAACGCCATCTTGCAAAGAAGCTGGCGAAGAAAAAGGGCAAGGCTTCCAAAGGGTTTGGGAGATCTGGCCGTAGAAAAGGTGATTGAGAGATGTATGCGGTAATCAAGACCGGCGGGAAGCAATACAAGGTTGCCGAAGGCGACCGCCTCGCCGTTGAAAAAATCGAAGGCGAAGCCGGCGACCAGATCGTGTTCGGCGAAGTGCTGATGCTGGGCGGCACGGACGGCGTGACCGTCGGCAGCCCCCTCATCGACGGCGCGCAGGTAATCGGCGAGCTGGTGGAAGTGCGCAAGGGCGAGAAAGTCATCGTCTTCAAGAAGCGCCGCCGTCAGAACTACCGCCGCACCAAGGGCCACCGCCAGTGGGAAGCCTTCGTTGCGATCTCCGAGATCGTGCTGCCGGGCGCCAAGCCGAAAACGGCTGCCAAGGCGAAAGCTGCGCCCAAGGCAAAGGCTGACGAAGCCGCCCCGAAGGCTGAAAAGCCCGCCGCGAAAGCCGCGCCGAAAGCCAAGGCCGCAGGCAATGACGATCTGACCCAGCTCAATGGCGTGGGCCCGGCCTATGCCAAGAAGCTGAATGAAGCTGGCGTGACCAGCTTTGCGCAGGTCGCTGCCTGGAAGGCGGCCGATCTGGACGCGCTGGACGCGGAAATCCCCGGCATCAAGGCGAAAGCCGAGACCGGCGACTGGGTGGAACAGGCCAAGGAACTGGCGAAGGGCTAAGCCCCCGCGCCGTTCCGATAGCAGACAGATTTTGAGGAGAGCAGACAATGGCTCACAAAAAGGCAGGCGGTTCATCCCGCAACGGACGCGACAGTGAAGGCCGGCGCCTTGGCGTCAAGAAGGCCGGCGGTCAGGCCGTGATTCCGGGCAATATCATCATTCGCCAGCGCGGCACGAAGTATTATCCCGGCGCCAATGTCGGCATGGGCAAGGATCACACCCTGTTCGCCCTTACCGAAGGCAAGGTGGAGTTCCGCCGCAAGCGCGATGACCGCATGTATGTGTCGGTCGCCCCGCTTAGCGACGCCGCCGAATAGGGGCCTTCCCACGCTTCAAGCCGGGATCGCCCTTCGCAAGAAAAGGTGATCCCGGGCAGCACTGGCTGCAAAAGCTCTGAAAGGGGAGCGGGATCATCCCGCTCCCCTTTTCGTTGTGCCGGACCCTTTCCCGGCCAGCGTCCCGGAGACGGCCATGCACGCCGATGCCGAAGAAGAACTGGACTGGACAAGGCCTCTGGAGACGGCGCGGCTGCAGCTGCGCCCCCTGACGCTCGGCGATGCGGGCTGGATTTCAGCCGGCACGACCAACCGCAAGGTCACCGACATGACCGGGCGTATCCCCTATCCCAATCCCCCGCTGGGGGCCGAACTTTACGTCCTCACCTGCCTGGCCGCAGAGGCCAACAGGGGTGACCGGGTGCGGGCGATTACGCTCAAAGGCACCGGGCAGGGCATCGGCATGATCGGCCTGCACCCGCGAAAAGACGGCGCCTTCGAGTTTGGCTACTGGCTGGCAGAACCCTTCTGGGGGCAAGGCTATGCCAGCGAAGCGGCGCAATGCCTTCTCGCTGCGGCCGACTTGGCCGGCATCGCACCTATCGTCGCCGGGCATTATGCCGATAATCCGGCTTCGGGCCGCGTTCTGGAAAAGTGCGGCTTTGTCTATACCGGCGAGGTGCCGGCTGCCTTCTCATCCGGACGCATGGGATCTGGCCCCTGCCCGCGCATGGTGCGCAAGGCAGGGTGAGAGCTGGCGCGCCTTAAGGGCGCGACCAGTTGCGCTCCATGACGGTGGCATATTCCTGGAAGGTGATGACGCCATCACCGTCGAGATCCAAGTGTTGGAGCAACGACTCAGACCGCATCAGAGGGTTGGCGTCACTGCTTGCAGGCACCGTCTCTGGCTCCATTCGCGCGAGCCGGACGAATTCAGGCGCGCAGACCCGCACATGGTCAGGTGTGTCCTCGTGGAAGGTGGCCGGATCGAGCAGTTGCTCTTCCCGCCGGGGAGTGTCTGTCTGAAATGCTGAAAACCTCTGCGCCCGCAGTTCGAGATCGGCAGATGTGATGAGGCCGTCTCCGGTGAGGTCCCAAGCATTGCTAAACGCTCTTTGTGTTGCCTCAAGCCGGTACCGGCCAAACTCCTCCGGCGTCACAACGCCATCATTGTCGGCGTCCATCAGCTGGAAGTTGCGAGTGGTGGCAACCAGTTGCTGGTCCTCCACAGCCCGCCAGCATTCGTCACTAACGCGATCCGGGTGCGCAAAGAGCATTTGGGCGGGGCCAGCATTGTAGGCCGCAAACAAACCAAACACCCGGCCCGTCCGTTCAGCCTGACGCGGGGTTCTGCTGTTCCCCGCCAACTCCCGGACCGTCCCGGATGCCCGCAGATATTCATGCAAGGTGATGCGGCCATCGGAGTTGAGGTCGTAATAGTCGAACTCGGCAATGGCATAGGGCCGGTCCGCGCCGGGCAGGCGGTCAGCGGACTGGACGGCGAAGGCGAGCGCAAGGCCCGCTGCGATAACGGAATTAGGCATGAGACGGCTCCATCTGCTGGGCGCGATCCGGCGGTGCCGGACAAAATGCGCCATGGCTTCACGAAGCACCCCGCTGGCTGGCCTCCCCTCTGCCTCGCAGGCATCCAGGAAGGCATCCTTGTCCTCGGCAGCCACCCGGAATTCAATGCTTCCGGTTTTCTTTGGCGGCCTTGGCCGGGGTGCGCGCTCGCTCATGCTGAACCCTCTTCGATACCCGTTTCACGCCCTTTCCCGTCCCCGCGAGGCCAGATTCGTGTCCCGGCGCGAACGGTAAGGTCCAGTGAAACGTCCCGGCGCCACGCACGCAAGGCGCAACCGGGTCCGGGCAAGGGCATAGTTGTGTGGGGACATGGGCCAGGCGGGCTGTAATCGCGTGCGGGAATGTATATAGAGAGCGCCGGACTACCCTCCTCCGGCCAAACCAGCCGGACTGAAAGCAAAGCGCATGAAATTTCTCGATCAGGTCAAAGTCTTTATCGCGTCTGGTTATGGCGGGCCGGGATGCGTCTCGTTCCGGCGGGAGAAATATGTCGAGTTTGGCGGTCCCGATGGCGGGGATGGCGGCAAGGGCGGCGATGTCTGGGCGGAGGCCGTGGACGGGCTCAACACGCTCATCGACTACCGCTACAAGCAGCATTTCAAGGCTCAGCGCGGCATTAATGGCGCTGGCGCGAACCGCACCGGCGCCGATGGCGAGGACATCATCCTGAAAGTGCCGGTGGGCACGCAGATCCTCGACGAGAACAACGAGGAAGTGCTCGCCGACATGACCGAAGAGGGCATGAAGGTGTTGCTGGCGCGCGGCGGACGCGGCGGCAAGGGCAATGCCCATTTCAAGACCTCGCGCCAGCAGGCGCCGCGCCATGCCCAGCCCGGCGAAGAGGGCGAGGAGCGCTGGCTGTGGCTGCGCCTGAAACTCATCGCGGACGCGGGGCTGGTGGGTTTGCCCAATGCCGGCAAGTCGACCTTCCTGTCGGCCTGCAGCCGGGCCAATCCGAAGATCGCAGCCTATCCCTTCACCACGCTGCATCCCAATCTGGGCGTCGTGGACACTGGCGAGGGCAAGCGCTTTGTGCTCGCTGATATTCCAGGCCTGATCGAGGGCGCCCACGAGGGCGCCGGTATTGGCGACCGTTTCCTTGGCCATATCGAGCGTTGCGCCACGCTGGTCCATCTGGTCGATGCGGGCGGTGAAGACCCCGTCGCGGCCTATGATGTGGTGCGCGGCGAGCTGGAAGCCTATGGCGCAGGCCTGACGGAGAAATCGGAAATTCTCGTTCTCTCCAAGATGGAGACGGTCAGCCCGGAACGTCTGGAAGAGCTGAAAGCAGAGCTTGAGAGCCGCAGCCAAGGCGAGATTGCTGTGGTGTCGGCCGTTACCGGCGAGAACATGCGCCCGCTGCTTTACCGGATCGAGGCCGCCATCGAGGGCCAACGCGCCGCCGACAAGGCCAAGGCCGAGCGTCTGGCACGCGGCGATGAGGACGATAGCTGGACACCATGAGCCAGCGGCCCGCCACACCCCGCTTTGCTGCCGGCAAGGCGGAGATGCTTGCGCCGGGCATGACCGTAGGGCTGTACGGGGGCAGTTTCGACCCGCCCCATGCCGGGCACCGCCACGTGGCGCTGACGGCGAGCAAACGGCTCGGCCTTGATGCGGTATGGTGGCTGGTCTCGCCGCACAACCCGCTCAAACACCATGCGCCCGGCGAAATTGAAGCGCGCGTTGCCGCGATCCGTGCGCTGATCCCGGAACCGGGCCATGTCGTGACCACGCTCGAGAGCCGTCTCGGCACCCGCTACACGATCGACATTATCCGTCATCTGACAAAGCGGTATCCGCAGGTCCGCTTTGTCTGGATCATGGGCGCGGACGGGCTTGGCAGTTTTCGCCGCTGGGGGCATTGGCGCGAGATTGCCGCGCGGGTGCCCGTGTGCGTGATCGCGCGCGGCGGCTCGCCACTGAAATGGCGGCTGGGCCAAGCGGCCCGTCAACTGGCACATGCGCGCGTCCAGCCGGTTGCCGCCAGAGCCCTCGTAGAACGCGGCGCGCCGGGGTGGACATATATCACCGCGCCATTACATGCTGAGGCATCCTCGATCCTGCGCCGGGAACGGTAAGCTGCGACCCGGCGTTCTCCGCTGGCATTCCTGTCTCTCACGCACCTCGCCAGCCCACTCGTCCGAAGCCGCCCCCTAGTATCCGCCATGACCGATCCCAGCCTGAAGACGGGCCAGACGCCCAGCCTGTCCTTCTATGAGGACATGCATCCGCCGGCGGCCGATTTCCGGTCCGATATTCTGGCTGGCCTGTCAAAGCCGCAAAAGGCGCTCCCCCCCAAATACTATTATGACGAGGAAGGCTCGCGCCTGTTCGATGCCATCACCGAACAGCCCGAATACTATGTCACCGGAACGGAGCTGGAATTGCTGCGCGCGATCGGCCCGGAACTGGCGGCACTGGCGGGCGAGGGCGCGGTTGTTCTGGAGCCGGGTGCGGGGTCAAGCGTGAAGATCCGCACACTGCTGGACGCGCTGGAGCGTCCGGCCGCCTTTGTCGGGATGGACATTTCAGGCGATCATGTGCGCGCGGCATGCGAAGAGCTCGCGGCGGATTATCCGGAGCTGGAGATCGGCGCACTCTGCCACGACTTTACCCAAAAACTGGATGTGGACGCCCTGCCCCTGTCAGAAAACGCCCACGCAGGGCGGCGGGTGGTGTTCTTCCCCGGATCGACTATTGGCAATTTCGAGCTGATAGACGCGCTTGGCCTTCTCAAAACCCTGCGCAGCTGGCTGCGCGAAGGCGATGCGCTCCTGATCGGCACGGACATGCGCAAAGCGTCCGAAACGCTGGAAGCGGCCTATGACGACAAGGCAGGCGTTACAGCCGCCTTCAATCTCAACCTCATCGCCCGGATCAATCGCGAGCTGGACGGAGATATAGACGCCGACGGCCTGCAGTACCGGGCGTTCTGGAACCCGTACCGCTCGCGCGTAGAGATGTATCTCATGGCCGTGCGCGACATGCATTTCACGGTTGCTGGCGAACGCTTCGTGATCCGCAAGCACGAGACCATCCACATGGAGAATTCCCACAAATTCACGCTGGACACCTTCCATGATCTGGCGGCGAAGGCCGGTCTGAAGTCGCGCAAGGCCTGGGTTTCGGGCCGTGAACCCTTTTCCATGCACTGGCTCGAACCGGCGGGCGAAGCGTGCTAGACTGACCTTTCTGGTTTTAGTCCATTCAACAGGAGCTCCGGCACTGCCCGTCGAACGCCAACGCAATGATACTGCGCCCGCCCCGGTAAGCCTCAAAGGCGGCCGGGAGCAAAGTGAAGCCCTCGAAGCCCTCGTCGTCAAAACGCTTGATGATGACAAGGCAGAGGAAATCGTATCCATCGACCTGACCGGCAAGTCGTCCGTTACCGATTTCGTGGTGATCGCGAGCGGACGGTCGAACCGCCATGTCGGCGCCCTCGCCGACCATTTGCTGCAGGCTCTCAAGGAGAGCGGGCACGCCCATGTAAAGGTCGAAGGCCTGCAGGCCGCCGACTGGGTGCTCATTGATGCCGGGGATGTGGTCGTCCACCTCTTCCGCCCGGAAGTGCGCAGCTTCTATGATCTGGAGAAGATGTGGGGCGGGGCGCCGGAAACGGCGGCCTGATCCAGCCTTGCGCATCGAGATCCGGGCCATTTCCCGCATCCGGCCGGGTTCGGAACGCAGCCTTGCCGACACCTATATCGAGCGCGCAAACCATCATGGGCGCGCCACCGGGCTTGGCCCTGTCAGCGAGCGCGAGTTCGATACACGTTCCCTGTCCGGCGCGGCAGCAGAAACCCGCGCGCTCATCGAGGGGCTGGGCTCCGGCATTGTCATCGCGCTCGATGAGCGTGGCAAGCAGATGGATTCACGCGAGTTTGCGCAGATGATCGGGCGCGAGCGCGATCAGGGCACACGGGAGATGTACTTTCTGATCGGCGGCGCAGACGGATTTGACCATAGCCTGTTGCCCGGCAATGTCAGGCTTTTGTCCTTCGGGCGCATGGTCTGGCCGCACAAGCTGGTGCGGGTCATGCTGGCCGAGCAGATTTACCGGGCCAGCGCGCTATTGTCCGGCGCGCCCTATCACCGGGACTGAAGGCTGGCACCATGAGCGCGCTTCTCCTTGCCATCGCCCTGTTGCAGACGCCGCCTGATCCGCAGGAGATCGAGGCGATGGAGGAAACCGCCCGTGAAACGCGGGCGATCAGCGAGGCACGCGAAGCTGAAGCCAACGCCCTGCGGCAGGAAATCGCGGAACTGCAGGCAAGGCTGGTGGAGGCTGGTTCGCGCGTGCAAGCGCGTGAGGCCGATGCGGGCGCGGCCGAAGCGAGGCTTTCGGAACTGGAGACCGAAGAAGGCGAGCTGCGTACACGCCTGGCCCGGGAACGCGCCAGCCTTGCCGAGGTGCTGGCTGCCCTGCAAAGGCTGGAGATGAACGCGCCGCCGGCGCTGGCCGTCAGCCCGGATGATGCCAGCGAGGCGGCGCGCGCTGCCGGACTGCTGGCCGCCATCGCGCCGGAACTTGAGCGGCGGGCCCGCGCCGTGCGCAGCGATATAGAGGCGCTGGAACGCTTACGTGAAGAGCTTTCGGGGCAGCGTGAAACGGTTGAAACCGCCCGCGAAGCACTCGCCACCGTCCGGGCACAGGTTGAGGCTCTGATCGCGGAGCGGCGTCAGGCTGAGGCCGCCTTGCGGCGCGAGGCGGGCGACCTCGCCAGCCAGGCCGCGCGGATAGCCGCCGAGGCCCGGTCCCTGCGCCAGCTCTGGGAGGAGATCACGCAGCTCGCTGACATATCGCCTCGCCTGTCACCTTTACGTGAACGGCGGGCGGCCATGATGGCCGATGTCGCGATGCTGGAAGGTGAAACCCTGCTCTCGGCGCTGCCAGTGGAAACCGTCTCTGCAGGACCCGGATTTGGCGATATGCGCGGGCGCCTGAGGCCGCCTGTGGAGGGCCGTGTGGCAAGCCCGGCCGGCACGCCCGGACCGGATGGAATCCGCCGCGAAGGCCTGTGGCTGGACGCGCGCAGCAGCGGACAGGTGTCAGCGCCATTTGACGGCGTGGTGGTTTTTGCAGGACCGTTCCAGAGCTTTGAAGCGGTGGTGATGATCAATACGAGTGACGGATACACCCTTATTCTTGGCGGAATTGGCCTGCTTTATGCTGAAGAAGGGCAAAGTGTGCTGGCAGGGGAACCGGTCGGACTCATGCCGGAGCGTGAAATTCCGCCGCCACACCTATATTATGAGGTAAGACGGGGTAACGGGACTGCCGAAAACCCCGCAAACTGGTTGAGAGACGAATACCGGGGCCGCTGACAGACAGGACACATACATGCGCTTGCACATTATCGCTTCGGCCATCGCCTTTGGTATCGGCGCTGCGGCACTGGCCGTTTCGGCGCAGGGTGATGACCGCGGCCGGGATGCCACCTTCCGGCAGCTTGAGCTGTTCGGCGACATATTGAGCCGTATCGAGTCCGACTATGTCAGCGATCCGGACCAGGTCGAGCTGATCGAAGCGGCCATTAACGGCATGCTGGGCTCGCTTGACCCTCACTCAACCTATCTCAACGCCCAGGCGTTTCAGGATATGCAGGTCAGCACGCGCGGCGAGTATGGCGGGCTCGGCATTGAAGTGACGCTGCGCGACGATTTTGTCACCGTCGTCTCCCCCATCGCGGAAACCCCCGCCGACCGGGCGGGAATCGAACCTGAAGACCGCATTATCGCCGTGGACGGCGAGTCCATGATCGGCGCCGGGATTGATGTAGCGGTGGAGCGCATGCGCGGACCGGCCGGCGAGCCTGTCACCATCACCATTGCGCGCGACGGGGTGGAACCCTTCGATGTCACCATTGTGCGCGCGATCATCGAGGTGCGCTCGGTGATCTACCGCATGGAAGCGAATAACACGCCTTACCTGCGCATCACCACGTTCAACGAACACACGACCGAGGCTGCCGTGCGCGCGCTCAATGATCTGCGCGAAGCCAATGGCGGCCCCTTGCCGGGCCTTGTGCTCGACCTGCGCTCCAATCCTGGTGGCTTGCTGGATCAGTCAGTTTCGATCTCCGACCTGTTCCTGAGCGGCGGCGAGGTGGTATCCACCCGCGGGCGCGATGCGCGCAACACCTATCGCTTCAATGCCCGGCCGGGTGATGTGTTGAACGGCGCCCCTATCGTGGTGCTGATCAATGCGGGCTCTGCCAGCGCGTCGGAGATTGTGGCAGGTGCGCTGCGCGATCGGGAACGCGGCGTGCTGATGGGCACCAACAGCTTTGGCAAAGGCTCCATGCAGACGGTGATACCGCTGCGGGGGGGGCGTGACGGGGCGCTGCGCCTGACCACGGCGCGCTATTACACACCCTCTGGCACGTCGATCCAGGCCACAGGCGTCGAACCGGATATTGCGGTGGCCTTCCGCCGCCCGCGTGAAGGCGAAATCGCGCGCTTCAGCGAAGCCAATCTGCGCAATGCGCTGACCAATGAGGCGGGCGCCGAGCGGCGCGAGCGCGAGGATATGGAGTATCCGCCAGAAGACTGGGCCGAGGACGAGGACTATCAGCTCCACCGCGCCATTGAGCAGCTTTCGAGCATGATGGAGCGGCGGGAGGCTCGCGTTCAGTCAGGCGGCGCCAACAGGTAGGGTAATCGCCGCACGGCTGTCGGCGGGTACGTTAACCTTTCCTTACCCCGGCGCATTGAATGGTCTTGTGCGTCAGTGTGCCAGTGAGCTCTGCTCTCCGGCACACCTTCACCTGTTCAGGCCAAACCGGACACCATGCCCGCCCGCCAGACATCCGACACGCCGCCCTTGCGCAATCCCCTGATTGCGGCTGCCTGCCTGTTTCTCGTGGCCGGGCTGGCTTTCGCAGCCATTGTATTCCTTGCGCCAGCACCCCAGACCAGCTCGGCGGCACGGGCCGCACTCGAAATGCCCCGCGAGGAAGAAGCGGCTATCGAGGTCGCCGAGGTGCCGCCCGCCAGCCCGCTCGTGTTCGCTGAAGGCGAGGCAGATGAAAGCCTGAGCCTTCCCGGCGTGCGCGAAACGCACGATGTTCTGGGCGGCGAGGTGGAGCCGCCTCCGGGCAGCAATGCGGCCCGCGCGCTGGCCCTCCAGCGGGCATCCAATGTTCCTTATGCCGGCCTCTTCGAGGAGGGTCCGGGCGGACCACTTCCCGTTATCGCGTCCGATGGACGCCGCCCCTCCTCGGCCTATGCACGCCCCTTCGAGGCAGAGCCGGGAGTGCCGGTCATCGCCGTGATTGTCGGCGGTCTGGGGGTGAGTGAGTCCCTCACCCAGGCGGCCATAGACACGCTGCCGCCCGAGATCACCCTGTCTTTCGTGCCTTATGCGCGTGATCTGCAGAGCTGGATGAACCGCGCACGGGCCGCCGGGCATGAGGTGATGATCGAGCTGCCCATGGAGCCGTTTGATTATCCCAATAACGACCCCGGCCCCCATACCCTGCTGGCCGATGCGGGCGAGGCGGAGAATATGCGCCGGCTGCACTGGCTGCTGTCGCGGGCATCTGGCTATTTCGCGGTCACGAACTATCTGGGTGCGCGCCTGACCGGCTCGGAAGCCGCATTGGCGCGCATATATGGCGAGGTTGAACGGCGCGGGCTCGCCATTTTCCACGACGGGGCGGGTCGTCCGGGCGCTGCCTCAGCAGCAGCCGCGCGCGCTGGTGCGCCGCTGGCGCTTGCCGATCGGGTCATTGATGGCGACCCCAGCACCCGGGCGATTGACGCCCGGCTTCTTGAGCTGGAGGCGCTGGCCATCCAGAACGGTCACTCACTGGGTTCCGGCTTTGCCTATCCTGTGACGGTCAGCGCGCTGCAAAGCTGGGCTGAAGGCCTTGAGCGGCGGGGCTATCATCTGGCCCCCGCCTCACATGTGGCCAATATCCGCGCCGGGTACACCGGCCAGGACACATGAGCGCCCTGAATGACCCGGCGGCGCTTGCCGCTTACCGGCCCAATGCCGGGATTGTCCTGTTCAACCGCGAAGGGCTGACATGGATTGGCCGCCGCTACCGCGAAGCCGGGCAGTGGGTGTGGCAATGGCCGCAAGGGGGCATGGATGCGGGCGAAGACCCGCAGGCGGCCGCCTATCGCGAGCTATATGAGGAAACCGGGATCCGCAGCGATCAGGTGGAGCTGCTAGGTACCATCGCGGACTGGCTGGCCTATGACTTCCCGCCGGAAGTCCTCGCTCTGCGCAAGAAGAACTGGAAAGGCCAGCGCCAGCGCTGGTTTGCTTTCCGCTTTCTGGGCACCGATGCCGATTTCGACCTGACGGCCGTGCCCCCGCAGGAATTTGAAGCTTTCCGCTGGGAAAAGCTGGAGCGCGTGCCGGAACTCATCATTCCGTGGAAACGCGCCGTTTATGAGGACGTGGTGCGGGCGTTTGCCCGCTTCGGCCAGCGATGATCCCGTAACGCAAAAAGGCCCCGGTCTGGAGACCGGGGCCTTTTGAAACTTCGAGCACCTCAACGCCTCTAGTGCGTCAGCTCAATGGCCGCCTGCATCGCTTCCAGCTTGGCGATCTCAGCCTCGGCCTGATCGCGTGTGATATCGTCACCGGCATCCTTGGCACGCAGGCGCGCCGCTTCCAGCTTCTGGCGGATGTCAGCGGCATCAAGCGTGGCGAGTTCTGCAGTTTCCTCGGCGAGGATGGTCAGGCCCTGAGGCGTCACCTCGGCAAAACCGCCATGGATGAAAATACGGCTGACCGAACCATCATTGTGAACCTCGATCGCGCCGGTGCGGATCGTCGCCATGAACGGCGCATGATCGGGCAGCACGCCGAAATCGCCTTCCGTGCCCGGCACCACGACCATGTCCACCGCCCCGGAAAACACACGGGCCTCGGGCGAAACGAGATCGAATTGCAGCTTGTCAGCCATTATCATCGTCCCTTGCAGCAAGAGCGCGATCGAACGCGCCGGCAGCCGCTTCAAACTTGTCCCGGCAGCCGGGATTGCAGAAGCCCATGACCGCCCCGCGATAGACAGTGAGTGAATCTGCGCTCACCGGCTTTCCGGACCATGGACAGACGTCATTGACGCAGTCCTCGATCCGCAGCGTGGGGCGGCCCTCGGCCATGTTACGCCTACGCCGCCTCGGCGGCCAGTTTCTGCGCCTTCTTCACCGCGTCCTCGATCGTACCGACCATGTAGAAGGCAGGCTCCGGCAGGTGGTCATACTCACCATCGCAGATCGCCTTGAAGCCTTTCACCGTCTCCTCGACCGGCACCTGGATGCCCGGCGAGCCGGTGAATACTTCGGCGACGTCGAAGGGCTGGCTGAGGAAGCGCTCGATCTTGCGCGCGCGGGCCACGGTCAGCTTGTCCTCTTCAGACAGCTCGTCCATGCCCAGGATCGCGATGATGTCCTGCAGAGCCTTGTAGCGCTGAAGGATTTCCTGCACGCGGCGGGCGGTGGCGTAGTGCTCTTCACCCACGATGCGCGGCTCAAGGATGCGCGAGGTGGAATCGAGCGGGTCCACGGCCGGGTAGATACCCTTTTCCGAGATGGCGCGGTTGAGCACCGTCGTCGCATCAAGGTGGGAGAAGGTCGTGGCCGGTGCCGGGTCGGTCAGGTCGTCGGCGGGCACGTAAACGGCCTGCACAGACGTGATCGAGCCTTTCTTGGTCGAGGTGATGCGCTCCTGCAGGGCGCCCATGTCGGTGGCCAGCGTCGGCTGATAGCCCACCGCCGACGGGATACGGCCCAGAAGCGCGGACACTTCGGCGCCCGCTTGCGTGAAGCGGAAGATGTTATCGACGAAGAAGAGCACGTCCTTGCCCTCTTCATCGCGGAAATATTCTGCCTGTGCGAGGCCGGAGAGCGCCACGCGGGCACGCGCACCGGGAGGCTCGTTCATCTGGCCGAACACGAGGGCGCAGCGTGAACCTTCGGTGGAGCCGTTGTTTTCCTTCGGGTCCTTGTTCACGCCGGACTCGATCATCTCCCAGTAAAGGTCGTTACCTTCGCGGGTACGCTCACCAACGCCGGCAAATACAGAGTAACCGCCGAACAGCTTGGCGATATTGTTGATCAGTTCCTGGATGAGCACAGTCTTGCCGACGCCCGCGCCGCCGAACAGGCCGATCTTGCCGCCCTTGGCGTAGGGGCAGAGCAGGTCGATGACCTTGATGCCGGTGGGCAGGATTTCCGCCTCGGTCGACTGCTCGTCGAACTCAGGCGCCGGACGGTGGATCGGCGCGCGCTGGTCAAATACCACGTCGCCTGCCTCGTCGATCGGCTCGCCCGTGACGTTCAGGATGCGGCCGAGCGTGCCCGGACCAACCGGCACGGTGATCGGCGAGCCAAGGTCAACGACCTCACCGCCGCGCTGCAGGCCTTCAGTGGCGTCCATCGCGATGGTGCGCACCACGCTCTCGCCAAGGTGCTGGGCCACTTCCAGAACCAGCTTCTGGTCGCCATTCATGGTTTCCAGGGCGTTCAGGATCGGCGGCAGGCCACCTTCAAACTTCACGTCGACGACGGCGCCCGTCACCTGTGTGATACGGCCCTTGAGATTGCTCATGATCGTCTCAGCCTCTTTTACCAATCCCCTGCCATGCGCAGGAGGTGTTCTCTAACTTGTTTGATCCGCTGCCCTAGACCGCCTCGGCCCCGGAGATGATCTCCGTAAGCTCGGTGGTGATCTTGGCCTGACGGGTACGGTTGTATTGCAGGTTCAGCTTGTTGATGAGCTCACCGGCATTGCGTGTTGCGTTATCCATCGCGGCCATCCGCGCGCCCATCTCGCCAGCGGCATTCTCCAGCAGGGCCGAGAGGATGACCGTGTCGACATAGCGCGGCAGGAGAGCGGCCAGAATGGCCTCTTCATCCGGCTCGTATTCATAGATGGCGCCCTTGAGATCAGGGGCAGGCGCATCGGGATCGATGGCTTCACGGGCCGGAATGAGCGTACGGGCCTTCGGCTTCTGGCTGATGACCGAGACAAACTCGGAACTGATCAGCTCGCACACATCAAACCCGCCCGCCTCGAAGAGCTTGCGCACTTCGTCGCCCACACGGGCCGCAAGGGCGGCCGGGCTGGCGGCGTCTTTCAGTTCCACAGCGCTGACGATCCGGTCACGGTGCAGGCGCTTGAGAGCGTCGAAGCCCTTTTTGCCGACCGTGACGATCTTCACGTCCTTGCCTTCGCCGACGAGCGTCGCGACACGTTCACGCGCCAGACGGGCAATATTGGTGTTGAAGCCGCCACAAAGGCCACGGTCAGCGCTCAGGACGAGCAGGAGCACCGTTTCGGATTTTCCCGTGCCGGTAAGCAGGCGCGGCGTTTCCGGTCCGGCCACAACGCCATTGGCGAGATTGGCCATGACCTGCGCCATTTTCTGCGCATAGGGGCGCGCTGCCTGCGCGCTGTCCTGCGCGCGGCGCAGCTTGGCTGCGGCCACCATCTGCATGGCCTTGGTGATCTTCTGCGTGGATTTCACGGAGGAAATCCGGCTGCGCAGTTCTTTCAAGCTCGCCATCGATTATGCCTCGGTCAGCCTTGCCCCTGCACCCTAGCCCGCGAACCGGGTGACGAACGCTTCAAGCGTCTTGACCAGCTCTGCTTCCGACGCATCCGACAGCTTCTGCTCTGAACGGATTGCATCGAGCAGCTTGGCCTTGTCGGCGTGCAGATGCTGGAGCAGTTCCGTCTCAAAGCGGCCGATGTCCTTCGTGGCGATCTTGTCGAGATAGCCGCGCGTACCGGCGAAGATCACGCAGACCTGCTCTTCCATGGCCAGCGGCGAGAATTGCGGCTGCTTCAAGAGCTCGGTCAGGCGCTCACCACGGGCCAGAAGGCGCTGGGTGGCAGCATCGAGATCGGAACCGAACTGGGCGAAGGCGGCCATCTCGCGATACTGGGCGAGCTCGCCCTTCATCTTGCCGGCAACCTGCTTCATGGCCTTGGTCTGCGCGGCAGAGCCCACGCGGCTGACCGACAGGCCGACGTTCACGGCAGGACGGATGCCCTGATAGAAGAGCGTCGTTTCCAGAAAGATCTGGCCGTCCGTGATCGAGATCACGTTGGTCGGGATGTAGGCCGACACGTCATTGGCCTGCGTCTCGATGATCGGCAGCGCGGTGAGCGAGCCCGAACCGTGGTTCTCGTTGAGCTTAGCAGCGCGCTCCAGGAGGCGCGAATGGAGGTAGAACACGTCGCCAGGATAGGCTTCGCGGCCCGGCGGGCGGCGCAGCAGCAGTGACATCTGACGGTAGGCGACGGCCTGCTTGGAGAGGTCATCATACACGATGAGGGCATGCATGCCGTTATCGCGGAAATACTCGCCCATGGCACAGGCGGTGAAGGGCGCGAGGAACTGCATCGGCGCCGGATCGGAGGCTGTTGCGGCGACAACGATGGAGTATTCCATCGCGCCGTTTTCTTCGAGCGTCTTCACGATCTGGGCGACAGTGGAGCGCTTCTGGCCGATGGCGACATAGACGCAGTAGAGCTTCTTGCTCTCGTCATCGCCTTCATTGATCTGCTTCTGGTTCAGGATCGTGTCGAGCGCGATCGCCGTCTTGCCGGTCTGGCGGTCGCCAATGATCAGCTCGCGCTGGCCACGGCCAACCGGGATCATGGCATCGATGGCCTTGATGCCCGTCGCCATCGGCTCATGCACGGATTTGCGCGGCAGGATGCCCGGCGCTTTCACGTCCACGCGGCGGCGCTCGGCCACGTCTTTAAGCGGACCCTTGCCGTCAATCGGCTCGCCCAGCGCGTTGACGACGCGGCCCAGAAGGCCTTTGCCGACGGGGGCGTCAACGATGGAGCCCAGACGCTTGACGGTGTCGCCTTCCTTGATGCCCCGGTCATCACCGAAGATCACGCAGCCGACATTGTCGCTTTCCAGGTTCAGGGCCATGCCCTTCACGCCGCCGGGGAATTCCACCAGCTCGCCAGCGCGCACCTCGTCGAGGCCGTAAACGCGCGCAATACCGTCACCGACGGAGAGCACCTGGCCGACGTCAGAGACGTCCGCTTCCGCACCGTAATTCTTGATCTGATCCTTCAGGATCGCAGAAATCTCAGCTGCCCGGATGTCCATGGCGGTTCTCAAGCCTCTTTCATCGCCTGTTTCACGCCGTCCAGCTTGGTCCGGAGTGAAGAATCGAACATGCGCGAACCTACCTTCACGGTAAGCCCGCCAATGAGTTCCGGCCGCACTTCGGCCCGGATCTCAACTTCCCGCCCGAGGGCGGTTTTCAGTGCCGTCGTCAGCTCCTTGAGCTGCGTGGCAGTCAACGCGTCAGCGCTGGCAATATCTGCGGTAATGGCGCCGCGATGCGCGGCGGCCAGCGCGGCGAAAGCAACCGTCATGGCCGGCAGATCACCTGCCCTGCCATTGCGGGCGACAACGCCGATGAATTTGGTGCCCAGAGGCGACAGCTTGAGCGCTTTGGCCAGAGCGCCAAGCGCCTTCACCTTGTCGTCAGCCTTGTGCATCGGGCTGGCAACCGCGCGGGCGAGCTCGCCCGATTCGGCAAAAGCCTCGGCCAGAGACGCCATGTCGGCCTCGGCCTTCGCCAGCGCCTTGGTTTCAAGGGCCAGATCGAACAGCGCGCGCGCATAGCGCTGCGCGGCTTCGTTTGAAATTGCGTTACCGGCGCTTGTCACCGTTTTTCGCCCGCTCTCTTCTCTGTGGTGAGTGCCAAATAGGGTCTGGCCGAAAGATCAGGCCCAAGCACTTGAGATATTGAGGTTTTTCAAAAGACCACCTTGGCCGTGCAAGGACAGTCCCGTTCAGTCCGGCGCCCACCTAGCACAAGGGTTTGAGGGCGGCAACCTGCCCGCGCGCAAACGGCGCAGGCGGAGCTTCAGGAAAACGCGTCCCGGCTGCTCTGACGGGTGTGCAGGACGCGCAATATCTCGATGCCTGAAGGCATCTGCCGGTACCAGACGACATGGCGGCCGGCCGGAAAGCTGAACACGCCGGACCGGATATCCTCGCGCTCACGGCCAAGGCCGGGCATGAGCACCAGCCGGTTGAAAACGTCATCGAGGCGGTCGAGATAGCGTTCGCTTTGCGCCTCTCCCCATTCCTGCGTCGTTTAACGGCCAATCTCCAGCAGGTCTTCCCCCGCTTCGGGAGAAAGACGCCACCTAGCCATTACGCTCTTCGCGCAAGCGGGACTTGATATCGGCCATGGTCCAGTCCAGCAGCTCCCCGCGTTCGGCCTGTTGCAGGCCCACATCAATCTGGGCGCGCAGGGCTTCGATATCCTCTGCTTCGGTGCGTTCAGCACGGATGCGTTCGCGCAGGGCCTCGCGGATCACCTCGCTGGCGTTCGAATAAAGGCCGCTCTCGACCTTGTCGCGGACCCATTTTTCGAGCGTTTCGGTGAGCGAAATGTGCATGCCGGCCTCCATGATCTGACAGGAATGATACACAAAATGTCAGATCATGTCGCGTTATGGCCGCTCACAAAAACGAGTACGGCTCGATATCGACGCGGGCGCGGATCGAGGAGGGCAGTTTGAAGCGCGCCATCCAGGTCGCCATGAAGGCAGATACATCCACATTGCGCTGCGCCTGCACCAGAAAGCGCCGCCGGTAGCGCCCGCGCACGACCGCCAGCGGCGGTTCGGCTGGCCCGAACAGTTTCACATCATCACTTAAAGGCGCGGCTGCAGCGGCGATTTTCGCGGTCTGAGCCAACAAGCGCTCATCGGTGCCGGACATCACCAGAGCCGCCAGCCGCCCGAAAGGGGGCAGGCCGAGCTGCTCGCGCATCATCGCTTCCAGATCGAGGAAGCTATCCCGGTCTCCCGCCAGCAGCGCCTGAATGGCTTCGTGTTCCGGTTCATGGGTCTGCAGCAAGGCCCGGCCTGGCCGGTCGGCGCGCCCCGCCCTGCCTGCCACCTGCACCAAAGTCTGATAGGTGCGCTCGCCCGCGCGCAGATCGCCGCCTTTCAGGCCCAGATCAGCATCGACCACGCCGACCAGCGTCAGTTTTGGGAAGTTATGGCCCTTGGCGGCAATCTGGGTGCCGACCAGAATATCGATCTCGCCAGCCTCCATGCGGGCGATCAGCTCGCGCACGCCATTGGGCCCGGCGGCACTGTCGGAGGAAAACACCTCCACGCGCGCCTCCGGAAAGCGCAAGGTGGCTTCTTCCGCCACGCGCTCGACACCGGGGCCGACGCTGGTCAGCGACTCAATCGCGCCGCATTCCGGGCAAGCCTTCGGTTTGGGCATGGAAAACCCGGTCGTGTGGCAGATGAGCCGCCCGGTATAGCGATGTTCCACCAGCCAGCGGTCAGTATCCGGGCTTTTCATCTTGTGCCCGCAGGCCCGGCACAGGACCAGCGGCGCATAGCCGCGCCGGTTCAGATAAAGCAGCACCTGCTCGCCGCGCCCGATAGTTTCGGCCATAGCGGCGGTCAGAGGCGGCGACAGCCAGTGGCCCGCTTCGGGCGGGTGCTCGCGCAGATCAATCGTTTCGATCTGCGGCAATACCGCAGAGCCTGCCCGCGCCGCCAGCCGGATATGGCCGTAGCGGCCCGCGCGCGCATTGACGAGGGTTTCAAGGCTGGGCGTCGCGCTGGCAAGGATCGCCACGGCGCCTTCGATCTTGGCGCGCGCGACCGCCAGATCGCGGGCGTGATAGGTCAGGCCCTCATCCTGCTTGTAGGTCGGGTCATGTTCCTCATCGACCACGATCAGGCGCAGATTGCGGTAGGGCAGGAAGATGGCCGAGCGCGCGCCTGCAATGATACGGGCGCGCCCCGCCGTGATCTCGCGCCAGGCCCGGCGGCGCTCCGTTGGCCCGATAGCCGAATGCCAGAGCGCAGGCGACACCCCGAAACGCTCTTCAAACCGCGCCGTAACGGCCTGCGTCAGAGCAATTTCCGGCAGGAGCACCAGCACTTGCGCATCGGGCTCACGGCGTAACAGCTCGGCTATGGCTTCCAGATAGACTTCCGTCTTGCCTGAGCCCGTCACGCCATCAAGAAGCGCCGCCTGAAAGCCGCCCGCGGCAACAAGGCGGCGCAGCTGGCTGGCCGCAGCCTCCTGCCCGTCATTGAGCGTGAGGCCATCGCGATAAGGGTCAGGCGCCGGAAAAGGCTGGTCGGTGTCACGCTGTTCAGCGCGCAGCGCGCCAGCATCGGCGAGCCCCTTTACCACGCCGGGCGATACACCTGCACGCCGGGCGAGTTCGGCGCCGCTGGCGGGTTCTTCAGCGGCCGCATCCAGCACGGCCTGACGCGCAGGCGTCATCCGGTCCGGCGTCTGGCCCGTGGGGTGATAAAGCGTCTCGGTGGGGGATGGCGAGAGCCCGCCCCGGCTGCGCAATGTCGCCTGCAGGACGAGGCCGGGATTTTCAGCCAGATAGCGCGCCGTCCAGTCGACAAAATCGCGCATGGCGGCGGTAAAGGGCGGCGCATCCAGACGTTCAGCCACAGGCTTCAAGGGCCGGTTGCCGCCGGTTCCGTCGCGCACTCCCCAGACGACGCCATGGCTGAGCCGTTTGCCCAGCGGCACCACGACATGATCGCCCTCAGCGACCACCATGCCTTCCGGCACGGCGTAATCGAACGCCTCCGGCAAGGGCAGGGGCAGCAGCACGGTGGCGATCTGCGGGGCAGACGGGTCGCGATTCGCGGTCATGTCCGCATCCTAGCGGGCGGGCGGGATTCGTGCAGGTGAGTTAACGCATCTGGAACCCCCCTCATGCCATGATCCTGTCCATCGACGAACGCCCCCGCCAAGAGGGGCAGACAAACAGGATGGATGGATAATGATCGGCATGAAACGCATGCGCAGCAACGCTATGCCCGCAACCCGCAATGCAGACGACACGCCAGACTGGCGGGGCGCCATACTGGCTGATCCGTCGCGCGTGCTGGCTGATGGCGAGCTGATGATTGCGCTGCTGGGCGTGCGCCATGACGGGAACATCGCCGATCTCAATGCGGCAGCCCGCGCGCGCCTGCAGAGTGAAATCACCCTGCTGAAAGCCGCCAATGAAGATTTGCAGGACATGCTGCGGGGCAATCTGGCCGCTCAGGCGAGCGCACATGCTGCTGTGATGGGTCTGATGGACGAGCCGACACTGGCCGCGCTCGACCGCCGTCTGGCAGGCCATACGGCGACCACGCTGGGCCTTGAGGCTGTGCGGGTATGCCTGGAAGGCATCACCGCCCTGCCGCGCGCGATTGCGATACTGCCCGCTGCACCGGGCCTGAAAGCGGCCATGCTTGGCGAAGCGTCCGAACGCCTTGGCGCGCCTGATCCACGCCTTTCCGGGCCGATTTACGGTGTGCAGGCCAGCCGGGTGGCGAGCGAAGCCGTCATCGCGCTTGAGGGGCGCGGCTTTTCCGGCGTGCTCTGTCTGGGTTCCGCACGCCGGGACGCCTTCCGCCCGAGTGATGCGGCCGATCTGGCCCATTTCCTGGCCCGTATTCTCGAACGCCGGCTGGAGGCCCTTCTGCCGCGATGACGCAAGGCGCCGCCCCCACGGCCCTTGTGGCCGGTTTCCTCGCGCATATTGAGGGCGGGCGGCGCTATAGCGCCCACACGGTAAAAGCGTATGAGCGCGATCTGGGTCAGTGGCTCGCCTTTCTGACCGCTCACAAGGGCCGCGCCGTAACGTCAAAAGACCTCTCTGAACTCTCCGGCACGGACTGGCGGGCCTGGCTGGCTGACCGGCGCAGGGAGGGGGCAGGCCCGCGCACGCTGCAACGTGCCCTCTCGGCCGTGCGCAGCTTCTACGCCTTCGTGCGCGCCCGTCACGGCATCGATAATGCCGCGCTGGCATTGGTCGAGGCGCCGCGCGCGCCCCGCCGCCTGCCAAGGCCGGTCAGCGAAGCGGCGGCAAAGGCGATGCTGGACGATGCAGGGACTGCCCATAGCGAAGCCTGGCATGGCGCACGCGATACAGCCGTACTGGCCCTGCTCTACGGGGCGGGGCTTCGCGTGTCAGAAGCGCTTTCACTCACAGGACGCGATTATCCGCTGGCGGATGCCTTGCGTATCACGGGCAAGGGCGGACGCACCCGGCTGGTGCCGGTTCTCCAGCCTGTGCGGGAGGCCGTGGATGCCTATGTCACCGTCTGCCCCTTTCCGCTGGCTGCAGACCAGCCGCTCTTTAAGGGTGCGCGCGGCGGGGCGCTGAATGCGCGCGCGGTGCAGCGCTGTGTCGAGCGTATGCGCGGCGCGCTGGGCCTGCCCTCGACGGCTACACCCCATGCCCTGCGCCACGCCTTCGCTACGCATCTGCTGGCCGGGGGCGGGGACCTACGCGCGATACAGGAATTGCTGGGCCACGCCTCGCTTTCAACCACGCAAATCTATGCCGAGGTGGATACGGCGCGCCTTTTGTCGGTGCATGCGGCTACGCACCCAAGGGCAAGGCGGGCGGCGGGCGGATAGCGCTATGCCGCTGCCGCAGCTTGGCCTGGGCACCGGCTTGCGCCGGTGAAACGCGGATGGCCGGGAGAAGCCATCAATCGAAGGCACCCCATTCTGTCATGGCCCGGCTTGTCCGGGCCACCCATGCCTGAGAGTTTGCCAACTCCCTCGCCCTTCGAGCGCCACTGCGTTCGAAAGAATGAAGGAAAAGCGCAACGAAAGCCCTCATCCTGAGGAGCCCGAAGGGCGTCTGGAAGGACGAGGGCGTGGCGCCCTTGCAGGCATGGATCACCCGCATGAAGCGGGTGATGACAATAGAGGGGCCGGACGATGACAGAACTCCAGCCAATCTCCCCACAAACTTTGCATTGCAAAGTAATTTGAGTTGCGCCATAAGCGTGTGAGCTGATCCGAATCAGCGCATTCGCCGTGTGAAGGAGCCGCGCCCATGAATACCGACCGCAAGACCACCGCCAGCGCCGATCTGGCTTACTTACGCGAGATGGCAGAAGCTGGCGCCAAGGCACCCCTGCTGGGCGGGCGCTTCATGGCCTGGTGGGGCGGGCTGGCAAGCCTGACATTCCTGACCCATTGGGCCATCGTCGCCGGCATTCTGCCGTTGGGCTGGGGGGTACTGCTACCGATGTGGATCGGCTTCATGGTAGTGGGCAGCCTAGGTCAGTTCCTGCTGGTCCGGACGGTACGGCGCAAGCCGGGCGCGGGCTCAATGGGAAACCGTGTGCAGGGTGCCGTCTGGCCGTCCGTTGGCGCCGCCCTGATGGCCTATTTTTTCGGAGTACTGGCCGGCGTTTATGTGGGCGGGCTGCCAGCCGTCTTCTTCAACAGCATGCTGGCCGTAGGGTTTGCCGGTTACGGCATGGGATGGATGGTTGATGCGCTGATCTCGCGCCAGCGTATGCTTCTGATACCCGCGATCATGTCGTTCGCCGCCACGTTCGCCTGCGCCGCCCTGATGATGACTGTCGAAACCTATCTGGTTGCATCAGCAGGCATGTTCCTTGGCACCTTCCTGCCCGGCCTGTGGGTGATGACCAGGGAACCGAAGGACCTGGTGTAGAGTGATGTCGGACTTCAACTCCTCAGACCTCGATGACGTCATTCACGGGCGCATGCGCCTGGGGCTGATGGCGTATCTGGCCAGTGTCGAGGCGGCGAGCTTTGGCGAGCTGAAAGACCGCACCGGCGCCACCGACGGCAATCTGTCCACGCACCTGCGAAAGCTGGAGGACGCTGGCTATGTCGCCATCACCAAGCGCTTTGTCGACCGCAAGCCGCGTACCGACGCGGCCCTGACCGATGCCGGACGCAAGGCCTGGATCGCCTATCTTGATGATCTGAAAAAACTCGTGGGCGAGTAATCAGGCGGGAAAGACAAAGGGCGCCAGGAAGCTGGCCAGCATCGCAATGAGCGGGGCGGCCACCAGGTTGATGCGGAAGCCCGCCTTGATCATCTGCCCCATCGTCACCGCGCCGGACGCATAGACAATGGCATTGGGCGCGGTCGCCACCGGCAACATGAAGGAACAGCTCGCCGCCAGCGCCACCGGCAGGATGAGATGCTCTGCTGGCACACCCGCCGCCGCCGCGACACCGCCCAGCACGGGG
Source organism: Glycocaulis alkaliphilus (assembly GCF_004000605.1). Taxonomy (NCBI): domain Bacteria; kingdom Pseudomonadati; phylum Pseudomonadota; class Alphaproteobacteria; order Maricaulales; family Maricaulaceae; genus Glycocaulis; species Glycocaulis alkaliphilus. The sequence continues at coordinate 223,382 of NZ_CP018911.1, read as the reverse complement.
AGAAAAGCCGTCGTGGTGGCGACGTTGGATGTCAGCTCGGTCAGGAAGACGACCATGAAGGCAAGGATCAGCACGACGATGGGCAAGGGCAGCTCAGCCACGATCGCCAGGTGAGAGCCGATCCACGCCGACAGCCCCGTCGCGTCCATGGCCGCTGCCAGTGAGAGGCCGCCCCCGAACAGGATGAGCACGCCCCAGGGCAGGCGCTGGGTCGTCTCCCAGTCCATCAGGGCGCGGCCTTTGCCATCGGGCCCTCCGGCAGGGATGAGGAACATGGCCAGCGCGCCCATCATGGCAATCTGCATGTCATTGAGGCTGAGCGTGATGGGCAGGTTCAGCGCTGCCGAGAGCCATGACAGGAGCGGATTCCAGCCAAAGCTTATATCGGGCATGCCGATCAGCACGCCCGGCAGGTCACGCCCCATCCAGAGCAGCGCGACCGTGCCAAACGCCATGGCGACGCGCCGTTCGGGCGTTGTCATGCGCCCTAGCGCCTTCTTCTCGGCGATGACCAGCGCATGACCTTCACCGCTGCCCGCGCGAGACGGGATTTTGAAGGCGAAGCGCGTCAGGATGATCCACGCTGCAGGAATGATGAGCGCGGCGGCGGGCAGGCCCAGCATCATCCATTCAGGAAAGCTGATCGAGCGCTCTACCGTGCGCTCCAGATAGCCAATGGCGATTAGGTTGGACGGCGTGCCGACAGGCGTTGCGAGCCCGCCAATGGAGGCTGAGTAGGCAATCGCCAGTGCCAGTGCGGGCGCGAACATTTTCGCATCGACACCCTCTTTCTCCACCGCTTCGGCGACTTTCAGCGCGATGGGGATCATCATCAGCGTGGTTGCGGTGTTGGAAATCCACATCGACAGCACGCCAGAGGCGATCATGAAGCCCAGAAGCATGAGCGAGGGGCGCGAGCCAAAGGCCGCCACCACATTCAGTGCGATACGCGCGTGCAAATTCCAGCGCTCTATGCCCAGCGCGACGATAAACCCGCCCAGCAATAGCAGCACGATGGGGTCGGCGTAGGGGAAGGCGGCATCGCGGGCGCTGGCAATGCCGAACAGGGGAAACAATGCCAGCGGGACAAGGGCGGTGGCAGCAATCGGAATAGCCTCGCTCGCCCACCAGCTCGCCATCATGAGAGCCAGAGACAGGCACAGCCAGGCCTCACGTGACACGCCGTCAGGAAGGGGAATGCATTGCAGGCCGATGGCCAGCACGATCCCCGTCACCAGCCCGATACGGCGCGGCGTCCACGCAAAATTCACGTGAGAAACTCCCCGGTTTAACCTCGCGCCTCTTCTCGCGGGCGCATTCCCTCAGGATTTAAGCCGGTTTGGCACTGTCAGGGCAACTGACCGGCCCGGACTAATGACCGTCAGATCCGGCTTTCAGCACGAAGCGGCGGTCGCAATAACCGCACTCGACGAAATCATCATCACCCATATCGTACCAGACGCGCGGATGGCCGAGCGCACCGCCGCCGCCATCGCACATGACGCGCTTGGACGTGACCTCGATCACTTCAGGTGCAGGAAAAGCCGCCCGCGCAGCCACGGGTGAATTCACCTTTTCCGCAGGAGCCTTTTCGCGCGTACGGGCCATGTATATCCCCTGATGGCAGTTCAGGCGTGCGCCAGCGTGGACGCCAGTGCGCAAGCCCCTTAAGTTCACTCTGCTTTAGTTTTAGCCGCTACGCGCGTCAATCATCACGCCCGCGCCCGGCTCACACATCCAGGGCCTCAATGCCATGACCCAGCCAGACCTGCCCGATTATGCCATCATCGCCGAAGGCCTTGAAAAGACCTATGCCGGATCGAAGAAACGCGAACCCAAGCAGGCGCTCAAAGGCATTGACCTGAAAGTGCGCCGCGGCTCGATCTTCGGACTGCTGGGGCCCAATGGCGCAGGCAAATCGACCTTCATCAACATCCTCGCCGGGCTGACCAACAAGACCGGCGGCACGGCCAGCATCTGGGGTCATGACATCACCGCAGCCGCGCGTCAGGCGCGCGCCTCGATCGGTGTCGTGCCGCAGGAAATCAATATGGACGTGTTCTTCACGCCGTTTGAGACGCTGGAGCTGATGGCGGGGTTTTACGGCGTACCCAAGGGCGAGCGGCGCTCCGATGAACTGCTTGAGGTGATGGGCCTTGCCGACAAGCGCAATGCCTATGTGCGTCAGCTATCGGGCGGCATGAAGCGCCGCCTCCTGATCGCCAAGGCGCTGGTCCATAACCCGCCCGTTCTGGTGCTGGACGAGCCGACGGCAGGCGTGGATATAGAGCTGCGCCGCCAGCTCTGGGAGTATGTGGTCAAGCTGAACGGGCTGGGCGTTACCATCGTGCTGACGACGCACTATCTCGAGGAAGCGCAGGAGCTGTGCGACGAGATCGCCATTATCGACCAGGGGCGCGTCGTCGCGTGCGAACCCAAGCACAGCCTGCTGCGCCGTCTGGACCGCAAGACGCTGATTATCGAGGCCGAAGACACATTGTCAGCCATTCCAGCCGGGTTTGAAGGGCTGGATGCGGATGTGCGCGAGGGGGCCCTGACCATTACCTACCGGGCCGGCCAGACATCGGTGGGCGATCTCATCGCCCGCTTCAATGAAAGCGGCCAGCGTATCCGCGATCTGAGAACGGAAGAGCCAGACCTGGAGGATGTTTTCCTCGCCCTGACCTATAATGCCGGGCACAATGGCGCGCAGGAGGCCAAGACGGCGCGCTGATCGGCGTGAACCAGGCCGCTTAGCTACCCCCCGGGAGAACCGGCCATGATGCGCTTTTTCAAATCCGTCGGAGCCGCGAGCCTGTGCGCTATTGGACTGGGGCTCGCATTTATCCTGATCTTCCACATCCAGCCGGTCTCGCTCGCAGGCTGGGCCGTGCTCGGCCTTCTGGCACTTGCCGCTTTTGCCACGGCCCTAATTGCCTATCGCTGGATGATGGGCGCAGAATTTTATCCCAAGGACAGCGAAGGCAGCCACGGCGAAGGCTATGCCACCGGCGTCGGATTTGGCCGCGCTTCGCGGCGGCGGCGCGACGAGGAGGATGATCCGGACGCCTCCTTGCGGCGTGGCAGCGGCGGCGTCGACGATAGCGGCGGTGAAGACGGCTTGCTCTGAACAGAATTGCCGATATATGAAATGTTATACATATACAACAAAACGCTTGTGATCTGCACAGGGCGCGATTATAGCTTGCCGTCATGAGAGTCCGGCGTTTCGTGTGAAGGTCCCCTGATGAGTTCGCCCATCTATAACCGCCTGCCCGTGCTGCGCGCCGAACGCAGCCTGTCGCGCAAGGCGCTGGCCGACGCGGTGGGCGTCAACTTCCAGACGATCGGGTATCTGGAACGCGGCGATTACAGCCCCTCGCTCGAGCTTGCCCTCAAGCTCGCCGAGTATTTCGACCTGCCGATAGAAATGATCTTTTCGCTCAAGCCGTTCGAGCCGCTTTCGCGGATCGCGAACCAACGGGATCAGTGACATGTCCTTCTATATGCGTACGGCCAACGGCAAGACTCCCCGGCGCAGCCGCAATGCGATGCGTCTGGCCACAAGCCTCACGCTCTTTGGCTATCCGCTCGGCGGCCTGGTCATGCTCAACGCTCCGCTGGCCGGGGATGGCTCGCCTGGCTTTGTGGTGTCCATGGCGGGGCTTGGCGTCATCGCGATGGCTGTCTTCGCCTTCTTCTACATTGCGCCATCCTACATGCAGCGCATTATCGGCGAGCAGGTGTGCGAGCTGGACGATCTGGAACGCGATCTGCGCCAGAAGGCCTATGCCTTTGCCTATCACGTGCTGACAGGGCTGGTGGCCGCCTTCATTTTCTACCTCGCTGTCGCCAATGATGATACGCGTCTGACCTTGTGGGCGCCGTCCACCTACAGCCACTGGAACACGATCTTCTGGGGGGTGCTGCTTTACTGCTTCACGCTGCCGACGGCCTATCTGGCCTGGACAATGCCTGACATCGCCCACGAGTTTGCCGATGAGGAGCTCGATAGCGAACCAGCCCGCAAGCCGGGCATACGCTGGTGGTTGTGGGGGCTGATCATTGCGGGCGGGCTGGCCGGCTTCATTCTCGCCCGCGTGATAACCTAGCGCGGGCCGCCCTAGCTTTCCTCGATGAAGCCTGCATCCCGGGCCGGATCGAAGCGCGTCAGGCCGCCACTGTTCATGACAGCACGGACCTGCGCCGCGTACGCATCTCCGCTCTCGGCATAGGGGCCGATCTGGCCTACCAGTGCCGGGCCAACAAGCGGGGCGCCCTGCTCGCGCAGCCGGGCACGTTCGGCGCGGAAGCTGGCGAAGTCACGGTGCGTGTTGAAGACATCAACATAGTCTGCTGCCGCGCTGGTGAGGCTCGAAAAACGGCCCTCGCGCGGTGTGCGGCCGTAGAGCGCATTGCGTTCGAGAGCCGCCGTGCTGGAACCCCACCCCGTGGCGAGCGCGGCTTGCGCCGCACCCAGAGAGGGCGGAACAATATCGACGCGCGCCAGCAGATCATCAAGATCGTCATACCGCCCGCCATAGCGCCGTGCCAGCGTATCGCGGCGGGCCTGCTGGGGCAGGCTCAACGGGATGCCGGCCTCTTCCTGGGCGCGCATGACCAGTAATTGCTCGCGCTCTTCCATGATGCGCTCGTTCTGGGCGGCCACCAGTCCGGCGGCAATCCGGCCGAATGTCTCGCGGCGCTCGGCCGGATCCATCGCGTCCCAGTCGGACGGGAAGCTTTCCAGCCGTACCGCACGCATGGAGCCGTCCGGGCCCAGAACGGCCAGCAGCTCGCGCATGTTTAACGGCGAAATGGGTTCACGGCCCGCATCGCGCTCATTGGCGCCGAACGAAACCAGCGCACTTGCCAGCGTGAACCCGATGGCCACAGCCGCGATCATGCCGGCATTGGCCAGATTGCCGCCGCGCTCCAGTGGCGGCGCCACGTTAAACAGGCGCGCGACCGGGCCGGCGGTCCAGCCCTGGATGACCAGAGAGGCGATAACCACCGCAAAAGCCGCGGAGAAGTAAAGGTTTGCGTTCTCGACGCCTGCCAGAACCGGAAAGGCGCCAAGGAAGATCGGCACCGCCCCGCGCAGACCCATCCAGCCGATAAAGGCGCGCTCATTGATCCGGAAGCGCTCCGGCGCGAGACACACAAGCACTGCCACCGGGCGCGCAATGAGAATGAGCACAAAGGCAAGCCCGAGGGCAGGCAGCGCCACTTCTGCGGCGTGGCTGGGCGTAACCAGCAGCCCCAGCATCAGGAACAGGCCGATCTGGGCAATCCAGGCGAGCCCGTCGGAAAAGCGCGCCGTGGCTTCTGCCGCGCGGCGCTTGGGCGCAGAGGCCATCGCCACGCCAGCGAGATAGGCCGCCAGGAAGCCCGAACCGCCAATCACCTCGGCAAACGCAAAGAGGAAGACCGCGCCGGCCGAAGCGAAGATGGGATAAAGCCCGATGGGCAGGCCGATCTTGCGCTCGACATAGGCGATCAGGCGGCCGCCGAACCAGCCAATGGCGCCGCCCGCCACAATCGCCCATATGATCGACAGAGCCGCAATGAGAGGGTCAGGAATGCCCTGCCCGGTCAGCCAGGCCACGAAGGTGACCACGAGGATCACCGCCATCGGATCATTAAATCCGGATTCGGCTTCCAGCGTGGTGGCGACCCGCGGGCGCGCCCGGATGTCCTTGCCTGCAATCAGCATCAGCACGGCTGCGGCATCTGTCGAGGAAACAATAGCGCCCATCAGGGCCGCTTCGACCCAGCCCAGCCCGAACAGGTATTTGGCCGCGAGGGCGGTGATGCCTGCTGTGATGATGACGCCCAGCGTGGCAAGACTGAGCGCGGGGCGCAGCACGCTGCGCAGCCGGCGCAGCTTGGTGCCCAGGCCGCCATCAAACAGGATCAGCGCAAGGGCCAGCGAGCCGAAGAGATAGGCCGTGTCGTGGGCATGGAAGGCGATGCCGCCCGGCCCCTCCTCTCCTGCCAGCATTCCGATGACCAGGAAGATCAGCAATAGCGGAGCCCCGGCCTGCCGCGTCGCGGCAGCCCCTGCAATGGCCAGCAGGACAAGGCCTGCCGCGGCCAGCAAGATGAGCTCGGCTGTATCCATGATGGTTCCGATATAGGCGGTCGGGGCAAGGCAGGGAAGCGCGATCACCGCGCGTCATGGCAATCCGGCACACTCATGCTGCAAACCCGGGCAAAGCACCCGGCACCTTATGCGGTGACTGTCCATTGAATAGTGCCGCCCGGCCCTGTAAGAGAGCGGTTCGACGCACCCGTAGCTCAGCTGGATAGAGCGCTGCCCTCCGAAGGCAGAGGTCACAAGTTCGAATCTTGTCGGGTGCGCCATTTCCCCTGAACCCGCGTCCATGACGTGGAAGCACGTGCTTGCCGGCCGCCATCGCGCGCCTTGCGGCAGGTCCGGATACCGCCATCTTCGCGCCTGCCTGGCGTCACTACCCGGCTAAATTTCCCATTTTGCAGCCGAATTCGCTTTTTCTGTTGTGCGTCCCACCAGGACTAGCAATTAGATTGCGCTTCGACGTCTTGCCGGGGCGGGGGCCAGGCAGATTTGTGGGAAAGTGGGGCCTGCGGGCCGCTGGCATACAGAGGTATCCCAAATGTCTGATCGCCAGTCCGGTACTTGCGGCACAAGCCGCAATGATAGCGCTTTTGTGCCTGTTATTGCCTCCCGCAGACCAGCGCCCCGGCTGCGCGCCGCCCTGATGGGCGCGACCATGCTGGCCGGTGCGGTTTCGGCGGTGGTGCTGGCGCCACAGGACGCCCTGGCTCAGGAAATTGTTGACGGCGGCGATCACGCGATTGTGGATGGCGACGGTCCGGGTGAAGGCGCGCCGGCTTCCAATCGGCCCGGCGCATGGATTCTCGGCGGCTCAACGCTCAGTATCGGTGGTACAGGCGCCGGCTCGCTAACCATCCGAAATGGTGGCCGTGTGGAAAACTTGAACGGCGCCATAGCTGATTTCACAAGCGATTCCACCGGCACCGTCACCGTTACCGGCGCAGGCTCGGAATGGGTCAATAATGGGAGCCTGCTGTTTGTCGGCAGGGAGGGTAATGGCGCGCTGACCATTGAAGACGGCGCCCGGGTGAGAAGCACAACTAGCTATATCGGTATGTTCTCCGATGCCACCGGGGCTGTATCGGTTGCCGGCGCGGGGGCGGAATGGATCAATTCGGACGGGCTGTTCGTCGGCGTGTCCGGCAACGCCACACTCACGATTGCCGATGGCGGCGATGTGAGCGCCGCCAGCGTTGTTCTCGCGTATAATGACTCCAGCTCGGGCACGCTCAATATCGGCGCGGCGGCAGGTGATGCGGCCGTGGCGGCCGGAACGCTGGATACGCCCACCATCGCGTTCGGCGATGGCGGCGGCACTATTGTCTTCAACCATACGGACAACGATTTCGAGCTGGAGGCCGGCATTTCCGGCAATGGCACGATCCGGCTTCTGGCCGGGCGCACCACTCTGAGCGGCAACAACACCTATACCGGCAGTACTTTGCTGGAGGGCGGCACACTGACGCTCGGCTCGGACAATGCGCTTGGCGGTTCCACCCTGCGCACGACGGGCTCGGTGGTGGACTATGCGAACGGCGTGAATATCGCCAACTCCATCATCATCGATTCCAACACCACGCAGTTTCAGGTGTTCACCGGCTCGGCCACGCAGTCCGGCGTGATCTCACAAGCCAGCGGTCCGCGCCCCTTCCAGAAAATTGGCGATGGCGAGCTCATTCTGACGGCGGCCAACACCTGGACGGGCCACACGACGATTTCGGCTGGCGCGTTGACCTTTGATGGCGGCTCGGTGGCTCTGGCGGCGGGCCAGGATTTCTATGTAGGCCGCCTGAATGGTGACAACGGCACGCTCAACATCAGCAATGGCGGCGCGGTCAGCAACCGGATCGGCTATATCGGTGACGCGGCTGGCTCCACCGGAGCCGTCACCGTCACCGGCGCTGGGTCGCAATGGATTAATTCGGTTGATGTGAAAGTCGGCAATTTCGGGGATGGAACGCTGACCATTTCTGATGGCGGAGCGGTCGGGAGAGATATAGGCTCGGTTGGCGTTGCCACCGTGACAGGTACGGGATCGGAATGGATCAATTCGGCAGACCTGTTTGTTGGCTTCGATGGCCAGGGCACCCTGACCATCGAGAATGGCGGGAGCGCCAGCAGCTTGTACGGCTATATTGGAAACTTTGTCGACGCGACAGGTGATGTGACCGTGACCGGCGCAGACAGCACTTGGACCATAGAGCACTTTCTGCGTTTGGGCGCGTTCGGCGGCAATGGCACGCTGACTATTGCCGATGGCGGCGAGGTGAGCGCCGGAAGCGTCACGCTGGCCGGCTTCGCGGGCGGCACCGGCACCATGAATATCGGAGCGGCGGCAGGTGATGCGGCTGTGGCGGCGGGGGCGCTGGACAGCGACACGCTGGCGTTCTGGCACGGCAGTGGCCGTCTGGTGTTCAACCACACGGCGTCTCTGGGCGGTACGGGCCATGTATTCGGTTCTGACATCACTAGCAGTGCCGCCGGTGACGCGCTGATCCGCCAGCTGGCCGGTTTCACGCGCCTGACAGGCGACAGTGCCGGCTATCAGGGTGATGTGGATGTCAGCGGCGGCAGGCTGTCAGTCGATGGCGTTCTGGGCTCTGGTGATGTCACTGCCAGTGTTTCCAATGGCGGCGCGCTGACAGGTTCAGGCACGCTTGATGGCGATGTCACGATCGGGGCTGGCGGGATTCTGGCCGGTCAGTCTGGCCAGACCCTCACCATCACAGGGGATCTGACGCTGCAGGGCGATGGCGCCATCAATGTGGCGCTGGGTGCGCCGGGCGGGGCGGAACTGTTCGCCGTGGGCGGTGATCTGACGCTGGATGGCCTTTTGAATATTTCCGATGCGGGCGGGTTCGGGCCCGGACTTTATGCGCTCCTCACCTATGGCGGCGCGCTCACCGATAATGGCTTTGCGATTGGTGCGGCACCGGGCGGCCTGTTGCCGGGCGAGTTGCAGCTCCAGACCAGCGTGGCGGGCCAGGTGAACCTTGTCTCCAATATCGGCGTCGATCTCCTGTTCTGGGACGGGGATGATCCTGCCAATGCGCTTAATGGCGTGATTGATGGCGGGGACGGTGTGTGGAGCGCGACATCCTTCACCTTCACCGATGCCGATGGCCTGGTGTCCGGCCCGTCCCGCCCCACACCCGGCTTCATCGTGTTCTCCGGCGCGGCCGGCCATGTCACGGCCGATGACAGCGAGGGCGCAATCGAGATCGCCGGGGCGCAGTTCGCGGTCGATGGCTATGTGATTGATGGTGACGCGATCACGCTTGCCGGCAATGGCGATGGCGATGCCATTTTCCGGGTCGGTAACGGCACGGGCGCAGGCGCAGGCTTCACCGCCACCATTGGCTCGGACCTTGGCGGCGATGCGGCTCTGGTGCTGACCGATCTCGGCACGCTCATCCTGACCGGCACCAACAGCTATACCGGCGGGACAGAGGTGCGCAGCGGTACGCTCATCGGCTCCACCAGCTCGATCATGGGCGATATCGCCAATAATGGCGTGGTGGTGTTCGATCAGGCAGGCGATGCGGTGCTGAACCAGTCGCTTTCCGGCGATGGCCTGTTCCGCTTTACCGGCGGAGCGCAGTTCACGCTTGGCGCTGGCAATAGCTATACGGGCGGCACGCAGGCAGACGGCTCCGGCCTTGTACTGACGGCCAGTGATAGCGCTGGCACGGGCGCGATCGCCCTGAGCGATGCGGACCTGACCTATGCTGACGGTATCTCGGTGGCCAATGGGCTGAGCCTGTCTGGCGCCAACAGTCTCATCGTCAGTGCCGGCACCGCCACCCATGCCGGGTCGCTGGCCGGGTCAGGTGATTTCACGCTTGGCGGGGCGGGCACGCTCATCTTCACCGGCAATGGTTCGGCCTTTAGCGGCAACACCGTCATTACCGGCAATGTGCTGGTGAACGGCACGCTGGGCGGCACGGTCGACGTGGCCGATGGCGGTGTGTTGCGCGGCTTTGGCACGCTGGGCTCCACCCGGCTGCTGGCGGGCTCGACCATCGCGCCGGGCAATTCTGCCGGCACGCTCACCATCAATGGTGATCTCGTATTCGAGAGCGGTTCGCTCTATGAAGCCACCGCCCTGCCCGATGGCCAGTCTGACCTTATCGACGTGTCCGGTTCGGTCACGATCAATGGCGGCTCGGTTCTGGTGGTCGGTACAGATAGCGGGTTTGCCGCCAATACCAGCTACACCATCCTTTCGGCGGCCGGCGGCATTACCGGCGAATTCGACAGCGTATCGAGCAATTTTGCCTTCCTGAACCCGAGCCTGTCGCTGACGGGGGGAAGCCTGACCTTGCAGCTGGAGCGCAACAATGTGGACTTTGTCCAGTTCGCGCAAACCCGTAACCAGCGCTCGGTTGCCAACGCCGCGGATACGCTCGGGTCCGGCAATCCGCTCTGGGAAGCCCTGGTATTGCTGGAGGAAGCCGCCGCGCCGCCCGCCTTTGAAGCGCTCAATGGCGAAATCCACGCCACCCATCGCCAGCTGGTAATGGATGATACAATCCACACCCGCCGGGCCGTCACCTCGCGCCTCGCCGCAGCGCGCAGCGAAGAGGCCGGTTCTGCCTGGATCAGCGGGCATTTCGGCGGCGCGCAATCTGGCAGCCACACCGGCGTGTCGCGCGCCTCGGCAGACACGTCCGGCGTAATCTTCGGCATCGACACGCCCGTGTACGATACCGCCCGCATCGGCGTCATGGCCGGGTTTGGCGAGAACAGCTTCAGTCTGAGCGGACGCAGCGCGTCAGGCAGTACTGAAAGCCGTTCGCTGGGCGTCTATGGCGGCGGTCAGTTCGCCGGCTTTGGCCTCAGCGCCGGCGCGATCTATGGCTGGCATGATCTGACCACCCGCCGGGCCATCATTTTCCCGGGCTTTGACGAGCATTTGCGCTCCAGCCACAGCGCCGACAGCGTGCAGGTGTTCGGCGAGGCCAGACTTGCCGGACCGGCGGGGTTCGAGCCCTTCCTCTCGCTGGCCCATGTCCGCCTTGATACGGGAGGCTTCAGCGAAGCGGGCGGCGTAGCGGCACTCGCCATTGACAGCGAGACCCGCCAGATGACGCAAGGCACGCTCGGCACCCGGTTCAGCCATGACTGGCAGACAGGCGGCACAAATGTGCGGTTTGACGGCTCACTCGGCTGGCGGCGCGTGTTCAGCGGTGAACGCCAGTTCGTCTCCGGCGATCTGTCCGGCGCTCCGGTCTTCTTCGAGGGCAATGGTGTGAACCGCGACGCTGCCGCCATCGAGGCAGGCATCACGATCGAACCGATGAGCCGGATGAGCCTCGAGCTCGGCTATGCAGGCGAAATCGGCTCCAACGCCCGCAATCATGGCGCAGAATTCCGCGCAAGATGGGCGTTCTAGGGGCAAGGCGGCAAGCACCTCCTGAAACCGGCCAGTTAGGTTTCAGGGGGCACAAAGGCGGAATACCTGCCAAGCAGGCCGGTATTCCGCCTTGCCATGCGGCACTGCAGCATATAGAGCGGCGCTGAATAGCGCTCCCGCCCTCGCTGCGGCTTGGCGCGCAATCTGACAATCGGTGTCCGGCACCCATGGCTGACCTGAACGCAGGTAGTCAGCGGTCCGGCGCGCGCCTTGCGGGACCGCCTATGACCCTTCCTTCCCTTGATTTCGAGATTCTGCGCCGTATCCGGGCTGAATGGTTTGGCAATGTGCGAGGCGATGTGCTCGCCGGGCTGGTCGTGGCGCTGGCGCTGATACCCGAAGCCATCGCGTTTTCCATCATTGCCGGTGTCGATCCGCAGGTTGGGCTCTATGCCAGCTTTTCCATTGCGGTGCTGATTGCCTTTACCGGCGGCCGTCCGGGCATGATCTCGGCGGCTACGGCGGCCACGGCGGTGTTGATGGTGACGCTAGTGCGCGATCACGGCCTGCAATACCTGCTGGCCGCGACGGTGCTGGCAGGGCTCATCCAGATCGGTGCGGGGGTGCTCAAGCTTGGCTTTGTCATGCGCTTTGTGTCGCGCTCGGTTCTGACCGGCTTCGTCAATGCGCTGGCGATCCTGATCTTCCTGGCCCAGATACCCGAACTCATCAATGTGACGTGGGTGACCTACGCCATGGTCGCAGGCGGGCTGGCGATCATTTACTGCTTTCCGTATCTGACCAAAGCCATCCCCTCGCCGCTGGTCTGCATCATTGTGCTGACAGGGCTCGCCATGTGGCTGGGTATGGATGTGCGCACCGTGTCGGATATGGGCGAGCTGCCCTCCACCCTGCCGGTCTTCCTGATCCCGGACATTCCGTTCAACTTCGAAACCCTGATGATCATCCTGCCCTACTCGGCAGCCGTGGCGATGGTGGGCCTACTGGAATCGCTCCTGACAGCGCAGATCGTCGATGATCTCACAGACACCCCGTCCGACCGCAACCGCGAATGCATCGGACAGGGCATCGCCAATACCGCGACCGGCTTTATCGGAGGCATGGCGGGTTGCGCCATGATCGGCCAGTCCATCATCAACATAAAATCCGGCGGGCGCGGGCGGCTTTCCACGCTGATGGCGGGCCTGTTCCTGCTCTTCATGATCCTGGTGCTGGGAGAGTGGGTGGGACTGATTCCGATGCCCGCCCTGGTGGCCATCATGATCATGGTGTCCATCGGCACCTTCTCCTGGCGCTCGGTGAAGAATCTGCGCGATCACCCCAAAAGCTCCAGCTTTGTGATGATCGCCACGGTGGTTACGGTCATCTTCAGCCATAACCTAGCCATCGGTGTGGGGGTGGGCGTGTTGCTCTCCGGGATTTTCTTTGCCTGGCGGGTCTCACGTAATTTTGCGGTCAGCACCCTTGCCAGCGAGGATGGCCGCGAACGGACCTATACCGTTACCGGCCAGCTCTTCTTCGCCTCTTCGGAGGACTTCATGAAGGCGTTTGATTTCAAGGAAGTGCTGGACAAGGTGACGATAGACCTGTCCGCTGCCCATATCTGGGATCTCTCCAGCGTCGCGGCGATTGACATGGCCGTGCTGAAGTTCCGCCGCGAAGGGGCGGAGGTGGAGCTCAAGGGCATGAACACGGCCAGCCGCACCCTGGTTGACCGTCTTGGCATTCACGACAAACCCGGCGCGCTTGACCGCCTGATGGGCCATTAGGAGGCCGGACATGACCCATATCCTGGCTCTGATTGACGGCTCGATATACGCCAGCAGCGTCTGCGATCACGCGGCGTGGGCCGCCTCGAAAACCGGCGCGAGCGTGGAGCTTCTCCATGTGCTTGGCCGCCGGGATACTGCCAGCCAGCCGGTCAATCTTTCCGGCAATCTCACCCTTGGCGCGCGCTCAGAGCTTCTGGAAAAGCTCGCGCAACATGATGCCGAACGCGCAAAGCTCGCCAAGGAGCGCGGACGGATCATTCTGGACGCGGCAAAAGCCGAGATGGAGGCGGCAGGCGTCAACCCTGTTACCACCCGCCTGCGCCACGGCGATATCGTGGAAGCGATCCACGATGTCGAGGCGGAGGCCGACCTCATCATACTGGGCAAGCGCGGTGAGGCGGCAGACTTCGCCAAGGGCCATCTGGGTTCCAATCTGGAGCGCATCGTGCGAGCCGCCACGAAGCCCGTACTGGCGGCATCGCGGGCGTTCCAGCCCGTGGAACGTGCTCTCATCGCCTATGATGGCGGGGCAAGCGGGGACAGGGCGGTTGCCCATCTGGCCAAAGGCAGGCTGCTGGCCGGAACGCCCATTGATATCGTGTCAGTGGGTGAAGAGACCCCTGAGCGCCGGGCAAAGCTGGACAATGCCGCCGCCCTGTTGAGCGCAGGCGGGCATGAGGTGACGGCGGAAATTCTCCCCGGCAAACCCGAAGAGGCGATCTCGCAGCGCATCACGGCACGCGGTATCGGCCTTCTGGTCATGGGTGCGTATGGTCATTCGCGCATCCGCAATCTGGTCATCGGCAGCACGACGACAGAAATGCTGCGCTCCTGCCCTGTGCCTGTCATGCTGTTCCGCTAGTATCGGGATTGATGACGGAAGAGAGCCTCTCCCCCGAAGCCCTTGATGCACATTTCCGCCCGCCGATAGAAGCGGAGCTGGAACAGCTCCGGGCACTTACCGATGCGGGCAGCGCAGACCGCTCGCCGGTGGAGCTGGACCAGCAGAGTATCGGCCGGGTTTCGCGTATCGACTCGCTTCAGGTCCAGGCCATGGCGCAGGCCGCCGAGCGCCGCCGCACCGCCCGCCGCCGTCATCTTCAGGACGCACTGACCCGTCTGGAGGCGGGCGAGTTCGGCTGGTGCGATGAATGCGGTGAGGCCATCGCGCTGAAGCGTCTGGAAGCCGATCCTGCGGTCACACGATGCGTTACATGCGCCTCGGAGAATGACTGACGCGTAAAATCTGCTACGTGCAGAAGAATGCGGATGCCGATCAGGTTATATGCAGGCCTGAAGGCGTCCATCATGCGCGCCGCAACACAATGGAACAGTAATGGCAGGCTTCAAGGCTCCCGATTTCAACGAACGCAGAGCAGCGGCGCGCGCCGCAAAACAAGGCGCCATAGAGCAATTACGCAACAAGCCCGCGCCCGATCCGGCCGTTCTGGCAGCGCGCAAGGCCGCCCAAGCGGAACGCGAAGAACGCCGGGCGGCCAGAAAGGCCGAGGCGGCTGCGGCCAGGATTGCCAAGGCGGAGGCAGACAAGGCACAGGCGGCGGCAGAGGCCGAAGCAGCGCAGCGGACCGAAGCTGAACTGAAGGCCGCGCGTGATGCCCGCTATGCGGCTCGTAAAGCCCGGCAAAAATGAAACCACGCGAGCTGATTGGCGAGGCCGAGGTTCCCGGCGGCCCGCCGCTGCGGCTGGTCCGGCACGACAATGCCTTCATCATCATGCTGGACCGCAACGAGCTGATGAGCAGCCGCATGAGCGGCTCTGAGAAGGCGCTCGCCATTATGACGTGCCAGAGGCTGGGCGCGCGGCCCGCGCCCCGGCTGCTGATTGGCGGCTATGGGATGGGCTTTACCTTGCGGGCGGCCCTGGCAGAGCTCGGGCGTGATGCCCGCCTTGTGGTGGCAGAGCTGGTTCCCGGCATTATCGAATGGGCACGCGGCCCCATGCAGGCGATGACGCAAGGCTGCCTTGATGACCACCGTGTCGAGCTGCGCATTGGTGATGTCGGCGCAGAAATCGCGGCCGGCAGGCAAAGCTATGATGCAATCCTGCTGGATGTCGATAACGGACCCGACGGGCTGACGCGCCCCGCCAATGATGGTCTTTACAGCGTGCAGGGGCTTGCCAGCGCCCACGCGGCGCTGAAGCCCGGCGGCGTTCTCGCTGTGTGGTCTGCAAGCCCGGACCGGGCCTTCACCCAGAGGCTCAAACACATGGGCTTTCGTGTCGAGGAGGTGAAGGTGCGCGCGCGGGAAAACGGCAAGGGACCGATGCACACGATCTGGTTTGCAACGGCCCCTTAAGCAGTCTTTCATCCGTATCGTCATCAATGCCCGCAAGGGACCGGCCGGGCAAAGCCAGCTGGCACGAACTGGCCATGTCCGGGCGAAGCGGGCTATGGGCAAAGAGCGCGCATGCCGGCATGCATGTCTGGCCGTGAGGGAAGAAGGGGGCAGGGCTGTCGATGAGTGCGCACACGATCATGCCCTTCATCCTGTGCGGCGGGGCCGGCAGCCGGCTCTGGCCCCTGTCAGACGCGCTGCGCCCCAAACCGTTTCTGAGCCTGCCTTCGGGACGCACCATGCTGGCCGAAACGGCACTGCGCCTTGAGGCCGGAGGGCGCACCGATATGGGCTTTCTGCCCGTTACCGCGATAGGGTCTGAACGCCACGGCGCCCTCCTGCGCACGCATCTGCCGGATGCCGCCCTCATTCTGGAGCCGGTGGCGCGCGATTCTGCGCCAGCCGTGGCGCTGGCGGCCCTGTCAGCCTTGCCTCACGCGCTGGTGCTGATCCTGCCTGCCGATCATCATATTGCCCGGCCTGAACGCTTCCTTGAGGCCATCGCCAGCGGGGCAAAGGCTGCCGCGGACGGGCGCATCGTCGTTTTCGGCATCACGCCTGACCACCCGGCGACCGGCTATGGCTATATCCGTGCCTGTGAAGCCGGGGCGGTACGCAAGGTGGAAGCCTTCGTGGAGAAGCCGGACCTCGCCACCGCCAGGGACTATCTCGCTTCGGGCGAATACTTCTGGAATGCGGGCATTTTCCTGTTCCGGGCGGATGTGATGCTGGGCGAGCTGGAGCGGGAGGCGCCGTCTGTGCTGTCGGCAGCGCGCGAGGCGCTGGCAGGCGCAAAAACGGACACGGTTATCGGCGCGCGTATCGTGGCACGCTCTGCCTTTGCGGCGGCCCCGGCCATCAGCATTGATTATGCCGTGATGGAGAAAACGCCTCTGGCAAGCCTGGTCCCGGTAGACATGGGCTGGAGTGATGTGGGTGACTATGCCGCGCTCAAAGCCCTGTCAGAGCCAGACGCGAACGGAAACACGGTGGACGGGCCGGCCGTCCTGCATGGCGTCACCGGAAGCTATGTCCGCAGCGAGGGCCCTGTCATCGCGGTGAAAGGCGTGGACGGACTGGCCATTGCCGCAACCCGCGAGGCGGTCATCGTGACCCGCCTTGACGAGGCGGCCGGTATCAAGCCGCTCGTCAGCGCTGCGCAATCTGTGTCCCCTCTTTCACCGGCGGCGGCGGACTGGGCGCGCCGCTGGCTGTTCGATGACTGTCTGCCCTTATGGGCGCGCACTGCCTGGGACGCAGACAGAGGCGGGTTTGTTGAAACCCTGTCGCTGGATGGCACGTCCCAGCCGGAGCGCGAACGGCGCATGCGGGTCATCCCGCGCCAGATTTTCGCCTTCTCACAGGCCGCCCTGCTGGGCTGGAACAAGGGCGAGGCGCGCCACATCGCGATGCTGGGCCTTGAGTATCTTGATGGCCCGGCCCGCGCATCGGCTGGCGGATGGGTTCACCGTCTGGACCGTTCAGGCAACGCTCTGGACCCAAGACGCGGGCTTTATGACCATGCTTTTGTCATTCTGGCCGGTGCCGCCGCTTTTCAGGCCTTTGGCGAGGCGCGGGCGCTGGAACTGGCGCTGGAAGCGCTGGATTTCGTGACAAGCCGGATGGCGGACAGATCCGGCGAGGGGTTTTACGATCCGGAAATGGCACCCGATGTGCGCGCCGCAAACCCGCACATGCACCTTCTCGAAGCGTGCCTGGCACTCGAGGCCGCCAGTGGCTCTGCCGATGCGCTGGACTGCGCGCGCCTTTGCGTAGAGCGCTTTGAAGACAGCTTCTTCCATCCGGCCAGCGGGGCAGTGGTCGAGGATTTGCACGCAGACTGGTCAAGGGGGAGCGGGCCGTGGCGCACCGAGCCCGGCCATTGCCATGAATGGGCCTGGTTGCTGGCCGAATACGAAGCGCGGACCGGCCATGATCTCATCAGCTGGCGCAGGCGCATGATCGGGTTTGCTGACAGTAAGGGACGAGACCGCCAGAGCGGGTTTGCGCATAACAGCGTGGACACGCAAGGCACTGTTCTGGACGGGAACCGGCGTCTGTGGCCGCAGCTGGAAATGCTGCGCGCGCGCCTGCGCCACCCTGAAACGGCGGCTCCGGGGGAAGCAGAACGCCTGCAGGCGCGGCTTCGCACCACCTATCTCGCCGATGCCTGCAAAGGCGGCTGGATGGACGCCTATGACCGGGACGGAGCGCCGCTGGCAAAGGACATCCCTGCCAGCATGCTCTATCACATCATGACGGCCATCGGACCACTGGCCGCCCGCTAGCGGGGAGCCTTACGGCCGTCCGACACTGGTATAGGACAAGCCGGCTTCCTTCATCTCGGCCGGATCGTAGATATTGCGCAGATCCACCACGACCGGCGCCTTCAGAGCCGTCTTGACGCGATCAAGATCGAGGGCCCGGAACTCGTTCCACTCGGTGATGATGACCACCGCGTCGGCGTCTTCCAGCGCCAGATAGGGGCCGGTCGTGTACTCGACATCTTTCAGAAGCTTCTCGGCCTCCTCGATCCCGGCAGGATCATAGGCGCGAACGCGTGCGCCCTTGGCCTGAAGGGCGGGAATGATGTCGAGGCTCGGGGCCTCGCGCATGTCATCGGTGTTGGGCTTGAAGGTCAGGCCCAGCACCGCGATCGTCTTGCCCGACACGTCCCCGCCACAGGCGGCGATCACCTTGTCGGCCATCGCCCGCTTGCGGGCATCATTGACCCGCACGGTCGCTTCCACCAGCTGCAAGGGCGTGTCTGCCTCCTGCGCGGTACGCACCAGAGCCAGCGTGTCCTTGGGGAAGCAGGAGCCACCATAGCCGGGGCCCGCATGGAGGAATTTCGCGCCGATACGGCCATCAAGGCCGATACCCTTGGACACTTCCTGCACGTTCGCGCCCACGGCCTCGCACAGATCGGCCATCTCGTTGATGAAGGTGATCTTCATGGCCAGGAAGGCATTGGCCGCATACTTGATCAGCTCGGATGTACGGCGCGAGGTGAACACGATCGGCGTCTCGTTGAGGAAAAGCGGCCGGTAGAGCTCGCGCATGATGTCGCGCGCGCGCGCATTCTCGGTGCCGACGACCACCCGGTCAGGACGCTTGAAGTCGTCGATCGCCGCGCCCTCGCGCAGGAATTCCGGGTTCGACACCACGGCAAAGTCCCCGTCCGGGCGCACCTTGCGGATGAGCGCTTCCACCTCATCGCCGGTACCCACCGGGACCGTCGACTTGTTCACCACGACCGTGAAACCGTCCATGACCTGGCCAATTTCTTCGGCAGCCGCATGGACATAGGACAGATCGGCATGGCCATCGCCCCGGCGTGAGGGCGTGCCCACGGCAATGAAGACCACATCGGCTGCGCGCACGGCTTCGGTCAGGTCGGTGGCAAAGTCGAGGCGGCCCTCACGCACATTGCGCTGAACCAGCTGGTCGAGGCCCGGCTCGTAGATCGGCACGCCGCCGGAACGCAGCAGGGCGATCTTTTCCTCGTTCTTGTCGATGCAGGTCACCTGATGGCCGAAATCGGCAAAACAGGCTCCAGAGACCAGGCCGACATAGCCTGTACCGATCATTGCCACGCGCATGGAAAGGGCACTCCGTCATATCTTCCGCTTCTGATCTGCGTAATGCCCGCAATACGGCTTTCAGGCAAGGAACAACACCCGAAACAGGGCCTGCAATGGCTGCGGATCTGTCCAGCTGCGCGCCGGACAAGTATGCCGGGCAAGAATGGCCGGTCGGCGGGCACCTCCTCCTTCCACCTGTCGCGCCTGTCAGGAATATGCAAATTAATCCAATACATTGCGGAACGCGAAAGAGTGGCCCGCCCTTTGCCATACCTCCACCGACTTGCCACCTGCCAGCCCTGGAGACCCAGCCCTTGCATCCGATAGCCACCCAGCGCCGCTCACGCATTACGCCTGATGACATCCGCCAGATCGCCTTCACGCTGGTGGACCGCCATGGCCCGCGCGCGCTCGGCTATGCGTGTGAGGCGATTAGCGAAATGGAGGACAAGGGCGAGGCGGAAAGTGCCGCCGCGTGGCGGGCGCTCAAAAGCGAGATCGAGGATGCCCTGTCAGGGCGCATCCATGCCGCAAGCCCGGTGCAACTGCACTAGGCTGTCCGGGCCGCCTCTTTTGGCGCTTGCCATTGAGGCCCCGCGCGCCGAACTATGCAGCTCACATGCTGACCCCTGAAAAAGTCTTTGCCGATCTGGCAGCGCATTTCACGCCTGAGCGCACCGCGCCGGGCATGCGTGAAGCGTTGCGGCGCATGATTCCCATTACAGAGCTTGAGCCACCGGGCGTTGAGAGGATCGAGAATCTGACTTTGCCCGGACCGTCCGAGCCGATCCCGGTGCGGGTCTGGGTGCCGTTCGACGCGGCGGAGAACGGCGCCGGACTGGTCTATTTTCACGGTGGCGGGTTTGTCGTTGGTGATATCGACACCCATGCGCCGCTCTGCCAGCGCCTGGCGGCGGCTTCGGGCGTGCGCGTGGTGTCGGTGAATTACCGCAAGGCGCCCGAACATGCCTTCCCGGCTGCCATAAACGACGCGCTGGCGGCATTCGATGCCGTGCAGGAGGGCGCGCTGGCCGATTACGGGTTCGCCCCTGACAGGCTGGCCGTTGGCGGGGACTCGGCGGGCGGCAATCTGGCTGCTGTCATCGCCCAGCACCGGCGCGGCAAGGCCGCCTTCCAGCTCCTGATCTACCCGCTCCTGCAATTGCTGGAGATTGAACGCGCAGGCCAGCCCTGGCAGGAGGGCCCGCTATTGTCGCGCGAGGTGCTGACGCGCATCCGCCTGACCTATTTGCGCAGTCTCGATGATGTACGCGACGTGCGCGTCTCGCCCTTGCTGGCTGACGACCTTAAAGGCATTGCGCCTACCTTCCTTCTGGCCGCAGAGCTTGATCCGCTCCTCAATGAGGGTGCAGCCTATGCTGACCGGCTGGCCGCATCGGGCGTGCCGGTGGAAAGGGTGGTCATCAATACCGTGCCCCATGGGTTTCTCAACATGACGCGCATATTGCCTCAGGCTGTTGAGGCGATTGTCAGGGCGGCGAAGGCGCTTGAGAAGGGCCTGGCCTGATGGCCGCACGCTACCAGGCTGATCCGCGCTTTTCCGCGCTGGGCGGTGAATTTGCCGATCCGGTAGAGCCCGCCAGCTTCCCCGCAGGCATTGAGCGCTGGTGGAATACGCGCTGGGCCGAAGCGGTAGGTCTGGACAATCTGGGAGCCGATGCACGCGCGGCCCATTTCCACCGTTTCGAGCCACTGCCGGGCAATCAGGAAAAGCCGCTGGCACTGCGCTATCACGGCCACCAGTTCCGCACTTATAACCCGCAAATCGGCGACGGGCGGGGCTTCCTGTTCGGGCAAGTGCGCGATAACGAGGGCCGCCTGCTGGACTTCGGCACAAAGGGGTCGGGCCAGACGCCGTTTTCGCGCACCGGCGATGGCCGGCTGACGCTGAAAGGCGCGGTGCGCGAACTGCTGGCATCGGAAATGCTCGAAGCGCGCGGCGTCTACACCTCCAAGACATTCGCGATTTTCGAGACCGGAGAAGCGCTGCACCGGGGCGATGAGCCGAGCCCCACGCGTTCTGCGGTGATGACGCGGCTCTCCCATTCCCATGTGCGCATCGGCATGTTCCAGCGCCATGCCTACTTCAACCGGCCGGACCTGATTGAAGCGCTGATGGATTACGCGATCGAGCACTTCCACCCGCAGGCAGCAGGCGGCGATACGCCCGCGCGTGCGGCGGCGTTTCTCGAACACACCACTGCCGCGCTCGCCCGGCTTAGCGCTGAATGGATGGCGGCAGGGTTTGTCCATGGTGTGCTCAATACCGACAATCTGGCGGTGACGGGCGAGAGCTTTGATTACGGCCCTTGGCGTTTCCTGCCCGTTTTCGAGCCGGGCTTTACAGCCGCCTATTTCGATGAGGGTGGGCTTTATGCGTATGGCCGGCAGCCGGAATCGGTCCTGTGGGCGCTGGAGCAGCTGGCCGGCGCGCTCTCGCTGATTGGCGAGGAGGACAGCCTCATCAAGGCGCTGACAACCTTCCCGGACCAGTACCGCGCCGCGCTCTACGAAGCCTGGCATCGGCGGCTTGGCATAGCGCCGCAGGGCGGTGAGGCGGACGGAGCCTTCCTCACATCCCTGCTGCGCTTCATGCATGAGAGCCAGCTGCCCTTTGAAGGCGTGGTTTTCGACTGGTTTGGCGGCATGGCCTCTGAAAGCCGGGCTTTTGCCGGTCCACGCGGTGAGCATTATCGGCAGCAAGCGTTTGAAGCGGTACTGCAAGGGTTTGACGCGCGCTCGCCCGTGCGCCCTGAGCGCCTGTCCCACCGCTATTTTGCGCAAGACGAGTCGGCGGACATGGTATTCGAGACAATGGAAGCGGCCTGGGCGCCGATTGCAGCCGATGATGACTGGTCCGCGCTACACACCCTGCTGGGCCGGGTCTCTGACGCTCGTGAAGCGTATGATCTGGGGCGCGGCCGCAGCGGATTTCTCGATGAGGCCGCGTCATGAACAGGCTGGAATTCCTCTTCGCGGACAGTCTGGGCGAAGGCATTGTCCATGCCTTTACCACGCGCGGTGGCGGGGTCAGCGAAGGCCCGTTTGACAGCCTCAATCTCAGCTGGTCGCGGGGCGACGACAAGGATCATGTCTCTGAAAACCGCGCACGGGTGGCGCGCGCGCTGGGCGTTACCCGGCTGGTCTTTGCCAATCAGGTGCATGGCGATACCGTGCTGAAAGCCGACGGGCCGCCTGAAGGCTGGTCAGCGGGTGAAGGCGACGCGCTCATCACCAGCCAGAGCGGCTTTGCGCTATGTACGCAGGTTGCCGACTGCGTGCCGGTGCTGCTGCATGATCCGGTCAATCATGCGATTGGCGCCATTCATTCAGGCTGGCGCAGCACAGTGAAGAATATCACCGCGCGCACGATCGAGGCGATGGGCGAGGCCTATGGCAGCCGGGCAGAGGACTTGCGCGCCGCTATCGGCCCGGCAATCTCGAAAGAGAACTACCGGGTGGGGCCAGAAGTGCTGGAGGCCTTTGAGGGGCTGTTTGGCACGCTTGATGAGCCGCTGGTCGGGCCAAAGGATGCCGAAGGCGGGGCAGGGCTGGACGTGGCTGAAGGCGTCCACCGCCAGCTCCTGTCAGCCGGTGTGGCGCAAGACCGGATCAGCCGCATCCGCGCCTGTACCTTTGCCGATGAGGACCGCTTTTTCTCGTCGAGACGGGCCGCACGCGACGGACATGCCGGCCAGTTTGGCGGCCAGTGCGGCATCATCGCACTGAAGAGGTGAGCCAGACCTCTACACCATCTGCAGAGGCGTCGCTTCAGCTTCTATGACAGCGCCGCGTTCCACCTGAGCCAGTGAGAGGTCGCGAAGCATCTGCAGATTCATCCAGAACTCCGGCGTCGTACCGAACACCCGCGCGAGACGAAGCGCCATATCACCGTCACACGCTGCACCTTCCAGCAGGCGCACAACGCGCGCACGCGGCACACCCAGCTTCTTTGCGAGCGTCGGTGCCTTGATGGCGTACTCCGCCATGAAGTCTTCCTTGAGATGTTCCCCGACCGTGCTGGCAGGGGCCTGAAACTTATAGGACATGGGGAACCTCATCGGGACGGCATGTCAGGTCAGTGGTAGTCTTCAAAACGAACATTCCGGGCATCACCATTTGCGAATGCAAAAGTGATGCGAAACTGGTCATTCACCGAAATCGACCACCGTCCCGCCTGATCGCCTTTGAGCTGATGCAGGCGGAAGGATGGCGGAACACGCAAATCCGAAATATCAGAGGCGGCGTGTATCCGCTCAAGCGCTCGCCGGGTACGGCCAAACAACTCGGCGGGGAAGCCTTTCGGACAGGAACCCAGAAAGACGGTCTCTGTGATCTTGTCGGCAAAGCTCTTGATCATGCAGACCGCCCGAATCTTGGTCTAAAGTATCGGTGCGCGATACGCGTGTCAAGAAAAATGTATCGCCTATCGATACACGCAGACGATCCGCCCTACCCCAGCTTGAGCGTTACCGGCACGTGATCGGACGGTTTTTCCCAGTCGCGGGTTTCGTCCCAGATGGTGAAGCCCTCGCGGCCATGAGCCGTGGCGGCGGCGGCAAGGGCGGGCGAGACCCAGATATGGTCGAGCCGCCGGCCCCGATTGGATTTGCGCCAGTCGCGATTGCGGTAGCTCCACCAGGTGTAGATCTTTTCCGGCTCGGCGATCAGCTCGCGCGCGACATCGAGATAGCCTGCTCCGGTGCGCGCGGCTTCCAGCCCTTCAGTTTCCACCGGCGTATGCGAGATGACTTTCAAGAGCTGTTTGTGTGACCAGACATCGTGCTCGCGCGGGGCGATGTTGAGATCACCCACCAGCACCACATCGCCGCCCTTCTGGCCGCGCTTTTCCAGATACGCGCCAAAGCGGTCCAGAAAATCCAGCTTGTGGGCAAAGCGCGGATTGATCGCGATATCCGGCTCATCGCCGCCAGCGGGGATGTAGTAATTCTGGATCTCTACCCCGTCGACGCGCACGACATGGTGGCGCGCCTCCCCCTTGGGACACACCTCGCAGTCCTCCAGCACGTCAAGGGGTGTGCGCGAGACAGTGGCCACGCCATGCATACCCTTCTGACCGCTCACGTGGAAATACGGATAGCCCATATCCTTGAAGGCTTTGGCGGGGAACTGATCCTCCATGCACTTGATTTCCTGCAGGCAGATCACATCCGGCTTTGCCGTATCAGCAAAGCGCGCGACCTGTTCGATGCGCAGGCGGACCGAGTTGATATTCCAGGTGGCAAGGGTCAGGGCGGCCATCACGGCTCCTTCCTGCAGATAGTGGATCACAGAATATTATAGGTGGAGCCAGCAACGCCCACCGGCCAGCGCCCGCGCACATAAAGCCGCCAGCGGGCCAGGAAGGGGTGGGTGGGTTCTTCGTCCTCGGCCTCGGCGAGCAGAACCAGCACCGCGCCATTGGCGGCCTGGATCAGCCCGCCTGCAGCGATGTTGACCACGCTCTCATCATACATGTCGTCCATCGCGGCAGCTGCCTCGGCCGCCTCGCGCGCCAGCTCCCCGATGGACGAGGCGACAAGCGTCAGGGCGGCCTCAAGACCCTCCGGGTCGAGCCGTTCGAGCGCCCTCTCGACCAGTCCTGCGCGTAGCATCTCCTCGGCCTCCCAGGCGAGCGGGTCCGTGTCGAGGCTTTCAGCGGCAATCGCGGCATCTTCCCAGCTGCCCAGCGGCGCAGGCTCGGCATCGGGAAATCCAAGACCATCAAGATAGGCGCGCGCCAGGGCCTTTTCGCGCGGGTCTAGCCGCTCGCCAAGCCGCGAGAAGAAAGCCGGATCAGCTATGCTCTCGGCAAAGGCGCGCGCCTTGTAGAGGAGCGGTATCTCCTCGAGCAGGCGGGCGATCACATCATCGCTGGAATCGGGGGAGTCAGACGGTGCCATGCCTGCTGTCTAGCGCGCTGACGAATGCCCGAACAGGGCACAACCGCAAAAACTATGGCGCCCGACGGTGAGGGGACCATCGGGCGCCGATCGGGACCGCTTGACTGCCACATGCTGCACCGGGAGGGGATCAACCGGAGCGGGCCTGACCCTGGACGGTTTGCGGGGGACGACGCCGTGCCAGAGCGAGCGGGTCAGAGTGCTTGCGGCCCGCACGTGTATTTATGCCACAAGTGAGGGGCGTTGTTCAATTAAATTGTAGAAAGGTGTTGTGCGTTGCCAATTCGCCACATGCCGAGGCATGCCGAATCGATGATTTCATGCCCTCAGGCGCTGGCGAGCTGCACCCTGGATTTGTCGTCATCGGCAAAGCGCACAAGGTCGGCCAGCGGCATCGGACGGGCAAAGAGATAGCCTTGCGCCAGCGTGGCGCCCTGCTCGCGCAGGAAGGCAAGCTGTTCGCTGGTTTCCACGCCTTCGGCCACGGTCTGCAGCTTCAGGGCCTTTGCCATGGCCAGAATTGTCTCGACCACGATGCGGGCGTGCGGGTCTTTTGACATATCGCGCACAAAGCTCTGGTCGATCTTGAACACGTCAAACGGCATGCGGGTCAGGTAGGACAGGCTGGAATGGCCGGTGCCGAAATCGTCAATGGCAAAGCCGACGCCGCGCGCGCGCAGCGGTTCGATCTGTTCAAGCACACGCTCAGGCTGGCGCATGGCGACCGACTCGGTCAGCTCCAGCTCCAGCAGGGAGGCCGGCAGGCCGGTTTCGCGCAGCGTGTCGAGCACGCTGTCGGCGAAGCCTTCATCCTCGAACTGGACGGCCGAGACGTTGACGGCCACGGGCACGCTGTAGCCGCGACGGTTTAAGTCCGCGATTTCGGTGCAGGCGCGGCGCATGACCCAGTCGCCAATCTCGCCAATCAGGCCGCATTCTTCAGCTGCCTGGATGAACGTACCGGGAGACAGGAGGCCGGCCGTGGGGTGGTTCCAGCGCACCAGCGCTTCAACACCCGCAATCGAGCCGTCCTTGATGGAAATCTTGGGCTGGTAGAAAACCACCAGCTGGTCGTCGCGTACCGCTTCACGCAGCTCGCCTTCCAGCACCAGCCGTTCAAAGGCTGTCTGGTTCATGCTGGCTTCAAAAAACTCGTACGCATTGCCGCCCGCGCACTTGGCAGCCGCCATGGCAAGGTCGGCATGACGCAGCAAGGTTTCAGGGTCACCGCCATCACGCGGGAAGACCGCCACACCAACCGATACGCCCAGGAAGACGCGGTGGCCGGAAATCTCGAACGGGCGGCGGACCGCATCGATCACCAGGCGTGCTACGCGAGCCGCATCAGCCGGATCGCGCAAAGCGGGCAGAAGGATGGTGAATTCGTCGCCGCCAAGACGCGCGACCAGCGATGGCTCGGCGCCATCTTCGCCCTGTCGCAGATCCCAGCCGCGGGCGGTTTCGCGCAGGCGCCGGGCAACTGCTTCCAGCAGGCGGTCCCCTTCACCCAGACCCAGCGAGTCGTTCACGCGCTTGAAGCGGTCGAGGTCAAGGAACAAGACCGCTCCGGCCGTGCCTGTGTCTTCAGCGCGCCGGGTCACGCGCTCGACTTCCTTGCGGAAGCGCTCGCGATTGGGCAGCTCGGTGACCATGTCGACATAGGCAAGGCGGTGAATGCGTTTCATGGACGCATCAAGGCGGGCAAACATGCGGTTGAAGGCATTGGCCAGCACTTCAAGCTCGTCACCCGTGCGCACGTCGATGCGCATGTCCAGCTTGCGCGAGGAGGCGAGGCGTGCCGCTTCGGTCAACTTGTGGATAGGGCCAAGAGCCGTCCGCACGACGTAGGCGACGAGAGGCAGGAAGATGAGCAGCGCGACAAGGCCGACGAGAATCTGGCGCTGGAAAATCTCGGCCGCGGGACGCGAGACAGCCGCGATCGGCACATCAATCACGATGGCGCCGGCAAGGCGCCCCTGGTGCATGACAGGGTGAGCGACACGGATCAGCTCGCCAACAATTTCCACCCGGGTATCAACAGAGCCAAGCGCACCGTGGACCAGGGCGTCAGTGCTACGTTCACCGGGCGCGAACTCCACATTGCCGGCACTGACCAGCACCTCGCGGGCCGGGTCGACAATATACGCGCCCTGGACATCGCCGCGCTCGCCGAACGCGCCCAGCCCCATTGTCAGGCGGCGGGCATCGCGCTGGGAGGCCTGTTCAGCGAGATTTGATGCAAGCACCTGTGACATCAACTCGGCATGGGCAAGCGCGGTAACGCGGTTATCGTGCGACTTGGACACATAACCGATGCCGGTCATTACCGATGTGGCAGCAATCAGCACGAACGCGCACAGCACCGTGAATTTCATCACGAGCGAACGCATCATGCGTGACAGGGCGTGGCGAAGCGGAGCCATCAGTCCTCACGGGGCAAGGCCACACCTGTCCGGTTGTCGTACCGGATGGTGCGGCAGGTAGACGCAGATTTTCAGAGCTTGCTGAAAATCGCGTTAAGCACCCGCATAGAGACTGTTAACCTGTTGAAACCGCTTCTTGTAATCGTCAGGCGGCGGCGGGGATGGTGATGCCGCGCCGGGCGGCCAGCCCTGCCAGGCTGACGAGGGGCCGCGCACCGACATGGGAGATCACTTCGGCGGCGGCCAGCACGCCCAGACGGCCACACGTCTCAAGATCCGCGCTGCGCGCAAGCCCCAGCAGGAAGCCGGCAGCAAAAAGATCGCCCGCTCCCGTCGTATCGACCAGCCGTTCGACCGGGTCAGCCGGAACCGCAACACTCTCCTCTCCGCAGATGATGACGGCACCCTTTTCCGAGCGCGTGATGGCCGCGATGCGCGTCTGCGTCCTCAGCTGTGCCAGAGCCGCATCAAAATCAT
This sequence comes from Glycocaulis alkaliphilus, assembly GCF_004000605.1. Taxonomy (NCBI): domain Bacteria; kingdom Pseudomonadati; phylum Pseudomonadota; class Alphaproteobacteria; order Maricaulales; family Maricaulaceae; genus Glycocaulis; species Glycocaulis alkaliphilus. The sequence goes on along the minus strand of NZ_CP018911.1, from coordinate 195,367 downwards.
CGAGCTGGTAGAGCGATTTCAGCTCTGCCTCATTGGCGAATACCACATCAACATGGCCTGCAATCAGCTGGCGGAAGCTGGCGCGGTGGCGATCCACGCAGAAGGGGTCAGACAGGGTCAGCGCCACCTTGCGGCCTGCCTTGCGGGCGATCTCGGCGGCCGCCACGAAAGCAGCTTTCGCCTCGTCCCGGTCGAAAAGATAGCCCTCCAGATAGGTAATATGCGCATCTGCAATGCGGGCCGCATCGACATCCTCACCGGAGAACAGGGTCGATGCACCCAGGAAGGTGTTCATCGAGCGCTGGGCATCGGGCGTCACCAGAATGAGGCAGCGCGCAGTCGCCGGTCCGCCTGTCAGCGGCGCTGTCGAGTAATCAACGCCGGTGGCACGCAGATCGTGGGCGAAAATCTCGCCCAGCTGGTCGTCGGCCACCTTGCCGATATAGGCCCCGCGCCCGCCCAGGCTCGCCACCCCTGCCAGCGTGTTGGCCGCTGACCCGCCGGAGACTTCCTGGCCCGGGCCCATCGCGGCGTAGATCGCTTTCGCCCGATCCTCGTCAATCAGCGTCATGGCACCTTTCTCGATACCGTGCTGGCCGAGAAAAGCGTCATCGGCCGTCGCGATCACGTCTACGATCGCGTTGCCGACACCGATAATGTCGAAGCTGGGGGTGGCCATGGGCGGTAATCCTTCCGGTTGCGGTGCGGGTGTGGGCTTAACGCCTGCACGGCATACACTCAAGCCCGGCTGCGGATTCAGGCCGGCGCTGCCGCCCGGCCCTTGACGCAAAATGCGGTGACGCTAGAGCCGGACCGTCAGCACGAGGGAAAACGGGGAGTTTCATGCGCGCCATAGCCTATCTCGTCTCGGCCAATGTGCTGGCCCATCGCCGTGAAGCGCGCAGTGACGCCCACGAGTTCACCGAGCAATTCGCCGCCATTGATGCGCCCTGCCGGGAAGCCGGGTTCGCGCTGGAGCCGGTGGTCTGGGACGAAGGGTTTGACCCGGAGAGCTTTGACGGCGTGGTGGTTGGCCCGACCTGGGATTACTGGGACAAGACGGAGCGCTTCCTTCAGGTGCTGTCAGCGGCCAGCGCAACCGTGCCGCTGCTGAACCCGCTCAATGTCGTGCGCTGGAATATGGACAAAACCTATTTGCGCGATCTGGCAGCGCTTGGCGCGCCCGTGATCGAGACGGTCTGGACCGATCTGGCCACGCCGGAGACCATCGCGCCGGCCTTCGACACGCTCGCCAGTGATGATCTGGTCATCAAGCCGGTAGTTGGCGCGGGCGCGTGGCGTCAGGCGCGGGTGAAGCGCGGCGACGCGCTGCCGCCAGCAGAAGCCTTGCCGCCCGGCCGGGCGATGATACAGGCCTTCCTGCCCGCCATTCAGGAAGAGGGTGAATACTCGCTACTCTTCTTCGGGGGTGAGTTTTCCCATGCCGTCATCAAACGGGCTGCCAAGGGCGATTACCGGATTCAGGGTATGTATGGCGGGGTAGACACGCCCTATCAGCCCTCGTCTGCCGACATTGCCCTTGCCCGCCAGTGCCTGAATGCCGCCTGCACCCATTGCGGTGTGGAGGCGCTGCTCTATGCACGCGTCGACATGGTGCGCGGACAAGAAGGCCATCTCAAACTGATGGAGATCGAGCTGATCGAGCCCTTCTACTATCCGGCCAATGCAGAGCGCTGCGGGTCTCTGTTTGCAGCGGGCCTCAAGACACTTCTGGGCTAGCCGAATTTCGCGGGGTCATAGGTTTTTTCGCCCAAGGGGCGGAATATCCAGGCGGAGTAGCCGCCGGTAACGGCCGGCACCAGACCGATCAGGCCGATAACGATCTGGCCGGCGGTAAACGCCCAGCCCGCCAGCACCGTCCCCGCAACACCCACGCCGAGCGCAGGCAGAAAGGCTTTCAATTTCGCCGCCAGCGGTGCGCCTTCGACATAGGCGACATCCTCGCGCTCTTTCAGTGCGCCATGGACCTCGCGCAGAAACAGGGCGAAGCGATCAGCCTGATTTTCCCATTTGAGGATGCCTGTGGAGCGCAGCGAGGAAAAGCTGATCGTCCTGTCGCCTGCACTGACCCGGCAGATGATCTGGGCGGGGTCTTTCGCGCCAATGCCTGACGGCTCCACGCTCAGGCGTACCTCCTCTACCGCCTCAATGGCGATACGGCGCACCAGCGCGCCTTGCGCTGTTTCCTCCAGCCGGTCTGGCCAGAGCGTGATCTGGCGCGAGGGCGAGGCAACGGAGCGGCAATCATCCAGCCGGTCGAGCGGCTTTGGGGCGGTTGGTGAGGTTTTGCGGGGTTTGGCCATGCTAGGCAGATGACGCCCTCTTGCCGCCGCGTCAAGAAAGCGTCACGGTCAGACCATGGCGAACATGAGAAAATTCCTTCTGATCGGTGATGGCAGCGAAGAGTCCGCTGCCGCTGCGCGCTATGCCGCGCACCGGGCGAACAATACCGGCGGCAAGGTGGCCGTGCTGGCCGTGATTGAGCCCACGAGCGTCGAGCCATGGCTGGGTGTGGGCGAGACCATGCGCCGCGAGGCGATGGAGGAAGCCGAGGCGGCGCTGGAGAGTCTGGCCGAGGACATTGAGGGCATCACCGGCGAGCGGCCGGAACTGCTGGTGCGCGAGGGCGAGGCCATTCACTGCATCCGCAAGCTGATCGAGGACGATGAAAGCATCTCGATTCTGGTGCTCGGCTCCGCCGTCAAGGGCGATGGCCCCGGCCCGCTTGTCACCTCGCTATCGCGCGGACGCGGCCTGTTTGGCGAGCGCGCCATCCCCGTCACCGTGGTGCCGGGCGATCTCTCCGAAGAGACGATAAAGGCATTGACCTGACCGGTAACCCTGATGCCTGCAGGGTTGAACCGGAAAGCATTCAAGGCCAAGTGAAGGGCTGAACCCGAAAGCCCTGCCCCGGCTTTGAAGAAGGCCCGACCTCTGATGTTTATCCAGACCGAAACCACGCCCAATCCCGATACGCTGAAATTCCTGCCCGGTCAGGAGATCGCGCCGGAAACGCCGCGCGATTTTGCAACGGCCGAAGAGGCGCAATCCTCGCTGTTGGCGCGCGAACTGTTCGCCGTTGAGGGCGTGGTGCGCGTGTTTGCCGGGTCCGATTTCGTCTCTGTCACCAAGGGCGAGGGCGTGGAATGGGTCCATATCAAGCCTGCCGTGCTGGGCGCGATCATGGATGTGCTGCAATCGGGCAAACCGCTTTTCTCCGGGTCCGGCGAAGAGGCCGAAACCGTCTATGAAGGCGAGACAGCGGCCATCGTGAAGGAAATCCGCGAGGTCATCGATACGCGCGTGCGCCCGGCCGTGGCGCAGGATGGCGGCGATATCGTGTTTCACGCCTATGACGAGAAAACCGGCATTGTCAGCCTGCATATGCGCGGCGCGTGCGCGGGCTGCCCGTCCTCGACGATGACGCTGAAAAGCGGGATCGAGAATCTGCTCAAGCACTATGTGCCGGAGGTTCTGGGCGTCGAGGCGGTGGTTTAAACAGGTTCTCTGATTCCGCAACGCATCCGCGTTGCGATGTTCCGCGAAAAGTCGCGGGCGCGAAGGCCCGTCCCCGGCTACGATCGGGGATCGCGCTTTTCAGGCCGCTTTGCGGCCTGCAAGGCCGACCGGCTGCCGGGCACTGCCTGTCCCCGGCTTGATCGGGGATTGCCCGCAGCGACGCACGGATGTGCGGAGCATCAGGAAAAACTATTCCGGGGAAGAGCGGTTTTTCCAGCGCGGCCATGGCCAGTGCGACCCTGGTGGCTTATCTCGTGTCGAAGCCCTTCCTGCCAGCCAGAGCTGGCGCAAGACGAGAATGAGGAGTCCCCCCATGAGCGAACTGGTACTGGAAGACCGCCACAAAACCCTGCCCGACCACGCGCTGGACCAGCTGTTCCGGGGTGCGCGCACCTTCTACACGTGGGAGGACAAGGATGTGTCGGACACGACAATCCAGGCGCTCTACGACCTTCTCAAATACGGCCCGACCAGCGCGAACAACTCGCCCGCGCGCTTCATCTTCCTGAAAGGCGCGGCCAAGGAACGGCTCAGGCCCTTCCTGATCCCGTCCAATATCGACAAGACGATGAGTGCGCCGGTGACGGCCATCGTGGCGTGGGACTGGGAATTTCACGAGAAGGTGCCCCAGCTTTTCCCGCATGATCCCGGAGCCAAGGAATGGTTTGCCTCCGACGAGGCGCGCAAGGCCAATGGCGTGCGCAATGGCACGCTGCAAGGCGCGTATCTGATCCTGGCCGCCCGTGCGCTCGGCCTTGATTGCGGCCCGATGAGCGGGTTCGACGCGGCCAAGGTGGATGAGGAGTTTTTCGCGTCCGACCCGAAGATGAAGCACTGGCGCTCGAACTTCCTGGTCAATATCGGCTATGGAACGACCGAGAAACTCTTCCCGCGCCTGCCGCGCCTCGCCTTTGACGAGGCTGCGCGCATTCTGAAATAGGCCCCTCATGGCAAGTGCCCCCCTCCATCGCCCGGTTCTGGTCATCGACACGACCGGGCGATGGTGCGCGGCTGCGCTGCAGCTGGCCGATGGCCGGATCCTCCAGCGCGACGAGGCGATGGAGCGCGGGCAGGCTGAAAGGCTGGCGCCTCTGGTGGGCGAACTGCTTGATGAGGCTGGTATTGCGCCGGGCGAGCTCTGGCGCATCGGCGTCGCGACGGGACCGGGAAGTTTTGCCGGGACGCGCGCTGGAACGGCCTTTGCCCGCGGGCTGGCACTGGGGAGCGGCGCGCAGGCGGTTGGCATTTCCAGCCTGGCGGCGATGGCACACGAAGCCGATCCGGAAGGCCGCGCGGCGGTGTTTACTGTCCATGACGCCCGCCGCAGCGAGCTGGTCTGGCAGGTGTTCAGCCGCGGCGCGGCGCAGGGCGAGCCGGTTCGCAGCGACGTGGCAGATGCCCAAGAAGCCTTTACCGCCAGCGGCGCGGATCACCTTGCCGGGTCTGGCGCACAGCTTCTCGACCCGTCTGCGACTTGGGCAGATCATCCACCCCTTGAGGCGCTGCTGACACTGACGCGTGAAGCAGGCAGCGACACGCCCCTGCCGAGCCCCCACTATGCCCGCCCGCCGGACGCGGCGCTGCCGGGCGGCATCATCCCGTGAGCGCGGACATTCTTGCTGCTGGGCCTGAGAGCAGCGAATTGCTCGCAGCCCTGCACGCGAAAGCCTTTGATGGCGGGGAGGTCTGGGACGCGGCAGCCTTTGAGGCCCTGCTGGCGGGGCCGGGGATGGATGCGGTTATTGCCCGCGAGGGAGAGGCGCCGCTGGGCTTCATACTGATGCGCACGATAGCCGATGAGGCAGAGATGCTGACACTGGCCGTCCTGCCATCGGCGCGCCGGGCTGGCGCTGGCCGGGCGCTGGTCAAGGCAGGGCTGGAAGCAGCGCAGCGGCGCGGCGCGGCAAACGCGTTCCTTGAGGTGTCAGTGAACAATGCGGCGGCTATCGCGCTATACCGCACTACCGGATGGAACGAGGCCGGACACCGGACGCGCTATTATCGCGATGGCTCGGATGCGCTGGTAATGTCGCGCAGCCTATAGCAGGAATGGACAGATTTGGCCTGCAAGGCTAAGGACAGAGTGTAATAGCCTTGCGCGGACGAGCGCTTCATGGAGGCTGACCCATGTCAGATCGCATTGAACAATTATGCATCGAAAAAGGTCTGCGCATGACCGAACAGCGCCGCGTGATCGCGCGCGTGCTGTCGGAAGCCGAAGACCATCCCGACGCCGAGGAGGTGCATCGCCGCGCCGCCAGCGTGGACAACCGCATCTCGCTGGCCACCGTCTACCGCACGGTGCGTCTGTTTGAGGATGCCGGGATTATCGAGCGCCATGATTTCCGCGACGGGCGCTCGCGCTATGAGGAAGCGACCGAGGATCACCACGATCACCTGATCGATCTCAAATCCGGCGATATCGTCGAGTTCTATGACGAAGAGATCGAGAAGATGAAGGAAGCCATTGCGCGCCGCCTCGGCTACAAGCTCGTCGATCACCGGCTGGAGCTTTACGCGGTGAAACTCAAAGACGGCGAAAAAGGATAATCGCCTCTGCCCATGACCGCCAAACAGACTGAAACGACGGCCCGCAAACGCCTCTTCATCCGCACCTATGGGTGCCAGATGAATGTGTATGATTCAGAGCGCATGCGCGATCTGCTGGTCCCGCTCGGCTATGAGCCGGCGGATGCGCCAGAGGGCGCCGACCTTGTCATCCTCAATACCTGCCATATCCGCGAAAAGGCCGCCGAGAAGGTCTATTCAGAGCTGGGGCGTCTGAAGCCGCTGAAAGCCGAGAAGGAAGCCGCTGGCGGGCAAATGACGGTAACGGTTGCTGGCTGCGTGGCGCAGGCCGAAGGCGCGGAAATCCAGCGCCGCGCGCCGGTCGTCGATCTGGTCGTCGGCCCGCAGACCTATCACCGCCTGCCCGAACTGATCGCGCGGGTCCATCGCGAGCGCGGCGAGGCGCTGGAGACCGAGTTCGAGGTCGAGGAGAAGTTCGACGCGCTGGCCGCGCCCAAGCGCCATGTGGAGGGTTTCAGCGCCTTCGTGACGGTGCAGGAGGGCTGCGACAAGTTCTGCTCCTTCTGCGTGGTGCCCTATACGCGCGGCGCGGAATACTCCCGCCCTGCCGCCCAGATCACCGCCGAAGTGCGCGCGCTGGCAGCCCGAGGCGTGCGCGAGATCACCCTGCTGGGCCAGAACGTCAACGCCTATTCGGGCGAAGCGCCGGCCGGCGAAGAAGCAGGCGGGCGCTGGGGACTGGCGCGCCTGATCCGGCATCTGGCCATGATTGGCGGGATTGACCGCATCCGCTTTACCACCTCCCACCCGAACGACATGGATGAGGATCTGATTGAGGCCTTCGCATCAGAAGAAAAGCTGATGCCCTATCTGCATCTGCCGGTGCAGGCGGGCTCTGACCGCATCCTCAAGGCCATGAACCGCAAGCACACAGTGGCTGAGTACGTCGCTCTCATCGAGCGGCTGCGTGTCCTGCGCCCCGACATCGCCCTCTCCGGAGATTTCATTGTCGGCTTCCCCGGCGAGCAGGAAAGCGATTTTGCCGATACGATGAAGCTGGTCGAGACGGTTGGCTATGCATCGGCCTTCTCCTTCAAGTATTCGCGCCGTCCCGGCACGCCGGGCGCGGCCATGGCAGGCCAGGTGGATGAAGCGGTGAAGACCGAACGCCTCGCCCGCCTGCAGGCCCTGCTGGACACCCAGCAACAGGCCTTCAACGCGTCGATGGTGGGCAAGAGCCTGCCCGTGCTCTTTGAACGTAAGGGGCGCAATCCCGGCCAGCTGGGCGGGCGCAGCCCGTATCTGCAAGGTGTCCATTGTGACGGCCCTGCGAGCCTTATCGGCCAGATCGCCATGGTAGAGATCGTCTCTGCCTCGAAGAACGCGCTTGGCGGCCGCCTGCTGAGCGGGGAGAGCTGCGCCGCGTGAGCCGGACCCCGCGACCCAAGCGCACAGAGCGCGCACCTGCCGAGACCCTGCATTTCGATGAAGCGGCCCATGTACGCGCGCTGGCAGGCCCCGGCCATGCCAATCTGATCGCGCTGGAAACCGAGCTTGGCGTGCATGTCGAGGCGCCCGGTGGCGGCCAGCTTTTGCTGTCGGGCGGAGACAAGCGCGCGAGAACCGATGCCTCCCGCGTGGTCCATGCGCTCTATGCGCGCGCCGAATCCGGGCTGGTCATCGACCCTGAAACCGTGCGCGCGGCCTGCCGTATGGACGACACGCCCGTCAGCGCCGGCGACGAGACCATTATCCGCGTGCCGCGCGGGGTGAGCTTTGCCGCCCGCACCAATGGCCAGGCGGAGTATGTCCGCGCGCTGAAGGATGAAGACCGCTACGACATGATTTTTGGTGTCGGGCCTGCCGGCACCGGCAAGACATTGCTCGCAGTTGCGTGGGGCGCGGCAAAGCTGGCGCGCGGGGAGATCGACCGGCTGGTCATCACCCGTCCGGCGGTGGAGGCCGGTGAACGCCTCGGCTTCCTGCCCGGTGATCTCAACGAGAAGATCGATCCTTATCTCCTGCCAATCTGGGACTCTCTACGCGATGCGCTGACCCAGAAAGTCGTCGACAAGATGCGTGAGGAGCGCCGTATCGAGGTAGCCCCGCTCGCCTTCATGCGCGGGCGCACGCTCAACCGGGCCTTCATAGTCTGTGACGAGGCCCAGAACACCACCCGCGCCCAGATGCGCATGATGCTGACCCGGCTGGGTCAGGGTTCGCGCATGGCGGTTACCGGCGATCCCTCACAAGTTGATCTGGGCCCGCGCGAACCGTCCGGGCTGGCCGATGCGCTCAACATCCTCTCTGGCGTGCCGCGCATTGCGGTCACGCGGTTTACCCGCGCCGATGTGGTCCGCCACGATCTGGTGGGGATGATCGTCGATGCCTATGAACGTGCGGATGCCAAGCATGGTGGATGAGGGCGCCTGCGAGATCGTGATCGAACACGAAGGCTGGCAAGCGGTGGCCGGTCTGGAGGCGCGCTGTCTTGAAGCGGTGTCAGCCGTCCTTGCAATGATCGAAGACCCCCGCCCCGGCCCGGCCGTGATCCTGTTTGCCGGCGATGGCGAGCTGCAATCGCTTAACCAGCGTTTCAGGGGCAAGGACAAGCCGACCAATGTATTGTCCTTCCCGGCGCCGGAATCGGAACAGTATCCGGGCGATATTGCTCTTGCTTTCGAGACCTGTCAGGCCGAAGCGAACACGCGCGCCATTGCGCTTGTGGATCACGCGGCCCATCTTGCGGTACACGGCGTTCTTCATCTTAACGGTTTTGACCATAAGGAAGAGGCCGAGGCAGAACAGATGGAGGCAGTGGAAATCGCGGCTCTGGCCCGGCTGGGTATCGCGAATCCCTATAAAGAACGCATATGAGCGTGATGAGTGACGATCCGCCAAGACGAAGTCTCATGGCCCGGCTGAAAGGCGCCATTCACCGGCGCCCCGTCCCGGACCTCGCGGCAGCTCTCCATACGGAGACCCACGAGGCCGGCACAAACCAGGCGGGCCAGACCGCCGACCGGGAACTCTCCTTCAATGTGAACGCGCTGGATGCGCTGCGTGTGGCCGATGTGATGGTGCCGCGCGCCGACATCGTGGCGATGGAGATCGACACTGCGCTGGGCGATGCAGCGCGCCTGTTCGCCGACGCGTCACACTCGCGCCTGCCGGTCTATCGTGAAACGCTCGACGATCCGGTCGGCGTGGTTCACATTAAGGATCTCATCGCGCATCTGGCCGGCAATCCCGATGGCCAGCGCCCGGAAGACTGGGCGGCGGCAAAAATCCTGCCGCAGGTACGCCGTCCCCTGCTCTATGTCCCGCCCTCAATGCGCGCCGCCGACCTGCTGGTACGGATGAAGTCACGCCGCATGCACATGGCGCTTGTCGTCGACGAATTTGGCGGCACGGACGGGCTGGTGACGCTGGAAGACCTGCTGGAGCCGATCGTTGGCGAGATTGATGACGAGCATGACGAGGCCGAAGGCCCGCTGATCCGGGCGCGTGGCCCCCATGTGTGGGAAGCCGATGCGCGTACCTCGCTTGATGAGCTGGCCGAGGCAATCGGCCGTCCGGTCGCCACCGAAGACGAGATCGAGGATGTCGATACGCTGGGCGGGCTTGTCTTCATGCTGACAGGGCGTGTGCCTGAACGCGGCGAGGTGATCGCCCACTCGACCGGGCTGGAGTTTGAAATTCTCGATTCCGATCCGCGGCGCATCCGCCGGGTACGTATCCGTTCGCGCAAGGACGGCGCGGGAGACGCCGGAAATCTGCAATAATGCGCGCAGTTGACATGGTCCGCCGCGGAGCACGCGTCAGCGGGGCACTGCTCGACTGGTGGCAGACTGCGCGCGGCTGGCGCATCGGGCTTGCCCTGTTTGCACTCGGCTTTCTCTCCACGCTGGCCCATGCACCCTTCCACTCCGCTCCAGCGCTTATTTTCGGTCTTGTCCTGCTGGTCCTCTCTCTGGACGCGGCGCGGAGGCGCGAGCGGCGCTTGCGCGCCGGCTTCTGGCGCGGCTGGACATTTGCCGCCGGTTATTTCCTTGGCAGCACGTGGTGGGTCGCCAATGCCTTCCTCGTCAGCGCGGAAGAACATGCCTGGCTGATCTGGGCGCCGCTGACCCTGCTGCCGGGCGGGCTTGCCCTGTTCTGGGGGCTGGTGGCGAGCCTCTATGTCCGCTTCGCACCAGAAGGCCCGATGCGCATCGCCCTGTTTGCCGTCCTGTTCACCTTGGTGGAGTTTGCCCGCTCGGTGCTGTTCTCGGGTTTCCCGTGGAATCTGCCCGGCCATGTCTTTGAAGCGGGCACGCCCATCAGCCAGATGGCGAGCCTTATTGGCGCGCTGGGACTCTCCGCCTTTGTGCTCTTCGCCTTTGCCAGCCCGGCGGCCCTCTCCGGGCGCGGCCACTGGCTGGTGCGCGCCATACCGCTGGCCCTCAGCACGGTGATGCTGGCCGGCATGTGGGGCTGGGGCAGTACGCGGCTCGCCGGAGCTGAAGGCAGCCTCACCGATACACGGCTGCGCATCGTGCAGGTGAATGTCGACCAGCGCGAAAAGCGCTTTGCCAACCGGCTGCCCATTCTCCAGACCTATCTCGACCTGACGATGCAGCCCGGCCTTGAAGATGTGGACGCGGTCATCTGGCCCGAAGGCGCCATTCCCACCGTGATGCTGGAAGACAGCTCCGTTCTCATGAGGATCGAGGACACGCTGCCGGACGGCACACGGCTGTGGAGCGGCGTCACCCGCCGCGAGCGCTTCCCCGAAGGCGAACTTTACTACAACTCGCTGGCCGCGCTGCATTTCGAGGGCGGAGCCGGGGCGGTCGAGGCGATTTATGACAAGGTGCGTCTGGTGCCGTTTGGTGAGGGCAATCCGGTCCAGCTGATCACCGGGCTGTTCGGCTTCACCACCCTGTCCATGAACGCGCCCTATTACACGCCGGGGCCGGGAGCGCAGACCTTGCAGATAGCCGGCTTTCCCGCCTTCGCGCCGCTGATCTGTTATGAGGTGATCTTTCCGCGCTTCGCGCCGCGCGGGGAGAACCGGCCCGGCTTCCTTCTGAACATCTCCAACGACGCGTGGTACGGAAATTCGGCCGGCCCGCGCCAGCATCTCAATCAGGCGCGCTACCGGGCCATTGAGGAAGGTCTGCCCATGGTGCGCTCGGCCTCGCTAGGCGCATCGGGCCTGATTGATGCCTATGGCCGGGCAGTCCGGTTAACTGATCCGCGAATGAGCGAGACACTTGACATAAACGTGCCTTCAGCGCTCCAACCAGTACCTTATGCGATCTACGGGAACATCCCATGGATTGTATGTGGGCTTCTATTACTCGGTTGCCTGCAACTTGCCGTTTTCATTGCCTCTGCCCGAAACCAGAGACAGTAACACCGGAGATTGTTTTCACTTCGATAGTGAAACTAACCGTGGTATTGTTTATCAAGGACATGCGGGCTCGTTTATTCGAGGATAGTTTGTCATGTCGCCAAACCCGCGAGAGCCCAATCCGATTGACCGTCATGTCGGTTCGCGCGTCCGCCTGCGCCGGCAGATGATGGCGATGAGCCAGGAGAAGCTTGGCGAGGAGCTCGGCGTCACCTTCCAGCAGGTGCAGAAATATGAGCGCGGGGCCAATCGCATAGGCGCAGGGCGGCTCTGGCATCTGGCGCGGGTTCTCGAAGTGCCGGTTGCCTTCTTCTACGATGGCGCCACAGGCACGGCACAGCAGCCCACCGGATTTGCCGAAGGCGACCAGACCCCGATCGTCAATGACTTCCTGCAATCGCCCGACGGCGTGGCGCTCGCGCAGGCCTTCTCGAAGATCACCGACCCCAAGGTGCGCCGCCGCGTACTGGAGCTTGTCCGCTCTCTGGCCGATACCGATCAGGCCGCCGAATAGGGCAAGCTTACACTTACACGCTTGCGTTCGCGGCCCAGATGGTCTTTAAGCCCTCATATAAAGGAAGCTTTATATGAGGTCGCTAGTGGCGCGTTCATCCTATATCTTTACCAGCGAGAGTGTATCCGAAGGCCATCCTGACAAGGTCTGTGACCGGATTTCCGACACGATTGTCGACCTCTACCTGGACAAGGACCCGGTTGCCCGGGTGGCTTGCGAGACGCTGACCACGACCAACCGGATTGTTCTGGCAGGCGAGGTGCGCAGCGCCCATGACGTCTCCAGCGGCGAGATCGAGGCGGCGGTGCGCGCGGCGGTAAAGGATATCGGCTACGAGCAGGACGGCTTCCACTGGGAAACGGCGGCCTTCTCCAACTATCTCCACGAGCAGTCCGCCGACATCGCGGCCGGTGTGGATGAGGGCACCGGCTCCTACACCGAGGAAGGCGCGGGCGATCAGGGCATCATGTTCGGCTTTGCCACCGACGAGACGCCCGAGCTGATGCCTGCCCCCATCCTCTACTCCCACCAGATCCTGAAAGAGATGGCGCGGCTTCGTAAAACCGGCGCGGTCAAGCAGTTCGAGCCGGACGCCAAGTCGCAGGTTTCGCTGCGTTATGAGAATGGCCGCCCTGTCGGTGTAACCAGCGTGGTCGTCTCCACCCAGCATACCGCCTCCACCTCGCTCGACGAGGTGCGTGATCTGGTGCGTCCGGTGGTGAAGTCGGTCCTGCCGGAGGGCTGGTTCCCGCCCGAGGACGAGTTCTATGTGAACCCGACCGGCAAGTTCGTCATTGGCGGGCCTGACGGCGATGCCGGCCTGACGGGCCGCAAGATCATCGTGGACACATATGGCGGCGCGGCGCCCCATGGCGGCGGCGCATTCTCCGGCAAGGATCCGACCAAGGTCGACCGCTCGGCGGCCTATGCGGCGCGCTATCTGGCCAAGAATGTCGTGGCTGCAGGTCTGGCACGCAAATGCACCATCCAGCTCGCCTACGCCATCGGCGTGGCCAAGCCTCTGGCGGTCTATGTGGACCTCCACGGGACCGGGCAGATTGATGAAGCCAAGCTGGAAAGCGCCCTGCCGCAGCTGATGAATCTGTCGCCGCGCGGCATCCGCACCCATCTCCAGCTCAACAAGCCCATCTATGCGCGCACGGCGGCCTATGGCCATTTCGGCCGCACGCCGGACGCTGATGGCGGCTTCTCCTGGGAGAAGACCGACCTCGTTGACCAGCTCAAGGGCCTTGCCTGACGCCATGAGTGACGCGCCGCACCCCCAGTCGCGCCGCCTTTACGGGCGGGCGAAGGGCCATCCCCTGTCCGCGCGCCAGCAGCAGCTTGTCGACACGATGTTGCCGGGGCTGAGCTGGGCCGATGAGGGCGCGCTTGATCCGCGCGCCCTGCTGGCGGGCTTTGACACCCATGTGCTGGAGATCGGGTTTGGCGCGTCCGAGCATCTGATCGGACAGGCGGCGCGTGCATCCGATACCGGCTTTATCGGTATCGAGCCCTTCCTCAATGGCGTGGCCAAGGCGCTCACCGGCATTGAGGAGCACGGGCTTTCCAATGTGCGGGTGAAACGCGCCGATGCGCGTGACGAGATCGAGCGCATGCCCGATGCCTCATTTGACCGGGTGTTTCTGCTCTTTCCTGATCCCTGGCCGAAAAAGCGCCACGCCTTCCGCCGGTTTGTGCAGGAAGATACGGCAGCGCAGCTGGCGCGCATCCTCAAACCCGGCGGCACTTTGCGTGTCGCCACCGATGTGCGGGTCTATGCCGACTGGGCGCTGCCCCTGCTTCTGGACGTGCCAGAGTTCAGCTGGACAGCCAGCGGCGCCGATGACTGGCGTGTCGCGCCCACCGACCACATCACGACGCGCTACCAGTCCAAGCATCTGGGCGACATCGAGCCGGTCTTCATGGATTTCGAGCGCAAAGCCGCCTGACGCACAATATCAGCCGGTTTTCCTTGAACTGCGCGGGTTTCACCCTGATATATAGCTCCAAGCGTGGGTGCCTTCGCACCCGTCCGCTGCCCCTGTTTGCAATGAGGTTAGTGAGACACCCATGAACCAGTTTTCCAGACCCGCCTATGGCGCAGGCACGCTCGACACATCTGTCGATGCCGGGCTTCGCAGCTTCATGCTGGGCGTCTACAACAAGATGGCCCTTGGCCTGCTTGTGTCAGGCGCGCTGGCCTTTGTTGTCGGCAGCGTTCCGGCACTGACCCAGGCCGTGCTGGGCACGCCGCTTCTGTTCGTCGTGCAGTTCGGCCCGATCGTGCTCTTGTTCGGCTCCATGTTCTTCATGCGCAATCCCTCCCCGATGGGATCGGCATTGCTGTACTGGACGATTGTCGCCCTGATCGGCACGGGCCTGTCCATCTGGGTGGCCATGGCCACCGGCGGAATGGCCGTGCAGACGGCTGGCGGGGCAACGCTCAGTGTTGATTTCGGCACCATCGCCCAGGCCTTTGCCATGACGGCTGCCGCCTTCCTTGGCCTTTCGCTCTACGGCTATACCACGAAGACGAACCTGCAGCCCTTGCGGGTCTTCCTCTTCATGGGTGTGCTGGGTGTGATCGCCATTGGCCTGATCAACGCCTTCTTCATCCAGTCCGGCATGACCGAGCTGCTGATCCAGATCGCGGTGCTGGTGCTGATGGCGGGCGTCACCGCCTGGCAGACGCAGAACCTGAAGCTGACCTATGCCAGCGTTGCAGGCGACCAGCGTTCCATGGCCGTGCTGACCAATTATGGCGCGCTGAACCTCTACATCGCCTTCATCAACATCTTCCAGGTGCTGATGTCGCTCTTGGGCCGCGACTAGGCTTCAACGCCCCTAAGTGAAACAGCAAGCGCCCCGGTCATCTGGCCGGGGCGTTTTTTATTGCCTGATTGTTGTCATGGCCCGGCTTGTCCCTGTCTCCCCCCGTTCACGGGGGGAGTGCCGCGAAGCGGCGAGGGGGGGGGGAACTCATAATAAAACATCCCCCCTCCGGTCCTTCGGACCACCTCCCCCGTAAACGGGGGAGGACAAGAGAGATCGCCACTTCACGCCAGCCGCAGGCGCGCCTTGTCGAAAACCTTGAGCACCAGATGCAGCTCGTGGCCGCGCTTGAGGATCACACCCGTGGCCGACACTATCTTCCACGCGCCCTGCTTTCGCGCATCGGCGGGCGTCTTGACGATACGGTAGAGGGGAAACTCGGCGGCGTGGCGGAAAACGGAAAACTCCGCGCGGTCTTTGAGGCCATCAATCGCGTAGTCGCGCCATTCGCCCGCTGCCACCATCATGCCATACACGCGCAAAATCGTATCCAGCTCGCGGCGATCAAACATCACCTTCGGCTCCGCAGTCTGCGCATTCAATGATTTCATTTCCGGGTCCAGCTTGCGTGAGAGACACACTGCGCGAATTCGGCGCGGCTTACAAAGATTTCATGCTCTGCCACAGTCCCGCCTTATTCCCGCCGTCCGCGCGCCTCACCGCGTGCCCATTTTGACCCTGCCGGCCGGTTCCGGGCCACAGGCCTGATCTGGATTTCAGCCCCCCCAGCCCCCCGGATCCGGGCCTGCCGGGCTGGCCGGTACACCCAGAAATTCCGACGCAGAACCTGCAGCCAGAACGCATGATCCGCTAGCCGCGGCGCGCAAGGCACGCTATGGATTTGGCTCATCCCTTTCCTGCCACTCAGGTTCTTGCCCGCCCATGATCGACGCGCATGACCTCGTGAAACATTTCGGCTCCACGCGCGCCGTCGACGGGATCAGCTTTTCCGCGCAGAAGGGCGAGGTCGTTGCCCTGCTCGGCCCTAACGGGGCAGGCAAATCCACCACCATGCGCATGCTGACCGGGTGTCTTGAACCGGATTCGGGCACCGCCCTGATCGCCGGCCATGATGCGGTGCGCGCGCGCCACGCCGCCCAGAGTGCGCTTGGCTATCTGCCCGAGGGCGCCCCCGCCTATCCGGCCATGACACCGCGCGCCTTTGCCCGCTTTCATCTGCGCGTGCGCGGCTTCACCGGCAAGGCGCTTCGTGATGCGGCAGAGCTGGCGCTGGAGCGCGCGCGCATGGGCGAGGCGGCAGACCGGCCCATCGGCATGCTGTCCAAAGGCTTCAAGCGCCGCGCCGCGCTGGCCGCCGCGATTGCCCATGACCCGGCGGTCCTCGTCCTTGATGAGCCGACCGACGGTCTGGATCCCAACCAGAAGGACGGGGTGCGCGCCCTGATCCGCATGATGGCGCCAGAGAAGACCATTTTGATCTCCACCCACCTGCTCGATGAGGTGGAGGCGATCTGTACCCGCGCGATTCTCATCACCGGCGGCCGGATTGTCAGCGATACGACGCCCGCCGGCCTCATCAGCACAGCGCCGGACCAGAGCCTGGCAGGGGCTTTCCGCCTGCTGACGCGTCATAGCGAGGAACAGGCAACGCAAAAGCCGGGACGCAGCCGCAAGGAGGCGTTGCCATGACGCCATTATGGGCTGTCTACCGGCGTGAGCTCGCCGCCTATTTTGAAACGCCGCTGGCCTGGGTGTTCCTGACCGCCTTCTCGATCGCCGCGCCCAGCTTTGCCTGGCATGTGGGCGGACTGTTTGAGTCCGGGCGCGCCGATCTGACACCGCTTTTTGACTATCTGCCCTGGCTTTTGATGGTGCTGATGCCCGCGCTGGCCATGCGCGCCTGGGCGGAGGAGCGTGAAACCGGCACGCTGGAAATGCTGCTGGCCGCGCCCATACCGCTCTGGGCAGCCGCGCTGGCGAAGTTCCTCGCCGCCTGGACCATCGCCGCGCTGGCACTGGCACTGACCTTTCCTTTGTGGATGGCGGTCAATTATCTGGGCAATCCTGACAATGCCGCCATTGCGACCGCCTATTTTGGCGGCCTGCTGCTGGCTGGCGGGTATCTGGCAATCTCGCAGGCCCTCTCGGGGACCACCTCCAACCAGGTTGTCGCCTTCGTGCTGGCCATGGGGGTTTGCCTTGTCCTGACAGCGGCCGGCCTGCCGCTGGTGCTGGACGCCGTCGCCTCACGCCTGCCCGGCGTGTTTGCCGAGGCCATGGCAGGCCTGTCCGCGCTGTCGCGCTTTGACTCCCTGCGGCGCGGCGTCATCAGCCTGGCTGACCTCATCTATTTCATATCGCTCATCGCCACGGGCCTCGCCCTTGCCATGGCGCTGATCGATACGCGGCGCGGAGGCGGGCGATGAATCCGGCGCGTCTTCTGGCACTGGTCGTTTCAGGTCTGGTGGCGGGCTTTCTGGGCCTGAACCTGCTGGCGAGCCTGTTTGCCGACGGGGTGCGGCTGGACCTCACCGAAGGGCGGCTCTACCAGCTCAGCCCCGGCACGATAGAGGTCATCAACCGGCTGGAAGAGCCGATAACCCTGAATTTCTACTATTCGCGCGGGGCGGCGGCCCGCTATCCGGCGCTGCGCGCCTATGGCGCGCGCGTGCGCGAGCTTTTGCGCGGTGTCGCGGCGCGCTCCGGCGGACGTATCCAGCTTTCAGAAATAGACCCGCAGCCCTTCAGCACGGCAGAAGACGCCGCCATTGCCGCCGGTCTGGAAGCGGTGCCGACAGAAGATGGCGGCCAGCTATTCTTCGGTCTGGCCGGCACCAATACGCTGGACGGCACACGCATCATCGCCTTTTTCGATCCGGCGGAAGAAGCCCGGCTGGAATATGAGATCGTGCGGGTAATTGCCGAGCTGGAACGCGCGCGCACCCCCGTCATCGCCATCATTTCCTCCCTGCCCTTCGCGCCGGGACAGGACGGTCGCTCTGCCAATCCCATGATCGATGCGCTCGCGCAGACCTATGATGTGCGCTGGCTGGATGAGCGCTTCAGCGCCATTCCCGACGCCGATGCCCTCTTCCTGCTGCACCCGCCCAACCTGACCGAAGAGCAGCTCTATCTGGTCGACCAGCATGTCCTGCGCCGCGGCCGGGTGTTTGTCAGTATCGACCCTCTGGCCCATCTGGCACTACGCACAGGGCCGGACGGCCTGCCGCCGGTCAATGCGCTTCGCACCTCGCGCCTGCCGCGCCTCCTGTCGCGCTGGGGCATTGGCTATGATCCGACCTATACCGCCATGGACCGTGAGCACGGCCTGCCGGTACAGGTGAATGAGGCGGGCCGGACGCGCACGCGCGCCTATCCGCTCTGGTTCTCCGTGCCGCCATCAGGACTGTCCGGCACGATGCCTGCGACGGCGGCCCTGTCCCAGGGGGTGAATTTCGGATCGCCCGGCATCGTGCAACATCTCGGCGGGGAGGCCGATTTCACCGTGCTGGCCGCCACAGGGCAGGAAGGTGCGCGCATCGACAGCGATATCGCCGCCACCTCGCCGTCGCCGGATGTGCTGCAGCGTGACTACATACCGGACAGCAACGCGCCGCTGGCCCTTGCCGCGCGGCTGAGCGGCCCTGTCAGCACCGCCTTCCCGGACGGTCCGCCCACTGGCGACATCCGCTTTGAAGCCTCGCAGCACCTTGCCGGGCCGGCGGACGCGGAGATTATCGTGATCGCTGATGCCGACTGGCTTGATCCGGCCTTCTATCTGCGGGCCGACGGCGCAGGCGGCGAGCAGATGGTCGCTGACAATCTGGCCCTGATGCTGAATCTGGCTGACGCGCTGGCCGGTGATCCGGCACTGGTCAATCTGCGCTCGCGCACCGGATCTGCGCGGCCCATGCTGCGGGTGGAGGCCTTACGCAGCGAAGCCGAGACGCGCTTCCGGGAGCTGCAGGACGCGCTGCGCGCCGAGCTCTCCGATGCGGAAGGCTCTCTGGCACGCCTGAGTGCCGCCGGAGAGGCCTCCACGCTCGGCGGAGCCGCTCCGGCAAGCGCCGCGCGCGCGGAGGCTCTCAGGGAGCGTATTGTCGCTGCCCGCGCGGCACTACGCGATGTGGAGCGCGGTTTCCGGCGTGAGATCGTGGCCCTGGAAAGCCGGCTGCAATTCTGGACCATCTGGGTGCCCCCCTTGCTGGTGATCGGCCTGGCGATACTGACAACCCTGTTACGGCGGAGGCGGCGCCCATGATCCGTTATCGCCTGTTCGGACGGCGCGCCCGCCGCGCCTTCATCATCGCCGGGAGCGGACTGGTGCTTCTGGCTGCCGGAATGGCTGCACTGGTGGCCGATGCGGTGCGCGATGCCCGCCCGGACGTGTCCGGGCCGGTTCTGCCGGGCTGGAGCGAGATGGCGGGACAGGCCGCGGCGATAGAGATCATCACACCTGACACTCTGTTCCGCATGGAGCGCACACCAGAGGGCTGGACCATGCCGTCGCGGGGCAATTATCCCGTGAGGGCGGAACATCTGGCCGAGCTTGATGCAGGCCTGTCATCACTGAGCTATGCGGCAGCGCTGACCAATGATGCCGGCCGGTTTGACCGGCTGGGCGTGGATGATCCGGCGGCAGGCGGATCGGGCACCAGCCTGGTCATCACCGATGCAGACGGGAACCGGCTCGCCTCGCTGATCGTGGGCCATACGCGCGGAGACGACCGGCTCTATATCCGCACCGGCAGACAGGAGCGCGCCTTCGCCGTGCAGGGCAGCCTGCCGGACATTGCCGATCCGGGCCGCTGGCTGGGCCTTGATTTCTTCAATGTGGAGCCGTCACGCATTGCGCGGGCCTATATCGTGCCGGAGAGCGGCCCGGCCTATATTCTGGAACGCGAAAGCCCGGCAACGCGCAATTTCGACCTTGCCAGCCCGCGCACATGGCAGCTGATTACGGCCGGCGCCGCCAACGGGGTTGCGAGCGCCGGCGCGCGCGTGCGCTTTCGCGATGTGGGCGAGGCCAGCGGCGATGCCGGCGCGCCGGTTGCGCTTCACCGCGCCTCCACCTTTGACGGGCTGGTCTATGAGTACCGCTTTTACCGGGAAGAGGGCGCCATCCGGGCCCGGATCAACATCGATGCCAGCGATCACGATGTGATGGACGAGGCGTCGGGCTTGCGCCGCAATGCGCAAGGTTTCTGGTTCGCCGTCAGCGAGGACGCCTATGAGCGCATGACCCGGCCGCTGGAGCAGGCCGCCACGCGCTCTGTCACGCCTGTCACCGAATAGGGCGCCTGTACGCTAGTCGCGCAGGCGCGAGGCCGCGAGCAGCCGCCCGCCGGGACCATCCTGCACCAGCACGGCGAGGCCGAAATCCTCCGCCGGACCGGCAAATTCAAGGCTGTAATCGCCGCCATGCCAGTCCTCGAGGCGTTCCAGCGAGGCCACCGTGTTGTGGTGCTCCATCTGTGCGCCCTCATTACGCCCGCCCTCGATCGGCACCACGATGAGGCCAGGCCGGTAGGTGATCGCCCAGACCTCTGCGGGACTGGCACGCACCGGGCCTTCAAGCTCCAGCTGGACCTGGCCGCCGGAAAGCGGGGTCAGGCTGATAATGCCTGACAAAGGCAGGGTTCTGGCTACGCGCCCTGGCACATCGTCACGGGTGAAGCGCAAACGCTCCGGCCCGCCATTAATGACAAAATGGGGCGTGAACACCCGGTTCGCCTCGCCCGCGCGGATATAATCCTTCTGGCGGTCTGCGAAGGCGGGCTGGGCGAACTGGTCTTCCCAGCCGAACATGTCCCAGTAATCGACCCCGTAGGAGAGCGCGATCACACCGTCGCGCGCCGCGATGTCCCCGAAACGGCGATTGGCTTCCACGCAAGGCGGGCAGCCCTGGCTGGTAAACAGCTCCACCACGACCGGCCGGTCCTCGGAATGATCCGGATTGGGCGTCTCGCCGATACCGGCGGGATAGTGGACGTCCGCCGCAATGAGCGACAGGGCGAGAAGAGCTGGGATCATCATCATGAACTAACTGTAATGCGCGAGGCTCGCACCTGCACAATCAACTCGCCGTGACCATAGTCAAGAGCGCTGGCGAGAGAGCTTTTCACGGCACTACCGAGCAGGCGTGGCGTCCGGTTCGCTCCCGGCGGTTTCGCCTTGCGGAATTTCCTCGCCGGTCTCTTCCCGCTCGCCGCCTTCCTCATCCTCGCCCTCGCCGGGTGCGCGCGCCCATTTCAGCGTGATCGGGATGTTAAGGGCCACAAAGACCGCGAAGATCGGATAGGTGCCCAGAAGCCGGAAATTGACCCAGAAGGCTTCCGACAGCTCCAACCAGTCGAACATGCGCGCGGAGTCCACCACCACGCTGTCGGTGATGTGGCGCCACAGCACTTCGTTGACGGCCGCCAGGAAGATGAAGAACAGCGCCCAGCGGATCGCCAGAATGGTCCAGATGCGTTCGGGCATCTCGAAGACGGAGGAGAACAGCGCCTTCCACACATTGAAGCCGAAGGCGAAGCTGAACAGGATCGTGAACGCAAACAACAGGTTGATGATGGTCGGCTTGATGAAGATGAAGATCGGGTCCTGCAGATAGATCGTCATCGCGCCAAAAAGGGTGACGATCACGAAGGTGACGATCAGCATGGGCGGGAAACGCTTCTGGGAGATCGCCGCATAGGCGAGCGCAATCGCCGTCGCCGCCATGAACAGGCCGGTCGACCAGTAGATCGCGCCCTCGTCCAGCACCCGGTTGGCGATATTATAGCTGATCATGAAGACCGCAGCCGGGCCGACATCAACCAGCAGTCTGGACCCTTGGGAGAGTGTCTTGCCGTTGGTGCTCATGCGTGTCCTTGCCTCCGGGGCGTCTTTATCTGCTCAGCGCAGCCTTGCCTGATTACGCAAGCCTTGGCCAGCCGGATTGGTAGTGGGGGTGTTGTCAGAGCTGAGCCACTGACGGTTTCTCCCCCCGCCTGCGGGGGGAGTGGCCTGAAAGGCCGAGGGGGGGATAACTCAGAAATGCTCCCCCCCTCCGTCTCGCTTGCGCTCGACACCTCCCCCGTAAACGGGGGAGGACAACCGACCTCCCCGGAATAGCATTACCCCAGCTGCAGAAGCGCCAGACCGCCTGCCAGGATCAGCGCCAGCACGCCCCTGCGCAGGCCGAAGGGCTCTTTCAGCACGAGGGCCGCCAGAACCGCCCCGAACACGATGGAGGTTTCGCGAAGTGCGGCCATCGGCGCCACGGGCGCGATCGAATAGGCGTAGAGCGCGAGCGTGTAGGTGGCGAGATTGAAGATCATGCTCTTGGCAGAACCGGGGAGCTCCTGCAGCGCCGCTGTCACGATGCGGCGGCCACGCCGGGCAATCGCCGTCAGCGACATTGTCACCGCCGACAGCAGGAAGAACCAGACCGCATAGAGGATCGGGTCTCCGGCGGCGCGCACGCCCGATGCGTCGACCACCGTATAGCCCGCCGTCATCACAGCGGCAGACAGCGCAAAACCCAGCGCCGCCGCCTTGGGCACGCCGTTCTTCTCCGGCCAGGCGAAGGCAACGATGGCACCTGACGCGGTAGCAAGGCCGATAATGGCAATGAGGCTCAGCGTTTCATCGAGAAAGAAGAAGGCGAACAGCCCCGCCATGGCGGGCGCAGCGCCGCGCATCACCGGATAGACCAGATTCATCTCGCCGCGCTGGAAGGCGGCGATGAGGAACATGTTGAACGCCCAGATGATGGCGGCACCCAGGAGCAGGAAGCGCCACACCTCCCAGCCGGGAAAGGGCAGGATAATCGCCAGCGGCAGGCAGACCGGCACGCACAGCACGATCGTGACGGCGCGGAAGACCAGCGTGTCCTTTGCCTGCTTGGTGAACAGCGTCATCACCGAATGCGCCATGGCCGAGCCGATCATGGCGAGCGCGGCGAGCGCTGTTACGTCCATCAGGCCTCAAGCCCCGCCAGCGCCCGCGCGAAGTCACGCGCAATGAAGGGCTGGAGATCGTCCTCTCCCTCGCCGACGCCGATGAAATGGATGGGCAGGGCGAATTTTTCGGCCACCTGGACCAGCGCGCCGCCTTTCGCTGTCCCATCCAGCTTGGTCATCACGAGCCCCGTGACTTTTGCCGCCTCCATGAAAGCTTCAGCCTGCGAGATGGCGTTGGAGCCGACCGTGCCGTCCAGCACCAGCACGACATGGTGGGGCGCGGCCTCGTCCACTTTGGCGATCACGCGCAGGATCTTGCGCAGCTCCTCCATCAGCTCGGCCTTGTTCTGCAGGCGGCCTGCCGTGTCGATGAGGACGGCGTCGGCGCCAATGCGCCGACCTTCCTGCACGGCGTCATAGGCGAGGCCCGCCGCGTCCGCCCCGTGGGGCCGGGAGAGAAAGTGCGCGCCCGCGCGCTTTGACCAGACTTCCAGCTGCTCCACCGCCGCTGCGCGGAACGTGTCTCCCGCCGCGGTGATGATATTGGCGCCCTCGCGCGTCATCTTCACCGCCAGCTTGCCGAGCGTCGTCGTCTTGCCGGACCCGTTGACGCCCACGAAGAGCAGGACTTGCGGGGCGGAGCCGGAAATATCGAGCGGGGCCTGAAAGGGCTCCAGCGTCTCGGTGATGACATCGGCCAGCGCCTGACGGATTTCGGTGTCGGTAACGTCCTTGTCGAAGCGGTCCTTTGCCAGCCGGTCGATCACCTTGGCCGCTGTGGCGGCGCCGAGATCGGCCGCGATCAGCAATTCTTCCAGCTCGTCGAGCGCTTCGCTATCCAGCTTGCGCTTTGTGAACACGCCAGACAGCTGGGCGGAGGATTTGGAGAGGCCGGATGAGAGCCGCTTGAAGAAGCCTTCAGGCTTGGCCGGAACCGGCGCGGCAGGCGGCGCTTCGGGTTCGGGTGCTGGCGCCGGCGCGGGCGCGGGCTCCATCGCCGGATCGGGTACCGGCGTCAGCGCATCACCCTGTACGGGACCGGCAACCGGCGCAGGTGTCTCCCCCACCGGGGCCGGGGCAGGCGCGTCAGGCTGCTCTGCCGGAGCTTCGGCAGGCTGTTCCGGCGCGGCCTCTTCGGGCTTGCTCTTCTTCTTGCCAAAGCCGAACCAGTTCATACCGCCTCCAGCGCGTCTGCGATGAGATGGGTGCCGTCATGGCCCGTAATGGCCGCGCGCACCAGCGCGCCGGGCCGGGCGGGGCTGTCCATGCGGGCGGGCGCGAAATTGCCCGCGCGCGCCAGACCGTCTTTCTCAACCAGCAGCACCTCTTCGCGCCCCACCATGGAGGTGAGATGCGCGGCGAGCGCCGCCTCACCCTTTTCGCGAAGCAGGCGCGCGCGTTCCTTGATGATATTGCCATCGACCTGCGGCATGCGCGCGGCGGGCGTGCCGGGGCGGGGCGAATAGGGAAAGACGTGCAGATAAGCCAGCTGGCACTCATCCACGAGACGCAGCGAATTTTCAAACATTTCATCGGTCTCGGTCGGGAAACCGGCGATCAGGTCTGCCCCGAACGCGATGTCAGGGCGAAGGGCTTTCAGCCTGTCTGTCAGCACGATGGCATCGCTGCGCAAATGGCGGCGCTTCATGCGTTTCAGGATCATGTCATCGCCCGCCTGCAAGGACAGATGCAGATAGGGGCAGAAACGCTCCTCGCTGGCGATCACGTCCATCAGATCATCATCGATCTCGATGGCATCGATGGAAGACAGCCGCAGGCGTTTCAGGTCCGGCACCAGTTTGAGTACCGCCTTTACGAGGCGTCCGAGCTTTGGCGTGCCGGGCAGATCATTGCCCCAGCTGGTCATGTCGACGCCGGTGAGGACCACTTCGGTATGGCCGGTCTCGACAAGGCGGCGCACCTGATCGACCACATCGCCCACAGGGGCTGAGCGCGCATTGCCGCGCCCGTAAGGGATTATGCAGAAGGTGCAGCGATGATCGCAGCCTGTCTGCACCTGCACATAGGCGCGCGCGCGGCCCTCCAGCCCGTCCACCAGATGCCCGGCGATCTCTGTCACCGCCATGATGTCACCGACCGAGACGGTCTCGCCGCCGGATATGGCGTGCGCGCGGAAAGTATCGCTTCTGAGCTTTTCCGCATTGCCGATGACCCGGTCCACTTCGGGCATGGCGGCAAAGCGCTTGGGATCAATCTGGGCGGCGCAGCCCGTGACGATCATTTGCGCGGACGGGTTATCGCGCTTCATGCGGCGTATGGTCTGGCGGGCCTGACGCACCGCCTCGTTCGTCACCGCGCAGGTATTGATGATGATCGCGCCGGAAAGCCCTGCCTCGCGCGCATGATCGCGCATGACCTCGCTTTCCCAGGCATTCAGGCGGCAGCCAAAGGTGACGATTTCCACAGCACTGACCCCTTCTGCGCTCACAGGCGCAGAAGGATCGGCAGGCTCAAGCATCGTGTTATCGGGGCCGGGGGCGCTCATGGCCGGGATAAGTGAGCCTCGAGAGGCCACGGGTCAAGCCGGGCAGTGTGCGCAGCCTATTCGGCCGGTTCGGCGTGGGGCTGGACCGCGCGCACTTTTACCCCGCGCAGATCCTCCACGATCAGCACATAGGCGGGCAGGAGCAGCAGGATGAGCGCCGAAGCGAAGAGCAGGCCAATGCCGAGCGAAATGGTCATCGGCACCAGGAATTGCGCCTGCGGACTGGTCTCCAGCATGATGGGGAGAAGCCCGAAAGCGGTGGTCAGCGTGGTGATGAGGATGGGCCGGAAGCGCCGGGAGGTGGCCTCCGAAATCGCTTCTGCAGGCGTGTAACCGCGCGCGACATTCATGTTGTAGCGGTCCATGAGCACGATTGACGCGTTCACGACCACGC
This sequence comes from Glycocaulis alkaliphilus, assembly GCF_004000605.1. Lineage (NCBI taxonomy): Bacteria > Pseudomonadati > Pseudomonadota > Alphaproteobacteria > Maricaulales > Maricaulaceae > Glycocaulis > Glycocaulis alkaliphilus. The sequence continues at coordinate 169,744 of NZ_CP018911.1, read as the reverse complement.
CGGAGAGCGCCACCATCCCGAACAGGGACGGGAAGGAGACATCATAACCCATCAGGAAATGGCCGAAAATCGCCCCGCCCACGCCAAAGGGAATGGCGATCAGGATGACCAGCGGCTGGACATAGCTGCCCAGCTGTGTCGCCAGAAGGGCGTACATGATGATGATGGCAAAGAGGAAACCCTGCCCGATGGAAGCAAAATCCTCGGCCTGATCGCGGCCCGCACCGGAGAGCTCCCAGCGCAGCTGGGGAAACTGCGATACAAGGTCTGCCAGAAGACGGTTTTCGACGATGGCACGCGCATCGTCTGGCGTGAGGATGGAGCGGTCCACATCCGCCGTCACCTCGATCACGCGGCGGCCATCCACCGAATTGATCGAGGTCAGCGAGCGTGTCTCGGTCATGCTGGCGGCCACGCTCAAGGGTATAGCGGTGCCATCGGCGGTGCGTACCCGGAATTGCGAGAGGTCGTCGAGGCTGGTGCGTTCAGCTTGCGGGTAGCGCACGAAGACGCGCACTTCCTCGCTGCCGCGCTGGATGCGCTGGATTTCCTCGCCAAAGAAGGCCTGGCGGGCCTGACGGGCAATGTCGGCGGCCCGCAAACCGGCCGCATCGCCTGCCGGGGTCAGCGCAAAATCCAGCTGGCGCTTGCCGAGCTCATAGCCGCTATCAATACCGCTCAAGGCCTCCACATCGCGCAAGCCCGCCACCAGCTGGTTCACGGCGCGCTCCAGCTCGTCATTATCCGGATGGGAGAGCTGGTAGGCGATGTCGGGGTTTTGCGGACCGGCAGAGGCGGTGAAGGTCAGGCGTTCGACCCCTGCCAGCTGGCCGATGCGGGTGCGCCATTCACGCTCCAGCTGGGTTGACGACAGGCGGCGCTGGGAGGACGGGGTCAGGCGTATCTCGATCTGGGCCAGATGCGATGCCAGCGATGTTGAACTGACCGAGCCGGGTCCGCCAAACAGGCTGGTGCGCCCGCCAATGACAGCCGAAACAGACTCAAATACGGGCTCGCCGCGCTCTGCATATTCGGCCTGCATGGCTTCGGCCTCGTCCAGCATGCGCGTGGCGGCCGCGCGCGTCGCCTCGAAGGGCGCACCTGTCGGCAGGGCAAGGCTGGCGGTGATGGAATCAGCTTCAATGTTCGGGAAGAACACAAAGCGCACCGTGCCCGTGCCCAGCAAGGTGAAACAGGCGATCAGGATGCAGAAGCCCGCCACGGCAACGAGATAGCGCATCCGGCCCGCAAAACGCGTCCAGCCGCGCAGGACGTTATCGGCAAAGCCGGCGACATAACCATCCACCCAGGTCTGGATCGAGCGCATGGGCCCGCGTGACCAGGTGGACCCGCCCGCCAGCTGGGTCGGCAGCACGAAGAAGGCGACGATCAGCGAGACAACCAGGATGGAAATCACCAGAATCGGGATCGGCCGGGTGATCTCGCCAAACGTGCCCGTGATGAAAACCAGCGGCCCGAACGCGGCAACCGTTGTCAGCACGCCGACGAGTACGGGCGCGGCCACGCCGGTGACGCCTGCAATCGCGGCCTCCTTGTTGGATCGGCCCTTCATGCGTTCCCGGTCGGTGTTTTCGCCCACGACGATGGCCGCATCGACCACGATGCCAAGCACGATGATAAGCCCGAACGTGGTGATGAAATTGAGCGTCACCCCGGCTGCGCCAAACAGGGTGAAACCGCCGAGAAACGCAATCGGCACGCCCAGCGCCACCCAGAAGGCAAGACGCAGATCGAGAAGCAGCACCAGCAGCAGGAAGACGAGGGTAAAACCCAGAATCGCGTTGCGTGCCAGCAATGATACGCGGTCGCGGAAAACCTGGCTCTGATCGCTGGCCACGCTCAAGGATATGCCCGGCGGCAGGACCGCGCTCTCGACATAATCAATGGCACGCGCCCTTACGCGCAAAAGGTCTTCATTGCCGCGCAGCTGCACATCGACAAGGGCGGCCGGCCGGCCATTGAACAGGCTGATGAGCGGGTCTTCGGCAAATCCGTCCGTGACTGTCGCCACGTCACGTACCCGGATGCGAGAGCCATCGGGAAGGGCGCGCAGGATGATCTCTTCAAACGCTTCGCCCGTCTCGGCGCGCGCATTGGTGCGCAAGAGGAACTCGCCTGCACCTGTGCGTATCTGACCGCCCGACAGGTCGATGGATGCAGCGCGCAAGGCCTGGGCGACATCGCCAAAGGTGAGGCCATAAGCGCGCAGCGCCTCCTCGGAGACGGAAATGGCGATTTCGTAGGGACGCACCCCGCGCAGTTGCACGGTGGAGATGCCGTTGACCGCCATCAGATCACGCTCGACCTGCTCCGCGGCGCGCCTGAGGGTTCCTTCATCCACCGCGCCGGTTAGAACCAGGGTGAGGACCGTGGTCGTTGGCTGGGGGATGCGTATCTGGGGCTGCTCGGCATCGGCGGGCGGGAAGCTCACCAGCGAGTCGACAGCCGTCTGCACATCGTCGCGTACAATGCGCGGATTGGCGAACTCGCTGATCTCGATGGTGACGGTGCCGACATTCTCTGATGCGGTGGCACGCACCTCACGCACACCATCAAGGCCGATCACGGCCTCTTCCACGCGCCGCGTAATGGACTGCTCGACATCTTCAGGCGTCGCGCCCGGATAGAGCACGGACACGATGATGGTGCGCGGGGTGAAAGCCGGGAAAACCTCGGTGCGCATGGTGGCCGCGCTGATCGCCCCGCTGAGCAGGAGCAGGATCATCACGAGATTGGCCGCTACCGGATTGTCGGCAAACCAGCGGATCAGGCCCGCCCCGGGCAGGCCGTGATCGGCTGGCGTGTCAGGCGAACCGGAAGGGCGCGCGCCGCTCAATTCTCACGCTCCGCGATAATGGTGACGGGCCCGCCAAGTACCGATTCCGGCAAGGGCGAGACGATAACACCTTCACCGGCGTCGAACGGTGCGGCAATCACCCTGTCGCCGGAACGGTCAAGCACGGTGATCGTCACTGGCACGATCCGGCCATCGCGCACGGTACGCACCTCAGACAGTCCGGCGAGCGCGGAGGCCGGAAGGCTGAGCGCCTCAGCCATGGTAGCGCCTTCTATGGTGACATTGGCAAACAGGCCCGGCCGCAGGGTTTCAGGATCATCCGGGAGAATGAAAACCGTGATCAGGCGCGACCTGTCATCCAGCCGCGCGCCTTCGCGCACGATCGTACCCGTCAGGCCGGGCGCCGCACCGGCCTCGAAGGTCAGCGTAACCGGGCGCCCCTGCGCGGGCGAAATCCTCGCCAGCTCTTCCGGGCTCAGAGGGACAGCGATCTCCAGCGCATCAATGGCGTAGACCTCACCATAGGGCTGGCCGGCGCCGAGCGTCTGGCCCAGCTCTATGCGCGCTTCAGCAATACGCCCGTCAAACGGCAGGCGAAGGCGTGTCCGGTCGAGATTGAGGCGCGCCTGCTCCAGATCCGCGCGCGCAGAGGTGACACGCGCACGGGCGGCCTCCAGCTGCGGTTCGAGCGCTGTCAGGGGCGCAATGGGTTGGCCGGGATAGAGTGCCTCCCATTCCTCTCTGGCAAGCCCGGCCTCGGCCTCAAGGCGCTGGAGGGCACTTTGCGCATCGGCATAGGCAGCACCGGCCCGGTCAACCGCAAGGCGGTAATTGCGCGGATCGATGAGCGCCAGCGTTTCACCAGCCTCGAACCGCGCGCCCTGACGGACCGAGTCGGAGACCTCCACCACCTGCCCGCCCACTTCCGGTGTCAGGCTGACCAGCGCCCTGGCACGCACCGTCCCGGTCGTGCGTACCTGCACGGTGTGCGAGGCCGCGCGCGGGCGCACGATTTCGACGGGCGCCGCCGTTACCTGAGCGCCATTGCCATTGGATGCGCCACCGGAACTGCCCGCCGCCAGCCAGGCCGTCAAGGCAAGAGAGAAGATGATGATCCCGAGGATGATGGCCAGCTGCACCCAGCCCAGCCAACCGCGCTCTTCGCGAACATCCTGCCTGTCTTGGTCCATGGTGACTGTCTGCCCCTCGCCGGTGAGGCCTAACCTAGCGCCTTTACTGCATTTGCACAGTGGGCGCGTCGCCGCACAAACATGAAATTCCGGTTAGCTATGTGCGCCCGGAAGCCATTGTCCGTGGGCTGCAACCCGTAGTGACGCCAGCGCCTTGAAGCCATATGGTGAACGTTGCTGGGATGGGACAAAACGGAATGATAAGTTGAAGGCAGTCTTTCCCATGCGGCGGCGTATTCTTCTTGCAGCCAGCGCACTTTTACTGGCCGGCGCCCCGGTGTCGGCGGTGCCGCTGGCGCGCGTGGAAGGCGTGGAAGACCCGGCGCTCGATGCCGCCATAGCGCGCATTGTCGGCGAAGCCCCGTCCCATTCGGACAATCGCTGGCGCAATCGCGAGCGCGCCCGCGATGCAGGCGAGCAGATCCGGCGCTATCTGGACTCCCAAGGCTATTTTGCCGCCCTGATTGATCCGCGCCTTGATGACGACCAGCGTCCGCTGGTGCGCGTGCGCCCCGGTGAACGCTTCACCATCGCTACGCTCGACATCCGCTTTGACACCCCTGAAGGCGGCGATCAGCCCGGAGATGAAATCCGTTCAGCGGCAAACCTGCGCACCGGGCAGCCCATGCGTTCACAGGGTATTATTGATGCGGAAGCCGCTGTCGTGGAGGCGCTGCGCAATAATGGCTGGCCGCTGGCGCGCGCCGGAGAACATGCGTTCACGGCAGACCATCTTGATGCGTCGGTTACAGTGGAAATGCATTTCAATACCGGCCCGTTCCTGCGCTTTGGTGAGCCGCAACTGGCCGGTGGTCTGGCCGATCTGCGCGAGGATTATGTCGCCAGCCTTGCGCCTTTCAGCCCCGGTGACCCGGTCAGCACCCGCCAGCTCAACATCTACACCCAGCGCCTGCAAGCACTGGGCAGCGTGGCACTGGCCGAGGCCCGGCTGGCACCGGAAGAGGAAGGGTCAGGCAATATACGCGCCGTTGATGTGCGTATGGAGCCGACGCCTCGCCACCGCATCCAGCTTTCAGCGCGCTATGCCACGACGGAAGGCGCAGGGGCGGGGGCCGAATGGGCACGCCGCAACCTGTTCCGGCGGGACGAGACACTGACGCTGATCGGGCGCGCATCGGAGCTCAATACGGGCGGCGAGGCGAGCCTGCTCTTTCCGCACTGGCGCCGGTTCGCGCAGACGCTGGAAGTCGGCGCCGGACTGGCGCTGGAAAACACCGACGCCTTTGAGCAGGACTCGATCAGCGCGCGCGCTACCCTGTCACGCCCTGTCACCGATCAGCTTTTCGCATCGGCAGGCCTGTCCGGGCAGATCGCCCGGATCACGGACGCAGCGGGCGAACGCACGCTGAACTCGATCACCTTCCCGCTCAGCCTTGCCTATGATGACCGCGACGATGTGCTGGATCCGCAATCGGGTATCGGCGCCGATATGGAAATCCGGCCCGGTCTGACGTTTGGCGATACGCAAAGCCAGTATGTGCGCGCCGTTCTGGGGGCACGCACGTATTTCCCGGTCAGCGAGCGCATGCTGATTGCCGTGCGCGGACGGGTGGGGGCGCTGTTTGGCGTTGAGGCCCAATCCGTGCCGGCCGATTTGCGGTTCTATGCCGGCGGCGGCGGCTCTGTGCGCGGGTATGGCTATCAGGCCCTGTCACCGCGGGTCATCGGCATAAATACCGGAGAACTGGAGCCGTTTGGCGGGCGCTCGCTGGTGGAAACCAGCGTCGAAGCACGCTGGCGCTACTCGGAACGGCTCGGATTTGTCGGCTTTCTGGATGGCGGTGTGGCAAGCAGCGGTATTGAACCCGATTTTGACGAGATGCGCTTCGGCATCGGAGCGGGCGTGCGTTATTATCCCGGCTTTGGCCCGTTGCGGGTGGATGTGGCTGCACCACTGAACCGGCGCTCCGGCGATGCTGCCATTCACCTCTATATCAGTATCGGGCAGGCCTTCTGATGTCAGCGGTCTCGTCCTCACGCATACGGCTGATTGCCCTGATCCTGGCCTGGACGTTCGGGATACTGACGCTGCTGACCGTCGTCACGGCGGGCATCGCGGTCGTCACCCTGACCGGCCAGACGGGCCGTGACCTGGTGGTCCGGCTGGCCGATGGCCGTCAGGTGGCAGGTTATGGACGGCTCTCCATTTCCGGGCTTGAGGGCAATCTGTTTGACCGTCTCACTGCCAGACGCATCACCCTGTCTGATGAAGAGGGCGTCTGGCTGGAGCTGGAAGAGGCCGTGTTTGAATGGACGCCTGCCTCCCTGCTGGCCAACACGCTCGATATTGCCGAGCTGTCTGTGCAGCGCGCCAACATATTGCGCCTGCCAGCGAGGGAGGAGCAGGCGCCCGGCGGAGGCGGGCTGCCCGACCTCGCAGTAAATCTTGCACGCTTCGAGATTAACGCGCTCTCCCTCGCTGAAGGAGTGGCCGGGGACGCGGCTGTCATTTCGGTGCTGGGGCGCGCGCGCGGACAGGGCGCCCAGTGGAATGCGCAGCTGGACGCCGACCGGATTGATGCGCCCGGCGACCGGGTGTCGCTGTCGCTCGTCACGGACGGCGATATAAGCTTGCGCGCGGATATTGATGCCGCGCCGGACGGGCCTCTGGCGGCTCTGCTGCAGGCGCCCGGACAGGGTGCTACCGCGCGGCTGAGCGCAGACGGCACACCGCAGGCGGGCGGCGGCGATCTGGTCTTTTTCATCGGTGATGCGCGCGCGGGCGCCAGCACGCTTGACTGGTCCGATGGCATGCTGTCCGCACAAGGCCAGCTTGATGCGCGCGCCTGGGAGAGTTTCGAGCAACTTGACTCTCTGATCGGGGGCGCCTTGGAGTTCGCCCTGCAGCTGCCACTCGGAGAGGCGGGTGTAACGGCGCCTCAGCTGGACGCAGTCTCCGGTGAGGTGCGCGCGCCGCGCCTGTCACTGACAGCGGCGCGCCGGGCAGACGGCATCGCCGTACAGGTCCAGGAGGCGGCGGGACTGGTCAACGCGCTGCTGCCCGAGACCATGCAGTTCGCATCCCTGGCGGCTGACGGCATCCTCATACCGGCCAGTGAGGGCAGTCCGCTTGTGTTTGAAGGCCGGATTGGCGCTGAAGGCATCACGCTTCCCATCGGCAATATCGCCCACGCAGGCGGCCCGGTGCGCGTGGAGGGTCCTCTGGACACGATACGGGTGGATGCATCCCTGCAGACCCGTTCGACCGCTCTGGAGCCGGACATTCTGCAGACGCTGGCCGGAGCCGAACCTGCGCTCGAGGCCCGGCTTGTCTGGAACAGTGAGCAGCGCCAGCTGGAAATCGTGTCAGCACGGCTGGAGGGCGCCTCCGCCCTGGTGCTGACGGCCAGCGGCAGTGTGGACACGGCGCGCGAACGCATTGCCCTGTCATTGCGCTATGACGGGCTGGCCATTGAACGCCTGACCGAACAATTATCCGGGCGCGCCTCTGGCACCGCCGAGCTGGCGCTGGGCTTTGACGGGACGGGCCGGTTCTCGGCGAGCGGGAGGGCGCAGAACCTGGGACGCGAGCTGGGCACGCGTATCGGCGGGGAGGCGCGCTTCAGTGCCCGCGGGGAGCGGCGCGCGGACGGTGCCATAGCGCTGGAAGCACTGGACATTGAAGCTCCCAATCTGGTGGCTGAAGCGCAAGGCAGCTCCGACGAACAGGGCTGGGACATAACCGGGCAGGCCGCATGGTCTTGCGGCGCGCCGCTGGCAGCCATGGTGCTGGAAGGCACGGCGAGCCTCGCCTTTGAAGCGCGTGACCGCAATGACACGCTGCGTATCCGCGCCGACATGACCGCGCCGCGCGCCGGGGCCGGCCCGGTCGTGGTGGAGAATGCGCGGCTGCGCCTTGAAGGCGAAGGCCCGCCCGATGCCTTTGACGGCGCATGGCGGCTGACCGGCGCCACGGGCACGGGCCCCGTCGATATTGGAGGCCGGGCATCACGCGAGGGCGAGCGCGCCGATCTGAGCGGTATCGAAGGCCGGTTTGGCGGGTTCAACTACACCGGTGGGCTGCAGGCCGAAGGCAGCCGTGTGGGGGGCGCGCTGCGCGCGATGCCTGTCAACGGTTTCGGGTCGGCAGCGATCGCCTTCCGGCTTGCCGACGGCCATATTTCCGCGCGGATCCGGGCCGAGGACATGGTGGGCGAAAACCTGACCTATCTCGACAGGCTGGAGTTTGATGCCGAAGGCCCGGTAGACAATATCGGCTTCACGCTGGAGGCCGAGGGCGCGTACGGCGCACGCGCGCTTGTATCCGTCAATGGGCAGCTGACATCGGGTGAGGATGAGACCGCGCTCGGATTTTCCCTCATCGGCCGCTATGGCGGTGTACGTATCGCCACGCGCGAGGCCGCCGATTTCCGCTTCGGGCCAGATGGCACGCGGGCACGCCTTTCACTGGGGCTGAACCGGGGCACGCTCGACGCGCGCGTTGACACCGGCGATGACAGTATTGAGGTGACGCTCGATGCCGCCAACATTCCTGCCGCGCTGGCCAGCTATCCATCCGGGCGCGAGCCTGTGGGCGGCGCCGTTTCGGGCAATCTCGCTTTGTCTCAGGCTGGCGGCACATGGACCGGCACCATGCGGCTTGAGGCGGAAGACATCGCGCCGCCAGAAAGCCAGCGGCCCGACGGCGCCGACATCACCCTGAACGGCACCCTGACCATGATGCTCGACGAGGCCGGGGCTCAGCTGGAGGCGCGGGCGCGCGGATCGGACCTGCAGGCAACGGCGAGTATACAGCTGCTCTCAGGGCCCGTTACCGGCCCTGAGAGCCTGACCGCGCCGGAGACGGGTCTGGCTGGCGCCGCAAGGGTATCAGGCGAGATAGGCACGCTGGCCGCGTTCCGGCTCGCCGAAGGCCAGAGCCTCTCCGGAACAGCCCGTCTGGAAGCGGTGCTCGGCGGCAGTGTCGGCGCACCGGATCTTGATGGCACCCTCGTGCTTGAAAACGGCCGTTTTGATGATCCGGCAATCGGCATTTCTGTCCAGAACCTGCGCCTCGACGCACGCTTCGCCGAGGACGGGCTGGAGATAGATAGCTTGCGGGCGCAAAGCGCCGAAGGCGGGGAGCTGACCGGCAATGGCAGTTTCAGCCTGGCCGGTGCCCGCCTTCAGGGCGAGGCGGCGCTGCAGTTCACCGACTTCCTGATTATCGAGCGCCCCGATCTCACCGTCGTGGGCGGGGGCAATGTGGACATTGGTGTGGGCGATAACCGCATCGAAATCAGCGGCGAAACCCGGATTGCACGCGCCGAGGTGCGCCCGCCTGAAGCCAGCCGCCCCTCCATCCCCCTGGTGGAGGTAGTACACATCAATGCCGCCGGGGCCCGCGATGACCTGGCAGAGCTTCGCCGGGGGCCGGACATCGTTCTGGATTATCGCATCCGGGCGCCGGGGCGCATCTTCGTACGTGGCGGGCAATTTGACTCTGAATGGTCGATGGATGTGACGGCGCGGGGCCCCACCAACGCGATAAGCCTGAGGGGCCGCGCAACCCTGCTGCGCGGACGTGCGGACCTGCTGGGCCGGCCCTTCGAGATGCGCTCGGGCTCGGTCGTCTTCGCTGGCGACCCGATGGACGCCGCCATCAATCTGGTGGCGGCCCGGCAGGCCCGCGAGATTACAGCGGAGATCCGCGTGGGCGGCGTGGTGAGCGCGCCGGAAATCACCCTGGCCTCGACCCCCAGCCTGCCACAGGACGAGATTGCAGCGCGGCTTCTGTTCGATCAGGGCGCCGGGCAGCTCAGCGGGGTGCAGGCCGCCCAGCTGGCTGGCGCGGTCGCCAGCATGTCGTCGGGGGGCGGGTTCGATCCGTTCGGAGCGTTGCGCAGCGGGCTGGGCCTGGACCAGCTCTCGGTCAGCTCCAGCCGAACGGGCGAAACGGTCGTTGCAGGCGGGCGCTATCTTACCGAGGATGTATATCTGGAAGTGGAGACGGGCGGCGGATCGGCGAGCGCCACCACTCGCATCGAATGGGCGCTGACCCAGAATCTGACCCTCTTGTCACGCATTGCGCCGGACGGTGATACCGGCGTCGCCCTGACCTGGCGGCGCGAATACGACTGACGCCGTCTCAGGGTGCGCCGCGCGCCGGTATGGCAGGGCCGGTTTCGGCGGACACAGGAGCCGGCGTATCGGCAGGCCCCGTTTGCGCCTCTGCTGATCCGAAAATCTGCTGGCGTATATCCGGCATTGAGCCGGTCGCTACGAAAGGCAGGGCGACGGCCATCGCGACGGACACCGCAAGGCCGATGCCGGCCCGGCCAATATCGGTCGCCACGTCGAACATGGCCTCGCCCTTGGAGCGCAGCGAGGCGACATAGGTAATCGCGATCTCGCGGCCCGCCAGAAGGCCGAGGAACACCCAGGTCGTGCTCATGGGCACGTCGTTGAGTTCCTTGAAAAACAGCAGGATGAACGCGTAGATCAGATCAACAAAAGTGGCCGAGCGCGGGTCCACGGTATTTGTCTTTGTGAGGACGATTTTTTGAATCTCGCCGCCACGCGTGGCGAAAATGATGCCGTGCAGGGCAACCATCAGAAGGGTCGCAAACACCACCAGGCCAAGGGAGAAGGTGACCTGTACCGAGCCGTCAGCGGCGATAACGGTCTCGCGCGGCAGGAAGATGAAGATATTGGCCAGATCCTGCATCAGCCATTGCGACCACAGGAAAGCTGTGGAGCACCACTGGGCGATGAACCAGACCGGGGAGATGGGCTGGCCGCGCGTGCGCGCAACCCAGCGCTCAAACAGGCGCGCGATGACCAGAAACACGACCGCGCCAGCGGCGAAGGCTACGAGGTAGCCGAAAAAGCTCTTCATCAGCATGTCGCCGAGGACACCCTCGGTAGCCGAACCGCCCGACAGGGTAAAAATCGTCAGTACAAGGAATGTCGTCGAAACCGGGATGCCAAAGCGTGTCAGCACGAGCAGGACCAGAGGCGGCAGCACATGCCACCACTGAATACCCAGCTCCGGATAGGGAATGCGGTTGAGGCGGCCGAAAGCAATATCGCCGTCATAGGCGAACCAGCCATAGATCATCACCGCCACGATAATGGACGACGCAAATGCCCAGAGCAGCAGCCAGGGGCGTTTGGCATTCGACGACAGGAACGTCCCCAGCGTCTGGATGACGTCGTTGGCGACAATCGCGTAGGAGGCAAACAGGAATCCTACCAGTGCCAGAAGTGGCACACCGAGAATGACCATATCCATGCAACAGAGCCTTTGCGGGACCAAACCTGTTCAGCGCGCGCCTTATCCCGTTTCTTTCACCCGCGCAAAGAAAAGCGCCTACCCGGCGGCCCTCGGCGCTGAATCTTCATTGAAACGTCACATTTGGTGGCCCGGCCGGAGCCAGAAAGAATTTTTACGGCCACCTCTTGCACGGCGGCAGTGAACGCGCTATTTCATCAAAACCGTCCAGACGGTATAGATGCGCTGCACAATTAGCTCCCCCGGCCTCGTTGCACTGCAGCATACCGTCTGGACGGACCCAGCCGCCAGGTGCTTGTGAGTACACATCATGCCGAAAACTGCCGCCAAGGAAGCCCGTGCCTCTGCCCGCGACGTCATTCTTGACGCCGCCGAGCGCGTTGTAGAACGCGAAGGCGCTGGCCGGCTGACCATTGATGCGGTCGTGCGCGAGAGCGGGTTTTCCAAAGGCGGCGTACTGTACAATTTCCCGTCCAAGCTGGACCTCATCAAGGGCATGGTGGCGCGTATCGTCGACGCCGTGCATTGCGATGTGGAACTCGCCCGCAAGGATGCGCGCGAGCAGGGACAGTCAGAGCTTTCGGCACTGATCCGCACGGCCTGCGAGAAAGAGCCCCACAGCCAGAAATTCATGATGGGTCTGATGGCGGCTGCCGCTGAACATCCTGAGTTGCTGGACCCAGTGCGGGGGCTGCTGACGCAGATGCGCGTTGATCTGCTGGCAAGCGCCGCCGACCCCGATCTGGCCCGCGTCGTCTTCCTTGCTGTCGACGGGCTGCATTTTGCCGACATGCTCGGTCTGGACTTTCTAACCCCTGAAGAACGGGCCCGCGTAGAGGCCCGGCTGGTCGATCTCATTTCGGAGCCCAAGTCATGATGACGCGCTATCTCCTCCCCGCTGCCGCCCTCCTTTCCGCTGCCCTGCTGGCGGCGTGCTCTGATGTGGCAGCCACCCCTGAAGAAACGCTGCGCACCGCGCGTATCGAAACGGTTGCGGCGCCCACCGGCCTTGCCCGGCGGGAATTCGTCGGCCGCGTAGAGGCCCGCTATAGTGTGGATCTTGCCTTTCAGGTTTCCGGCCGGCTGGCCGAATTTGCCATTCCCGAAGGCCAGATGGTGCAAGAAGGCACGCTGATCGCCCGGCTGGAAGACCAGGATTACGAGCGAGCCTTGCGCGAGGCGCGCGTCCAGCTGCAGCAGGCACGCACGAATCTTGACCGCCAGCAGACACTGCATGAGCGCGGCATCGCCTCCGACGCGGCGCTGGAAGATGCCCGCACCGCGTTCGAGCTGCGCTCGGTGGCGCTTGATACGATGCGTCAGAACCTTTCCTACGCGACTATTGAAGCCCCGTTTACCGGGCTGATGAGCCGCAGGCTGGTTGATAATTTCACCACGCTGAACGTCGGCCAGCCGGTCGCCCGCCTGCAGGACCTGTCTGAGCTGCGGGTCGCGATTGCCGTGCCCGAAAGCCTGATCGCGACACTCGAACGGCCGGACAGCTACACGATCTCGGCCCGTTTCCCGTTCATGGCCGACCGCGAGTTTCCTCTGGAGTTCCGCGAGCTGATCGCGGAGCCAGACACCGCTTCGCAAACCTACAAGGTGATGTTCGCGCTGCCGGCAGACCTGCCCGGCAACATATTGCCCGGCATGACGGTGAATGTGCGTGTTCAGCTCGATCAGGAATCCCTGCCCGGCGGTGATGCGGTGCGCATTCCGGTGACCGCGCTGGCGGCTCTGCCAGATGGCGGTTTCCAGGTCTGGGTGTTCGATCCGCACACCAGCTCGGTCAGTGCCCGGCCGGTACGCACGCGCGGCGTCGAAGGCGGCTCGGTGCTGGTGCTGGACGGGGTACAGGCAGGCGAGCAAATCGTCACCGCGGGCGTCAGCGCGCTAAGCGAAGGCATGCGTGTACGCCCCATGGCGCCCTCAGGGGCCGTCGCCCAAAATGGCGCTGCGCGCTAGTCTGTAACCCGGCAGGATCAACACCATGACGGACACTGCAAAGCCCGCGCCGGAAGAGCCGGCGCGTATCGATGATGCGTTCAATCTGGCACGTATCTCCATTGAAAAGCCTGTCATCAGCTGGCTGATTATCCTGGCCTGCCTGCTTGGCGGCCTGTGGGGCTTCAACACGGTCGGCCAGCTGGAAGACCCTGACTTCACCATCAAGGAAGCCATCATCTTCACCGCCTATCCCGGCGCCACCGCCGAGGAGGTGGAGGCCGAGGTGACCGAGCTTCTCGAAGCGGCCATCCAGCAGATGGGTCAGCTCGACCGTGTCACCTCGAAGTCCATGCCGGGCATGTCGGAGATCCAGGTCTCCATCCGCGACAACATTCTCGGCCATCAACTGCCGCAGGTCTGGGACGAGCTGAGAAAGCGTGTCCGCGACGCATCGGCAGGCCTGCCGCCGGGCGTGGCCGACCCGCAAGTCATTGACGATTTCGCCGATGTGTACGGCATTTTGTATGCCGTAACGGCACCGGGCTATTCGGACCGGGAGATCCGGGACATGGCACGCAATCTGCGCCGCGAACTGCTGGTGGTGCGCGGCGTCTCGCGCGTCGAGGCCGCCGGCCTGCCCGAAGAACGCATCTATATCGAGATTGCCCAGGAGCAGCTCGCCCGGCTGGGCCTGCCCTTTGACGCTGTCTTGCAGGCCGTGAGTAACGAAAATGCCGTGGTACAGGCCGGCGAGACGCCCGCAGGCGACCGCCTGCTGCGCGTGACGGTACCCCAGCGGGTCGACGGGGTTGAAGCGCTGGAGAACACTCTGATCAATCCGCGCGCTGCTGGCAGCGTGCTGCGCCTGTCGGACATCGCGACCGTTACGCGCGCGCCGCTGGAACGGGAAAGCTTCTACGCCTACCATAATGGCGAACGCGTATTCACGCTGGGTATTGCCGCCCTGCCCGACGCCAATATCGTGGATGTCGGCCACCGGGTTGAAGAGCGCCTGCGTCAGCTCGAGGCTGACCTGCCCGTCGGCGTCGAGCTCACCCCGATCTACGAGCAGCATGTGGTGGTCAACGAAGCCATTAGCGGCTTTCTGGTCAATCTGGCCATGTCGCTGGGCATCGTGATCGTGATGCTGTGCGTGTTCATGGGTTGGCGCGCCGGGGTGACGGTGGGGGCCACCCTGCTCCTGACCGTACTTGGCACGCTGTTCTTCATGTCAGTGTTCGACATCACCATGCAGCGCATCTCGCTGGGCGCGCTCATCATCGCGATGGGCATGCTGGTCGACAATGCGATTGTCGTGACCGAGAGCATGCAGGTTGATGTGCAGCGCGGGGTGCGCCGCCAGATCGCCGCAGAGCGCGCGGTGAAGACCACGCAATTTCCGCTTCTGGGCGCGACCATTATCGGCATCATGGCGTTTTCGGGCATGGGCCTGTCACAGGACTCCACCGGCGAGTTCATGTTCTCCATGTTCGCGGTGATCGGCATATCGCTGGGACTGTCCTGGCTTCTCGCCATCACCGTCTCACCGATGATCGCCTATACGCTGTTCAAGTCCGAGCGCGGATCCAAGCCCAACCCCTATGGCGGGCGGACCTATTCAGCCTACCGGGCCATTCTCACCGGGGCGCTGCGCCGCCGCTGGCTGACCGTGATAGCGCTTGTCGCCATCACGGTGGCCAGCTTCTGGGGCTTCGGCTTCGTACGGGCTGCCTTCTTCCCGGACTCCGACACCCCGCTCTTCTACATCAATATCGAACTTCCTCAGGGCACGGACATTCTTGCAACTGACCGGGCCGTACGTGAGGCCGCCGGATTTGCGCTTGTGCAGCCGGAAACCGACGGCGTGACCACATTCGTCGGACGCGGCGGCACGCGCTTCATGCTGACCTATTCTTCCGAACAGCCCAATACCGCCTATGGCCAGCTGGTGGTGCGGGCCCACTCCACCGACGTGATACCGGCCCTGTCGGAACGCATCGTCAATCATGTGCGCGAGACATTACCCGAGGCCGATGTACGCGGGGAACGTATCGTGTTCGGACCGCCGGCAGGGGCCCGTCTGGAAGTCCGTTTCTCCGGGCCTGACGCCGACGTGCTGAGGGCACTGGGCGAGGAGGCGGTTGCCCGGCTCGCCGACACCGGAACGCTTACCGATATGCGCCATACCTGGCGCAACCGTGAACTGATGCTGGAGCCTGTCATCTCCGCTGAGCGCGCGCGCACGACGGGCGTGACGCGAGAGGATATTGGCGAAGCCTTGCATTTTGCCACGGAAGGCACGCGTGTCGGCCTCTACCGGGAGGGCGATCTTCTGATCCCGATCATTGCCCGGGCACCGCTGACCGAGCGGGAGAACCCCTCCGCCCTTGAAGACCGGCTGATCTGGAGTCCGTCCCAGAACACCTATGTGCCGATCACGCAGGCAGTGGAGCGCTTCGAACTGGTGGCCCGCGACACGCTGATCCGGCGGCGCGACCGGGTGCGCACGCTGACCGTGCAGGCCAATCCGCCCGAAGGCGAAACGGCTGCTTCAGCCTTTCCGCGCTTTTCCGGCGTGATCAATTCGATCGATCTGCCACGCGGCTATTCGGTCGAATGGGGCGGGGAGATCGAAGCCAATCAGGAGGCGAACGAGTCGCTGGGTCAGGTGCTCCCGCTGAGCCTCATCGTCATGCTGGTCGTCAGCTTCCTCCTGTTCCAGAAGGTGCGCCAGCCGCTCATCATCTGGGCTATTGTGCCGATGAGCATTTGCGGGGTCACGGCCGGGCTTCTCGTCACCAATATCGCCTTCTCCTTCACGGCGCTTCTGGGCTTCCTGTCGCTCTCTGGCATGCTGATCAAGAACGCCATCGTGCTGGTGGACGAGCTCGATCAGCGCGTGGCCGCCGGCATTGATCCGTTCGAGGCGGTGCGCGAAGGCTCGGTGAGCCGCCTGCGCCCGGTCTTCCTCGCCTCGGCGACGACTATTTTGGGCATGATGCCGCTGATTGCCGACGCCTTCTTCCAGGGCATGGCGGTCACGATCATTGGCGGGCTGGCCTTTGCCACGGTGCTGACCCTGGTGGCAGCGCCTGTGCTCTACGCTCTGTTCTTTGGTATCCGCGCGCCAAAACCAGTGCCAGCGCTGAAAGGTTAACGTGTCATAAACGCAATCAGCGCGAGATGGCGGGCAAGCCGGAAGGATTCCCGCCATGCTGATTACCAGCCGTGACCGTATCGAGCCCCGCGCCGGCGAGCATGCCTATGCCTTGCGGCTGTCCCTGCCGCCCAATCGCGATCCTGCAAAGGACACCGCGCTGGCCGAGCATATCGACAGCTTTGTCCGGCTATACCTGACGCGGTTTGATGCCAGATCGACCCGCGCCACCCGCACCGCCGCGCTGCGCTGGATGCTGGTTTCGGCCTCCCAGAAAATGGCCGAGATGGAAAAGGTGCGCGCAGAGCTGGAGACAACGCTTTTCGGTACCGGGCCGTCGCATTTGCGCGGGCAGGCCGTGCTGGTGGAGATCCCGGTGGAGAACGAGGACGAAGGCGAAGCCTATGTCCCCGCCCTTGCGCAGGACACTGCAGAGACGCAAGCGGCCAGCGCCGAAACCGATCCCCCCGGCGCGCCTGAAAGCACAGGCACTCTGCAAGAGGAGCTTGCGGCCTTCCGGGCTGATATGCGCGAGATTGCCACCAGCCTGCAGGGCGTGGACGTCAAGGACGCGCTGGGCAGTTTCCGGTCGGAGCTGGATACGCTCGCGCAAAGACTGGAATCAGGCATTTCAGAAGCGGCAGGCCGGGTTGAAGGGGCCGCCGAGCGGATTGACCTTGCAACCGCGCGCCTGCCCGATGCCGACCGGCTGGAGCTGGCCCTGACGCGCAATGATGCGTCCGCCGCCGTCATCGCCAATGGCTTGCAGGAAAGCCTGAAACTGCTGCTCAAAGCGGTGGAGGGGCTGGAGCGCCAGAGCGCCGAGCCCAAATTGCTGGACGGCCTGGGACGCGAAGCGGCCTGACCGCTCATTTTCTGCTTCAACATTACGGCGAAGTAATGTTAGCCTTCCCGGTGAATGGGGTCTGGGGAGGCAACCATGCGCATCGTCTTCGGTCTGGTAGCGGCAATACTGGTCTGTGCAGGCTGGATGATCTGTCCTGTCAGCGTGCGCGCGGAAGTGACCCGCACCGTCACGCCGGACGCGGAGATCGTCGAGGAAATGCGCGCCGGGGCGGACATTATTGCGGCTGCGCTGGCCATACGCGCGCCGGACCTGAGCGATGCGGACGGCGAAAGCAGGCGCCAGGGACACTGACACCGGGGCGTCAGACCGCGCTGTCGTATTCCGTGGTATCATCCTCATCATCGATCACCGGCTCGTCGCTGGCGCGCGCCTTTGGCGGCCAGGGGAAGACGGCGCTGGTGCGGGCTGCATAGTCCGCATAGCCCGGACGCGAGGTCTTCATGCCCTTCTCCAGCAGCGGCACGCCTGACCAGCGCAAGAGGGTGAAGGTCAGGAAGGCCGGGCCGATGAATGACCAGAAGCCGAGCGCCGATTCCGCCGCAATCAGCCAGATACCCCACCAGGCGCACATCTCGCCAAAATAATTGGGGTGGCGCGACCAGGCCCACAGGCCCTGATCCATAACCTTGCCCTTGTTGGCGGGGTTTTCCTTGAAGACCGAAAGCTGCCAGTCGGCAATGGCCTCATAGGCGATGCCAAAGACCGCCAGCGCAAAGCCCAGAAGGGCGATAATGCCAAACCCTACCGGCTCGGCGCTGATCTGGCCGAGCTGCACAGGCAGGCAGACAACGAACAGCAATATGGCCTGCGGCCCGAACACGGCGAGGCCCGTCGCCTTGTCATAATCCCAGCCACGCTTGTCCTGCAGCCGGCCAATGAGGGCCTGGTAGCGCCGGTCCGGCCCTTCACGGCCCCAGCGGTGGAAGAGGTGGAGGCCGAGGCGCATGCCCCAGGCAATGGTCAGGCCTGCCAGCACCAGCTTGCGCTCCAGCCAGCCATCACCGGCCATGATGAAGGTCGTCAGCGCCAGTATGACCATGCCGAATGCCCAGAAAGCATCGACAAAGCTCGGGTCCTTGATCTTGCGGCTCCACAGCCACAGCCCCGCAAACACGGCGGCAATCACCACAAAATTGATCAGCAGGATCAGGGCAAGCGGCATGACGTCCTCACAGGGCACAGCTGGCTTTCAAAAGGAAGCCTAGCGTGCGCCGCGAGGAAGGGCGAGAGGGGGTTGTGCTTAATCGCGCACCAGCCAGCGCCAGCCTGCCATTCCCGCCAGCATGGCCGCAGTAAACAGCAGTGCTGGCAGCGCGCCCGTGCCGAGAGCGGTCAAAGCCGGTCCGGGGCAGAAGCCCACCAACCCCCAGCCCACGCCGAACATGGCTGCGCCGCCGATAAGGCGCGCATCCAGCTTCGTCGCCGTCGGGACGTTGAAGCGCTCGGCAAAGAGCGGGGCCGGCCGTTTGAGGACGAAGCGGTAGCCGATAAAGACGGTGCCGGCGGCGCCCGCCATCACGAAAGCGAGGCTCGGATCCCACTGGCCCGCTATATCCAGAAAGTTCAGCACCTTGGCCGGATTGACCATGCCTGACACGATAAGGCCCAGCCCGAAAACAAGACCGGCACCCAGGGCAGAAAGAACAGCTTTCATCGGTCTGGTCCTATACAAGATGTCTGGTGACAAAGACGGTGAGCAGCGCCGCGGCCATGAAGACGCCGGTCGCTACCAGTGATCGCGGTGACAGCCGGGCCAGCCCGCATACGCCGTGGCCAGAGGTGCAGCCTGAACCGATCTGCGTGCCCACGCCCACGATCAGCCCGGCGACAATCAGAAGCGGCCAGCTATCAGTGACACTGACCTGAGGCATTGCACCCGTCACCGCAAACCAGAGGGCAGGCGCGGCAACAAGGCCCGCGACGAAAGCCAGCCGCCAGAAACGGTCCAGGCCATTGAACGGTGCCGGGCCTAGCAGCCCGCCGACTATGCCTGCAATACCGGCGATGCGGCCATTGAGCGCCATCAGCATCACCGCGGACAGGCCGATCAGAACCCCGCCCAGCAATGCCGAAAACGGGGTGAAGGCGGTAGGTGCGTCCATTTTTCCTGTCGTCCTTTTGTTGGGGAGGCGAGATGTCACCACTCCACACTTGTCATTTATCGAAAATGATATATATGTGATGACAACGCAAGCCCCGGCGTGATGTTTTTCTCTGACAGGGGCATGGATAGGGAGCCGGGCCATGCAGGCAGGTCTTGATCTGGAGATGGTACGCAACCGCGCCGATGAAGTGGCAGGGCTGTTAAAGCTGCTCTCCCACCCCAACCGGCTGCTGGTGACGTGCGAGCTGGCCGATGGCGAGCTCTCCGTATCCGAGATCGAGGCGCGTACCGGCGTTGCCCAGCCCAATCTATCGCGTGATCTGGCACGGCTGCGCGCCGAAGGCATCGTCTCCACGCGCCGTCAGTCCAAACAGATATTCTATTCCCTCAAAGACCCCCGCATCCTCGCCGTGATGCGCGCCCTGTGTGACGCGTTCGCCCCGGTTGCCGATGCGCCCCAAACCCCGAAGAAGGAGCTTGCTCAATGACCGGCATTCCTGACGTGAAAGCGTTTTTCGACGAGCCGACCAACACGGTCAGCTATGTCGTCTCCGACCCGGCCACCAAGAAGGCCGCCATTGTCGACTCGGTACTCGACTATGATCCGAAATCCGGGCGCACCTCGCGCGACAGCGCCGATGCCATCATCGCCTATGTGAAGGCACAGGGCTTTGAGGTGCAATGGCTTCTGGAGACCCATGTCCATGCCGATCACCTTTCCGCGGCGCCCTATCTGAAAGAGAAGGTGGGCGGCACGCTCGCCATCGGCTCTTATATCCGCACCGTGCAGGACGTGTTCGGCAAGATCTTCAATGCCGGCACCGAGTTCCAGCGCGATGGTTCCCAGTTCGACCGGCTGGTCGAGGATGGCGATACATTCAAGCTGGGCAAAATTGATGTGCAGGCCATACACACGCCGGGCCATACACCCGCCTGCATGACCTATGTCATCGGGGACGCGGCCTTTGTCGGCGATACGCTGTTCATGCCCGACTATGGTACGGCGCGCTGTGACTTCCCCGGCGGCCATGCCGGTACGCTTTACCGCTCGATCCAGAAGATCTATGCGCTCCCTGACGAGACACGCATGTTCCTGTGCCATGACTACAAGGCACCGGGGCGCGACACGTTTGAATGGGAAACCAGCGTGGGCGAACAGAAGCGCGCCAACATCCATGTTCACGAGGGTGTTTCAGAGGACGAGTTCGTGAAGATGCGCACTGAGCGCGATGCGACGCTGGCCATGCCGACCCTGATCCTGCCGAGCGTGCAGGTGAATATGCGCGCCGGGCACATGCCGCCAGCGGAGGATAACGGCACGACCTATCTGAAAATCCCGGTGGATGCGCTTTAGGCGTCCTTTCCTCCCCCGTTTACGGGGGAGGTGCCTTCGAAGAAGGCGGAGGGGGGAGTTGTTGTGAAATCCCCCCCCTCGGCCCTTCGGGCCACTCCCCCCCGCTCGCGGGGGGAGAAACCATGCCCTCGCTACTTGCCACACCCCTTCCAAGGACCCTCCCATGCCCCATAAAACCCTCACGCCCAAGGTTTCGGTCGCAGGCCAGCTCAGCGCCGACGCGATCCGCGATCTCGCCGGGCAGGGCTTTAGCGATGTGATCTGCAACCGCCCCGATGGTGAGGAGCCGGGCCAGCCGCCTCTTTCAGAATTGCAGGCAGCCGCGAGGGAAGCGGGCATAGCCTTCCACCACATCCCTGTTTCAGGCGGACAGTTCCCTGAAAGTGCCATCTCCGCCTTTGCTGACGCGCTTGAGGGCGCAGATGGCAAGGTGATGGCCTATTGCCGGTCCGGCACGCGCTCGACCTGTCTGTGGGCACTCTCGCAGGCGCGCAAGAGTGAACCGGCAAGCCTTATCGAGGCTGGCGCGCGCGCTGGCTATGATCTTGCCCCGCTGGCCCCGGCGCTTGCCGCGCGCCATGGCAACAACGCGTAAGGAGCGGCGGAGGTGAAGCTCTCGCGCTATCTGCCCATACTGGACTGGGGCCGGGAATACCGGCGCGAAACGCTTGTCAGCGACCTGATGGCGGCGGTGATCGTCACCATCATGCTGATCCCGCAATCGCTCGCCTATGCCATGCTGGCAGGGATGCCGCCCGAGACCGGGCTTTATGCCTCCATGGCCCCGCTTGTGCTCTACGCGATCTTCGGGACGGGCCGGACGCTCGCCGTCGGGCCCGTGGCGGTGATCTCGCTGATGACGGCGGTGGCCGTGGGCCGCGTCGCCGACGAAGGCAGTATGGGCTATATCACCGCCGCGCTTACCCTCGCCGTGCTCTCAGGCGTGATCTTGGTGGCGATGGGTCTGTTCCGGCTGGGCTTTATCGCCAATTTTCTCTCCCACCCGGTCATTTCCGGCTTCATAACCGCAGCGGGCCTGCTCATCGCGGCCGGGCAGATGCGCCATATTCTCGGCACCGGGGCGGGCGGACATACCGGCGTGGAGATTGCCGCCAGCCTCGTCACGACCATTGGCGAGGCCAATCTGTGGACGCTCGCCGTAGCGATACCCGCCCTTGCCTTCCTGGCCTGGGCAAGAAAGGGCGCGCCGGACCTGCTGTGGCGGCTGGGCCTGCCCAAGTTTGTTGCCAACCTGATCGGGCGCGCCGCGCCCCTGCTGGCGGTCGCGGCCTCCATTGCAGCGGTGAAGATATTCGATCTGTCCGCGCGGGGCGTAGCCACGGTGGGTGATATTCCGGCCGGCCTGCCGCCCTTTACCATCCCATCATTTGACCCGGCCCTGATCTCCGCCCTCATCGGCCCGGCGCTACTATTGTCTGCGGTGGGTTTTGTGGAGTCGGTGTCGGTGGCGCAGACGCTCGCCGCCAAGCGCCGCCAGCGCATTGATCCTGATCAGGAGCTCATCGGCCTCGGCGCCGCCAATATCGGTGCGGGTTTCTCCGGCGGTTTTCCGGTGACCGGCGGGTTTGCCCGCTCGGTGGTCAATTTCGATGCCGGGGCCGCCACGCCCGCGGCAGGCGCGTTCACCGCTATCGGGATTGGCCTTGCCAGCCTGTTCCTGACGCCCTGGCTCGCCGACCTGCCTGTCGCCGTGCTGGCCGCAACCATTATCGTGGCCGTGCTGTCGCTGGCTGACTTCCCGATCATCCGGCGCACCTGGCGCTATTCAAAAAGCGATGGTGCGGCCATGACCGGCACCATACTCGCCACGCTGCTAGTGGGCGTGGAAGCGGGCATCCTTACCGGCGTGGTGCTCTCCATCGGCCTGCATCTTTACAAGACCAGCCGCCCGCATACGGCCATTGTCGGCCTGGTTCCAGGCACCGAGCATTTCCGCAATGTTGACCGCCACGAGGTTATCACCTCGCCTTCGCTCATCACCCTGCGCGTGGATGAAAGCCTCTATTTTCCCAATGCCCGCTATCTGGAAGACCGCGTGCTGGAACTGGTCGCCGCGCAGCCGGAAGCCAAGCATTTCGTGCTGATGTGCCCGGCGGTGAACGCGATTGATGCCAGCGCGCTGGAAAGCCTTGAGGTGATCAACCAGCGCCTGAAGGAGGGCGGGCTCTCCTTCCACCTCTCCGAGGTCAAGGGCCCGGTCATGGACCGGCTGAAACGTTCCGGCTTCCTCAATCACCTCACCGGCAAGGTGTATTTGAGCCAGTACGAGGCGTTCATGGAGCTGGGGGTTAGGGCCTACTGCTTCGTTGTTCCCGCGCAGGCGGGGATCACGTGGGCTGGTGTCTCCCCGTTCACGGGGGGAGTTATATTTTCTCTGGTCGAAATTGATCCAAGTCAATCAGCCTATCAAAATCTTCTCGCCAAAGCTTTTGCGGTCGGAAACCGTCACGCCCGCTATAATTATTCATTACAAATCCGGGGGTAAAGTCATTCAAATGCGCGTCCGAGCTGTGACTAATTAAAACTTCGGTTAAACTGAAGTGGGCTGCCGCCTGAATAAATAAGCTAAAAGACGAACAGCCCATATTGATTATCGAATACTTTTCAACCAGCTTCGGATCTGATCCCTTTCTGCGGAGTTCTTCAGTGCACATTTTACGAATTTTAGCACCGATAACGCCGTTCAGAATCAACCAATCTTCAGGCGTTACAATAATAATGTATACCGCTCCCTTGGGCACGTCTCTACCAAATAATCCTGCGTGTTCACGCTCTGCTGCCATTATAGCCTGAGCGCAGAATTTTGCATAATGAAACAAATCCCTTTCAAATGCGCCCTCATTTGACGGATCTGATTTGGTATCTACCAGAGGTCTTTTGAATTTGCACTCGATAAACACCCCTATATCATCTTCAACAATTATCCAATCACAAGAAGATTTTGGCTCTTTTTTTCCATTTATCGATTCAGCGTATACATTCCATTTTCTTAGTGATAGCAATTTTATTATATTTCCTACACAGTCCTCAAATGCGTACCCCACGTTGTTTGCGAAACTATCTAATTTTATTAGATCATAATATACACCATAAGTTAATCGTCTAAGCAAGTGGCCTACAAATGGGCAACAAAGCTCAATCCGACTTATATCAATCACAGCAATCGGATTGCTCACAAAGCTTGATAGGTGAAATTTTTTATGGTGGCCAGCTAACCGATTTGCTTTACTGAACTCTCTATGCAATTCTACTGGCATAGATATTTTCTGAAGTATTTTATACAAAGTATGTTTATTGAGTCGAATCTCATTTAAATTTAAAGGCAATTTTATAAAAGTTGAATCTTGAAATAAAGAGTATATTATAAAAACATGCTGAAAATACGACTCCAATTCGACATCAAATCCCTCTCTAAACGATTCACGAATTTTGGGATGGTCATATATTTTATAGAAAAGCATAATATCATCAAATCCCACAGGTCTTTGATCGGGAATTTGCTGATATAAGAGTGATCCCATGTACCGCCAGATACTCACCTGATCGAAATCAAATGGGCTGCTCAAACAATAATCTGTTGCAGCACGTATCGCGGTTGAGAAAATGTTGTAATCTGATAGTGATGCTCGGCTAAAGTAGTCTCCATTAATTATAATGGATTCTGCCACTAGGTCCCGCGCCCATGGAAAGCCGAAAGGGCAGTTCATAAGCTCATACTTTGGTGGGCTGGGGAAACTCGGTATTTGGACCCTCGTTCCGAAGTGTCTAAACCTGTCGATATGACCAAGCACCTCAAGAGATTCGGGTATTTGTAGGCCGCGGGTCGCCTGAAAGAGGCGATCAAGGTAATTGTGCTGATCGCCCGTCATGCATTCTCCAGAGGCCAGTTAACCATCAAGAAAAGCCTAAGCATCCACCTCGGCTTCGAGGGCGAATTCCTGGATGAACTCGCGGCGCGGTTCCACCACATCGCCCATCAGCTTGGCGAAGAGATCGTCAGCCGTGTCGGCCTCCTTGACCGAGACGCGCAGCAAGGACCGCGCATCGGGATCGAGCGTGGTTTCCCAGAGCTGGCCGGGATTCATCTCGCCCAGACCCTTATAGCGCTGGATTTTCATACCCTTGGCCCCGGCGCGGATCACCGTGTCCATGAGCTGCCAGGCGCCATGGATCACGGTCTCCTCGCCCTTGCGGGTGAAGAGGAGCGGGCCGGCATAATCCTCGGCAATCGCGGCTGCACGCTCTGACAGGCGGCGCGCATCAGGGCTGGCCAGGATCGTATCGTCCAGCACCACGGCCTCGGTGACGCCGCGCACTTCGCGTTTGAGCACCAGACCGCCTTCAGGTGGCACCAGCCCCATCCAGCCATCTTCGCCCTCGTCAGCGGCGCGGTTGAGGCGCACGGCGACCTTCTCGGCGAGTTCGGTCGTCACCTCCGGGCTCAGCGCCCCTTCAAGGGCCGCGGCCTCCAGCGCGAAGGCCGGCGCACGTGCGGTCAGGCGGGCGGTGGCCAGCACCACGCCGCGTGCAGATTTCACGCGCTCAGCCAGGTCCGTTCCCGTCACCGTCTCGCCCGTGCCAAGGCGCAACGTGGCTTCGGCGGAGCCTTCCTCGATGAGGGAGGCGTCCATCTCGGCCTGATCGGTCATGTAGCGTTCGGAGCGCCCGCGCGTGACCTTGTAGAGCGGCGGCTGGGCGATATAGAGATGGCCGCGCTCGATCAGCTCCGGCATCTGCCGATAGAAGAAGGTCAAGAGGAGCGTGCGGATATGCGCGCCGTCCACATCGGCGTCCGTCATGATGACGACCTTGTGGTAGCGCAGCTTGTTATAGTCGATCTGGTCGCGGCCAATGCCGGTGCCAAGGGCGGTAATCAGCGTGCCGACCTGGTCAGAGGAGAGCATCTTGTCAAAGCGCGCGCGCTCCACATTGAGGATTTTACCGCGCAGCGGCAGCACGGCCTGATTTTCGCGGTTACGGCCCTGTTTGGCTGAGCCGCCGGCGGAATCACCCTCGACGATGAAGAGTTCCGATTTGGCCGGGTCCTTCTCCTGACAGTCCGCCAGCTTGCCGGGCAGGGAGGTGATGTCGAGCGCGCTCTTGCGCCGGGTCAGCTCGCGCGCCTTGCGCGCCGCTTCGCGGGCGGCGGCGGCCTCGATGATTTTCGAGACAATGCCCTTGGCCTCGGCCGGGTGCTCCTCAAACCATTCGGACAGCTGCTCGAACACCGCGCCCTCAACGGCCGGGCGCACTTCGGAGCTGACCAGCTTGTCCTTGGTCTGCGAAGAGAATTTCGGGTCCGGCACCTTCACCGACAAGACGCAGGTCAGACCCTCGCGCGCATCATCGCCGGTAATGGCGACCTTGGCCTTGGAGGCCAGGCCGGAGCTTGCCGCATAATTATTGATGATGCGCGTCAGCGCGCCACGGAAACCGGCAAGGTGTGTGCCGCCATCCCTCTGGGGGATGTTGTTGGTGAAGCACAGCATGTTCTCGTGATAGCTGTCATTCCACTGCAGCGCGGCCTCTACCGTCACGCCATCGCGATCACCCAGAATCACGATCGGTTCGGGGAAGATCGGGGATTTGGCGCGGTCGAGATGCTTCACGAAGGCGGCCACCCCGCCATCATATTGCAGCACTTCCTCAAAGGCTTCCGCCTCGCGCTCATCGCGCAGGACAATGCGTACGCCGGAATTGAGGAAGGCGAGCTCCCTAAGGCGGTGGTGCAGGCGCGCGCGCTCGAACACGATCTCGGAGAACGTCTTGTCTGAGGGCAGGAAGCGCACTTCGGTGCCGGTCAGCGGCTTGCCATTGGCACGGCTAGGCGCCTCGCCGATGACTTTCAAATCCTCGCCATCCTTCGGCTCGCCATGCACAAAGCGCATGTGGTGCGACTTGCCATGACGCCAGATGGTCAGGTCGAGCCATTCGGACAGGGCGTTGACCACCGATACGCCGACGCCGTGCAGGCCGCCGGACACCTTGTAGGAATTCTGGTCGAACTTACCGCCGGCAT
Organism: Glycocaulis alkaliphilus; assembly: GCF_004000605.1. Taxonomy (NCBI): domain Bacteria; kingdom Pseudomonadati; phylum Pseudomonadota; class Alphaproteobacteria; order Maricaulales; family Maricaulaceae; genus Glycocaulis; species Glycocaulis alkaliphilus. The sequence goes on along the minus strand of NZ_CP018911.1, from coordinate 143,008 downwards.
GGAGCTGGGTCATGATGACCTGCGCGGCCGAGACACCCTCGCCCTCGTGGATGGCGGTCGGCACGCCGCGCCCGTCATCGCGCACGCTCGCCGAACCGTCCGCGTGCAGGGTGACGCGTATCTCCGTGCAATGGCCCGCCAGCGCCTCGTCGATGGCGTTGTCGACCACCTCATAGACCATGTGGTGCAGGCCCGAACCGTCATCGGTATCCCCGATATACATGCCCGGACGCTTGCGTACGGCATCAAGCCCTTTGAGGACCTTGATGCTGTCCGCGCCATATTCCTGATTCGTGTTCTCGCTCATGGGTTTTTTCTAGCTGATAGCGAGCCATACCGCCACGCTTGCCATGACAAAAGCCGTGGCAAGGTCAGCGCGCGATTTCACACCCTTCGCCACCAGCCAGCCCCGCGCCCGCTCTGCCAGCGTCACATGGACCGCCGTGGTGAGCATGAAAAGCGCCAGCATCATCGCCACCATCACCGCGTAATCGGTAATGCGCACGGTCGATAGATCAAAGAAGGCAGGCAGGAAGGCGAGATAGAAGAGGATCGCCTTGGGGTTGGTCAGCGGCATGGCGACACCGGCCAGATAGGTCGCGCCATAACCCGCACTGCGCTTCAGGCCGGAGGTGACGGGCGCGGGCGGTTTTGGCCGCAGGCCGGAGCGCAAACTGCCCCACGCCATCCATAAGAGGATCGCCACGCCAATCGCCTTGCCGATCCACACATAGGGCCCGGCCCGCTCTGCCAGCGCGGCCAGCCCCGTCACCGCCACCGTCAGCCAGACAATATCGCCGGTAATGATGCCGCTGCCATAGAGCCAGCCATGCACCGGCCCTGCATCAATCGTGCGCCCGACCATGGCGGCATTGGCCGGCCCCGGCGTGAAGAACAGGATGAAGAGCGCGCCGCCAAAGGCGGCCAGCGAGGCAAGGGTCATGGCGTGTGGATTAGCGCCGCCGCAAGGCATCGCAAAGCGCGCGGGGCAGTGGGGTGGCGGTGGCGAGAGCTGGTTTCGCTTTTGCGCCAATGGCCTCTAGGTTGCGGGGTCTGGTTTCATGAGCGGAGCAGTCTTCGGGGGAGGATAACGGTTTGAGAAAATGGCTTCCAGCGCTGATCTTGGGTCTGGCGGTGTCCGCTTGCGGTGACCATGCGCCGGATCCTGAAAGAACACCGGATATTCAGGCCGTGGCGAACCGGCTGGATGCCGCCTGCTCAGACTGGACGGACAGGACCGGCATGATGGATGCAGCGCTTGCTGGCGATCTGGGGGCCACGAACTGTGAAATAGCCCGAGAAGAGCGGCATTTGCTGCTTTCCCCCGGTTTTGATGGCGCAGACCGCGCGAGGCTGCGCTCCAGCTACCGCCGCTGGCAGATCAGCGGCGAGCGCGATGAGCGCGCCCTGGCTGCTGCCCGGAGCCTGCCGCGCGACACGGTGGCCGGTGAAGTGGCCTATCATGGCCACCTGCTGCGGACGGCCTCTGGCCCCGCCGAACGGTTACTGCCTGATGGCCCGTGCTGGGAGCTGAACGACATCCAGCTCGAACTGGTCCGGGTGGCGATCCCCGATGATGATACCGCCCCCTGCCTTGAGGGCTGGGGGATTGAAGAGTGAACAGACGGCTTTCGATCCTCGTTGCTTGCCTTGCCATATCGGCATGCGGCAACCCCGCGCCCGCCGGTAGCGACGGCAGTGCATCTGCACTCGACCCGCTCGTGGCGTGCGAGCCCTGGTTTGGCGTTGATGGCGGCTCGTTTGAAGACGGCATGCGGGGGAATGTCGCGGCCATCGATTGCTGGATCGCCAACGCCGAGAGGCGGCGTGCTGAAGGGCTGGTGGAACCGGACCTGATCGATTTCGGCCGCTTGCGTGACGGGTATATGCGCTCCCACTGGTCGGGGGAGATATATCCTCCTGCGCTCGAAGCCGCCGCGCGTATGCCGCGCATCGAAGTGGCCAGTCAGGTGGCCCTGCACCGCTGGTCCATCCGCTTCTTCCACAACCCGGACGAACCGCCGCTGACAGGCGAGCCGTGCTGGGAGCTGGATGAAATGCAAATCAACTTTGTGCGCGCTGCCACCCCCGATGAGGAGAGTGCTCCTTGCCTTGAGGGCTGGGGAATCGCGGAGTGACCTGACCCCGCCTGATTGCCCCGATCTCGAAGCGGGCCTAGTTTGCGCCCTCGATACTCCCTCGCCCGCTTCCCAAGGACGCATCCCATGGCCACGACACGCCCCGTTACCAAGGACTCCCATGTCTATCTGGTGGACGGGTCGGGCTATATCTTCCGCGCCTATCACGCCCTGCCGCCGCTGACGCGCTCTGACGGCACGCCGGTCGGCGCGGTGCAGGGTTTCTGCAACATGCTGTGGAAGCTGCTGGAGGACCTCAAGGGCGAGGATCAGCCGACGCATCTGGCCGTGATTTTCGATCATTCGGCCAAGACCTTCCGCAATGATCTTTATCCTGAATACAAGGCCCACCGCCCCGAACCGCCCGAGGATCTGCGCCCGCAGTTCGCGATCATCCGCGATGCCACCAAGGCGTTTGACCTGCCCTCAATCGAGATGGACGGGTTTGAGGCCGACGACCTGATTGCCACCTATGCCCGCCAGGCCGCCGAAAAGGGCGCGCGCGTCACCATCGCGTCGTCGGACAAGGATCTGATGCAGCTGGTCAATGACCAGGTGACGCTGCTGGACCCGATGAAGGTGCGCCGGATTGGCGATGCCGAAGTGCGCGAGAAGTTCGGCGTTGGTCCGGAGCGGGTGATCGACGTGCAGGCGCTCGCTGGCGACAGCGTGGACAATGTGCCGGGCGTGCCGGGCATCGGCATCAAGACGGCGGCTGAACTCATCAACACGTATGGTGATCTTGAAACCCTTCTTGCAAGGGCAGAGGAGATCAAGCAGCCCGCACGGCGCACCAAGCTGATCGAGAATGCGGAGAATGCGCGCATCTCCAAGCTGCTGGTTACGCTGAAAGACGACATCGAAACGCCTGATCCACTGGAGGGTTTCGGCGCAGCGGACCCGGACGGCGAAAAGCTGATCGCCTTTTTGCGCTCCATGGAGTTCCGCACCATCACGCGGCGGGTGGAGGAGGCGCTGGGGGCTGGGCCTGCCGACGAGACCGGCGATGCCACCGCGCCCGTGGACCGCTCCGGCTATCAATGCGTGCAGACGGCAGAGGCCTTGCAGGACTGGATCGCCAGGGCAAAGCGCATGCGCGTCATCGCGGTCGATACGGAGACCGATGCGCTGTCAGCGACGGCCGCCGGGCTGGTTGGCATTTCCATCGCGGTAAAGCCGGGCGAAGCCTGCTATATCCCGTTGGCTCACTTAGGCGGGGACCTTGCCGATGGCGGGGGGAGACCTCAGCAGATCGAGATGGCGCAGGCCATCGGGCTCCTAAAACCACTGCTGGAAGACAGGGCGGTCCTGAAAGTCGGCCAGAACATCAAATATGATCTGGCGGTACTCGCCCGTCAGGGCATCAATATGGCCCCGGTCGATGACACTATGCTGATCTCCTATGTGCAGGAGGCGGGCCTGCACGGGCACGGCATGGACGAGCTCTCCGAGCTGCATCTCGGCCACAAGCCGGTCGCCTTCAAGGAGGTGGCGGGCACAGGCAAAAACCAGAAATCTTTCGGCGAGATCGATCTTAAGCGCGCCACAGAATATGCCGCCGAGGACGCCGACATCACGCTGCGCCTCTATGAGCTTTTAAAGCCGGGTCTGGCCGGCAAAGGGCTGGCGACTGTCTATGAGACGCTGGAACGGCCCATGCCCGCCGTGCTGGCACGCATGGAGCTCAATGGCATCAAGGTCGATGTCGCCCAGCTCTCAAGGCTGTCTTCGGAGTTCGCCCAGCGCATGGCGCAGGCCGAGGAAGAAGCGTTTGAAGCCGCAGGCACACGCTTCAATCTGGGAAGCCCCAAACAGATCGGCGACATCATCTTTGGTGATATGGGCCTGCCCGGCGGCAAGAAGACCAAGACCGGCGCCTGGTCCACGGACGCCAGCGTCCTCGAAGAGCTGGCCAATGACGGCCATGCTTTGCCGCGCGCGCTGCTGACCTGGCGGCAGTTTGCCAAGCTGAAATCAACCTATTCCGATGCGCTCAAAGCCGCGATCAACCCCGATACCGGCCGGGTACATACATCCTTCTCGCTGGCGGCAACGACGACGGGGCGGCTTTCCAGCTCTGACCCCAATTTGCAGAACATTCCGATCCGTACCGAGGAAGGCCGCCTGATCCGGGAAGCCTTCGTGGCCGAGAAAGGCCATGTGCTGGTGGCGGCTGACTATTCCCAGATCGAGCTCAGGCTGTTGGCCCATATTGCCGGGGTCGACGCTTTGAAAGATGCCTTCAAGGCGGGCCATGACATTCACGCCATGACGGCGTCCGAAATGTTCGGCGTGCCGCTCGACCAGATGGACCCGATGACCCGCCGCAAGGCCAAGGCCATCAATTTTGGCATTATTTACGGGATTTCCGCCTTTGGCCTGGCCAATAATCTCGGCATCAAGCGCGATGAGGCGAAAGCCTATATCGAGGCCTATTTCGAGAAGTTTCCCGGCATCGCCGCCTATATGGACGCGATGAAGGAGACCGCGCGGGAGAAGGGCTATATCGAGACCGTGTTCGGGCGGCGCTGCCACTTCCCCGGCATTCGCGACAAGAACCCGCAAATGCGCCAGTTCGCCGAGCGTCAGGCCATCAACGCGCCCATTCAGGGCTCAGCGGCTGACATCATCCGGCGCGCCATGGCGCGCATGGACGCGGCTATTGAAGAGGCGGGCCTGAAAGCGCGCATGCTCCTTCAGGTGCATGACGAGCTGGTGTTTGAATGCCCTGAGGATGAGGCCGGCGCGCTGATCCCGCTGGTGCAGGACGTGATGGGCAAGGCGGCCCTGCCCGCGGTCGATCTCTCCGTCCCGCTGGTGGTAGAGGCCAAGGCCGCCCTCACCTGGGGGCAGGCGCATTAGGGTCAGTTCAGCCCCAGCACATCCTCGATGCCGTAAAAGCCCGGCTTCTGGCCGGTTAGCCATTTGCCTGCCTCAATCGCGCCGCGTGCGAAGATGAAGCGGTCATTGGCGCGGTGGCGGACTTCCAGCTCCTCGAACGCGCCCAGGAACAGGGCCGAGTGCTCGCCAATCGCGCCGCCGCCGCGAATGGCCGAGAACCCTATCGCGCCGACAGGGCGGGCGGCGCCCTGACGCGGACGGTCGAAAATCGCCTGCGTCCCAAGCTCCAGTCCGCGCGCTTGTGCGGCCGCCTCGCCAATGGCGAGCGCGGTGCCTGACGGCGCATCCACCTTGCGGCGGTGATGCGTCTCGACGATCTCCAGATCGAACTGCTCTGCAGGCATAAGGCGGGCGGCTTCAGCCGTCAGCCATCGCATGACCGCGGCTCCAAGAGAGAAATTACGGGCGTAGAGCACCGGCACTGACTGCGCCGCTGCTTCGAGCGCTGCCATGTCGTCAGCGCCAAGTCCTGTAACGCCGCACACGAAAGGCGGCCCGCCCCGCTCGGTGATCTGGCGGGCAAAGGCAGCGCTGGCCTGCGGCGCAGAGACATCGATCACCAGATCGGCCGCGTCTGCGGCATCGCGCATGGACACGCTGGTTTCGATACCGGCCAGGGAGGTTTCCGCCAGTTCGCCGAGATCCGCGCCCAGCATCACCGAATCGTGGCGCACAACGCCCGCCACCAGCTCCATATCGGGGCGGCGCATGATTTCGGCCATGATCAGGCGGCCAAGCCGTCCTGACGCGCCCAGAACCGCAATCTTGAGAACCTTACCCGGTGCTATCGTCACTGCTTTCACTCCCGCCCGCCATCAAGCCTGTCATAGCAGGCCTATTCGGTTAGCAGGGGGTGAACGCGGGTGTCAGTGCCCGGCGCCGGGGCGCGCTTCATCCTCGCCGCGCACATCATCCCAGAAGCGCTTGACCTTCTTGAAGAAACCGTCGCTGTCGGGATTGCAGCCATCGCCGGAAAGCTCACAGAACTCGCGCAAGAGCTCTTTCTGGCGTTCGCAAAGCTTTTGCGGGGTCTCGACGAACAGTTCGACAAACATGTCGCCGCGCGCGCCGCCGCCTTTGAGGCGCGCCATGCCCTTGCCTTTGAGGCGCATGCGCCGCCCGGTCTGGGAGCCGGCGGGAATGTGCATTTCAGCGCGCCCGCCCTCGATTGTGGGGGCCTGTATCTCGCCGCCCAGCGCCGCTGTGACCATGGGCACGGTCGCGCGGCAATAGAGATTGGGTCCGTCACGCTCGAAAATGTCGTGTGGCTTCACCGAAATGAAGATGTAGAGATCGCCCGGCGGACCGCCACGCCCGCCCGCCTCGCCTTCGCCGGCAAGACGGATGCGCATGCCATCCTCGACGCCCGGCGGCACCTGCACCTGCAGCTCGCGATTCTTGCGCACCCGGCCTACGCCGTCGCATTCCCGGCAGGGCGTTTCGACGTACTGGCCGCGCCCGCCACAGGTGGGGCAGGTCTGCTCCATGGTGAAGAAGCCCTGGGTGCGGCGGATACGCCCCGCCCCGTTACAGGTCTCGCAGGTGATGATCTTGGAGCCGGGTTCGGCGCCCGATCCCTCGCAATGGCCGCAGGAGACGGTGGTGGGGACGCGTATCTTGGCATCCTTGCCGTTGAACGCCTCTTCCAGCGAGATTTCCATGTCATAACGCAGGTCAGAGCCACGCGCCGGTCCGGCGCGTCTGCGCCCGCCGCCACGCCCGGCAAACGCATCGCCGAACACCTGCTCGAAAATGTCGGCAAAGTCGGCTGCGCCGCCAAACCCGCCCGGACCGAAGGGACCGCCCGCGCCCGCCCCGCCATTCTGGAAGGCGGCATGGCCCATACGGTCATAGGCGGCGCGCTTGTCAGCGTCCGAGAGGATGGCGTAGGCCTCGCCCACTTCCTTGAACTTGGCTTCGGCTTCCGCATCACCCGGATTGCGGTCAGGGTGGAATTGCATGGCGAGCTTGCGATAGGCGCTCTTGATCGCACCTGCATCGGCGGTGCGTTCAACACCCAGGATTTCATAATAATCGCGCTTGGCCATGATCCGCCGGTCTGAATGCTTGCTGGTATCAGGTAAAAGCCCCGGCCCGCATCAAGGAGCCGGGGCTGTCAGCGTCTGCGCGCCGTTATCAGGCGCTTTTCTTCTTGTCGTCGCCGTCCACTTCGGTGAACTCGGCATCGACCACATCATCCCCGTCCGGGGTGTTGTCGGAGCCGCCATCATCACCGCCAGCCGATTGCTGCTGGGCGTACATGGCTTCACCCAGCTTCATGGCCGCCTGCAGGACAGCTTGCGTCTTCTGCTGGATGGCTTCCACGTCTTCGCCATCCTTGACCTCTTTCAGCTCGGCAATGGCGGTCTCGATGGAGGATTTGTCTTCCGCCGATACCTTGTCGCCAAACTCTTCAAGCTGCTTCTCGGTCTGGTGGACCAGAGCCTCGGCATTATTGCGGGCCTCGGCCAGCGCGCGGCGCTGCTTGTCGGCTTCCGCGTTGGCTTCGGCGTCCTTCACCATTTTCTCGATGTCAGCGTCGGAAAGACCGCCGGAGGCCTGGATGCGGATCGCCTGTTCCTTGCCGGTTGCCTGATCCTTCGCGGAGACGTTCACGATGCCGTTGGCGTCGATATCGAACGTCACCTCGATCTGCGGCATGCCGCGCGGGGCGGGCGGAATGCCAACGAGATCAAACTGGCCGAGCAGCTTGTTGTCGGCGGCCATTTCCCGCTCGCCCTGGAAGCAGCGGATCGTCACAGCGGTCTGATTGTCATCAGCGGTGGAGAAGGTCTGGCTCTTCTTGGTCGGGATGGTCGTGTTGCGGTCTATGAGGCGGGTGAACACGCCGCCCAGCGTCTCGATGCCCAGCGAAAGCGGGGTCACGTCGAGCAGCAGCACGTCCTTCACATCGCCCTGCAGCACGCCGGCCTGAATGGCCGCGCCCATGGCGACGACTTCATCGGGGTTCACACCGCGATGGGGCTCCTTGCCAAAGAAGGCTTTCACGGCTTCCTGCACTTTGGGCATGCGGGTCATGCCGCCGACCAGCACGATTTCGTCGATCTGGCCGGTGGAGAGGCCCGAATCCTTCAGCGCCGCCTTGCACGGCTCGATCGTGCGCTTGATGAGGTCTTCAACGAGCGCTTCCAGCTTGGCGCGGGAAAGTTTCAGATTGAGGTGTTTCGGGCCGGAGGCGTCCGCCGTGATGAAGGGCAGGTTCACCTCGTAGGAAGCCGCGCTGGACAGCTCCTTCTTGGCTTTCTCAGCCTCTTCCTTCAGGCGTTGCAGGGCGAGCTTGTCCTTGCGCAGGTCAATCCCGTTTTCCTTTTTGAACTCGTCGGCAAGGTAATCGACAATGCGCATGTCGAAATCTTCACCGCCAAGGAAGGTATCGCCATTGGTGGCCTTCACCTCGAACACACCGTCACCGATCTCCAGGATGGAGATGTCGAACGTGCCGCCGCCAAGGTCGTAGACAGCAATGGTTTTGGACTGGTCGGACTTGTCGAGGCCATAGGCGAGCGCGGCGGCTGTCGGCTCGTTGATGATGCGCAGCACTTCAAGACCGGCAATTCTGCCGGCATCCTTGGTGGCCTGACGCTGGGCGTCGTTGAAGTAGGCCGGGACCGTGATGACGGCCTTTTCCACCTTTTCGCCAAGATAGCTTTCAGCGGTCTCTTTCATTTTCTGCAGGATGAAGGCGGAAATCTCCGCCGGCGCGTATTTCTTGTCGCGCCCCTCAACCCAGGCATCGCCATTATCACCCGGAACGATCTTGTAGGGCACCATGGCGGCGTCCTTCTTGACCGTCGGGTCGTTCATGTTGCGGCCAATCAGGCGCTTGATGGCAAAGAAGGTCTGCTCCGGATTGGTCACGGCCTGACGGCGCGCGGGCTGACCGATCAGGCGCTCGCCGTCTTCGGTGAACGCGACGACAGACGGCGTGGTGCGCGCGCCTTCGGTGTTCTCGATGACGCGGGCCTGGCCGCCTTCCATGACCGCGACACACGAATTGGTGGTGCCAAGGTCGATACCGATAACTTTGCTCATAGTCTCATTCTCTCCACTTTTTGGCAGGGCGGGGTGCGCGGTCCGTAAACCTTTAAAAGCGTTTGCGGCGGCTCGCCGGTCATCCGCCCCCCGTGCAGGTTTCTTCTCTGGTCTTGCTTTAACCCTTTGAGGCGGTCAGGAAATAACCCCTCTTGATACGGGGCGATTTAGGGAGGCGGGGGCGAAGCCGCAAGGGTGTGTTACGCCTTATTTGCTGCCGCTTTCCACCAGCGCCAGGCCGCAGCGCCGCCGATAACAGCAAAAGCGGGCACGCAAACCGGCATGGTCGCGCGCGCAACCGGCTCCGGCAGGAAGAGAATGTCACGCGCCCAGCCCTCCTCGATGCCGGAAAGCTCGCGTGCCCAGCTCTGCAGTATGCACTCACCATTGATGAGGATGCCGATGAAAATGAGGACCGGGAAACCGAGCGCCCATGGAACAAGCCGCTCAAACCGCCCGGTCAGCACATAGGCCGCGAGCGCTATCACCATGGCCACCGACACCACCCAGACAATGGTGTGGACCAGTTGCAGGATGAACAGCGCCATAGGCCCTCGCCCCCTTCTTGCCTGACATCCATACTGGCCCGGCTTCCGGCGCGGTCCAAATGCTGATTGAGTGTGTGGCAGGAGTTGAGCTGCACCCAGCCGTCAGGAGGCTGACATGAAGACGATCCCCCTACGCGCCTGCCTTATCGCCCTGCTATCACTCGCCCTGACGGCCTGCATCATTGAGCGCGAGCATGTGCTGGCGCCCGATACGCAAGGTCTGGTGGTGGATGCCGGTACGCTAACGCCAGTGCAGGGCGCGCAGGTGCGTTTTGAAGCCCTGACCGCAAGCCCGGCGTCGATGACGGATGCGCAGGGCCGGTTTTCTCTCGACGGGCGTAGCGAAACGCGCCGTGTCATGCCCGTCGTCGGAGGCGTCTATCGTGATGCATCCCGCGTGCATGCCAGCGTCAGCGGCTATGAGACCGGCTATGCCAGCGCGGCCTTCATCAACGGGCTGGGCCCGGCGCAGACCGAGTATCCCGTCATCATCATGCTGGTCCGGCAAGGCGCGGCCGAACCTGATCTGGCCGGCCTGATGGCGGACTGTCTTGAAACACCAGAGCAGCGCCACGCGGTGCATATAGCGGCCCGTCTTGCCGAGCTGGACCCGCAAGACCTTCCGGCATGGCTGGATATGGAGGCGGCGCTGGGACTGGAAGAGCATATCAGGATTGTCCTGCGTTCGAGCCTTCTTCTGGACTGCGAGCAGACACAGGCAGCGCACGAGACCTTGCAAGGCCAACTCTCCGCCTTTCGTGCCATGGCCGGTATTGAGGGTTAGGCGGTGATGGACGCTGGCCGGGTCACCGGACCGGACGGGTTTGTCCTCCTGCCGGGCTATTTCGACAGGGCCGCACAGGAAAGCCTGCTGGCCGGTGTGCTGGGCGGTATCGGCGCTGCGCCGCTTTACCGGCCTTCCATGCCGCGCAACGGCCAGCCCTTAAGTGTGCAGATGAGCAATTTCGGCCCTCTGGGCTGGGTGGCGGACCAGGCGGGCTATCGTTATGAACCTGAGCATCCCGTCACCGGCGCGCCCTGGCCGTCCATGCCGCCAGCGCTTCTGGAACTGTGGGCAGCGGTGTCGGGCTGGCATCAGCCCCCGCAGGCCTGCCTGATAACCGTTTACGGACCCGATTCACGCCTTGGCCTGCATGTGGACGCCGACGAGGACGCGCGCGACGCACCCGTCGTGTCTGTAAGTCTCGGCGACCGGGCGCGCTTCCGGCTGGGCGGACCATTGCGCAACAGCCCCAGCCGTTCGCTGGTCCTGTCCTCAGGCGATGTTGTCGTGCTCGGCGGCGCCTCGCGGCGCTTTTTCCATGGCGTAGACCGGATTTATCCCGGCACATCCACCCTGCTGCCTGCTCCCTTCCATCCCGGCCGGATCAACCTGACACTGAGGCGGGTGCGCTGAAGAAATAACGATTTAAATACAAATATTTAATACAAAAACTAATTTTCGTTAACTTTTTTCTTCGAGTCCAGAGCAATCTATGCCAGCATTGATGATATAAATGCGGGAGGGCTTTATGGATACAATAGTTAAGCTGCTTTGCCTGTCTGCCATTGTTGCCACGTCAGCGTGCGCAACGCGTTACGACCAGTCCGGCGCACCGATCGCGATGTTTGATCTGACGATCGATGCGGAAACCGCGCGGGTAATCGCGCCTTCCCTCAACGCTTCGCGCGCTACATCAAGTGAAACCCGCGCGCGGCCGAACAATCCTGTGCGGGCCATAACCCTTGTTGCGCATGTACTGGCCCAAGACGGATCCGATGCGGACCAGATGGCAAACGGGTTGATCCCGCTGCTGTTCTACGCGTCGGATGCAGCCTGTGACGACTATTTCGCCATGCTCAACTCGTCGCGGAACGTCACGGTCACCGCGCTCGACCTGGCGTCCATAGCGTCGATGGGGACGGCATCGGTGGCGGGAGACGCCAATGAATGGGCCGGCGCGTCCGGAGCATTCGGCGCCGCCCGCCGTTCGATGGAAAACAACCTTTTGTCGCAAACACAGGTGCCGCTTCTTTATGCCGCCGTGCGGCAGGCTCGCTTGGAACGCAGAGCGGCAATACTGAATATCGAAGACATTGGCTCCATGTCCGGTCAGGAACGGTTGCAGCGGGTGGCCACCGAGTTCGGTGATTATCACGCCATGTGCGGCGTCGGATTCGGTATTCAGCAAGTATCACGCATGATAGCGCAAAACAGCGAGGAACCGGACCTCGGCCAATGACACTGGCCGGAACGGGAACCGGCTTCGTTCATCGCGCGTATAGCTTTCGCCTGATCTAGTGTCAGAAGGCGGCACCATGAGGGTTTGAGCCGCCGGCAAACAATGGAGGCATCCAATGCGGAAGCTCATGATTATTGCCCTGGCTGCGCCTGCCGTAGTGATGGCAGGCTGCGCCACCAACAACACGATGACCCACGCAGCAGGCGGCGCTGCGGCTGGCGGCCTTGCCGGCGCGGTTATCGGTAACAATACCGGCAGCGGCAATGCCCGCCAGGGCGCCATTATCGGCGCTGTGGTTGGCGGTGCAGCCGGCGCTTATGCAGGTTGCCGTGAAGATGGCGGCTGCCGCTGGAACCAGAACAACCAGAACCATTCCCAGCTTTATTATGACCAACGTGCGGGCCGGTACTATTATATCGACCAGCGCAGCGGCGTAACCTACTGGCAGAACGGCGAATATCGCGGCTAGTTCCCCTGCTGGCAGCGTGATCCGCTGATTCCTTGCGGATCGGCCAATGAGAGAACCCCGGCGCACACCGCCGGGGTTTTTCGCGACCCCCATAAAGCTTTCGAGTCACGAATCTGCGGAACCGCTTGGCCCTTCGGACGGTTAGTTGTGCAGAACCGACCCCAGGGAGAACAATGTCATGACCCGCAAAATTCTTATCGCCACAGTGTTGAGCGTGCCGCTCCTGGCCACAGCCTGTGCCACCACACCGGCTGTTCGCGGCGGCGCCACGGGCGCGGCCGTGGGCGGTGTTGGCGGCGCCGTCATCGGCAATCAGGTGGGCAGCCCGCGCACGGGCGCAGCGATTGGCGCCATTGGCGGCGCTGCAGTCGGCGCCGCCATTGCCTGCAACCAGCAGGGCGGATGCCAGCACAACCCGAATAGCGGACGCCACTCGCAGCTCTATTACGACCAGCACAATGACCGCTACTGGTACACCGATCTCCAGACCGGCAATACCTATTGGCAGAATGGCGAGCCCCGCACGCGCGCGCCCGGCCGTTAGGGTCTGGACCACAATGAACGAAAAGGGCGGCTCCTGTGAGCCGCCCTTTTTTTGATGTCAGCGCCGGCTAGGCCTCGACGTCGAGCCCGCTTCCGGGCTTGTGACCGGGTGTTTGCGGCTCTGACGCCGGTTTGGCACCGGCAGGCGCCGCGCCCTCTGCCGGACCGGCCGATACCACCACCATCGCGGCGCGCAAGGTGCGTTCGCCAATCACATAGCCAGGCTGCATCACATGGGCGATGCGGCCCTTGGGCTGGTCCGCCGGTATCTGCGCGGCAGCCTGATGGAGGTTTGGATCGAGCGGATCGCCAGGTTCCGGCGCAACACGCTTCACACCATGACGTTCCAGCGTGCTCATCAGGCGGCGCTGGGTCATTTCCACACCTTCAACCAGCGGTTTGACGTTTTCCGGCAGGCTGGCGCGCACATCCTCGCCAAGAAGCCCCAGAGCCCGCTCCAGATTGTCAGCAATATCGAGCATGTCGCGCGCAAAGCCGGTGACGGCGTATTCACGGGTTTCCTTGACCTCGCGGGCGGCACGCTTGCGGGTATTGTCCGCATCCGCAACGGCGCGCAGAAGCCGGTCGCGCAGATCGTTTACCTGATCCTGCAGAGCGTCCAGCCCGTCTTCGCCAGACTCTCCGCCTGCGTCTGCAGCGGTGTCCACACCCTCTTCAGGCCGGATGCCGGCGGCGTCTTCGGCCGGGGTGTTCTTGCTGTCATCACTCATGAAATGCGTCCTGTCGTCAGTTCTGTAGGGTTCGGGTTGCCCGACACATAGGGAGGCTAGCTGCGCCCGTCGAGGAGGCGCCCCACAAGCTGGGCTGTATAATCAACCAGCGGGATGACGCGCGCATAGTTCAGGCGCGTCGGACCAATGACCCCCAGCGCTCCCAGGATACGCTGATCGCGATTGCGGTAGGGCGCAACGATCACGCTGGAGCCGGAGAGCGAGAAGAGCGGGTTCTCCGAACCTATAAAGAGGCGGACCCCTTGCGCGCCGCGCGCTTCGTCCAGCAGGGCCAGAAGGTCTTCCTTGCGCTCAATATCGTCAAAGAGCAGGCGGATGCGTTCCAGATCCTCGCTGGCCTCGACCGATTCCAGCAGCTTTGCCTGACCGCGCACGATGAGCGAGCGGTTCTCCGCCCCGCTCCAGTCCGCAAGCCCCGCCTCGACCAGGCTGGCCGCGGTCTCGTCCAGCTGGGCGCGCTTTTCGGCGATCTCGCTCTGGATAGCCTTCAGGGCCTCGGCCAGTGTGCGGCCCCTGAGCCGGGAGGACAGGTAGTTGCCGGCCTCCACCAGCGCAGCAGGCGGCAAGCCGGCAGGCGCGGTCATCAGCCGGTTCTCCACGGCACCGGATTCCGAGACCAGCACGGCAAGTATCTCGACAGGCGAGAGCGGCACAAATTCCACATGGCGCAGCGGCACGTCCTGCTTTTGCGACGCGACCAGCCCGGCCCCGCCGGCGAGGCCGGACAGGAGCGATGAGGCTTCGGCCAGCACATCTTCGGGGCGTTTTCCTGCCGAGCCGACGCGGGCATCGATCTCGCGGCGCTCCTCCTCTGCGATCTCGCCAATCTGCAACAGGCCATCCACAAACAGGCGCAGCCCTGCATGGGTCGGCATGCGCCCGGCAGACGTGTGCGGCGCCGACAGAAGCCCTGCACCAGCCAGATCAGCCATGGTGTTACGGATCGAGGCAGGCGACAGGTTCAGCCCGCCGCGTTTTGACAGGGTGCGCGAACCCACCGGCTCGCCTGTATCCAGATACGCCTCGACAAGCTCGCGGAAAATATCCCGCGAGCGCGCATCCAGATCAGCCAGGGAGGAGGTAAGGGGCGAAATTGGCTCTGTCATGATGACAATGAGTTAAGCGAGCCGTGCGCGCGCTGCAATGGTCTCGTGGTTCATGGCCGTCGCCGGACCGACCCGCTTTCATCCCGGCAGCATTCGGGCTAGGTCGGCAGAAGAGATCAATCTGGAGAGACACTATGCGCCCTGATAACCGCCCCGCCGACGCCCTGCGCGCGGTCCATTTCGAGCTGGACGCCGCGCCCTATGCGGAAGGTTCCTGCCTCGCCGTGTTCGGCAATACGCGGGTTCTGTGCGCCGCGAGCGTGGAGGAAACCACTCCGCCCTGGCTGCGCGGACGCGGACAGGGCTGGGTGACGGCGGAATACGCCATGCTGCCGCGCGCCACCCATCAACGCACGCGCCGCGAAGTGACCAGTGGCAAGCCGTCCGGGCGCACGCAGGAAATCCAGCGCCTGATCGGGCGTTCCTTGCGCGCGGTGGTGGATCTCAAAGCGCTGGGCGAACGCCAGATCATCATTGACTGTGATGTGCTTCAAGCCGATGGCGGCACGCGCACCGCCGCCATTACCGGCGCATGGATCGCCCTGAAATCGGCCTGTCTCTATCTGATGGAAGAAGGCCTTTTGAAAGCAGACCCCGTTACCGGGCAGGTGGCGGCGGTGTCGGCCGGGATCATCAAGGGCGAGGCGCGCCTTGATCTGGAATACGAGGAGGACAGCACAGCCGACGCGGACGCCAATTTCGTGCTTACCGCCAATGGCGGGGTTGTCGAAATTCAGGCGACGGCTGAAACTGATCCCATGAAGCCGGAGGAGTTCGACGCGCTCTTTGCGCTGGCGCGCAAGGGCATTGGCGAGCTTGCCGTGCTACAGAACGAGGCCCTGAAAGCCCGGCGCTAGTCCGGGGCGGGCCTTACGGGGAGGAGCCATGACTGACCGCCGCAACGACACCCGCGCGCCCGTGCCGCGCGATAAAACGAACGATCACACGCATGATGCTGCCCGTATGCGCCGGGCGTTTCTGACCGAGCGTACCGGCCTGCCGCTGGACCATGTCGGGTCATACTCGTTTGACCCCGGTGTGACCGCCGGGAATATCGAGAATTTCATCGGTGTGGCGCAAGTTCCGGTAGGGCTGGCCGGACCCTTGCGTATCAATGGCGAGCACGTAGACGAGGATGTCTATGTGCCGCTGGCCACGACCGAGGGCACGCTGGTCGCCAGCTATAACCGGGGGATGCGCATCCTGACCGAAGCTGGCGGGGTGAAAACCACCATCCATGAGCGCTACATGCAGCGCGCGCCGGTTTTCCATTTCAGCGATGCCCGCGGCGCACGATCGTTCGCGCAGTGGATTGACGGGAGTTTCGAAGGTATCCGCGCCGCCGCCGAAACCACGTCGTCGGTGGCCAAACTCTCCCATATCGAGCGCTATTCGGTGGGGCCGATGCTCCATTTGCGCTTCAACTATGAGACAGGCGACGCGGCAGGCCAGAATATGAGCGGAAAGGCCACGCTGGCGGCGTGCGAATGGATAGCGGCCAACTATCCGGGCGGCGCGCGCTATACTCTTTCGGGCGCGATGGATACCGACAAGAAGCACTCCCAGCTCAACGTTCTGCATTCGCGCGGGGCGCGGGTGATAGCGGAGGCGCGCATCCCGGACCGGGTATTGCGAGAGCGGGCGGGCGTGGCCGCAGCCGATCTTTTCCGTGCGCGGCTCAACTCCTTTGCCGGCTCGGTGATGGCCGGCAGCGCCAATAACGGCATGCACGCCGCCAATGGGCTCGCGGCCCTCTTCATCGCCTGCGGGCAAGATGCGGCCAATATCGCCGAGTCCCATACCGCGATGACCTTTGTGCGTCTGGAGGATGACGGGGAAACCTATTACTGGTCGATCACGCTGCCTGCCCTGATCGTCGCGACATTTGGCGGGGGCACGCAGCTGCCCACACAAGGCGAGTGCCTGGATATTCTGGGCTGCCGGGGCAAGGGCAAGGTCGGGCGCTTTATCGAGATATGCGCGGCCACCGTGCTGGCGGGGGAAATATCGCTGGCGAGCGCGGTCGTGGCGGGGGACTGGGTGGAGAGCCACGACCGGCTCGGCCGCAATCGCTGACCAGCGGGGATGGTCAGCGGAGCCAGGGCTTGCCCTCATAAAGGTTTCGGGCGCGGCGCGAAGCGGATTTGGCGTCTGACAAGGAGAGATGGCCGCTGTGGAGCATCCCTCCACAAGGACGGCTCGACACCGTCAGGGGCAAAATCCGCCGCGTCCTACAGGATATGGGCCAGATCGCCCGTTTGCTGCGTCGCGAACCTTTGAAAGGGGACTATCCTTCCTGCGGTTTCGCTCCTCGAACCGGACAATCTGGCCACATACCGCGCTCCAAACCCTTTATGAGGACAAGCCCTAGTTAAACAGCTCCAGCTGGCGGGCTTCGCGGGCGAAGGGGGCAATGTTCGCCGGGCCCGCATTCAGCTTGCGGGGTTTGAGCGCGGGCCGTGCGACCGGCACACTCTCGGGTGCTTCCACCAGATCAAGGTGCAAGGCAGACGCCTTGGCGCGGATGGCGCCTTCGGGCCGGCCGAGCTTTAGTGAAATACGCTGCAGCGGCACGCCGCGCCGGGCCAGATCGCGCAGTTCACGCTCATCCTCATAACGCCAGCGCTTGCCCGCATTGCGGACATAACCGCCGCCGCTTGCTTTCAATTTCGATGCATAGCTCATGGCACCGCTCCTGTTCATATCTAGAACATAAGCGGAACATTAACCAAAGTCAAGGGATTGTGGATAAAATCTTACCCACGCCCCGTCAGGGACGGCATGTCTCCGGCGCCTGTTCTCCTGCCACGAAAGCCGAAACCGCCTGGACAAAGCAGGAGGGCGCAACGAAGGGCAGGAAATGGGCCGCACCCTCGACGGTGGTGAAGCTTACCTCACCGGCCTGCGCCAGCATGCCAACGTGCGCGCGGGCGCCCTCATACGGCGTATTTGGGTCATGCGTGCCGTGGATGATGAGGGTGCGCGGCAGGCTGGCTGGCCCGCCGCCAAAGTATGCGTCGCGCTCATATAACGGCGCGGGTATGCCGACCAGCAGGCCGGGAAGCGGGCTGGTAAACAGGGCATCTGCCGCCTCTGCCGCCACCGTGTCAGCTGTCAGGTCCCGGCGCTCATTGTTCTCAGAGCCGCTTATCAGCATGACCAGCGGCAAGGATGGCGGCGACTGGGGATAGGCGTTCAGTGTGGCCAGCAGCCCTTCCAGTTCTGCGGCCGTGTTGTCCAGAAGCCCGGTCTCGCCGCGCCCCAGCGTGTCGATCAGCGCCGGAATGCGCTCCCGCAGCGTCGGGAAGTTCAGCAAAGCGCCCATGAAGCGGCGCAGATCACCGCCCGGCACGCTCCCGGCCCAGCTGGCCGATGCGGAGTCTTCGTGCAGGAGCCGGGCATAGGCCGCCAGTTCGTCATCTGTCAGCAGATCGCGGCCCACCGCATCGACAATTTCTGTCCGCCGGGACAGATCAGCGCCGGGCGTGCCTTCGGGGGAGACAAGACCATCCAGCACCAGCCCGTCGAGCGCCACCGGGGCGGCCTGCATCATCCGCAAGGCAAGCTGGGTTCCGTAGGACACCGCATAGACGAGGACCTCGCCCGGCTCCCTGTGGCGGCCGATCAGTGCCGACAGATCATGGGCGGCATTGGTGATGGTGAAGCCGTGAGCGCGAGCGGGATCGGCAAACATCTGACCAATGCACGGACCCCATTCCTCTCCGGCGAGCGCGATACCATCGGCGCTTTGCGGCGATTCCTGATCCGGGCAGAGCTTGGCAGAATAGCCCGTCCCGCGATGATCCGGGATCACCAGATCATAGCCGGGGAAGGCGCTGCGGAACTCGTCGAGGAAGGGATAGAAGGACGCACCGGTCTCTCCCGGACCCCCCGCGATCAGCCAGACTGCGCCGCGCCGCGCGTGCAGATCCCTTTCGGGGAAGAGGCGGACGAAGAGCTCTATCGTGCTCTCATCACCTTCGTGCGGCGGGCGCAGCGGCACGCTCTCCACCCGGCACAGGCTGTCAGCGAGCGTGGGATAGTCACCGGCATCCGCGCAGGGCGCAAACCCCTCATAGGCCGGAGTGGCAGGCTGGGCTGCACAGGCAGCGGCAAGGCCAAGGGCTGCCAGGCTGAAGGGTCGAATCATGAATCCTGTCCAGACAAAATGTTGGCGAAGGGCAAGCGCAGCTTACCAGCTTCCGGTGTTTTCCATGCTGGCCCAGGGCTCTTTGGCAGGCAGGCTTTCGCCCTCCTGCAGGAGTTCGACCGAGATATTATCCGGTGAGCGCACGAAAGCCATATGGCCGTCGCGCGGCGGGCGGTTGATCGTATAGCCCATACCCTGCAGGCGCGCGCACAGCGCATAGATGTCCTTCACCCGGTAGGCGAGATGGCCGAAATTGCGCCCGCCTGAATAGGTTTCCGGATCCCAGTTATGGGTAAGCTCGATGCAAGGCAGACCCGCAGGCAGCGGACCGCTCTCCGGCACCCCGCCAGCCGCGGCAATATCATCGGGCGAGCACAGGAAGATCAGGGTAAACCGGCCCTTCTCGCTATCCATGCGGCGGACTTCCTTCAAGCCCAGCCCCTCGCAGTAAAAGCGCAGGCTCGCGTCCACATCGCTGACGCGCACCATGGTGTGGAGGTATCGCATATCCAGTTCCTCTTGCTGCCTGTCAGGCCTGAGAGTTAGTCACTGCCGCCGCCATCACCACCGCCTGCACTGCCATCAGCAGAGTCAGGGGCGGTGTCCTTGCGGCCGGTATCGCTGCTCCCGTCGGCGTCCACGTCTGTGTCGGGCCGCACCCTCCGGGCCCATTTGGGCCGTCTGCGCCAGCCGGTTTCCTCCGGGATGGGCTCGCCGCGCGCGCTGGCAAGCGCGTGGGTGAAGGGTTCGGGCGCGCGGGTGTGATGCAGGCGGGCCAGCACGAAGGCAGGCAGCGCGCCGAAGGCGACAACGCCGAAAAACACCGTGAACATGAAGACATAACCGCCACGGCCTGCCCAGTCATGCGCGCCTGTGGCCCGCCAGATCTGGTCATAAATGGCCGGGATAAGG
The DNA here is from genome assembly GCF_004000605.1 of Glycocaulis alkaliphilus. NCBI lineage: Bacteria > Pseudomonadati > Pseudomonadota > Alphaproteobacteria > Maricaulales > Maricaulaceae > Glycocaulis > Glycocaulis alkaliphilus. The sequence continues at coordinate 123,193 of NZ_CP018911.1, read as the reverse complement.
GTCAGCGCGACCGGGCTGAGCACAATGGCGATCAGGCACCCGGCGGCGAGGTAGAAAGCCCAGCGCGGCGCAAAGCTGTTCACATAGAGGCGGGTGAACTCGGCCTCGCTGACACCGCGCACGGTGGCGGGCTTGGTGGCGGTGCGGTCGGCATATTCCTCGGCGGCGTCAGCGCGCAGCGCCCTCAAGCGCAGCAGGCCATAGCCCAGACACGTGAGGATGAAGACCGCAAAAACGGCAAGGAGAAGCTGGAGCGAGAGATCATACATGCCACGCTATCTAGCGCGTTGCGGCCTCGTAGGCGAGCATGGCGCGCTTACGCTCCAGCCCCCAATGGTAGCCATTGAGCCGTCCGTCGCTCGCCAGCACGCGGTGACAGGGAATGAGCCAGCTGACCGGGTTGGCGCCGACGGCTGCGCCCACCGCTCGGCTCGCCTTCATGGTGCGGACATCGCGGGCAATCTCACCGTAGGAAGTGGTTTCGCCGGGCGGGATGGCCAGAAGGGCGCGCCAGACCTGCCGCCGCCAGGGCGTGCCGTAGAGGACGAGCGGGACAGGCCGTATGCCGCCCCCACCGAAGATCGCTTGCGCATAATGATCGGCGGCCGTGTGATCGACCGTGAAATCCGCCGCTGGAAAGCGCGATCTCAGATCGGCTTCAGCCTCCGCCTCGCGGCCCGCATCGGCAAAGGCGAGCGCAGAGAGGCCTCGCGGAGCAATGAGAAACACGCCAGTGCCAAAGGGCGTCGGGGCATGGCCAATGGCAAATTCCAGTCCGATACCAGCGCTGCGGGCATTGCCGGGCGTGACGGCTTCTTCCGCGATGAAGACATCATGCAGGCGCGACGGCCCGGAAAGGCCGGTTTCCAGCGCGGCTTCCAGCACGCTTGCCCCTTCACGCATCAGGCGGCGGGCGCTGGCATGGGTAAGGGCGGCGATCATGCGTTTCGGGCTCGCCCCGGTCCAGCGGGTGAAGACGCGCTGGAAATGGTGCGGGGAAAGCCCCGCAGCCTGCGCAATGCGTTCCAGCGAGGGCTGTTCCTCCCAGTGGGCGCCGATGAAATCCAGCGCGGCATTGATGCGCGGATAATCGCTCGCGCGCAGGGCAAGGGCGGGCACGGTTTCTGAAGGGCTGGCAAGATCGGTCATGGGAGCAAGAGTGCCGCTGACACTTAAGCAGCGCCACCCGTTTCTTGCGCCAGAGCCACCGGGCTGGTGCGCGCCTTTGCAAGCGCTTCGCCAATCGCGCCCGCAAGCTCACGCCGTTCACGCGGCGAGAGGACCGAGCCGACCAGCACGTGCTTGCCCATGGCGGTCAGGCGCGGCTGCACGTCCGGATCGTCCTCATGGTCCACGACAAGCCGGGTCCAGGCAGAGGGCAGGCGGTAGAGCGTCTCATAGCCTGTCGGCCAGCGGCGCATGACATGGATGGCATCTGGCGTGATATGGATACGCTCCAGACGCCGCCCGTCGCGATAATTGAGCCGGAAGGCGAGCCAGACGATCAGCACGTCCAGCCCGAAAAAGCCCAGCACCGGCCATGCCCCGGCCAGCAGAAAGGCCAGACCTGCGGTAAAGCTGATAACGGCGATGGCCACCATCAGCGCGATGAAAGCGGGGCTGCCGAGCGAACGGTTGGGCCGCACGTGGGCGTCCAGAAGCACGTCCTCGCGCGCGTCCAGATGGTCCAGACGCAGCGGACGGCCATGGGCCTCGATCGGCCAGTTCTCTATTGCCGTGCGGCGTTTCATGGCACGCAAGATAGGGCAAAGGCGCGCTTCGGGCGAGGCCAGCGGGTGCGGCGAATGACACTTTGCCGGGCTTTTCGCGTTACGAATTGCTGTCGCGCAGATGAACGCAAACGCCTTTCATGGGCCGCAATTTGCCTTTAGCCATAGGGTCATAGTGATTGTCCCCGGCACGAAGGAAAGGGACCTGAAAATGCTGACCACGCTTGCCACCGCCCTTGCAGCGCTGTCCACCGGCTGGAGCACGGCGGACGCCAATAGCACCGCGTTCGATGTGAACGCCGATACCGGCCTTGTCATCGTGCAGGAAGCGCAAGAGGCGCAGGAGGTTGAAACCCTGCCGCCGGCAGAGGCTGTCGAGCAGTCCGGCCGCGGCGAAGCAGTGGAGCGCGCCCGCGCGCTGGAAATCTTTGCCGCCGTTGAGACCCTGCAGGCCCGTTTCCGGCAGGTGAACCCTGATGGCTCCGTCAGTGATGGCGATATCGCCCTGTCGCGCCCCGGACGGGTACGCTTTGCCTATGATGCGCCCTCGCCTTTGCTGATCGTGGCCGATGGCTCGACGGTGGCGATTGCCGACAGCGCGCTGGAAACGGTTGACCGTGCGCCGATCCGCTCCACGCCCCTGCGCTGGCTGCTGGCGCCTGCTTCGGAGCTGGAATCCTCCGGCGCGATTGTGGAGGTGGGCCGCTATGACAATCAGCTCTATGTGACGCTGGAGGATCCGCAAGGCGAGGCCGAGGGCCGGGTGACGCTGGCCTTTGGTGACGATGACCCGGCCGCGCCCGCGGGCGAGGTGGCGCTTCTGGGCTGGTATGCGGTGGACGGGATGGGCTCGCTCACGCAGGTGACGCTCGATGAGGTGCGCCTTGGTCAGCGCGCCGATCCGCGCCTGTTTGTGCTGGATGACGACATGTTCTCATCACGGCGCAGGGGACGGCGGTAAGTAGCTACTCCGTCCCGTCGTCATCCTCTTCGCCAGGTTCGTCGGTAAACTGCAGCAAATCGCCGGGCTGGCAATCGAGCTCGCGGCACAGCGCTTCCAGCGTGGAAAAGCGCACGGCCTTGGCCTTGCCGGTTTTCAGGATGGAGAGATTGGCCATGGTGATGCCGACACGGTCGCACAGCTCTGTCAGCGACATGCGCCGTTCGAGAAGCATACGGTCGAGGGTGACGCGGATTGCCATGTCTCGCGCCCCCTAGATCGTCAGCTTCTGCTCGTCGCGCAGGCGCGTTCCCTCACGGAACACTTCTGACAGGACGAGAAGGGCGATAACGGCGATCCAGGCGCCGATATTCAGGGCATTCAGGCCGAACTCCGGCTGGACGCTGACCCCGCTTTCCACCGGGCGGCCAAACACGGTGAAGATCAGCGCGATAATGCCATGCGCGCCGTAGCGGATGATCTGGTAGATGGCGATGGCCAGAGCGATGGCGCGCAGATGGCCGGCATTTTCCGGCACGAAGGGATCACCCTGCACAAGGGTGATGACGATGCGGCGCAGCCGGTCGGTAATGAAGAGAATCGCAATGATCGCGGCCACACCCAGCGGCAGCGCGATGACGATATCAAGTTGGAGGAAACGGACAAAGGCGTCTGGCAGGTCCGGGCCCATGCCGGTGAGGCTGAAGATGCCAAAGGCCATCAAGGAGAGGGTGACGAGGCTGGCCAGGACCAGAAGGCCCCAGAGCACGATAATCGCCACGTCGAGGAAAATTTTCAGAAGGGATGTCAGAAATCCCGGACTTAGCGCACGCATCCCTGCCCTTCTGCGACGTCACACCGGGCGCGATGCTGCCTCCAAGGGGGAAGAGGTCAGACGCACCCGGTGCCGTCATGCTGCCTCACGGCGCCGCCTTATGCGACAATCGGTGACAGCGCCGCAGCCATGCCCGCTACTACCGCAGCGACCAGAACCACATTCATGATAGCCGCAAACGGAAAATTGCGGGTGTTGTTTTCGAGCCTGACCATCTTTGTCTCCTTTGAGGTCCAGTGTTATCGATCAACCTTCGGCCTTTGCTCCGGTCTTTTGTTTGCCGGGGCTTCTGCCGTGAGGCAGCGGGGTGTTCCGCTTGCCTCGAAAACACATCTAGCAAGGCACTCATCGCTTTGCAACAAAAAAATATCGAAAAACGATATGAATTTTTCGAAAGGCGATATGCGTAAATGGATGTAGTCACCAAAAACCGCCTGTTCCGGGACGCTCCGCTGTGGGTGCTGGCGAGCCATAATGCAGGCAAGATCAAGGAGATAGCCGATCTTGTCGCGCCCTTCTCGATCACCGTCAAAGGGGCAGGCGAGATGGGCCTGGAGGAGCCGGAAGAGACTGAAAAAACTTTTTCGGGCAATGCGCTTTTGAAGGCGCGGACCGCCGCAAAGGCCTCCGGAGCGGTGGCGCTGGCCGATGATTCAGGTCTGGAAGTGAGTGCGCTCGGTGGTGAGCCGGGCGTATATTCCGCGCGCTGGGCCGGGCCGGAGAAGGATTTCCGTCTCGCCATGGAGACGGTGGAGGCGAAACTCGCCGCCTCTGGCAGTACGGACCGCTCCGCGCGCTTTGTCTGCGTGCTGGCGCTGGTCCACCCGGACGGGGCCGAGCTGGTCTTCGAGGGCGAGGTGAAGGGTGATCTTGTCTGGCCGCCGCGCGGGGATCAGGGCTTTGGCTATGATCCGGTGTTTGTGGCCCGAGGCGAAACCCGCACCTTTGCCGAGATGGGCGCTGCGGAGAAAAAAGCCCTCAGCCACCGCGCCGCCGCTTTCAGAAAGCTCACAGACGCGGTGCTCGGCACGTGAGCACCCACGCGCCCGCTCCGCTTGGGCTTTATATTCACTGGCCCTATTGCGTGCGGATCTGCCCGTATTGCGATTTCAATGTCTACAAGGCCAAAGGCGCCGATAGCGCGGCCCTCGTCGATGCGCTGATCGCCGACATGGCCCGCTGGCGCGCGGTGACCGGGCCGCGCACGCTCGCCAGCATACATTTTGGCGGCGGCACGCCCTCCCTGATGGAGGCGCGCGACATTGCCCGCATACTGGAAACGGCCGAAACCTTGTGGGGGCTGGCGCCGGAGGCAGAGCTCGGACTGGAGGCCAATCCGGCCGAGCGCTCATGCCTGGCCGATATTGTTAGCGCCGGGATCAACCGGCTATCGGTTGGCATGCAATCGCTGGACGATGCCGCCCTGGCGCGTCTGGGGCGCGATCATGATGCCCGCGCCGGGCTGGAGGCGCTGGAAATAGCCCGTTCTCTGGTGGCGCGCGTCTCGGCCGATCTCATCTATGCGCGCGAGGACCAGAGCCTTGACGGTTGGAAGGGCGAGCTGTCCACAGTGCTGGCGCTGGGGATTGATCATCTCTCGGCCTATCAGCTGACGATCGAGGACGGCACCGCCTTCGCGCGCCAGGTAAAGCGCGGCACGCTGGTGCCGCCGCCTGAAGATCTCGCCGCTGACATGTTCACGGCGACGCAGGATCTTACCCGCGCCGCGGGGCTGGAGGCGTACGAGATTTCCAATCATGCGCGCGCGGACGCCCACCGCTCGCGCCATAACCGGCTTTACTGGACAGGCGGGGACTGGATCGGCATCGGCCCCGGCGCGCATGGCCGCATCGGCTCACACGCGGGAGGGGGGCGCATTGTCCATGCCGCGCCGATGCGCCCTGCAGACTATATCGCCGCCAGCCAGCAGCCCCTCTCTGAACTTGAGCATTTAAGCGCGCTGGAAGAGGCGCAGGAGCGCGTGCTGATGGGGCTGCGTATCGCGGAAGGTCTGGACCGGACGCGCCTGAAGTCCCTGACCGGGCACGATGTCGATGAGGAGGCCGCCGCATCCCTGCTGGCTGACGGGCTTATTGCCATGGACGCGTCAGGCGTGCGCCTGACGACGCAGGGGCGGCTCTATGCCGACCGGGTGGCCAACCTGCTGGCGCCCTGAACAGGAGCCAGGCGCCTGATCAGGATTCGCCCGGCTCCACATCGACAACGAGGCCATCAGAGCCAAAGCGTTCCGGAGCCGGGTCAAGCACCTCAAAACGCCCATTGCGGATAGTGTAGAGGGCGAGCCCGCGTTCAACCGTGCCATCTGCGCGCATGCGGAACAGGCCGTCCACGCCCAGGAAGCCGTTTGGATCTTCAATGACCGAGCGGTCGATACGGCCCATATTGGCCGCCATCAGGGCGGCAAGGGATGCGGCATCATAGCCAAGGCCGGCCAGCCGCGACGGGGCCTCGCCAAACGCATTCTCATAGGCGGACTCAAACCGCGCGCGCATCTCGGCGTCCGGACCGGCAAACCAGCCATTGGCCAGTGCGGGCTCGCGCGCCGTATCGGGATTACGCCACAGGCCGGTGCCGACAAACTTCACCAGCAGGGGGTCAATGTCGGCAAACAGCATGGATGGCGCGAGCATGCGCAAATCATCGCCGCCCGCCGGGAGCATGACTACCTGGAAGGCGCCGCTATCGGTGGGACGCCAGTCCTCGCCCGTCATGGCGAGGGCCCGGCCCACCTCCAGCCGGCCAATGCCGGCCCGGGCGAGGCGCCGTGCAGCCTGGCTCATGGACTCCACGCCGCCCGAATAGACCTCCTCGGCCGTCACCGTCCCGCCCATATCGGATGCGGCCCGGCGATAGGCCTCGCTGACCAGCTGGCCGTAAGGCGTGGCCGGAGCGACAATCGCAAACCGGCTGGCGCCAAGCGAGGCCGTGTAGGAGACCACGCGGCGCACTTCTTCCTCGGGCGGGAAGCTGAGCAGGTATACTCCGCCCCCGGCGACACTGGTATCGGTGGAGAACGACATCACCGGCACATTGGCCCGGCGGGCAGGCCCGGATACGGCGCGCACTTCAGCGGCCAGAAGCGGGCCGATAATCAGATCGGCGCCATCCGCAATGGCTGCCTCGGCCGCGGCCTCGGCGCCGCGCGCCGTGCCTTCGGTGTCCTTGGGCAGCAGGACCACGTTCCCGATGCCGCGCTCAAAGAGGGCCAGTTCCGCCCCGCGCAGCAAATGCCCCGCTTCCGAGCGCAGAGCGCCCGCCGACCCGGAGAAGGGCAGCAACACCCCCACCCGCACCAGATCAGTGCCTTCCAGATGGGGCGGGGTGAAGGCGAGCCGCTCCGGGCTCATCTCCACACCCAGCACAGCCGGCTCGGGCGGTGCGCCGACGACAGGCGATGCCGTGCCCTGCTGGACCGACGGTCCCGGTGTGCCCGTGGTCGCGCCGCAAGCCGACAGGAGCAGGGCCGCACCCGCTACCATAAACGCAACGCGCGAAAGCCGGGCTATTGGCGCCAGCGCACAGGTGGGCAACACTGCTTGCGTCATGAATCCTGTCCTTATCACCGCCGCGACCGGCACTGCGCCCCGATGCGCTCCGCGCCAAAGCTACCGGCGTGATCGGTCAGGGGCAACTGCGGACCTGACTATTCCGGCGGGCGGGCGCGCCCCATGAAGACACGCGCACGTCAACGGGCAGAGCGGCGCGGACGGCGCGGGGAGTGGCTGGCCGTGGCCATGCTGATCCTGACAGGCTGGCGGATCGTCGGACGGCGCGTGAAAACCCCGCTTGGCGAGATCGACATCATAGCGCGCAAGGGGCGCGTGCTGGCGTTCATCGAGGTGAAGTGGCGCGCCAGTGAACCGGCCGCCCGCGAAGCCTTCCATCCTCGCCAGCAGGCCCGGCTGATGCGCGCAGCGGCGCTGTGGCGCGCGCGCCGGACATCGCTGCACCGGATGGCCACCCGTTTTGACCTGATATGCGTGTCGCCCGGACGCTGGCCTTTACGCCTTTCCGGCGTGCTCAGCGCGGATTCCGGGGCGGAAAACGAGCTAATTTAGAAGGGTTTGGCAAAAAGTTAATGTGACGTCTTGACGTTCGCGGCATTTTTGTTCTTTTCTTGTTCTGGTTTTATACAGGTCTGTTCATGGCTCCTGTGGATAAAAGGTAAAGGCGCGTGGACGAAATTTAGTTTGTTCAGTGAACGCATTTTCTGGAGGTGATGATGAGCGCTTATACCCATTCCGCCTCCTTTGAAGGCGCTGACGCACGCCTGGTTGATGTTCAGGTGCAGATTGCAGGCGGCACACCGGCTTTCACCGTGGTCGGGCTGGCCGACAAAGCCGTTGCGGAGAGCCGTGAGCGGGTACGTGCGGCGTTTGCGGCGATTGGTCTCTCCCTCCCCGGCCAGCGCCTGATTGTCAATCTGGCCCCGGCGGACCGGCCCAAGGAAGGCGCCCATTTCGACCTGCCCATCGCCATTGGCATTCTGATCGCCATGGGCGTCCTGCCGCCGGAGGCAGGCTCGGAGTATCTGGCCATGGGGGAGCTCGGCCTTGACGGTTCGATCTCGCCAGCGCCGGGCGCCCTGCCAGCGGCCATGCTCGCCGTGGAGCAGGAAACAGGCTTTATCTGTGCGAAGGATAGCGGGCCGGAAGCGGCCTGGGCGGGCGGGGATCTCGCCATCCTGGCCCCGGCATCGCTCATCCAGCTGATCAATCATTTCAAGGGCGGGCAGGCGCTGGTGCGGCCGCAGCCGGGTGATCTGGTCGAGGGGCCGCGCTTCCGGGACATGCGTGATGTGCGCGGTCAGGAAACCGCCAAGCGCGCGCTCGAGATCGCCATGGCTGGTGGCCACAATATTCTGTTTATCGGCCCGCCGGGTTCCGGCAAGTCCATGCTGGCAGAGCGGGCGCCCGGCCTGCTGCCCCCGCTCTCGGCAAGGGAATTGCTGGAAATCTCCACCGTGCAGTCGGTCGCCGGACTGTTGCAGCGCGGAGAGCTCAGCCGCACACGGCCCTTCCGTGCGCCCCATCACTCCGCGTCCATGGCGGCAATGGTAGGCGGGGGCACGCGGGTGCGGCCCGGTGAGGCCTCGCTGGCCCATAATGGCGTGCTGTTTCTCGATGAGCTGCCAGAGTTCCACCCGCAAGTGCTCGACTCCCTGCGCCAGCCGTTGGAGACCGGCGAAATTGCGGTGGCCCGCGCCAATGCGCGGATCACGTTTCCGGCGCGGTTTCAGCTGGTTGCGGCAATGAATCCCTGCCGCTGCGGCTGGGCCGGCGCAGACGGGCGCGCCTGCGCGCGCGGCAAGAATTGCGCGGAAAGCTATCAGGCACGCATTTCCGGTCCGATGATGGACCGCATCGACCTGCAGATAGAGGTGCCGCCGGTTACGCCCGCAGACCTTGCCCTGCCGCCCGCGCAGGAGGGCACCGCCGAGATTGCAGCGCGCGTGGCACGCGCCCGCGGCCTGCAGGAAGAACGCGGAGGGCTCAATGCGCGGCTGTCCGGCGAGGCGCTCGACCGGATTGCCGAACCTGACGCTGCCGGGCGAGAGCTATTGTCCCGCGCCGCGGAGGCCATGGGCCTGACCGCGCGCAGCTATCACCGTGTCCTGCGTACCGCCCGCACGATTGCCGATCTGGACGGCGTGGACGGGGTGCGGCGCATCCATATCGCGGAGGCCCTGAGCGCAAGACGCAATACCCGATCATCCAGCACTCCGCCGGTCTGGCCAACGGCGGCAGAGGGAGGCGAAAAATCGCTCCGGCACTCGACGCTTCGTTAACCTGACCCGGACTAGCGTCCCATCATGACCCACGCCATGCCTCTTCCCCTTTCTGCCGGGACACCGCTTGAGCCAGCCGCCGCTGACGAGACGGCGGACGACGGGGCCGCCCAGATGCCGCTGCGCAGCATTTTCGACGCAATGGGCGAGCTGGTGCTCGTACGCGACCGCGACGGGCGCCTGAGTGATGTGAACGGCGCCTTCCTGAGAGCCTTTGGCGGCGAGCGCGAAGACTGGACCGGGCGCTGGTTCGCCGTCGCGCCGGCCTTTGGCGAGAGCACAGTGCAGAGGCGCTATGATGTAGCCATGCGCACGCATGCCGGGCCGGTCTGGATCGAGTGGTCAGAAACCCTGACCCCGGACGGCTCCATCATTACCGTGGGGCGCGATGTCACCGAACAGCGCAGCCTCGTGCAGCGCGAGAGCGAAGCCGCGCGGGGCAAGGGTGTGTTCTTTGCCGCCGTTACCCATGAGCTGCGCACGCCCCTTTCGGGCGCGTTGGGCACGGCCCGCCTGCTGGAAGATACCGGGCTGAAGCCTGATCAGGCCGCTTATGTCGCCGCCTTGAAAGCCAGCGCCAGCCATGCACTGAAGCTGATCGACGATATTCTCGATCTCTCCCGGCTGGAAGCAGGCAAGCTGGACCTGCGCCCTGAACCCGTCGACCCGTCAAGGCTGGTTGAAGAGGTGTGCGAGCTGTTATCGGAGAAGGCCGCCGAAAAGGGGTTGGCCCTGGCGCATGCCCAAGGACCAGGCGTCCCGGCGCAGATCCGCGCGGACCCCGCCCGCCTGAAGCAGATTCTCTACAATCTTGCCGGTAATGCGGTGAAGTTCACGCGCGAAGGCGGGGTGCTGGTTACGCTCGAAGCGGAAGACCAGAATTTGCGCCTGTCGGTGCGCGATACCGGACCGGGCATCAGCCCGGCCGATCAGGCCCGGCTGTTTGAACAGTTCGAGCGCGGCGCAGCCGAGCGTGATAATAGCGCGCCGGGCGCCGGGCTGGGCCTTGCCATGGTCAAGCGGCTGGCCGAGGCGATGGATGGCGAGGTCGGCGTCCGGTCGCAACCGGGACAAGGCGCGCTGTTCTGGTTCACCTTCAAGCCTGAGGTGCTCCAGCGCGCGCCCGTCCATCGCCCGCTGGCAGGGCGCCGCATTCTTGTCGCCACGCCGTGCGGCATTGAATCAGACGCGCTCGTCCTGCATGCCGAAACGCTCGGTGCCTGGGCTGAAAGCTGTAGCAGTCAGGGCCAGCTGGTGGCGCGCGCGCAAGCGGTGCGGCCCGACATCATCATTCTCGATGACAGCTGGACCGAAGATGCGTCTGCCCTTGCGGCAAGCGGCTGCACGGGCCGGATTCTGGCCCTCGCCCGCCCGCGCACCAAGGCGCGCTACACCGGCAAAGACCGCCCGGCAGGCATTGATGGCTGGCTTGTGGCGCCGGTTCGGGCCAGCTCTCTGGCCCGGTTCGCGCTGGGCAGGCGTTCGGGCGACGAGAAGCGCGAGACGACAGGCGTCAGCGGGCCCGTACTGGCCGGTTACCGCATCCTCCTGGCCGAAGATGATCCGGTCAACGCCCTCATCGCGCGTACTTTGCTGTCGCGGCTGGGCGCCAGCGTCGTGATGGCCACAACAGGACGAGAAGCCGTACTGGAAGCCTCCCAGGGCGGGTATGATGCCGCGTTGCTGGATCTGCGCATGCCGGAGCTGGACGGCCGGGATGCCGCGGCACAGATACGCGCCCTTCCCGGCGAGCCGGGCGCTGTGCCGCTGGTGGCGCTGACTGCCAACGCGACCGAGGCGGATCGCGATGCCTGCCTGGCGGCTGGCATGGACGCGTTCCTTGCCAAGCCGGTGGACCCCGATGACTTGGCCGCCGTCCTCTCCGGCTTGTGCGGCGGGCAAAACCGCGCAAGGCTGAGCGCTTAAGTCACGTTCGCCGGAGCGAGCTTTTCATGACCGACATCAGTGCCGAGCGCCAAAGCGAGCGCCGCAGTCTTCTGGGCTCGGTCATTGCGCTGGGCTGGCGGCGTTCGGCCGTCATGCTGCTTTTGGGGTTCTCGGCCGGCCTCCCCATTCTGCTCGTCTTCTCCACGCTATCGGCCTGGTTGCGGCTGGAGGGCGTGTCACGCACCGAGATCGGATTTTTTGCCTGGGCCGGCATGGCCTATACGTTCAAATTCCTGTGGTCCCCGCTGGTTGACCGGCTGCCCCTGCCCGTCCTTGACCGGCTGCTCGGGCGGCGGCGCTCCTGGATATTGCTCGCGCAGATCATTGTGATCGGCGCAATTCTGCTCGCCTCCACGGCGACGCCCTCCACAGGTCTTTTTGTGATCGCACTGGCGACCGTGATGATCGCCTTCGGTTCGGCCACGCAGGACATTGCGCTCGATGCCTGGCGCATCGACGTCGCCGAGGATGAATATCAGGCGCTGCTGGTCGCGATTTATCAGTGGGGTTACCGCTTCGGCATGATTGCCGCGGGCGCAGGCGCGCTGGTGATGGCCGATTTTGGCGGGTTCTCCTTCGCCTACACCGTGCTGGCCGCGCTCATGCTGATCGGCGTGGCGGGCGTGTTCCTCGCGCCCGAGCCCAAGCGCCCGGATGCGCTGGGCGGCGGGACGGAGGCCATCGAAGGCGCGGTGAAGGGCAATCCGCTGGGCGAGGCAGCGGCCTGGCTCTATTCGGCTGTGGTCGCGCCCTTTGTCGATTTCATCGTGCGCTATCGCTGGATCGCGCTGCTTATCCTCACTTTGATCGGCGCCTACCGGCTCAATGATTTCGTGCTCGGCTTCATGGCCTATCCCTTCTATGTGGATATGGGCTACACCCTGTCTGAAATCGGCGCTGTTTCAAAGGTTTACGGCGTATTTGCGATGTTGGCTGGCGCCATGCTGGCGGGAATCGCGGCCACGCGCTGGGGCGTCTATCCGGTGCTGATGGTGGGCGCGATCATCAGCGCTGTCTCGGCGCTGGCTTTCACCTGGCTGGCGCTCCTGCAGCCGACCGGCGAGATCACGCTGGTAAATGGCATTGAGATGACCCCGTGGCCGCAGGAGAAAAACCCCTCCATCCTCTATCTGACGCTGGCCATTACAGCCGAAAACGTGGCTGGCGGCTGGGCGGGGACCGCGCTCATCGCCTATATGTCGAGCCTCACCAACCGGGCCTTCTCGGCCACGCAGTATGCGCTCTTCAGCTCGTTCTACGCCCTGCCGGGCAAGCTCTTTGGCGGGTTTTCCGGTATCATGGTGGATGGTCTTGGCTATGCCAACTTCTTCACCACCACCGCGCTCATTGGCGCGCCAGCGGTATTGCTGGTCTGGATCGTGATGCGCTGGCGGGCCGCGCGCGAAGTCGCGGCCCACAAGCCCCAGATCAGCTAGGCCAGACGATCAGCTAGTTTCGCTGCGCTCCGCCGAGAGGTCATGCGCCGCCAGCGCCGCAAGCGTGAGAATGTCCGCCACGCCCGCGCCGAGCCTTGCAATCTGCACCGGCTTTTCCAGCCCCACCAGCATCGGACCCAGAACGGTTGCCCCGCCTGCGGCGCGCAAGAGCTTGGTGGAGATGGAGGCCGAATGGATGGCCGGCATGATGAGGACATTGGCCGGGCCGGTCAGGCGCGAGAACGGGTAGAGCCGCGTATGATCGGGATCGAGCGCCACATCGGCATTCATCTCGCCCTCGTATTCAAAATCGGGATTGCGCGCGTCGAGCAGGCGGACAGCCTCCTGGATTTTCTCCGAGCGTTCGCCGGCCGGATTGCCAAAAGTGGAGTAGGAGAGCAGCGCCACGCGCGGCTCCACCCCGAAGCGGCGCGCCGCAGAAGCCGCCTCGCACGCCATGTCGGCCATGGCCTGCGCGCTCGGAAACTCGGTGACATTGGTGTCAGCGATGAAAAGCGTGCGCCCGCGTGACAGCACCAGAGACATGCCCATGACCCGCTCGCCGGGCTTGGGGTCCAGCGCCATCTGCACGTCGGCCAGGGCCTGGGCGTAATTGCGCGTGGTGCCGGTGACGAGGCCGTGGGCATCGCCCAGCGCCACCATGCAGGCAGCAAACACGTTGCGGTCATTATTGACCATGCGCTGCACATCACGTTTCAGATAACCGCGCCTTTGCAGACGGCGGAACAGCCAGTCGGCATAGACCGCATTATGGTCGGAGAGGCGCGCATTGACGATCTCGATCCCGTCTTCGGGCACGCCGACAAGGCGCATATTGGCCTTGGTCGTTTCCTCGCGGCCAACCAGCACGGCCTTGCCGAGCCCTTGCGTCTGGAAGGCGTGGGCGGCGCGGATGACGGTCGGCTCCTCGCCTTCGGCGAAGACAATCGTCTTGCGGTCGGCCGAGCGCACTTCCTCGTGCAGGGCCTGCAGAATCGAGGCTGTCGGATCAAGGCGCTGGGCGAGGGTCGCCTTGTAGGCTTCCATGTCAGCAATGGGGCGGCGGGCCACGCCTGAATCCATCGCGGCCTGCGCCACGTAAGGCGGGACATGGCTGATCAGGCGCGGATCAAACGGGGCGGGGATGATGTAATCCTTGCCAAAGCTGGGGCGTGATCCGTGATAGGCGGCGGCCACCTCGTCTGGCACATCCTCGCGCGCCAGCTCGGCCAGCGCGCGGGCGGCGGCGACCTTCATCGCCTCATTGATGGTGCGGGCCCGTACATCCAGCGCGCCGCGGAAAATGTAAGGAAAGCCCAGTACGTTATTGACCTGATTGGGATAATCAGACCGGCCGGTTGCCATGATCGCGTCTGAACGCGCCTCGCGCACTTCTTCGGGCGTGATCTCCGGATCAGGATTGGCCATGGCGAAGATGATCGGATCGGCGGCCATGGATTTCACCATGGCTTTCGTCACCGCGCCTTTGACCGACAGGCCGATAAAGCAGTCCGCCCCGTCGAGCGCCTCTTCCAGTGTGCGCTTGTCCGTATCGGCGGCATGGGCCGATTTCCACTGGTTCATGCCATTCTCGCGGCCCTTGTAGATGACGCCCTTGGTGTCACACAGGATCGCATTGTCATGGGCCACGCCCATGGACTTGATCAGCTCCAGCACGGCAATACCGGCTGCGCCCGCGCCGTTCACGACGACTTTGAGATCCTTGATGTCCCGGCCGGAAAGCTCACACGCATTGATGATGCCAGCCGCGGAGATGATCGCCGTTCCGTGCTGGTCATCATGGAAGACCGGGATGTCGAGCAGCTCGCGCAGGCGCTCCTCGATGATGAAGCAGTCCGGCCCCTTGATGTCTTCCAGATTGATCCCGCCGAACGTATTGCCGAAACGGCGCACGCACTCGACGAAGGCTTCGGGGTCATTTTCCTCCACCTCGATGTCGATGGCATCGATATCGGCAAAGCGCTTGAAGAGTACCGCCTTGCCTTCCATCACCGGCTTGGAAGCGGCAGGGCCAAGATCACCCAGGCCCAGAATGGCCGTACCGTTGGAGATGACGGCGACAAAATTACCCTTGGAGGTATAGTCGTAGACCGCATCCGGATTGGCGTGGATCGCCTTTACCGGCGCGGCGACACCCGGTGAGTAGGCCAGCGACAGATCGCGCTGGGTGGCCATGGGCTTGGTCGCGCGCAGGGCGATCTTTCCCGCCGGGGCGAGCTTGTGAAAGGCCAGGGCTTCTTCATCGTCCACGCGCGGTTTGCGGTCTGTCATGGGGGGTCTGTCATCCGGGTCAGGTTGCGGGCTTTGCCCAAGCCTAGACGCTCCACTGCCGAAAGCGAAAGCCTGTTTAGCCAGCGCAAAAACGCGTGCCTCTGGTCTCTCCCCTTGCGGGGCGGGAACGGAAAGTTAATTTGCCGCCATGAGCCCGGACGCCAGCGCCCCATCCGACATCGCGGAACGCACCTTTCCCAGCGCGGAAGGGGCGACGCCGATGATGGTGCAGTTCCTCAGCCTTCGCGCGCAAGTGCCTGCCGAAGCGCTGCTTTTCTACCGCATGGGCGATTTCTACGAGCTCTTCTTTGACGATGCGGTGCGCGCGGCCGCCGCGCTCGACATCACGCTGACAAAACGCGGGGAACATCAGGGCGAACCGATCGCCATGTGCGGGGTGCCGGTCCACAACGCGCAAATCTATCTCTCGCGCCTGATCCGCGCAGGCTTCAAGGTCGCCATTGGCGAGCAGGTGGAAGACCCGGCAGAAGCCAAGAAACGCGGATCGAAATCGGTGGTGGAGCGGGCGATTACCCGCATCGTCACGCCGGGCACTTTAAGCGAGGATGATCTTCTCGATGCGCGCAAATCCAACCGGCTGGCGGCGCTGGCGCGGGGCGTAGCGGGCGATATGGCGCTCGCCTTTGCCGATATTTCCGATGGCAGTTTCGGCTCCGTAAGGCTGGAGCCGGGTGATGTGGAGGCAGAGCTTGCCGCGCTTCAACCGGCCGAATTGCTGGTGCTGGATGATGATGCACGCGTGCTGGCGCCCATCCTGCCCGGCACCACAATCACGGCGCGGCCAAAGGCGAAGTTCGAGGCCGGGTCTGCGGAACGGCGGCTGAATGCGCATTTCGGCACGCTGAGCCTTGACGGGTTTGGTGATTTCTCCCGCACAGAGCTCGGCGCGCTAGGCTGTCTTCTCGATTATCTGGAGCTGTCGCAGGCAGGCGCTGCGCCCAAGCTTGCTCCGCCGCGCCATTTTGAGGCCGGAGGGTGGCTCGCCATCGATCCGGCGGCGCGGGCAAGCCTTGAGATCGACCGCACCTTGCAGGGCCAGCGCAAGGGCTCGCTGCTTGATGCCATAGACCGCACGGTGACAGCGCCGGGCGCCCGCCTGCTGGCGGAGCAGCTTTCCCGGCCTTCTGCCGTGCGCGCCGAGATCGAGGCGCGCCTTGATGCGGTGGGCTTCCTGCACGAGCAGGCCGGCTTGCGCGACTCCTTGCGCGACAGCCTGAAAAGCGCCGGGGATCCAGTCCGCGCCCTGTCACGCCTGTGTCTGGAGCGCGGGGGACCGCGCGATCTTCTGGCGCTGGCGCGAGCGCTCAAAGAGGGCGAGCGCATCAATGCGGCCTTTGCCCGCCTCGGCCATGACGCCTTGCCAGTAGCCATTCAGGGCGCGCTGGACGCGCTGTCGCTGGCAGCCCGGCCCGAGCTGGCAAGCCTGGTTGATGAGCTGGCCCGCGCGCTGGTGGAAGAGCCGCCTTTGCTGACGCGCGATGGCGGGTTCGTGGCGCACGAATGGGACCCGGCGCTGGATGAGCTGCGCACCCTGAAAGACCAGTCGCGCCGCGTGGTGGCAGGCCTGCAGAAAACCTATGCCGACCAGACCGGCATTTCAGGTCTGAAAGTGAAGCACAATAATGTGCTGGGCTATTTCATCGAGGTCAGTGCGCGCCATGGCGAGGCGATGATGGGGGTGGAGCCCTTCATCCACCGCCAGACCATGGCCAATGCGGTACGGTTCTCGACCACCGAGCTTGGCGAGCTGGAATCGAAAATCGCCTCTGCCGCCTCGCGCGCCATCGCGCTGGAGCTGGAGATTTTCTCGCGCTTCTGCGCCCAGGTGGAAGGTCTGGCCGGCGTTATTCGCGCGGCAGGCGAGGCGCTGGCCGCGCTGGATGTGTGGGCGGCGGCGGCGCACTGGGCCGTCGAGACGGGGGCTTGCAGGCCTGAACTGACGGATGGCGCGGACCTCTTTATCGAGGCGGGCCGCCATCCGGTGGTGGAACAGGCCCTGACCCGGAGCGGCGAGGCGCGCTTTACGCCCAATGACTGCCAGCTCGATGCAGACGGGAAGGCGGCCAGCCGCCTGCTTCTGGTGACCGGGCCGAACATGGCCGGTAAATCCACCTTCCTGCGCCAGTGCGCGATTATCGTCATCATGGCGCAAGCGGGCCTGTTTGTTCCCGCACGAACGGTCAGGCTGGGACTGGTGGACCGCCTCTTTTCGCGCGTCGGCGCCGCCGATGATCTGGCGCGCGGACGCTCCACCTTCATGGCCGAAATGATCGAGACAGCGGCCATACTCAATCAGGCAACGCCGAAAAGTCTGGTTATACTGGACGAGATCGGGCGCGGCACCTCGACATGGGATGGCCTCTCGATCGCCTGGGCCACGGTGGAACATCTCCACGCGGTCAATCGCTGCCGCGCGCTCTTTGCCACGCACTACCATGAGCTGACGCGCCTCGCCGACGAGCTGGAGGGCACGGGCAATGTGTCGCTGAAAGCGCGCGAGTGGAAAGGCGAGCTGGTCTTCCTGCACGAGGTGGGCAGCGGCCCTGCCGACCGTTCGTACGGGGTTGAGGTGGCCAAGCGCGCCGGTCTGCCGGACATGGCTGTGCGCCGGGCGCAATCCATCCTGGCCAAGCTGGAATCGGATGGCAGTCCGGCGGCGGCGCTGGCCGAACTGCCGCTGTTTTCAGCCCAGCCTGCGCCAGCCGCGCCGAAACCCTCCAAGGCGCTGGAACGGCTCAAATCCATCGATCCGGACGCGCTGAGCCCGCGCGAAGCGCTGGAGGCGCTCTACGCGCTTAAAGGGCTGGTGGACGAGGGCTAGGCGCCTGCCCAAGAGCACGCAAGCCTCGACACGGCAGGCGCACAAGCCCAAGCTGCGCGGCATGGACAAGAAAACTTACAAGAAAGAACTCAGGCGCCTGCAGATCGGCATGGTGGTCCTGCAACGCCGTCTGATTTCTACCGAAGGACGGCTTCTGGTGATCATTGAAGGGCGTGACGCGGCCGGCAAGGATGGCACCATCCGGCGTATCGTGAAGCACCGCTCGCCACGCAACACCCGCGTGGTGGCGCTGGGCAAGCCCACCGAGCGCGACCAGACCAGCTGGTATTTCCAGCGCTGGGCGGCCCAATTGCCCGCCGGCGGCGAGACGGTGTTTTTCAACCGGTCCTGGTATAACCGCGCCGGCGTGGAGCCGGTGATGGGGTTTTGCACCGACGCCGAGTACCGGACCTTCCTGGGCGATGCCGGTCCGTTCGAACACATGCTGACCGAGGACGGGCTGATCCTCTTGAAATACTATCTCGACATCTCGCGCGAGGAGCAGGCGCAAAGGCTCGAAGACCGCCGGACCAATCCGCTCAAGACCTGGAAAACCTCGCCGGTGGATGCGGTCGCGCTGGAAAAGTTCGACGAGTACTCGAAGGCGCGCAATATCATGCTGGCGGCTACCGGCGATCCCGTGCCGTGGCGCGTGGTGAATGCCGACAGCAAGCGCGCGACGCGCCTGGCGATCATGCGCGATATCCTGCAGAGCGCGCCCTGCCCGGACCTGCCGGTGGATTATGGCGATCCGGATCCGGCCATCTTGCGCCGCTGGTCGGCCGATGACCGGCCGGACGCGCATCTGCATCACTAAAAAACACCCTTCGCGAAAAGGAGAGGCGGGCCATGAGCTGGGCGCTGAGCATTGATAAAGCCGACATCACAAAAGCCACGATCATCGAGGCGAGCTCGCGCCCACTTGAGGCCGGCGAGGCCCGCCTTGCCATTGACCGCTTTGCGCTGACGGCCAATAATATCACCTATGCCGCCTTTGGTGAGGCAATGGGCTATTGGCGCTTCTTTCCGGGCGCAGACGGGCGCGGCCGCCTGCCGGTCTGGGGCTTTGCTGAAATAACAGAAAGCCGCTGCGATGGGCTCAAAACGGGCGAGCGCGTCTATGGCTATCTGCCCGCCGCCAGTGAGCTCATCGTCACGCCGGGCAAGATCCGCCCCGACAGCTTTTTCGACGCCGCCAGCCATCGCGCCGAGCTGCCGCCGGTCTATAACCGCTATGAGCGCTGCGCGGCAGCTTCGGGGTATGATCCGGCGCGCGAAGCGGCGCAGATGGTGCTGCAGCCCTTGTTTCTCACCTCCTTCCTCATCGATGTGCATTTGCGCGATAATGGCTTCTCAGCAGCGCAGCGCATTGTGCTGACCAGCGCGTCCAGCAAGACAGCGCTGGCGCTGGCCTTCCTGTTAAAGCGCAACCAGCCGGAAACCTTGCGCATTGAAGGGCTGACCTCGGCGCGTAACGCGGCTTTCGTGAAGAGCAGCGGGCTCTATGACGACGTCATCGCCTATGAGACAATAGAGAACATGGACCCGGAACCGGCCCGGCTGATCGTCGATTTTGCCGGTTCGGCCGAGGTGAACCGGGCGCTCCACACCCGTTTTGGCGAGAACCTGAACGCCAATATCCGCGTCGGCGGGGCACACTGGGATGACAGCACGCCGGCGCAAGGCCTGCCGGGTCCCCGGCCCGTTTTCTTCTTTGCCCCCGACCATGCCCGTGACCGGGTCGCCGAATGGGGACCGGACGGGTTTGCGAAGCGGCAGGGCGAGGCCTGGTCGCAATTCGCTGCGGCAGCAGACAATCTTCTGGACTGGCGCAGCCTTGAGGGCGCAAGCGCGGCCCTGAATGCCTATCAGGCGCTGGTGCGCGGCGAAGTGCCAGCCAGTGAAGCGCTCATTGTCGAGGCGGGCGCGCGCTAGCGGACCACCTCGAAGCGCGCTTCAGCCCCGGCCACGCCGGCCGGGCAGACGACTTCCAGCGTATGGCGCGCCGTCATCTCGCCGTATCCGGTGCTCATCCAGCCCTGCATGGGCTGGCGGCTGCCATGATACAGGCGCGTGCTGCAGGCAGGATCGGTATGGATGCCGAGGGAGGGACGGGAGTCGCCAAGGTCTGCGCGCAACTCACCAGCCCCGCCGGTCTGTGACACATCAATGCCCGGCGCGAAGTGGAACCACTGGCTGAAGCCGCCGCGATGCTCCACCCGGTCACGGACCACAAGGCTTTCACCGGGGCGGTAGTAGATCTCGCGGGCATGGTGGTCCGCCGGGCCGGGCGGATCGTAGGCGCCCGACAGGACTATGGCTCCGTCTTCCTGGCGGGGTTCGCTCGTGCAGGCGCCCGGAAAGGGCCCGCCACCATCGGGCTGATGGGGTTCGCGGCCACCAAAACTGACCGTGTTGTGCGCCGCCCGGGAGAGCACAAAGGCGCGGGTATCATCGGGCGTGTATCCGTACTTGCCGCTATCGGCGAGGATCAGCCCGCCAAACGCCCACCATTCAAAGCTCAGCTCATCAGGGTGTTTATGGATGGTGGAGTGCCAGCCACAGGTGAAGAACAGGGAATGCGGGTCGCGCGCGCCGCGCACCGAGCGGGCAATGACATAGCCTGCCTGATCGAAATGGCGCAGCAGGACGCAGTTATCGCCATCCTCATCCAGGCAGGTGTCAGGCGTTGCGGGCAGGCGCGCATGATCGCTCTCGCGCAGTGTGCGCTCGCTATCGCCAAGACCAGGCTGGTGTCCGTCTGCATGCAGCAGGTAGGGTGCGGCCGCACGGGCACGGGCCAGACCGGCATCAAAGCGGGTTTGCGCATACCAGCCGGTCGAGGCCACGCGTTCAAACACCGTCATCGCGAACCAGTGATAGTCCGGCGAGTGCTCGGCATGGACGCCGTCTTCGAGAAACTGGCCCGCGAACAGCTCGTCCATGCGCCGCACGGCAAGGGGCTGACCTGACGCACACTCAGGCATTTCGCCAATGGTCTGGCAAAGGGCCATCAGGCCGTGCGCGGCGAAAATGCCGTGATTATCGTCGGGGATGAAGCCCGGCCGGGTCAGTATCTCCCCGTGGGCGCGCGCCAGCTGGAGAAGATCACCCCAGCCATCTTCACCGATTGCGGCCCGTCCGGCGCGCGCTTCGCGGATCAGATAGGCCAGCATGGAGGCCCGCAATCCCGTCGCCATGTCCTGCCAGCTCAAAGGGGCCGAACGGTCTGTGTGCCAGGCTTTCCAGTCGCGCGCGATGTCAACCGCGCGGTCAAAATATGCCTGACCGTGCTGACGCGCATACTGGTCCGCCAGCGGGTTCAGCATGCGCCAGGCATGCAGCTGGAACTGCCAGTTGAGATCACCAAACGGATCGGCGCTCCAGTCGAGGGGGAGCGCATATTCCCATTCCGGCAAGTCACCGCGCGGCTGGAATACGCGGTCCATGGCGCGTTCGCGCGCTGCCCTGTTGGAGGAAATCATGAGGGCCGCCGGATCAAGCGCTGGCGCGCCGGGCTGATCTCCGGGATTGGCCGGAAACGCTATATCGGCCTGCAAGGACGGGGGAACAGGCTCATGGGAGGGCGCACTGCACCCCGCGGCCACAAGCAGGATGCCAGCCAGTATGAAGTGTCTGCACATCCCCGCCATCTCCCCGCACACCGATGGGCAAACCCGCTAGCCGCAGATTGCGCCCCAGTCTGCCGCAATGCGAGGGTGTGATACAGCTTGTCTTTTGAAACACCTCACACAAATCGATGGCTGACGGATGCGCTCGAAAGGCGTAAGACGCTCCCCATGCGTCTTTCTGCCCTTCCCGCTTCGCTTGACGGCCTGCGCCTGCGCGCAGAGCTGGCCGCTGCCACCCGCGAGGGCTGGGAGCAGGCGGCAGCGCGCCAGGCCGGTATTGGCCGGCTCAAAAAGTTCATTGCCGCCGGTCGCGCTCATGCCGCCAGCAAACTCGCGGGCAAGGGCGGCGGGCTGGAGGCCGCGCGGGCACTGTCCGGTGTGATGAATGCCGCCGTGCGCGCCCTGTTTGACTCCGTTGCGAGCGATTTTGACGAGGCGGGCGCAACTGCGCCGGGCCTTGCCGTGTGCGCGCTGGGCGGCTGGGGGGCAGGCGAGCTGGCCCCGCAATCGGATATTGATCTGCTCTTCCTCACCGGCACACCGCCGCGCGAAGGCGCAGAGGCCATCGTGGAGCGCATGCTCTACGTGCTGTGGGATTGCGGGCTGAATATAGGCGGCGGCGCGATCCGCACCGTGGACGAGGCGCTGGCGCTGGTTGCCGATGATGTTTCGGAGCGTACCGCGCTTCTCGATCTGCGCTGGGTGTCGGGCGATGAGCGGCTGGTGAGTACGCTGCGCCTCAAATTTGGCCGCGCTCACCGCACCCGCGAATCCATCACGCCCTTTATCGCGGCCAAGCTCTCCGAGCGCGATACGCGCGTCGACCGGCAGGGCGATAGCCGCTATGCGGTCGAGCCCAATATCAAGGACGGAAAGGGCGCCTTGCGCGATCTGCAGACCCTGCGCTGGCTGGCGCAGGTGCTCTACGGCAATGACGCGATGGAGCGCTGGGTAGCGAGCGGTCTTCTCACGGTGCAGGACGTGGAGCGCTATCTGCGCGCCGAGGACTTCTACTGGGCGGTGCGTTTCCATCTGCATACGCTCAATGGCCGCAAGGATGACCGGCTGACCTTCGATACCCAGCCGGAGATTTCCGCGCTGATGGGCTATGCCGACAGCGAGGACACGCTGGGCGTCGAAGACTTCATGCGTGACTATTTCAAGCGCGCCATCGATGTCGGCGCGCTGACCCGCCTGGTCTGCGCCAAGCTGGAAGCCGATGAGCTGAAAGACCCGCCCTCGGGCATTGGCCGCTTCATGCCTGCCGATGGCGTCCAGAAGGGTGATAACGCCCTTGAAGAAGCCGGATTTGTGGTGCGTTCGGGCCGTCTGGCCTTTGCCGATCCGTCGCGGGTGGAGGAAGACCCGGTCCTGATGCTGACCCTGTTCGAGCTGGCGGCTGCGCGCCATCTCGACCTGCACCCGGACGCGGTGGCGCTGGTTTCTCGCTCCTTGCGCCTGGTGGATGACAGCCTGCGCCGCGATGAGCGCGCCGCGCGCAGCTTCTTTGCGATATTGCTGGAATCTGACGATCCGCGCATCACCTTGCGGGCGATGACCGAGGCGGGCCTTCTGGGCGCCTATATCCCTGAATTTGGCGATATTGTCGCGCGTACACAGTTCAACATGTATCACCGCTTCACGGTGGACGAGCATACGCTCAATGCGCTGGGCCTCCTTCGCGAGATCGAGCAGGGCAAGCTGGTGGCCGATCACCCGCTGGCGACCCGCATTTTCCCGGAGATCACCCACCGGCGCGCCCTGCATCTGGCCGTGCTGCTGCACGATACCGGCAAGGGCAATGGCGATCAGTGCATTGAAGGGGCGGAACGCGCGCGCAGCGCGTGTGAACGGCTGGGCATCGAGGAAGCCGAAACAGAGCTGGTGGCCTGGCTGATCGCCAATCATCTGGAAATGAGCGATGCCGCACAGCGGCGCGACCTCTCCGATCCGCGCACCGTGCTCGATTTCGCCGGACGCGTGGCGAATATGGAGCGTCTGCGCCTTCTGACCGTGCTGACCGTGGTGGATATACGGGCCGTTGGCCCCGGCGTGTGGAATGGCTGGAAAGCCCAGCTGATCCGCGATCTCTACGAGGCCACAGCCGCCGTGCTGGCAGGCGGTGAGCGCGCAGACGAGGAAGAGGCCCGCGCCCGGCTGCATGGGCGCGCGGATCGCGCGCGCACCCTGTTCCGCAAGGAGATGGAGCGGATTGATCCGGAATTCGGCCGGCGCTGGATCGCCAGCCTGGATGACAGCTACTGGCTGTCCTTCGCCGAAAGCGACCGGCTGCGCCACGCCGCTTTTGTACGCGCAGCTGAAAGCCGGGGAGGCGAGGTGGCCTGCGGGGTGCGCGTGGACCGGCGCCGCTCCGCCGCCGAGGTGCTGATATTGGCGCCGGACCGGGACGGGCTGTTT
Organism: Glycocaulis alkaliphilus; assembly: GCF_004000605.1. Taxonomy (NCBI): domain Bacteria; kingdom Pseudomonadati; phylum Pseudomonadota; class Alphaproteobacteria; order Maricaulales; family Maricaulaceae; genus Glycocaulis; species Glycocaulis alkaliphilus. The sequence goes on along the minus strand of NZ_CP018911.1, from coordinate 99,312 downwards.
GCCGACATTGCCGGCGCGCTGGCGCTCGCCGGTGCCAATGTGGTCGGCGCGCAGGTTGCCACCACCACATGGGGCGCGGCGTTTGACGTGTTTTACGTGCAGGAACAGGGCGGCAAGCCTTATGGCTGGTCAGACCTGTCCGCGCTCGACCGGCTGCGGGCGAGCGTGGAAAAGGCCGCACGCGGCGGTCTGGGCGGCGAGATATTGATCCCGGCCCGGCGCGTGGCCCGGCGCGAGGCCGCCTTCACCGTCAGCCCTTATGTGAAGCTGGAAGGTCAGGCGGCTGACGGCGCGCTGGTCATCGAGGCATCGGGGCGCGACCGGCCGGGCCTGCTGCACGATCTGGCCCGCGCGATAACCGATCTGGGCTGCTCCATACAGGCCGCCCGCATTGACGGGTATGGCGAACGGGCGGTCGACGTCTTCTACGTGACGGAGCAGGGACGCAAGATAAGTGATCCTGAAAAGGAAAAGGCGCTCGCCAGTGCGCTGATGACCGTGCTTGGATCCGGCGAGGCAGGCGCCAGCGGGGCGCCGTCGCGCCTGCGCGCCGAAGCAAGCGCAGGACGCTGACACAATGCGGCTGCTGCGTAATCTTGGGGTTATCAGCATCCTCACCCTGCTGAGCCGCATCGCCGGGCTGGCGCGCGAGATTCTCACCGCTGCGCGGCTGGGTGCGGGGCCGATTGCCGATACGTTCTTTCAGGCGATGACCATTCCCAACACCTTCCGCCGTGTGCTGGCCGAGGGTGCGTTCAACGCGGCATTCGTGCCGCTTTATGCGCGCGAGCTGGAAGACAAGGACCGGGCAGAGGCCGACCGTTTCGCCTCCGAGGCCCTGTCCTTCATGGCGACGTTCACCACCGCACTGGTCATCGCGTTCCAGATCTTTGCGCCCTGGCTCGCCTATATCTTCTTTCCCGGCCGGATTGGTGATCCCGATGGCATGACGCTGGCCGTCCTGCTGTTGCAGATCATGATGCCCTATCTGCTGGCCATGGTGGTGACGGCGCTGATTTCCGGCGGTCTGAACAGTAATGGCCGGTTTGCCGCAGCGGCCGGCGCGCCGGTCCTGCTCAATATCGCCATGATCGGCGTCCTCCTCTTTGATCTTGGCCCGCCCGAAGAGCTGGTCATCTGGCTGGCCCTGTCGGTGACGGCATCCGGCGTGATGCAGGTGGCGCTCCTGTGGACGGCTGCCGTGCGCGCAAAGCTGCACTTGCGCCTCCTGCCGCCAAAGCTGACACCGCGCGTGAAGCGCCTCATTGCGCTGGGCGTTCCCGGCGCACTGGCGGCCAGCGCGATGCAGGTAAACGTGGTTGTCACCTCGTCTATCGCCACGCTGGAAGAAGGCGCGCGGTCCTGGCTGAACTATGCCGAGCGGCTATACCAGCTGCCTCTGGGGATGATCGGGATCGCCATGGGCATCGCCCTGTTGCCAAACCTTACCCGCCGTGTGCGCTCCGGCGACGAGAAGGGCGGGCATTTTGCCATGAACCGCTCCATCGAGATCGCGCTGGCGCTCACCCTTCCAGCGTCCTTTGCCTTCATCGCTATTCCGGAGCTGATCACAGCGGGGCTCTACCAGCGCGGCCAGTTCACCACTCAGGACACCACCAATACCGCGATCGCGCTGGCAATCGCCGGGCTGGGCCTGCCCGCCTTTGTGCTGGTGAAGGTATTGGCGCCGGGCTTTTTCGCCCGCGAAGACACAAAAACCCCGATGCGTTTCGCGCTGGCAGCCGTAGCGGTGAATTTCGTGTTTGCGATGACGCTGTTCTTTGGCGGGCTGGGCTTTGTCGGGCTCGCCATTGCCTCCAGCCTCGCCGGATGGGTGAATGCGGGCCTGCTGGCCATAACCCTGCGGGCCAGAGGTCTTCTTCTGATTGATTCCCGGCTGGTGCGTACCGCGCCGCGCCTCCTGCTGGCCTCGCTCATCATGGCGGGCGCCGTATGGGTTCTGGCGCGCGCACTGCCGCCTGCTGTGGCAGGTATCGCGCCCATGCTTGACGCAAGCCTGCACACGCTGATCAGCCTTGTTGTGGTGGCAGGCGCGGGCGCAGGCCTCTTCGCCATTGCCTGCCTGGCCCTTGGCGCCGTCAGACCATCGGAATTTGCCGAGGCGCTAAAGCCACAGCGCTCCAGCAAATCCCTGCCTGCTGGCGATAGCGGCGATTAACGCCGCGCCTGCGCCTTGAGCCTTGCTGTCAGCGCCGCTAAACCGGCGCCTTCTGCAGGTTTCCCTGCGCTCCTTCGCCTCCTTACATCCGAGCACCTGATCCATGAGCGACACCCCCACCGATTACAAAGGCCCTGAGCGTATCCTGTCCGGCATGCAGCCGACCGGCGCGCTGCATCTTGGCAATTATCTGGGGGCGCTGAAGAACTGGGTGGCGCTGCAGGAGCGCGGTGTGCCGTGTTTCTACTGCGTGGTGGACATGCACGCCATGACCATGCCGCACGATCCGGCGGCCCTGCCCGATGCCGTGCGCAATGTGGCGGCGGCGTATCTCGCCGCAGGTGTTGATCCGTCGCGCAGCGCGGTCTTTGCCCAGTCGTCTGTGCGTGAACACGCAGAGCTGGCCTGGATCTTCAACTGCGTGGCGCGGCTTGGCTGGCTGGAGCGCATGACACAGTTCAAGGACAAGGCGGGCAAGGATGCCGAGCGCGCGAGCGTTGGCCTGTTCACCTATCCGGTCCTGCAGGCGGCTGACATCCTCGTCTACAAGGCAACCCATGTGCCGGTGGGTGAGGACCAGAAGCAGCATCTGGAGCTGTCGCGCGACATTGCCGCGCGCTTCAACCGCGATTTTGGCAAGGGCGAGGCGGTGTTTCCGCTGCCTGAACCCGTCATCATGCCTGATGGCGCGCGCATCATGTCGCTGAAAGACGGCACGGCAAAAATGTCGAAATCCGACGCAAGCGACAATTCACGCATCAATCTGGCTGACGATGCCGACACGATCGCCCGCAAGATCAAGAAGGCCAAGACCGATCCGGAAGCCCTGCCCGCCAGCACCAAGGAGCTGGAAGGCCGCCCGGAAGCGAAGAATTTGGTCGGTATCTATGCGGCGCTAACCGGCACATCGAGCCAGGCCGTGCTGGACGCGTTTGGCGGACAAGGCTTCGGCGTGTTCAAGCCACGCCTCGCCGAAGTGGCGGTGGAGTTCCTCAGCCCCATTTCAGACACCTATGCGCGCCTTCTGTCTGACCGCGCCGAGATCGACCGGATTCTCACCGCAGGGGCGGAGAAGGCACGCGCGGTGGCCGAGCCGGTGATCGCAGAAGCGCGTGATCTGGTGGGTTACTGGCGCGGCTGATCGCCGCGAGGCTTACGAAATTTTCCTGCAGGGCTTGCTTACCGGACCGGCACGGGCCACTTCTTGTCAGCCGGGGGGACGTGATCTGTTGCGGAGCATTCACATGCCCTCCCGCGCGGCAGTGCCCGTGCCGCGCCGCTAGCCGATAACCGCTCCGCACCCGGCCTTTTTCCTGAACGGAGCGCACATGACATCCCCCGCCCCCCTTGCCAATCTGTCCACGCCCCATCTCCTGACCGGCATCGTGTCGGCAAGCGCCCTCATCCTGGCGGCCTGCGGCGAGCCCGCCACACCGGCGAGCAACGAGGTTGCGCCTGAAGCCGCCCCCACCCTGCAGGAGGCCAGCCCGGACAGCGATGAGCTGGCCGCCGCGCCCGAAGCCGTTGCACCGGAGCTCCTCTCCGGCTGGGTGCGCACCCCGCCCGGCGGACGCGACGTGACCGCAGGCTATGTGACCTTGCGCGCAGGCGCAGAAGACGACCAGCTGGTCGGCGCCAGCTCGCCCATCGCATCGCGCGTGGAGCTCCACACGATGGAGGATGATGGCGAGGTGATGCGCATGCGTCAGGTGGAGGCCATTGACCTGCCGGCCGGCGAGACGGTCGCCCTTGCTCCGGGCGGCGATCATCTGATGATTTTCGGCGTCGATACCGCCTCTCTTGATGGTGAAGTTGAAGTTACGCTGGAATTTGCCAGCGGGGCCAGCAGCACGGTGCGCCTGCCCCTGAGCGCCGTCGCGCCGGAAGCAGACGCCGCGCCCGCTGATCCGCATGCCGGCATGGACCATGACGCTGCATCCGAAGACGCGCATCATGGCGGCGATTATCACGAACCCGCACCGGAAGACGACGCAGGCGAGTAGACACGCCAGCTGAACGCAGAACGCCGCCGGAGATCATCCGGCGGCGTTTTTTGTGTTGAGAACATAAAAAGAACATGCAACTGTGTTGGATATTGTCATCCTGACACAAATCAGCCTAGCGGTGTTGCATGAACCAGACCGAATTTTCTGCTTTGCGCCATTCCCTCGGCATGCCGGTTAACGAGATTGCGGCCTTGCTGGGCGTTTCGTCTGCTACAGCTTACCGGTACGAACGCGGCGAAAGCCTGCCAAGGCAAGGGGAGCTAACCCTCCTCAGGAGCATCGCATCTGCTGGAAAGGCGAAGCCGTCAAAGTCCTCTGACCGGTTCCGCTTCATTGACCTGTTTGCCGGCATTGGCGGCTTGCGCCTCGGTTTTGAGTCCATAGGCGGGCACTGCGTCTTCACCAGCGAGTGGGACCGGTTCGCCATGCAAACCTACAAGGCCAACTTTCGGGATGACCCGTTCACCCACCATTATGCGGGTGATATCCGGCCCTATAGTGCCGATCCGTCACTGATCCCGGCACATGACGTGTTGCTGGCCGGCTTCCCATGCCAACCCTTCTCCATTGCGGGCGTATCAAAGAAGAACGCGCTTGGCCGGGCGCACGGCTTCGATTGCGAGGAGCAGGGAAACCTGTTCTTCGATGTCCTGAATATTCTCAAGCATCATCGACCCGCCGCCTTCGTGCTGGAGAACGTCAAGAACCTCGAGCGTCACGACAAAGGCAGGACCTTTGCCATTATCAGGGACCGGCTTGAGAACGAGCTGGGCTATCATATCGACTGGCGCGTGATTTCGGCCCGGCCATGGGTACCGCAGAAACGCGAACGTATTTTCATCGTGGGTTTCAGGGAGAATGCGGGCTTCAGCTTTGCAGGCTTCGAGAAGCAGATTCCACCTGAAAGTGAGTGGCCCGTTCTGCGTGACATCCTCCAGTCCCACAACGAGATAGATGCCAAATACACCCTGACCGAGCATCTGTGGGGCTATTTGCAGGGATACAAGGAGAAGCACGCCAGCCAAGGGAACGGATTTGGCTTCGGCCTGTGTGGCCCGCAGGATGTCGCGCGAACCCTGTCCGCCCGCTACTACAAGGACGGTTCGGAAATCCTGATCGAGCAGCCCGTCGGGCGCCCTCGCAGGCTGACGCCGACCGAATGTGCCCGGCTTATGGGCTTTGAACGCGGGGAACGGGAATGGAAAATTCCTGTTTCGGACACGCAAGCCTATCGCCAGTTCGGAAATTCCGTTGTGGTGCCCGCCGTTGAAGCCGTTGCTCGTCACGTCGAACCGTTTCTGGAACGAGCGCTGGGCCTGAATATGGAGCAACCACCGCGTTCCGGCACTGATGGCTGATATCGTCTCTCGCGAAAAGCGTAGCCAGATGATGGCTGGAATCAAACGCAAGGATACCAGGCCCGAAATGCTGGTCAGGCGCGCACTGCACGCGCGCGGCTATCGTTTTCGGCTCCATCGCAAAGACCTGCCGGGGAAGCCCGATATCGTCCTGCCCAAGTACCGCGTTGCCATCTTCGTGCATGGCTGCTTCTGGCATGGCCACGACTGCCACCTGTTCAAATGGCCAAAGACACGCGAGGACTTCTGGCGGGACAAGATCGGGCGCAACCGGGAGCGGGACGCGGCGGCTATAGTCGCCCTTCAGTTGGACGGCTGGCGAACCTTTGTCTGCTGGGAATGCGCTCTGCGACAGCAAGGCAATCTTTCCAACCAGTTGGCTGTACTGGAGGACTTTGTTCAATCAAAACGGTCTAGCGGAGAAATCGGTTCTCGTTGTGCCAGCTAAGCGCCTCGTCGACGGGGTGCCATGTTTTCGATTTAGGCAGTAGCAGCGACGAATTGGCCAGCTTGGTCAATAGCTTGTTCCGCTCCTGATCAAGTTTTGAGGACACCAGGACCTTCCGTTCTCTCGAAACCGTCCAGAGACCGTTATCAAATGCCCAATGTAGGTCTTTCCTAAGACAAATGCCGTTCCCCAGCACATCTGCGCCGCCGGCCTCAACCGGAATGATGTGCGCAGCGTCACAACTGGATGCCCCGGAGGGTGAAAATATTGCTTCGCCTGTCACGGAGCAAAATCCGCCATAAGCCTTAATGACTGCGCCTCTGAACGCATACGATCTAACTGGTCGCCGGGCGGACGTATCGCGTTGTTCACGTTCCACGAACAGTGGCTGGGGGCGTTCGCTGGTCAATAGCTGGTTTTCAGCTTCATCGATCTCTTCGTTGGCGGTCGGGGCTTGATCGGGGTGCAAAACGCCAAATTTCCGGCCAGCAATAGCGTGAGCCAATTCTTCGGTCAGTTCCTCCGACCGGATGAGCGTGAGCTGGTAATAATATTCATCGTCCAGGCTACGCTTGAAGATCGCAACATCTCCGCCCTTGGCCTTGTTTCGCCAATCAGAGAACCCTCCGGTAAGTCTACGTTCTGGACTACGTTCGCCGCCCCAAGTCTGAAATTGATATCGGCTTTGCACGATAGCCAGACGTTGAGGGCCTACCCAGAGTTCGAGCGTAACATTCGCGTCAAGTGTGGGAGTTTCGGCAGAAGTCTCTCCCGTCAGGCGTGGAAAGTATTGTTCAAGTGCCTTGGGGACAACAAGACCTCCTTGGTGGCCACTTGCGGCACCAGTATCATTGTTGGCCAGAACCTTGAATACAGGTGCATCAAAGTCTGCCATACATCCCCTAATCCCCGTCCATCTTCAGCGCGGCAATAAACGCTTCCTGCGGGATTTCGACCCGGCCGAACTGGCGCATCTTCTTCTTGCCGGCTTTCTGCTTGTCGAGAAGCTTGCGCTTGCGGCTGGCGTCGCCGCCATAGCATTTCGCCGTCACGTCCTTGCGCAGGGCTGAGAGGGTTTCACGCGCGACCACGCGGCCTCCGATGGCCGCCTGGATCGGGATTTTGAACATGTGCCGGGGGATCAGCTCTTTGAGCTTCTCGCACATGCCCCGGCCACGCATTTCGGCGCGGGCGCGGTGGACGATCATGGAGAGCGCGTCCACCGGCTCCTCATTGACGAGGATCGACATCTTTACCAGATCGCCTTCGCGGTGCTCGATGAACTGGTAATCGAAGCTGGCATAGCCCTTGGTGACGCTTTTGAGCCGGTCGTAGAAATCAAACACCACCTCGTTGAGCGGCAGCTCATAGACCAGCATGGCCCGGCTGCCCGCATAGGTGAGCTCGCGCTGGATGCCGCGACGGTCCTCACACAGCTTCAGGACGCCGCCCAGATACTCGTCGGGCACCAGAATGGTGGCCTTGATCCACGGCTCTGAAATCGTGTCTATACGCACCGGATCGGGCATATCGGCGGGATTATGCAGATCGATCACCGAGCCGTCCGTCATCGCGATCTTGTAGATCACGGACGGGGCCGTGGTGATGAGGTCTACATCGTATTCGCGCTCCAGCCGCTCGCGGATGACCTCAAGGTGAAGGAGCCCCAGGAAGCCGCAGCGGAAGCCGAAGCCGAGCGCGGCACTGGTCTCCATCTCGAAGCTGAACGAGGCATCGTTAAGCGCGAGGCGTTCCACCGCGTCGCGCAGATCCTCGAAGTCGTTGGCATCGACGGGAAAAAGTCCGCAGAACACGACCGGGATGGCGGGTTTGAAGCCCGGCAGCATGCTCGCGGTGGGACGCTTTTCCTCGGTAACCGTGTCACCGACGCGCGCATCGCGCACCTGCTTGATCGAGGCGTTGAGAAAACCGATCTCGCCCGGACCCAGCGAATCCACATTCACCTTGGTGGGCCGGAACACGCCCACCCCGTCCACGTTATAGTTCGCGCCCGTACCCATCAGGCGTACGCGCATACCTTTTTTCAGCGTGCCCTCATGGATGCGCACCAGGCAGATAACGCCCAGATAGGCGTCATACCAGCTGTCCACGAGGAGCGCTTTGAGCGGCGCATCGGGATCACCCGCCGCGGGCGCGGGCAGGCGGTGGACGATAGCTTCGAGCACGTCTTCAATGCCAAGGCCGGTCTTGGCGGAGATTTCCAGCGCATCATGCGCTTCGATGCCGATCACATCCTCGATCTGGGCGCGCACCCGGTCGGGCTCGGCAGCCGGCAGATCGATCTTGTTGAGCACCGGCACAATATCGAGATCAACCTCGATCGCGGCATAGACATTGGCCAGCGTCTGGGCTTCCACGCCTTGCGCCGCATCCACGACCAGCAACGCGCCCTCGCACGCGGAGAGCGAGCGCGACACCTCGTAGGCGAAGTCCACATGGCCCGGCGTATCGATGAGGTTGAGGACGTATTTCTCGCCATTGCGGGCGGTATAGTCCAGGCGCACGGTCTGCGCCTTGATGGTGATGCCGCGCTCCTTCTCGATATCCATATTATCGAGGACCTGTTCGGTCATCTCACGCGCAGTAAGGCCCCCGTCATCTGGATCAGACGGTCTGCAAGCGTGGATTTTCCGTGGTCGATATGGGCCACGATGGAGAAATTGCGGATATTGGCGGGATTGGTGCTCATGAGCGGGGAAGTAGCACCGCAAGGGCCTTGCGCCAAGCGCATTGCGCGGCACAGCGCGCGGGACTTTAAATCGTCACGATTTGCAGGTTATGTGTCGCAGGGATCGGGTGTGACAGGGGGGCGAGAGTCCGCCCGACTAAGGATATTTATGAGTATTTCACGCTTGGTGTATGTCAGCACGGCCCATCCGGACCTGATGCTGTCGGATATTGATGCCATTGTGGACACCGCACGTGCCCGCAACGAGGCAGAGGGCGTCACCGGCCTGTTGATCTATAACGGCTTCAATTTCATGCAATTGCTGGAAGGTCCGCCCGAGAGCGTGGAACAGGTATTTGCCTCCATCTGCAAGGACACCCGCCATACCGGCGTTGTGCCTGTCCTGTCCGGAGAGGCTGATGCACGGGTGTTTGGCGGCTGGACGATGGCCTATGCGCGCACGGCTTCAGGGCATGGTGAAGGCCCGCTCGCCCTGACAACGGATGCGCTCAAAGCCTATCTGCCAGAAGACCTGTCGCCCGAGCTGCATATGCTGTTTGTCAGCTTCAATACCATGTCCAATTTCGAGATAACGCCGCCCGCAGGCGACGACATCCAGCCCGCGCAATAGCGGAACGAACGGCAAGGCCTGCGCATTCTCCCTTCAGGCCTGCCAGTGCCTCGCGTCCTTAATTGCGCCTTAACCAAGGCGCAGCATGGATGAGTGAGGGGCTGACAGGTGGCGGGCCCGCTTCTGGTCCTGCCTGTCTTTCGGAGATTGCCAAGATGCGCCTTTCCAGTCTTTCCAGCCGTCCTGCACGGCTTGCCGCCATCGCGGCTGCTTTCGGCGTTGTAATGGGCGCCTGTGCCACGGCGCCGGCAGGTAATGCCCAGGCCGAGCGGCCCGCGGGCGAGCAGGGATCCCAGCCGCAAACCGAGCGCGAAACCTATAACAGCACCGAGATCGTCGAGGCGGTATCGGATTTCTTCGGCGTTACCGCCGAAGCGGCCGGTGTTCTGGTGGAGCGGATCTTCTCCGATCTGGGCGAGCCGGTCGGCTATATCATCGGCGAAGAGGCGAGCGGCGCGGTCGGTGTCGGCCTGCGCTATGGCCAGGGCGACATGGTGTTGCGCGGCGAAACGGGCACCCAACGCGTCTACTGGCAGGGGCCGTCGGTGGGCTTTGATGCTGGCGGCAATGCCAGCCGGGTCTTCACCCTGATCTATAATCTCGACCAGCCCGACCGCATCTATCAGCGCTTCCCGGGCGTTGAAGGCACGGCCTATTTCGTGGCCGGAATGGGCGTGAACTATCAGCGCGCCGATTACATCACGCTGGCCCCGATCCGTTCAGGTGTGGGTTTCCGCGCAGGTGCCAATGTCGGCTATCTGGCCTATTCGCGCCGCCGCAATATCCTGCCCTTCTAGACGCCGGAGACCGGCTTCAACCTCGCGGCCATGCCTGCAGCCACAAGGCTGCAGGCGCCCAGGAAGGCAAGGGCATATGCGGCGCCAAAGCTGAAAGCGGCACCCGATATGGCGCCCATTACGAGCAGCAGCGCGCCGATGACGGTGTTGGAAACAGCGGTATAGCTGGCACGCGTTTCTTCCGTGGCAAGGTCCACCAGATAGGTGGACCGGCCAAGGCGCACGCCCTCATGGGCAAGCGAAAGCACAAAGACTATGCCCACATAGAAAATGGCCGAGTCCGCCCATGGCGCCCCCATGAGAAGGCTGGCCAGCACCGCCAGGGCGGCCAGAGCTGCAAGCGCGCCGGCTGCGGCCATGACGAGCCTGCTGGAGACGTCTGCCGCCTTGCCCCACACCCACCCGCCAACAGCGCTTGCCAGCGCGCCAGCGAGCAGGAAACCGCCAAGGCCGGACAGGTCTGCGCCGGTCTGCCCTTGCGAAATGGCGACATAGAAGGGTGTGGCGAGCGCGGTGGAGATCAATAGCGCGCGTACGATCAGGAAGCTGCGCAAGTCCGGCTCGCGCCAGACCAGTGCCAACTGCTGGCTTACCGCTTCAAACGCGTTCACGCCGCCATCGGTGGAGCCGGGCGCTTCGGCCAGCAGCAGGTAGAGCGCGGCAGCGAGCAGCCAGAGGCCGGATGCGGTAACGAGCAAGCCGGCAAAGAAGAGGGCGCCCGGCTCGCCGCCATTGGCCTCCATCACCATCAGCCACACGCCAAGCGCGCTGGCAGCAATGCCGCCAAGGCTGGCGCCATAACCGGCGACCGCGCCGCGGCGGGCTTTTGAAACCGTCTTGCCCAGAACATCCTTGTAAGCAACCGAGGACACGCCCCGGCTGATGGCAAAGAGGGCGAGCGTTGCCAGCACACCAAGGCCCAGCGGCCAGCCCTGCAGGGTGAGGGCGCACAGCGCCATCAGGACGAGTGCCAGAGCCTGTCCGGCAGAGCCCAGCGACCAGAAGAATTTGCGGCGCGGACGCTGGCGGATGATGCGCGCAATGAAAAGCTGGGGCAGGAGCGCCAAGGCCTCACGCACCGGCGACAGCAGGCCGACGATCAGCGCAGGCGCCCCAAGCGCACTCACCATCCAGGCGAGCACGATCTTGGGATCCATCAGACGGTCGCCGGTCTTGGTCAGCGACAGGACCAGCGCCGACAGCACAACATTGCGCGGCTGATGGGCGCAGGCCTCATCGGGGATGTCGGCGCACATCCGGCCCTCATCCTCATCGTGGAGGAGGGCGTAGACGGGCTTTGCAAGCCTGTCGGCGATGGCTTCTGCCTTGTCCAATCAGCCTCTCAGCTTTGCGCCCTGCTTCTCGGCCGCGGCGATGATGCGCTTTGACACGGCATCAATATCCGCATCGGTCAGGGTCTTGTCTGTGGGCTGGAGGGTCACCTCCACCGCCAGCGAGACATGACCCTCCGGCACGCCCTTGCCCGCATAGCGGTCAAAGAGCGCCACGTCCGAGACAAGCTGCTTGTCAGCCCCGGCGAGCGCCCGCAGGAGATCGCCTGCTGGCACGCTGTCCGGCGTGAGGAACGCAAAGTCCCGCCGCACGGCCATCAGATCAGAGACCTGCAAGGCAGGGCGCGATTTGAGCCCCTTGGCTTTCGAGGCCGGGATGGCATCAAGGAAGACTTCAGCGGCCAGCACCCGCCCCTCCACGCCGAGGGTTTTGAGGACGCCGGGATGGATCTCGCCGAACTCCGCGAGGATATTTTTCGGGCCCAGACGTAAGACGCCCGACCGGCCGGGATGCCACCAGGAGCGCGCCTCGGGTGCTGCCTGCAGATTGGCAACCGGCGCGCCTGCCGCTTCAAGAATGGCAAGCGCATCGGCCTTGGCATCAAACACGTCCGGCTGGGCAGCGCCCTTCCAGTCACGGCCCGCACTGGCGGCGCGCACCACTGAAACGACCGTTCGTTGTCCGATGGGGCTGTCATCCAGATAGATCGGCCCCGCTTCAAAGAAGCGCGGATCGGCCAGGCCCTTGTCGAGGCTTTTCTGCAAGGATAGCAGGAGATGGACCAGCGCGCTCGGACGCATCACGTCGAGCTCTGACGAGATCGGGTTGGCAAGCTTCAGCCCTGCCCCGTGTCCGCCAAAGAGCGCGGCCTGATCCTCGCGGCAGAAAGACCAGGTAACGGCCTCCTGATAGCCTCTGTTGGCCGCAGCCCGGCGCGCGGCCCGCACCCGGTTCTGCATCGGCGTTGCGGGCGCTTCAAACCGCCCGGCAGGGCGCTTCAGGCTGGTGGCAGGCAGGCGGTCATAGCCCTCGATGCGCGCCACTTCCTCGATCAGGTCTGCGCCTTGCGTGCAGTCGCGCCGCCAGCTCGGTACGGTGACGGTCCAGACAGGCGCCGAACGGTCCACGCCGAAGCCCAGAGCGGTCAATATATTGGCGATACGGTCATACGAAATATCGAGTCCGGTCAGGCGCGACACCCGCACCGGATCGAACTGAATCGGTGCTGGCTCAGCCGGTGCTTCGCCCGCGACATAGACCTCCGACGCTTCACCGCCGCACAGATCGAGGATCAGGCGGGTGGCAAGCTCCAGACCCGGAAGGACGGAAGCTGTATCCACGCCGCGCTCGAAGCGATAGCGCGCATCGGAGACAATGCCCGTCTCACGGCCGGTCGTTCGTATGATGGATGGCTCAAACCAGGCGCTTTCGATAAAGACATCAACGGTAGTGCCCGTGCAGCCTGAATACTCGCCGCCCATAATGCCGCCAAGGCCGAGGCACCTTGTGTCATCAGCGATCACGCAATGATGTGCCTGCGGGTCATACTCGCGCCCGTCCAGCGCCTCGAAGCGGTCCTTCTCGCCATGGCCCATGCGCGCACGAATGGTCGTTCCAATTTTGGAGAGATCATAGACGTGCAGCGGGCGGGCGCGCTCATGCGAGATCAGATTGGTGATATCGACCAGCGTATTGATGGGCCGCAGACCAATACTTTTAAGGCGCTTTTGCAGCCATTCCGGCGACGGGCCATTCTTCACGCCCCGCACGACCCGGCCCGCAAAGACAGGGCAGGCCTCCGGCCAGCTGGTCTCGATGGTCACCGGGCAGGGGAAGGAACCCTTCACCGGCGCGATGGCCTCGTCCTTGAATGTGCCGACACCGGCCGCGGCAAGATCACGGGCAATGCCATGTACGCCCAGCCAGTCAGGCCGGTTCGGGGTCACTTCAAAATCGATGACGGGATCATTGAAGCCCAGAGCCTCGGCAGCCGGGGTGCCAACGGCCCAGTCGCCCGTCAGGTCGGCAATGCCGTCATGGTCTTCGCCCGCTTCCAGCTCCTTGGTGGAGCACAGCATGCCATGGCTTTCCACGCCGCGGATCTTGCGCGGCTTGGCATCCAGCGCGAAGTCGAGGCCCGGAATATACGCGCCCAGCGGCGCATAGATGGCCGTCATCCCGGCGCGCGCATTGGGCGCGCCGCAGACGATCTGCTTGACGCCATCGACCGTTTCCACCGTGCAGACGCGCAGCTTGTCCGCATCGGGGTGCGGCTGGGCATCTTTCACATGGGCGACCGTGAACGCGGCCAGCCTGTCGGCCGGATTGTCGATATGCTCTATCTCGAGCCCCGCCATCGTCATCGCATCGGCGATTTCGGACAGGGATTTGCTCGTCTCAAGATGTTCCTTGAGCCAGGAGAGGGTGAATTTCATCGGTCTTGTCTCCTAGCTCAGTCCGGTCGCAAGGTTCGCCTGCAATAGCGGCGAGAAGCCATAATGGGAAAGCCAGCGCGGGTCTGGCTCAAAGAAGGGGCGCAGATCGCTCATCCCGTATTTCAGCATGGCAAGCCGGTCGACGCCCATGCCGAAGGCGAAGCCCTGATAAACGTCCGGGTCCAGCCCGCAGGCCTTGATGACGTTGGGATGGACCATGCCGCAGCCCAGAATCTCCAGCCATTTATCGCCGGAGCCGACCTTTACCGCATCGCCCACGCGCTCATAGCGCACATCCATCTCCGCGCTCGGCTCGGTGAAGGGGAAGTGGTGAGGGCGGAAGCGCACCTCCACCTCATCGGTCTCGAAAAAGGCCGCGATGAAGTCGATAAGGCACCCTTTGAGGTGGCCCATATGGGTATCCTTGTCGATCACAAGGCCCTCGACCTGATGGAACATGGGCGTATGCGTCTGGTCCCAGTCACAGCGATAGACCCGGCCCGGCGCGATGATGCGCACCGGCGGCTCTGAATTCATCAGCGTGCGGATCTGCACCGGCGAGGTGTGGGTGCGCAGGAGCTTCGCCGTACCGTCCTCACCCTTCTCCATGAAGAAGGTGTCGTGCGTATCGCGCGCAGGGTGATCGGCGGGGAAGTTCAGCGCGGTGAAGTTATGAAAATCATCCTCCACGTCCGGGCCTTCAGCCACGGCAAAGCCCATATCGGCGAAGATCACGGCGAGCTCTTCCATCACCTGGCTCACCGGGTGCAGCGAGCCCTTGGGCGCACGCGCGGCAGGCAGGGTGATGTCGACGCGCTCTGAAGCCAAAGCCGCGTTCAGCGCATCAGCTTCCAATGCGGATTTCTTCGCCTCGATGGCGCTGGTCAGGCGGTCTTTCAGCCCGTTGAGCGCCGGGCCGAAGACCTTGCGCTCCTCCGGGCTCATCGCGCCCAGATCGCGCATTTTCAGGCTGACCTCGCCCTTCTTGCCGAGCGCGGCGACCCGCACTTCCTCCAGCGCAGGCACATCGCCTGCCGCCTCGATCGCGGCCATGTAGCGCGCCTCGAGCGCCCCCAGATCATCGTTCGTCGTCATCGCCATATTCCGTCTCGTGTCAGAAGCGCCGGTTAGAGCCGTTTTCGCCGTCAGGTTCAAACTCTGGTGTGAGGCGAACAGCAAAAAGCCCGCCTGCGGAGCTCGCAGGCGGGCTTTTGTGATCCGTAAAGGGGCTGGTTGCCAGCCCGGACCTGCCACTTACGCCTTGAGAGCCGAACGCGCCTGGTCAGCCAGGGCGGTAAAGGCTTCGGGCTCACGAATGGCGATATCGGAGAGAACCTTGCGGTCGAGCTCGATACCGGCCTTCTTGAGCCCGTTCATAAACGTGGCATAGGTGAGGTCGTTCAGACGGGCAGCAGCGTTGATGCGCTGGATCCAGAGCGAACGGAAATTACGCTTCTTGACGCGGCGGTCGCGGTAAGCGTACTGGCCGGCCTTCTCCACTGCCTGATTGGCGGCGCGGAACGTGTTCTTGCGGCGGCCATAATAGCCTTTGGCGGCCTTGATCACCTTGCGGTGACGGGCGTGGGTAGCGGGTCCTGAGGAAACGCGAGCCATGATATCAGTCCTTCAAACGTTGGATATACGTACCGGCCAGCGCGTTAGCGGCTGTAGGGCAGGTAGTGTTGCTTCACGATCTTCGCGTCAGGCGCCGCCAGAGTGTCGGTGCCGCGCTTCTGGCGGATCTGCTTGGGCGTCCGCTTGATCATGCCGTGACGTTTGCCGGACTGGGCAGCCAGCACTTTGCCGGTCCCGGTCACCTTGAAGCGCTTCTTGGCGCCGCTCTTGGTCTTCATCTTCGACATTTCGGTCTCCTGATATGGGTGCCGGGCACTAAAGGCGCGGCGAGCCGTTAAACGGCCAGCAGGCATGTCGTGGGCCTGACTGACCGGGCGAAAGAGCGCGTGGTTATACGCAAGAAGGCGCGAAACGCAAGCGTCTCGCGCCTTCCGGCTACATAATCAGCGCGGCAATTCACCTGTGGTGATGTGCAGGCGGGCCGGGGCCAGCTCAGACCCGTACGTGCCCGCATAGATGCGGTACAGGCCGGGCGCGCCGTTCAGGCTGAGACCGGCGTTCAGGCCGACCGAGCCGTCATCATCACAGCGCCAGCTGCCGTCAGGCAGTTGTACGGCGATCGTGGTGTCGCGCTCGGCATCAAGATAGACGGCAAACGCCGTAGCCTCATCCGGCGCCCAGTTGATGACAAGGCTCGGCTCGCGGCTGACATGGCCGACGCAGAAATCCGACGAGGAGAAGCCGGCCTGGTAAGCCCGCAACGGGCCACCTGCCTCAAGCTCCTGCTCGTAAGGCACAGAGCTGCCCGCCGGGTCCAGCGTGAAGGCACCAAAACGCGGCTCCAGTGACGGATCAGCGCGCAGGGAAATCGCCTCCGGGCCAAAACCCGTCTGCGAGATGAAGAGGCGCGAAGGCGCCGGCTCGGTACCAAACGATCCGACATAGATGTCGTAGACGCCGGCCGGGGCATTATCGATCACCAGGCCCGCATTGAGGTTGCCAGCGCTGTCATCATCGCACCACCAGCCGCCGTCAGGCGCATTGACCAGAAGCAGGGTGTCGGTATCGCTGTCCGTGGAGATATAAAGCGGGCCTTCCTGGCCATTCCATGTCAGGCGGAAAGACGGCGCGCGGGTCACCTGGCCATAGCAAAAGCCCTCAACCGTGGTGTGGCCGGCCAGCGCCAGCGTTGAATCGACCGGGCCGCCAGCCTGCACATCGGCAGAGAACGGGTTGGGCGAGAATCCGCTGCTCAGGCGGGTCTGGCCGTGGAGCGGACGGGCCGAAACATCCACGGCGTTGTCGACACCGGCATAACCAATCTCCGACACGTGCAAGGTAGCCGTCTGCTCGCCGATATCGCTGAATGTGCCAGCCCAGATGAGATAGTCGCCCGATTGCGGCTCAGCGAATGTCACGCCCGGATCGAGATTGCCTGCGCTGTCATCGTCGCAATGCCAGCTGCCATCAGGGGCCAGCACGGCGATGGTGCCGTCCCATTCGCTTTCGGTGGAGATATAGAGCTGGTAGCGGCCGGCGCGGTAGGTCAGGCGAGCGCTGGGCGCGTCAGAGCCATAACCGACACAGCGTATGCCAAGCGGGCCAAGGCGCACATCGCCGCCTTGCGCAACTTCGATACTGGCCGGATCGTCGCGGAAACCGGCCCGCAGGGAAAGTGTGGTTCCGGCCGGGGCTTCTGCATTTACCGTGCGGACAAACGGGTTGGCGGTAGAATAGGCCAGTTCGGAAACGTGCAAGGCGGTTTCAGGATAGCCCGCACCAGCGGAAAAGGTGCCGACCCAGATCTCGTATGCCCCGCTGGCAGGGCCTTCGACCGTGATACCCGGACCGAGATTGCCTGCGCTGTCATCATCGCACAACACGGTGCCGTCAGGCGTGCGCACAGCCATGGTTGTATCGGTCTCTGACGCCGCCGAGAGCATCAGGTCAAACACATCGCCTGCATCCTCATAGGTCAGAACGAAGGTGGGGTCTTCGGTGACGAAGCCAACACAGCCCGAACCGCCGAGGCGCGACGCGCGCATGGCACCGCCTGCCCGTACGGCAAAGGTGCGCGGATCATCGGGAAAGCCGGCCGAGAGCGCCGCCGCACCATGGCGGCCTTCGCTGGCCCCTTGCGGTGTCTGGGCCCAGGCTGCCGGAATAGCGGCCAGCGCCGCCAGGGCGCCCAATGATACAAGATGTTTCATGAAATATCTCCGATGTCTGAATACCGTCGGCGCCCGCCTCGCGCCGGACACTAGGCGCAAACCAGCTGTACTGCCTAGACGCAAAAAGCCGGCATCGCGCCTGCGGCACCGGCTTTCACTATTTGTCAGGTTCATGGCCCGGCTAGCGCGGCGCCATTACCATGATCATCTGACGGCCTTCGAGTTTGGGTTCGAACTCGACTTTCGCGATGTCGCCGAAATCGGCCTTCACGCGGTCAAAAATGACCATGCCGCGATCCTGGTGGGCCATCTCCCGGCCCCGGAAACGCAAGGTGATCTTGACCTTGTCGCCATCCTCGAAGAAGCGCCGCATCGATTTGGTTTTCACCTCATAATCGTGCGTGTCGATATTGGGACGCATCTTTATCTCTTTGATGTCCTGCGTCTTCTGCTTCTTGCGGGCTTCCGCCTTCTTCTTCTGCTCAGCGTATTTCAGCTTGCCGAAATCGGCCAGCTTGCAGACAGGCGGGTTGGCGGTCGGTGACACTTCGATAAGGTCGAGTCCGGCCTCGGCCGCAGCATCGAGCGCGGCTTCGATCGGCATCTCACCTTGCTTCTCGCCATTCTCGTCAATCAGGAGCACCCGCGGAACGCGGATTTCTCCATTGATGCGCGGCCCATCCTTCTTGACGGGCGGCGCGGCGTGGGGGCGTCGGGCTATGCGTCTTCTCCTGTTACAGCGCCGGACCGGGGAGCCAAATCATGCTCCCGCTCCCGGCAGTCAAAACTCTTCAATGGCGTCAACGCGCGGCGCAGCGTTTCCGATGCATGCGCATATCGTGAGATGGCTGGTAAAATCAAGACATTCAGGCCGCTTCGGGGCTACGGGCAAAGCCGCCCGCAACGCGCATGGACTGCACGGCTTCGGCAACCGAAATTTGCGCAAGTGTCGGAGCGTGCATGAGAATTACGCTTTCCGGACCCCGCGGAGAGGCCATGTGGGGTGCCTCCGCGCCGGGATGGAACATCACAGCAGACGAACCGGCGGCCACGAGAAGATGCAAAAGATCCACATCTTCGCCAAAGGAAAAGCTGGCCTTGCGGCCCAGACCGGCAAGCTGCACCAGATTGGCGCGGCCTGTAAGATCGCGCGCGCCCGGTGTGACGTGCGCGATATAGCGGCCAATCTCGCGCGCAGACGGGCCGCCCACGATGACCGGCTCGACGCCCTGTTCCTTCAGCGCGTGCGCCAGGGACGCCCAGCGCTCCTTAGGCCAGCGGAAGGCGGGCTGGAATTCATCGCCGGCAGGCGCAAAGAGAGCGTAACGATCCTGCAGGCCGAAATAGGCTGGCTCGAGCGTGCGCGAGCGCTTGGCGACGAAATCAACCCAGTCCAGCATGGGGGGCGGTGCCTCGCCCAGACGATGTCCTGTGCGGCCTATGCCTGCGCGGCCAAGCTGGTCAGCGATCTGCTCTGACGGGTGGTCAGGCGATTTCGGATCTGGCGCGCTATCAATCCACTGGCCGCGCGACAGGCGCATCGCGCCTTTCAGCTTGCGGGCGGCGTCCGACGCGCACAGATCATAGACAAAATCGAACTTCGAGGCGCGGGCGAGCTTTACGCGCTCGATAAAGCCTTTCTTAGCCGTTTCGCGAAGCGTGGTCTCGACAGCGTTGAAATAGGGGCAATACTTCACCAGGCCCTCATACTCGGGCGTGGTGAGAAACGTGATGCGCGCCTTGCGGTGATGCTCACGGATCAGGCGCGCAGCCGCCATCATGCGCACGGTGGCGCGCAGATCGCCTTCATGGACGACCAGTACCTGTTCCTTGGGCGGCTCGTGCTCAATCATGGGCGATAGTCTAGAAGTTCCCGATATACCCGCAAGGTGGAACCCTGCAGCGCCTCACGCGAATAATGGGCGATAACACGTTGGCGCGCCAAATGCCCGCGCATTTTTTTCTCGGCCGTATCAAGTTCGAGCACCATTTTCATCCGCGCGGCCAGATCGGCGGCACTGCCGGGCGCAAAAAGCCAGCCGGTTGCGCTGTCGGAAAGGATTTCCAGCGCACCGCCATGGGCAGCTGCAATCACGGGCCGCTCCATCGCCATCGCCTCTGCCAGCGTGCGCCCGAAGGCTTCCGGGTCAGTTGAGGGGGTGATGATAATGTCCGCCGCCATATAGGCGGTCGCCATGTCGAAGAGATGACCGGGCAGAACAAGCGCGACGCCCGATTGTGCCGCATGCGCGCGTAATTGCTCCACATAATTGCCCCGCCCCTGCGCATCACCCGCACACACCAGTACAGGCGGCGGACCGGGCAGGTGGCTGGCGAGCAGGGCGGCTGCATCCACGGCCAGCATCTGGCCTTTCCACCCAGTCAGGCGTCCGGGCAGGAGAATGACCGGCGCCTGGCGCCCCTCCAGCCAGGCGGCGCGCAGACCCTCGACCTGCAGCGGATCTGTCCGGGCCGGGTCGAGCCTTGAAAAATCCACCCCGCGTGGAATGACGTGAAGATGTGACAGGTCTTTTCGTTTGCGGGCCAGCACCGCGCCGTGCTCTGCGCGCACATGGTCTGCAATGAAGTGCGAATTGGCGATCACGGCATCACCGCGCGCCATCACCGAATTATAAAATCGTTTCAGGCCCGAACGGGCATTATAGGTGCCGTGATAGGTGGTCACAAACGCGATGCCGGTCCGGCGGGCTGCTTCCAGACCGCTCCAGGCGGGCACACGCGAACGCGCATGGATGATGTCCACCCTGCGCTCGCGGACCAGATCGGCCAGGCGGCGCGAATTGGCCACGATGGTCAGCGGGTTCTTGCTCTTCATGTCGAGGCGGATCAGCTCTCCGCCTGCTGCCGCCAGCTCGTCCTCCAGCCGCCCCCCAAGGCTCGCCACCAGCGCTTCACCGCCAGAGGCGGCAATCGCCTGCGCCACGTCGATCGTGGTGCGCTCGGCGCCGCCAGCATCCAGTTCCGGTATCAGCTGGAGAATTTTCATGGGCAGGGCGTTTTCCCGGTGAATGTGCGGCAGGGCGGTTGAACCATACAGCGTGGCTCATAAAGATGGGGGCGGTAAGGCGCAAACGCCAGCTCACACGCAAAGGCTCCCTGATGCCAGAATTTCTTCACCGCGCTGACGGATCCCGGCTCGCCTATGCACGCCGCAAAGGCAAGGGGCCGGGCATTGTCTGGCTGGGCGGGCTGCGCTCTGACATGGAAGGGACGAAGGCCCTTGCCCTGGACGCCTGGGCGCAGCGCGAAGGGCGCGCCTTCGTACGCTTCGACTATTTTGCCCATGGCCAGTCAGAGGGTGACTGGCGCGCGGCGCGCGTCGGGCTGTGGCGCGAGGACGCGCTTCAGGTGATAGATGCGTTGACCGAAGGGCCGCAGATACTGGTCGGCTCCTCCATGGGCGCGTGGACCGCCCTGCTGGCGGCACTGGCCCGGCCGGAGCGGGTGGCGGGACTGGTGCTGATCGCGCCGGCACCGGACTTTACCGAAAAGCTGATGTGGGATGGATTTCCTGAGGCGGTCCGCACCGCGATCCTGACCCAGGGCGAATGGGCGCAGCCATCGGAGTATGGCGATCCACTCATCATCACGCGCGGCCTGATCGAAGAGGCGCGCCAATGGCTGCTGATGGACGGGCAGATCGGCTTTGAGGGCCCTGTACGCATATTGCAGGGCATGGCCGATATTGACGTGCCCTGGCAGCACGCCATGGCGCTTGCCGGAAAGCTGACATCAGGCGACGTCTCGGTGCATGTCAGCAAAAGCGGTGATCACCGCCTGTCCACGCCTGCCGATCTGGAAAAGCTGGTCGGCAGCGTCGAAGCGCTGTGCCGGGCCGTTGAAAGCATTGGCTAAAACTAGAAGCGGAAAGCCGATTCAAAGCGCAGCTGCGGCGTGCGGCGGTCAGCCTCTTCGCCAAACACGTCTTCTTCAGGCGAAGTGAAGCGGAATTCACCGCCAATGCGTACCCGGTCTGTCAGGGAGTAGAACGCGCCTGCGCTCACATCCTGCAGCTCAAAGGCCTGACCGCGCATGCGCTGGGAAATGCCCAGAGAGATGCCCCAGCGCTCACCGGCAGAAAAGCGGAATTGTTCAGCCTGTTCACCCCAGACCGACGCCATCGTACCCGCCGGCGCCATGGTGAAGCGTTGCTGCCAGGCCGTGGCAGACCCGGTGGGACGGTCCGGCACCGACAGAAGGGCAGCCTCGCGGCGGGCCTCTTCCTGATGGGCGGCGCGCGCCTGCTCTGCCTCGGCCTGTTCAGCAAGGTCCTGCAGGCGCTCAAGCGAGGTGAGATCGGAGAAGGCCGTGCCGCGCAGATTAAACCCGTCGCGGGCGCCTGAATCCTGTGCGAACGCCGACGGCGCGATGGCAAGGGCCATCACGACCGGCAAGGCCGACAGGGCTGACAGGCGCAAGCGCATGACTTTCTCCAGTACTCTAGATTCCGATATAAGCCAGCAACGCGTCAAACCCAACAGGGTTGCCCGGAATCAAATGCGAATTCGCGCAAAGCGTGTCAAAAGCGCAACCCTGCTTCGACAAAGAGGCGCGCACCCTCACGCACACGGGTTATTCGCGCCGCGCCGGACGTTTCCGCCTGCCCGGACCGGGTATGGGCAATGCCCAGGCCGAGGACCAGACCGGAATCGTAATAGCGCGAGGCGCCAGCGAGCAGGGTCTGACTGTAGGCGTGAACGAGGCCAGAGCGCGCCTGCGCCATTTCCAGACTGAACAGCCAGTCACCGCGTTCATAGGCAAGGCTTGCGGCGTGCGCGCTGTAGCGCGCGCCGGACACGCCATCATTGCTCACAAGGGTGCTCACGCCTGCGCTCCACGGCCCTTCCGTACGTATCAGGCGGGCCGACACGGCCCACGGATCATCGAAAAACGCGCTGTCAGGCCCGGCTGAGCGCCCTTGCGACAGACCGATACCGGCCGTCCAGC
The DNA here is from genome assembly GCF_004000605.1 of Glycocaulis alkaliphilus. Classification (NCBI taxonomy): domain Bacteria; kingdom Pseudomonadati; phylum Pseudomonadota; class Alphaproteobacteria; order Maricaulales; family Maricaulaceae; genus Glycocaulis; species Glycocaulis alkaliphilus. Next base: position 76,762 of record NZ_CP018911.1, on the reverse strand, counting down.
GCACACCCGTTGCGGCAAAGCGGTGATCGAAAGACAGGCCAAGCTCGGCAATATCGCGGACACTCGCCGCTGCCAGAACGCCCGGCTGGCTTTCCGGGCGGCAAAAGCTTGCGCCGCACACATCACCGTCGGGAGTAAAGGAGGCCGCAGCCCGAAAGCCCGCCAGCCGCACACTTCGCACCAGCAGCTTGGGTGCATGGCCCGACAACGTGTTCGCGGTGGAGGCCAGATTGCGGCCCGAGGGATCAACCCGGCCTGCATCCGCGCGCATGAGCCAGAAAGCGCCCGGCAGAGCCTCGCTTTCGAGGGCGGCAGCACCGGGGCCGTAACCGGCGCGAACTTCCACCAGTCCGCCACGCCAGTACATGAATGCGGTTTCCAATGCGATCGCCGGGTTATCACCCTCTACGCCGGCAGCGGCCGCAAAGCCGGTGAACGCGCCGGCAGGCGCCAGCCCGCCCGCATCGAAACAGTCGGCCAGGCCGGGGGGGCAATCCCCGACGGCCTGCGCCAGCCCCGCCCGCCCGGAATCGCGGCGCACGACCAGACCGGCGGCAAATCCGATCCGGTTCATATTCTCCTGAATACGCTCGGCGGTGTAATCGAGGCGGATTTCGCCAAAGGGTCCTGAGCGCGCGGCATCACTGGCGCCCGGAGCGAGCGCGATGTCCGCACTCAACTCTATATCGCTGTCAAACCAAGGCGTGCGCTCCTGTGCGAGCGCCGGTGAGGCGAACAGTCCGAGGGCTGAAAAAGGCGCGGCCGCGAGAAATGTGAAGGCCCGAACATGAGCGCCAAGCGCTGGTATCATGGCTCTTCTCTCGCGGCCTCGCCGTGGCGCCCCCGCTTTCCCCCGGACGCGCTGTGGCAAGATGCGGGAGGGTTGGCGCGGCGGTCAAGCTGCGCGGGCTGTGTGAAGCGGGCTTGCCCGGCGAACTGTCACAAGAGTGCAACGGTATTGCCCGGCACACGGAACGCATGGCGGGCTGGATGATCGCTCTGGCCACGCAGTGAACGCATGCTATAGAAGCAGGAGACGGGTTGCGCTTGTCTCCGCTCTGGTCTTTTGTGGCGGCTGACGGGATGCGCCCGAACAAGCATTGTCTATTTCCCTGGAGGTTTGCCCCATGCTCTCACGGCCGCTTGTAACGGTTCTGAGTGTTGTCGCCGTAGCCAGCATGGTGGCCGGCTGCGCATCTCGGTCGAGCACTGAACGCGAAAATCGCGGATTTTTCGGCGGTTTGCTCGGCAGCGGTCCGCGCGCTACCGCGCCGGACGCAGGCATTGGCGTGAACGCCTTTCTGTGGCGCGCCTCCCTGGACACGCTGTCTTTCATGCCGCTTGAGCAGATCGACCCGTTTGGCGGTGTCATCATCACCGACTGGTACGCCAACCCGGAAGCGCCCGAAGAGCGTTTCAAGGCGACCGTTTACGTGCTCGACAGCCGCCTTCGCGCCGACGCGCTGAGCGTCCAGCTCTTCCGTCAGGCCCGCAACCCGTCCACAGGCGACTGGACGGACGTTGTCGTTGACCAGGGCACGCGCATCCAGGTGGAGAATGCGATCCTGACCCGGGCGCGCCAGATGCGGATTTCCCAACTTCCCGGCTCCTGACCCCGCCAGCGGGGGTGCGCAAGGACGGACAGGCGATGCGTAAACTTCCGGTTTCAGCTCTAATCGCTGGCTTCTGCCTGTTATTGTCCGCTTGCGGCTTCCAGCCACTTTACGGTGGCCGGGCTGCGGAAGTGCTCGACAATGTCACTGTGAGCGTGTCCGGCGACGAGCGCTTGTCCTATCTGACCGAGACGGCGCTTCTTGAACGGGTTGGTGTCTCACGAGGAGAAGCCGGAACGCTCTCGATCCGGCTTAGAACCGCGCAGCAGCCGCTGGGCCGGTCCACGGACGGGCAGGCAACCCGCGTCGCGCTGAGTATCCGTGCAAATTACCAGCTTTCCGGCGCCACCCCTGTCAGAGGCAGGGTGACCGAGCGGGTCGTCTTTGAAACGCCGCGGGAACCCTACGCGCTCATAGCCGCAAGGACCAATGCCGAGCGGCGCGCGGCCGACGCCGTTGCAGATGCGATTGTCCGCGACATCCTTGCCACGCTTCGCCAGAGGGGGTCTGCCCGCACGCGCCCCGAGGCCGTGCCGGACTTTAGCGATGAGCCCGAGGAGGGCGATGAGCCGTGGTGAAGCCGTCTGGCGGATCTGTTGACCGGCTTTTGAAATCTCCGCCACTTGACATGCGTGTCTTTCTGATCTTCGGGCCGGATTCCGGGCTGGTAAGGGAGCGCGCGCAAGCACTGGCCCTCGCCATAACAGGCGATGTGGATGATCCGTTCAACGTTACACGCCTGAGCGATGAGGACATCAAGGCCGACGCCGCTGCGCTCGCGGATGCGATGGCGGCCATGTCGCTGATGGGCGGTGAACGTCTCGTCCGGGTCCGCCTGTCTGCCGACAACGCATCGGTCGCCCGCTGGATCAGCGATTTCGAGGCCGGGGACATGGCAGCCGAAGGCCGGCTGATCGTCGAAGCGGGAAATCTGACCAAGGCATCAAAGCTGCGCAAGGCCGCCGAAGACGGCAAGAAGTCCGCCGCGATTGCCTGTTATGAAGACAATGCCCGCGATCTCGTTGCGCTGGCCGAGGAGAGCTTTCGTGCCGCCGGGCTGTCTCTTTCCAGCGATGCACGCCAGACACTCGCCGGCATTCTGGAAGGTAATCGGGAGCTCGCCCGCTCGGAGATAGAAAAACTGTTACTTTACAAGGGCTTTGATGGCGGAGACATAACGCTGGAGGATCTGGCGGCCATCTCCACAGAGAGCGCGGACGCGGCGCTCGACAAGATTGTCGATGCAGCGCTGTGCGGAGAGCTCGGCGAAGCTGACCTGCAATATCAGCGGGCACTGGAATCAGGCACCAGCCCTGTCGCCATTGTGCGTGCCCTGCAGCGCAAGATCGACCAGATAGAGCGTTACCACCAGCTGGGCGGCGACCAGGCGGCTCTGGCGCGGTCCGGCGCGCCGCGCTTTGGCCCGCCTGCGCAGCGCTTTCAGGCGGCCGCGCGCGCGTGGAGCCGGCAACGCATTGCGCGCGCGCGCGATATTGCGTTTGAGACCGAGCGGGCTATCAAGCGATCAGGCTCTCCGGCCGAGGCGCTGGCGGGTGAAACCCTGCTGAGGCTCGCCCGCGCCGCCTCTCCGGCAAGAAGCCGCTAGAGCCTTTTCAGCGAAAGTGGGAGCCGGTTTCGCGGTTCGAAAAGGCGACAAAATCAGGAGCCGCGCTAGCGCGAGGACAGCCTGCGGCACAGATCGTCGAGCTGTTCCAGCGTGGAATAGCGCACACGGATCTCGCCTGCTTCACCGCGATGGATAATTTCCACATCGAGACCCAGACGCTCGGCGAGATCGGCTTCGAGGGAGCGCGTATCGGCATCTTTCTGCGCTTTTTCCAGTCCGCCGCTGCGCGCCTTGCGCTCCGGGGCCTGTTCTTTTCGTGCCAGAGCCTCTGCGCCGCGCACGGACAGGCCATCGGCAATGATCTTCTCAGCCAGGGCAGACGGATCACCCGCCGTGGCAATGGCGCGGGCATGGCCCGCTGACAGGCGGCCAGCCTCCAGATGGTCGAGGACGGGCGCGGGCAAAGCGAGCAGGCGCAGCGTGTTGGCGATATGGGCGCGTGATTTGCCGACGGCGCGGGCCACATCTTCCTGGGTATGACCAAATGCCTCAATCAGCTGGCGGTAGCCGCGGGCTTCCTCCACTGCATTAAGATCCTGGCGCTGGACGTTCTCTACAATGGCGATTTCCAGTGTTTCGCGGTCGGTAAACTCGCGGATAACAGCTGGAATCTCGTGCAGGCGGGCGCGCTGGGCCGCGCGCCAGCGCCGTTCACCCGCCACGATCTGGTAGTGCCCGGTCTTACCGGGCGCCGGGCGCACCAGAATAGGCTGCAGCACGCCGCGTTCGGCAATCGAGGCCGACAGCGAGGCCAGCTCGTCTTCGGAAAACCGCTTGCGGGGCTGATCGGGATTGGCCTCGATCAGATCAAGCGCAAGCGGTCTCGGTCCGGCGCCGGCACTCTGCCCGGACTGGTTTTCATCCGCGCGCATATTGTCGGCATCTTCACCTTCACCCAGAAGGGCGGAGAGGCCACGGCCGAGGCCGCGCGGGCGTTCCTGCGCGCTCATGCCGGCACCGCTTCAGCCGGCTTGCGCTCCTGGCGGACCAGCTCGCGGGCGAGGCGGACATAGGCTTGCGATCCCGGGCAGGCGAGATCGTAGAGCAGAACCGGCTTGCCGAAGGACGGCGCCTCGGAGACGCGGACATTGCGCGGTATCACCGTCTCATAGACACGGTCGCCAAAGTGCGCGCGCACATCGGCAGCGACCTGGGACGACAAATTGTTCCGCCGATCATACATGGTCAGCACAACCCCTTGAATCTCCAAATTCTTGTTGAGATTGCCCCGAACCAGATCGACCGTTCGCATAAGCTGCGAAAGCCCTTCCAGCGCAAAGAACTCGCACTGCAGCGGCACCAGCACGGAATCGGCCGCCGTCATCGCATTGACGGTCAGCAGGTTCAAAGAGGGCGGGCAGTCAATGAGGATGTAGTCGCAATGGGCACCACGCGACGCCAGAAAGCGGCGGAACTTGTCCACGGCATGGCGCAGCCGGTAGGAGCGGCGCGGTGCAGCCGACAGTTCCAGCTCGGCGCCGGAGAGATCCACATCGGACGGGATAATACCGAGCCCCGGCACAGCCGTATCCACCAGCGCTTCCTCGATCGGGCGCTCATTGACCAGCACATCATAGCTGGTGGCCTTGCGCTCGGTGCGCGGCACGCCAAGACCCGTGGAGGCGTTACCCTGCGGATCGAGATCCAGCACGATCACCCGCTTGCCGATGGCCGCCAGGGCGGTGGCCAGATTGATCGCCGTCGTGGTCTTGCCGACACCGCCCTTCTGGTTGGCGATAGCGATGACTTTGGGCGCACCAGCGCGCGGCGCTGTATCGGAACGGGGATCAACGGACACGGGTCAGCCTTTCAATGCGGATGATGGCGGCTTCATCGCTGGTAATACTTGGATGAAGGCTCGCCTCGAAGTTCCAGCTTTTACGCGCCGCGGTCAATTCCTCTGCATGGCGCGCACCCTTGGGAATCAGCGCAATTGCGCCGTTTTCCACAAACGGTGCCATAAGACCCAGCAATTTCTCCAAAGGTGCCACCGCGCGGGCCGTCACAACGTCGAACGGCGGCAGGCCATCCAGCGTCTCGACACGCTCCGCCAGCACCTCGGCGTGCGATGTCAGGCCCGTTTCAGCCAGCACCGCGCGCAGGAAAGCGGCCTTTTTCCCGATGGATTCGATGAGCGTGACCCTGGCATTCGGAACGGCCCGATCCGCGAGGCCGAACGCGATGGCGAGCCCCGGAAAGCCCGCGCCGGCCCCAATGTCCGCCCAGCGGTTTGCACCCGCCGGAGCCAGATCAGGCAACTGCCAGCTATCCAGTGCGTGCCGGAACCAGAAATCGTCGAGCGTCGCTCGGCCAACCAGATTTGTGTGCGCTGACCACTCCGACAGAAGGCGCCGCCAGATGACGAAACGCTCCAGTGTTTCACGTGAAACACCCGTGTCGGCCTGGAAGTTTTCGGCGCCGTACGTCCGTTCGTGATTCATCAGCTTGCCCGCTGACGGTCCAGCCGCTTCACGCTGGCGAGGAGCGCCGTCAACGCGCCCGGTGTCACGCCCTCCACGCGGCCCGCCTGCCCCAGCGTGGCAGGACGCGCGCGCTCCAGCTTCTCGCGCACCTCATGCGACAGGCCGCCGACCGTCCGGTAATCGAAATCTGCCGGAATGCGCACACCTTCATCCCGGCGGAAAGCCATCACATCGGCCTCCTGCCGGTCGAGATAGCCGTGATAGACCGCCTCGTTCTGCATCTGGCTGGCTATGGGCACATCCAGAGCAGCGATCTCCGGCCAGATCTTGCAGATCGCAGCCCAGCCCACTTGCGGGTGTGCGGCCAGCTCCATGGCAGGGCGGCGCTTGCCGTCCTGATTGATCGACAGCCCCACCTTCATTGCATCGGTTGGCGTCAGGTTCAGGCGCTCAAGAAGGGCGCGGGCTTCGGACAACGCTTCAGCGCGGGCTGCGAACGATGTTTCACGTGAAACACTCGCCGCGCCGAGATCGATAGCCAGAGGCGTCAGGCGCTGATCGGCATTGTCGGCGCGCAGGCTGAGCCGGTACTCGGCGCGCGAGGTAAACATGCGATAGGGTTCGGTCACACCGCGCGTGATGAGATCATCGATCATCACGCCGATATAGGCTTGTGAGCGGTCGAGCACGAAGGCTGGGTTGCCAGTGCAGGCAAGAGCCGCATTAAAGCCCGCCATCAGGCCCTGCGCCGCCGCTTCTTCGTAGCCGGTGGTGCCATTGATCTGCCCGGCGAGCCACAGGCCCGGCAGGCACTTCACCCCCAGAGTCGCATCCAGCTCGCGCGGATCGACATAATCATACTCGATGGCATAGCCGTAGCGGCGCACTTTCACCTGCTCCAACCCCGGAATGGTCTGGAGGAAGGCGTCCTGGATATGATCGGGCAGGGAGGTAGAGATGCCATTGGGATAGACCGTGTCATCGTCCAGCCCTTCCGGCTCCAGGAATATCTGGTGGCTGGTCCGGTCAGCGAAGCGCACCACCTTGTCCTCGATAGACGGGCAGTAGCGCGGGCCGCGCCCCGCGATCTTGCCGCCATAGACAGCAGAATGGCCCAGATTATCTTCAATGATTTTGTGAGTCTGAACGGTCGTACGTGTAATGCCGCAGGCGATCTGCGGCACGCTGATACGCTCATTCAGGAAAGAGAAGGGGGTTGGCACATCGTCGGCAGGCTGCATGTCCAGTCCGGCCCAGTCGATAGTGGAGCCATCAAGGCGCGCCGGTGTGCCGGTTTTCAGCCGCCCCATGGAGAGACCCAGCCCGTAGAGCCGGTCTGACAGGCCGATAGAGGGTGCGTCGCCAACGCGGCCCGCCGGGATACGCTCATCGCCGCGATGGATCACGCCTTTGAGGAAGGTTCCAGTTGTCAGAACGACCGCGCCAGAACGGTAATGGCGGCCTTCGCCATCGACGACGCCCGCACAGCGCCTGTCCTCGACAATCAGATCCTCGGCAGCGGCTTCAGCGATGTGCAGATTGGATTGCTCAGCCAACGCCGCCTGCATGGCCTCGCGATAGAGCTTCCGATCAGACTGGGTGCGGGGGCCGCGCACGGCCGGACCCTTGGAGGCGTTCAGCATACGGAACTGGATGCCGGACGCATCGGCGACGCGGCCCATCAGCCCGTCCAGCGCATCCACTTCGCGCACCAGATGACCCTTGCCGAGCCCGCCAATCGCCGGATTGCAGCTCATCTCGCCAATGGTTGCGGCCTTGTGGGTCAGGAGCAGCGTAGCCGCGCCCAGGCGCGCAGCCGCGCTCGCGGCCTCGCAGCCCGCATGGCCGCCGCCGATCACGATCACATCCCATTGGCGTTGCGCGGCCTCGGCCGGCTTGAGCAAATCTCTGGTCATGGCTTTCTTTTGTCCGGCCCAGCCCGCCGGGGAGCGCGTCCTTACATGATCGGCGCCGCCAAGTCGAGTTGCCGGCCTATTTGCCGATGCAGAACTGGCTGAACACCCGGTCCAGCACATCCTCAATATCAACCGCCCCGGTCAGCTCTCCCAACGCGCGGATCGCCCGGTTCACTTCAGCCCCTGCAAGCTCGGGGCGGGAGGACAGAAGCGACAATGCCTCTTCCAGGGAAGCCAGAGCCCGCTGGACCAGTTCGCGATGGCGCGCGCGCGACAAAGGCGCGGCCTCTGCGCCGCCCAGCCGTGTTACCAGCTCGCGGTCCAGCCAGGCGTTGAAGGCATCCAGACCGGACGCGGTCTTTACCGACACCGGAAAGGCCGCAACGCCCTCTGGCACGGGCGCATCAACGCTGGCGAGATCGGTCTTGTTCAGCAGGACCACATCGCCTGGACGCAGCATGGCGAAGGCGGCCTCATCCGGCGTTTCACGTGAAACATCGATCATCAGGCACCGCATATCGGCGCTCTCGGCGCGGGCCAGCGCCCGGCGCACGCCTTCAGCCTCAATGACGTCAGACGCTTCACGCAAACCGGCCGTATCGGCCATGTAGACGACGAAACCGGCCCGGATCAGGCGCACCTCGATAATATCACGCGTCGTACCAGGAATATCACTGACAATCGCCGCATCACGCTGCGCCATATAATTGATAAAGCTCGACTTTCCGGCGTTCGGCGCGCCGATTACCGCGATGGTGAACCCGTCACGCACCCGCTCGCCGCGATGATTGTCCGCCAGATGGGCGCGCATGCTGGCGCACAAGGTTTCCAGCGGCGGCCCGGCGCGTTCTGACAGGCCTTCGGGTACATCATCCTCATCGGGAAAGTCGATCTCGCCCTCAATGGCGGCAAGCGTGTCAATCAGCGCATCACGCCATTCACCATAGAGCGAACCCAGCGCGCCGCCCATCTGCGCCAGTGCCTGCTGGCGCTGGGTTTGCGTTTCCGCATCGATCAGATCGGCGAGGCCTTCAGCTTCGGTCAGGTCCATCTGCCCGTGGGCAAAGGCGCGCCGGGAAAACTCGCCCGGTTCTGCCGGGCGCAGGCCCTCGGCTATAAGCGCCTCAGACAACGCCTCGATAACGGCAGGGCCGCCATGGACATGAAACTCGGCGACGTCCTCGCCGGTAAAGCTTTGCGGCGCGGGAAACCAGAGCAGCAGGGCGCGATCAATGAGCGAGCCGTCGCGGGCGTTGAGCGATCTCAGCGCGGCGCGGCGTGGTTCTGGCAAACTGCCTGCCAGTGCAGCAAGCGCCGGTCCTGCGTCCGGGCCGGAAACCCGCACAATCGCGACGCCGGCGCGGCCCGCGCCGCTGGCCAGAGCGAAAATCGTATCGGTCATGGCGGTGCGTCTAGCTTCCCGTCTTGCCGCCAGCGGCCTGGTTCATCAGCGACATGAACTGCTTTTGCCACTCACCGCCCATGCTCATCCAGTTGCGCATCAGGGCGTCGGGCTCCAGCGCCTCGATATTGGCGCCCATGCGCTTGCTCATCTCGCTGACCAGCTGCTCGTTAAGTGGGGTCACGTCCGGCAGGCCGAAAAAGGCGCGCGCCTCGGCCGGGGTGCAGTCGATTTCGATATTGACCTTCATGCCTGCCTCGTCTTGGTTCTATGGAAAGGGCGCTTCATGCCCCGACCATAAGCCGCTCCGCGCCATAAGCCAAAGGAGACGACATGCCCGCCGAAACACTCACCATCAAGACCGCCGACGGCAGCTTTTCCGCCTATGCGCGCGGGAAAGGACCGGCCATCATCGTCATCCAGGAAATTTTCGGCATCAATCAGGTGATGCGCGATATTTGCGATGATCTGGCGGCCAGCGGCTATCGCGCCATCTGCCCGGACCTGTTCTGGCGGATCGAGCCGGGCATTGAGCTGACCGACCAGACGGACGCCGAGTGGAAACAGGCCTTTGATCTGTTTGGTAAATTCGATCCCGACAAGGGGGTCGAAGACATAGCGGCCACCATCGCCCATGCGCGCGGAGAGGGCGCGGAGAAGGTTGGCGCGGTTGGCTTCTGTCTTGGCGGACTGCTCGCTTACCTCACCGCCTGCCGTACAGATTGCGATGCCAGCGTTGGCTATTACGGGGTCGGGATACAGGACCGGCTGGGCGAAGGCGGCAAGATCACCAGCCCGCTGCTGCTACACATTGCCGGGAAAGACCAGTTCGTACCGCCAGAGGCGCAAAAAGCGATTCTGGACGGGCTGAAATCCAACCCGAAAGTGGAGATGCATCTCTACCCGGAGCGCGATCACGCCTTTGCCCGTGTGGGCGGAGCCCATTATCACGGCGAGGACGCCGAAGCGGCCAATAACCGGACGATAGCCTTCTTTGAAAAACATCTGGGATAGGAGGTTTCCCAGCATTGTCATGGCCCGGCTTGCCTCTTCACCGGGGTCCCCCGCCCCGATGGGGGATCCATGGGAAAAGCCCAGTGCCTGGACATGGACCCCGGCTCAGGGGCCGGGGACCCGGATATGGTTCTGACTTTCATCGGAATGACGAAGGACGAAAGACCTAGCCCTATTCCGCGCTTGCCTTCTGCCAGCTTTCCATCGCCGTCATACGCTCCCAATAGGCCAGCACCGGCGCAGGGGCGTCTTTCAGCTGGCGTATAATCTTCAGCAAATACAACAGGTAACCGACCGAAATGTCGGCCGCCGTGAACCGGTCCGCCGCCAGCCAGCCGCGGCCCTCAAGGCCGCGCGCGGCGATCAGCTCAAGATGCTTGTCCACCTCCCGCTTGGCCCATTTGGCGATGCCCTCATTGCGCTGGGCTTCAGGCAGGAGGGTGGTGTGGGCCAGCAGCAGGCTGACCGGCATCCCCATCGAGCCCTCAGCATAGTGCAGCCATTCGAGATAGCGCGGATATTCCGCCTCGGAGGGGTCTACGCGCAGCGGCGTCGGCCCGTAGCGGTTGATGAGATATTCCACAATTGCGACCGATTCCAGGATCACGGTATCGCCGTCTTTGAGCGCCGGGATTTTCTGCAGGGGATGTATCTTGCGGTATTCATCGCCGCCCACATTGCCCCGGTCAAAGGCCACGCGCTCCAGCCGGTAATCGAGGCCCATCTCCTCCATCGCCCAGCGGGCGCGGATGGAACGGGTCATCGGGGCGTGGAACAGGATCAGGTTTGCGTCGTGGCTCATAGGAAATCTCCCGAATAAAAAAGTTGCGCACTTTTTAGTTCCAAAACCCTACAGCAACATAAGACATTTTTGTTCCACAAAACCTAGCATTTGATGCCCTGTAACGAAAACCGTGTTCATCTATATTTAAAATTTTTACTCTGTCTTCATTTGAAATAGATAAACTTGGTTTTCCAATAAATTCAGCTGGGAAAACTACTGTATTCACTTCATTTTCTAATGAAAGAATCGCTTTACAAACCATTGTTCCATCCTTGTAACGCGTATAATATCCGTTAGCATTATCTCCTGACGATCCTCCATTTTCTTTATCTGCTGAAAATTTATATCGCTCTTCAATTATATTTAATCTGGTTCTTATCTCTTCTACTTTTCCAACGAGCTCGGGCGCGGAAACATCAGGAAACTTTTCCTTCAACGCCGCAATCTGCTCGTCTCTAAATGACAAGCGATCGCGCAGTGGCGCATAGCGCCATTCGCATAGAAAGTAAAAAACAACCGACAACGCAATTACAGATAACAAGAAGCTGATTGGAGCATTCTGTATTACATCAGCTTCTCTCGCTATAATATCTAACATGTTGCCCGCCCAATATCAGGTTTACGTGTTCATCGAGTCGAAGAACTCGTCATTGGTCTTGGTTTCCTTGAGCTTGCCGAGCAGGAAGTCGATCGCATCCTGCGGGCCCATCGGGTTGAGGATGCGGCGCAGCACATAGGTCTTGGCGAGATTCTTCTTGTCGACCAGCAGCTCCTCTTTCCGGGTGCCGGACTTGAGAATGTCGATGGCCGGGAAGACGCGCTTGTCGGCGACTTTCCGGTCAAGGACGATCTCGGAGTTACCCGTGCCCTTGAACTCCTCGAAGATCACCTCGTCCATGCGGCTGCCTGTATCGATGAGGGCCGTGGCGATAATGGTCAGCGAGCCACCTTCCTCGATATTGCGGGCGGCACCGAAGAAGCGTTTCGGGCGCTGCAAGGCGTTGGCGTCCACACCGCCGGTCAGCACCTTGCCGGAGCTTGGCACCACAGTGTTGTAGGCGCGGCCGAGGCGGGTGATGGAATCCAGCAGGATCACCACATCGCGGCCATGCTCGACGAGGCGCTTGGCTTTCTCGATTACCATTTCGGCGACCTGGACGTGACGCGTGGCCGGCTCGTCGAAGGTGGAGGCGATGACCTCGCCCTTCACCGTGCGCTGCATGTCGGTCACTTCCTCCGGGCGCTCATCGATGAGCAGCACCATGAGGTAGCATTCGGGATGATTGGTCTCGATGGCGTGCGCGATATTTTGCAGCACCATCGTCTTGCCGGTGCGCGGCGGCGCGACGATCAGGGCGCGCTGGCCCTTGCCGAGCGGCGCCACAATGTCGATCACCCGGCCCGTGCGGTCCTTCTTGGTCGGATCCGGGTTTTCCATGATGAACCGGCTCTCGGGGTAGAGCGGGGTCAGATTGTCGAAATGGACCTTGTGCTTGGCCTGATCGGTGGGCTGGAAGTTGATCGCATTGACCTTGAGCAGTGCGAAATAGCGCTCGCCATCGCGCGGGGCGCGAATCTCGCCGTCCACCGTGTCGCCATTGCGCAGGCCGAACTTGCGGATCTGGTTGGGCGACACATAGATGTCGTCCGGCCCGGCTAGATAATTGGCCTCTGGTGAGCGCAGGAAACCAAACCCGTCCTGCAGCACTTCCAGCGTACCGCCGCCATGGATCTCGACGCCCTCTTCGGCCAGTGCCTTGAGGATCGCGAACATCATGCCCTGCTTGCGCAGCGAGGCGGCGTTTTCAATATCGAGGCTCTCGGCCAGCTGGAGAAGGTCTGCCGGAGACTTTTCCTTCAGCTCCTGCAAGGACATGCGCCGACCGTCGGGGTTGGCGTTACAATTTCGTCGAGATCGGTTTCGGGCGTGTCGTTCTGATCGGTCATGGGGAGGTCTTTTTTGAGAAACGGACGGGAAGGTGAAATGCCTGACCGGGATCGGCCTTTGCGCGAACAGGCATGCCTTTAGGCTAATGCCCGGCACAAGCTGCTGGTTCCGGCCCCGCGAACGCGGCCCTCACGGGCTACAGGCGGGCAAGACTGTGTTTCGAGAGCGTGCCAGATCGCAAGGCCAGGCGCCAAGGACAGCACGATAAGGGGGGAAGCCGTCCGCAGGCGGGCGGTTATGGGCTAGGCGTGACACAAGCGCCCGCAGCCGTCAAGCGAAAGGCTTCAGCACTGCCAGTATTACAATGATAATCGCCGCCACTGCCGGTACTTCATTGAGCATCCGCCAGAACTTCTCGCTGCGCGGGCGTTCGCCTTTGGCAAAGCGCTTCGCGCTGGCCGCGTAAAACCCGTGCACGCCAGACAGGGCGATCACCAGCGCCAGCTTGCCGTGAAACCAGCCCTGGCTGAACAGGGCGGGGTTTGCCGCGATCATCAATATGGCAAAGAGCCAGACCGCGATAAGCGCCGGGCCCATGATGATGCGGTTCAGATTGGTTTCCTGCTTGAGGAGGGCCGTTTCCAGCTCCCCGCCTGGCGTGGCGGTGTGGTGATACACAAACAGGCGCGGCAGGTAGAGCATGCCGGCCATCCAGAAGATCACCGACACAATGTGCAGGGCTTTGAGCACATCATAATAGGGCAGGAGAAAATCCATCAGGCGGCCTCTGGCTGTCTTGGCTCTCCGTTATAGCCTGCTTCGCGGCACGGGCAGCGGCCAAATTCAGCCGGGCATATGGGCTTACCCGATGGCGGCTTCAGCCCGGCTGGGCCGTCGAGCGCATCCACGACCAGCCCGGCCAGCGCCTTGATGAAGTCTGGTGTCACACCCAACGCTGGCACGCGGGTATAACCGGCCGCGCCGTGTTCGTGGGCAAGCTCGGCATATTCTTCATCCAGCTCGACCAGTGTTTCAATGTGTTCCGACACAAAGGCGATGGGCGAGAGGATGATGTGTTTTCCCTCTTTCGCCCCCTCTTCCACCATGTCTTCAGTTGAGGGCCCGATCCATTTGAGCGGGCCGACTTTCGACTGGAAGCAGGTGATGTGATCGTTCAGCTCCGGCAGCAGGGTAGTCACGGCCTTCACCGTCTCCTCCACCTGCCACTGATAGGGGTCGCCGCGCTGGATGGTGATCTCCGGCAGGCCATGGGCGGAATGCAGCACGCGTACATTCCCGGGCTTTCCGGCCGTCTCCCAGGCCTGGCGGATCAGGCCGGCATGGGCGGCTATGAAGTCGGCCTCGCGCGGGAAGCAGCATATCGTACGCGCGTCCCCGCCGCCTGCATCACGCCAGGCTTTGAGGGAGCTCGCTGTCGTGGTGGTCGAAAACTGCGGATAGAGCGGCAAAAGCACGACCTCATCCGCGCCCCACGCCCTTACCGCCTCGGCCGCTTCATGAGTGAAAGGATGCCAGTAGCGCATGGCGAGGAAACAGCGGATCTCGTCGCCGGGCAGAGCAGCCTGCAGCGTGGAAGTGAGCGCTGCTGCCTGTTTTTCAGTCTCCGGCACGATGGGAGAGCCGCCGCCCATCTTGGCGTACTCTTTCGCCGCTTTAGGTCCACGCGTTGTGGAAATCAGCCAGGCCAGCAAGGGCCGCACCGGCCAGGGCGCATAGATGATGGCCGGATCATTGAACAGGTTGCGCAGAAAGGGTTTCACGCTTGCCTGCCCGTCCGGCCCGCCCAGATTGAACAGTACAACAGCGATTTTGCGGCCCATAGAGTCTACTCCGGCTTGTCTTGAGGCGCGTGCTAGCGCCCGCGTATATGGGCCAGCAGCTCGCTCACATGTTCAGGCGGCACATCAGGATTGATCCCATGTCCAAGATTGAAGACATAGGGTCGGCCCCCCCATGCGTCGAGCAAACGGCTGACCTCGCCTTCAAGCGCCGTGCCGCCCGCCCGGAGAACGGCAGGATCGAGCTGACCCTGAACCGGCATGGAGCGCGGCAGATTGGCCACGGCCCAATCGGTATCGAGGCCATGATCGGTGGCTATGGCATCAATCCCGGTTTCTTCCGCATAGCGCACATAATGGGGCCCCGCGCCTTTGGGAAAACCGATAATCGGCGCGGTTATGCCCGCCGCCCTTACCCGCTCGACAATGCGCCGCGTGGGCGCGATCACGACGCGGTTGAACAGGGGCGCAGGCAGGCCTTCAGCCCAGCTTTCAAAGATCTTCAGCACGTCTGCGCCGGCTTTTGCCTGCGCGATCAGATAATCGGCGGTCGTGTCCGCCAGATTGGCCAGCAGCCTGTCCATCGTTTCCGGTTCGCTCCAGGCGGCGGTGCGGGCCTTCCAGCGGTCTTTCGATCCACCGCCCTCGATCATGTAGGTCGCCACCGTCCAGGGCGCGCCAGCAAAGCCGATCAGCGTGCAGCTCTCCGGCAAGCCAGCGCGTACAAGGCGCAAGGTATCGCAGACCGCCGAAAGCTTCTGCGCTGCCCCATCCGGGCGAAGTGCTGAAAGCGTGTCGAGCGACATCGCCGCCAGCCTTGGACCCTCACCCTTCTCGAACCACACTTTCTGACCCATCGCATGGGGGATCAGCAATATGTCGGCAAACACGATGGAGGCATCAAACCCGTATCGGCGGATCGGCTGCAGGGTGACTTCGGCTGCCGCCTCCGGGTTCAGGCAGAAGGCGATGAAATCAGGCTGCTGGGCGCGCACAGCGCGGTATTCGGGCAGGTAGCGCCCCGCCTGACGCATCAGCCATACTGGCGGGGTTTTGAGGGTTTCACCGCTCAGAACCTTCAAAAGCGCGCGTTCGGTCATCGAGTGTTACCCTTGGTATCGCTGGGGTCTGACTGGCCTGGCGGCGGTTTTCCTCCACACTCTTCTTTCTCAATTAAAAAAGAAAATTTGGAAGGAGATGAGTCGTAGGTCTGTCAGCATCGTGGAAAACGCAGGTTGCTTACCCTGTTATCCGCGTATTTCACAGCCTGTGGGCAAATGTGCCGCACCGGCAGGTATGCCACGGCTGTTGATTGGGAGATTAACTCAAAATTCATCTTCTTTAACAAAATACTAATTCGTAAGCCCGCCGGGGATCATGTGGAGCGGCCAATGCATTTTTGCGCCCTTCGTCGACAGCGCATGATTTGCCGTCTCCTGCACCGGCCTGTCCGGTGGATGACCGGGGATGGGATGTGGGTGAAGATGGCCATGCTGCGCGAAAACCTGGCTTGAACGGGATAAGCGGGGACAGGCTGTCATGTTTCCCGACAGCTTGTTCACAGGCGGGGCAGAACGGGCTAACGCTTGATCGCTAGCCTGCCAGAGCTCAGATCACGCGGTCTTCGAGAAGGACATCATGCCCACTTCCCAACGCGCACCGGACATAAAAATCTATTTTCATGTCCACATGATCTCTGATTCCACAGGCGAAACGCTGATGAGCGCCATGCGTGCATCCGCGGCGCAGTTTGACCGTGGCCAGTCCATCGAACACCTGTTTGCGCTGGTGCGTTCACCACGCCAGATGACGCGCGCGCTGGAGCATGTCGAAGCTTTCCCGGGCGTGGTCATGTACACGGTCGTCAATCAGGAGCTCCGGGAGGCTCTTGAAACGCGTTGTGCGGAGCTCTCCATTCCGGCCATTGCCCTGCTGGATCCGATAGAGACAACGCTCTCGGCCTATCTGGGCGCGCCGATGACGGGCCGCGCCGGAGCCCAGCGCACGCTCGATGCCGATTATTACCGGCGTATCGAGGCGATGAACTACTGCATGGCCCATGATGACGGGCAGGGCGATGATCTGGCGAGTGCGGATGTCATCCTTCTGGGGATCAGCCGGACGTCGAAAACCCCGACCTCCATCTATCTGGGCAATCGCGGTGTGCGCGCGGCCAATATTCCGCTGGTGCCCGACGCGCCGCTTCCACCTGATCTGTTTTCACACAAAAAGCCTGTCATTGTCGGGCTTTACGCGACGCCTGAACGCATTGTCCAGATACGCCGCAACCGGCTCCTGAATCTGAATGAGGACCGCTCGACCGAATATGTCGATGAAGGCGCGGTGAAGGACGAGCTTATTTTTGCCAAGCGCCTGTTTGCCCGCCACAACGTGCCGTCCATCGATGTCACACGGCGCTCCATCGAGGAGACGGCCGCCAAGATCATCAATCTTCTCACCGAACACCGGGGCAAGATGACGGGAGGCAAGCTGTGACCGCGCTCGTTCTGGCATCCGGTTCGGCGTCGCGCCGCGCGATTCTGGATAAGGCCTGCGTGCCTTTCACGATTGATCCGGCGGATATTGATGAGGGCGCCGTGAAAGCAGGCTTTGCCGGCACCCCTGCTGAACTGGCACTTGAACTTGCCCGGCAGAAAGCCCTGGCGGTTTCGCCCCGGCAGGCGGGAAAGCTGGTACTGGGCGCCGATCAGGTGCTGGAATTTGAAGGCCGTGCCTATGACAAGTCGCGCGATGAGGCAGAGGCCCGTGCGCGCCTGATAATGCTGCGCGGCAGGACGCATGCGCTGGTTGGCGGGCTGGTACTGGCCTGTGATGGCCAGATTGTGTGGCAGCATCAAAGCCGGTGCGAGATGCATGTCCGCAATGTGTCGGACAGCTTTCTCGACCGCTATATGCGCGATGCCGGGTCTATCCTGACAGCTGGCGTCGGCGGTTATGCCTATGAAGGGCTGGGCGCGCAGCTGTTTGAGCGGGTGGAGGGCGATTTCTTCTCGGTTCTGGGCCTGCCGCTCCTGCCGCTGCTGGATGCGCTGCGCCAGCATGGCGTGCTGGAGGGTTGATTGTCATGAAAGCCGGTGTCGCAGGCTGGCCAGTCGATCACTCGCTTTCGCCGCTGATGATGCAGGCCTGGCTGACCGATGCGGGGCTTGCCGGCAGCTATGACCGTATCGGCGTGCAGCCAGACGCGTTTGCCGCCACCATATCGCGCCTGCGCGATGCGGGTTATCGCGGGATCAATGTCACCTTGCCGCACAAGCAGGCCGCTCTGACGCTAGCCGACGAGGCGAGCGAGGGCGCGCGTGCCTGCGGCGCGGCAAACCTTCTTCTGTTCGGTCCAGACGGCATTGTGGCGGACAATACCGATATTGTGGGGGTGGAAGCGGCGCTGGCGGAAAGCGGCTGGCAGGCCGGTGTGGGCCCGGCTGTCCTTATCGGGGCTGGCGGGGCGGCCCGCGCGGCGCTTCATGTGCTTAATGCGTCGGGCGCGCCAGTGCGGATCATCAATCGCAGCCGGGACAGGGCAGCCGGGCTGGTGCGTTCCATGGGCTGCGCGGCCGAGATTTACGGGCTGGATGATGCGGCGGCTGCGCTTGAGGGCGCCCGCCTTGTCATTAACGCCACCTCACTTGGCATGAAGGGACAGCCGGAGCTCTGCGTGCCGCTGGATGCATTGCCGCCCGGCGCCGCTGTCTTTGACATGGTGTACGCGCCGCTGGAGACGCCTCTGCTGAGGCAGGCCCGGGCGCGCGGGCTAAGGACGGTGGACGGGCTTTCCATGCTGATCGGCCAGGCCCGCCCGGCCTTTGAGGCGTTCTTCGGCCAGCCTGCGCCTGCCGGTACGCAGGTCAGGGCCTTGCTGGAAGCCGCGCTGGAGGAGAGGGCATGATCACGATTGGCCTCACCGGCTCCATCGGTATGGGCAAAAGCACCACGGCCTCCCTGTTCGCCGCTGAAGGCGTGCCGGTCTTTGACGCCGATGCGGCGGTGGCCGGCATGTATGCGCCGGGCGGAGAGGCGGTTGAGCTGGTCAATGCCGTGTTTCCCGATGTGACTACAGCTGGGCGCGTGGACCGTGATGCGCTCAGCGCCCATCTGAAAGACAACCCGCAGGATTTTGCCCGCCTTGAAGCCATCGTGCATCCGCTGGTGGCGGCGCGCCGCGCCGCTTTTCTGCAGCAGGCGCGCAAGGACGGGGCCTGGTGTGTGCTTTTCGATATTCCGCTCCTGTTCGAGACCGGCATGGAGGGGCATGTCGACGTGATCGTCGTGGTGTCCGCTCCGGAAGATGTGCAACGGACGCGGGTGCTGGCCCGTGACGGCATGCATGCAGATAAGTTCGACATGATCCTGGCGCGCCAGACACCCGATGCACACAAGCGCGAGCGCGCCGATTTCGTCATCGACACGTCAAAAGGTGTGGATGATGCCCGCGATCAGGTGCGCGCCGTTCTGGATGCCTTGCGCGAACGCCCGCAAAATCCCCGCCCATGAGAGAGATCATATTCGATACCGAGACCACAGGCCTCTACCCGCTCGAAGGCGACCGGGTCACCGAGCTTGGCTGTGTGGAAGTGTTCAACATGATCCCGACAGGCCGGGAGTTTCATGCGCTCATCAATCCGGACCGCGACATCCCTGCCGAGGTAACGGCGATTACCGGGCATACGCGCGAAATGCTGCGCGACAAGCCCAGGTTTGAAGAGGTGGCAAAGGATTTCATCGCCTTTGTCGGTGATGCGGTGATGGTGGCGCACAATGCGCCGTTTGACCGGGGCTTCATCAATATGGAGCTGACGCGCGCCGGCCTGGATCCCTATCCCGACAGCCGGTTCAAGGACACGGCGGCCATGGCGCGCGAGCGCTTTCCCGGCTCGCCGGCCAATCTCGACGCCTTGTGCAAACGATTTGATATTTCACTGGAAAGCCGCACCAAGCACGGTGCGCTTATCGATGCCTATCTGCTGGCAGAAGTGTATCTGGAGCTCAATGGCGGGCGCACGCGCGCGCTGGACTTTGCCGGGCTGGAAGGCACGGACCGCACGGTACGCTATGCGCCCCGCCCGCCGCGTCCCGCCCCGTTACAGCCTTCAAGCACGCCCGAAGAGCGTGCCCTCCACGCGGCTTTTGTGGCCGAGATGGGAGAGGCACGCGTCTGGAAAAGGTTCGGCGTCTAGCGTGATCAGGCGTTGCCTGCAGGCGGGTTGGACCCGCCTTGTGCGCGCTGGGCCAGCTGCTGGCGGTAGAGGCTGGCAAAATCGACAGGCTCCAGCATGAGCGGCGGGAAGCCGCCGTTTTGCGTCGCGCTGGCCACGATTTCGCGGGCGAAGGGGAATGTCAGGCGCGGCGCCTCGACCAGCAGGAAGGCTTCGCGTGCCTGCTCGTCCATGCCCCGAACCTGGAACAGGCCGGCATAGCTCAGCTCGCAGACAAACAGGGTGGCGTTGTCGCGCAGTGCCTTGGCCGAGAGAAGCAGCTCGACCTCGAAATTCTCCGCATCCAGCGCACGCACGCGCACATCAATGCCCAGATCGATATTGGGCTGGGAGGCGCTGCCGCGCAGCGTGTCGGGCGCGCCGGGGTTCTCAAAGGAGAGATCCTTCACGTACTGCCCCAATATTCTCACGCTCGGCCCGGCGGCCGGATTTGCGTTCTGGTCAGGTGTGTTCGGGGTGTCAGCCATGATCGGTGCAAGCTCCTGTGGACGTTTTCCAGCCTTGGCATTGAAGGCCGGCAGCAGGGCTGGAATGCGCCCGCTTCCTGTGCAAGGTCTGGGCGGGTAGCATGGCGCGCGATAGCGGGCAAGGCAGTCTTCGGAATGTCAGTCAGGCGGGACAGGCCAGCGGGCGCCACCGTTGCTAAGATGTTCTCGCATTAGTGATTCGAGGCGGTAATGAGCAACGATCAGGAGACGCCGGCCCATTTGCTTGAAGACCCCGAAACCGGCGACCGCTTTCTTGTCTATGCTGGTGCGAAGGGCGTTCGCCTAGATATTCGCTATGAAGGCGAAACCCTCTGGATGACACAGGCCCAGATTGCCGGGCTGTTTGGCCGGGACGTGACGACGATCTCCCGGCACATCACAAATATTTTTGAGGAAGGCGAGCTAGACGAAGAGACTTCTTTGCAAAAAATGCAAACAACGTCCGGCCGTCCTGCAACAGTATACAACCTCGACACGGTTATTTCAGTCGGTTACCGGGTGTCTTCGGCACAGGCGACGCAGTTTCGCCGCTGGGCAACCGGCATACTCGTTCAGTTTGCTAAAAAGGGCTTTGTTGTCGACAGCGCGAGGTTGAAAGACCCCGAATATATCGACCGGGTTTCCGAGCTACGCGAAATAATTCGCGATATCCGCTCTGATGAGTTCAATGTCTATCGTGAGCTTCGGCAGATATGCGCAATGTGCAAGGACTATGATCCTGCTTCCGCCTCAGCACGCGAATTCTATCAGCACACGCAGGCAAAACTGATATTTGCGGTAACGTCACACACCCCAGCGGAGGTTGTCGCTGACAGGGCAAACCACGAAGCCGAGAATATGGGGCTGCAAACCTGGCCTCATGACAACATTCGAAAATCAGATGTAGCTGTCTCGAAGAACTATCTTGCGGAAGCAGAAATCAGGGAGCTCAACAGGCTGACGACCATATTACTAGACATTTTTGAAGATCAGCTAGACATGGGCCGCCTGGTGATGATGCAGGATGCTCGTGACCTGCTGGACCGTCAGTTGCAGCAGCTAGGCCGGGCCGTTCTGAATGATGGAGGCCGTGTGAAATCCTCCGAAGCGAAGCGGATTGCCGAAGGCGAATACGCCAGATTCGAGTCGCGCCGAAGACAGGATCGCCATCTCGAGGCAGACCGCCATATTGCCGAGTTGGCAAAAGCGGCCAAGGACCTTCCAAAGCCTCGCCGCCGTTGAGTTGCATGCTGGCAGGACGCGCAGTGTGAAACCGCAGCCTGCATTGTACGGGCTGACCTGAGGCGGCTGACGGCCTATATGAGTAGGCAGGGATGGCCATCAACCCGCCCGAAAGCCGGGCGGCCAAGAGGTGCATGCGCGTGGAATTGTTGCAGATACTCTTTTTTGCAGGCTTGGCCGTGTTCATCGGCATACGTCTTTACATGGCGCTTGGCCGCCCTGTGGGGCGCTCCCCGGAAGAGCATGCGCGCGAAGAGACGGAGAAAGCCGTAGCGCGTGAAGCGGCGGCACCGGCCCGCGAAACGGCCAGCATGCAGGACCCGTCCGGGCGCCCGCAAACAGCATTCAGCACCGTTGATGTCGACGAGGCAGCCTATGACGGGCTTGAAGCCATTGCGGATGCAGACGGCAGCTTCGATGCAGCAGAGTTCATCCAGGGCGCGCGGGCTGCCTATGGCATGATTGCCGGCGCGTTTGCGCGCGGTGATGTCGAAGCGCTGGAGCCCCTGCTGGCTCCGCGCGTGATGAGTGCTTACCGCGAAGCCATTGAGGCGCGGGCTGCGAAGGGCGAAACCCTGACCACCGAGATCGACCGCATCAAGGAAACGCGCCTGCAGGAAGCTTCCCTTAACGGGCCCAAGGCCAAGATCAAGGTGCGATTCGTCGCCGAAATTGCCCACGAAACGCGCGCCAGCGATGGCAGCGTGGTGTCGGGCGATATCGCGGCGCTGCACCCGGTAGCGGAGATCTGGAGCTTTGAGCGCGATGTCACGAACGACAACCCGAACTGGCGGCTTTCTGCCGTGCGCCCGGCCTAGCACCCTAGCCGCGCTCTGCCTTGCGCTAATCCTTTCTGCCTGCGCCAGCGTACCGGACACGCTGTCCGCTACACCGCAACCCCCTGCCGTATCGTCACTCGATCTGCGCCCGCTTTCCGGGTTTGGCGCGCTTGAAGGCTGGAGCCGGCATGATGCCAGTGCGGCCTTGCGCTCTTTCGGGCAGAGCTGCGAGGCGATCCAGCGCCGTCCGGCCGAACGGCCGCTCAACGAGCGCGCGCCTTATGCGGGCCGGGCCGGTGACTGGCATGCGGTGTGCGGCGAGGCGCTCACCCTGATCGCGCGCGGCGCAACGCCCCAGATGGCCCGCAGCTTCTTCGAGGCACGCTTCACGCCGGTGGCTCTGGGCGGCGAGGGGCGGCTGACCGGCTATTACGAGCCCATGGTGCAGGCGCGCTATTATCCCGATGCCGAGTTTTCCATGGCGATCCGGGCACGTCCGGGGCTTTCCCCGCGCGGGGATATGTCCCAGCTCATCGCCGGGCTTGATGCGGATCGGTTCAGCGGCGCGGACGAGGCGCGCCCGCGCGCCGAGATCGAGGCGATGAATATCGGCGTGCCGCTGGCCTGGGGCCGCCCGATCGACGTGTTCTTCATGCAGATTCAGGGGTCTGGACGTCTGGTATTTGATGATGGCAGCCAGCGCCGTGCCGCCTTTGCCGCCCATAATGGCCATCCTTACGTGTCTATAGGCCGGCTGCTTCTGGACCGGGGCGAGCTGCCGCCGGGACAGGCGTCCAAGCACCACATCGAAAACTGGCTGGTGCGCAATGGCCCGTCGGCGTGGACGCCGCTCTTCAATGAAAACCCGCGCTACGTGTTCTTTGATCTGCAGGAGATTGCCGATCCCAATACCGGCCCGATGGGATCGCAGGGCGTGCCGTTGACGCCAATGGCGAGCCTGGCGGTCGATCCGGCCTTCCATGCCTGGGGCGTGCCGGTGTTCATCGATGGCGAAGTATCAGGGCAGGGCCGCTGGAACGGGCTGGTGATTGCGCAGGATGCGGGCGGGGCCATTACTGGCCCGGTGCGCGGCGATCTCTTCTTTGGCTGGGGCGACGAGGCCGGACAGACTGCCGGGCGCCAGAACAGTTTCGCACGCTGGCACTTGCTGCTCCCCAACGCGCTGGCGGCCCGGCTGCGCCGGGTGTCGTGACAGGCCATGAGCGGGCCGAAGCGCACACTGACACCGGAAGAACGCGCTCTCTGGCGCAAGGTGTCGCACACGGCCCGGCCGCTGCCCGCAGGCGGAATGCGCGTTCAGTCCCCGGTGAATGAGGAAGGGTTTGCCGCCCTGCTCAGAGGCCGGAGCGGCGCTGCACCCGCCGCGCTGAACGCCGGGTCGGCACCCAGAAGAGCGCCGGTGGAGCGCGGCGCCGAGCGCAAGGTACGCCGCGGGCGCGTGGAGATTGATGCGCGCATTGATCTGCATGGCGAGACGGCTGCCCATGCCCGCCAGATGCTGCTGGCTTTTCTCTCCCGCGCGGCCATGAAAGGCCATCAGACCATACTCGTCATTACCGGCAAGGGAGCCGCCGGACGGGCAGAGGATACAAGCCGGTTTGAGCCCTGGACGCCTGATGCACCCTCCCTGCCGGGGGTCTTGCGCCGCAGCCTGCCCTTATGGCTCGCCGAGCCGGACTTTGCCGTTCTGGTCAGCGGCTATGCGCCCGCCCATGCCCGTCATGGCGGGGCCGGGGCCTTCTATGTCATGCTGCGGGCATGACTTCAGGGGAACTGAGCAACAGGGTCCGCGCGCTGGCGCGCGATGCCGGGTTCGATGCCGTGCGCATTACCCGCGCGGATGCGCCCTGGGAGGCAGGCGAGCGGCTGCGCGCCTTCGTCGAGGCGGGGCATCATGGCAGTATGGGCTGGATGGAAGAGACGCTGGACCGGCGCGTCCATCCGACGGCCATGTGGGCAGAGGCCCGCTCGGCGGTCGTAGTGGGCCTCAATTACGGGCCGGAGCACAATCCGCTGGTTGATCTTGCGCACACGGACCGGGCCGTCATTTCGGTCTATGCGCGCAACCGGGACTATCACGATCTTCTCAAAAAGCGCCTCAAACAGATGGCGCGCGCCTTTCACGGCGAGACGGGTGAGGGCGTGAAGGTTTTTGTCGATACCGCGCCCCTGATGGAAAAGCCGCTGGCGGCCCGCTCCGGGCTGGGCTGGCAGGGCAAGCACACCAATCTGGTCAGCCGGGACTGGGGCAGCTGGCTGTTTCTGGGCGTGATGCTGACCGAGGCGGAGCTGGTTCCCGATACCGCCGAGACCGATCATTGCGGATCGTGCCGGGCCTGCCTTGATATATGCCCCACAGACGCGTTTCCGGCGCCCTACAAGCTCGATGCGCGCCGCTGCATCTCCTACCTCACCATCGAACACAAAGGCCCCATACCGGTCGAATTCCGGGCCGCCATGGGCAACCGCATCTATGGCTGTGATGACTGTCTGGCCGTGTGCCCGTGGAACAAGTTCGCCGCGCGCACCGAAGAGACCGCCTTTCACGCCCGCGCCGAGCTGGAAGCGCCCTTGCTGGGCGCGCTTTCACGCCTCGATGATGCGGGGTTCCGTGCGCTCTTTACTGCCTCTCCGGTCAAGCGCATCGGCCGGGACCGGTTTGTACGCAATGTGCTGATTGCGCTGGGTAATGATACCGGTCCGGACGCGCTGGAGGCGGTGTTGGCGCGTCTTGATGATGACAGCGCGCTGGTGCGCGGCGCGGCGGTCTGGGCGCTCTCCCGGCTGGACCAGGCGCGCTTTCAGGCAGAGCGTGAGGTGCGCCTTGCCGCCGAGACCGATAGCGATGTCTGCGCCGAATGGAACGCTGATCCCTGCTAGCGGTTCTGGTCCAAGGGTTTCCCATATGCGTGCCACTGCCTACATGAGCGCGGTTGTCTGATCTCAAAACACTTTTCAAGGGCTGTGCATGACCGATTTGTCGCCGCGCGAAATTGTCTCCGAACTGGACCGCCACATTATCGGTCAGCATGACGCCAAGAAGGCGGTGGCCATTGCGCTGCGCAATCGCTGGCGCAGGAAGCGCGTTGATGAGTCCTTGCGCGCCGAGATAACGCCGAAGAACATTCTGATGATCGGCCCCACCGGCGTCGGCAAGACCGAGATTTCCCGGCGTCTGGCCAAGCTGGCAGGTGCGCCCTTCCTGAAAGTGGAAGCCACCAAGTTTACCGAGGTCGGCTATGTCGGGCGGGATGTGGACTCCATCGTGCGTGATCTGGTCGAGATTGCGATCTCGCTGGTGCGTGAACGCCGCCGCGAAGAGGTGCGTCCGCGCGCGGAGGAAGCGGCTGAAAAGCGTGTGCTGGACGCGCTGGTCGGGCCGGGTGCCAGCACCACGACGCGTGATAGCTTCCGGCGCAAGCTGCATGCAGGCGAGCTTGACGACAAGGAGATCGAGATCGAGCTCCTGGACGATGCCAACCCGCTGCAGGGTCTGGACCTGCCGGGCATGGGTGGTGTCGGCATGATCAATCTGGGCGATATGCTGGGCAAGGGCATGGGCCGGCGGCGCAAGACGATCCGCACCACGGTACGCGAGGCCTATGAGCCCTTGCTGCACGAGGAGGCCGACCGCTTGCTTGATGACAGCCAGATTCAGGCCGAGGCAGTGCGGCTCGCCGAAAATGACGGCATCGTCTTTCTCGACGAGGTCGACAAGATTGCCGCCCGCGCAGAGGCGCGCGGGCCGACGTGTCACGCGAAGGCGTGCAGCGCGATCTTCTGCCCCTGATCGAAGGGGCGACCGTGGCCACCAAGTACGGCCCGGTGAAGACCGACCATGTGCTTTTCATTGCCTCGGGCGCCTTCCACGTCACCAAGCCCAGCGATCTTCTGCCCGAGCTGCAGGGCCGCCTGCCGATCCGTGTCGAGCTCAAAGCGCTGACCCGCGAGGATTTCCGCGCCATTCTGACCGAGCCGGAGGCAAGCCTCGTCACGCAATATGTGGCCCTAATGGCGACCGAAGGATTTGAGCTTAGCCTTGATGACAGCGCGATCGAGGCGATTGCCGATTATGCAGCCGAGGTGAATGCCAGCGTTGAGAATATCGGCGCGCGCCGCCTGCACACGATACTGGAGCGGCTGGTGGAGGAGATCAGCTATACCGCCTCAGACCGCTCTGGCGAGACGCTGGTGATTGATGCCGCCTATGTGCATGAGCGGGTCAAGGCGCTGGCTTCCAACGCCGATCTGTCGAAATTTATTCTCTAGGGCGAGGCGGCGAGAATGATCTCCAGCGTGCTGGCCGCGCTCATGTCCTTGAGGAGCGCCACCAGCTCATCGCGGGCAATCGCCACGCAGCCTTCGGTGGGTTTGTAATCCTCACTGGCGCAGTGCAGGAAAATGGCCGAGCCCATGCCAGTCACGGGCGGATTGTCATTATGACTGAGCACCACAACGACATCATAAAGCCCGTCCTCGCGCGTCATCACCTCGTGGCTCGTTGGCCAGGGCAGGCGCACGGGCCGGTTATAGGCAGGATCGGCGGGCGCATCGCACCAGCCATCATCGCTCGCGATTATCTGCAGCGGCAGGGCGGTTAGCGGCTTTTCCAGCCTGTCTGCGCGCCAGAGGGCGCGCCGGACGGTCCACACTCCGGCCGGGCTCGCCCCATCCCCCTCGCGCTTGGCATCCGCGGGTACAATGCCGGAGCGGCCCAGAGCGCATCGAAAGCGCTGGCCGCCGGCAAGCAGGATCCCGTCACTGTGAGCGGTCAATTTCATGCCGCCAGACTGCCGTCATGACGCCGCCGCCCGCAAGCGGCTTGAGGCAGTTGGCGGTCAGGCGCAACGCACCCTATGTTTGCAGGGAACGCCTATCAGGGAGGCTTGGCCCGCCATGGCCGGTGAAAAGACCGTTCTCATTATCGATGACGATACCGATCTGCGTGAGGCGCTGGCCGAACAGTTTGCCCTGGAGGACGGGTTTGCGGTCATTACAGCGGTCAATGCCAGCCAAGGCATGGAGCGTGTGCGGGAGGACAATCCTGATATTGTCATTTTCGATGTCGGCCTGCCGGACATGGACGGGCGTGATGCCTGCGCGGCCTTGCGTGAGGAAGGCGAGAGCGTGCCGATCATCCTTCTGACCGCCCAGTCAGGCGATGAAGACCATGTGAAGGGGCTGCAATCTGGCGCCAGCGACTTTCTGGCAAAACCGATCGCCTTCCGGGTTTTGCTGGAGCGGGTACGCACCCAGCTCCGGCGCTATGAATCCTCTGAAGATGCTGTGCTCAATATCGGGCCTTATGTCTTCACGCCGGGCATGAAGCAGCTGGTCAATCAGGACGGCAAGCGCATCCGGCTGACCGAAAAGGAAACCAGCATATTGAAATATCTCTACCGGGCAGGCGGCCAGCCTGTTGCCCGCGAGGAATTGCTGGACCGGGTTTGGGGCTATCACCGCGAGGCCAACACCCACACGCTGGAAACCCATATCTACCGCCTGCGCCAGAAGATCGAGCCGGATCCGGGCAAGACGCGCCTGCTGGTCACCGATACAGGTGGTTACCGGTTGCAGGCCTGAGCCACATCACATCGGACGGCCGAGCTTTTCCACCAGCATGCGGCGCAGCTTGCGCATGCCGCCAACCCAGCGGTCGCGATCCTGCCCTTTGGTGGCGACATAGCCGGGCGTATTGTCATGGGTCATGACGAGGAAGCGCTTGTCTTCCATGGCCTTGAGAAGAATTTGCGCGACCTCGTCAGCTTCCAGATAGCCGCCCAGCCCCTGTGCGCCGCCTTCAATGCCCTGCACCAGCGGCGTGTTCACCCCTTCGGGGCACAGGCAATGGACGTTCAAGCCTTCGTCGCCATGGGTGATGGCCAGGCATTCGGCAAAGGATACGGCCGCTGCCTTGGTGGCTGAATAGGGCGCATCGCCGATCTGGGCCAGCAAGCCGGCAGCCGATGCTGTGATGACGAAATGGCCGTTTCTGGCCGCAATTTTGCGGGCAAGATGACGCGCGGCGAACACGCTGCCCATGACATTGACCTGCCAGCACAGATCCCAGGCGGCATTGGGCGCATCGCCTGCGCCCCAGCCCGGCCCGTCCGTGACGCCAAGGCCTGCATTGGACACATAGATGTCCACCGGACCCAGCGTGCGCTCGACCTTGTTGATGAAGCGCACCAGAGCGGCCTCATCAGCGACATCAACAGCCTCACCAAACCCGCCGAGCGCCTTGCCAGCCTCTGTGGCTGATCCTGCGTTGAGATCAGCGACCGCGATCCGGGCACCGCGGGCGTGGAGAGCCCTAGCGACAGCGAGCCCTATGCCGCTTGCCCCGCCGGTTACAATCGCCGTCTTCCCGCTGAGGTCCATTTTCATAATCTCCTAACCCTTTTCTGAAGCCAGACTAGACGGTGCGCGCTGGTTGGCAATCATGGAGCGTGACGTAACCGCACCCGCCAATGCGGGTGTGTTTACGCTTGTGCAACACTCCACTTCTAGTGTTGTTCACTGAACCGGTTCAGTGGATTTATACATTGTCTCATGAGCTACAGCGTCTCGCAGCGCTTCGCGCCTGCGCCATACTCGACACCGACACGCATCCGGCGTTTGATTGCCTGACGCGTGCGGCGGCGCTTGCGTTTGATACCCCGATTGCGCTGGTGGCGCTGGTCGATTCCGACAGGCAATGGTTCAAGTCTGCATTCGGGATTGATGAGCGTGAGACCGCCCGCTCGATCTCGTTCTG
Source organism: Glycocaulis alkaliphilus (assembly GCF_004000605.1). NCBI lineage: Bacteria > Pseudomonadati > Pseudomonadota > Alphaproteobacteria > Maricaulales > Maricaulaceae > Glycocaulis > Glycocaulis alkaliphilus. Next base: position 47,796 of record NZ_CP018911.1, on the reverse strand, counting down.
CAGTCATACGATAGAGGGCTATGAGCCGTTGGTGGTGCCGGACGCGACGCGCGATCCGCGTTTTGTCCGAAGCCCGCTGGTGACGGGCGCTCCCCATGTGCGCTTTTACGCCGGCGCTCCCCTTATCGAGGCCAATGGCTATGCTATCGGCACGGTAAGCGTGCTGGACACACAGCCGCGATCATTCAGCGACTGCAATATTCGCCTGCTTGGCCATATGGCCGATGCTGTGATGCATGCCATTGATGCGCATCGTGACCGGCTTGAGCTCAAGGAATTGCGCCGCCGTCTTGCCAGCCAGGACGCCGGCCGCAGCGCCAATGCAGAAGCCAGCCTGATACCTGTCAGGCCGCAGCAGACACCGTAGCGCCGACGATCGCGCACACGATCAGCAAGGCGGCTTCATATTCCTCGAGGCTATGAGGCTTGCGCACGCTCGAAGCGACATTGGGATACTGGCTGGAGGCCGGTCCGAGGCGTGAAACATCGCCTGAAAACACGATAACCGGGATGGCGCGCCAGTCAGGCGATTCAAGCAGGCGTTCGAGTATCCAGATCCCGTCTTCGCCGGGCAGGCGCAAATCGAGAACCAGGCAGTCAGGCAGCGGGCCGGAGGCCAGCTGTTCCAGTGCCGCACGGCCGCAGGCGGCACGGGAAACCGTGCATTCGGGTGATTTTCGTACCAGCATGCCGGCAAACAGTTCTGCTTCGGTGTCATCGTCCTCAATCAGAAGTATCCGTGCCGGCTGCGTCGTGTCGCCCATGCGTGATCCGCCCTGTAAACTCTTTGGTCCGAGCCTAGGGGCGGAAGGCGCGCGCGGGCAATCTTTAATTGCGTGCTGCAGCGCGAAATCGGTAGGGCATTCTATTGCTTGTCCGGGCAGCAAGGCTGCAATGGTGTCCCCGACAGGATTCGAACCTGTGGCCCCCAGATTAGGAATCTGATGCTCTATCCTGCTGAGCTACGGGGACACTGGGGCGGACAATAGCCAAAGCCCGCAGCGCTGTCATGCTGGCCTGGCGGTGGCGGACAGCTCACTGATGTCGGCAGCCCCTGTCATCAAACTTACGTCTATCGGTAATCGTCCCGTCACCAAATCATCACCAACACTTCACCGGCCTGTGACCGGCCTGTCACCGCTTCGCCGTTTAACCGTCCCCCGACCCGGATGCGCCCGCGCAAGCCGGTCTTTGGTTGTTTTTCAGGGGGATTTCACCGATGACCATTCGCAATCAACGCCTTCTGGGCGTATCGGGCCTCGTGCTCGCTCTTGGCCTGAGCGCTTTTGGCGCTGACGCGCTTGCACAACACCAGCTGACGGGCCGCGTGGTGGACGAGCGCGGCAACGCGCTGCCTGGTGCGCGCGTTTCGGTACCGGCGCTTGGCCTGTCCACCTCCACCAACCGCCAGGGCGAGTTCTCCTTCTCGTCCGTGCCTGCTGGTGAAGCCCAGCTGGAAGTGAACTATCTCGGCCTGCCGACCGGCGTACGCGGTGTGAACGTGTCCGCGACCGAAGCCAACATGATCACCTTCACGCTCGCCGATACCGGCGCGGGCATGGACCGTATCGTCATCACCGGCGCGATCCTTGACGGAACGGCCCGCGCGCTCAACCAGCAGCGCACCAATGATGCCACCACCAATATCGTGTCGTCCGACGCCATTGGCCGCTTCCCCGATGCCAATATTGCTGAAGCGCTGCAGCGCGTGCCGGGCTTTGCCGTGGCGCGTGACCAGGGTGAAGGCCGCTTCATCAATCTGCGCGGTGCGCCCAGCGAGTTCACCGCCATCTCCGTGGACGGCGCGGCTATCGCTTCACCGGACGCGACCACGCGCGCTGTGGATCTCGACACAATTCCCTCCGACGTCGTGAACGCTATCGAGGTGTCGAAAACCCTCCTGCCGTTCCAGGATGCCGACTCCATTGCCGGCTCGGTCAATCTTGTCACCCGCTCGCCGTTTGATCGCGGTGGTTTCAGCCTGCGCCTGCAGGGCGGTGCCAGCATTAACGAGATCGGTTCGACCAATGACTACCGCTTGTCCGGCGTGATCTCGAATACGTTTGGCCCCAATGAGCGTTTTGGCGCGCTCTTCTCGGCCAGCTATTCGCACACCGACCGCCAGGTTCACAACATGGAAGCCAACTGGGACGTGGCGACCGTAGGCGGCCAGGACGTGTTCTTCGTGGATGAGTTCGTCTGGAAGGATTACGACACCCGCCGCACGCGCCAGGCCTATACCGGCGCGCTGGAATTCCGGCCTGACGACTCCACCCGCTATTTCCTGCGCGGCAACTGGTCCCGCTTCGAGGACGATGAGTACCGCAACCAGCTCATTCTCGATCTGAGCGCCGGGACGCTGCAGCCGGGCTTCACCGACACCACGGCGACCTGGACCAATGCCCGCATCGAGAAAGAGCTGCGTCACCGCACCGTGACCAACACGATCTGGAACATCCAGGCTGGCGGCGAGCACGATTTTGGACGCACCCGGCTTGACTATCAGCTGTCCTATAACGAGTCCGAGCAGACCTATCCCCAGCGCGACCAGCTCCTGTTCCGCTCCAGCCTGCGCCCGACCGTGTCTTACAACTATACGAGCGCGGACGAGCCGGCGATCAGCCTGTTCCAGACCAATGAGCACCAGGATTTCGGTGCCTTCAGCTTCCGCCGCCTCGATCAGCGCTTTGAAGTCAACGATACCCGCGAGTGGGCCGTGCGGGCCAATGTGGAGCGCGATGGCTCGCTGTTCGGCAATAATGCCGAGCACCGCTTCGGTGCAGCCCTGCGCTGGCGTGAGGCCGAGCGTGACGACGAACGCTGGCGCAGCCCGACGACGGCCGATTTCGGTCCGGCCCAGACGCTTACCCAGCTGCAGACCGGCGAAGTATCGCAGAACTTCATCTACAATCTGGGCTTCAAGATCGATGAAGGTCTGGCTGATGCCTACTTCAACTCCATGCGCGGCACGGTGTATGGCAATCCGGCCTATCGCCGCATGCCGACCTCCGTCGAGAGCGACTATACGGTCGAGGAAAACGTCTACGCCGCCTATGGCATGAGCCGGGTGTCGCTGACCAATACGGACGTGACGTTCGGCTTGCGTGTCGAGCACACCGAGTTCAGCTCGACCGCCAACCGCGTCAACGAATCGACCGGCGTAGTAACCCCGGTTTCCAACAGCCGTGACTACACCAACTGGTTCCCGAACCTGACCGTGCGTCACGAGTTCAATGAGAACCTGATCGGCCGCTTGGCTCTGACCCGCGCCATTTCCCGTCCGAATTATCCGGATGTCGTGGCCCGCGTCAGCGCCGGCGACACGCCGCCGCTCACCGTGAACCGGGGCAATCCGGACCTGCGCCCCACCCTGGCGAACAATTTCGACGCGGGGCTCGAATACTATATCGCGCCTCTGGGCCTGATCGCGATCAACGCCTTCTACAAGGACCTGGAGAATTACGAGTTTACCCTGCGCACCCCGAACCAGGTGTTCGAGGGCCAGCCTGCGACCTTCGTCCAGGCCGAGAACGCGCCCGACGGTTATATCCGCGGCGTAGAATTCACCTGGCAGCAATCCTTCACCTTCCTGCCGGGCCTGCTGAGCTATACTGGCATCTTTGCCAATGCCACCTTCACGGACTCCGAAATGGATATCGGCCGGACCGTGGGCGGGCGTTCGAAATTCCCGCTCCAGGGCCAGTCGGACCAGACCTTTAACGTGGCGCTGTTCTTCGAGACGGACCGCTTCAATGCGCGTCTGTCGTGGAATGACCGCTCGGACTATCTGGACTCGCTCAATGCCGAGGACAGCCGGTTTGACCGCTACTGGGAAGGCCGTTCGCAGCTGGACTTCACGGCGTCCTTCGAGGTCAATGACCAGTTTGAAGTCTTCTTCGAGGCCAAGAACCTGACCGACTCCGAAGGCATCCGCTATGAAAGTGACCGCAGCCGCGTGTATGAGCGCGAGCGCTTCGGCTACACCCTGTTTAGCGGCCTGCGCTTCAACTTCTAGGCCATATAGCCTGAATGCCTGAAATGAGGGGCGCGGGGGAAACCTCGCGCCCTTTCTTTTTGGATAACCGGCTTGTGACTGGTTCCGGACGGGCAGAGCGGGTATAGACACGTCATGCGCGCGCTTCTTGCCAGCCTTGTCATGCATGGCCTTGCCGTTACCGGCTCGGCCAATTGCGCGCTTGCCATGCCGGTTGTGGAGGCTGCCGAAACGGCGTCTCACGCTGCTCCGGCAAGCCGTCCGCCCTGTCACGAACCGGCGCCGGTGTCTCACGACGACCTGCATCCTGCCCTGCATGGCGATGAAGCCTGTCAGGGCGGCGCAGCGTGTATTGATTGCGCGCTGGCGTCCGGGCTCTCGGTGGATGCCGCTTTTCTTGACGGCGTGGCCCTGCACGGCGCACCGCGCCTGTTCGCCGTGAAGACGGTCCTCTCGTCTGCGCCTGCGCACGACCCGCCCCCTCCCCGGATCTGATCCTTCCTTGAACCGGCGCGGCTCTGTCCGCGCCTCTTCGGAAATGATCAGACGGGAAGGACTATCCCTTGAGAGCATATATCTTCGCAGGTGCCTTGCTGGCGCTTGCATCCGGCGGCATCGCAGATGCCCGTCCGGTATCCTATGAGGGCGGCAGAACGCTCATCGTGGAACATGACCGCGATATGAGCGCCATCTGGGCGCACTACACGCCCCATCACCGCTACTCCATTGGCTATCGCGGTGAATGGCACCGGGAGGATGATCACGTCTTCCACGGTGTGCAGGCCACATGGCTCGCCAATCGCTGGTTCGGTGAGGACTATCAGGCCAATCTCTATTTGTTTGGTGCGGTCGGTATCGGATCTGGCGTCGACGGCAACCCGGCAGGCACGGGCGCGGCTGGTTCGCTCGGCGTGATGGCCGACTGGGAGACGCGCCGCTGGTTCGTCTCCTACATGGCCAGAGGCTTTGCCGGAGAGACCACCGGCGAAAAGGCCATGCAGGCCGCCAGGCTGGGGGTTGCGCCCTATGTGGCCAATTACGGCGCGCTCCACACCTGGCTGATGGTGCAGGTGGAGCACAATCCGCAGGCGGAGAACCCCGTCGGTGTCACCCCGCTGGTGCGCTTCTTTCAAGGACCGCTCATGGCCGAGGCCGGCTGGTCGGTCACCGACGACCAGCCTTTCCTCCAGTTCCAGTACCGCTTCTGAAGCGGCCATTCCCGATTAAAAGGAGACATTCCATGTCTATTCGCCAAATCACGCTTGCTTTCGCCCTTGCTGTCACCCCGGCGCTGAGCGCTGCGCCCCATGCGCTGGCTCAGGAAACCGCCCTGTCGGAAAGCCAGATCACGCCCGCCATGAGAAGCGCCCTCGATGAGGGTGGCTCGCTGGTGATCGTCGATGTGCTGGGGGCGGTGTGCGATTTCTGCGCGCTCGCCATGACGCGCACATTCGAACGGCGTTCAGAAGTCGCTGCGGCGACGGTCGATCTCGATGCCAAGACGCTGACCTTCGTGGTCCATGAAGGCCAGACGCTGGACGATGCCACGATTACCGACCTGATCCGGCGTTCGGGCTATCAGGCCAATGGCATCGCCCGTCCGGAGGCGTTGTAATGCGGCTTGTCTTCCGCGAGGCGGGGGCTCCGGCCCTCGCCCTCTTTGCCAGCCTATCCACCCTCATCTGCTGCGCCCTGCCAGCCCTGCTCGTGACCATCGGGGCGGGCGCGGTGATGGCGGGGCTGGTGGCCAATGTGCCGGGTCTGGTGGCGTTCACCGCCTGGAAGGGGCCGCTCTTTGCCCTGTCGGGCGCGTTGCTGCTGGGCGCTTTCGCGATGCGATGGTTCACCCGCAATGCACCCTGCCCCGCAGACCCAAAACAGGCGGCAGCCTGCGCGAGGATGCGGCGCTGGGGCGGGATCGTGCTGATCGTGGCCGCGATAGTGTGGGCGGTCGGCTTCTTCTTCGCCTTCTTTGCCGCCGCGCTCTTCTTCTAGCGGCACCCGTTTGCGCTTCACTCCGCTCTGATGTCTTGTCAGACTGGGGTGAAGCGGGATGGGGAAGGGCCAGGTGGGAAGGATAATCGCAGCGGCGCTCATTGCTTTCTGCCTTGCTGCCTGCGGCGCTCCGCCAACGGCCGGACCAGAAGCGGCGCCACTGGCTGAAAGCCCGTCTGGCGCCCGCGCCATCAGCGGAGACCGTTTCACGCTGGAGATTGAAGGCGAGGTGGCCGATATACGTCTGGCCGGGATACGCACGCCGCGTTCTGGCCCGTCTGCAGAACTGGCGTTGGCACGGCTACAGGTCCTGCTGGACGAGGTTGGCGGCAATCTGGTGCTTATCCCTGCCGGGCCGGGCCGCAATCGCTATGGCGCGCTTCTGGTGACCGCCACGCGCGGTGACGGCTCTACCCTGCAGGAAATCCTCGTGGGCGAGGGGCTGGCCGCTGTCGACAGCCATGGCGACAACACGGCGCACACCTCCCGGCTTCTTGTGCTGGAGGAGGAGGCAAGGCTGGCAGGGCTCGGCGCGTGGGGTTTGCGCGATCTTCTGGTTCACACTACCGATCCCAACGCGCTCGCGCCCTGGCTGGACAGTGTTCAGATCGTGGAAGGGCGGGTCATCTCCACCGGCGCCGCGCGCGATGGCCGCATCTATCTCAATTTCGGCACGGACTGGCGCACTGATTTCACCGTGCAGGTCATGCGCCGCGACCAGCGCCGCTTCGAGGCGCACGGCATTGATCTGCGCGCGCTGGAAGGCGCCGTGGTGCGGGTGCGTGGCTGGATGTATGCCGAGAATGGCCCGATGATCTTGCTCGACCACCCGGAGGCGCTGGAGCTGGTGGATGCACCTGAGGCAGCGCGGCTGCCCGGGCGTTAAGGCTGGCCCAACAGGCTACCCTGCCGGAACCAGTCCGGCCTCTTCAGGATCGCCGACAATTTCGGTCAGGGATTTTTTCAGCTTCATCAGCGCCTGATGTTCGATCTGGCGCACCCTCTCCTTGGAGATACCCAGCTCCTCGCCGAGCTTTTCCAGCGTGACGGATTCTTCGGTAAGGCGGCGCTGCGTGATGATGTGACGCTCGCGCTCGCTCAGGCGGCTCATGGCCTCGCTGATCCAGTTCTGGCGCGTGGCCGTGTCGCGCGCATCCATCACAGCCGCTTCAGGGTCAGGGCGGTCATCAGCGAGCAGATCCTGCCACTCGCCTTCACCCTCTTCGGTGAAGGGCGCGTTCAGCGAGCGGTCAACGGCGGCCAGGCGTGCGGCCATCGCGTCCACATCGTCTTCACCGACTTTGAGCGCTTCGGCGACATAGGCACGGTTTTCCGGCGTCAGTGCGCCCCCGCTCACATCGCTGATCAGGGCGCGCAGGCGGCGCAGATTGAAAAACAGCGATTTCTGGGCGGCCGTGGTGCCGGTGCGCACGATCGACCAGTTGCGCAGCACATAATCCTGGATCGAAGAGCGTATCCACCAGCTGGCATAGGTGGAAAAGCGCAAGCCCCGCTCCGGCTCGAACCGGGCTGCCGCCTGCATCAGGCCGATATTGCCCTCCTGCACCAGATCAGCGAAGGGCAGGCCGTACTGGCGGAAACGTGCCGCCACCGCGATGACGAGGCGCATATAGGCCGTGGTGAGCTTGTGCAGGGCCTGCTCATCACCCTCCTCGCGCCAGGCTGTTGCCAGCGCCAGTTCTTCCTCGCGCTCCAGCAGCGGTACGGCCATGGCCGTTTTCATGAACTGGCGGTCAGGATCGGCACTGCGGCGGGCAGAAGGCTGGGTGGACATGGACGCTACTCCGGCAAGGGCGGCATCGGATTTCACCAGCCTTTACGGTGAACCGCGTTCACCGGATCATATTTGTGCCTCATTCTGTGCAGCCGGGCCGGGCGCAAACGAAAACACCCCGCCGGCAAGGGCGGGGCGTTTCGTCAGATCGGGAAGGAAGCGTGCGCCTTAGGCGGCTTTCTTCTGCAAGGAGGTGGAGAGGATTTCCAGCGCCTTGTCACGGTCGACCTTCTCCACGGCAGCAACCTCGCGCACCATCCGGTCCAGCGCGGATTCATAAAGCTGGCGCTCGGAATAGGAGGGTTCGGGCTGGTCTTCGTGCCGGTGCAGGTCGCGTACCACTTCGGCGATGGAGATCAGGTCGCCGGAATTGATCTTGGCTTCATATTCCTGGGCGCGGCGGCTCCACATGGTACGCTTCACCTTGGCCTTGCCACGCAGGGTTTTCAGGGCGTCGGCCAGCACTTTGTCATTGGCCAGCGGACGCATGCCTGACGCGATGGCTTTCGCGGTTGGCACTCGCAGTGTCATTTTGTCCTGCTCGAAGGAAACGACATAAACTTCAATATCGAAGCCTGCCACGGTTTCCTTCTCCACCCGGTCACGCGGCCTACGCCGTGAGCCGGATAGACGATGTAATCACCTTTTTTGAAGGACTTGTTGTCATTGGCGGTTTTCTTGGTCATCGACACTCTCTTGGCCAGCGCGCACGGAGCCTTCGGGGCACTGATAATTGTCAACAGCCCTCCCGCCGGTGAGAACCGGGGAAGTGATGGTGAAGACAATAGATCAGATCAAAGCAATTCCCTGAGGGGTCCGCTTCAGGCGCGGTTATCGAAGACGAACAAGCTACCACAATCGTGACAGAAATTCAATTGCTGCGTTTGTGAATGTTTAACGGTTTCGCCACAACAGTAAATACGAAGTTAATCGCCTGAGCCCGGCTTGTCGGAAAAGTACTTGTCCAACTTGCCAGACACCGTCTCGAATTCAGCGGCATCTGCAGGCGGGTCCTTGCGGACGGTAATGTTTGGCCAGGCCGTGGCGTATTTTGAATTCAGGGCAAGCCACTTGCCATCTGGATCGTCTTCAGTGTCCGGCTTGATGGCCTCTACAGGACATTCCGGCTCACACACGCCGCAATCAATGCACTCGTCGGGATGAATGACGAGCATGTTCTCGCCTTCATAAAAGCAGTCCACAGGACAGACTTCCACGCAATCGGTGAACTTGCAGCGTATGCAGGCGTCAGTGACGATATAGGTCATGGCAGCGTCAGGTTTCCGGTTGGCGTGGAAGGCGGACAGGCGGCGCGCCGGAGATGGAACCCGCAAAGGGGTTTGTCAATCACGGTCCTGCGATATCCAGCGTCCGGTATAGCGTTCTGGCCTCGGCAGGCGGGCCGCGCCGCTCGCCTATGGCGCAAACCTCGATGCGTGCCGGCACAGGTCTGAGCGGCAGGGTGAGAATGTCGCCGGGCTGGATGATATGGGCGGCCTTGGCAATTTTGACGATCTGTCCACCCCGTTCCAGCCTGACATGGCCGCGATTGACGAGATCGGCAGCCAGCGCGCGCGATTTGAGGAAGCGCGCGCGAAACAGCCAGATATCAATACGGATACGCTCTGGCGCTTCGTCGCCGGAGGCTGGCCCAGTCATGTGGGTCCCGATCCCTTCGCGGCACGGGGAGCGCGTTTGCGCCGGGGCTTTCTGCCGCTGTTTGCAGGCCGCCGGGCCGGAGCGCGAGGCAAGTCGAGTTCGGCAAGCCGGGCGAAGGGGCTGGCGGCGTCAGGCGGCGTGGCAGGCCGGGTGATGTCTGCGGGCTTGCTGCGCGCCTTGCGGGTTGCTGACCAGAGGTCCGGCGTGCTGTCAGCCGCCTTTTTCACGCGGGTATAGCCAAGGGCACGCACAACCTGCTCCAGACCGTCCATCGGCAGGCCGAGCAGGGCCATCATGGTGTCATCAAGCGCGAACCAGCCGCGCGGATGCGGTTTTCTTGCTTCGCGCACCGCATCGGCCAGGCGCTCCAGCATATCGATGCGCACCGCCAGCGACCCGCAGACGAGATAGCCGGCTGACGCCATTTCCGTTGCCGGCCGGCCCTGCGGGGCGGGCAGGCATACCCGTCCGGGGGCCGGGCGGAAACGTGCCTCGGCGTCGCCTGCATGCACAGCATGAAGAAGCGTGTTGAGGCCGGCAGCGCGGGGTTTGAGCAGGGCGGGCAGGAAGACCGCGTGCTCGCCAATACGCACTCCGGCGCTGCGCAGCTGGCGGCGCTCATGGGCGGACAGCTGGGCTATGTCACTGGCCAGTTCGTGGCGGGGCATGGCGCCGCCTGCTTCCACCAACCGCCAGCCTATACCGCGCGCCAGCCCGTCCAGACCGGAATCGGCGCCGGTCCGGTTTTTGAGCGCGACAAGGGCGCCCAGATGACGCGACACCTCTCCGGCAACGTGGCGCTGCAGGCGCTGCGCCGCCCTGGCAATCGCTTCTGCCGCGCCCAGTTCCCCGCCGACGAGCACGACGTCCGGGTTCAGCCGGTCTGCCGACCGGGCGAGCTTTCCCGTCCGCTCGCCCTGCCAGACCAGATAACCGTCGCCATCCAGCTCCAGATCGGCCGCGTCCGCGCGCGCCAACTCGCCGAGCCGCCGGTTGATCTCCGGGCGCACAGCCTTGAGTGCCGCGCCGGTGACCGCGCGCTGCGCCAGCGGCCCGCCCGCATGGTCGGGTGCAAAGCGCAGGCCCTTGAGGCGGCCGACAAAATGGCCCTCTACCGTCACCTCACCGCGATGGTCCACCCCGGCGGCCAGATCGGTCTTGTCGCGCAGGCCCTTCACAAGGGCTGAGGTGCGCCGGTCGATGAAACGGGTCATCAGGGCTTCGTGCAGGGCGTCCGACAGCGCATCTTCCACCTCGCGTGTGCGTGCCTGCCAGTGGGCCGGGTCGCGTGTCCAGCCGGGACGGTTGGCCGCATAGGCCCAGGTGCGCACATGGGCGAGACGCTGGGACAGGGTGGCGACATCACCGGCCGTGCCGGACACACGCGCCAGCTGACCGTCCAGCCAGGCATCGGGCAACACCCCCTCACGGCTCATCAGATAGGCGTATATCTGGCGCGACAGGCGGGCATGCTCGTCCACGGTGGTCTTGCGGAAATCAGGGATGCGGCAGACATCCCACAAGGTTTCCAGTCCGCCGCGCGTGCGCGTCCAGCCACGCACCTCGCCATCCGCGCTCAGGGTTTCAAGCACCTGCTCGTCCAGCGCGCCGCGCACCCGTTCCAGCCCTTTGGCGGGGCAGGGCCTTGCCAGCGAGTTGCGAAGGGCTTCCAGCGAGGAAAAGTCCAGCGCGCTATTGCGCCAGGTCAGCTTCGTCACCGGCGCGAACTCATGGTTCTCTACCGCCTGAATGGTCTCGGCATCGAGCGCGCGTGCATCACCTGTCTCGCCAAACGTGCCATCGGAGCGGAAGCGGCCTGCGCGCCCGGCAATCTGGCCGATCTCGTCGGGCCGCAAGCGGCGGCGGCGATGGCCGTCGAACTTGGAGAAGGCGGCAAAGGCGACATGGTCGACATCCATGTTGAGGCCCATGCCGATAGCGTCGGTGGCGATGAGATAGTCCACCTCGCCGGACTGGTAGAGCTCAACTTGCGCGTTGCGGGTGCGCGGGGAGAGCGCGCCCATCACCACAGCGGCCCCGCCGCGCTGGCGGCGTATCAGCTCTGCAATCGCGTACACATCTTCTGCCGAGAAGGCGACAATGGCGGAGCGGCGCGGCAGCTTGCCGAGCTTTTTCGGGCCAGAATAGGTGAGGGTGGAAAAGCGTTCGCGCTCCACCCTTTGCGCATCGGGTACCAGCCGGGAGAGCATGGGCGCCATGGTCGAGGAGCCCAGCAGCATGGTCTCCTCGCTCCCGCGCGCATGCAGGAGCCTGTCAGTGAAGACGTGGCCCCGGTCCGGGTCTGCGGCGAGCTGGATTTCGTCGATCGCGAGGAAGGCGGGGCGCATATCCAGAGGCATGGCCTCCACCGTGCAGAGGAAATAGCGCGCGCTTTTCGGCACGATCTTTTCCTCGCCGGTGATCAGCGCCGCCGCCCCCGGCCCCTTGGCCTTGACTACGCGGTCGTAAAGCTCACGGGCCAGCAGGCGCAAAGGCAGGCCCATCACGCCGGAGGAGCGCCCCAGCATGCGCGTCAGGGCAAGATGGGTCTTGCCGGTATTGGTCGGCCCGAGAACCGCCGTGATCTCGCCTTGCGTGGGCATGACCGCCTCGCTTTCACGCCTGAAAGATAGGGCGTAGCGCGCGCCGGTTTAAGGGCGGATGGCAGGCATGGAATATAGCATCATATGATGCTATTATTGGTGCCTGTATCGGAGGCGCCGCCATGCGTACGACCTTGAACCTTGATGACGCGCTGCTCGAAAAGGCCGTAAAGCTTACAGGTATTGAAGAGCGCGCTGCCCTGGTGCGCGAAGCCATGAAGGCCCTGATCGAGCGCGAGAGCGCGCGCCGCCTTGCCCGGCTGGGGGGCACTCAGCCAGATCTGCGGCCCGTTCCCCGGCGGCAGGACGAACCGGCTTGATCCTCGTCGACACATCGGTGTGGGTAGATCATCTGCGTTCCGGCGAGCCGCATCTGGCGGGTCTGCTGATGAATGGTCAGGCCGTGTGCCATCCCTTCATCATTGGTGAGCTGGCACTTGGAAACCTGTCAGACCGGGCGGATATTCTGGCTGATCTGGAAAACCTGCCCGCCGCGCCCGTGGCCGCTGATGAGGAGGTGCGCCGCCTTATCGATCAGCACGGTCTTGCGGGCAGCGGTATCGGTTATGTTGACGCACATCTTGCCGCATCGGCAAAGCTGGGTGCGCTGCAAGGCTTATGGACCCGCGACAGGCGTCTGGCGCGGGTCCTTGACCGGCTCGGCCTGGCTGTGAATTTCGCCTAGCCGCCCACGCGCAGATGCGTGGCGCTGATCGTCAGATTGCCGATACGGGTATTGGCGCGATAGCGCACCGGCACCCAGACTTCACCGTGCTGGGCCAGCCACATCGTGACCGGACGGCGCGTATCTTCCTCGGTCGGGCGTTTGCCTTCCTCATAGCCGCTGATCGGTTCCACATAGGCGCGGCAGACCAGCGCCTCACCAGACCAGGCGCGCGTGTTGACATTGCCCATGCCGCCATTTTCCAGACGCAGATTATAGCGGGCGCGGCCGTCAAAAATCGGGACGCTGCCCGAGCAGGGCTCGCCATTGGCGGTCATCGGTGCGGCCAGCATCATGTTGAGAATGCCCGAAATCGGATCAATCGCGCCCGTCCGGTCTTCATCGCTGGCCGCCGGATCACCCATCGAGCCGAAAGGCGGGTTAATGTCGGGCACGGCCATACCCTCCTCGAAATGAACCGCCACGATCCGGCCCTTGCCGCTGGCATGGTTGAGGTGCTGATAGCGCCAGGGGTCCAGCCCGTCCTCGCGGACATAGCCTGAAACACCGGCCTCGATATTGGTATCGTCAAACCAGCGCAGCAGTCCGCCTGACTGGAAGGTCGCGGTTGCCGAATAGGTGTCGCCCGGCCAGACCGCGTTGATGGAGATGTTCGCGACCGGGATCAGCAATAATGACCCGGAATACTGGACAAACAGGCTTTCAGGCGGTGCGGCGAGCCGGGTTCCCGTGTCTGCGCTGGCTGGCAGGGCGGGCAGAACGGCCAGGGCCGTCATGGCCAGAAGGGCTTTCAATCGCATGGTTCGCTCCAGCAGGATGATTGCACAGATATTCTATCGCGTTCCCAAGCTGTCTGCACGATGAACACGGCAGTGTTGTGGCATCCGGTTCAGGCAGCGCGCTCATATACAGGCCCGGCTTGACGTTGCGCGCCCTCTCGGCTAACACCCGCGCTCCTTGCGCTGGAGGCTCTTCCTTGCGCGAGACAATATTCTAGAACGCGACTTTGCAAGAGAAGGTGGAAGCCATGGCGCGCCGCTGCGAACTGACCGGGACCGGCCCAATGTCGGGCAACAACGTGTCCCACGCCAATAACAAGACCCGCCGGCGCTTCCTGCCGAACCTGATCGACGTCACGCTGGCGTCGGAGGCTCTGGGCCGCGCGTTCAAATTCCGCATTGCGGCGAAAGCCCTGCGCAGCGTGGACCATGTGGGCGGTCTCGACCCGTTCCTGCTCAAAGCCCGCGACGAGAACCTCTCGGCTGGCGCGCTGAAAGTGAAGCGCGAGCTGAAAAAGGCACAAGGCGAAGCGGCGGCCTAAGCCCCCTTCTTCCTGCCTTGGAAAGATCAAACGCCCGTCTCGCTTGAGGCGGGCGTTTTCTTTTTGCCGCCAACCGGCCTAGCTTGCCCGCTCAAGCGCTTCGGGAGAGCCGGATGGCACGCACCACCACACTCATGGCAATCGTTTCTGCGGGGCTTCTGGCGGCCTGTAACGGCATGTCTGAAAACGGGCCGGCGGCCAGCGAAGCGGCGGAGCGGATCTTCACTGGCGGCATCATTCATACCGGGCTTGGCAGCACAGTAGAGGCTGTCGCGGTGCGTGAGGGCCGGATCGTCTATGCGGGCGAGGCGGCGGGGCTGGCAGAGTTTACAGATGCCGGTACCGAGACGGTTGATCTGGCAGGCGCAACCATGTTTCCGGGCTTTACCGACTCTCACGCCCACCTCATCGGGATCGGCCAGCGCGAGCGCACGCTGAACCTGGAGGAAACGACGTCCATTGCCGACCTGCAGGCACGCGTCGCCGCCTATGCTGAAACCAACAGCGAAGGCGTGGTGTTCGGGCGCGGCTGGATCGAGACGCACTGGCCGGAAGCCCGCTTTCCGAACGCCGCTGATCTCGATGCGGTGGTCTCTGACCGGCCCGTCATCCTGATCCGCGCCGATGGTCACGCGCTGGTTGCCAACACAGCCGCGATTGAGGCGGCGGGCGTGACAGACGAAACCCCCGACCCTGATGGCGGGGCGATATTGCGGGGTGAGGACGGCCGGGCGACCGGCATGATCATCGATACCGCCATGGCCCCGTTCCGCGCGCTGCTGGGCGAACCGACAGAGGCCGAACGGCTGGAAATCTATGAGACGGGCGCACGCGTGATGGCCAGCTATGGCTGGACCGGCGTCCACGATATGAGCGTGCCTTATTCAGATGCGGCGATCCTTGAACGTCTTGCCGATGAAGGCCGGCTGGCCCTTCGCGTCCATGTCTCGGCCAATCCGGGTGACTACGCAGATGTGGCCGCCAACGCGCCGCGCCAGCACGGATCAGGGCAGGTTACCGCGCGGGCGGTAAAGCTCTATGCCGACGGCGCGCTGGGTTCGCGCGGCGCGGCGCTTATCAACCCCTATGCCGATGATCCGGCGAACCGTGGCCTTGTCCTGATGCAGGCGGAAGAAGCCGGCGCGATGATGGATGACGCCCTGCGCGACGGGGTGCAGCTGGCGATCCACGCCATTGGCGATCTTGGCAACCGGCTGGTGCTGGACTGGGTGGAGGCCGCCTATGCCCGCGTGCCGGTTGAGGAACGCGCTATAGCTGAGCCCCGCTGGCGGATCGAGCACACGCAAATCGTCAGCCCCGCTGACCTGCCGCGCATTGCAGAGCTGGGCCTTATCGCCTCCATGCAGCCTTCCCACGCCATTGGTGATCTCCACTTTGCGCCTGCCCGCCTCGGCGCGCAGCGGCTTTCAGGGGCCTATGCGTGGCGCGACATTACAGACAGCGGCGCGGTCATAGCGGGCGGGTCTGATGCGCCGGTGGAGCGCGGTGAGGCCCGCATCGAGTTCTATGCGGCCACCGTGAGGCGTGATCTTGATGGCTTTGCCGACCCTCAAACCTGGCATCTTGAACAGGCGCTTTCACGCGATGAGGCGCTCGCCCTCTTCACCGCGAATGCGGCCTTTGCCGCCTTCCGCGAGGAGGAGCTGGGCACGATCCAGCCCGGCATGCTCGCCGACTTCTCCGTCTTCGACATGGATCTGATGACGGCAGACGATCTGGATTTACGCCACGCCCGGCCCGTGATGACGGTGATTGGCGGGGAAATCGTCTGGCAGGGGGAGTGACGTAGAATTGGGCTGAACTCCCGGCCAAGCGCAGCGCAGAGCCGGGACCTGGTGCAGAATAAAACCCTCGTCCTTCGAGACGGCCTTCGGCCTCCTCAGGATGAGGGCTTTGAGCGCACCTGCCTAGCGCACGCCGCGCCCGGTATCCGCGCTGACGGCGCGCTTCAGCGCCGACAGGCCATCGCCTGCAGGTTTGCGCGGCGTGGTGCCGGTCTCCCGCCGGGCGCGGGTACGCGGCTTTTCATCAAAAAGGCTGGCCAGCTGGTCAGTCATGGCGCCGGCCAGCTGTTCCACGTCGACAATGGTGACGGCGCGTTTGTAATAGCGCGTCACGTCATGGCCGATGCCGATGGCGAGGAGTTCCACTTCGGAACGCGTTTCGATGAAGCGGATCATCTCGCGCAGATGTTTTTCCAGATAGGCGGGTGAGTTGGCCGACTGGGTGCCGTCATCGACCGGCGCACCATCAGAAATGACCATGAGGATGCGGCGCTGTTCTGGCCGCGCCAGCAGGCGCTTCCACGCCCATTGCAGGGCCTCGCCGTCGATATTCTCCTTCAGCAGGCCATCGCGCAGCATGAGGCCCAGATTATTGCGCGTGCGCCGCCAGGGCGCGTCGGCGCCCTTATAGATGATGTGGCGCAGATCATTGAGACGGCCGGGATTTGGCGGTTTGCCGGCGGCCAGCCAGTCCTCCTTCGAGCGCCCGCCCTTCCAGGCCCGCGTGGTGAAGCCCAGAATCTCGGTTTTCACCCCGCAGCGTTCCAGCGTGCGCGCGAGAATATCGGCGCAGGCAGCTGCCACCAGAATGGGCCGCCCGCGCATGGAGCCGGAATTGTCGATGAGAAGCGTGACGATGGTGTCGCGGAATTCGGTATCGCGCTCCTGCTTGAAGGAGAGCGGCAGCATCGGGTCCATGATGACGCGCGGCAGGCGGGCGGGGTCGAGTATCCCCTCTTCCTGATCGAACGCCCATGACCGGCTCTGCTGGGCCATGAGCTTGCGCTGCAGCCGGTTGGCGAGGCGGCCCACCGCGCCCTCAAGGCCTTTGAGGTGCTGGTCGAGCGTGCGGCGCAGGCGGGACAATTCCTCGCCATCGCACAGACTGTCGGCGGCGATTATCTCGTCATGGCGGGTGGTGAAGACCTTGTAGGCATTGGGATCATCGCCCTTTGGCGGCACCCAGTTGGGCCGGGCCGCCTCCATGGTCTCGCCCGGCTCATCCTCGGCATCGATGCGGGTCTGGCTGTCCTCGGCGAAGGAGATGTCCTCCTCGTCGGCGGCTGTGCCGGACGCGTCAGAGCGCTCCTGGCTGTCCTCGCCCTCATTGCCCTCATCATTATCGCTATCGCCTTCTTCGGGCGGGTTTTCGAGACCGGAATCCTCTGTCTCGTCGGGCTGGTCTTCTTCGGCCTCATCTCCCAGCTCATCGGCCAGATCGAGATCGCGGATCACCTCGCGCAAGGCTTTTGCAAAGGCGCGCTGGTCCTGTGCGGCGTCGGCCAGCTGGTCCAGCGCTTCACCGGCGGCGGCTTCAATATCCTCGCGCCAGACCTTCATTACGCCTTTGGCGGCGTCAGACGTGGCCGTGCCGGTAATGCGCTCGCGTACCAGCATGGCCAAAGCTTCGGACAAGGGGGCGTTCTGGCGGTCTTCGGCCTGCTGGAAACCGGCGCGGCTATAGCGCTCCTCCAGCATGGCAGTGATATTCTCGCCGACGCCCTTCATGGCGCGCGCGCCCAGCGCCTCGCAGCGCGCCTGCTCGACCGCATCGAATATGCGGCGCGCCTCGCTGCCGGGCGGCAGGGCGGCACTGTGAGCATCAGTGTCATGCAGGGCTCGTTTGAGCGCCAGAGCGTCGGCCTTGCCGCGCAGTCGGGCCGCCTCCAGCGGGCCGGGATCAGGCGACAGGGCGGGCAGGATCGCCTTGCCGCCGCTCAGCGTGGCCGTGTCGCCGGAGAACGCCACCTCCAGCTCCCGGTCACGCGCCATCGCCCGCGCCGCGGCTGTGAGCGCGCGCTTGAAGGTCTCGGCGGGCGTGTCGGACGAAGAGGTCATGGGGACTAACCTAGAGGCGTGGCGGCATAAGGCGAAGGGGGTTTGTGCGCAAACCTGCAGGGCGGATTTCTGGACATTTTGGTCAAACTTGGCTAAGTTAGCTAAGTCCGGTTAGCCAAGTGAAGGCCGCGCCATGAAATATGTCACGATACACGAGGCCAAGACCCAGCTTTCCCGTCTGATCCGCGAGGTCGAGGCTGGCGGGGAGATTGTCATCCGCCGTGGCAAGGAGCCGGTCGCGCGCCTGATCGCGGAAAAGCCTGTCGCCAAGCCGAAACGCAAGCCCGGCCAGTGGGCCGATCTGCGCCTGAGTCCGGAGGAAAACGCGCTTCTCGTTGCCCCCATGACGGAGGAGGAACTGGCGGACTGGTATGGCAGTGAAGAGGACATGAAGGCTTGAGACTGCTCTGCGATACGCACAGCTATGTCTGGTATGTCACCGAAGACTCCAGCCTCTCCCCGGCAGCGCGCGCGGCTATCGATTCGGGTGATCCGGTCGTCAGCCTCGCCACGGTGTGGGAAATCGCGATCAAAGTAGGTGCCAAAAACCCGCCGGTAATGGCGAGCGTACTGAAGCGGATCCGCTCAGATGGCCTTGCAGACGGTTTCGAGCTGATCGGTATCGACATGGAGGACGTTATTGTCGCCGGGCTGATGCCCCTCCACCACCGCGACCCGTTCGACAGGCTTCTCGCGGCGCAGGCCCGCAATGGCGATATGCCGATTGTCAGCTCTGACCGGGCGTTCGACGCCTATGGCGTGACCCGCATCTGGTAGAGGTCACGCTGCTGGCACCAGCGCAATATTCAGCCGCGCGCCTACGGCGTGTGCGTAGCGTTGCAGGGAGCGGGTCGAGGGCAGATGGCGCCCGCTCTCCATACGCGCGATAACCGACTGGCTGGTTTCCATGCGCTCGGCGAGTTCAGCCTGGCTAAGTCCCGCGCGCGTGCGCGCTTCGATGAGCGCGTGCGCTACCGCAAACTCATCCGCCATGCTGTCATAAGCTTCGGTATAGGCCGGGTCGGATGCCCAATTTTCATGCAACCGGTTCACTCTGGTCACGGCATGATCTCCTTTGCCCGCTTCAGCGCCATCTCGATTTCGCGCCTTGGCGTTGTCTGGGTCTTTTTCACAAAGGCCCCGACCACGATAACCCGCCGGCCTGTGCGGGTGACATAGATGGCCCGGGCGATACCGTCCCGGCCTGTCATGCGCATCTCCCACAATCCGGATTCCAGCGGGCGGACATGCGGCATGCCGATATGCGTCAGACCTACCGATTCAATCAGCTGCGCAATACGGGTGAAGCGGGCGCGCATGTCCGCCGGCAGGGCGTCGAGTTCCGCATCAACCTCGGCATTCAGTGTTTCGACGGTCCAGCTCATCAATTTATCGCATTTTTGCGATAAATCAAGCCGCCCGGCCGGGGCTGGTTCCCTTCACCGGGCTTTCGGCCAGTGTTTCGCCGAACACGCGCTGGTAGAATTCGGCCACGATGGGCCGCTCCAGCTCATCGCACTTATTGATGAAGGTCAGGCGGAAGGCCGTGCCAACATCGCCAAAGATGGCGGTGTTCTCTGCCCAGGTGAGCACGGTGCGCGGGCTCATCACGGTCGAAAGATCGCCGTTGATGAAGGCCTCGCGGGTGAGGTCAGCGACTTTCACCATGTCGGCGATGCGGGCCTTGCCCTCTTCGGTCTTGCCGTACTCGCCGAGCTTGGCTTCAACAATGGCACGTTCGGTCTCTGAGGGCAGATAGTTCAGCGTCACCACCAGCGACCAGCGGTCCATCTGGCCCTGATTGATCTGCTGGGTGCCGTGGTAAAGCCCGGTCGTATCGCCAAGCCCCACCGTGTTGGTGGTGGCAAAAAGGCGGAAATGCGGGTGCGGGCGGATGACGCGTGTCTGGTCCAGCAAGGTCAGCGAGCCGGAGGCTTCCAGTACGCGCTGGATGACGAACATCACATCGGGGCGGCCAGCATCATATTCGTCAAACAGCAGGGCTACCGGGCGCTGCACGGCCCAGGGCAGAATGCCTTCCTGGAACTCTGTCACCTGCTGTCCGTCACGCACCACGATGGCGTCCTTGCCGACCATGTCGATCCGGCTGACATGACTGTCGAGGTTTACCCGGATCATCGGCCAGTTCAGGCGTGCGGCGACCTGTTCGACATGGGTGGATTTGCCCGTCCCGTGATAACCCTGAACCATCACCCGCCGGTTGAAGGCAAAGCCTGCCAGAATGGCGCGTGTGGTGGCCGGATCGAACACATAGGTCTCATCAATCGCGGGCACGTGCTCGTCGCGCATGGAGAAGGCAGGCACCTCAAAGCCGGGATCAAAGCCGAACAGGGCCTTGCAGTCGGCTATGGTATCAGGCTTGGCGGCGATGAGCGTGTCGGTCATGTCGGTCCGGTCAATTCGTGAAAACGGGTGTGCTGGGAACGGTAACTAGCGCGCATGCGCAGCATTGGCCAGCGGATCGGCGTGACGCAAGGCCCAAGGCCACCGCCTCACGCCATCCCGGCGCTCTTGAGAATCTGGTAGCTGGCGACGACGCGCTGCAGGGCTTCCTCGCGGGAGCGGTCCCCGCCATTGGCGTCCGGGTGATAGGCGCGCACCAGCTCGGCATAGCGCTTGCGCACATCGCCCTTGCTGGCCTCGGCCTCCAGCCCCAGCGTATCGAGCGCCTTTTGCTGCAGGCGGCCAAGCTGCGGACCCTTCGGGGCGGCTGCGCCTTCACCATGGCGTGGCGGCGGGCGTTCGCCAAACAGGGTGAAGGGATCGATGAAGGCGGATTGCCAGTCTGTGCTGGCCTGCTGGGCCTTGGCGCGCGCCGTGCCACCTGCGCGGAAATTCCAGGTGGGCCGGTGGCCCCAGGCCGCGCTCTGGGCATAGGCTTGCGCCGCGCCTTCGCTCATGCCTTCAAAGAAATTCCAGCTCTTATTGTACTCGGCCGCATGCTTCTGGCAGAAATGATAATGCTCGTTCAGCCGCTCGCGCGATTTGGGCGCCTTGGCGGTGGCGTGCTCGTTGCAGCGCGGATACTCGCACAAGGTTACGTCCTCGGCCGGCTTGCCGCCGGGCGGGCGAATGCGGATATCCTTGAAGCGCGGGCGGTATTTGAAGCCGGAATCCATGGTACAGAGTATGGTGCCGCGCGGGTTATCGGGCAATGAAGGATACAGGTGAAATGACAGAGATGCGCCGGGTGATCGAAGACAAGCTGAAAGCGGCGCTCAGCCCCCTTGAGCTGACCATCACCGATGACAGCGCCGCCCATGCCGGTCATGCCGGCTCACGGCCCGGCGGGCAAAGCCATTTCACCGTCGAGATCGTGTCAGAGGCGTTTACCGGCCAGAGCCGCATTGCGCGGCATCGCCTCGTCAATCATGCCCTCGCCGAGGAATTGACCGGCCCCATCCACGCGCTGGTGATACGGGCGAAAGCGCCGGGGGAGTAGGGCGAAGGCCCTCGTCCTTCGAGACGTTCGCTGCGCTCACCCTCAGGATGAGGGCCAAATTCCACTGACATCCCTCATGCTGAGGAGCGCGAAGCGCGTCTCGAAGCACGTACTCGTTAAAGCCCCATCTGCTTGACGGCCAGATCGCGCATGATCTCTTCAGAGCCGCCGCCAATCGCCATCACCTTCACCTCGCGGTAGATGCGCTCGATCGCCTGCCCGCGTAGATAACCCGCCCCGCCAAGGATCTGCATGGCCTCGCTGGCGCAGAACTCGGCCGTGGTGGAGGCGAGCACCTTCACCTTGGAAAGCTCTGCGACCGGCATCTCGCCCTCATTCATGGTCCAGGCGATGGCGCGCAGATAAGCCTCCAGCGCATCGATGCGCATGCTCATATCCGCGATCTTGTGGCGGATGACCTGATGTCTGATGAGCGGCTTGCCGAAGGTCTCACGCTCCTTCGCCCAGCTGATCGCATCGTCAAGGCAGCGCTTCGCCATGCCCAGACAGCCCGAAGCGAGCGCGAGGCGCTCGTAATTGAAGTTTTCCATGATCGCGAGGAGGCAGAGGCCCTCTTCGCCCAGCTGATTGCCCGCCGGGACATAGCAATCATCGAAATGGAGCGTGGCGGTGTCAGACGCCCACCAGCCCATCTTGTTCTTGATCGGCGTGCGGCTGAAGCCTTCAGCGCCCGCCTCCACCAGAAACAGCGAGATGCCGCCAAAACCCTCGCCGCCCGTGCGCGCGCCTACCACATACCAGCGCGCCTTCATGCCGCCGGTGATGAAGGTTTTTTCCCCCGTTATGCGCCAGCCATCGCCGTCTTTAACCGCGCGGGTCTTCATGCGCGAGAGGTCAGAGCCGCCCGATGGCTCGGTCATGGCGAGCGCGCCGCCTTCGCGGCCCGAAATGATCTCCGGCAGGACAGCCAGTTTGATCTCTTCAGACGCCAGCTTGGCGATGGGGCCGGTCATGATATTGCGGCAGCCGAGCGACGCATTGACCCCGCCCGCGCCGCAGTATGACAGGGCTACGCCGCTATCCATGCGCATGAAGGCATCGTCAAAGCCCAGCCCGCCATAGGCCTCGTCAATGGCAAAGCCGAACAGGCCGAGCGCTCCCGCCTTTTGGTGTAGCTCCCAGGGGAAATCCCCCGCCTCGTCCCATTCATTGGCGAACGGGGCGATCTCGCGCGCCACGAAGGCTTCCACACTCTCGCGGAAGGCCTTGCGTTCGGCTGTATCGAACGGGTTCTGCATCAGGCCTTCACGATACCCTTATTGAGGAGCAATTCGGCGATCTGGACGGCGTTGAGCGCCGCGCCTTTCCTGAGATTGTCCGAGACGATCCACAGGGCGAGGCCGTTTTCCACCGTCGGGTCTTCGCGTACGCGCGACACGAAGGTCGCAAACTCGCCGACGCTTTCCACCGGCGTCACGAAGGCCGGATCTTCCTCGTCCGCGCGGTCGATCAGCATGATGCCGGGCGCCTCGCGCAGGATGGAGCGGGCCTTCTTGGCGCTGATCTCGTTTTCAAACTCGATATGCGTGGCGACGCAGTGGCCGACAAAGACCGGCACCCGCGCGCAGGTGGCAAAGAGCTTGATCTTGGGATCGAGGATTTTCTTGGTCTCGACCACCATTTTCCACTCTTCCTTGGTGGAGCCATCTTCCATGAAGACGTCGATCTTCGGAATGACGTTGAAGGCGATCTGCTTGATGAAGGCCTGTGGCTCGATGGGATCGTTCACATAGATGGCGCGGGTCTGCTTCCACAGCTCATCCATGCCTTCCGCGCCCGCCCCGGAGGTGGACTGGTAGGTGGCAACCGATACGCGGTTGATGACGGCCGCATCGTGCAGGGGCTTCAGCGCCACGACCGTCTGGATGGTGGAGCAGTTGGGATTGGCAATAATGCCTTTCCTGATGCCGTCATCGAGCGCATCGGCATTTACTTCCGGCACGATCAGCGGCACGTCCGGGTCCATCCGCCAGGCGGAGGAATTATCGACCACGATGGCGCCGGCCTTGGCGATTTTCGGGGACCATTCTTTCGATACGTCGCCGCCCGCGCTCATCAGGACGAGGTCGACGCTCGAAAAGTCGAACGTTTCCAGATCCTTGCATTTCAGGGTCTTGTCGCCATAGCTCAGCTCGGTGCCGACCGAGCGGCGCGAGGCGAGGGCGTGAACCTCGCCAGCCGGGAACAGGCGCTCGGCCAGAATGGTGAGCATTTCCTTGCCCACCGCGCCGGTTGCGCCAACGACTGCGATATTGAGTGCCATGGAAGTGGTCCTTGAAATGCGGGGCTTTCTTTTCCTCGTCCTTCGAGCACCACGTGGCCGAGGGATGAGGGTATGTGCGTTGCCCTCATCCTGAGGAGGCCGAAGGCCGTCTCGAAGGACGAGGGCATTCTGCTTCCTCGCCGGAATGGATCTCCCGGACCGCTAAAGCGGCCGGAGGATGACAGGTGTGGTTACGCCAGGCTCGGATCGATGTCCTTGCAGGCCTTCACAAGGCCCTTCACGGCGTCGACCGAGTGATCGAACATTGTCTGTTCGTCGGCGTTGAGGCTGATCTCGACGATCTTCTCCGCGCCGCCCGCACCGATCACCACCGGCACGCCGACATACATGTCCTTGACGCCGAACTCGCCGCTGAGATGCACGGCGCAGGGCAGGACGCGCTTTTTATCGTTGAGGTAGGACTTGGCCATGGCAATCGCGCTTTCGGCAGGCGCGTAGAAGGCCGAGCCATTGCCGAGCAGCTGGACGATCTCGCCGCCGCCCGAGCGGGTGCGGTCCACGATGGCGTCCATCTTCTCCTGCGTGGTCCAGCCCATCGCGATCATGTCCGGCACCGGAATGCCAGCCACGGTGGAATAGCGTGTCAGCGGCACCATGGTGTCGCCATGCCCGCCCATCACGAAGGCGGTAACGTCTTCGACCGACACCTTGAACTCTTCAGCCAGGAACCAGCGGAAGCGGGCCGAATCCAGCACGCCCGCCATGCCGACCACCATGTTGTGCGGCAGGCCGGAGAACTCGCGCAAGGCCCAGACCATGGCATCGAGCGGATTGGTGATGCAGATCACGAAGGCGTTCGGGGCGAATTTCTTGATGCCTTCACCGACCGATTTCATAACTTTGAGGTTGATGCCCAGAAGATCATCACGGCTCATGCCGGGCTTGCGCGGCACACCGGCAGTGACGATGCACACATCTGCGCCTTTGATCGGGGAGTAGTCTTCCACCGAACCGCCGGAGAGATGGCTGTCCTTGCCGAACACGGGGCTGGCTTCAGCGATGTCGAGCGCCTTGCCCTTGGCGGTGCCTTCCGCCAGGTCCATCAGGACGACATCGCCCAGCTCCTCGCGCGCAGCAATATGGGCAAGCGTGCCGCCGATCATGCCGGCGCCGATAAGGGCAATCTTCTTGCGGGCCATGAGCCTCTCCTCGTCTGTTAGGGAGCGCCGGAAAACACAGGGCCGTGCTGCGGCGCAAAACCGATGGCCGCGTGTCTAGCGCTGCATGAGGATTTCCGCAATGTCCGCACGCGGTGTCGACGCGAAAGCGGGTGATGGGGCGCTTTGCGCAAAATTATTGTTTTACAGAAAGATTTTTCTGTATTATAGAATGCATCAGTTACAGCACCGGGGGAGCCCTGAGATGAAAACACGTTGGGATTCGATGCTTTATGTCGTCAGCCTGCTATCGCTGGCGCTTCTTGTCATCCATGCGGGCCGTGAGTGGGTGGAGGTGCTGGCTGACGGGCCGCTGGGGGCTGACGGTGCTCTGGGTTATCTCAATGCGGGCCTTGTCGGGCTGGTTCACATCATGCCCTTCCTGTTCCTGATACCCGGCCTGGTGGCGCTTGTCCGGCTTGGCGGACATTACCGGCGCGGAGAGGTGTTTACCCGCCGCAATGCCGGTCTGATCGAACAGTTCGGCAGCGCGCTTGTTCTGGCGGCGGGTGCATTTGTCATCTTCCGCCCGACCCTGCTGGACTGGATTGGCGGTGTGGACCGCGGGTTTGCCCTGCAGCTCAACGAGGCTCCCATTGCGCTGTTCTGCGCGGGTGTGTTCGTCTTCGTGATGGCGCGTGTCATGGGCGAAGCTGTTACGCTTAAAGAAGACAGTGACAGCTTCATTTGATGAGCCAGACCCCGGACATTCCCGAGATCGTCGTGACGCTGGATGTGATGCTCGCCCGGCGCAAGATGAAGGCGAAGGATCTGGCCGCTTTCGTGGGCATTACCGAAGCCAATCTCTCCTTGTTGAGGTCCGGCAAGGTGAAGGGTGTGCGCTTTGAAACGCTGGCGCGCATCTGCGCCGCGCTGGAGTGCCGCCCCGGTGATATTCTCGATCTGGATGTTCCCGATCCAGGCAGCTAGTTGCGCAGCGGGCGGCCAGTCCTTCCGGCAGAGACGCTAGCGCCGCCGGGAGGATTTGCCCATGGGCTGACCGGAAAAGTCAGATCAGCTGGCGCTGGACGCGTCAGTCGTAGAGCTGCGCCGTTCGGCGGCCAGATACTCCGCGCTTTGCATTTCCATCAGGCGCGAGGCGGTGCGCTCGAACTCGAAGGCGCCATCGCCTGCAGGATAGAGCCGTTGGGGCGGGGCTTCGGCGCTCATCACCAGCTTGGCGCGGGTATCGTAGAGCGCATCGATGAGGGTGACGAAGCGGGCAGCCTCGTCGCGCTTTGCTGGGCTCATGACCGGCACATGGTCGATGAGGAGGGTGTGGAAGGTGTCGGCGAGGGTGAGATAGTCGGCGGCGCCCAGCGGCCTTGCGCACAGCTCGGCGAAGCCAAACCGCGCCACACCGGCTGCTTCGCTCGCTACCTCCAGCGTGCGGCCCTGAATGGTGAGCGTGCAGCTTTGCGCCCGCGCGCCGAGCGTCAGGCGGTCAAAGGCCGCGTCCATGGCCGCATCGGCGTCAGCGTCCAGCGGCGTGTAGTAGACCGGCGCAGCGGTCAGGCGTTCCAGACGGTAATCGCGCCCGCTATCGAGACGCATCACCTCCAGCTTTGCCTCGATCATGGCAATGAAGGGCTCGAAGAGCTGGCGGTTGAGGCCATTCTTGTAGAGTTCTGATGGGTGGCGGTTGGAGGTGGCGATCACGACGACGCCCTTATCGAACAGGCGCTCGAACAGGCGGCCAAGAATCATCGCATCGGCGACATTGGTCACCTGCAACTCGTCAAAGCATAAAAGCCGGGTTTCGCGCGCAATCTCGTCAGCCACGGCGATGAGCGGTTCGCCCTTTCTGGTTTCGCGTTCGCGGGCGATGCGGGCATGCACGTCCTGCATGAAGGCGTGGAAATGCGCCCGCCGTTTTGCCTTGAGGGCCACCGCGTCGTGGAAAAGGTCCATCAGCAGCGATTTGCCGGTGCCTACCCCGCCCCAGAGATAAAGCCCTCTGGGCGCAGGCCTGGAGCGCGAGAACAGGCCGGACCTGCCGCCATTCCAGCTTTCAATATCCGTGATAAGTGCATCGAGATGGCGCGCTATGGCCCGCTGACCGGCGTCATCGGCGAGCTTACCGTGCGCAATGCCCGCTTCGAGTGCTTGCGATGGCCTCACGCCAGACCTTTCAGGGCGAGCACAATCATGGCGGCAGCTGCCAGAGCGAAGCTGACGAGAATCGCGATGATGAAAAGGGCGGGCCGGCGGATGGTGCGCATGCGTCCCGTCTAGCGCGGCGCGGGCGGGCATGCCAAGGGCGCGGTGTTGTTCATATCCGCCTGAGCAAGCCGTCCACACCCTTCTCGATCAGGTCCAGCGCGTGCTCGAACGCCGCGCCATCGCCATAGTAAGGGTCGGGCACATCCTTGCCCGCCAGGCCTACCGACCAGTCCATCAGCATGGAGACCGGGCGTTCTTCCAGCCGGCGCACATCGCGCGCCGTGACCAGCCAGCGCTTGTGACCGGCATCCATGCCGATAATGTGGTCAAAGCGCGCGAAATCCTCATCGCTCAGCGCGCGGGCACGCTGGCCGGCGATGTCATAGCCGCGCCGGGCCGCCGCTTCGACGGCGCGCGGATCAGGGGATTCTCCTGCATGCCAGTCGCCGGTGCCGGCGGAATCAAACATCATGGATTTGTTGAGCTTTGCCGCCATGATCTCGGCGACGCCCTGTGCCATGGGCGAGCGGCATATATTACCCGTGCAGACGAATAGCACGGAGACGGTCCTGCGGTTCATGGCGACTCTTTAAACCCCTCGAGAGCCTTGCGATGTGATGTGCAGGATAAACCCCGCATCCGGGCCTGCCAGCCAAAGCGGTTCTTTGGGTTAGCGCCTCACTAACCGCTCGCTTTCACCCGTCCGTCGATCAGGGACTGGACGACACCGGGATCGGCGAGCGTCGAGGTGTCACCCAATGACCCCAGCTCATTTTCTGCAATCTTGCGCAGGATACGCCGCATGATCTTGCCCGAACGCGTCTTGGGCAGGCCGGGCGTGAACTGGATCACGTCCGGGCTGGCGACAGGGCCTATTTCCTTGCGTACCTGGTCTTTCAGGGCCTTTTCCAGTGTTTCGCCAGCCTCAACGCCCTCATTCAGCGTCACATAGCACCACACGCCCTGCCCCTTGATGTCGTGCGGATAGCCCACGACAGCGGCCTCGGCGACATCCGGGTGGAGTACCAGCGCGCTTTCGATCTCGGCTGTACCCAGCCGGTGGCCGGAGACATTGAGCACGTCGTCCACCCGGCCGGTAATCCACCAGTATCCGTCCTCATCACGGCGCGCGCCATCGCCGGTGAAGTAATAGCCGGGATAGGTGGAGAAATACGTGTCGAAGAAGCGCTGGTCATCGCCATAGACGGTGCGCATCTGCCCCGGCCATGAACCCAGCAGCACCAGATTGCCTGTCGCCGCGCCGCTATCGGGCAGGCGCTTGCCGTCATTATCGACAAGGGCGGGCTGCACGCCAAACATGGGAAAGCTGGCCGAGCCGGGTTTGAGGCCATGGGCGCCGGGAAGCGGCGTAATGAGATGCCCGCCAGTTTCGGTCTGCCACCAGGTGTCGACGATGGGGCAATGTCCATTGCCGACCGTCTTGTGATACCAGCGCCAGGCTTCGGGATTGATCGGCTCGCCCACCGTCCCCAGAAGGCGCAAGGAGGAGCGGTCATGCTTCGTCACCGGATCATCGCCCAGGCGCATCAGGGCGCGGATGGCGGTGGGCGCGGTGTAGAAGACCGAAACCTTGTGCTTCTCGATCACCTCCCAGAAGCGCGAAGCATCTGGCCAGGTCGGCACGCCCTCGAACATCAGGCTGGTCGCGCCGTTCGCGAGCGGGCCGTAGACGATGTAGGAATGGCCCGTCACCCAGCCGATATCGGCTGTACACCAGAAAATATCGTCTTCCTTCGCATCGAAGGTGAGCGCATGGGTCATCGCCGCCCAAAGCAGATACCCGCCGGTCGTGTGCAGCACGCCCTTGGGCTTCCCGGTGGAGCCTGAGGTGTACAGGATAAAGAGCGGATCTTCGGCGCCCATCGGTTCGGGCGCGCAATGGGCGTCCACCTGGATGGAGAGGTCGTGATACCAGTAATCACGGCCTTCCTCCCAGTGGACGTTCGCGCCGGTATGCTTGACGCACAGCACGCGCTTGACGCCGGGCGCGCTTTTCAGCGCTTCGTCCACATTGTCCTTCAGGGGGATGGCCTTGCCGCCGCGCACGCCCTGATCGGCGGTGATGACGAACTCGCTCTGGCAATCATTGATCCGGCCTGACAGGGCTTCGGGCGAAAAGCCGCCAAACACGACCGAATGCACCGCGCCGATGCGCGTGCAGGCCAGCATGGCAAAGACGGCCTGCGGGATCATCGGCATGTAGAGCGTGACCCGGTCACCCTTCTTCACACCCAGCATTTTGAGCACGTTGGCAAAGCGGCACACATGGTCGTGCAGCTGGCGGTAGGTGATGGCATGGTGGTGGGCGGGGTGATCGCCCTCCCAGATCAGGGCGGGCTTGTTGGCGCGGGTCTCCAGATGCCGGTCAATGCAGTTGACCGAGACATTGAGGATGCCATCCTCAAACCAGCGAATGCGGAAATCATCCCTGTTGAACGAGACGTCGGAGATTTTTTCCGGCCGCTTGATCCAGTCGAGCCGGGCCAGCTCCTCGCGCCAGAATGCTTCGGGTTCTTCAACCGAGCGCGCATACCGGGCCTTGTAGCGTTCTGCGCCCATGTCCGAGCCTGAGAAGCTGGAGGCTACCGGGATGATCTCGTCTGTCATGGCTGTGCTGCTCCGCGTTTGGCTCTCATCTGACGGGCGGAGCTTGGCCGAAGGGTATGGGCGGGTGCAAGCGGGCGGACCATCTTGCCCGCACCGATCAATTCCAGCTTGTACCAGATGCGCCTGCCAGTAATATTCAGCCCGGCATGGAGGCGGGCAATGCACATAGTCATGGCGATACTGGGCGTTCTGGGGACGGCGGCCTTCATCTTCTGGCGGATTCACATCGCTTCGCAGGCTGCCCGCGACCTCGCAGATCTGGCCGGAGAGGCGGCCAATTTGCCGCGCAAAATGCGGTTCCGCTCCAAGGCGAACCGGCGCGCCGTCGAGACGATCGATGATCCGCGCGAGGCGGCGGCGGTCCTGATTTTTGGTGTCGCGGCATGCGCAGGACCGATAACCGAGCCAGACCGGGCGGCGATGACGCACGACATGGCCCGGCTTTTCGGGATAAGCGAGGCCGACGCTACCGAGCTGGCCGCCCGGGCGGCATGGCATGTCAGCGGGATGGTTGATCCGCTGAATGCGGTAAACCGGCTGACAGACATAGTGGTGGAAAACGCTGGCAACGAGGCGCTGTCATCCTTGTCGCCTGTTCTTCAGGCAAGCGCCGCCCGCACAGAAATGCAGAGTGCGGACCAGTCTGCCTTCATTGCCAAATTCCGGCGCCGGGCGGGGTTAGCTTAAACCTATCTGCGCCTATCCCCTTGCAAGACGGTGCGTGATCGGCTGATCTCCGTCGCGAATGATTGACCCCTCATTTGCGGGAGACATACCGGTATGCAGCTCAACCAGGCCAGCTGGCCCGAAGTCGAAGCCTATCTGAAGAAGTCCAAGGGCATCATCATCCCGATCGGCTCTGTCGAACAGCATGGCCCGAACGGCCTGCTGGGTACGGACGCGATCTGTCCTGAAGTGATCGCAAAAGAAGCGGGCGACGAGGCGGGCTTTCTGGTCGGGCCGACCTTCTCGGTTGGCTCTGCCCAACATCATCTAGGCTTTACCGGCTCGATCACGCTGCGTCCGACAACCATGATTGCCGCGCTCAATGACTGGATCGACAGCCTGCACCGGCACGGCTTCAAGCGCATCTTCTTCCTCAATGGCCATGGCGGAAACATCACCACCATTGATGCCGCGTTCGTGGAAAGCTATGCGGCCTGGTCGCTCGATGGCGAGGCCTGCCCCTACAAGCTCAAACAGACCTCCTGGTGGATGTTTGACGAGGTGGCACAGGTCTGCAAGGAGCTGTTCCCTGAAGGCGATGGCAGCCATGCCACGGCCTCGGAGGTTGCCGTCACCTATTACGCCTATCCAGAGGCGGTGAAAGACGTGGTGATGACGCCGAAAACCGCGCCAGAGGGCCGGTTCACCGACGCGGCAGATTACCGCAAGAAATTCCCCGATGGCCGGATCGGCTCTGATCCCTCGCAGGCCACACCGGAGAAGGGCAAGCGCATCGTGGAAGTGGCCAAGAAAGCCCTGATCCGCGAGGTCGAGGCGTATTTCGCGAGCTGATCTGCGCGAGCGGGCGTTGGTGACAATGTAACGGTGTGCGCCTATATCGGCGCCATGGCTACACCGTCACCCGCGCCCGAAACGGATATGCCGCCTGCCAGCCCGGCAGGGCCTGGCCGTATGGATCCGGCTGAGTCGCAGCGCATCAATACGATGGCGACGGCGCTTTCGGTCAGCGTGGCGCTGATTCTGGTGGGCGCCAAGCTCGCGGGCTGGATAGCGTCGGGTTCGATCGCCCTGCTGGCGAGCTTTTTTGACTCGCTTCTGGACCTTGCGGCCTCTGTGACGGCCTTTCTCGCCGTGCGTTATGCGGCCCGTCCTGCCGACAATGAGCACCGTTTCGGCCATGGCAAGGCGGAAGCTTTCTCCAGCCTCCTGCAGGCGGTATTGGTGGCGGCCTCGGCCCTCTTCCTGTTTGTGGAAGGCACGCGCCGTCTGATTGATCCGCAGCCCGTCGAGGCCGGAGGCTGGGCGCTGGCGGTGATGGCGCTGTCGCTGGTCCTCACGCTTGGCCTTATCCGCATGCAGACGCTGGTCATCCGGCGCACCGGCTCCATCGCCGTAACGGGCGACCGTGCGCATTATTCTGCCGATGTATTGTCCAACCTGGCCGTGATGGGCGGGATTGCGCTGGCGGTCTTTGCCGGGCTGGAGCGGGCAGACCCGATTCTGGCGCTGTTTGTCGGTGTTCTGCTGGCAAAGTCGGCGTTTGAGCTGGGCCGGGAGTCCGTCAACCAGCTGCTCGACCGGGAATTGCCGGACGCAACCCGCGCGCATATCGAGGCTCTCCTGACAGACGATCCGCGCGTGCTGGGCGTGCATGAACTACGTACCCGCGCGGCCGGGCCGCTTATCCACATTCAGGTTCACATGGATCTGGAGCCGTTCCAGACGCTCAAAGAGGCTCATGACGTCGTGGTGGCGGCCGAGCTGCGGGTCCTCAAACACTATCCGGCCGCGGACCTGCTGATCCATTCCGATCCCAAAGGCTATGGCGAGGCGCACGGGCGGGGCTTTTTCGACGCCGACCCGGAGCCCCATGATGGCGGCGCGCGCTGAATACGCGCTTAAACCGCCGCGCGAAGCGCATTAGCGTTTTGGCCGATGTTTATTCTGCACCACTGGCCCCTTGATCCCTGGTCCCGGCAGGCGCGTCTTGCGCTGGCCGAGAAGAAGTGCGCCGTGGAGCTGCGCTTCCAGCGGGTATGGGAACCGGAAGATGCGTTTTTCGATCTCAACCCGGCGGGGCTGACGCCGGTACTCGAAGACCGCAGCGGCGAGACGCCGCTGGTCATCGTGCAGGCCGATGCCATTCTGGCCCATCTGGAAGAGACGCGGCCCGAACCGCCGCTTCTGCCATCAGACCCGGCGGGCCGCGCCGAGGTGCGCCGGCTGGTCACCTGGTTTGACCGCAAGTTCGATGCCGAGGTGAATGCCTATCTGCTGCATGAGAAGCTGGAAAAGCGCATGCAGAATCTGGGCTCTCCCGATGCCGGGATTATCCGGGCGGGGCGCGATTTCCTGCGTGCGCATCTTGATTATATGAGCATGCTCTTGGAGCGCCGCGACGGGCTGGCGGGGCCGCGCTACTCCATGGCTGATCTGGTGGCGGCGGCGCATCTTTCGTGCGTGGATTATCTGGGCGATGTGCCCTGGGACAGCTTCCCGGCGGCCAAGGCCTGGTATGAGCGCATCAAGTGCCGTCCGGCCTTCCGCTCGCTCCTGGATGACCGCCTGCCCGGCCTGCCGCCCGCGCGCTGGTATGCCGATCTGGATTTCTGACACTCTCTACCAGCGCTTGTTGCGTTTCTCCCCCCGTTTACGGGCGGGGTGAGAAGCGAAGCTTCGAACGCCCGAAGGACCAAGGGGGGGATTGCCAGAAAGCTCCCCCCCTCCGTCTCGCTGACGCTCGACACCTCCCCCGTGAACGGGGGAGGAAGCCAGCAATCGCAGGCTGCACGCCTGTGCCTTCACCGCCACACCTGTTAACCACAATGCCACAGTTTTCGGTCTGCGCGCTTGGCCCGGCGGGCAGGCGGGTGTAACACGCTTCCCTCACCGGCGGCGTTTAGCCGTCCAAAGGAGGTCTCGTCCGACCCATGCGATCTGAAATCTGGAGCGCCCTCACGCGCACGCGGTAGCGCGGACAAGGGGGCACCGGGACGCCTGGCCGAAAGGCTGCCGTCCTGCGTAACACTTTCCCCTGCCGCACAGCCACGCTTCCATTTTCAGACCCCTGGTCCGCGCCCGTCACTGGGCCCGTGCGGACCCCACGCATTCGAGACGATCATGACCGAACAATTTGATGATGACGCGCATGCACCGCGCGTGCTTTCCAACGCTGCCGTTCTGGCTTTCCTGTGGCGCCAGTGGATGCGCCGCCCGTGGTTCTTTGCCGCGCTGGTGGGTTTCACGCTCATTGCCACGGTGATCGACGTGTTCATTCCCGTCGCTGCCGGCCGGCTCATCGACACGATGACTGGCAATAATGGGACCGGCAATGGCGATGGCGGCCACTGGGCGGCGTTCGCGCTGTTTCTGGGCCTTGCCATTGCGTTCAACGCCATGCGCCAGATCGCGGTGCGCTTCGAGATACGCTTTTCCAGCGCCAACATGGCCGACATGACGACGGAGTCTTTCGCGCGCGTGCAGCGCTTCGCGCTCGACTGGCATGCCAGCACGTTTGCCGGCTCGGTCGTGCGCAAGATCACGCGCGGCATGTGGGCCTATGACACGATCACGGCGACGCTCTGGTTCGGGCTGATCCCCTCTGTCCTCGTGATGGCGGGGCTGGGTGTCTACATGCTGTTCACCTGGCCGCTGGTCGGGCTCTATGCGCTGAGCGTCACCGCCATTTTCATCGTGGCCTCGGTGCTGATGTCGGCGCTCTATGTGCGCCCGCAGAATATCCGTTCCAACCGTATCGATTCCGAGCTGGGCGGCGCGGTGGCCGATGCCATGTCGGGTATCGCCACGGTGAAAGGTTTCGGGGCTGAAGGGCGCGAGGACCAGCGTTTCCATACGCTGGCCTGGCGCTGGCGGGCGGAAGTGAAGAAGACCTGGCTGCGCTTTGTGAACACCTGGCTGGTGCAGATCATTGCCGTGCTTGCCCTGCAGGCGGGCCTGACGGGGCTGCTCATCAATCTGTGGCAGCGCGGTGAGGCAAGCCCCGGCGCGGTGGTGTTTGCGATCACCGCCTTCATGCTGATGGCGGGCTATATGCGCCGCTTTGGTGAGGAAGTGCAGAACGTCCAGCGAGGTCTCGACGAGATCCAGGACATCGCCGCCTACGCCCTGCAGGAGGCGGGAATCGCCGATGTTCCGGGCGCGCCGGACTTTGTGCCGGGTCCCGGGGCCATCAGTTTTGACCGCGTGCGCTTTACCTATGCCGGGCAGAACCGCCCGCTTTACGAGGATTTCTCGCTGGAGGTCCCCGCTGGCGAGAAAGTGGCTCTGGTCGGTCCTACGGGCTCGGGCAAGTCCACTTTCGTGAAGCTGGTCCAGCGGCTCTATGACGTCGATGAGGGCGCAATTCTCATTGACGGGCAGGATGTGCGCGGTGTGAAGCAGGCAAGCCTGCGCCGTTCCATAGCGCTCGTCCCGCAGGATCCGGCCCTGTTTCACCGCTCGATTGCGGAGAATATCGCCTATGCGCGCCCTGATGCCTCCATGGAGGAGATCATCGCGGCGGCAAAGCGTGCGCGTGCGCATGATTTCATCGCGCGCCTGCCCGCCGGGTATGACACGCTGGTGGGTGAGCGCGGGGTGAAGCTGTCCGGCGGGGAGCGTCAGCGCGTGGCGATTGCCCGCGCGGTGCTCGCCGATGCGCCGATCCTGATCTTTGACGAAGCCACGTCCAGCCTCGACAACGAGACCGAGCGCGAGGTGCAGGAGGCGATGGCCGATGTCATGGCGGGCCGCACTGCCATCGTGATCGCCCACCGCCTGTCCACTATCCGGGACGCAGACCGGATTCTGGTCTTCAATGAGGGCCGGATCGTCGAGCAGGGCACGCATGGCGAGCTGCGCGCGCAAGGCGATGGCGTGTATGCGCGCCTCGCGGCGCTGGCGGTGGCGGAATAGGGGCGGGTCATGCTGATCAGACCTGAGACAGAACAGGACCAGACGGCTGTTCACCGGCTCACCCATGCCGCCTTCCAGCGCGATGACGAGGCAAGGCTGGTCGATCTGTTGCGTGACAAGCATGGCGATGAGGTGATTTCGCTGGTCGCCGAGATACCGGGCAACGGGCTTGCCGGGCATATCATGCTCTCGCCCGCGCCCATCGTGGACGAGGCTGGCGGGGTGGTCAGGGACGGGCTGGCACTGGCGCCCGTCAGTGTTGACCCGGCCGGCCAGCGCAGCGGTGTCGGGTCGGCGCTCTGCCGCTCGGCCCTCTCTTGTGCGCAGGCGCGCGGTGCGCCCTTCGTCGTGCTCATCGGCCACCCGGCCTATTATCCGCGCTTCGGTTTCGTCCCGGCGGGGCCGCTGGGAATCACGTGCCCCTATGAGGGCGTTCCGGAGGAAGCCTTCATGATTTCGCGGCTGGACCGGGCGGCGATGCAGGGCGTGAAAGGCATGGTGCGCTTCGACAGCGTCTTTGAGGGGTTGTAACACTTGAGAGCTGACAAAGCTCTGCTCGTATGCGTATAATCATGCGCATATCGAAGCTTGGAGATTTGTCATGGCTGGTCCGGCAAACAAAGTCCGCGTCAACCTGACGGTGGAGACACATGTACTCGAAGCGGCTCGCGCCCTCGGGCTCAATATCTCGCACGCTGCTGAGGACGGGTTGAAGCGCGCAATTCAGGAAACTCAGGCGGAGCGCTGGAAACGTGAGAATGCTGACGCCCTGATGGCACACAACGCGCGTATTGAGCGGACTGGCACGCTGCTGTCACCGGAATGGGCGGCTGGCCTATCCGGGAAGGACTGAGAATTGCCGCGTCAGTTCGATGTTCACCGCGTGCCGCTACCGGGCGTGCCGTTTGTGGTCGTAGTTCAGTCCAATCTTCTGGCAGACCTTGCCAGCTGTGTTGTCATTCCCCTGGTTCCTGTTGCCCAGTCCGCGAGGGAGGCCGTCCCGCGCCTGAAACCCGGCATCTCGATCGACGGCGTTACATACACATTGGTGACGACGGACATGGCGGCTTTGCCCGTCCGCAGTCTCGGACCGGCCGTAACCAATATCGAAGAGACGTCACGCGGAGCCATTCTCGCTGCGATTGATCTTCTGATCTTCGGCGTCTGACGGAAGCCAAAGCCAGATCAGTTCCCTTATCACGGGGAAGCTGCTATAGCGCCGCGCTGTATGGGCGC
Organism: Glycocaulis alkaliphilus; assembly: GCF_004000605.1. Classification (NCBI taxonomy): domain Bacteria; kingdom Pseudomonadati; phylum Pseudomonadota; class Alphaproteobacteria; order Maricaulales; family Maricaulaceae; genus Glycocaulis; species Glycocaulis alkaliphilus. The sequence goes on along the minus strand of NZ_CP018911.1, from coordinate 11,328 downwards.
CGGAGGATTTGCGCGCCTGATGTTTTTTGTGTCGCGCTGCCAGATTGTGTCTGAGCGCGCGCCTGCGAGGCCTTTTCATGACGCTGCCTGACACTATCCATCCCGCGCTGCGCGCAGCGCTGGCGCGCAAGGGCTATGAGACCCTTACCGACGTTCAGGGCGCGGTGCTGGCCGAGGACGCTTTCGGGCAGGATTTGCTGGTTTCCGCCCAGACCGGCTCTGGCAAGACGGTGGCCTTCGGCATCGCGATGGCCCCTGATCTTCTGGGCGAGGATGAAAAACTGCCCTTCTCGCAAAGCCCGCTGGCTCTTGTGATCGCGCCGACGCGCGAGCTGGCCCTGCAGGTCCAGCGCGAGCTCACCTGGCTTTATGCTGATGCCGGTGCGCGCATTGCTTCTGCGGTTGGCGGCATGGATCCTCGTGCCGAGCGCCGGGCCATGGAGCGCGGCGCGCACATCATTGTCGGCACGCCGGGCCGTCTGAAGGATCATATCGAGCGGGGCGCGCTGGATCTCTCTGCCATTCGCGCCATCGTGCTCGATGAAGCCGACGAGATGCTCGATTTCGGCTTCCGCGAAGACCTTGAATTCATTCTGGGGTCAGCCCCTGAAGAACGCCGCACGCTGCTCTTCTCGGCTACGGTGTCGAAAGAGATCGCGCGCATCGCCCAGACCTATCAGTCAGATGCGGTGCGTATCTCCACGATCAGCCATGGCAGCCAGCACGCCGATATCAGCTATGTCGTGCATGCCGTGCCGCCGCGCGACCGGGAAAACGCTGTCATCAACGTGCTGCGCTATCATGGCGCGCCGCGCGCTCTGGTGTTCTGCGGCACGCGCGAGGGCGTGAACCGCATGGCGGCGCGCCTGGCCAATCGCGGCTTTGCCTCCGTCGCCCTCTCTGGCGAGCTCAGCCAGGCCGAACGTACCAAGGCGCTGCAATCGCTGCGCGATGGCCGTGCGGCCGTGTGCGTGGCGACCGATGTGGCCGCGCGCGGGATCGATTTGCCGGGCCTGGATCTGGTTATCCATGCCGATCTGCCCAACAATTCAGAGACCCTGCTGCACCGTTCAGGGCGTACGGGCCGCGCGGGCGCGAAGGGTATCAGCGTGCTGGTCACCGGGTTCAATCAGCGCGGCCGGGCGACGAGGCTTTTACGCGATGCGCGCCTCGATGCGGAGTGGTCCGACGCGCCGGACGCGGAGGCCGTGCGGGCAAAAGACCGCGAGCGTCTTGGTGAACATCCCGCCTTTGCTGGCGAGATCGACGAAGACCGGCTCAGTGAAGCGCGCGAGATCATCGAGCGCTTTGGCGCTGAACGCGTCGCGCTGGGCTTTCTGGCCGAGCTGGAGCGCCGCCTGCCCGCGCCTGAAGAGCTGGGGGTGGATAGCGGCCCGGTCCGGCGCGAGGAGCGAGCTCCGCGCGACCGCAATGAGCCGTTTGAGCGGCGCGAGCGCCGTGAACGCACGCCGCGCGCCGGGTTTGAGGGCAGTGTCTGGTTCGAGGTCGATATGGGCCGGCGTCAACGCGCCGAGCCGCGCTGGCTGGTGCCGATGATCTGCCGTCTGGGCGATGTCACGGGCCGCGATATTGGCGCGATTGATATTGGCGAGGTGGCCACCCGCTTTGAAATCACCGGCGCGCAGGTCGAGCATTTCGAAAAATCACTTCTGGAGCCGCGCGAGCGTGACCAGAACGTGGTGGTCCGGCGCGCGGGCGACACGCCCTTGCAGCCTGCCAATCCGGATGCGCCGCCCGCCCGTCAGCGCCCGCCGCGCGATGACCGTCCGGGCCGCCGGGAGCGCTTTGCCCGCAAGACAGAGCGCGAGGAAGATGCCCTCTATGAGGACAAGCCGCCCGCGCCGAGTGTGAATATCAAGCCGCTGGGTCAGGGCAAAAAGCCGGATGGAGCGCACAAGGGGCCGCACAAGGGCGGTAAATCCTTCAAGGGCGACAAGCCTTTCCGGAAGGACAAGCCGGCGGGCGGCGAGAAACCGTTCCACGCTGGCAAGCCCGGCAAGGATGGCAAACCGCAGGCCGGTAAAAAGCCCTATAAGGGCGATGGCCCGTCCGGTGGTGACCAGACCCTGAAGCGCATCAAGCGCAAGCCGCGCAAGGACAGCTAGAGCGCGCTGGCGATGGCGGCCTGAATTTTCAGCGCCTGCACGGTTTCGCGCACATCATGTACGCGGATCATCCCGGCCCCTGACCGGGCCGCGTGCAGCGCCGCCGCGATCGACCCGCCAAGGCGCTGGTCTGCAGGCGCATCGCCGTCCAGCGCGGCGATGAAGCGCTTGCGAGACGCGCCAAAGAGGAGCGGGAAGCCATGGCCTGCAAGGCGTGGCAGGGCTGCCATCAGCGCCAGATTATGGGTGAGTGTCTTGCCGAACCCTATGCCGGGATCAAGCCAGATATTTTCACGTGAAACGCCCGCCTGCACTGCGGCTTCGACGCGCGCGAGCAGGAAAGCTTCCACCTCGGCCACGACATCGCCGTAAACGGGGTCGGCCTGCATGGTCTGCGGCGCGCCCTGCATGTGCATGAGACAGACCTGGCAGCCGAGCTCTGCGGCCGTTTCCAGCGCTTCATCGGCCTGCAGGGCGTTCACATCATTCCAGAGGCTCGCGCCTGCCTGCACGGCGGCGCGCGCCACGCCCGGCTTCATCGTGTCGATGGAGAGGGGAATGCCAGTACCAGCCAGCCCTTCGATCACAGGGATGACGCGCGTCAGTTCATCGGCTTCGCTGACCGGCTCAGCGCCCGGCCTGGTGCTTTCCCCGCCAATATCCAGCCAGTCTGCACCCGCATCGATCAGGGCATGGCCATGCGTGACGGCGCGGGCGGCATCAAAATGCTGACCGCCATCGGAGAAGCTGTCGGGCGTCACATTGACAATACCCATGACGAGCGGGCGGGGGCGCTGTGTCATTGCGGGGTGTCAGTCCTCATCGGGCAGGCGGCGGAAGCTGTAGGGGTAGGGTGCATCAGGGAACTGGTATACGAGCTCGCCTTCCAGCGTACTGGCCCATTCGCGATAGGTGAAGAAGTGGCGATGACCGCGCAGGCTGGCACGCAGCCGTATCTCATCCCCGGTTTCGGCCGTCACGATGCAATCATTGCTCTCGATCGTGAAGTAATAGCCCGCATGGGCTGGCGATTGGGTCTCCACCAGACACGCCTCCGGGTAGCCGATGAGGTCCTCTGCGGTAAGGGATGCAAATGCGCCATCTTCATCCGCGCGGCCGGCAAAAGCTTCGGAATCGCGGAATTTGAAAACGTCAAACCCGGTTGACCATTGTTCCTCGCCCTCGCGAAACACCCAGAGCCGCTGGCGGCTGACGGGGCCGTCCGCTGCGCCGGAACGCCACTCCACATAGATTACGTGCTCGCCAAGTCCGGGCGCCTCCACGCGCGCATGCGTGGCGTAGTACAGGTCGAACTCGTAGGCGGGGACATCCGGCTGGGCGTCGTTCTGCCACGCCTCGTATTGCTGGGCATTGGAGAAGTGTCCGGTGAGAAAGCTGGCCCTGTAGGCGGCGGTGCCATAGACCGGCTCAGCCTGCGCTTGCGGCGCGGTTTCCGGCTCGGCAAAGGCGAGGGTGGCCAGCAATAGCGCGATCATGGCAGGTCTCCGGCTTGTCCGGGCCATTCCAGCCTGACCCTGCGCCCGTTGCAAGGGTGCGCCCTGTCCGCCGGCCCTTGTTTGCCCTGACAAATGCTGACGGATTCGCGCCAGTCTATGGTATGAGCGGGCGGAAAATGGACGCCGTCAGGAGAGCCTGTTTGACCCAGACCGGACAGGACAGGGGCGAGGACAGCGCCGCACCGCGCTATGTGTGGCTGGCTGAAACGCTGAAAAAACGTATCGCAGCGGGTGATCCGCCGGTCGGCAAGCTGCTGCCGACCGAGCATGCGCTGTGCGAGGCGTATAATGTCTCGCGTCATACCGCGCGTGAGGCCTTGCGCCTGCTGGCCGAGGCCGGGCTGATCGTGCGCCGCCGCGGGGCGGGCACGCTGGTCATCGCCACCGAGAGCAAGGCGGCCTTTTCCCAGCGCCTCGGCAATGTGGACGATCTGATGCAGTACGCGCGCGATGCGCGGCTGACCCCCGACGGCGCGGAGATGGTCTCGCTGGAATCCCATCTGGCGCGCACGTTCGGCATAGCGCCGGGCGGGGAGTATATGCGCGTATCCGGCTTGAGGGCCGTGCCGGGTGAGCCGCCGCTGGCGCTGACCGACATCTATATCCGCGCCGATCTTGCCCCGCCGGTGGAAAAGCTCGTGGAGATGAACGGGCTTATCATCGAGTGGATCGCCAGCGTGCGCGGTGTTTCCACGGCGCGCGTCGATCAGGCCATCCTGGCAGGTGCCATGACCGAGCGTGAGGCCGGGAAGCTCGACTGCGAGGCGGGGACAGCGGCGCTGCGTACAAGACGGCGCTATTATGACAAGAGCGGGCGGGTGATTGCGCTGTCCGATACGGTCCATCCGGGCAACCGCTTCGTCTACGAGATGAGCCTGTTGCGCGAGACCGAAGGCTAGGCCAGCCCCTCAATATCCAGCCCGCCTTCCATCTCCACCGGGCCGGACAGGTGTACATGGCCGTCCGCGTCCCAGCGGACGGGCAGCTCGCCGCCATCGGCGATGATCACCGCTTCGCGCCCTGTCAGGCCGCGCCGGTGCGCAGCGACCAGCGCCGCGCAGGCGCCCGTGCCGCAAGCCAGCGTCAGCCCTGCGCCGCGTTCCCAGACCCTCAGCCGGATCGTCTGGCGGTCAATCACTTGCGCAAAACCCGCATTCACGCGCTCGGGGAAAAGCGGGTCGTGCTCAATGGCCGGGCCGATGTCGGCCAGCGGCAATGCGGCCAGATCATCGACGAAAAACACCGCGTGCGGATTGCCCATGGATACGGCGCCCGGCCCCTCAAGGCGTCCGCCGCCGGGCAGGGGGACGGTATAGTCGAGCCTGACCGTATCCATTTCCCGCGCCAGCGGAATATCGCGCCAGCCGAGGCCGGGCTGGCCGAGATCAACTTCCACCGCGCCATTGTCCATCTGCCGCGCGCTGAGCACGCCGCCTCTGGCTGCGAATGTCAGCCGGGAGCGGGCGTGGTCCCGGAACAACAGCCAGGCAGCTGCCCGCGTGCCGTTACCGCAGGCACCAACCTCGCCGCCATCCGCGTTCCAGACCCGCAAGGTGGCATCTGCCACGCCATGGTCTTCCAGTCCCATGATCTGGTCGAACGGGTGGCGGGCATGCAGCGCGGCGAGCTGTGCGGGCGATAGCTCCAGAGGCCGCCCGCGCCCGCGCGCGTCGATCACGATAAAGGCGTTTCCCGCCCCGTTCATGGCCCAGGCTCTCATGGCACAAGCCGATACGCGTCATCGCAGCGGTGCGCAAGCGCCGCGCTTATGTCAGGTTTGTAATGTAGCGGGCTTTGACCTTGGCACCCGGTCAGAGTTCAATGCGGACAGCTTTTCCTATGGGGGATCATAAATCCATGAAGATGTACAAAGCTGCCCTGATGGCTGCTGGCTCGGGCCTTTTGCTGGCCGCCTGTGAACCTGCCAATTCCGGAGACGTCATTGTGAACCAGTCTGCGTCCGCCTCTGATGCCCGCGACGGTCAGCGTGCCAGCCCGGATGCTGAATCGCGCGCGCTGAATGCGGCGATCCAGTCCGGCTCCGAAGAATTGCTGTGGCTGGAAGAGGTGGAAGGCGAGGCCGCTCTTGCCTTTGCCGCGGCGCAGAACGAGCGCTCGCTGGGCCATTTGCAGGCCGATCCACGCTATCAGCAGCTTCATGACCGCGCACTGGAAGTACTCGAGAGCACCGACCGTATTCCGTTTGTCGGGGTGCGCGGCGGCGAGTTGTGGAATTTCTGGCAGGACGCCAACAACACGCACGGCCTGTGGCGCCGCACCACGCTGGAAAGCTATGAGACCGACGCGCCTGAGTGGGATGTCGTGCTTGATCTTGATGCGCTGGCTGACGCCGAAGGGCGCAACTGGGTCTGGCGTGGATCGTCCTGCCTGTCGCCCGATTATAATCGCTGCATACTGACGCTCTCCGATGGCGGTTCTGACGCGGCGGTCCGGCGCGAATGGGACATGGAGACGCGCAGCTTCGTTGAAGGCGGTTTCGAGATCGACGCCACCAAGGGCTCAACTGCGTGGATCGATGAAGACACGCTGCTGATCGCGACCGCGCTTGATCCGGCGGAAACGACCACGTCCGGCTATCCTTTCGTGGTCAAGCGCTGGACGCGCGGCACGCCGATTGAAGAGGCGCAAGTCGTGTTCACGGGCGCGGCCAGCGATGTCGGCGTGTGGCCGGCCCGCTACCAGCAGGCCGACGGCACCTTCTATCTTCTGGCCACGCAGGCAGAGACCTTCTTTGAGAGCGTCTACTGGCTGCTGCCCGACAATGCGCAAGGTGAACCGATCCGGCTCACCCTGCCGCGCCGGGTCAGCCCGCAGGCGCTCTTTGGCGACCAGCTTGTCTTCTCCATCGAGGAAGACTGGACGCCCGTGGAAGGCGGCGAGACCTATCCCCAGGGCGCCGTGCTCTCGCTTTCCATGTCTGAGCTGGCCGCAACCGGCGAGCTTCCCGCCATCGAGACCGTGTTTGTGCCGGGCGAGCGCCAGTCGGTTGGCGGGTTTGCCGCGACGGCGAACCATTTGCTGGCCGTGATCGACGAGAATGTCGTCGGGGGATTGTGGGTCTTTACCCGTGATGAAAATGGCTGGCAGCGCCGCCAGATCGAGACACCGGAGAACACCTCGGTCTCCATCACCACGGCCGATGACCAGTCTGACCTCGCCTTCGTCTCGGCGCAGGGCTATCTGACGCCCAACACGCTCTACCGCGTCAGCGCGGATGCGACCTCGCTTTCACCGGCCAAGTCCATGCCGAGCTGGTTCGACACCACTGGCCTCGAAGTGGAGCAGCGCGAGGCGGTCAGCGCAGACGGCACGCGCATCCCCTATTTCATCATCCACAATCCGGAACGCTCGGGCGCCGAGCCGGGGCCAACCCTGCTTTATGCCTATGGCGGTTTCCAGGTCAGCCTGAACCCGTCCTATTCGGGCACGATGGGCCGGCTCTGGCTGGAAAATGGCGGCACCTATGTGCTGGCCAATATTCGCGGCGGCGGCGAGTTCGGCCCCGCCTGGCACCAGGCGGGCCTGACCACCAACCGCCAGCGCATCTATGATGATCTGATCGCGGTGGCCGAAGCCCTTGTCGAGGATGGCGTCACCACCACTGGCCAGCTCGGCGTGATGGGCGGCTCCAATGGCGGGCTTCTGACCGGCGTGATGTATACCCAGCGCCCGGATCTGTTTGGCGCCGTCATCAGCCAGGTGCCGCTACTGGACATGATGCGCTTCCACACCATGCTCGCAGGCGCCAGCTGGCAGGCCGAATACGGCTTCCCGGACGAGAACCCGGAGGAGCGCGACTTCCTGCGCTCGATCTCGCCGCTTCACAATGTGAACCCGGACCGGGAATACCCGCCACTCTTCCTTCTGACCTCGACCAAGGACGATCGGGTGCATCCCGCTCACGCGAGGAAGCTCGCCTATCTCACCGACGCGCTCGGCCTCGACATGCTCTATTACGAGAACATGGAAGGCGGCCACTCGGCGGCGGCAAACCTGCGCGAGACCGCCAACCGGCTCGCGCTGGAATACACCTTCCTCATGCAGAACCTGATGGATGGTGAGGAGTAGGCGCTTCCAGCCTGCGCCTGACACGCAAAACCCCGCCGGAGTGCTCCGGCGGGGTTTTTTGTGTGCGGTTGTGCCAGCGTTCCTAGGCCAGCGCCTTCTCCAGCTTCGAGATCAGGTCCGGGAATGCGTTTCTGGCGGCATCGGTGAGGAAAGCGATATCGACCCTGTCATAGGCATGGGCGAGACGGGTGCGCAGCCCGATGGCCTTCTTCCACGGGATGTCCGGGTAGTCCGCCACTATACCCGGCTCGCTTTCAATGGCTGCGCGAAGGGCTTCACTGACAATCTCACAGGCGCGTTCAAGTGCCCGCCGGGCGACAGGATCGCGCGCAATCGCGTCAGCGTCCCGTTCAGTGACAAGCCCGTGCGCAAAGCGCGCTTCGGTGAGCGCGTCTGACAGGCGTTTGCGTATCTGGGCCCTCACAACGCCACTCTCACACCTGTGATCGCCACTTCCCGCTTGAGCTCCGGCGAGAGCGAGCGTTGATGGATCACGTCCACATCGCGCAGGAAGATGTCCTCCAGACGCTCGGCCACAGCGAGCAGCGCGTCATAGCCGAAGCTCTCCTCCGCCGTCTCGATGACGACATCCACATCGCTGGCCGGATGAGCCTTGCCGCTAGCTATCGAGCCGAACAGGGTAATCGCGGTAACGCCAAGCGCACGCAAGCTGTCCCGCGCCGCCATCAGGCGGGCGCGGGCATCGTCCAGCGTGGGTATGGCGAGCGCTGTGTCCATGCGGGCAGTGATAGCACGGATTTGACGCGGTCACCCTACCCCATGGTCGGGATGATGAAGGACTGGTCGGCAACCTCGCCAGACGGCCAGCGCTGGGTGACCGTCTTGATCTTGGTGAAGAAGCGCACCCCCTCCATGCCGTGCTGGTTGGAATCGCCAAAGGCCGAGCGCTTCCAGCCCCCGAAGGTGTGGTAGGCGACCGGCACCGGGATCGGCACGTTGATGCCGACCATGCCCACATTCACCTTTGCGGCAAACTCGCGCGCGGCAAGCCCGTTGCGGGTGAAGATGGCAACGCCATTGCCGTACTGGTGTTCGCTCGGCAGGCGGGCGGCCTCTTCCAGGTCCTTGGCGCGTACGATCTGCAGGACGGGGCCGAAAATCTCTTCCTGGTAGGAGCGCATATCCGGGCGCACGCGGTCGAAGAGCGACGGGCCGACAAAGAAGCCCTTCTCGTGGCCTTGCAGTTCAAAACCGCGCCCATCGATGAGAAGCTCCGCGCCCTCTTTGACGCCCATCTCGATATAGCTCTCAATGCGCGCCTTGTGGGCGGCGGTGACGACGGGGCCGTAAATGGCATCCGGGTCCAGCGAATGGCCGGGCGTGAGTTTCTCGATCTCCGGGATCAGTGCTTCGATCAGGCGGTTGGCGGTGTCCTCGCCGACCGGAACAGCGACAGGCAGCGCCATGCAGCGCTCACCGGCCGACCCGAAGGCGGAACCCACAAGGTCTTTCACGACCTGATCCATGTCGGCGTCCGGCATGACAATGCCGTGGTTTTTTGCGCCGCCCATGGCTTGGACGCGCTTGCCGTTCTCTGCGCCCTTCACATAGACGTACTGGGCGATGTCAGATGAGCCGACAAAGCTGACGGCCTTGACGTCCGGGTGCTCCAGGATCGCGTCCACGACTTCCTTGTCGCCATGTACGACATTCAGAACGCCATCGGGCAGGCCCGCCTCGCGCATCAGCTCGGCCAGGCGCAGCGGCACGGACGGGTCGCGCTCTGAGGGTTTGAGGATGAAGGCATTGCCGCACGCGATGGCGACGCCAAACATCCACATCGGGATCATGGCCGGGAAGTTGAACGGGGTGATGCCCGCCACGACGCCCAGCGGCTGGCGCATGGAATAGACATCGATGCCGGGGCCAGCCCCTTCGGTGTACTCGCCTTTGAGCAGGTGAGGCACGCCGCAGGCAAACTCGATCACTTCAAGGCCGCGCTGGATGTCGCCTTTGGCGTCAGCGACCACCTTGCCGTGCTCGGAGGCGAGCATGCGGGCCAAGTCTTCCATATTCTCTTCGACCAGCGCCTTGAAGCGGAACATGACGCGGGCGCGGCGCTGTGGATTGGTTGCCGCCCAGCCGATCTGGGCTTCGCGGGCGATCTCCACCGCCTGGACCAGCTCTGCCCTGGTGGCCAGAGGCACGCGCGCCTGCACCTCGCCAGCGCTCGGATCGAACACATCGCCAAAACGGTCAGACGCGCCCGCCTCATGCTTGCCCTTGATAAAGTGCGGGATGGTGCGGATATCGGCGCTCATCGGTCTGTCCTCCTGATGGCAGGCCATGACAGGCCCGCTCGGTATTGTGTTTGGCGACGGGATTAACGGCTCAGGCGGCGGGTGTCGAGGCGTGTCCTGCCGGTGCTAGCGGGCGAACTCCAGCGCACCGCTACCGGCTGCAATGCCGCTGAGCAGGCCGGTACGGGTATAGATGCCCGCCCACAACTCATTGCCGTTCTGATCTGCAAGGCTGAGACGTGCGCGGTGCTCCGCCTCGATCACCCAGCCAGACACCGCATCAAGACCAGGCGGGCACTCACCGGATACAGCCGCCTCGCCCTGCAGTCCGTCACCCGACAGGGTCAGTTCACACATTCCTGCATGCCAGGTGCCGGTGATCTGGTCTGCCCTGACGGGTGACACCATGCCGGAAATACGAACCATTTGCGGGGGCATAATCTGGTTGGAAGGGGGCTGCGATTCCAGGTCCAGAAAGGGCCGCGGCGCGTGGCCGGAATCGGCCGACGGGGCCGGCGTGCAGCCAGGCGCCATCCAGATCAGAAGGACACAGGCGAAAAAAAACCGGGCGCGTTTCATTACGAAAATGTTTGTTTGCACGATGTTTCGGCCTAATCTTAGCCGCCTTGCAGGCCGATGTCGAAGCCGTTTCCGGGCCTGCGCCAGAAAATCAAAAAGGGGAAATTCCAATGATCAAAGGGATCAAGGCAAGCCTTTACGCCGCTGCGTCTGCAAGCACGCTCGCGCTGGCAATGACGGCGCCATCCGCTGCCATTCCGTTTCGTGACGATGTCGGGGACGAGGGCGCGCAGGAGTTCGCGGCTCCGTGGGACGGTGTCATCCAGATTTTCATGTGGAACCGGACCAACGGCAATATCGGTTTCAACTGCACCGGTTCGATGATCAATCCGCGCACCGTGATCAGCGCCGCCCACTGCTTCAATAGCCTGCCGAATGATTTTTACGGCCTGCAGGGCGGCCCGCTGACGCCGATCATCGCCTATGGCCCTGATACGTTTGATGCTCTGTTCAACTGGATCGGTACTGACAACCAGTTCATTGATGACCGCAACGGGCTGACTTTCGCGCTGAATGTGATGACGCCAGAGGCGGGGGCCTTTGGCGGTGATCCTTTCCCGGCGGCTGATGTGGCCATGCTGACCACTTTCGATCCGCTTTTCACCCTGCCGACCTATGGAATGCTGTTCAGCCCGATCCCGCAAGACGTGCTCAGCGAAGGCGTCCACGTCAACATGATCGGCTACGGCACGTTCAATCCGGGTTCGGACAGTACGGTATCTGCTATCAATGGCCGCCGGCGGGCCGGTGAAAACA